>JAWLBL010000023.1:0-51836 GCA_041687695.1 Myxococcota bacterium | reverse complement strand
CTCCCAGACTCCACCGCTCACGCCGCCGAAGGCGGCTTTCGGAGTGCTCGGCCCATGGCCGAGCTTTCCGCCGGCTCCGCCGGCGCGGATTGTATGAATGACGACGCCTGACGACGAACGCCTGCGCCGCTGGCGCCTGGTCCTGGGCGGCGGCGAGGCCGACGGGACCCACGCCCCGCTGCAGCCCGAGGACGAGCGGCTCGATCAGGCCCTCGCCGAGCTGTACGACGCCCCGCGCCAGGGCGGCCTCGCCGGCTCGAACCCCAAGGTCGCCCGCTGGCTGGGCGAGATCCGCGACCTGTTCCCCAAGCCCGTCGTGCGCGTGCTCGAGCAGGACGCCCTCGAGCGCCTGGGCCTCGAGCGCATGCTGCTCGAGCCCGAGCTGCTCGAGGCGCTGACCCCCGACGCCCAGCTGGTCGCGACCCTGCTCACCCTGCGCGACGTCATGCCGCGCCGCACCCACGACGCCGCCCGGCAGGTCGTCCGCCGCGTCGTCGAGCAGCTGACGCAGCGCCTCTCCCAGCCCACGCGGCAGGCGATCCAGGGCAGCCTCGACCGCGCCAGCCGCACCAGCCGCCCGCGGCCGCGCGAGATCGACTGGCACCGCACCATCCGCGCCAACCTGCGCCACTACCAGCCGCACCTCGGCACGCTCATCGCCGAGCGCCGCCTCGGCTACGCCCGCCGCCGCCCCGGCCTGCGCGACCTCGTCCTGTGCGTCGACCAGTCGGCCTCCATGGCCAACTCGGTCGTGTATGCCGGCCTCTTTGCCTCCATCCTGGCCTCGCTGCCAGCCCTGCGGACACGCCTGGTGGCCTTCGACACCTCGCTCGCCGACCTCTCCGACCACCTGTCGGACCCGGTCGAGCTGCTCTTCGGCCTGCAGCTGGGCGGCGGCACCGACATCGCCCAGGCCCTCGCCTACGCCCGCACCCTGGTCGAGCGCCCCGCCGACACCCTGCTGGTCCTGCTCAGCGACCTCTTCGAGGGCGGCGACCCCGACGCCATGCTGCGCCACGCCGCGGCCCTCACCGCCTCGGGCGTGCAATTCATCGTCCTGCTCGCCCTGTCCGATCAGGGCGCGCCCGCCCATCACCCGCAGCACGCCGCCGCGCTGTCCGCCCTGGGCGCCCCGGTCTTCGCCTGCACCCCCGACGTCTTCCCCGATCTGATGGCCGCCGCCCTCGCCCGCCGCTCCCTGTCCGAGTGGGCCGCCACGCACGCCCTCCCCCTCGTGCGCCCAACCGCCTGACATCGCACCGGGCTTCGCCCCCTCACCCGAAAGCGCGTGACAGCGTCTGCCTCCGAGCCCTACGTAGACATCGCCTCCGGTCTCCTCCTTGCCAGAGATGCCGCGGGCACCGCCCTTCGGGCTCGAACTGGTCGATCACCGCCATATCGTGATACCCAAGTTCACCAGCAAATACGTCGGCGAGACCGAACAGAACCTGTCACGCATCTTCGCCGCGGCGCGGTCGGCGCGGAGAGTCCTCCTCCTCGATGAAGCCGACGCCCTGTTCGACCCCAATGGTTCGGTCGAACGCGCCACCGATCGCTACGCCAACATGGCTCGCTCGGCCCATCGGCGACGGCGCCCACGACCAGGTCTTCCTCGCCCGCCGCCCTGTCGTGGGCCGTTCGGGAGTTGGCCCCTCGGCGTCGAGCGTCTCGGGCGTCACTTCACGTTGACAGCAAGCCGTCCGTCCACGGTCTGATCTGGAGCCGTCTCACGGATGTACGGGTCGACAACGGGGAACTCATGAATCGTTTTGTCGGAGTGATGGTCTCGGCCTGTATGTTCGCCGCCTGCCTCGGGGAGCCACCTTCATCGGGCCGCTCGGACAACGGAGACACCGGCGAGGCGCCGGCCGCCCCGGTCGTGCTCGAAACCTTCGACATCCCGTGTGATCTCGAGTCCGACTGCACCAGCGCGCTCGCGAACTTCCTGCCCTGTCGGGAGCTGGGCTGCCACGACGGGCGATGCGTCGTCCTGGCCGTGGACGAAGGCCTGGCCTGCGGCCCCGCGGCCTGCGAGGCCCCAGGCACGTGCAGCGCGGGGACGTGCTCGCCGGCCCCGGAAGGCGCCGAGGCGCCAGCGCTCACGCCCAAGCTCTTCGACCGCACCTACGGCTCCAAAGGTCACGACGAGCTGGCCGGCTTCGCGCCCCTGCCCGACGGCGGCTTCGCCCTGGTCCGTCGCACCCTCGCAGCCGAGCCCCAGGCGTGGCTGGTCCGGACGAACCCGGCCGGCGTGCCGATCCTCGAGGTCGAGCTGCCCTTCGCGGGCCCCGTAGCCGCCGCGGAAGACGGAACCCTGGTCGTGGGACAGGCGGACGGCTCGGGGCTGGTCGCGCTCGGCAAGACTGGGCAAGTCCTATGGCAGGTCGACACCCTCGCCAGCGATTCTCCCGCCGGCTGCGAGGTGCTCGCAGCCGCAACGCGCACGGTTTCGGCCCTTGCCAACGGGCAATTCGTGGTCGGATTGCACCATCGGGATCGCTGCGCGTTCCAAGAACGAGTCAAGGAGATCGAGGGGGAGAGCCTCGTCTACGTCACCGCAGGTGGCCAGCGTGACATGACGTTCACCTGGCCGAACGAGAACGAGCCGGAGCGCCTGCGCGACATCCTCCACACGCGAGCGCATCCGGCAGACGGTCAGGTGTTCGGCCGGTGGATCGATCCCGACGCGGCCGACGGTCGCTTCGACGGGGTGACGCACGTCCAGCACCTCACGTGGGAGCGTGTGCCGAGCGAATCCGGCTTCGGGGGAGACCAGATCCTGACGGGAGGCTGGAAGATCGCGCTCTCGGATCCGCTCGTCGCGCTCTTCGTGCATGACAGTGGCGCCGTCACGACGCTGACATCCGGAGCGCAGGGCCATGTCGCTCACCTCATCAGCCCAGACGGCGACCTGGTCGACTCGACGCCGCTCGGGCTCCCCAACGGCTTCGAGCCCGCGGCCATCGCCCGCAGATATCCGGGGATCTTCCTCGCAGGGCGCATCGAGGTGGAGGGCCTCGGCGTCGAGGCCGCCCTGGTCTTCGTCGACCCCGACGGCAGGCAAACCACGTACCGCACCTTCGGCGGACCTCAACGGGACGAGGTGCGCCATCTCCACGCCCTGCACGACGGCGACTTCATCCTCGCCGGCGAGACCGAGTCGCAGGGCGCGGGCGCTTCCGACCTCTGGCTGCTCCGCGTCGGCCCCGACGGCGCATCGACCTGCACGACCGGCCCCTGACCGCCCGTGCCCGGAGTTCGGTTTGCAGGCCGCAGCCTGTGTGCGCTCGCGACCAAGCGAGCGCTCGGTTAGGCTGCCGCGCATGAGCGACGGAGCCGCACTGCCCGCCAAGGACCTCGCGCCCGCCCAGAGTCCGCCGACGCAGGGAGCCGCTGCGACCGAGGGCTACTTCGAGACGGTCGCGCGCGCGGCGACGCAGGCGCGGCGCAAGCTGGACGGGACGTTGCTGCCCGAGCCGCCGGACGGGGCGGACGAGGTGGAGGCCGCCTTGGCCAAGCTGCCGCGGCTGGCGCTGACCGGCGGGGCCGGGCCGGCGGAGCTGGCCATCGGGCAGACGCTGGGCCAGGGCGGGATGGGCGTCGTGCGCGGGGCGACGCAGCTGTCCATCGGGCGGACGGTGGCCGTCAAGGCGGTGCGGCCCGAGCACACCAGCCCGGCGGCGACGCTGGAGCTGCTGCGCGAGGCGTGGGTGACCGGGCTGCTCGAGCACCCGAACATCGTGCCCGTGTACGCGCTCGGCCGGGCCGACGACGGCACGCCCATGTTCGTCATGAAGCGCATCGAGGGGACGAGCTGGCGCGAGCTGCTGGCGGCGCGCCCCGCGGCGGCCCTCACCGACGAAGCCGAGCTGGACCGGCACCTGGAGATCCTGTTCGGGGTGATGAACGCGGTGGCCTTCGCCCACAGCCGCGGCGTCGTGCACCGCGACCTCAAGCCCGACAACGTGATGGTCGGGTCCTTCGGAGAGGTCTACGTCCTGGACTGGGGCCTGGCGGTCGGATTGCGCGCGGATCCGCGGGTGCCTCGGGCGGTCGACGTGCGTGGAGTCGCCGGCACGCCCGCCTACATGGCGCCCGAGATGGCGCGCTCGGACGCCCAGGCGCTGTCGGAGCGCACCGACGTCTACCTGCTGGGCGCCATCCTGCACGAGCTCCTGACCGGGGCCCCGCCGCACGCGGCCCCGACGGTGGTCGACAGCCTGGCCAGCGCCTGGAACGCCGACGCGCCGACCTTCGACGTCGCCGTCCCGGCCGAGCTGGCCGCCGTGGCGCGGCGGGCGCTCGCGGCCGAGCCGCGCGAGCGCTTCCGGTCGGTCGAAGAGATGCGCCGCGCGCTGCAGACCTACCAGATGCGACGCTCGAGCCGGCAGCTCACCCAGGAGGCGACCGCGCGCCTGGACGCCTTCGCGGCGCGGGTCGACGGCGCCCCGTCGCCGGACGAGGTCGTCCACGTCTACAACCTCTTCGGCGAGTGCCGCTTCGGTTTCCGGCAGGCGCTGCGGACGTGGGAGGGCAATGACGACGCGCGGGACGGCCTGTCCGACGCGCTCGGGCTGATGCTCGACTTCGAGCTGCGGCAGGGAGCGCTCCCTGCCGCGCGCGTGCTGCTCGAAGAGCTCGAAGCGCTGCGCGGGCCCCGGCCCGAGCTGGCGCGCCACCTGTCCGACCTCGAGGCCGAGCGCGCCGAACGCCAGGCCGAGCTGGTCCGGCTCGAGCGCTTCTCGCGCGAGAACGACCTCAGCTTCGCCGCGCGCCGCCGCAGCGTGCTGGTGTACGTCCAGGCCGCCTTCTGGGGCGTGGTGAACCTTGCCGCCGCCGCCGTCGAGCACTTCGGCCGTTACCAGATCACGGCCGTCGACATGCTGGTCGCGACGCTGCTGGCGTCGCTGGGACTGGCCGGCGCCGTCCTGAGGCTGCGCGGCGAGCTGCTGGGCAACTCGGTGAACCGTCGCCTGATGCTGGCCCTGATGGCGACCACGGCGGCGACGCCGGCCTTGTGGGCGCTCGCGGCGCTGACGGGGAGGCCGGTGCCCGTGGTGCTGTCCGAAGGCCTCATCATCTTCTCGGTGGCCTCGGGCATCGCCGCCATCGGCATCGACCGGCGGCTGACCGCGACCAGCCTGACCTTCACGGCGGCGTGCATCGTCGCCTACCTCGTCCCCGCGCTGGGGTTCGTGGCGATGGCCGTGGGGACGGCGGTGGGTCTGACGGCCATCGGGCGCGCCTGGACGCGCATCCACGATCCCGACGCCGACGAGCCGCGCTACTCCGACGCGTGAGGTCCGGCGCCGGGCGCGGTGCCTGCCTCCCCGGCAGGAGGAGGCGCCGCGCCCGGCTCGGGGGGGGGGGGCTAGAGCGCCTCGACCGACAGGACGTACTCGCCGATCTCGTAGCTGAAGATGCCGTCGACCACGACGAAGTAGGTCACGCCGGCCTCGAGGGTCACGTCCAGCAGGTCGTCCAACTCGAAGTCGGCGCCGCCGACGCAGGTGCCGGCGCCGGTGCCGCACGCGGTCTGGACGTAGACGGCCGTCGCCTCGCCGGCCAGCTCGAAGCGGTAGGTAGCGGAGGCGCCGGGCGTGAAGGTGTAGACCACGTCGCCGCCGCCGATGCCGGCCTGGTCCAGCAGGCCCTCGCAGCCGATGGCCTGGAAGTCGTCGACCGCCAGCGTGGTGTCGCCTTCGCCCAGGAAAGGCTCGGTGTCGATGGCGAGCGGCGCGTCGCAAGCGTCGCCGGCGACCGGCTCGGTCGGGCCGTCGATGGTCAAGGTGTACGCGCCCTCCTCGTTGTCGTACCAGCCGTCGACGATGGCGTAGTAGGTCTCGCCGGCGGTGAGGTTGACCTTGAAGATCTCGAACTCGAAGGTGTCGAGGCCCGCGAGGCACGTTCCGGCCGCGGTCGGGCAGGTCGTGGCGACGTACAGGAGCGACGGCGTGCCCTCGAGCGTGAACGTGTAGACGCCCGACTCGGTGGGGGTGAAGGCGTGGACGACGTCGGGCGCGTCGGCGTCGGGGCCGAACGAGGCCTCGGGATCGACGTAGCCGCAGCCGGCGACGGCGTCCGAGTTGCTGCTCGCGCCGGTGGTGTCGCCCGTGAAGACGTAAGGCACGGCGTCGACGACGACGGGGTTGCCGCAGGTGCCCTCGGCGCCCGGGTCGATGACGTCTGGCTCCGTCACGTCCGGCTCGGTCGCGTCAGGCTCCGTCGCGTCGGGCTCCGTCGCGTCGGGCTCCGTCGCATCAGGCTCGGTCGCGTCAGGTTCCGTCGCGTCGGGCTCCGTCGCGTCAGGCTCCGTCGCGTCGGGCTCCGTCGCGTCGGGCTCGGTCGCGTCAGGCTCGGTCGCGTCAGGCTCCGTCGCGTCAGGCTCGGTCGCGTCAGGCTCCGTCGCGTCAGGCTCCGTCGCGTCAGGCTCCGTCGCGTCAGGCTCCGTCGCGTCAGGCTCCGTCGCGTCAGGCTCCGTCGCGTCCGGCTCCGTCGCGTCCGGCTCCGTCGCGTCGGGCTCCGTCGCGTCGGGCTCGGTCGCGTCAGGCCCGGCCGTGTCCTCGTCCGCATCGCCACCCCCGACGTCCGATACGTCGGTGAACACGTCCTGCGTCGACTGCGTCGCCGGGTCGTCGCCACAGGCCATGAGGCCCAGGGCCCCAAGGACTGCCATCCCATGTCTCCAGCTCATGAACCCATCCTCGTCTCGGTCGGTAGGTGCGCCGCGCCCTCCAGGCGCTCGCCTCGGTCGCGGCCTTCGCTCGCTTCACGCTTCACGAACCGGCGACTATGCCGCACCGCGTCGCGGTGCGCCACCCTGAACCTACGGGCTCGCCGACGCGCGGCCCAGGCTCGACGTGACGCTGCGGCACGGAGAGGCTACGGTGACGCCCATGACGTCGCTCACGCTCCGCACCCTGGCGCTGCTCGTGGCCCTGGTCGTTGGCGGCGCCGCCTCCGCGGGCCTGCCCATGATCGATCGGCCGGTCACGGACCCCCATGGCCTGCTGGCGCCCTCCGACATCGGCCCCCTCGAGGCGCGCCTTCGGCGCCACCACGAACAGACGGCCGTCCAGCTCGCCGTGCTGCTCATCCACACGACCTCCGGCCGCCCCATCGAGGACTTCTCTGAGCAGGTCGCCACGCAGTGGGGCGGCGGACGCGCCGGCGAGGACCGCGGCCTGCTGCTGGTCCTGGCCCTGCGCGACCGACGCAGCCGCCTCGAGGTCGGCCGCGGCCTCGAGGCGGTCATCCCCGACGCCGTCGCCAAGCGCCTGCTCGACGCGGCCATCCCCCAGCTCCGCGCCGGCGACTACGCGCGCGCCGTGGGCGTCATCGTCGACGGCGTCATCGCGCGCACGGCGCACCTCGTGCCGGGTCGAGCGGCCACGCCGCCGCCCCTGCCGCTCGGCGCCCACCCGCTGACCTTCGCCGTGGTCCTGTTGCTGGCCGCCCTGGCCGGAGCGCGCCACCACTCGCTGACGACCGCGCCGCCCCGGCGAAAGCGCAGCGCAGCCGGCGCGGCCACGAACGACCCGGCCCGCCGCGCCATGCAACGCAGGCTCTGGGGCCTGGGCGTCTGGCTCGGGGGTCCGCTCGCCCTGGCGCTCGTCTTCGCGATGGCCCCCGACGGTGGCTTCTGGTGGGCGTACCCGGTCCACTGGCTCGCCGCGGGCCTGGTCGGCGTGCTCGTCAGCCTGCTCTTCGGCGACAGCAAGAAGCTCGGTCTGCTGTTCGTGTCGCCGCTCGCCATCGCCGTGGTCATCTACGTCGGCCAGCGCCTGAGCGTCCCCCTGGACGGCGGCCCCGAGGTCGTCGTGCACGCCCTCGCGTTCCTCGCCATCGCCATGATCTGGCTCATCATCACCGCCGCGGTGTCGTCGGGCGGCGCCCCGTCGGGGACCACCTACGCCTCGAGCTCCGGCTCCTCGTCCAGCTACGGCTCGAGCTCGAGCTACGGCTCGTACAGCTCCAGCTCCAGCTCGTACAGCTCCAGCTCCAGCTCGTCCTACTCGGGCGGCGGCGGCTCCTTCGGCGGCGGCGGCGCCAGCTCGTCCTGGTAAGGGGCGCGTTCCGAAAAAAACTGTTCAGATCGCCAAGGAGGCGCCGTGCTGGGCGCGCCGGCCGAAGCGAAGGTGTATCTGGATACTCCGAGCTTTGGCCGGCGTGTCCAGTACGGTGGATCCGCCGGCGAGGTGGGCAGGTCATTCTGATCGCTCCCCTAACCGCCGGCCCCCTCGCCGCCCGCCTCGGGCGCGCTCAGGACTCGAACTCGTCGCGGTAGGCGTCCGGGTCGATGCCGTGCTTGCGCAGCGGCTCGTGCAGGCGCCCGCGGTTGGGCGGCGACTGGGCCGAGATGAACGAGCGGATGGCCAGGTCGCGCGTGATGCGGCCGCTCGCGCCAGCGCGCAGCTCGGCCTCCTTGACGACCTTCCGGCGCGCCAGGCCGCGGAACAGGGCGGGGACCGACTTGAGCAGGGACTTGAGCAGGGCCTCGGCGTCGGGATCCCAGCCGCGCTCGGTCGGCAGCTCGGGGTCGAAGCCGTACTCGTCCTCGCTGAGGGCGCGCCAGACGAGGATGACGTGACCGTCCGGGTCCCGCACCGAGCCCTCGATCGTCAGCTGGTCGGTGCGCGCTGGCGCATACAGGGCCTGCGCGCCCGCCGCCGTCAGGGCCTGCACGCCCGCGGCGACGTCGCTCGCCTCGACGCGCAGCTGCGTCTGGCGCTCGGGCCGGTCGACCAGGATCAGGCGCACGATGGCGGTCCCTGCGTCGAGGTCGACGAAGCCGTCGGCCTGGCCCTTGACCGTGAAGCCCAGCGCGTCGCGGTACAGGCGCAGGCTCCGCTCGAGGTCCCGCACCGGGACGTCCACATGGCTGAGTCCGTAGAACATGCGCCCAAGCTAGCGCGGCGCGGCCGCCCTTGCGAGCGGTATCCGCGCCGTCGCGCTGCGCGCCCGTGATGAACCTCACCCGGGACGCGCCCTCCCCGACTCACCGGGCCTTCCGCGCGTCGGGTCACGGTTGCCGGAGCGCTGGTCCGAGCGCAGGGTTGTCCCATGGCGGACCTCGAGCAACCAGCGACTCGGCGATACGCGGCTCTGGCGGGGTGGGTGCTGGTCAGCTTCCTGCCCAGCCTGGTGGGGGCCTTCTTCACGCCCGGCGCTTGGTACGCCGAGCTGGACAAGCCGTCGTGGAACCCGCCGAGCTGGGTGTTCGGGCCGGTCTGGACCGCGCTGTACGCCACGATGGGCGTGTCGGCCTGGCTCGTGTGGCGCGAGCGGGGCCTGTCCGGGGCGCGCGGCGCGCTGACGCTGTTCGATGTCCAGCTGGCGCTGAACGCCGCCTGGTCGTGGCTCTTCTTCGGGCTCCAGCGCCCCGGGCTCGCCTTCGCCGAGATCGTCGCGCTGTGGTTGGCCATCGTGGCGACCCTCGCGGCCTTCGCGCGCCACAGCCGGCCGGCCGCCTGGCTCCTGTCGCCCTATCTGGCCTGGGTCACCTTCGCTGCGGCGCTCAACTTCGCGATCTGGCGCCTGAACGCCTGAGCGGCAGCGGGTGCCTTGCGAGCGCGTCGAGCCGCGTGTCCACGCGAGCGGGCGCCGACGGACTGCCGCGGCCGCCCCACGCGGGCCCCCAGGTCGTCCTCGGGCTCCACGCTCCCGTTCGGTGGCCCCGTCGGGTCGCCGGGCCCGAAGTGACACGCCCGACCCCGTGACCTATAGTCGCGGCCCCGAGGGCGCGTGATCGAACTCCGACCGGGGCGCTCCTCGCAGCGCCGCAGCACGGCGGCGCAGGATCCACGCGCAGCCCCCCTCGGTGACGGGAGCCCACAGTGCTGAAACGACGACGCTTTCTGACCGGCCCCGAAGAGGCCCAGGTGGTCGCGGCGATCGAGGCCGCCGAGGCCGGGCACCGGGGCGAGATCATGGTGCACGTCGAGGCGCGCTGCCGGGGCGGGGACGCGCTGGCGCGGGCCGGCGTCCTGTTCGACGAGCTGGGCGTCGGCGCGACCCGCGACGGGACCGGGGTGCTGCTCTACGTCGCGGTCGACGACCGCAAGACAGCGGTCTTCGCGGGCTCCGGCGTGCATGGCGCGGCCGCGCCCGGGTTCTGGCAGGAGGTCGTCGACCAGGTGGCCGAGGGGTTTCGGTCCGGGGCGCCGACGGCGGGGTTGACCGCGGCCGTCGGCGCGGCCGGGGACCTCTTGCGGCGGGTCGTGCCGGGCGAGGACGAGGCCGGCGACGAGCTGCCGAACCGAGTGAGCACGGGATGAGCGCGAGGCGGAGGTCCGGAGGGCCGCGTGAGGTGGACTTCGAGGACGTCGACGACGTCATCGGCGTCGCGGCCGAGCTGAAGGACGCGTCGGCGGACAAGCTGACCCTCGAAGAGCTGCAAGAGGTGGCCGGCGATTTGGACATCCCGGCCGAGTACGTCGCCCCCGCGGTCGCCGAGCTCGAGCGCCGACGGCGGGCGAAGGCGCAGGCCGAGCGAGCGTCGCGCGCGCGTCGCAACAAGCTGCTGCTGTGGGCCGCGAGCATCCTCGGCGCCGCGCTCGTCGCGGTCCTGATGGTGCAGGCCGGGCTCAGCCGCGCGCTGGCCGAGGTCGACGCCCACCGGGCCCACGTGCTCAACGCCCTCGATCGCGTCGAGAGCACCGAACGCCACTACGCCGACGCCCCCAGCGGCGACCGCGACGCCCGCGCCGAGATCGATGGCGCGCACAACCGCGTCCGCGTCGCCCGCCAGCGCTACGACGAGCACGCCGCCGCCTACAACGGCCGCGCGGCCAGCTTCCCCGGCCGCTTCGTCGCGCCCTTGTTCGACCTGCCCACCAGTGTCCCGCTCTCGGCCGAGGTGACGCGATGACGACGCCCTCCCCGACGGGTCTCGCGCGACGCCGCGCCGCTCCTCGCCGCAGCTCGCGCCTGACCGCGACCACCCGCGCCCTCGCCGGCCTGGCCCTGGCGCTGGCCGCGTCGGTCGCCGTGGCCGCGGTGCCCGTCATCGAGCGCCCCGTCACCGACCGCGCCAAGGCGCTGCGCGCGGACGAGGTCGCGCCTCTCGAAGACAAGCTGCTGGCGCACCAACGCGCGACCGGCGTCCAGCTGGCCGTCCTCTTCGTGCAGACCACGGGGGCCGTCCCCATCGAGGACTTCGCGCTCGAGGTCGCCTCGAAGTGGGGCGGCGGCGAACGCGGCGAGGACCGCGGGCTGCTGCTGGTCTTCGCGCTCCAGGACCGGCGCAGCCGGCTGGAGGTCGGCGTCGGCCTCGAGCGCGTCATCACCGACGCGACCGCCAAGAACCTGCTCGAGGCGGCCACCGAGCATCTCCAGAGCCGGCGCTTCGGAGCCGCGGCGAACGCCATCGTGGACGGCGTCGTCGCGCGGACCCGGCACCTCGTCGCGGGCGAGGAGGTTACGCCCCCGCCGGTGCCGCTCGGCGGGGACATGCTGGCCTTCAGCCTGACCATCGTCCTCGCGGCGCTGGTCTCGGCGCGCGCGCAGGTGCTGCGCCAACGGGTCCGCCGAGCCCGCGCCCCGAAGCCAAGCTCCGGTGACCGAAGAGGCCGCAAGGCCAAGAAGAAGCGCAACGAGGCCGGCTCGACCGACGAGCGCGACCAGGACGCTCCAGGCACGCGCCTGGACCCGGCGGCGTTGGCCAGGACCGCCCGCGCCGGCGCCGTCTGGGGCGTCGTCATCTGGATCGCCGCGCCGCTGCTCATCGCCTACCTCTACTACGACCCCACCGGGGACCTCCTGGGGAACGTCGCCGCGGGCGACGGCTTCTGGTGGGCCTACCCGCTGCATTGGCTCTTCGCGGCCATGCTCGGCTCCGTCGCCGCGGGCCTGTCGCGTTCGGGCGTCCTCAAGCTGCTCTTCGTCATCGTCCCGCTCGTGGCGGGGCTCGTCGTCCACACGGCGATGTACTGGGACGAGCTGATGTTCGTGGGATCCGAGGTCTTCGAGTGGAGCGTCTGGGTCCACATCTTCGGCCTGGGATGGCTGCTCTTGCTCGAGATGATCACCTCCTCCGGCTCCAGGAGCACCTCGTTGCGCTCGCGCCACGGCTCGACCGACTACGGCTCGAGCTCCTCGTCCTATTCGGGCGGCGGCGGCTCCTTCGGCGGCGGCGGCGCCAGCTCCTCCTGGTAGGAGACGACTTCGACGGCGACCTGCTCGCGCCCCGCCGCCGACAGGTTGTCTCGACTGGCGCCGGGGCCGACACTCGGGCCCCGCGACGGACCTCGAGGAGCTCCCCATCGTGCCGCCCACCCTGTCCGCCGCGCTCGCCGCCCTGCCCATCGCGCTGCTGATGGCGCTGATGCTGCTCGCGCGCTGGTCGGCCGCCCGCGCCGGCCTCGCCGCGTTCGCCGCGACCCTGCTGGTCGCCCTCACCGCCTTCGGCTACGGCGACGCCATCCACGGCGATCTCGGCCCGGCCCGCGCGCTCGCCGGCGCCCTCGCCGAGGCGGCCTTCGGCGCGCTCCCGATCCTGTGGATCCTCCTGCCCGCGCTCGCCATCTACCACCTGCAGCAGCGCTCGGGCGCCTTCGCGGTCCTGCAACGCGCGCTCGCCCGCGTCACCTCCGAACCCGCCATCCTGGCGCTGCTCGTCGCCTGGTTCTTCGCCCTCTTCCTCGAGGGCGCCGCCGGCTTCGGCACCCCCATCGCCCTCGCCGCCCCCTTCCTGGTCAGCGCCGGCTTCCCGCCCGCCCAGGCGGTCGGCCTGGCCCTCGTCGGACACGCGGCCGGGGTCGCCTTCGGCGCGGTCGGCACCCCCATCGTCCCGCAGATGTCCGCGACCGGGCTCCCCGGCCCCGAGCTCGCCCGCGCGACCGGGGTCTACGTCGGCGCCCTCGGCTGGCTCCTGCCGCTGGCGATGGTCCTCATCATCGCACGTGGCCCTCGCGACGACGGCACCCGCCCCCGCCCCCGCCCCCGCCCAATGTGGGGCTGGGCCGTCCTCGCCGGCCTCCTCTTCGCCCTGCCGTGCCTCGCCATCGCCCGCTGGGTGGGCCCCGAGCTGCCGACCCTGGGTGGCGCCCTGGCCGGCGGCGTCCTCTTCACGGCCCTTTGGTTGCGGGTCGGGCCCCGCGCCGAGGCGCGCGACTCACGCGAGCCGCCCGGTCCGCGCGGCGCCACGCTGCGAGCGGCCGCGCCCTACCTGCTGGTGGTCGCCCTGGTGCTCGTGACCCGCCTCGTCCCGCCGGTCCAGCAGGCGCTGACCTCCGTCGAGCTGGGCTGGACCCTCTCCGGACGCTTCGAGGGCCGCATCCGCCCGCTCTACCACCCGGGCACCCTGCTCCTCGTCAGCCTCGCCCTCGGCGCGACGCTCCAGCGCCTCCACCCC
Organism: Myxococcota bacterium; assembly: GCA_041687695.1. Classification (GTDB taxonomy): domain Bacteria; phylum Myxococcota_A; class UBA9042; order PHBI01; family JAWLBL01; genus JAWLBL01. The sequence goes on along the minus strand of JAWLBL010000023.1, from coordinate 38,482 downwards.
GCGCTCCTCGCCCAGGCCCTCGGCCGCGCCGCCCGCCAGCTCGCCCCGGTCGCGGTGGCCCTGCTGGCCGTCCTCGCGCTGTCGCGCCTCATGGTCCACGCCGGCATGATCGATCTCCTGGCCCGCGCCGCCGTCGACCTCGCCGGCCCCGCCTGGCCGGTCCTCGCGCCCTTCGTCGGCGTGCTCGGCTCGTTCGTCACCGGCTCGGCCACCGCCTCCAACATCCTGTTCAGCGACTTCCAGCAGGCCGCCGCCCTGCAAGCCGACCTGCCGGTCGCCGGGCTACAGGCCGCCCAGGTCTTCGGCGCCGGCTCCGGCAACATGATCGCCCCGCTCAACCTGCTCGCCGGCGCCGCGACCGTCGGCCTGGTCGGCCACGAGGACGCCATCCTGCGCCGCACCCTGGGCGTCTGCCTGACCTACGCCCTCCTCGGCGGCCTCCTCACCTGGCTCCTGACCGCCGCCTGACCGCCCTCGAAGCCCCCGCGATCGCTAGCTTCCGCAGCACTGCTTGTACTTGCGGCCGCTGCCGCACGGGCACGGCGCGTTGCGCCCCACCTTCCCCTCCGCGGTCCGCACCGGCGCCGGCTGACCGTCGACGTAGACCCAGCCCGCCGCCCGCCGCGCAAAGCGCGACCGCTCCGACAGCGCCTGCGCCCGCCCGCCCTCTACGAACCGCGCCGAGAAGGTCACGAAGCCGTCGACCTCTGCGTGCCCGCCCCGCTCGACCGCCGTCACGCTCAACCCCGTGAACCGCGCCGCCCGCGCCCAGGCCGCCACGTCCTGGCGCAGGCTCGCCGGCCGCGTCTCCGGCGCCTGCGTCGCCACCAGGTAGTCCACCTCGCCGCGCGCGTAGGCCACGTACCGCGACCGCATCAGCGCCTCGGCCGTCGCCGCCACCGCCTCGCCCCCCAGCAGCGGCCCGCAGCACTCGCCGAACGGCCGCCCCGAGCCGCACTCGCACGCCTCCCCCGACGGCCCCACGCGCCGGCTACTTCTTCCGGAACAGCTTGAGCAGATCGATCTTCACGCCCACGAACGGCTCGGCCCCCATGCCGCCCGTCCGCAGCACGTCCGGCCCGGCCCCGGGCATCATCCCGCCGTGCCCCGCCATCGTCAGGTTCGACATGTCGCCGACCCCCGCGAAGATGGACGCCGGCCCGAAGTCGACGATCCCCGCCGCTGTCGGCGTCAGGTTCGACCCGAAGACCCCGACCGCCTTGAAGTCCAGCTTCTTGGCCCACATGAACTCGACCTCGGGCACGAAGGCCACGTGCTCGCCGTTGTCGGCCACGCCCAGCTTCAGCGTCAGATCCATCCCCTTCTGGATGTTGTAGCCCATCCCGACGTACGTCTTCCACAGCGCCTCGTACTGCGGGTTGCCCGGCGTCAGCTTGTACTCGCCGCCCGCCGACAGCTTGATGTCCTTGGAGGCCGCGAACTCGCCCGTCACCTTCAAGAACGCCGCCAGGTCCCCGTCGGACTTCGCCGCCGCCGCGTACGCGTTCACCTTGGCCTTGTCGCCGTACGCGTACTGCCCCTTGGCCGCCGCCAGCATCCCGCCGTCGCCCCCGCCGAAGCCCAGGCTGCCCGACGCCGAGTGCTTGCCCGACTTGCCGCTGGCGTCGAAGCGCCCGTAGTAGCCCGCGCCGATGCCCGGAAGCTTCGTCTCGCCCGAGCTGCCCGTCGCCTTCATCAGGTCGTCGGTCTTGCCGGCCGCCACGCTGAACTCCAGCGCCTTGGCCCCGTCCCCTTCGCCCTTGACCCACTGGCCGACGCCCTTGACCTCGAAGGTGTCGACCGCGCCCGGCTGGCTCTTGATGTTGGCCACCCCCAGCATCTTCAGGGTCAGCTTCTCCTTGGCCGCCTCGTCCAGATCCCAGCTGTCGGCCACCTCGGCGCTCACCGAGTGCACCGCGTACCCGCCCTGCCCCTTGTAGTCGTAGGCGGCCTTGGCGCTGGCGTCCCCCTTCACGAGGCCGCCCGACACGTGCACCTGCGTCGTGCCCTCGCCGTCCTTCTTGTCGGTGTGGCTGCCGGTCGCCTTCAGCGTGACCTGCGTCGTGTCGCCGTCCTTGGGCGCCTTCTTGCCACCCAGGACCACCGTCCCGCCGCCCTTGACCGTCGTGGCGCTCGCCGTCGCCAGCACGTCCGCGTTGGCCGTCGCCGAGTACCCCTCGCGCACGACCTTGGCGTCCAGGCTGCCGCCCTTCTGCTCGCCCAGCTTGACCCGCCCCGACAGCTCGGTGCTCTCGACCGGCGCCTTCTTGCCGTCGCCCGAGGCCTGCTTCCAACCGCCGCCCGCCTCGAGCTGCCCCTTCTTGTAGGCCGCGTCGGCCAGCACCGTCGTCGTGACGCCGTCCTCGCCCACGAGGACCCGCTTGCCGTCCGCCGACACCTTGCCGCCGGCAAAGCCGGCCTTGGCGTCCAGCGTCTGCTTTTCGTCCTTGTACCCGTACTTGGCCGCGGCCGACCCGCCGTCCTTGAAGCCCATCTCGAGCCGCCCCTGGTGCTGCGGCCCGCCCTCCTCGCCCATCTTGCCGGCCAGGAAGGCCTTGTCCTTGTAGCCCGCCGTCGCCGACCAGTGGTCGTCCTCGTCGGTGTAGGTCACCGACTGATCCTTGACCGACGCCACGGCCGACCAGTTGTCGTCCGCGTGGTCGACCGTGACCTTCTGGTCCTTGACCGACGCCACCGCCGTCCAGTGGTCGTCCTTGTCGGTGTAGGTGACCTTCTGGTCCTTGACCGAGCCGTCCAGCGACCAGGTCGCCGCGTCCCAGCCGAACCCCTTGCCGTCGGCCGTGAACGTGCTCTTGATGGCCCCCGACGCGTCCAGGTTCGTCTGGCTCCAGCTGCCCTTGCGCACCGCCTGGTAGGCCTTGGGCCAGAACTTCTCGTTCGCCTTCAGCACGCCGGCGATGATCGCCTGGGGCACCCCATGGTCCTGGTGCAGCGTGTTGACCAGCTCCTCCTGACAGGCCGGGTCGTCGGTCGCCGCCAGCTCGACGAACAGCGCCCGCACCTCGTCCGACAGCGCGAACTTGTCGAACACGGCCTCGGCCTCGCCGGCCCCGCCGCCGTCCTTCTTCTGCACCGGCGCGTTGCCCGCCGGCGCCAGCAGCGCCGCCTGCTCGGCGTATCCCAGCCCCGCCAGCTGGCCCTTCATCCCGGCCAGCTTGCCCCCGCCCGCGCCCGTGGCGCCCGGCGCCTCGAGGTTGGCGTCGGCGTCGGCCCCGGCCCGCTTCTGCAGCTGCATCACCATGGTCTGCCCCCTTGCGAGCCCCATTCAACCGCCTCGGCCCCCGTCCCGCAAGCGTCTAGCGGACGGGGGCCTGGCCACGGCAAGCCAGCGGGTCAGCAGCCGAACCCGCCGCAGGTGAAGAACGAGCAGCAGCCGCTCGTGCACTGGTCGCCGAAGGCGCAGTCCTGCCCGTCCGCCTTCTTGGCCTTGCACTGGTTGTCCAGGCAGAACTGGGTCGAGCTGCAGTCGGCGTTGCCAGCGCACTGGACGCACTTGAAGCCCACACAGATGTTGCTCTGGCACCACGCGTTGCCGTCGCAGCCCGAGCCGTTGGCCAGATCGCTCTTGCAGGTGAAGCTGCCGCCGATCACGTTGTCGCAGTACTGGTTGGCGTTGCACTGCGAGTGGGTCGCGCAGCCCACGCACGTCCCGACGTTGCAGATCCCCGAGCTGCACTGCTGGCCGTCCGTGCACCCGGTGCCGTTGTCCTTCTTGGGCTGGCACGCGCCCAGGATGAGGCTGCACCACTCGCTGCTGCTGCAGTCGTTGCTGGCGTTGCACGGCGTCTGGCAGGTCCCGGCCGCGCAAGTGCCGCTGGTGCACTGGTCGTTGGCGCCGCACGACTGGCCGTTGGCCTTCTTGTTGTGGCACTGCGCGCTCAGGCAGTACTGGGTCGAGAAGTTGCAGCCCTGCTGCGGCAGGGCCGTGCACGCCACGCAGGTCCCCAGCGAGCAGATGCCGCTCGAGCACTCGACGCCACTGCCGCAGCCGCTGCCGTTGCTCTTTTTGCTGGCGCACTTGCTGTTGGCCGAGTCGGGCACGTTCAGCGTGCAGTACTGCGAGCTCGAGCAGTCCGAGTGCTCGTCGCACTCGGCGCAGATGAGGTTCCAGCAGTTGCCGCTGGCGCACTCGACGTCGGTCAGGCAGGCCTTGCCGTTGGCCGCCTTCGCCTGGCAGGTGTTGCCGGCGTCGCACCACTTGCCGCTGCCGCAGTCGCTGTGGGTGACGCACTCGCCGCAGGTGAACAGCGTGCAGGCGTTCGAGCTGCACTCGACCGCGCTCGCGCACCCCGAGCCGTTGGGCTTTTTGGCCTCGCAGGTGCTGGCCGAGCCGAAGCTGAGCGTGCAGTACTCGTTCCCGGCGCAGTCGCCGTGGGCGTCACACTCGCTGCAGATGGCCGCGTGACACGCGCCGCTGGCGCACTCGACCGCGCTGCCGCACGCCGACCCGTTGGACTTCAGCGACGCGCACTTGCTGGCGCCCGGGGCGATGTTCAAGGTGCAGTACTGGCCCGCGCCGCAGTCGCCCTGCTCGTCGCACTCGACGCAGAAGCCCAGGTAGCAGTTGCCGGACTGGCATGCGTCGTTCATGCCGCAGGCCGTCCCGTTGGTCACCTTGGGCAGGCACTCGTTCAGGGGGCTACAGAACTCGCCGGCGCCGCAGTCCGCCGACGACGCGCACTCGCCGCAGACCAGCACCGTGCAGGCGCCGCTCGAGCACTCGGCGTCCGACGTGCACGCCGCGCCGTTGTCCTTGTCCGGAGCGCACTTCGACGCGCCGGCGCCGACGTCCAGCGTACAGAACTCGTCCTCCGGGCAGTCGGCGTGCTCGTTGCACTCGACGCAGGTCAGCAGATAGCAGTTGCCCGACAGGCACGCGCTGTCGAAGGCGCAGGCCGTGCCGATGCCCACCTTGGGCTGGCAGGTCAGGTCGGGGGCGCAGAATTCGTCGCCGGCGCACCCGCCGTCGTCGCTGCACTCGCCGCAGATCCCGAAGAAGCACCCGCCGCTGAGGCACTCGACGCCGCTGGCGCACGACCCGCCGACGGGGCGCTTGGCCTCGCAGGTGCTCTCGACGGGCGGGATGAGGCCCAGCGTGCAGTACTCGTCGGCGTCGCAGTCCGAGTGCTGGTCGCACTCGACGCAGGTCGCCGTATAGCAGGCCCCCGAGCTGCACTCGAAGGGGTTGGTGCAGCCCTGGCCCAGCGCCTTGGTCGGCACGCAGCTGCTCTCGCCCGGCAGGATGTTCAGATCGCAGTACTCGCCGACCTCGCAGTCGCCCTGGTCGTTGCACTCGGCGCAGTAGCCGACGTGGCAGTTGCCGTCGATGCACTCGGCGTTGCTCAGGCACCCGAAGCCGATGGGCTTCTTCGCGTGGCAGCCGCCGAAGACGTCGCACCACTCGTCGGCGTCGCAGTCGGCGTCGCTGCTGCACGAGTAGCACAGGAAGTCGCAGTTGCCGCTGACGCACTGGCTGTCGCGCGAGCACACCGACCCATCGAGCAGATCCGACAGGCAGGACTTCCAGGCGTCGCTGCAGTACTGGCTCTCGGCGCAGTCGGCGTCGTCGGCGCAGCTGATGCAGATGCCCCAGACCGAGCAGATCCCGCTCGAGCAGTCGCTCGAGCTCGTGCAGGTGTCGATGCCATTGCTGCACTGGTCCGCGTAGGGCGAGGTGAACGGCGTGAACACGTCGATGGGCTCGGCCGCCGAGTTGTAGAACTGGAACATGAAGGCGTTGACCCGCTCGAGGCCGTACGCCTCCTTGCAGTAGTTGCGCTGCTCGGACGAGAAGATGTTCTTGCACGAGGCCGCCGACCACGAGGTGCTGCCGGCGATGCCCGACACGATGTCCTCGATGACGTAGAGTTGACCGGCGGCCGGAGGCTGCCCCGAAACGTCGGTGCACCTGTAGGTCTCCGGCCCGTCCACCGTGAAGATCGTCCCCAGGTTCGAGTCCGACGGTTCGGGATTGGCCGGCTGGAACTCCGAGGCGACGTACAGCTGCCAGGTCTCGAGCAGCCCGCCGCCGAAGACCACCAGCCTGCGGCGCTTGTTCGCCATGTTCGCCAGGTTCATCGGCCAGGTCTCGTAGGTGCCCTGATACGACCAGCGCTGATACAGGTCCTCGGCCAGCCCCGAGGCGACCAGCGCGCCAAAGAGGTCGGCGTTGTTGACGTACTCGTCGAGCTTGAGCGTCACGACCGCCTCGGGGTGGGCGTCCATCCACTCGCGGATCTCGGCGAGCCCGCTCGACAGGAGGTACGGCGTGCTCAGGCAGTCGTTGTCGCCCGCGCACAGGCACATCTCGCCCGAGTCGGCGCCCGCGATGCAGTAGTCGATGACCAGGTGCAGCCAGCGGATCCCGTCGTCGAGCATCTGCGTGAAGGTCTCGGTCTGATGGGCGCCGGTCGTCGGGAAGCCGTAGGCGATGCTGGCGTTGGCCTTGTAGGCGCCGGCCCAGACCACCTCGTTGTAGCGCTTGCTGCAGTCCGTCGAGCCATAGCAGGCGACCTGACAGTCCTCGCACCAAACCGCCGTCTCGCCCGCCCCGCACCAGCCGTCCCCGCACCACGACCCCGTGCAGATGCCCTGCTGCGCGTTGCACTGCGCTCCGGCGGCGTAGCAGCCCGGGTCGTCGTAGACCGTGATGCAGCCGTTGTCACCGTCGCAGACGCCCTGCCCACACGGGTCGGCCGGCTGGCAGGCCTCGACCACGTCGACGCAGGCGCCCGCCTCGTCGCAGCTGCCGACGCCACACGAGGCCTGGCAGGGCGCCCCCACCTCGGACGGCGTGTGCTGGCACACTCCCGCCGCGTCACACTGGTCCTTCGTGCACGGATCCCCGTCGTCGTCGCACGCCTTACCGACGACGATGTTGTGTTGGCAGACGCCGTTGAACGCGATGTCGAAGGTGCAGGGGTTGCCGTCGTCGCAGCCGTTTTCGCCCACGCACGTGCCCTCCAGCGTGCAGGCCGACGAGAAGGTCGAGAGATCGTCGTCGTCGCACTCCGTCCCCTCCTCGACGGGCACGCAGCCCGTGGCGGGGTCGCACGCGCCGGTGTGACAGACCCCGTCGCAGGCCGTCGGCTGGATCCCGACACACTCGGCCTGGACGCAGGTGCCCACCAGGCACCGATCGTCGGTGGGCACGCACTCGACGCCGTCGTTCGTGGCGCTGAAGACGCAGTAGCCGAGCTCCAACCCGGCATACAGGAACTTGCCGGTCCCCACGCACTCGGCCGTCGCGCACGGTCCTTGCGCGCACGCGAACGGAGTCGTCGCAGGCGCCCCCACGACGCAGCTGATGGGCTCGGGCTCGGGCGGCGTGACCTCTCCGTCGGCGTCCGAGCCGTCGGGATCACCCACCGCGTCCGCGTCGGGGCCGCTGGCGGTGGTGTCCGGGTCCGCGACGTCAGCCTCGGCGACGTCCTCGACGACAGCGTCCTCGAGCGGGCCGACGTCGAGCCCGGGCACGTCGCCGCTCTCGACGTCGTCCACCGGGTCCACGTCCTCGACCGGGTCCGCGTCCTCGCCCCCGCCGTCCGGACCTTCCACGTCCTCGCCCCCTCCGTCCGGGATCTCGACGTCCTCGCCGCCCCCGTCCGGCTCCGCGACCTCCTCGTTCGGGCCGCCCTCGTCCCCGCCCGCGTCGCCCGTGACCTCGCCGTCCTCGACCGACCCGCCGTCTTCGACGTCCTCGACCGGCCCGCCCTCGTCGCCGGCCACGTCGCCGGTGACCTCGACGTCCGCACCGGGGCCACCCTCGTCGGCCCCGTCCCACCCGGTCTCGGCGTCCGTGGACGTCCCGTCGCCCCCCAGATCCCCGAGCCCGTCGCTGTGAACGGTGTCGCCCTTGCCCGGACCGCTGGTCGCGTCGTCCGTGCAGCCAACCGCCAGCAGCGCGCTCAGCGCGGCGGCGAAACGCCAGTGAATGCCCGTCATGTCTCGTCCCCCGACCACCGAACCGTTGCCTGGCCTCCTCGATACGCGAGCCGAGCGGTCAGCGCCAGCCCAGCCCGCCTCGCGCCGGGTCGCGCCAGGTCCCTCCGTCGCCGACCGGCGCGCCTCCCTCGCGACCGCAAGTGAAGCAATTCCACCCCGTATCACCCGATCGGGGGAGCCGCTCGGATCACCCTGACCCGCGCCGACGCCGCGCCCGATTTTCTCGCCTTCTCTTCGCCAGCCCCCCCTTGCGCGACGCCCGCCCAGGCCCGCCACGATCGCGGCCCCTTCCGCTCGCCTCGCCGACTTCGCAGCCTCTGGCGTTGCGGAACTCTGACGCCCATCCGGAGTCGGTGTGCAGGGCTGGCCGGACCCGGGCGGCCGCGGGGCCCGCGTTGCGCGGCTTCGGACCAGCGGATAGCCTCCCCATCGACGCGCCGCTCGGGGCTCGACAGGCCACGACCCGGCGCGCCGTCGGGAGTGGGGGACGACTCGACAGGCCGGCGCGAGCGTCGGCGACGGACAGGGGAGCCAAGACGATGCGCAGTCTCTTGATGATCGCGGGCGCCGTGGCGCTCGCCGCGACGACGCTCGACGTGGCGTGGGGGCAGCCGCCCATGGGGACGCGGCGCGAGTCCGGGGCCGACCGCATCCAGCGGCAGACCTACAAGGACGCGCTGCAGAACTCGAAGGACTTCGCCGCCAAGCAGCGCGCGAGCTGGAACCAGGCCTCGGGGACCGCGTCCGTGCGGCAGGCGACGCCGCCCGAGCACCTGCAGCGGTGCGCCGACGCCGCCTCGGCCAAGCACGCCTGCACGATGGTCACGCTCGTCCGTCACGCCAAAGGCAACACCAGCATGGCCAAGACGCTGAGGACGATCGCCGACAGCCTGAGCATCGGGCCTCCGACCCGCTGCCTCGCGCCGGCCGACCCGCCCGCGGTCAAGCTGGCCGCCTGGGGCCTGTACTGCGGCCTCAGCCGCGAGGAGGCGATGGGGCTCGCCGAGGCGGTCGACCCCAGCGTGGCCGCCGCCCGCAAGGCCAAGCAGGCCGACAAGGCCCGAGACGCCGACGAGGCGCGGCTCGCACGCGTGCGCGCCTCGTTCAAGGCGCTCGAGGAGGCCCGCGAGCGCGAAAAGCTCGAGCTGGCCTCCGAGAAGCGGCGGACCCTGAGCGAGTGCGATCGGGGCAACATCGCGAGCTGCGCCCGGTTCGAGAAGATCGCGCTGAGCCCCCCGGCGGTCGAGGAGAAGCTCTGGTGGCACGCCATCGCCCAGCAGTGTCGGATGGGCGACTACGCCAAGTGCGCGTTCGGGGCCGAGACCGCGCGGCAGGCGGGCTATCCCAAGGGCTGGATGGAGCTGTCCGAGATCGGCTGCCTCGGGGGCAACGCCGAGCAGTGCGCGACGACCGCGGCCTGGCTGGTGTGGGACGCCAAGACGGTCGACCGTGGCATGCGGATGCTGATGCAGGGGTGCAGCCTGGGGGACGAGCCGAGCTGCGACAAACTGCGCGAGAGCGTCGAGGACGGCCGGGGTGGCCCCTGCCCGTCGCTCAAGAAGGAGAAGGCCGTCCTGAAGAAGGCCTGCAAGGCCAAGATCGCCAAGGCTTGCTTCAAGAGGTGCGCGCGCAAGGCCAAATGAGGTCGTTGCGCTTGGCGCAGGCCGGGTCGCCGTGACCGGCCGGCGCCGTGGGGCTATGCTCCGCGGCATGACCGCGAACGCCACGAGTGAACCGATCGCAGCCCCCGCCGACGCCGGGGTGAGCCTCGCCGACCTGATGGAGCTCGCGCTCTACGACCCGGAGGCGGGCTACTACGCCGCCGGGCGGGTGAAGTTCGGGCACCAGAAGGACTTCTGGACCTTCCCAGAGCGGCTCTCGCCGGTGTTCGGGCGGCTCGTCGCGCGGCACGCGGCGGCGATGTGCGCGCAGCTCGAGGCCGAGGGCGCCCTCGGGCCGGACGAGCCGTTCGTCATCGTCGAGCTGGGCGCGGGCGACGGGACGCTGGCCCGCGACGTCTGCGACGCGGCGCTCGCGCTGGGGGCCGAGGGCGGCGCCGCGGCGCGGCTGGCCGACCGCCTGCGCTACCGCATCGGCGAGCGCAGCCCGGCGCTGCAGCGCGTCCAGGCCGAGACCTGCGCGGCCCACGTCGGGGTGCGGCTCGAGCACCTGCCTCAGAGCGCGGCCGACGACGTGCCCGCCGCGCCGCGATTCAAGGGCCTGCTGCTGTCCAACGAGCTGGTCGACGTCTATCCGCACCACCGGGTGCGGCCGCTCGACGGCACGGTCCTGACGCTCGTCCCGCGCGTGTCGGCGGCGGCCCTGCGCGGCCTCGGGCTGGACACCTCCGGCGAGGGCGAGGCCGCCCTGTCCCTGGCCGACCTGCGCCAGGCCGCGCGGCGGGTGATGTCGGCGGGGTCCGCCCCCGAGATCCGCTTCGAGCCGCGATGGGTCCCGCTGGACGCCCACCCCGACGGGCCCGCGCTCGCGCACTACCTGCAGGCGCTGGCGCCCGTCGTCGCGGCCCGCGCCCGCAACCACGACGCGCCGCCCGAGCTGCTGGTCAGCCCGCGCGTCACGCGCCTGTATCGCCTCGCGGCGGACGCGCTCGAGGCGGGCTGGATGCTGACCGTCGACTATGGCGGCACCGCGACCCACGCGCTCGACCCGGCGCCCACCATGGCGCACCTGCGCATCTTCCCGACCCCCGACGGCGCCGAGGACGGCTACGTCCACGCCGACGCGGTCGAGCTCCTCGGCTGGCCCGGCACGCAAGACGTCACGGTCGAGATCGACTTCACGCACCTCGCCCACGCGGGCGCCTCGGTCGGCCTCGCCCCCATCCACTTCGGCCCCCAGGGGCACCTCGCCATCCCCGAGGCCGCCGCCACCCCCGACCGCCCTGCGCTCGACCCGATGGCCAGCGCCGAGCAGGCGCGCGTGCGTGCGGCCCTGACCCGCAAGTACGCCATGGGCCCCTTCGAGGCCGCCAAGGCCGCGTTCGAGGTCGGCCGCGGCTTCTGCGGCGCCAGCGCCGGCTTCCGCCTGCTGCTGCAACAGACCGCCGGCCTGGCCTCGACCTACGCGCTGCCCCACCCGAGCGACCCGGTGCTGCCCCAGGACCTGCCAGTGCTCGCGCAGGCCGCCACCCCGGACGCCGTCCGCCAGGCGCTCGCGCGCGCCGGCCTGCCCGAAGAGGCCGCCGCGGCGCTCCGCCCGGCCGGCTGCCCCATCTCCGACCTCGACGACCACGGCCAGCGCCGCTCGACCGCCGCCGCGCTCCGGGCGCTCGCCGCGGCCGACCTGCTCGCCCTCCCCCGCTGAGCCGCTCTGGTCCTCGAGCGCACGAGCGCTCCCAGGTGACCGTGAGCGCCTCTACCCTGAACGCCCCGGCTCGACGTTCTTCCAATGCAAGACACGGGTGTCGAGGAGCAGCCTCATCCTTCGAAACCGCGCAGCACCTCGTCCGGCAGCGGCGCGTCGAAGTCTTCGGCGATCCAGGCCTTCCCTTCGTCCAGCCCCAGCACCACCTCACGCGACGGCGCCTCGATCGGCACCAGCCGCACCAGCGGCCGCCCGGCGCGCGCGACGACCACCTCTTCCCCGTCCAGGACGCGCTGAACCAGCCTCGACAGGTGCTTCTTGGCCTCTCGAATGTTCACTTCGATCATGCGCCGGAGGTTAGTCCCATGATTGGGTCGCGCCAATCTTGCGAGTCCTCGCTTGCGCCTGCCTTGGCCTCGGACACCCCGCCGTTCGCGCCCCGAGCGCCGCTTGGGCTGGCCCACCGACCGCCTCCGCCCCTATCCTCCGTCCCCGGAGGCGACCCGCGATGCGCTACGAAGGCCGAATCTACCGCCCGCCCAGCGAGGCCCACAGCTACCTGCTCCAGGCCACCATCGGCTGCAGCTGGAACCACTGCACCTATTGCGACATGTACCGCGACAAGGCCTTCCGCGCCCGCACGCTCGCCGAGGTGCTCGACGACGTCCGCACCGCCGCCGCCCGCTTCGGCCCCCAGGTCGAGAAGGTCTTCGTCTGCGACGGCGACGCCCTGGTCCTGCCGATGGACGCCTGGGAGCCCATCCTCCTCGCCTGCCGCCAGGCCTTCCCGCGCCTGCGCCAGGTCAGCTGCTACGCGACCGCCCTCAACGTCCTTGGCAAGTCCCCCGCCGACCTCGCCCGCCTGCGCGCGCTGGGCCTGACGGTCCTGTACATCGGCCCCGAGTCCGGCGACGACCTCACCTTGAAGCGCATCGCCAAGGGCAGCTCCTTCGCCCAGCACGCCGACGCCGCCGCCCTCGCCCGCGCGGCCGGCCTGAACCTCTCGGCCATCTTCCTCCTCGGCGCCGGCGGCACCGAGCGCTCCCACGAGCACGCCGAGGCCTCCGCCCGCCTCGCCACCGCCATGGACCCCACCTGGCTCGCCGCCCTGACGCTCACCGTCGTCCCCGGCACCCCCATCGCCCGCCTCGCCGACACCGGCCGCTTCACCCTCCCCGACCCGCTGGCCCTCCTGAACGAGCTGCGCACCTTCGTCGCCCTCGCCGCCCCCACCTCCGCCCTCTTCCGCACCAACCACGCCAGCAACCACCTCCCCATCGCCGGCCGCCTCCCCCAAGACCGCGCCGCCATCCTCGACGTCATCGACGCCGCCCTCTCCGGCGCCCTCCCCCTCCGCCCCGACCACGCCCGCGGCCTCTGACGCTCCTCCCCCGCAAAGGCTCGTCGCCATGTCCATCACGCACCAGCCGCTCTTTCGCAGCCTCGACGGCGCCCGCAAGGTCCTCCTGGCCGGAGCCGGGGGCGGCTTCGACGTGTTCTGTGGCCTGCCCCTGTACTTCGCCCTGGTCGACCGCGGCGTGCAGGTGCAGCTCGCGAACCTGAGCTTCTCGGCGCTGCGGCCGACCCCCGACGAGCGGCTCGACCCGGTCAGCGCCCGCGTCACGGCCGACTCGCGCGGCGCCTCGAGCTACTTCCCCGAGCGCGCCCTGTGCGAGTGGTTCCGGGCGCGCGGCCAGGAGGTGGACATCGTCTGCTTCGAGCGCACGGGCGTCGCTCCCCTGAAGGAGTCCTACCGCCGGCTGGTCGAGGCCGAGGGCTTCGACACCCTGGTCCTGGTCGACGGGGGCACCGACAGCCTGATGGGCGGCGACGAGGCGGGGCTGGGGACGCCCCAGGAGGACGTGGCCAGCCTCCTGTCGGCCAGCGCCGTCGACCTCGAGCGCAAGCTGCTGGTCTGCGTGGGGTTCGGCGTCGACCGATACCACGGCGTCTGCCACGCCCAGTTCCTCGAGGCCGTCGCCGCCCTCAGCCGCCAGGGCGCGTTCCTCGGCGCCACCTCGCTGCTGCCCTCGATGTCCGAGGTCCAGCTGCTACATCGACGCCTGCGACTTCGTGTTCGACCGGATGCCCGACCACGTCAGCATCGTCAACAGCTCCATCGTGAGCGCCATCGAGGGGGCCTACGGCGACGTCCATCGCACCGACCGGACCGCCGGCAGCAGGCTGTGGATCAACCCCCTGATGTCCCTCATGTGGTCCTTCCACCTCGACCCGGTGGCCGACCGCATCCTCTACCGGGATCTGGTGGCGCCGACCCGAACCTTCATGGAGCTGACGCTGTTCATCGAGGGCTACCGCAAGGGCGTCAAGATCCGCCCCTGGGAGGACATCCCCGTCTGATCCCCCTCGTCCACCCTGCGCCGCCCCTGAGTGTCCGCGAGAAAGCCGACAGGGCACGCCTCAACCCTCGCCCTTGTGGCACTCCCGAGACCCCTGTTGCGGATAGCCTGGCCTCCAAGGCAGCGCCAGGAGCTCCGCGATGCTGCCACCCGCCACCAGCCTCATGAGGGCTATGGCCTCGGTTCGGCTCTGCGGGCCCATGTGCATCGGGTCCTCCTCATCCAGCTTCTCGAGAGAGACCCAGCCCGAGCCAAATACCGACAGACACCAACCGGACTCGTGGGTCACGGAGACATCCGGGTGTTCCGGATCGGGCTGTTCCAGTTCGTCCAACAGCTCACCGAGGCGATTGAACGGGAACATCGACTCATCGCGCCCATTTCGGTGCGTCACATGATAGCTCATCAATACCCCTCCCGATGGCCTTGGATGAGATGTGCGTCGCTCGAACGCTGCTGTCCGACGGGACGAAGGCCGTGTCAGCAACGCCCAAGGTGCCAGAGGAGGCCGACGGGCACGTGTCGTCATGATCGCGCGTAGATCACGAGGTCACTCGAAGTGGCCACGACCAGCGACCGACCGGTGTACGAAAAGCCGCACGCTCGCAGCTCGGAGTCGGTGGCGATCTTGTAGAAGCTACTCTCCTTTCCGTGAAGGGAGCCGTAGAGCCACGAACCTGGGGCGAGGAGGAGCACGTCCGTGTGCGGCCAATCCATCGTGACGAGCTCTAGGGACCACCCGTCTTCCGTGGTCAAGGGCAAGCCGCCGCCGTGAAGGCCGGCCATTCGGATGATCGTGCCCGCTAGCGGGCCGATGGCTTCTGCTTCCAGCTGCTGCTCATCGCCGTAGTATTCGCCGTGGTCACGCGCGAGCCGCTGCCCCGACGTGCAGTCGACCAGACCACGTCCTTGGCTCGACACGATGAGCAGGCGCTCCGAGTGGCGGTCGAAGCCCACCGCGCTCAGTCCGCCAACGGCCAGGTCGGCGACGCACACCCAAGGCGCGGGAGGGGGCGAGCGCACGGCGTCGCGCACTCTCCGCTTCAGGCCCTCGAGATGCCCTGCTGTCATGCTCGACGGCTCCTTGGCGATAAATGTCGCCCTGTGAAATGTCGCGGGCTGAGAAAAGTGGCGTTCACTCCGGCACACTCGTCCACGTCATCGACCATCGGTGCGTGCTCGGCGACCGACAGAAGCGGGTCTCCTATGAGTCGTGGTCCGACGTCTGCGAGGCCGCGCGCCGCCCGAGGGCGACGCGCTCTCTATCCTTGAGGCTACGGCTCAGGCGACGGGCTCGATGGGCGTCGGAGCCGCTTCGACCGGGGGGATGTCGGAGGAGGTGGAGGGCGAGCGGCGCTTGGGGTACAGGCCGTCGAGCTCGAAGGCCTTGGCGAGCGAGGGCTCGGCGCGGGCCTGGGCGGCGAGGCGGGCGGCGCGGCGGGCGCGGCGGCAGAGGGCGACGATGAGGCCGTCCACCAGATCGAGGCGCTCGGTGTCGGCGGGGGAGCCGGCCGTGCCGGGCGGGAGGTCGAGGACGGGGGAGAGGCCGGCCAGCGCGGCGTCGAGGGCGGCGAGGGCCTCGGGCCCGCCGATGGCGGCGGTGAAGGGGGCGAGGCCGGGACGCTCGAGGGCGGCCTTCAGGCTGCCCAGCTGCTGGGCGAGCCGCTGCTTGTCGTCGCCCGAG
Organism: Myxococcota bacterium; assembly: GCA_041687695.1. Lineage (GTDB taxonomy): Bacteria > Myxococcota_A > UBA9042 > PHBI01 > JAWLBL01 > JAWLBL01. Next base: position 23,149 of record JAWLBL010000023.1, on the reverse strand, counting down.
GAGCGGGTGAAGCCCAGCGCCTGCGCGACCTCTCCGAGGGTCGCCCGCAAGGGCTCGGTCTGCCCTTCGGGCGCGTCGGAGGCGTCGGCGTGCGCGGCCTCGAGGACGACGCGGGCCTGGGCGCGGGCGGCCTTGCCCTTCTTCAGCGCGTCGCGGGCGTCGATCCGCGTCTGCTTGTTGGTCATCACGGTGCCCGAGCGCGTGGCGAGCACCGCGCGCGCCAGATCGCGCAGATCGGCGAGCTGCTCGGCCTGCGTCGGGCCGAAGCCGTAGGCCGCAATGGCGGCGCCGAAGCGGGCGTGGCCGTCGAGCGTGATGTTGGCCTGGGCGATGGTGTCGCCGGTGCCGAAGTCGCGCCCGGTCTTGATGTAGCTGGCGCGTGAGGAGACGGGGACGGAGTCGAGGTCGAACGCCATGGGGCGGCTCCTTCTGGATGGCCTTGCGGCAGGTTGTGCGGACAACAGGTCCGCGTCGTGTTCAGGGAATCGGCAAGGACGTTACCCCCCGTCGCAACCCAGGCGCAAGTCCCCCCGGGCCGCGCCCCCTGCACCGCGAGACGCTCGCGTTTCACCGCAAGCCTTCGGCCCGTCACCGCAAGCGTTCGGCACGTCACCGCGAGCCTTCGGCACGTCACCGCAAGCGTTCGGCCCGTCACCGCAAGCATTCAGCCTGTCACCGCAAGCACGCGGGCGCTCACCGCAAGCGTTCGGCACGTCACCGCAAGCGTTCGGCACGTCACCGCAAGCGTTCGGCACGTCACCGCAAGCGTTCGGCACGTCACCGCAAGCGTTCAGCCTGTCACCGCAAGCACGCGGGCGCTCACCGCAAGCCGACTTGCGAGTCGGAGCCTTTCGGGCCTAGTCTCAGAGTTCCCTTGGAGACGGACGCCACCGATGTCGCACACGAACCGCTCGCAGTCGTTCTCCTTCGCGGCCAGCGCGGTCGTGCTCTCGTTGCTGCTCGTGGCCTGCGGGTCGACGCCCGCGGCCGAGGCGGTCGACGCCGACGCGCACGGCGTCTCCGAGGTGGGCTCCAGTGACGGCGGGGATGGCCAGCAGCAAGGCGACATGGGGATGGCCGACGCCGAGGTCGCGGTCCCGGCCGCTTGCCTGGGCGAGGGCGGCCAGCCCGGGTGTTGCTTTCAGGACGAGGCGGGCGCGTGGACCGCGTGCGCGGACGCGCCGGCTTGCGGTTACGCGTGCCCGTGTCCCGACGGCTACGTCTCGGTGGCCGGGGACGAGCCCTGGAAGTGCTCGTGTCGCGCCCTGTGGGTCCCGCCTTGCGAGCCCACTCAGGTCGCCACGGCCGGCGAGCAGTGTCCCTCGGACGCGCTGGCCCATACCTGCTGGAACGCCGATCAATTCCCCCTGGCCGAGTTCTGCTCGGACTGCCCCTGCGGCGCGGTCGAGCCGGTCCGGGCCTGCGGTTGGGCCCCGGAGGGTCCGTGCCAGAGCCACGACCAGTGCTCGTCGGGCTGGTGCCTCACGGGGCCGCATGGCCCCGCGTGCGCGAAATCATGCGTCGAGAGCTGCCCCGAAGGCTTCGAGTGCGCCGTCCCCGAGGACGCCTCTCCGGGCTACGAAGGGCGGGTCTGCGTCTGGACCGGGCGCCAGTAGTCGAACGCAGCGCCAGGACAAAGCGGCCCGGGTGGCTCGTCGTGGGCCGTGACCGGACTGCACGAGCTCGCTCGTGCTCCGGCATGGCGCAGCTCGCTGCGCCGAAAGGCTGGCTCAGGCCTCACCCGCAGCGAGCCGCCCCGGAGGCCTGTCCTCCGCCAGCGCAGCTCGCTGCGCCGGATGCGGGCCCAGAGGTCGCAGCGGGCCGCGCTGGAGGCCTGCGCCGCTGGCAGCGATTGACCTGCCCGAGGGGGGGACCCACTATGGCCGGCCATGAACGTCGACGCCCTCGCTGTAGCGTTTGAGCACGCCGGGTTCCTCGAGCGGCGCGAGCTGGCCGCCGCGACGGCGCGTCAGGCCTCGCCGGAAGCGCTGCGGACCATCGCCGGCCTGCTGCGGCACGAGGCGCTGCCGGTGCGGCTGGGGGCCATCGAGACGCTGGCCGAGGCGCGGTTTCGGCCCGCGATGCGGCTGCTGGCCGCGCTGGCCAAGGGACGCACCGGCGACGAGCAGGTCTTCGCGCTGGCCGCCCTGTCGCGGCTGGCCGAGCCCGCGGACGCCCAGGAGCTGCGGCCGCTCGCCGAGCCGCTGGCCCGCGGCGCCGACCCGTTCCTGCAGCCCCACGCGGCGGCCCTGCTGGCCGCGCTCGGGATCACGTCGCCCGCGCCGCCCGCGCCGGTGGCCACGCCAGCTCCGGCGCCCGTCGCCGCCGCGCCGGTCGACCCGGGCTTCTTCCTGGACTCGCCCAACCGCGAGCTGCGCCGCGCCGCCATCACCCAGGCGCTGGCCGCCCCCGACCCGGGGCCCGCGCTGGCCGCCGCCCTGCTGGCCGCCCGCGCCGACGGGGTGCGGCTCGATCTGCTGGCCGCCCTGGACCGCCTGCCGCCCGCCGACCTGGTCGCCGCCTGCCTGCCCCTCGTCGCCCAGGCCGCGCCCGACACCCTGGCCCTGGTCGCCCGCGCCCTGACCGCCCGCCTGGACCAGGTGGCCACCGCCCAACGCGCCGCCACCGTCCGCGCCACCGCCTCGGCCCGCGCCCGGGTGCCCGACGGCTCGCTGGCCGCCGCCGCCCTCGACGACCTGGCCCTGGCCCACGCCCCGCCCGAGGCCCTGGCCCCGCTGCTGGCCCGCGTCGACGCCCTCGACCCGGACACCGCCCGCCGCCTCGCCCGCCGCCTCGCCCCGCTGTCGCCGGCCCAGCTGGCCGATCTGGCGACTCCCCTGCTAGCGGCGCTCCAGCGCGCGCCCACCACCCTGCCCGCCCTGGCGCCGCTGCTGGCGCCCGCCGCCCCGCACCTGCCCGCCGCCGCCCGCGACACCCTGCTCGATCTGCTGCTGACCGCCGATCTGGCCGCCGCCGACCCCGACGAGCACCTCGCCCTGGCCCGCCTGTTCGTCGCCCTGGCCTCCCCCGGCGTCGACGCGCCCGCGGCCCTGCTGGCCGCCCTCGCCCAGGCCGCCGCCCCCGACGCCCGCCTGGCCCTGGTCGCCGTCGCCGCCGCCAGCGCCACCGAAGCGGCCGCCGAGGCCCTGCTGGCCGCCCTGACCGATCTTCTGGCCGAGGTCCGAGACGCCGCCCGCGCTGCCCTCGCGACGCTCCCCGCCCTCCACGTCTCGGTCCACTTCGACGGTGACGGCAGGGCCACGCTCTCACCAGCCTACCGCGGCCCCGACGGCGCCCCGCTCGAGGCCACCCACGGCGCCCTGCGCGGCCCCGACGGCGACTACGCCCTGGACGCTCGCGGCCGCGTGGTCCGGGTCGCCTCGACCGCCTACGGCGCCTGCGCCTGCTGCCGCCGCCCGCGGGTCCTCTCCCGCCCGGCCGGCGCCCGCCGCCCCCGCTGCCCGCGCACCGCCCTGCCCCACCTGCGCGACGGGCAGGCCAACGTCCCCGAGCACGCCCACCCGCTGGGCGGCTGCGACGCCTGCGACGCGCCGGTCGCCCTGGCCCGCCGCGGCTTCGCCGTCGCCTGCCCCGCCTGCCACACCCCGCACCGCGAGGTCGACGGCGGCTGGGTCAAGGCCCCTCCGCCCCGGATCTCGGGCCGCGTCTCGCCGCCCCGCGAGCCCGCCGCGCCCGAGCCGCCGCCGCCCTGCGACGACCGCGGCATCCCCATCTTCGAGGAGCGCACGGTCGCCCCTTCGCCGGCCGACCTCGCCCAGCTTCCGCCGGCCATCGCCTCGGCCATGGCCGCCAACGTCGTGCTCGAGGCCCGCCGCGGGGACCAGCGCTGGTCGGGCTCGGGCGTCGTCGTCGCGCGCGAGGGCGGCGCGCTGGCGGTCCTGACCAACCGCCACGTCGTCGAGGGCCCGAACGGCGAGCGCGACGCCCTGCTGGACGCGATCACCGTCACCGGCGAGCAGGTCCCCGCCCGGGTGGAGTGGGTCGCCGAGGGGGACGTGGACCTGGCGCTGGTCTCGCTGGGCGTGGCGTCGGCCGACGCGCTGGCCGTGCAGCCGCTCGGGTCGCGGCGCGCCCACGTCGGCGCCCGCATCTTCACCCTGGGCAACCCGATGGGGCTCGCCTGGTCGTACTCGGCGGGGACCATCGCCGGGCTGCGCGACCTCCGCAGCCCCTCCGGGGTGCCGGTGCGCGTCATCCAGACGCAGGCCGACATCGCGGGCGGCTCGAGCGGCGGCGGCGTGTACCTCGAGGACGGCGAGCTGGTCGGCGTGGTCTCCTTCAGCAAGGTCAACTACGACCGGCTCGACACCCTGCACTTCGCCATCTCGATGGACACCATCGTCGACACGCTGCGCCGCGAGCGGGTCACCTTCGAGGGGCGGCCGCTGCTGCCCTGAGGGTCAGCCGAGGAGCTCGGCGACCCCCCACATCAGGCCCAGCCCACCCGCGAAGGCGACGAAGTGCTCGAAGCTGGTCGCCAGCGAGCGCGGCTTGTTGACCTCGGGCACCAGATCCGAGGCGCCGATGTACAGGAAGTTGCCGGCCGCGAGAGGCACCAGCCAGGCGATGTCGAAGGACAGCGAGGCCGCGTAGGCCACCAGGCCGCCCACCAGGAAGGTGAGGCCCGACAGCAGGTTGAACAGCAGGGCCGAGCGCTTGGACCAGCCTCCGTGGACCAGGACGCCGAAGTCGCCCAGCTCCTGCGGCACCTCGTGGGCGGCGGCGGCGAGCCAGGCGGCGAAGCCCAGGCGCAGGTCGACCAGGAAGACGCCGCCGATGGCCAGGCCGCCCAGGAAGTTGTGGAGCGCGTCGCCGACCAGGATGAGGTAGGTGACCGGGCGGCGGCAGTCGGCGTCGGCGCGGTGGCAGTGGTGCCAGTGCAGGAACTGCTCGAGCACGAAGAACAGCAAGAAGCCCAGGGCGACCCAGAGAACGCTCTCGCGGGGCGGCAGCTGCTCGAGGGACGCCGGCAGCATGTGGAACAGCGCCCCGCCGATGAGCGAGCCGGCGGCGAAGGCGACCAGCGGCAACAGCAGCCGCTGCAGGGTGGCCTCGCGCATGAGCAGCGTGAGGCTGCCGCTCAGGGCGAGCGCGCTCATCGCCAACCCGCCCAGCACGATCCAGGTCAGCGTCTCCATGTCGCGTGTCCTTCCCGCGTCAGGCCGACGGGGGCTCCTCGTCGGCCGCGTCGGAGGTCGGCGCCTCGCCGAGGCCGGGGACGGCGATCTCGCCCTGCGACGCCTCGGCGGGGGCGACCAGGCGATCGGAGAGCAGCTCGGGGACGGAGGCCAGCGTCGCGCGGTTCACCGAAACGAAGCCCATCTGGCCGGCGCGCCGGACCGTCAGCAGCCCCACCTCGATGAGGATGTGGATGTGGTGCGACACGGTGGGTTGGGCCAGGGTGAAGAGATCGCCGACCTGGCCGCACGTCAGCTCGCCGGCGGCCGCGACCTCGCGCATGATGCGGAACCGCGTCGGGTCGGCCAGCGCCTTGAGCACCTGGATGAGAGCCGCGTCGTCCATCGTTCCTCGTCTCCTGGGCTCCGGGTAGCCCCGCCGGCGTCCGGTGTCAACCCCACCGTCGGACCGGGGGCGCGCCGTTCACCATCCCCGAGGTATGACTTCGACCGCCGGCACCGCGACTGCGCGCCGGCCTGAAGCGCCGGGCCGCGCCTCAGGGCGCGGTGACGCGGATCGGGTGGTGGAAGAACGAGTCGAAGTAGGCCGTGCAGGCCTGCGCGTCGCAGCGGGGGAAGGCCGGCTGGAAGGAGGGCCCCGAGAAGGTGCCGTCGCCGATGGGAGCGTCCGCGGGGACCTCGACCACCAGGCCTCCGGCGTCGGCGTCGAGGGTCGCGGGCAAGGCGACGCTGCCAGAACCCTGCTCGGGGAGCATGACGAGGCCGCCGTCGTGGTCCAGGCGGAGGCTGTCGCCCTCGGCGGGCCACGGGATGACGAAGGACCCGCCCGCGGGCACCTCGACCGGGTCGGGCAGCTCGGGCGTGAAGCGGCGCGCGTCGCGGAAGGGGTTGTTCATCACGACGGTGACGGTCCCGGAGGTGTCGGTCAGAGTGAAGGACAGGGTCTCGGCGGTCAGGTCGACGAAGGGGTCGACGCCGTCGAAGGTGAAGGACCCGCCGGTGCAGCGCTCGTTGGTCGCGCCAAAGCCGTTGCTGGCGCTGATGCCGCCGAACCACGGGTCCGCGGGCGCGCGTGGACCGAAGGCGACCTGGAGGTCATCGGCGTGCTTGAGACAGTCGACGCCCAGGCCGTCGTCGTCCGAGCCCTCCCAGGCGGTGTGCACGGTGAACCTCCAGCGCTCCTCCAGCAGGAACAGGCCGCCCTGCACCTCGACCTGCAGGCCCGGAAGGGCCGCCAGGGACGTCGGCGTCCCGGTCCCGTCCTCGCGCACCGTGTCACACCCGGCCGCCATCACGCCGGCCACCGCCAACAGCCCTAGACGCTTGCTCACCGAGACCTCGCTCGCCAGTCGTTCGGCGTGCGCAAGTAGCGCAACCGCACCGGCCTTGTCGACCCTGCACGTGCAGGCTTCGGGTCGACGGCCGTAGCCCAGGCGGATGCGGAGGTTCGCCGGCTCGCGTTGAGCGCGGGACCGGTCCTTGGCATCCTCGGAGCCCCCTCGGCCCGAGGCGCCCATGCCCGCACTCCCCGCTCGCTGCCCGTCCGCCCTCGCCCGCGTCGCCGCCTCGGCCCTGCTCGCGCTCGCCGCCGGCTGCGGCGACGAGGCCACCGCCCCGACCGCCGACGCGACCCCAGCGGACGTGACCGATCCGAAAGACGCCGCGCACGCCGACACCAGCGCCGACGTCAGCGCCGACACCCTCGAGGAACCCGACGCCGTATGCCCGCCGGGCGCGGACTACCCGGCCATCGCGCCGATCGTCGAGGCCGCCTGCCTCCCCTGCCACTCGGCGGCCCTGAGCGGGGCCGCCCGCCTGGGGGCCCCCGAGGGCGTCGACTTCGACGACGAGGCGGCGCTGGTGGCCCACGCCGAGAGGGTCCACGTCCGCGCGGTGGTCGAGCAGACGATGCCGCCCGGCGCCCCGCTGTCCGACTGCGAGCGGCAGGCGCTGGCGGCCTACCTCGACGCGCTGCCCTGCGCGCCCGACTGCGAGGGGCGCGCGTGCGGCGACGACGGCTGCGGGGGCAGCTGCGGGGCGTGCGGGGAGAACGCGGCCTGCGTGGACGGGGGCTGCGTCTGCGAGCCGGCCTGCGAGGGCAAGGCGTGCGGCGACGACGGGTGCGGCGGCTCGTGCGGGGCCTGCGACGCGGGGCAGGCGTGCGACGCGGCCGGCCAGTGCGCGTGCGTCCCGGGGTGCGCCGGCAAGGCGTGCGGACCCGACGGCTGCGGCGGCAGCTGCGGCCAGTGTCCGGGGGCGCTCCTGTGCCAGACGGCGACGGGGCAGTGCGTCGCCTCGTGCGAGGGCAGCTGCGAGGGCATGGACTGCGGCGATGACGGCTGCGGCGGCAGCTGCGGCGCCTGCGCGGGCGGGCAGGTGTGCGACGGGGCGGGCCAGTGCGTGTGCGCGCCGGACTGCGACGGGCGCCAGTGCGGGCCCGACGGGTGCGGCGGCGCCTGCGGGACGTGCCCGGCGGGCAGCGTCTGCTCCGACGCCGGCCAGTGCGAGTGCGTGCCCGACTGCGCGGGCAAGGTGTGCGGCGACGACGGCTGCGGCGGCAGCTGCGGCGCCTGCGGCGCGGGCCAGGGCTGCCAGGCGGGCCTGTGCGTCGATGGCCCGTCCTGGTCGGCCGACGTGTACCCGCTGTTTCAGGCCGAGTGCACCGGCAGCTGCCACGGCAACGGCCCCAAGCCCTCCGCGGGCCTCAACCTCGGCAGCGCCGCGACCGCCTGGGCCGAGCTGGTGAACGTCGCGTCGACCCAGTGCTCGAACGAGGTGCTGGTCGTCCCGGGCGACCCGGGCGCCAGCTACCTGGTCGCCAAGCTGAAGGGCGTCGGCATGTGCTTCGGGAGCCGGATGCCCAAGGGCGGCCCCTTCTTCACCGCCGCCCAGATGCAGCAGCTCGAGGCCTGGATCGGCGCGGGCGCCCTGAACGATTGAGGCGCGGCGACCGTCACCGGTCACTTTTGTGGTGACAAACGTTCAGTGCGCCGCTAGGCTCCCTGACCGTCTCAACCGTCCCCCTGCCACTCCTGGAGTGACCATGCCCAGCCATCAGGGCCGCTGCCATTGCGGCGCCGTCTCGTTCGAGGTCGAGTCCGACCTGAAGCAGCCCCTGGCCTGCAACTGCAGCATGTGCGGCCGCGCCGGCACGCTGCTCGTCTTCGTGCCCGAGGCCGCCTTCCGCCTCGTCTCCGGCGAGGACGCGCTGACCGACTACCAGTTCGGCAAGCGGCACATCCATCACCAGTTCTGCAAGACCTGCGGCATCAAGCCGTTCGGCTGGGGGCTGGACGCCGACGGCCACAAGATGTTCGCCGTCAACGTCCGCTGCGTCGACGGCGTCGACGTCCGCAGCGTCGAGCCGCAGTGGTACGACGGCGCCTCGATCTGAGCGTGCCGGGACGCCAGCGTTACGAACCGCCTCGGGCCATCGCCCGGGCGGGGGTTGTCTCGCCAGCGACGCCCGGGCAGTCTCCGCCCAGCGAACCACGCGCTTGGGGGGGATGACCATGCGGTTCTGGCACATCGGGGCGTTGCTCGCCCTGGCGCTCGGCCTCGCGGCCTGCGGCACCGAGGCGGCCGGGCCGGGCGCCGACGACACCGGCAAGGGCGACGTGTCCGGTGACGACGTGTCGGTCGACAGCTCCCCCGACGCCGCCGACGGCACCTCGGAGCACGACGCGCCCGACGGCTCGGTCGAGGACACGGCCGACGACGCGCAGACGCCCGACGGCGGCCCCGACGCGGCCGAGGACGTCGCCCAGGACATCCTCGACAACGCACCCGACGCAATCGCCAAAGACGTCGCAGCGGACATCCTCGAAGACGTACCCGACGACATCGCCGAAGACGCGGTCGCCGACGCGGAGGCGGACGCCGCCGAAGACGCCACGGACGACACCGCGGTCGAAGGCGACGCCGACGACGTCCCGGACGTCGCCGCGGACGTGGCCCCGTGCACCGACGCCTGTCCGTCCGATGGCGCGACCGAGTGCGCTGGCGAGGGCGTCCGCGTCTGCGCCCCCGACGCTTCGACCGGCTGCCTGACCTGGGGCCCCGTCGAGCCGTGCTCCGAGCCGACCGTCTGCCAGGGCGGCCAGTGCGTGCCCGACTGCCAGGACGAGTGCGTGGACGGCGCCACCCAGTGCGCCGACGCCGCCGCCGTCCAGACCTGCGGACCTCACGACGCCGACCCGTGCCTCGCGTGGGGCCCGCCGGCGGCCTGCCCGGGCGACCAGATCTGCGTGGCCGGCGCCTGCGCGCCGCCGCCCTGCGAGGACGAGTGCCCTCAGGACGGCCAGACCCAGTGCCTGGGCGACGCGGTCCAGACCTGCGGCCACCACGACGCCGACGCCTGCCTCGAGTGGAGCCCGGCGGTCGCCTGCGGCTTCGGCCTCGAGTGCGCGGGCGACGACGCGGCCTGCCAGCTCCCGTGGCTGGACAACTACCTCTGGAACGTCCACGCCGGCGGCGCCAGCCACAACGACTGGGCCACCGCCGTCGCCGTCAACGCGGCCGGCGAGGCGCTGGTCGGCGGGTTCTTCACCGGCCCGATGACCCTCGGCGCCTTCGAGCTGCCCTACGCCATCACCGACGTGCTGCTGGCCAAGATCGACCCCGACGGGCAGGTGCTGTGGGCCAAGGACCTGGGCGGCGGGTGGACCGAGCAGCTGACCGACCTCGCCCTCGCCCCCAACGGCGACGTCGTCTTCACCGGCTGGTTCGACGGCTCGACCACCATCGGCGAGGCCCAGCTGTCCAACACCAACAGCAGCTATGACGTGTTCCTGGCCCGCTACACCAGCGACGGCGAGTACGTCTGGGCCATCAAGCTCGGGGGCGACGGAGACAACGAGGGCCGCGGCCTCGCCATCGACGGGGCGGGCGACCTCTACCTGAGCGGCGTGTACGAGCAGGCGTTCGCTCTCAGCGCCGTGTATGGCCTGGCGGGCAACGCCTTCGTCGCGCGCCTCGACGGCGGCGGCGGCGTCAAGTGGAGCTTCGGCCTCGGCGGCCCCGAGTACGACGCTGCCAACGACATCGCGGTCGACGCCAAGGGGAACGTGCTGGTGACCGGCTCGGTCGGCAGCCTCGTCGACTTCGACCCCGGCGCCGGCACCGCGCAGGGCGGGCCCGGCCTCTTCGTCGCCAAGTACGACCCCGCCGGCAAGTACGTGTGGCACCTGGCCAAGCCGTCCGCCGTGGGCCACCGCCTCGCGGTCGACGCCGACGGGTACGCCTACGTGGTCGGGACCACGAGCGCCTCGACCAACCTCGGCCCGGGCACCCACCTCCACCAGGGCGGCAGCACCGACGGCTTCTTGCTCAAGGTCAGCCCCAACGGCGCGACCATGTGGAGCTCGCACCTCGGCTCGGCCGGCGCCGACGCCCTGCGCGCCGTGGCCATCGACCCGCTCGGCAACGTCCTGGTGACCGGCGACTACGGCGCCAAGACCACCTGGGAGGGCGTCGCCCTGCCCTACGCCGCCGTCGACAACACACAGAACCAGGACGTCGTGGTCGCCCGCTTCGCCCCCGACGGCACCCCGGGCTGGGTCCGCCGCTTCGGCGGCAGCGGCCCCGACCACGGCCGCGCCATCGCCGCCGCGCCGACCGGGCACGTCCTGTGGGCCGGCAACTTCAGCGCGACCGTGGACCTCAACGACGACACGATGACCAGCCATGGCTGGGGAGACATGGCCGTCGTCCGCTTCACCGGGACCTCCGACGGCTCGCCGGGGTGCTTCACCGACGCCCCGTCGTGCTCCGACCACGGCGCCTGCCAGGACATCGACGACACCCCGTCGTGCACCTGCGAGCCTCCCTGGACGGGCCCCACCTGCGCCGAGTGCGCGTCCGGCCACGCGCTCGAGGGCGACGTGTGCGTCCCGATCTGTCAGGGCATCACCTGCCCGGCCCATCAGCACTGCGACGGGTCCAGCGGCCAGGCGGTCTGCGTCTGCGACGCGGGCTACACGGGCGAGACCTGCGGCACCTGCGCCCCGGGATACTTCAAGACCTCCGGCTGCTTCGGCGACGCCTGCCAGTGCCTGCCCGACTGCGGCCCCTCGGCCCCCGCGGGTGCCTGCGCCGGCTGCTCCGGGGCCACCGAGCTGTGGCCAGGGTCCGGCTCCTTCACGGGCTTCCTGGTCGGTGACGGCAACGACGCCACGGGCGGGTGCGGCGGCTACGGCCCCGACCACGCGCTGACCATCCACCTGACCGAGCCCACCCAGGTCGACCTCCAGCTCCTGGCGTCCTCGGCGGTCCTGTACCTGCGCACGTCCTGCGACGACCCGTCGACCCAGGTCGCCTGCGCCGCGGGCGGCTCGGGCACCTCCATCGCCAAGATCTCCGAGCTGCTCGCCCCAGGCACCTATACTCTGTGGATCGACACCAACGACGGGCTCGCCTCGACCTACACCTTCAACTACGCGTTCACGCCGGCGCCCTGAGCCGTCGCCCGCCGCCCGCGCGCCCGGGGTCGACTTGACAAGCACGCGCCTGCACCCCGAGCTTCGAGGGGTCGCCGCGTCCGGCTCGAAGGGGCCTGACCAACACCGCCGGACGCGACATGAGGGCCCCATCCCCTTGCCCGGGAGCCACCATGACGCGTTCCACCGCCGACTCGCCGCGGCCGCCGGACCTCGAACGGGTGCCTCCGACCGCGCCGCCGGCCCCCGACGCCGGCGCGCCCTCGGACGCGCGCCTCGACGACGCGATCGACCCGCCGCGCGCCATGGGCCCCCTGCTCGAACGCCTGCGCCTACGCGTTTATCGCGACCTGCTGGACTTCTCGGTCGAGGACCTCGTCGGGGTCGGCGGTGTGGGCCGCAGCAAGCTCGCTCGCATGCGCGAGCTCGTCAACGCGGCCAGACGCATGGCCGGCCTGTCTCCCCGCTATGCGACCGAAGCCGCCCAGACGACGCCGGCCCGGCTCGAGCCCTGGCCCGAGGACCCACTGGACCCTCGGGTCGCCCTCGGCCGCATCCCCACCCGTGCCCTGAACGTCCTCGACGAGCACGACCTGCGCACCATCCGAGCGCTCCGCACGTGGATGGCCGCCGTCGATGTCGCCAACGTGCGCAACTACGGCCGCAAGACCCACGCCGCGCTCGAGGCGCTCCTGCTGCGGCTGCGGGACGAGGGCAGCGAGCGGCTGGTGTTCGGCGGCGCCGCGCCCGCTACGCTGCAGGCTCTGGCGCGGGCCTATCTGGCCCAGCTCGAGCCCGACGTGCGGACGCTGGTCGAGGCCAAGCTCGTCCACGGCCAGACCCTCGAGGCGATCGCCGGCCCGCGCCACGTCACCCGCGAGCGGGTCCGGCAGATCATCGACAAGGCCATCGCGCGGGATCGTCCGGCCTGGGGCGCCCGCGCGCGCGAGCTCGTCGAGCCCGGCCTGCGCCTGCTCGAGGCGGCCGGCGGCGTGCTCCCGGCGGCCCGCTTCTTCGCCGCGCTCGGCGACCCGCCGCCCTGGGCCTTCGACCTCGGCCTGCTCCTCGCCCCGGACCTCGAGGCGCGCGTCGACGGCGCCGTCGCCACGCTGTTCGGCGGCGACGAGCTGCGTCAGCTCTACCGTACCCTGCGCGCCGGACTCGGCGCGGCGCTCGAGGAGAGCCCCGGCCTGTCGGGCCCCGAACGCGTCGTGGCCGAGGCCGGCCTGCGCGTCGATCCCGCCGACCTCCCGGTCCTGCTCGATCGATGGCTCGGCATCGACGTCCATGGTGACCTCGCCGAGGTGCCGCGCCGTCGCGTCATGGCGGCGTACGTCCACGCGCTCCACCGCGCCGGCGGTCCGCTGTCGGCCGAGGAGCTGGCCGCCCGCGTCGCCGTGTCCCACCCGGAGCTCGAGCCCTCCAAGCGCAACGCCACCAGCATCTTCGCGCGCACGCCGCAGGTCGTCAGCCACAGCCACGGGCTGTGGATCCACGTCGATCATCTGCCCTTCGACCGCGAGGCGCTCGACCGAGCCGCCCAGGAGGTGCTCCCGCTCGTCGAGGACGCCGCCGGCCAGGGCGTCAGCGCCAAGCGCCTGCTCGAGACCCTGCGTCTGCGCGGCCGCGCCCCCGAGGGCCTGACGGACCACATGCTCCGCGACGCGCTGGTCCGCACCGGCCGGGTCCGCGGCCGCCGCGCCGGCACCCACGTCGCGTGGAAGGGCGACCAGGTGCGCTTCAAGTCCATCGCCGACTGGATCGTCGAGATCGCCCCCGAGCTCGACCAGCCCTTCTCCACGCACGAGCTGGTCGACGCCGTCGCCGAGCAGGGCGGCTTCGAGCCGGGCTCCGTCCTCACGCAGATCGGCCAGACCGCCTCCCTGCTGTCCTGCGGCGACGGCCTCCACTTCTCGGTCGAGAGCCTCTTCCCCGAGCCCGCCCGCCTCGGCCAGATCCAGGCCCTCGTCCACGCGCAGCTCCCCGTCGACGACCTCGCGACCGCCGAGCGCCTCGCCCAGGCCCACCCGACCCTCGCCGCGCTCGCCGCCGCCCACGGCCCGGCCCTGCTGTGGGCCATCGGCCGCGCCCACCCCGAGGTGCGCTCGCGCCTGCGCGGCCACTTCCTCTGGCGCGCTGCCCTCGGGGACGCCTTCACCCCCATCCTCTGGCGCCCCGAGTCCGAGCCCCCGCCCGTCCTGACCCCGGCCCGCTTCGGCGCCCGCCTCGCCGCCCGCTACGGCCCGGCGCTCCGCCCGCTCCGCTACCAGCTCCTCGAAGAGGCCGAGCGCGAGGGCCTCCTCCTCCGCCTCGGCTCCGGCTGGTACCTCGACGCTCGCCTGGCTCGCCAACACCAGCTCGCCGCCCTCGCCCGCGAGCCCGACCTCCTGCAGCTCGCGGCCCGCAGCCCGGCCTTCGTCGCCGACTCGCCGGCCCGCCCGCTGCTCGAGGCCCTCACTTCGGACCCCGCCGCCGTGCCCGCCCGCCAGGCCAGGCTCGACCTCGACGTCTAGCCCCGGCCGGCCGCGCCCGTCCCTCCGCGGCGCCGCTCGCTCCCAGTCGGCCGCGACGCTGAGCGACGGCGCCGCGAGCGGCGCGATCCAACAGCCCGCGCGAGCGCGGGCGCTCCATCGGACCCGCGCCGGGCTCCCCGGGTCAGCTGGCTCCCAGAGGCTGTCGCATGAGGGTTGTTCCCGCGGGCCGCGGGCCCGCTCTGGACCGCGCCGACGATGCCGGCGCTCTCCTGGGCCGATCGATGACTCGGACAAGGCCTACGCACTCGAAGCCGCCGTCGCGACCGTCTCTCCCAGCCGGCCGGGCCCCGCCCACTGTCACACCCCGGTCTGGTGTAGACTCCTGGCGACCGGAGGACCTCGATGGACTGGCTACGCGCGCTCGGACTCGGATGTTGCCTCGCTGCGGCCTGCGCCGAGCGCTCGCCCCCTGGCGCCGAAGCCGGCCCCCAGACCCCGGCCTCGGCGTCCGCTCCCGTCCCGACCGCCGCGCCGCCCGAGCCGACCGGCGGGTCGCTCCCCGACGCCGCTCCACGCGCGCTGACCGGCCTCGAGCCGCTGGTCGAGGCGTACGGCGCCCTCGGCCTCGAGCGCCAGTGGCACCTCAACGAGGTCTTGCCGCTGGGGGCTGGGGTGAGCGTCGACCTCGAGGCCGGCCTGCTGACCCTGGGCGACGCCGCCCCGGTCGCGGTCCAGGTCCTGGGCGCCAAGTCCGACGAGCAGGGGACCTGGACCTGGGCCTGGGCCGACGAGTCTCCGCCGCTCCCGGCCGCGCGCCTCACCCTCGCCACGCGCCTCCGGACGCTCGGTCAGGAGCGCGGCCTGGCCCCGCTCACCACGCCGCGCACCGACCTGACGGAGAACCTGACCTTCGCCATCGGCGCCGTCGCCGCCGGCCTGGGCGACGCCGACGGCTGGTACTTCGCGCGCCAGGGCGACGTCGCCTGGCTGCTGGTCGTCGACGACCCCAACGTGCCCGCGCTGGGGCCGCCGACCCTCAACGGGCTCTCGGCGCTGTTCATGGAGTTCATCGACCGCTTCAACGTCGACCACCGCCGCGCCCTCGAGGGCTACCTGCGCGCCCGCGGCTTCGCGGTCGAGTCCCCGCAGCACGATCGGGAACCCGGCCAGCCCGACGAGCAGCCCGCCCCGCCCCTACGCGCCCGCCACCCCAGCGGCCTCGAGGTGGTCGCCCCCTTCGACGCGATTGGCGGCTATCGCGGGCTCCGCAGGGCCCCGGCGCCGGAAGCCGCGGCCCCCTGAGGGCGCCTCAGCGGCACTCCGGCGCCACGCCGAACCGCCCCGGCCGCAGCCCCTCCAGCTCACGCGCCAGCTGCAGGACCCGCTCGTCGTCCCCGGCGCGCCCGATGAGCTGCAGCCCCAGCGGCAGCCCCTCGGCGCTCAGCGCCCACGGGACCGTCGCCGCCGGCGCCCCCGACAGGTTGCTGGCGGCCGTGAACGCCCCCATCGCCGCGCACGCCCGGAAGTGCTCGGCGGGCGCCAGGTCGCGGAACTCGCCGACGCGCGGCGGCAGGATGGGCAGGGTCGGCGTCAGGACCACGTCCTGCCCGGCCACGGCCGCGTTCACCCGCGCCGACAGGGAGCGGAACGCGCCCATCGCCCGCTCGCGCGTGCAGCGCCGCCCCTCGGCGCGGAACCAGCGCGTCACCGGCTGCAGGCGCCGCTCGAAGAGGACCGGGATGTCCGCCAGCAGGCGCTGGTAGATCGGCAGGAACTCGTCCAGCGTGCCCAGCGTCGCCTCGAGGCGCGTGACCTCGTGCCCCTGCGCCTCGAGCGCCCGCGCGGCGTCCTCGGCGGCCGCCGCCACGTGCGGGTCGACATCCCCGATGGGCGGCTGCAGCAGCAGGCCGACCTTCAGCCGCGGCAGCGGCCCGCGGACCCTGGCCAGCACGCTGCCGTCCACGCGCGGGTCGCCGCCGAGCAGCACGTCCATCAGCGCGGCCGCGTCGTCGACGTTGCGGGCCATCGGCCCGACGGCGGACATCCCGAAGCGGTCGAAGGTCGCGTGCGGGTTCGGGATGCGCCCGCGGGTCGGCTTGAGCCCCACCAGCCCGCAGACCGCCGAGGGGATGCGGATGGACCCCGCCCCGTCGCTGCCCGGCGCGAGCGGCAGCAGCCCCGCCGCGACCGCCGCCCCGGCCCCGCCGCTCGACCCGCCGGCCGTGCGCTGGGGATCCCACGGGTTGCGCGTCGGCGCGTGCGTGTCCGGCTCGACGATGGGCAGCAGCGCCAGCTCGGAGGTCGACGTCTTGCCGACGATGACGAACCCGGCCCGCCGCAGCGCCCGCACCGTCGCGTCGTCGACGGGGCTGTAGAACCACTGGAACGCCCGCGAGCCCATCCCGGTCCGCGTCCCCCGCAGCATGTGCAGGTCCTTGACCGCGATGGGGACCCCGTGAAACGGCGGCAGCTTCCCGCCCCGCCCCCGCCGGTCCTTCTTGCGCGCCTCCGCCAACGCCCGCTCGGCCTGCACGCTCACGAACGCCGCGTAGCGCCCGTCCAGCCGCGAGATCCGCTCGAGGTAGAACGCCACCAACGCCTCGGACGTCAGCTCGCCCGCCCTCACCCGCCGCGCCAACTCCAGCGCGGACGCCTCCAACGGTGACGAGGCCCCCTCGGGCGCTGCGGTGAACGGCATGGCGCTGGACATCACGACCTCCTCTGCCCGTCCGGGCGCCGCGAGCATGCCTCCAACCCCCGCCCTGCGTCGAGCCTTCAAGCCCGACGTGCCGGGCGGACCCGCCGGCTTGCGCGTGTCGTGACCCCGATGACCTTCGGGACGCCCCCGAACACCGCCGACGCCCCGATCCGCGCCGCGCGCCCTCGCCCGAGGCGTCGACCGCCGGCTCGGCCGCGCTGCGCATCCGCTCCACCCGTTCGTGTTGCGTTGGCACCCCGAGGGCGTCATCGTGAGCTGCGGCGCCCTCCGTGGCGGGACCTCCGGAGGCTTCCTGGTCGGAGAGACTTCATGCCCACCGGCAACACGACCATGTCCTGGCTGCCCGCAGCCTGCGGCCTTTGGGCGCTCGCGCTCGGATGCGGCACCGACGCGCCGGCGAACCCGTCGAGCGACACCATCGGCGCCCCCGAATCGGATACTCCGGGCGGCGATTCGACCGGGTCGGCCGACGCGCCGCCGGCGGCCGAAGTCGATGACGACACCGATCCGCATTGCCATTACGACTGCTTCGACCAGGCGACCTGCCGGAGCGGGGTCGTGACGAGGTTCCTCGGCGGCCCGATCCCTTGCTGGGCGTGGAGGGGCCAGTGCGGGTCACACCGGGTCGCCTGTCCCGAGGGCGAGGTCTGCCTGACCGCGTACCGCTCCGGGTATCTCGAGGACGAGCGGGACCTCTGCACGCCCCCCAGTGACGTCGGCGCCCCGTGCCAGCCCGGCGGCCTCTGCCCTCCCCCGCCGGCCACGGTCGCCGAAGACGGCGCGGTCACGGTGACCTACCTGGCTTGCGACCAGGCGACCAACACCTGCGTCGCCGCCGATCCCCCGGCCGTTCCCGACTACATGCAGCCCTGTGACACCGGCCTCGACCTCCCCTCGGAGCTCCCCGGGACGACGTGGGTGCTGCCGACGAATGGCTGCTCGGGCAACCGCTGCCTCGTCGCCCGCGACTCCGACCACGACTGCGCCCGCTCCGGCTGCACCTTGGCCTGCTTCGAGGACCACGACTGCCCGCAGGGCTCGCTGTGCGTCCACCCCAGCGACCTCGACCCGATCGTGGTCTACGCCGGCGATCAGCCTCGCATCTGCGTCCCCGGCGGCGCGGCCCTCGCCCTGGACGACCTGACCTGCACACCCACGGCGCCGTGACGCGCCGGGCGTCGCGGCCCGGGCGCTCACGCGTCGATGTCGTACTGCGCGAGCTTGCGCTTGAGCGTGTTGCGGTCGATGCCCAACGCTCGCGCGGTCCGTGACTTGTTGCCTCCGTGACGTGCGAAGGCCGCCTGGACGGCCTCGCGCTCGGCCTGGGCGACGGCCTCGGCCAGGGTCGGTCCCGCCGCCCGAAGGTGGGGCCCAGGCTCCGCATGCCTCGGCGCCGCTCCAGGTCCCGCGACGATCTCGGGCGACAGGTCGGCCAGGTCCACCACCGACTCGCAGAAGACGGACCAGCGGACCACCTCGCCGCGTAGCTCGCGGATGTTCCCGGGCCAGCCATACGCCTGGAGCGCTCGATAGGCGCCGAGCGTCGGGGCGAGGTGCAGCGCGCCGGCCTCGGCCAGGAAGTGCTCGACCAGCAGGCGCAGGTCACCCGAGCGCTCGCGCAGCGGCGGCACCTCGAGGGTCGCGCCGCGCAGCCGATACCACAGGTCCTCGCGGAAGCGGCCCTCGCGCACCATGGCCCCCAGGTCCCGGTGCGTCGCGGCGACGATGCGCACGTCCACCGGCACGGCGCGCTCGCCGCCGACCCGCCGGACCTCGCCTTCCTGGAGCACACGCAGCAGCATCACCTGGACCCGTGGCGGCAGCTCGGCCACCTCGTCCAGGAAGAGCGTCCCGCCGTGGGCCTGCTCGAACAGCCCGCGCCGCCGCTGCCCGGCGCCCGTGAACGCGCCCTTCTCGTGTCCGAACAGCTCGCTCGCCAGCACGCCCTCGGACAGCGCCCCGCAGTTCTCCGCCACGAAAGGCCCCGGCCGGCGCCCCCCGGCCTCGTGCAGCGCGCGCGCGACCAGCTCCTTGCCCGTGCCCGTCTCGCCGTGCACCAGCACCGGGACATCGGTCGGCGCCAGGCGCGCGACCAGCCGACGCAGGCGCTCCATGGGCTCGCTCCGTCCCAGCAGGCCTCGCCGGACGGACGCCTCCGCCCGCAGGCGGTGCACCTCGTCGCGCAGCGCCCGGATCTCCGGGAACCCCTCGAAGTCCAGGCGCACCTCGACCACCGGCCGCGGGTGCGGATGCGGCACGAAGGCCGGCGGCACGACCTTCAGCATCCGCGCGCGCAGCAGCCCCGACTTGACCAGGATGACCCACAGGGTCTGCACCTGTGGCGTGCCGGCCGAGAGCACCACGTCGATGTCCCCGTCGCGCGGCAGCCCATGCACCAGCGGCCCGAGCGCGGCGAAGAGCTGCTCGTGATCGCTGGGATCGGTCACGTCGACGCTCGTGACCTCGACGCGCCCCACGTGCGCACGCATCTCGGCCGCCATGCAGGCGGCGCCCGCCGCTGCGAACGGGGTCGTGACGACGACGGCGGCCGAGTACCGACCGCGGCTCTCGGGCTGCTCGAGTAGCCGGATCACGGGGCCCGGGTCGCGTCCGCCGGATGGAGCGTGGTGGCCCAGCGACGTGGGGCCGGTGCGATCGGTCCAGGTGAGCAGGAGGGTCATGGTGGTACGCAGCACACCACAGCTGCAGCGCTACGCACCAGAAGAAATGGTGCATTCCGCACCACCTGCGCCGAGAGGCAGCACTCAACCCACTGAAACACAAGGCGTCTGTTGCCTGGCACGCACATTGCTCATACAGCGGGCATGTGCACCGTCATCGCCCATGAAGACGTCTGGATCGAAGGAGAGGCGCTCCGGCAGCTCGAGGCCGTGGCCGCCTGGCCCGGCTGCGTGCGCGCGGTCGGCCAGCCGGACCTCCACCCGGGGCCCGGCGTGCCCATCGGGGCCGCCTTCGCCTTCCGCGACCACCTCATCCCGCAGCTTGTCGGCAGCGACGCCGGGTGCGGCGTGCGCCTGGTCGCCGTCGACAAGGCCCCGTTCCGGGGTGACGCCCTCGAGCGCCGGGTCCGCGACGCCTTCGCGGGGCCGGTCGAGCTCGACGTGCCGCCGCAGGCCCTCTTCGAGGCCGCGTGGCGGTCCGGTGTGGCCGGCCTCGTCGCCTGCCCGGGGATCCCTCGCGACCTGGCCATGCTCGCCGAGGCGTGGGCCGTCGATGAGGTTCCGGCCGGCCCCGTCGTGGACCCGCCGGCTGGACTGGCCGACTTCGCGGCCGCGCTCGGCACCATCGGCGGCGGCAACCACTTCGCCGAGCTGTCGGCGGTCGCGCGCGTGGAGGACCGCGAGGCCGCCGCGCGGGTCGGCTTGCGCGCGGGCCGCCACGCGATCCTGGTCCACAGCGGCAGCCGGGGGCTCGGCCGCGCCCTCGCCGAACGCTGGGGCTCCGCGCGGCTCACCGGCCCCGAGCTGGCGCGATACCGCGGCGAGCTGGCTGGCGCCGTGCGCTTCGCCCAGGTCAACCGGGCTCTCCTCGCCTGGCGCCTGCTGGACGCCCTGGGTGCCGCGCGTCCCTCGCGTCTGGGGGGCAGCCTGGACCTCGTGCACAACACCGTCGTCGCCGCCACGGTCGACGACCAGTCGGCCTGGGTCCACCGCAAGGGCGCCGCCCCGGCCGGGGCCGAAGAGCTGACCGTGGTCCTCGGCAGCCGCGGGGCCGCCTCGTGGGTGATGCTCGGCGCGGGCCGCGAGGACGCGCTCTGGTCGGTGGCCCACGGCGCCGGGCGCCGCATGACGCGGTCCGAGGCGGCCGACAAGCTGTCGGCGCGCTACCGCCGGCGCGAGCTGACGCGGACGCGCCTGGGCGGCCGGGTGGTGTGCGACGACCCGCGGCTGCTGTACGCCGAGCACCCCGACGCCTACAAGGACATCGAGACGGTCGTGAGCAGCCTCGAGCGCCACGGGTCGGCCACCCGCGTCGCCGAGCTGACGCCGGTCATGACGGTGAAGCTGTGAGCGCGCGGGTCGAGGTCAGCGCGGGCCGCGGCCCGTGGGAGGTGCGTCGGTTCGTCGCGCTCCTCGCCCGGCAGACGGTGGCCCGGTTGGCCGCCGAGGGGCTGGTCGCCGCGGTCGAGGCCGTCCATGGCGAGCCCGAAGCGCCCGCCTCGGTGGTCCTGAGGGTCGACGGGGACGCCTTGGCCGCGTTGTCGGGCTGGCTGGGCACCCACGAGCTGCGCGCCGCGAGCCCGCGTCGCGGCAAGCGTTCGCGCCAGCGGTGGTTCGCCGGTGTGCTGGTCTCCGACGTCGTCGACGCGCCAGCCACGCTACGCCTCGAGGACATGACCGTCCGCACCTGCCGCGCGGGCGGCCCGGGCGGCCAGCACGTCAACACGTCGGACACTGCGGTCCAGGTGGTGCATCGCCCCACCGGCCTGTCGATCCGCGCCTCCGACGAGCGCTCCCAGGCCGCCAACCGGCGCCTCGCCCTGCAGCGGCTAGAGCGGGCGCTGGCGCAGCGGGCCGAGCAGGCCACGGCAACGGACGGAGCGCGCCGCCACGCGAACCGCCAGAACGTGGTGCGGGGCGCGGCCGTGAGGCGCTGGCGCTGTGACGACCGCTGGACGCAGCTGCAGGAGGCCGGCTGATGCGCGCGGACCTCTCGAGGTTGCTGGTCGACCGGGGCCGGCGCGGAAACACGCGCCTGGACGCTGGGGTGCGGCGGGCCCGGCGCGAGCGACGCGACGTGCGGCGCGAAGGGATGAAGGGCCCCGACCGCACCGGCTGGTTCGACGAGTACCTGGCGCCGCTGCGGCGCTTTCTGCGGAGCTGCGTGGGGCGCCCGTGGGACGACGTCTACTCCGAGCTGCGCGCCCGGCTCCGGCTGACGCGCACGGTGGACTACCACGTCTGGCAACACCTGCAGTGGGAGGTCGCGCAGCGGGTCCGTCTGGTGGACGGACAGCCGGACTTCGTCGCCGTCCGCTGGGCGCCGCTGTACGTCTGTCCTCGGACCGGCCTCCTGCGCACCTCTCCGCGCTCCCCCTGGCGACGCACCCGCACGCGCGTCCCGACCGGGGTCGACGCCGGCCTCCTCCGCGAGAGCGCCACCACCGTGCTCGCGCGCCTCGACGGTGTCTGGTACCGCCTGCACCTCGGCCGCCCGAGCGCCGCTGCCGACACGGCCCACGTGCCGCCGGCGACCAAGCAGCTCGTCACCCAGCTCCTGGGCCACGAGGTCTCGGTCACCGCCAAGGAGCAGCTCGGAAAGCGCTCCCTCCGCGACCTCGGCTTGCGCCGCCCACGTTGACCCGCGCCCCTCCCGCTCGTGTCAGTGAACGCCGTCGGCGGAAGTGCCGGTCATTCCCGGAGCGACAGGCAGCACGTCGTGCTGCGCTCAGGCCGCCCGCGCGAGCGGCTCGGCCGACTCGTCCTCGAGACGAATCGGGCCGACCTTCTCCGGCCAGCGGGCGGTCTTGTCCGCGTAGTAGGCGCGCAGGATGTCCATATCGGCCGCGCGATCTCCCGTGGGGTGGAAGCAGGGCCCGAATCCACCGCGCCGCTTGGCGAAGTCGAGCGAGAGCGTGGCGATGGGCACGCCCGCCTCGACCGCGATCTGGTAGAACCCCGACTTCCAGTGGCTGGCGTAGCTGCGCGTCCCCTCGGGCTGGACCGCCACGACCAGGCGCTCGTGCGCGGCGAAGTGGCGCGCGACCTCCTTCACCAACCCATGCGGCGCGCGCCGGTCCACGGGCATGCCGCCCAGCTTCCGCGCGAACCATCCGAACGGCCCCTTGAAGATGGCGTCCTTGCCGAACCAGCGCCCATGGACGCCCAGGGCGTTCGCCGTCGCGAGCATGAAGAAGAAGTCCCAGTTGCTCGTGTGAGGCGCGAGCACGAGCACGCACTTCGCCGCCGCCGGCGCCTCGCCTTCCACCTTCCAGCCCATCACCTTCAGAAACGCCTTCGCCATCAGCTTCCCAAGCATCGCGACCCTCCCTGCTGGTGCCCACGCACGAGAATGGTCCCGACAACCCTGGCGCTTCGTGATCTCCGTCACGAACCTCTCGGTTTTGCAGACCTTTGACACGGCTGCCGCGCGGGCGGCACCTCCCAGGACCGCTCCCCCAGAACCGCACCAAGGGTCGGGTTTCGGGGGCACGTCGTCGTGGGGCGGATGGGGCGAAAATCGGGGGTCGGGGAGCAGCGGACGGGCGGTACTGGGGGGGCGGAAGCGGCGGCGGAGGGCCGAAAATGGGGCGCTGGACGGACGGGTGCCGTGCGACCGGGGGACGGACGCCTCGAGGGGGATAGGGGGAGGCGGCGCTGGGGCCGCGGGGGGCCGCGG
>JAWLBL010000022.1:0-156002 GCA_041687695.1 Myxococcota bacterium | reverse complement strand
CTGGCGGGGCTGCTATGGAGGCCGGGCCAATCACGATACGACTCCACCAGACCGGCTTTGACCGGGTTGACGAGAGCGTAGACCATCGCGTCGAGGACGTCATCGCCCGAGAGCAGGCGGACGACCGAGGTCTGTTCGGAGCCCCACAGGCCGCCCCACTCGCCGCGGAGGGCGTTGAGGCCGCAGGTGACCTCCTTGTGGAAGTCGCGCAAGAAGTCCGGCAGGACGCCGCGCACGTCGGTCACCACCCCGTGGTAGTGGTTGGACATGACCATGATGCAATGAATGAGGACCCCGTGCTTCGCGGCCGCCGTGGCGAGGGCGTAGCCGAAGACCTGGCGGACCTTCTTCTCGGGGACGAAAGAGAACCGGCGCCGGTGAGCGCGGCGCGTGACGAGGACGACCTCGCCGGGAACGACGGGGCGGGCGCGCGACATGGGGGACCTCCGAGCTGGGGTCGGCGTGCGCCGGGAAGCGCAAGCCGAGCGGTTCGGAGGCCGCATGGAGCAGGGGCTGTGCCAGTGGGGCCGGAGGCTGGATGGGCCAGCCACTGCGTCGCCGAAAGGACCCGAATGGGCTCCCGTGACGCAAGATCGGGGGCTGGTGACCCCGGCGCTGGGGACTCGGGGGACTCCCCGGCCGGCCGGTCGCGCGAGTCGTCATCCGAGCCGCGCGCGCGACGCCCGGGACGAGGTCAGGACCGGCCGCGCAGCATGCGCTCGGTCGCCAGCATGGTCGACCGCAGCTGCGCCAGCTCGCCGCCGGTCTCGGCCAGCAGGGCCAGGGTCAGCCGCACGCCCAGCGACGGCTTGGTCCGCACCGCCTCCTGAAAGCGGGCCCGGGTCAGCGCCAGGGTGACGACCCGGTCGACCGCGGTGGCCGTCTCGAAGCGCCGCACCTCGGTGGTCAGCGCCAGCGCGCCGCAGTGGCCGCCGGGGCCCAGCTCGCGCAGGGGCGCCCCGTCGCGCGTGAGCCGCACCTGCCCCGACGCGACGACGTACAGCGTGTCGGCCGCGTCGCCGTCGCGGTACAGCACCGCCCCCGGCTCGAAGGTCGCCTCCTCGAGGTAGGGCGCCAGCGCCAGCCACTGCGGCTCGCTCAGCTCGCGGAAGAACGGCACGGCCCGCAGCACCTCGGCCACGTTCGGCACCGTCGGCTCGGTCACGTCGCTGCCGGCCTCTTCGCCGAACTGCAACAGCAGCACGCTGACGTTGTCGGGGGCGCCCGCCTGCCGCGTCGCCTCGACCAGATCCCGCGCCGACCCGTCCAGGTCCCCGCCCATCAGCGCGTGGGTCATGCGCTCTTCGGACACGACGCGCGTCAGGCCGTTGGTGCACAGCAGCAGCACGTCGCCGGGCGACCAGCGCACCTCGGCGATGTCGGCGTTGACCTGCGGGACCAGGCCCAGCGCCTTGCTGAGCGTGTGGCGGAACGGGCTGGTCAGGTACTCGTTGAAGGTGATGACGCCCCGCTGCAGCTGCATCATCGCCAGGGTGTGGTCGGTGGTCAGGCAGCGCAGCTCCTGGTCGCGCCACAGGTAGGCGCGGCAGTCGCCGACGTGCGCCACGTAGCAGAACGGCCCGACGGTGGTCGCCACGATGGCCGACGCCGCGAAGGTGGGCAGCCGCTCGCGCTCGCCGACCTCCATCAGCTTGCGGCTGGCGTCGTCCAGGATGGCCTCGAGCACCCGGGCCACGCCCAGCCGCGCCACCGAGGTGACGTCGTCGGCCACCCGCCGCACCTCGCGCGCCAGCCGATCGGCCCCGGCGCCCAGCGCCTCGACCACCAGCCGCCCCGCCGCCTCGCCGCCCGTGCCGTCGGCCAGGCCGTACAGCGGCACGTCCGCGATCTGCACCACGGCGTCCTCGTTGCGCGCCATCTTCATGCCGGCGTCCGTCCGGCACGCCACCTTCATCGTCGCCATCACGCCCTCTCGTGCCCTCTCGTTCAGTCCGCCCAGGCTACCACGCGCATCGCGGGGCCGCCTAGCGCTCCCCGAGCCGCCCTGCTACGCTCGCGCGCACGCCCCACACCCCCAAGCTCAAGGAGCGCCCGCCATGACGGTCGCGGACCTCACCCACCCCGAGAAGGTCGCCCTGGTGGTCCTGATGAAGGCCCTGGTGCTCGCCGACGCCCAGCTCTCGCGCGACGAGGGCATCCACCTCAGCGCCCTCGCCTCCCGGGTCGGCCCCGAGGTCTTCAAGGCCGCCGACCAGGTCAAGCTGCAAGGCGAGGCCGGCGTCGCCAGCTTCCTCACCACCGTCGCCCGCCGCGAGGCCCAGCAGCTCATCTACGACGAGCTGCGCGTCGCGGCCGGCGTCGACGCCGTCGCCCCCGAAGAGCAGCGCCTCCTGGACCTGCTCGTCGACGGCTGGGACGTCGTCGACCGCGGCGAGCGCCTGGACTTCTGAGCGCCCCCGCTCAGTCGACCGCGAAGTCCCAGCGCGCCCCGGGCTGCCGCACCTGCTCGTAGGTGCACTGCTCGGGCGCCTTGTCGGGGCGAAAGCGCAGAAGGCGCGTGCCGTGGCGGAAGCGCCCGCCGCTGAAGTGGTCGTACCTCACCTCGACGACCACTACCGGCGCCAGCGGCTCCCACTCGGTCGAGCGCTCCGTCGCCCAGCGGCTCGGCCCGCCCGGCTGCGACCCGGTGAACCCGGGCGGCGCCACCAGCGCCTCGAGCTGCGGCGTCAGCGCGCGCTTCTGCTTGTCGGTCAGCCCCGACGTGAACCCCACGTGGTTCAGCCGACCCTCGTCGTCGTACAGGCCCAGCAGCAGCGAGCCCACCACCTTGCCCGCCTGCGCGTAGCGGAAGCCGCCGACCACGCAGTCCGCGGTCCGCAGGTGCTTGACCTTCATCATCCCGCGGCGCTCGCCCGACTGGTAGGCCAGATCGCGCCGCTTGGCGACCACGCCGTCGAGGTCCCCGCCGCCCCCCTCGAGCCAGCGCCGCGCCACGTCGACCTCGGTCGCCGCGGGCGACAGCCGCAGCCCGCCGCCCTCCCCGAAGTGCGCCGCTGCGAAGCGCTCCAGCGCCGCCCGCCGCTCCGCCAGAGGCCGCTCGACCAGCGAGCGCCCGTCCGCGTCGACCAGCAGGTCGAACACCACCAGCCGCGCCGGGGTCTCGGCGGCCAGCCGCTGCACGCGGCTCGCGGCCGGGTGGATCCGCATCAACAGATGATCGAACGACAGCCGCCCCGCGACCGGGACCACCACCTCGGCGTCCAGCACGAACCGCCGGGGCTTCAGCGCCCGCACCTCGTCGAGCACCTCGGGGAAGTAGCGGCCCAGCGGCTTGCCCGCCTTGGACTGTAGCTGCACGTCGTCGCCGTCGCGGAAGACCAGGCAGCGGAACCCGTCCCACTTGGGCTCGTACTGCCAGGACGCGCCGACCGGGACGGCCTCGACGGTCCGCGCCTCCATGGGCGCGAAGGGCGGCGTGATGGGCAGGCTCATGGGCTGGCCTGCCCCGCGCTGGGACCGGAACGACGCGCGCGCTCCCTCCGGCGTGGATCCCTCATGACGGCAACCCTAGGAACGCGCCGCGCCCGGGCATCGCGCCCGCCGGCCGCCGCGCGCCGTCGAGGTGTCGGAGATCTGGTCGCGCGGCGCGATCCGGGTCAGGCTTCCCCCGCGCCGGTCGCCTCCCATCGCGCCGTCATCGGCCGCCTCGCCGCGGCTGGCTTCGACGGGCTTGGATCGCGTGGAGCCGTGCCCATTAGTTGAGCTCCGTGAAAATCGTGATTAAGAAGCGAATCGCGAAAAACGTGAGCCCAATGAGTTCTATGACCCAACGCCTGATTCGCTCCGAGACGCTCCTGACCTCCCACCAGGTCGGGTCGCTGCTGCAGGTGAACCCCACCTCGGTGAACAACTGGATCCGCGACGGCCGGATCCCCGCGTTCCGGACGCCCGGCGGTCACCGCCGCATCCGCGCGGCGGATCTCATCGCGTTCCTGACCCAGCACGAGATGCCCATCCCGGCGGCCCTGCGCCCCGCGATGCGGCGCCGGCTGATCATGGTCGACGACGACCCCCTGCAGCTGCGCGGCTGGAGCCGCATCCTCAAGCCCTACCGCGACCGCGTGGACGTCGAGCTGTTCGACAACGGCATCGACGCCCTCGTGCGCATCGGCTCGTGGCGCCCTCAGGTGGTGGTGCTGGACGTCATGATGCCGGGCGTCGACGGCATCGAGGTCTGCCGCCGCCTCAAGGCCCAGGAGGAGACCCGCGAGATCACCATCATCACGACGAGCGGCCAGCTGACGCCCGTGCTCGAGCAGCTCGCCCTCGACGCAGGCGCGAGCCGGGTGCTGCCCAAGCCGACCGATCCCGAAGTCGTCCTCAAGACGCTGGGGGTGTCGCTCCAGACCGCCCTCCACGACGCCTGAGCCCCGGAGGCCCCATGCAGCCCCTCGTCCGCTCCATCCCCAAACGCGCTCAGCTTCCGCTTTCGGCTCCGGTCCGCGCCCCGCTCCGCCGCACCGCGGACGCCCTCATCGACGTCCTGGCCGAGGCCGGGGTCGAGGTCGTCTTCGGCCTTCCCGGCGGCGCCATCTCCCCGCTGCACGACGCCCTGCTCGACCGCCCCGACATCCGGGTGGTCACCACGCGCCACGAGGCCGGCGCCATGTTCGCCGCCGCCGGATACGCCCGCACCACCGGGCGCATCGGCGTCGTCCTGGTCACCAGCGGCCCCGGCGCCCTCAACGCGGTCACGGGGCTGGCCTCGGCCTGGTGCGACGGGCTGCCGGTCCTGCTCATCGCGGGCGAGGTCCCCCGCCGCATCGCCGGCAAGGGCGCCCTGCAGGACGGCACCTCGCACAACCTCAACCTGGTCGGCATGGTCAGCCACATCACCAAGATGGCCGCCGAGATCCCCGACGCGCAGGTCGCCCCCTCGATGCTCAGCCGCGCCATCTCCACCGCCATGAGCGGCCGCCGCGGCCCGGTCTGCCTGACCCTGCCCATCGACGTCAGCACCACCGAGATCCGGCCGCCCGAGCTCGCCCTCGAGGTCTCGACCCAGTTCATGCTGCGGCCCGCCGCGCTCGATCGCGCCGCCGCCGCCCTGCTCGAGGCCCGCCGGCCGCTCCTGTTCGCGGGCTCCGGGGTCCGCCACGACCTCGGCCCCGAGCTGCTCCGCGTCTTCGCCGAGCGCCGCGGCGTCCCCGTCATGACCACCCCCAAGGGCAAGGGCGTCTTCCCCGAGGACCACCCGCTCAGCCTGGGCGTCTTCGGCATGGGCGGCCACCCGTCGGCGCAGGCCTACGTCGACGAGGGCGTCGATCTGCTGATCGCCGTCGGCACCAGCCTGGGCGACCTGCAGACGGACGGCTGGACGCAGCTGGTCGACAAGGAGGGCACCTTCATCCAGGTCGACATCGACGTGCGCCAGATCGGGCGGGCCTATCCGGTCGACCTCGGCCTGGTCGCCCCGGCGGGGGACTTCTTCGCGCAGATGCTGACGCGCCTGCCGCCCTCCCGGCGCACCGAGCCCCTGGGCGCGCGCTACCACACCGACCCGGCGGCCCTCGGCGACGGCGAAGAGGGCCTCATCCTGCCGCAGCGCGCGCTGTGGGAGATCCAGCAGCGCCTGCCGGCCGACACCATCTACGCCATCGACAGCGGCGAGCACTTCGTCTTCGCGACCCACTACCTGGTCACGCGCCACCCCGACGCCTTCATCGCCATGACGGGGCTGGGCAGCATGGGCTCCAGCATCGGCGCCGCGATGGGCGCCAAGCTGGGGCGGCCCGACCGCGCGGTGGCCGTCATCATGGGCGACGGCGGCTTCGCCATGGTGGGCACCGAGGTGGCGACCGCGGTGGCCGAGCGCCTGCCGATCGTCATCTTCGTCATGAACGACCGCCGCTACGGGATGGTCGAGATCGGCCACGAGCGCGTCTATGGCCGCCGCGCCGTGTACTCGATGCAGCCGCTGGACGTGTGCCGCCTGGCCGAGGGCCTCGGCGCTCGCGCCCTGCGCATCGAGCACGCCGGACAGCTGCTGGAGACCGATCTGCTGGCCCTGGCGGCGGACGGCCCGCTCGTGGTGGACGTCTGCATCGACTCGCGCGAGCACATGCCCAAGAAGGACCGCATCCAGGCGATCGGGAAGGCCCCGGCCTTGCGCGTGTTCGACAGCGCCGACCGCGGACGCGGCCAGGAGCCCAGCCCATGAACACTCCCGAGACCCCCGCCTTCGGCATCCTCGGCCTCGGCGTCGAGCTGCCCGATGAGGTGCGCACCAACGCCTGGTGGCCGCCAGCCACCGTCGCCCGCTGGCAGGACAAGGCCCAGCGCCAGCTCACCAAGGGCAGCATCGACCCGGACGACCTGCCCAGCGACGGCGCGCGCCGCACCGTGGCCGCCCTGGCCGCGCTGGCGGACGACCCGTTCCAGGGCGCGCGTGAGCGGCGCGTCTTCCCGGCGGGCACGCTGGCGACCGACGTGGGCGCCGCCGCGGCGCGCAAGGCCCTCGAGGCCGCGGGCGTGGACCCGTCGCAGGTCGCGGTCCTGCTGTGCCACTCGACCGCGCCGGACTACCAGAACACCCCCGACGCGGCGCTCATCCATCGGCACCTCGGCGCGCCCGAGGACTGCTTCACGACCGACGTCCACGCGGCCTGCAACGCCTTCGCGATGCAGGCGACGCTCGCCGAGCGCCTGCTGCGCGCCGGGCCGGGGCGCTACGCCGTGCTGGTGCAGGTCTCGCTGATGTCGCCGCTGCTGCCTTACGAGGACGCGTGGTCGGCCTGGATCGGCGACGGCGCGACGGCCGTGGTGCTCGGGCCGGTCTCGCAAGGGCGCGGCCTGCTGGGCCACGCGCACCGCACCGACGGCGTCGGCCACCGCACGATGGTGATGACCGTGCCCGGCAAGCGCTGGTACGACGACGGGCGCGTCTACAGCTTCCCCGACGACAAGGCCGCCGCGCGCCAGATGCTGCTGCGCGTCGCGGACCGCGGGCGCCAGATCGTGCACGAGGCGCTCGGCCGCGCCGGCTACGGCCCGGAGGACGTCGACTTCTTCGCCTGCCACCAGGCGACCAAGTGGATTCGCCCGGTCGCCCAGGCCCACGCCGGCCTCGAGCACGCGCGCGCCGTGGACACCTTCCCCTGGGCCGGCAGCCTGGTCTCGGCCAACCTGCCGCTGGTCCTGGCGACCGCCCAGCGCGAGGGGCTGCTGCGCGACGGCGATCTCGTCGCGACCTTCTCGGGCGGCACCGGCGAGACCTGGTCCAGCCTGGTCATGCGCTGGGGGCGCTAGTGAAGGAGGTCTCGTGCAAGGTGCTCGACGTCTTCTTCCGGGATCTCCGGAAGCGGCGCCGCCCGGCCGAGGCCTTCGTCCGCGGGGTCCCCTACGACCTCGCGCACCTGACAAACCGCCACGAGCGCGTCGACTGGGACGCGTTCCTGACGCTGATGCGCAACGCGGGCGAGCTCTGGACCGACGACGAGCTCATCGCGCTCGGCGGCGGGTTCGTCTCGTCGCCGCTGATGCTGCCGGTGACCATCGTCGCGCGCCTGCTCTTCACGCCGATGGACTTCTACCGGTGGGTCAACAGCCCCGGCTCGGGCGGCGGCAACCTGCTCTTCACGTGCGTGGTGCCCGACACGACCGAGCTCGGCCCCAACCGCCTGCGCCTGACCCTGCGCATGCGCGAAGGCTACGCCCCGGCGCGCGAGTTCTTCCTGGTCACCCAGGGCGGCCTCGCGGCCATGTCCCGCTTCCTCGGCTACCGTGAGGCTCACGTGAAGCTCTTCCTCGAGCCGGGCGGCGCGCACTACGACATCGAGGTGCCGGCGGGACGCGCGCCCCTCGGTCTGCTCCGCCGCGCGGTCAGCTGGCCCTTCACCGCGCGCCGCACCGCGCGCGAGCTCAAGGAGGCGCACGCCGTCACGCTCGAGCGGTACATGGAGCTCGAGCAGGCGCGCGATCAGCTCGAGCGGCAGGCGCGCCAGCTCGAGATGACCGAGGCCATCAGCCGGCTGGTGCACGCCGGCCTCGATCTCGGCACGACGCTCGACGCCATCGCGACCTCGGTGTGCGTGGTCGCCGGCTTCGGGGCCGCCCGCGTGACCCTGAGCGAGCTGCGCCCAGGTGACGAGACGCCGGTCGAGGCCGCCCACGGCGAGCCCGAGCCCGACGCGGTCGAGGTCGAGCTGGCCCTGGTCCTGCGCGGCGTCCCGCGCGGCCACCTGCGCGTGTGGCTGGCCCGCGACCAGCGCGCGCACGAGGCCCGCCAGCTGCTCGAGAGCGCCTCGCACACCATCGCGCTCGCCGTCGACAACGCCCTGGCCTACTCGGCCCTCGACGCCTACCGCGACGAGCTCGAGGACCGCGTCTCGACCCGCACCCTCGAGCTCGAGGCCGCCCACGACGACCTCGCGCAGACGGTCGAGGATCTCCGCGAGGCCCAGAGCGCCCGCGACCGCATCTTCGCCAACATCAACCACGAGATCCGGACGCCGCTGAGCCTCATCACGCTGACCATGGCCCACCTGCGCAGCCTGGGGCTCGCCGACAACCCGGCGGTCACGCGCGCCCACGAGGCCATCGACCAGAGCGTGCAGCGCCTGCTCTACCTCATCGACGGCCTGCTGCTGCTGGCGGCGGGCCAGGAGGGCAAGCTCGAGGTGCGCCCCGTCCCCTGCGACGTCGGCCACCTGGTGCGCCGCGCGGTGACCAGCTGGGCGCCCGCCGCCGAGGACGCCCGCGTCGGCATCCACTACCGCGGCCCCGAGCACTGCACGGGCGTCGTGGACTGGTCGGCCCTCGACCGCGTCGTCGCCAACCTGGTCTCGAACGCGGTCAAGTTCACGCCCCCCGACGGCCGCATCGAGGTGACGCTGACCTGCGACGAGGCCGTCCTGCGCGTGCTGGTGGCCGACACGGGCGTCGGCATCCCCGAGCCGCACCGCGAGCGCATCTTCGAGCGCTTCGAGCAGGTGCGCTCGGTCGACGGGCGCGCCAAGCGCGGCAGCGGCGTCGGGCTGGCCATCGCCCGCGAGCTGGTCGTCGCGCACGGCGGCGCCCTGACCGTGCGCGACAACCCGGGCGGGGGCTCCATCTTCGAGGTCACCCTGCCGCGCCACGCGGCGGTCAGCGGCGACGCCCTGGCCGAGACGGTCGCCGCGGGGGTCGACGAGCTGTTGGCCCGGCCCGAGCACATCCTCGGCTCGGGCTTCACCGTGCCCGAGGTGGTCTCGATCGCGCCCGAGGGCGCCCCGACGGTGCTCATCGCCGAGGACGACCGCGATCTGCTGATGACCCTGTCGGACCTGCTCTCGCGGCACTACCGCGTGCTGGCGGGCGCGGACGGCGCGGCGGCCCTGCGCCTGGCGCGCGAGCACCTGCCCGATCTGCTCGTCACCGACATCGACATGCCCGAGATGGACGGCCTCGCGCTGATGCGGCAGTTCCGCGAGCTGCGCGGCAACCGCCTCGCGCCGGTCATCCTGCTGACCGCCTACGGCGCCCGCGACGAGCGCGTGCAGGGCCTCGAGCAAGGCGCGGTCGACTACATCGTCAAGCCCTTCGACCCCGACGAGCTGATGGCCCGCATCCGGGCCCAGCTGGCGATCCGGGATCTGGCGCTCAAGCTGCACGAGTCCGAGAAGCTCGCCTCGGTGGGGCTGCTCTCGGCCGGGCTCGCCCACGAGATCCGCAACCCGGCCAACACCGTGGTCAACGCGCTGCCGCCCCTCAAGGAGCTTATGCCGCCCGAGGTGTTCGCCCCGGGCTCCGACACGGCCGAGCTCTTCGAGGTGCTCGAGGCCTCGGCCCAGCAGATCGCCAAGCTGTCTCAGGTCCTGCTGGGCTTCGCGCGCCCCGGCGACATCAACCGCACGGTCGAGCCGCTCGCGCCCATCATCGACCGCGCCGTCGCCATCATCGGCGCCGTCCTGGCGCGGGTCACCTTCTGGCGCGAGGACACGCCGGGCCTGCGCGTCGCCTGCGCCCCGGCCCTGCTGCTGCAGGTCCTGACCAACCTGCTCGAGAACGCCGCTCACGCCGCCGGCCAGGACGGCTGGGTGTCGCTGCGGGCGTACGTGCGCGACGGGCGGGTGCGGCTCGAGGTCTCCGACAGCGGCCCCGGCGTGCCCGCCGAGCTGCGCGAGCGCATCTTCGAGCCCTTCTTCACCACGAAGGCGCCGGGCCAGGGGACGGGGCTCGGCCTCACCACGGCGCGCCGCATCGTCGAGCAGCACCACGGGTCGCTGCGCGTCCTCGAGGGTCCGACCGGGACCGTCTTCGTCATCGAGCTGCCCGGGGTCGGCGAGCAGGCCGTCCCCGAGTCGCCCCCCGCCCCGGCCGCCGCGCGCAGCAGGAGCACCTCATGAGCCCGACCGAGCCGCTCATCCTGTACGTCGACGACGAGCGCGGCAACCGCGTCGTGTTCAAGCAGTCGCTCGCCAGCCGCTTCCCGCGCATCACCACGGTCGCCTCGGGCGAGGAGGCCCTCGAGGTGCTGCAGACCGAGGACGTCGGCGTCCTGGTGACCGACCAGCGCATGCCCGGCATGAGCGGCAACGATCTGCTGCTGCTGGTGCGCGAGCGGCACCCGCAGGTCGTGCGCATCGTCGTGACCGCCTACGACGACCTCGAGCCCATCCTGCGCGCCGTCAACGAGGGGCTCGTCGCGCGCTACCTCATCAAGCCGTGGGTGCGCAGCGAGCTCGAGGACGTCCTGGCCTGGGCCCTCGAGGCCTATCGCCTGGGCACCGAGAGCAGCGTCCTGCAGCTGCGCCTGATGCAGACCGAGCGCCTGGCCACCATCGGCTCCATCGCCGCGGCGGTCATGCACGACATCGCGCAGCCCATCTCGTACCTGATGGCCAACACCGGCCGCCTGCACCAGCTCTCGCGCGTCGGCCCGGCGCTGACGGAGCTGGTCGAGCTGCACGGCGACGACCTCGACCCCGAGGACCGCGCCCTGCTGGCCGATCTCGCCGGCGAGCTGCCCGAGATCGCCGACGACATGGACCAGGGCTGCAACGTCATCCTGAACCTGTCGCAGACGCTGCGGAACATCATGCGCCCCAGCGGCAACACGGCCCGCAGCTGCGACCCGCAGGAGGCGCTGCGTTACGCGATGAGCGTGTGCCGCGAGATCGCCATCCAGGCGCGCGGCGCCATCGTGTACGAGGGCCCGCCCCAGCTGCCCAACGTCCCGGTGCCCTCGACCGAGCTCATCCAGGTCCTCATCAACCTCATCTCCAACGCCGCCCAGGCCCTGCAGCGACGCGAGGCGACCGGCGGCATCGTCGCGGTCAACGCCACGGTGCTCGGCAAGCGCCTGCGCATCGCCATCGAGGACAACGGCCCCGGCATGTCCCAGGACATCCTCTCGCGGCTGGGCACGCCCTTCTTCTCGACCCGCTCCGAGGGCACGGGCCTCGGGCTCGTGCAGGTCCGCCGCCTCATCGAGCGCGCCGGCGGCACCCTGCGCATCGACTCGACCGAGGGCGTCGGCACCACGGTCACCGTCGAGATCCCGACCGCCACCCCCGGCGCCTGACGCCCGCTCCAGCCGCCCCGTTGCCCGGCGGCCGGGCCGCTCGCACGGTTGTCCCGTCACCTCCCGGTGCCACGGAGACGCCATGGCCGCGCGAACGCCGCTCTCCGCCGTCCTGTTCGACATCGACGGCACCCTGCTGGACACCAACGACCTGCACGCCCGCGCCTGGGTCGAGGCCCTGGGCGCCGACGGGCACGACGTGGACTTCGGGGCCGTGCGCGCCCTCATCGGGGCCGGCGGCGACAAGCTGGTCCCGACGCTATTGGGCGCGGACATCGACCCCGACGAGGTCCAGCGCCTGGGCGACGCGCACGGCGAGCGCTTCTCGCGCCTGCTCGAGACCCAGCGCCTGCGGGCCTTCGACGGCGTCCGCGCGCTGTTCGAGGCGGTCCACGACCGCGGCCTGAAGGTCGCGCTGGCCACCTCGTCGCGCGCCGAGGGGCTGGACGACATGGAGCAGGCCTTCGGGCTGCCCCTGCGCGCGTGGGCCGACGAGACCATCACGGCCAGCGGCGTCGACGAGAGCAAGCCGGAGCCCGATCTGGTCGAAGCGGCCCTGCACAAGCTCCGCCTCGAGCCGCGGCAGGCGGTCATGGTCGGCGACACCCCCTACGACGCCACCGCCTGCGTCAAGGCCGGCGTCCCCTTCATCGGCCTCCTCACCGGCGGCTGGGACGCCCAGGCCTTGAGCCTGGCCGGCGCCGCCCAGACCTACGCCGACCCCGCCGACCTCCTCGCGCACCTCGACCAGGCCCTCGCCTCGGTCCGCGCCCGCTAGCCCCGCCATTCGATGCTCGGCGCCCCTGGGATCGCCGGCTTCCAGAGGGTGTCGTATTGATGCCGGCTGAGGCGGCCTTGGAGTGCTCCAGCTTGCTGGAGCCCCGGAGCCGGCGGCTTGCCGCCGGGATCTGGCCGCCAAGCCGGCGCAGCAAGCTGCGCCGAATCAGGGCTCCACCAAGGTGGAGCACTCCGGTTGGGCTCTTGCGACACCCTCTTCCAGCCGGCTCCTGGGATCGCCGGCTTCCAGCCGGCCCGGATCCGGCGACCCCAAGACACATGGAGGCCCCCGTCAGCTCAGGACCTGCTCCAGCCTCGCGTAGCTGGCCTCCATCCCGTCGACCATGCCGGTGCCGAGCACCATGTCCCGCAGCTCCTTCGACGGATACGCAATCCGCAACCGGATCTCGGTCCGCCCGCCCGGGCGCGGGGTCAGCACCAGCTCGTTGACGGTCCCCGGCCCGTCCATGCCGATCATCCGCTCGGACGTCACCGCCCGGCGCGGCGCCTCGCGCTCGAGCAGCTCGCCGGTGAACCCGAACCGGCTCTGGTCGGCGGCGTTCTCCCACTCGTAGCGATAGCTCTGGCCGACCTCGGTCGCGACCTCGCAGACCGGCATCGTCCAGCCGTCCGGGCCCAGCATCCAGCGCTTGACCAACTCCGGCTCGTGATGCGCCCGCCAGATCTGGCCGATGAGCCCGCGCACCTCGCGGGTGACCGAGACGTGGGTGTCGTCCTCGACCTCGAGCGCAGCCGGGAACCCCTTGGAGTACTCGCGCAGCTCGGCGAGCACGTCGTCGAGCTGCCCCATCGCCGAGGTCATGCCGCATCGACGGCGTGTCCTCGTTGGGCGTGCCGTCCTCGTTGGCGAAGCCGTCGCGCAGCTCCATCAGGCGCGGCGCCTCGACCCGCTCGAACTCCCACCAGCCGCGGCTCGTCTCGCCGCTCGGGCCGGTCATGAAGTACTCCGAGCGGCCGCCGGGGGTCACCTCGTGCCGGGTGAAGGTGGCCGGCCACTGCGGCGGCCCCCAGAAGCGCTCGAGCTGGCGCGGGTCCTCGTAGGCGCGCCACAGGCGCTCGACCGGAACGCCGTACTCGCCGATGGCGGTCAGGGTCAGGGTCTCGGGGTCGGACTTCACGTCGATGAGGGGCATGGCTACTCCTTCAAGATGTCGTCGAGGGTGTCGAGGCGGTGGCGCCACAGGCCCTCGAGCTGTTCGAGGGCCGCTCGGGCGCGGGCGATCTGTTCCGGCACGGCGTGCACCATGCGCTCGCGGCCGGCGGCTTCCTTGCGGACCAGCCCCGCGGCCTCGAGGACGGCGACGTGCTTCTGGACCGCGGCGAAGCTCATGTCGTAGTCGGCCGCGAGCGCGCTCACCGAGATCGCCGCCGCCAGCGTGCGGCGCACGATGTCCCGACGCGTCGCGTCCGCCAGGGCGCGCAGCACCCGGTCGAGCTCGCTGTCTGCAAAACGTACAACCATGTAGTTGTACGTAGCCGACCCCGCCGGCCCGCGCAAGAGGCGAAATCGAATTCGAGGCCGAGCACACCAGCCGGCCCCCTGGCGCGCCCTGCCCTGCGTTGCCCTGCGTCTCTCGGGGACCTATCCTCGGCTCGCATCACGCTCGGTTCGTCGAGGTGCTCCCGATGCCCGTCCCTCCACCCGGCCGGCTGACCTGGGCCGACTACGCCGCGCTCCCTGACGACGGCCAGCGCTACGAGCTCATCGACGGCGCCATCGTCGCGACGCCCTCCCCGCTCACCCGGCATCAACGTGTCTCGGGCCGCCTTCTCGTGGCCCTGATGCGCGTCTTCGAGCAAAGCAATCTGGGCGAAGTCTTCAAAGCACCGTTGGACGTCATCCTCGACGCCCACACGGTCGTCCAGCCGGACCTTCTGTTCATCACCACGGCCCGCGCCGACATCATCAAGGACCGCATCCACGGCGCCCCCGACCTCGTCATCGAGGTCCTCTCCGAGTCGACCCGCCGCACCGACGTCCGCACCAAGCGCGGCCTCTACGCCCGCCACGGCGTCTCCCACTACTGGATCGTCGACCCCGACATCGACCGCATCGACCTCTACATCCTCGACGGCTCCTCCTACCGCCTCGCCCAGTCCGCCGAATCGCCCGACACGCTCCGCACCGAGCTCTCCGGCGCCGCCCTCGAGCTGAACCTGCTCGAGCTCTTCGCCTGACCCGGTCCCGCCCCCACCGCCGGAGCGCCTACTTCAGCCGCTCGAGCCGGCCCTTGCGGCGGACCAGGTTCTTGTAGTCCCACTGGATGTCGCGGGCCTTCTGCAGCCAGCGGCCCAGGGCGGCCGTGTCCACCTCGTCGATGGACCGATAGCGCGCTTCGGCCGCCTTGAACTTGCCTTCGTGGGCGAGGCCGTCCTCCTCGAAGGACTGGCCGCTCCAAAAGAGCAGGCGAACACAGCCCTCGAGTTTGCTGTAGCCGACGACGGGGTTGCCCTCGAGGAACCAGACCGGGTGGGCGTGCCAGACCTTGTTCTCGGCCTCGGGCAGGCTCTCGTCGATGACCTGCGCCAGCAGGTCGCAGATGGCCGTGTCGTCAGGCGCGAGGCTGTCATTGTAACTACGCACGTCCGGGTGCATCGAGCGACTCCTTCGGAGGGGCCCCGGCACAAACTCCGCGAAGGCTGGTGTCAGACGACGTTGTTCAGCATGTCCACCTGGGCCTGCAGGAGGCCATCGAGCCGGATCTCGGTGTCGAGCGGCTGGTGCTCGTCCCAGACGACGCCGCAGTTGTACTTCAGGGGCGTATCCGTCACCTTCTGCTGATAGGTCGTGACGTCCCCCGCGGCGTTCTGAACGCCGATGGCCCAGTGATCCCAGCCATACCAGCTGCTCGACTTCATCACCATCGTGTAGGTCCTGGCCCCGTCGTCCGCGAGGACGGTGTGGCCGTTGACCACCGCCGTCAGCTTCATGAGCGCGACACGGCAGAGGTCTTGCGCCCCGACGTTGCCGCCCAGCGCGTTGGCGAGCTGGGCGTTCAGCGTCGCGTGATAGGCCACGGACTGGGGGAAGAGCTCGTCGGTCATGGCGAAGAAGTGCGGATTCAGCCCCGTGGGGACGCGCTGGGGGTTGAAGACGAACGCACCGTCGTCGCCGTTGTAGATGGTGTTGGCCGTGAACGCGCCACCGACGTTCTCGTAGGCCCCCGAGAGCGCCCACGCCCAGCAGGCGGCGTTGACGAAGGGGGGCTGATTCGAGGTCGGCACCGTCGCCCCGTCGCGCGGGTGCGGGCCGGCGGGAGCCAGGAGGTTACGCTGAGCGTTGGACAGGTACGCCATGGGTGGATCCTCGGGAGGTCGGGGTTGCGGCGCAGTACGGGCCCGAAGCGTCGGCCGCGCCCAACGAGAGGGCCGCGGCGGACGCCGGCCCCGAGGCCGTCGAGCATCCACAGTGCGCGTGATGGGGAGATGCTGACCCGTGGCCGCGCGCGGCGTCAACGGCCGCCGGGCCCGGCGTAATGAGCCGTCATGCCCCCAAAGTTCGGTGTCCCCACAACCCGACCCTTGGTGCGGTGTTGGCGGACGTGCGCACGTCTCAACGCGCGCCGTCGCGGCGGTCGCCGATGACGCGGGCGGGGACGCCGGCGACGATGGCCCAGTCGGGGACGTCGCGGGTGACGACCGCGCCCATGGCGACGACGGCGTGGTCGCCGATGGTGACGCCGTCGGTGACGCCCGCGTTGGCGCCGATCCAGACGTCGCGGCCGATGCGGATGCCGCGCGAGCGGACGCGCTGCTCGCGGACCGGGCGGTCGGGGGCCTTGCCGTGGTCGAAGGCGTACAGGGCCGCGCCGCTGGCGATGCGGGTGTCGTCGCCGATGGTGAGGCCCGCGACGCCGCCGTCCAGCGAGGCGCGCGCGTTGACGCTGACGTTGGCGCCCAGGGTGACCGGGCCGTGGACGAAGGCCAGGGCCGCGACGCTGGCGCCGTCGCCCAGCACGACCGGGCGGTTGGGCTCGGCGAAGATGGCCGCGGTGGGGGCGACGAAGCAGCCCCGGCCGATGGTGACCGTCTCCAGCTCCGTCAGCGCCGCCTGGATCGCGGCCTGCCAGGGCTCGGCCCAGGCCCGCGCTGCCGGCTTCAAGCTGAAGTACAGCCACGGCATCCAGCTCAGGCGCTCTTTGTGCTGCTCGATGAAGCGCGGCTCGACCATGGGCACCTGTCTTACAAGCAGGACCGCCCGGCGTCACCCCTGCAAGTCACCCCGTTGTCTCCGCCCCGGCCCGCGACTACCCTGCGCCGACCATGTTCGCCGCGCCCCCAGCACCGACCGTCCTGCTGTTCGACATCGACGGCACCCTCTGCGACACCGCCGGCGCCGGCCGCCGCGCCATCGCCCGCGCCTTCGAGGCCCTGCACGGCCGCCCCGACGCCTGCGACGACCTGGGCTTCTCCGGCCTGACCGACCCGCGCATCGCCCGCCACGGCCTCACCACCATCGCCGCCGCCTGCGACCGGGCCGCCATCGACGCCCTCATCGAGACCTACGTCGGCTTCCTCGAGGCCGAGCTCGCCGCGACCGCCGGCTGCCGCGCCCTCCCCGGCGTCGCGCCCCTGCTCGACCGCCTCGCCCCCCTGCGCGGCCCCACCCTCGCCCTCGGCCTGGGCACCGGCAACGTCGAGCGCGGCGCCCGCCTCAAGCTCCGCCGCGTCGCCCTCGACCACCACTTCGCCTTCGGCGGCTTCGGCTGCGACGCCGAGGACCGCGCCGCCCTGCTCGCCGCCGGCGCCGACCGGGGCGCCACCCAGCTGGGCCAGCCCCGCGCCGCCTGCCGCGTCGTCGTCATCGGCGACACCCCGCTGGACGTGCAGGCCGCCCACGCCATCGGCGCCGACTGCCTGGCCGTCGCCACCGGCCGCTTCACCGCCGACGCCCTCGCCGCCGAGGGCCCCCGCGTCGTCCTCGCCGACCTGACCGACCCCGCGGTCCCGGACCTGTTGCTCGGCCGTGGCTGACCCGGCCGGCCCCTGGGCCGGCGCCGACCTCCCGCAGCGCCTGGCCGCCCTGACCGACTTCCTGCGCGCCCACCGCCCCCTGTGGGAGCCGCGCCCCTTCACCTACACCGGCCCGCCGCCCTGGGCCGCCGACCACCCGCGTCTGGCCGCCTGGGTCACGGCCCTGCCCGACGACGCCGTCGAGGCCCTCGAGACCTCGGCCGCCCCGCCCGACGACGCCCCGGCCGCCCTGCGCGCCTGGGCCGCCGAGGCCGCCCGCCTGACCGACGTCCCCGTCGCCGCCGCGGCCCCCAGCGCGACCGGCGCCGCCGCCCTGCACCGCCACCTGGCCCGCTTCGTCCCCGGCCGCAAGTGGGCGCAGATCCAGGCCTTCGCCGCCACCGCCCTGCCCGCACCGCCCTCCCCCGCCGGCCGCTGGGTCGACTGGTGCGCCGGCAAGGGCCACCTGGGCCGCACCCTGGGCGCCGCCAGCGGCCACCCGGTCACCCTGCTCGAGCTGCAGCCCGCCTACGCCGCCGAGGCCGAGGCGCTGGCCGCCCGCGCCGAGGTCGCGCTGCGCTATGTGCCCACCGACGTGCGCGCCCCCGACGCCGCCGCCCCGCTGAACCCCGAGTCGACCGCGGTGGCCCTGCACGCCTGCGGCGCCCTGACCGACACGCTGCTGACCCAGGCCGTCTCGCGTGACCTGGGCGCCCTGGTGGTCGCGCCCTGCTGCCACGAGCGCCACCGCCCCGGCCCCTGCTACGAGCCCCTGTCCCGCGCCGGCCGGGCGGCCGACCTGCCCCTGACCCTCGACCACCTGCGCCTGGCCACCGCCGAGACCACCTGCGCGCCGGCCCGCGAGCGCCGCGCCCGCCGCCACGAGCGCGCCTACCGCCTGGCCTTCGACCGGCTGGTCCGCCAGGCCTCCGGCCGCGACGCCTACACCCCGCTCGGGCCCCTGCCGCGGGCCGAGCTCGCCCTGCCCTTCGCCGCCTTCTGCGAGCGCGTCGCGGCGCGCCTCGCCCTGCCCCTGCCCGCCCGATTCGACCCCGACCGCGCCCTGGCCCACGGCGACGCCGCCCAGCGCACCGCCCGCGCCTACGGCGTGGTCCGCGCCGTCTTCCGACGCCCCCTCGAGGCCTGGACCGTTGCAGAACGGGCCTGCTTCCTCTACGAAGCCGCCCGCCGGACGCGTGTCCTGGTTTTCTGTGACCGCTCGGTGACGCCGCGCAACCTGGCCCTCGCCTCGACGGCCGCTTGAAAGGAGCCGGCGGGTCCATGCAGGGTCGCGCGTTCGCAGCGCAGCACGCGCGGGAGGGGAATGATGTTGAGAGGTTCGATGTGGGTGGTCGCCGCCTGCCTGGTCATCGCGGCGTGTGGCAACGAGCGGTCCGGCGCTCTGCCCAGCGACGCCGTCATCGACACGACCCCCGACGTCCTGGACGACGCCGCCAAGGGTGACGTCGACGAGGACGCCGCAGAGGACACCCGCGACGTCACGCCGCCCGACGTCCCGAGCCAGGACGCCGACGCCGCGACCGAGGACGCCGACGCCGCGACCGAAGACGTCGACGCCGCGACCGAAGACGCCGACACCGCGGCCGAAGACGCCGACACGTCGGTCGAGGACGCGGACAGCTGGACGGAGGACGCCGACCCCGGGCCCGACGCCGTCCCGGACGACGCGGACGTGCCCAGCGTCGACGTCCCGACCGACGTCCCGAACGCCTGCACCAGCGATGCCGAGTGCGCGGCCGCGCTGTCGCCCGGCCCGTGCCAGATCGCGGCCTGCGACACCGACACGGGCGCCTGCGCGCTGCTGCCGGCCGAGGCGGGCACCCCCTGCGACGACGGCGACCTCTGCACCACCGGCGACGCGTGCGACGAGGCTGGCGCCTGCGCGGGCGCCGCCGTCGACTGCGACGACGAGGACGTCTGCACCGTCGACGCCTGCGACCCGGCGACCGGCGAGTGCACGCACCAGGCCGACCCCTGCGACGACGGCAACCCCTGCACCACCGACAGCTGCGAGCCGGGCGTCGGCTGCGCGCACGCCTGGGACGTGCTCGAGGCGGCCTGCGTCGAGGACGGCAACTGCATGGACGGCGTCGACAACGACGGCGACGGCCTGACCGACTGCGCCGACGACGAGTGCGCGGGCGTCACCGGCTGCTGCAAGTCCGACGCCGACTGCGCCTCGGACGACGTCTGCAGCACCTCGGCCTGCAACCTGGCCACCAAGCAGTGCGAGGCGGCGCCGGTCGACTGCAACGACGGCGACCTCTGCACGGACGATCGCTGCGAGGCGGGCGTCGGCTGCGTGGCCGACCCGATCCTGCCCTGCGGGCAGACGCTGCCCTACGCCACCGCCTTCGACTGCGGCGAGGCGACCGACTGGACCGCCGAGGTCGTCTCGGGGCAGGTGACCTGGGCCGTGGACGCGCTGCCCGACCCGCCCGCTTTCTACAGCACCGGCTGCAGCCTGAACTTCAACGACGATCTCGGCGGCTACGACTCGGGCGACGAGGCGTCGACCGCCCACGTGACCTCGCCCGTCATCGACGCCACCGGCTTCGGCACGCTCTACCTGGGGCTGTGGCAGTACTGGGACACCGAGGACGAGCCCGACTCCGCGTGGGACAAGCGCTGGATCCAGATCTCGACCGACGGCTTCGCCACCTGGACCAACGTGTCGCCCAAGCACAACTACGCGGCCAACTACGGCGAGTGGTTCTACAGCGTCTTCGACCTGGGCGCCTTCGCTGGCGAGGCCTTCCAGATCCGCTTCTGGTTCGACTCGGTCGACGGCAGCTTCAACCAGGGCGCCGGTTGGTTCGTCGACGACCTCAGCCTGACGCCGCACCAGCCCGCGCCGACCCCGGAGGTGTGCGACAACGGGCAGGACGACGACGGCGACAGCCTGATCGACTGCGAGGACCCGGGCTGCATCCTCGATCCCGCCTGCCCCGAGTCCGCGCTCTGCGACGACGGCCTCGACAACGACTCCGACGGCCTCATCGACTGCGCCGACCCGGACTGCGGGACCGCCGAGGGGTGCTGCCTGACCGACGCCGACTGCGACGACGGCAACGCCTGCACGGCCGACGTGTGCACCCAGGGCGTGTGCGTCTCGGGCCCGCCGACCTGCTCGGACGGCGACCCCTGCACGGTGGACGGCTGCGATCCGGTCGCCGGCTGCCAGAACGTGCCGTACGAGGGGTGCTCGTTCATCTACGCCAACGCCTTCGAGTGCGGGGACACCGACTTCACCACGCAGGTCCTCAGCGGCGCCGTGGCCTGGAAGGTCGACGCGCTGCCCGGCCCGCCGGCGTTCTACAGCCCCGGCTGCAGCCTGAACTTCAACAAGGACGGCGGCGGGTATGGCTCGCCCGGGGTGGCGTCGCACGCCATCGCGACCTCGCCGGTCATCGACCTGACCGGGGTCGACGTGGCGTGGCTGGGGTTCTGGCAGTACTGGAAGACCGGCGACGGCCCGACCAGCGGCTGGGACAAGCGCGGCGTCCGCGTGTCGACCGACGGCTTCCAGACCTTCGTCGAGCTGCCGCAGAGCCACGCGACCGGGAACGAGGCCCAGTGGTTCCACACCGCGCTGGACCTGTCGCCGTTCGCGGGTCAGGAGATCCAGATCCGGTTCTGGTTCGACTCGGTGGACTCGGTCAGCAACGGAGGCGCCGGCTGGTTCGTCGACGACCTGGTGGTCAGCGTCGAGCAGCCCAGCGCGGTCCCCGAGGTCTGCGACGACGGCGTGGACAACGACGCCGACGGGCTGACCGACTGCGCGGATCCGGCCTGCGAGGGCGCGCCCGGCTGCTGCTCGGCGGACGGCGACTGCACCGACGGCGACGCCTGCACGACCGACACCTGCGCGAGCGACGGCGAGTGCGCCTACGCCGCGGTCACCTGCCAGGCGGACGGCGACACCTGCA
This sequence comes from Myxococcota bacterium, assembly GCA_041687695.1. GTDB lineage: Bacteria > Myxococcota_A > UBA9042 > PHBI01 > JAWLBL01 > JAWLBL01. The sequence continues at coordinate 134,777 of JAWLBL010000022.1, read as the reverse complement.
CGGCCGAGGTCTGCGACTCGGCGGTCGGCTGCTTCAGCGACCCCATCGGCAGCTGCGAGATCCTCTACGAGACGCCGTTCGCCTGCGACGAGTCGGGCTGGACGGCCGAGATCACCGACGGGCTCATCCCGTGGGCCGTCGACGGCCTGCCCAGCCCGCCGGGCTACTCCAGCCCCGAGTGCAGCCTGAACTTCAACGACGACGTCGGCGGCTACGCCTCGCCGGGCTTCACCGCCTCGGCGGCGCACGTGACCTCGCCGGTCATCGACGCCACCGGCGTGGCCGAGGTCTGGCTGGGCTTCGTCCAGTACTGGCACACCAGCGACTCGCCGACCAGCGGCTACGACGAGCGAGGCATCCGCGTGTCGACCGACGGGTTCGCGACCTGGACCGACATCGCGCCCAAGCACGCGATGGCCAACAAGGGCCTGTGGTTCCACAGCACCTTCGACCTGTCGGCCTTCGCCGGGACCGAGTTCCAGGTCCGGTTCTGGTTCGACACGGTCGACGACTACGGCAACACCGGCCGCGGCTGGTTCGTCGACGACCTGCAGATCGCGACCGTGCCGCCCGAGTCGACGCTGTAGCGCCCGCCGAGGGGCCGGGGAGGTGACCCAGGTCGCGCTCCCCGGCCCGGCGCCGTCGCTTCATCTCGCCGCGTTGCGCCGCGGCCGCCGGTCGGGTATGGGTGCGCATCCCTCACGCCCCCCGGAGACCCCCATGCGCTTGCGCTCGGCCGTCGTCGCTTCCGTCCTCCTTGGCGCCTCGGGCGCCGCCTGCGGCCGCTCCGAGCCCGCCGCCCCGCCCGCCGCGACCGCCGACGCGCCCGCGCGCGGCCAGCCGGGGGCGCCCTCGACCCAGGAGCCGACCACGCCCGCGGCGGGGCTGGCGCCGGGCGTCGTGCGGGCCGCGCAGGGGCTGCCGGCGGGCACCATCGTCTCGCTGACGCTGGCCGATCCCTTCGCCGTCTTCGACCGGATGCAGCTGCAGCGGGTCGTCGCGGCCCTCCCCGACGAGGTCCGCACCCAGCCCAAGGGCGCGCTGGGCGCCGACCCGTACACGGCCGACGGTTGGCGCGCGCTGGGGCTGGACCCCAACGGACCGGCCGGGTTCGCCGTGCTGCGCTACCACCCCTTCTCGGGCGTCGGCTACCTGGCCCTGGGCGACAAGGCCAAGCTCGACGCCACGCTGGCGCGCCTCGCGGGCGACGATCTCCAGCGCGAGGCCATCGCCGGCCAGGCCGGCAGCGGCGAGCTGCTGACCTGGGGGATGAACATCACCCCGCTGTTCGTCATCGGCCAGCGCCTGTACGTGCTGCCCGAGGGGTTCGCGGCCGACCAGCGCGCGCTGGCCAAGCAGCTGGCCGACGTGACCGAGGCGACCTCGCTGGCGACCACCGAGGGGTTCCGCGCGGCGACGGCCCGGCTGAGCGGCGCGCGGCACGGCGCGCTGTACGTCGACATGCCGACCCTGGTGGCGCAGACGACGGCGCTGGGCCAGGAGGCCGAGCAGGAGATGCCCGCGCCGGCCGACGGGGACGAGGAGGACGTCTGGGCCAAGGAGATGCGCGCGCGCCGCGAGGCCGACCGGGCGCTGCTCGAGCGCGGCTGGGGCTCGATGACGTCGCTGGCCGTCGGGCTCGACGTGCAGGACCGGGGCGTGGCGGCCCAGCTGTTCGCGCCGCTGAAGGCCGGGTCGCTGCTGGACCGGGCGACGGTCAACCTGACCGGGACGCCGGCCGTCGTGAAGGCGCAGGCGACGCGCCCCAGCGCGCTGGTGGCCTGGGGCGTCGAGCCCAAGGCGGCGCTCGAGCTGTTCGACCTGATGCTGCGGACCGAGAGCACGACGGTCGACGAGGTGCGCGCCGAGCTGAAGGAGGCGGGCATCGACCTCGACGGGCTGGTCGGGCTGCTCGCGGGCGAGGTCGGCGGCGCCGTCACGCTGGACTACGACAAGGCGTTGGCGGCCACCGAGCCGGGCCAGTCGGATCTGCTGCAGGGCGGCGGCGCGCTGAAGGTGACCGACGAGGCGGCGGCGCGGGCCTACGTCGACGGCCTGACGGCCACCGAGGCCGGACGCGGCGTCGTCACGCCCAACGAGGGCGGCGGCTGGACCGTGAGGCTGGGCGAGTCGGTCCGGCTGCAGGCGACGGTGGCCGGCGGCTACCTGGCCTTCGCCACCGACCCGGCGTTCGTGGGGCGCGTGGGTCGCGGCGAGGCGACGGGCTGGCCGGCGGACGAGGCGCACCCCGGGCTGCGCGCGCTGGCGCAGGCCGAGAGCGTGGCCCTGCTGTACGTGATGGAGCAGGCGCTGGGGGCCGGCATGTTCCTGACCATCGCCAGCCACGACTTCGAGCCGCCGCTGCCCGAGGCGCCGACCGGCGAGGCGCGGGCCGCCTTCGACGCCAAGGCGGCCGAGCTGCGGGCCGTGCAGAAGGAGCTGCGCGAGCTGCGCCAGGCCGAGGAGCGCAAGGCCAACGAGCGGGTCATCGGGCTGATGCGCGCCGTGGGCGCGACCGGCGTCGCCTTGCGCAAGGACGGCGGGGCGCTGGTGGGGGACGGCGGGCAGTATCTGGGCGCCGAGAGCTGGGGCGCGCTGATGGACCGGGTGGCGGGGCTCATCCGCGAGGAGGCGAGCGGGGCCGGGCGCAACGAGCGCCTGTTCGAGCTGTACGGCCAGGAGAGCCGGCTGCTCGACGAGCTGCGGGGCCTGAGCGGGGGCGCCCAGCCGGTCCCCCCGCCCGTCCCGGTGCCCGCCCCCGACCCGGGAGTGGCGCCCGAGTGAGGGCAGGCCGCCCGCGTCAGGCGCTGGCCGCCTGGCGCGGGGCCCCGTCGTCCGCCATCAGCTGCGCCGTCTCGAGGGCCACCGCGGCGGCCTGCAGGGTCGCGGCGAGGCGCACCGCGTCGTGCACCTGGTCCTCGGTCAGGTGGCCGTCGACCACGACCTGCTCGTGCGAGCGCACGCAGGCCTCGCAGCCGTTGATGGCGCTGACCGCCAGGCAGAACAGCTCGAAGTCGGCCTTGTTGGTGGCCGGGCGCACGATGCGGTTCATGCGCAGGCGGGCCGGGCGGTCGCCGTACGAGGCTTTGCCGATCATGTGGCGGAAGCGGTAGTAGACGTTGTTCATGCCCATCAGGGTCGCCGCGGCCTGGGCGTCGTCGAGGACGGCCGGGCTCACCTGGCCGCGGGCGTCGGACAGCACGGCGGTCGCCAGCTCGGGGTTGCGCGTGGCCAGGGCGGAGGCGACGGCGACGCCCCAGCGCTGGTCGGGGGTGAGGCTGCCGTCCTGCAGGACCGCCTGCAGGTTGAGCTTGATGTCGCGGGCGAAGTCGGGGAAGGCGGCGCGGAGGGTCTCGATGGCCTGCATGGCGGGTCTCCTTGGGCGTAGGCTTGGGTTTGGGGGCGTGGGGAAGGAGGGGGCGCCGAAGCGCCCCGGGTCAGACCTGCAGCGTGGCCTCGCCCTGCTTCCAGTTGCAGGGGCACAGCTCGTCGGTCTGCAGCGCGTCGAGGATGCGCAGGGTCTCGTCGACGTTGCGGCCGACGCTCAGGTCGTTGACGCTGACGTGGCGGATGACGCCCTGCGGGTCGACGATGAAGGTGGCGCGCAGGGCGACGCCGTCGGTGCGGTGCAGGACGCCGAGCGCGCTCGACAGCTCGCGCTTGGTGTCGGCCAGCATCGGGAAGGGCAGGTCCTTCAGATCGGGGTGGCTCTTGCGCCAGGCCAGGTGCACGAAGTGGGTGTCGGTGCTGGCGCCGAGCACGACCGCCTCGCGGTCGCGGAAGTCGGCGTGGCGCTTGCCGAACTCGGCGATCTCGGTCGGGCAGATGAAGGTGAAGTCCATCGGCCACAAAAACAGGATCTTCCACTGACCCTGGAAGTCCTGGTCGGTGATGCGCCGGAACTCCTGGCCCTTGTCCAGGCTCACGACGGCTTCGACATCGAACGCGGGGAGGGTGTCGCCAACGGTCAACATGCGGGGTCTCCTTGAGGTCGGGGGTTGCGGGCCAGCGCGGCCCGTCCGATGGGTCCACAGTGGCCACCCTGGCGCGATTGCGCCAAGACATCGTTCCTGTGCATGTGATAGCCTGACGCTATGAACTACGCGCCCCTGCCCGTGACCCTCCGTCAGCTCCAGTACGTCGTGGCCGTGGCCGAGACGTTGAACTTCCGCCGGGCCGCCGAGCTCTGCGCCGTGTCGCAGCCGGCGCTCAGCGCGCAGCTGGCCGAGGCCGAGGACGCGCTGGGCGTGCGGCTGTTCGACCGCGGGCGCCGGGGTGTGCTGCTGACGGCGGCCGGCGAGGCGCTGGTGGCGCGGGCGCGCGGGGTGCTGCTTGCGACCGAGGACCTGGCGGCGGCGGCGCGGGGTTTCGTCGACCCGCTGGCGGGGACGCTGCGGCTGGGGGTGATCCCGACCCTGGGCCCGTACCTGCTGCCGCGGGTCGCGCCCGGGCTGCGGACGCGCTTTCCGCGGCTGACCATCGCCTGGATCGAGGACAAGACCGAGGTGCTGGTGCGGCGCCTGATGGCCGGCGAGGTGGACGGGGCGCTGCTGGCGCTGGTGGGCGGGCTCGAGCCGCTCGAGTGGGCCGAGCTGGCGCGGGACCCGTTCGTGCTGGCGATGCCGCCCGAGCACGCGCTGGCGAGCGAGGCGGGGCCGGTGTCGGCCAAGCGGTTGGACCGCGAGCGGGTGCTGCTGCTGGACGAGGGGCACTGCTTTCGGGACCAGGCGCTGGACGTGTGCGCGAAGGCGGGCGCCGAGGAGCTGGGGTTCCGGGCGACCAGCCTGTCGACCCTGGCGCAGATGGTCGCGGGCGGGACGGGGCTGACGCTGCTGCCCGAGATCGCGGTCGAGACCGAGGCGCACCGGGCGGGGCTGGTGACGCGGCCGCTGGCGCCGCCCGCGCCGGCGCGCACGCTGATCCTGGCGTGGCGGCCGGGCTCGGCGGTCGAGCCGGCGATGCGGGCGCTGGCCGAGGCGATGACGGCGCAGCTGGCGCGGCGGTCGTGATCCCGCCGTGACCCGGGTTGGGTGGCGGGCGCGGGGCGGGCGCGCTAGGCTGCGGGCCATCCAGCGGGAGGGGGAGCCGATGAGGGCGTTGCGTGCGGTGGCGTGGGGCGCGGCGGTGTGGGGTCTGTTCGCGTGCGGCGGCGACGCGGGGGGCGGAGCGTCGGCGGGTGACGTGGTGGACGCGGGCGCCGAGGCCAAGGGCGCGGACGAGGTCGAGGACAGTGGCGACGCGGCGGCGGACACGTCGGGCGACGCGCAGGGCGACGTGACGGACACGGGCAAGACGCTGTCCATCGTGACCGAGCCGTTCACGATCGCGGCGGGCACCGAGCAGTACCTGTGCATGACGCACACCCTGGACCGCGACGTGCGCGTCGAGCGGTTCCGCTACGAGGGCGTCGAGGTGGTGCACCACCTGTTCTTCGCGCGCGCCATGGCGCCCGAGCCGGCCGAGCCCTACGAGTGCCCGGTGCTGTTCAAGACCAGCTGGCTGCCGCTGTTCACGACCGGGGCCGGGTCGGCCGAGCTGGCGATGCCGCCCGACGCGCCCTTCGTGCTGCCCAAGGGCACGCAGATCGTCATCCAGCTGCACCTGCTGAACTTCCTGCCCGAGGACGCGACGCGCCAGGTCGAGGTGGTCATGGATCTGACCGACGCCGAGCCCGAGCACGAGGCGGTCCTGTTCCCGATGGGCACCACGGTCGTCGACGTCCCGGCGCAGGGCAGCGCGACGACCTCGCAGGACTGCGTGCTGCACCGCGACCTCGAGATCTTCGCCGCCTTCCCCCACATGCACCTGCTGGGCACGCGCATGCGCCTCGAGGCCGGCCCCGACGCCGACAGCATGCAGACCGTCTACGAGCGCGAGTGGGACTTCGACCAGCAGGACATCGAGCCCTTCGAGCTGACGCTGCCCAAGGGGACGCACACGCGCGTCGTCTGCGAGTTCGTCAACGACACGGACGTCCCCGCCGGCTACGGCGAGAGCACCCACGACGAGATGTGCTTCCTGTCGTTCTTCGTCAAGGGCGGCGCGGCGCTCGACGGCAAGTGCCTGGATCTGAGCGGCATGGAGGGCGGAGAGGACCCGGGCGAGGATCTCAGCGGGTGTAAAGACGTGACCGCCAACGAGAAGGGCATCGGCGCGCCCTGCACCCAGGGCGGCGGCGAGTGCGGCAGCGATCTGACCTGCTCGAGCGACATGAGCGACCAGGGCGGGACCAGCGGGTTCTGCATGTCCATCGCCGCCTGCGCGACCTCGGCCGACTGCGGCACCGGCGCCACCTGCTGCGCGCCCCCCGAGGGCGGCGGCTTCATCAAGGTGTGCCTGCCCGACCCCTGCAAGCCGTCCAGCTGCGAGGCCGTCGACTGAGCCGCCCGCTCGGGGTCCCAGGCTTGACGCCGCACCCCGGCGGCGCGACCTTCCGCGCCTCCCGCACCGCGAGGTCTCCACGATGCGCGCCACCCTCTGGGCCACCTCGGGCGACGTCCGGCTGGCCGTCCACCGCTGGGGCCAGCCGGCCCAGGACCGCCCCACCGTCGTCCTGGTCCACGGCTACCCGGACACCCACGCCGTCTGGTCCGAGGTCGCCCAGCGCCTCGCCCCCGCCCACGACGTCGTCACCTACGACGTGCGCGGCGCCGGCGCCTCGGACGTCCCGCGCGGCGTCGCCGCCTACCGCGTCGAGCGCCTGCTCGACGACCTCGCCGCCGTGCTCGACGCCGCCGCCCCCGGCCGGCGCGTCCACCTGGTCGGCCACGACTGGGGCTCCATCCAGGGCTGGGAGGCCGTCCTGTCGGGCCGCTTCGACGGCCGCCTCGCCTCCTTCACCGCGATCAGCGGGCCGCCCCTGGACCACGCCGCCCTGTGGATGCGCCAGCGCCTGACCTCGCTCGCGACGGCCCCCGACGCGCTGCGCCAGCTGTCTCGCTCGTGGTATGTGGCCTTCTTCCACCTGCCCGTCCTGCCGCCGCTGGTCTGGCGCGCCGGCGCCGCCCGCGCCTTCCCACACCTGCTCGCCGCCGAGGGCATCACCCACGCGCCCGCCCCCACCCTGCCCCGCGACGGCCGCCACGGCGTCAACCTGTACCGGGCCAACTTCCTGCGCCCCATGGCGCGCCCCCAGCGCCGCACCACCGACCTGCCGGTGCGCGTCATCGTCCCCAGCGGCGACCCCTACGTCACCGCGCCGCTCAGCCAGGGCCTCGAGCGCTTCGCCCCCCGCCTCGAGCGCCTGCCGCTCGACGCCGGCCACTGGGTCCCGCTGTCGCACCCCGGCTTCGTCGCCGACGCCGTGGCCGAGCTGGTCGCGCGGGTCGAGGCCGAGACGCCGGCCCCCGCGCGTCGGGCCCGCTGACGCCGCCTACCCGGGCGGCAGGCGCAGCTCGAACAGCCAGCCCCAGCGCGACTCGTGGCGCAGCACGGCGTAGGGGCTGCGGCCCAGGCGCTGGGCCAGGTTGCGCCCGGCGCGGTTGACGACGACCCAGCGGGCGCCGAAGGCCTGCGCGATGACCGGCGCGGGGTCGTTCGGGTCGTCGGCGGCCACCGTCTGCACCCACTGCCACAGCCGGAAGCGCCCCGGGTCGGCGTAGGCCAGGTAGTGCGGGTCCAGACCGTTGACGTAGGTCAGCTGCGGGTTGTGCCAGTACAGGAAGACGTAGTCCTCCCAGACCCGGTTGAAGACGCGCTCGCCCGGGGCGGCCTCGGCGCGCAGGATGGCCGCGAACTCTGCGTATTTGCTGGGCACGAAGGTGGCCTGCTCGCGGACGACGGCCAGGCCGCGGGCGCCCTGCACGGCGATGACCAGCGCCAGCGCGGCGGCCAGGGCGCGGCGGGGGGCGGGGCGCCAGCGGGCGGCGCCGGCGTCGCGAAACAGCAAGCCGGCGGCCAGCGCCGCGGCCGGGGTCAGGTACTCGACGAAGCGCCAGGCGGTCAGGTGCATGGCGAAGAAGAGCGCGGTCGCCAGCAGCCACAGCAGGGTGTCGTCGCCCAGGGCGCGCTGGGGGTCGCGGCGGCGGGCCAGCGCGAAGGCCGCGGCGCCGGCCAGCAGGGCCACGAGGACCGGCCAGGCGCCGGTCAGGAGGGCCTCGAGCGGCGGGGCGCCCCACTCGGCGCCGACGCTGAGGCGCTGGGTGTTCGAGACCTTGTAGAGGGTGTGGAAGAACAGGTACTCGACGTTGCGCGGGAACCAGGGGTTCAAGGCCAGGGCCAGGGCGGCGCCGGCGGCCAGGGCGGCGGCGGGGCGCCAGGGCAGGCGGCGGTGGCGGGTGGCCGCGACCAGGACGTGCAGCAGCGCCAGCGGCGCCAGGATGACGGCCGCGTGGTAGGCCTGCAGGAACAGGAAGGCGACCAGGGCCAGGGCGAGCGGCCGCTGGCGGTGCAGGCCCCACAGCGCGGCCGCGATGAAGAGGACCGCCAGGTTCTGCGCGCCCAGCATGACCAGCCGGCCCGGCATCAGCAGGGCCCCGGCGACACCCAGCAGGGCGAACAGCGCGGGCCACGGCAGGCGCAGCGCGCGCGCCACGACGTGCAGCCCGGCGGCGACGGCGGCGGCGGCCACGGTCGCGGCCCACTTCATGGCGACGAACAGGTCGGGCAGCTGCCCGAACGGCATCAGCAGCAGGTGCCACAGCCAGTGGTGATCGGGGCCGGCCTCGCCCAGCAGGGTGAGCGGCAGCCCGCGCACCCCGACGAACGGCCCGTGCTCGCCCATCTGCTGGGCCAGCCGCATGTGGAAGTAGCCGTCGATGGTGACCAGGGCGTCCTGGGGCAGGACCGTCCAGGCGAAGGCGCCCCAGGCGACCAGGAACACCGCGGCGGCCTCGAGGGCGACCCTCGACCGCCTCACGCCCGCCTCGGCCGGCGACGCTGCGACCTCGCTCCGACTGATGCCGTCCTCCCGGTCCCCAAAGCGGCCGACCGACCCATACCACGACGCGGCGCCGCATTCACGCGTCGCGGCGGCCTTGACATCACGGGCCCTTGGCGCTTCGCTGCGTCGCCAACCGCGTCCACCTCGGGAGCATCGCAATGCGGCTGTATCGTCACCTCCGGCTCGGTCTCGCCCTCCTGTCCTCGGCCGCGCTGGGCGCCTGCGGCGACGACGGTCCCACGGCCGGCGGCGACACCAGCCCGGACACCAAGGCCGAGGTCCAGGACGATCTGGGCGGCGACCCCGACGTGGAGGACGACGCCGACACGACCTCGGCCGACACCGTGGACGACGCCGACACCGGCCCCACCGAGCCAGTCGACCCCGCGGCGGTCTTCGCCTTCGGCCTCGACCCCGCCCAGCCGGTCTCGGCCGCCCCCTTCCCGAACGACCTCTACCTGGACGCCCAGGGCCGGGTCGCGCTGCAGCCCTTCGAGGACGACCCGGTCATCGGCGCCCAGGCCAAGCCCGAGATCCTGGCCCTGCTCAGCGCCGCCGCCGACGGCCGCGAGGGCTTCGGCTTCGCGGCGGGCATCAACCTGTTCCTCCACCCCGACGCCGAGCTCGACCTCGCCTCGTTCGATGGCAAGGTCGGCCTGATCGGGGTCGCCGGCGCCGCCAAAGGCCAGACCGTGGGGGTGCGGGTCGAGCTGGACCCCAGCGGATCCGCCCTGGTCATCACGCCCCGCGTGGGCCAGTTCATGATGCCCGACTCGACCTACGTCGCCTTCATCCAGCCCGGCCCCAAGCTCGCCGACGGCCGCGCCATCGCTCCCCAGGCCGGCCTCGCCGCCGTCCTGGCCGACGACGGCGACGCCCCCGCGCCGGCCCGCGCCGCCTTCGCCCCCGCGCGCGAGTGGCTCGCCGAGCCGACCAATCCGCTGACTCCGGACCACCTCCTCGTCGCGACCGTCTTCACCACCGAGCCCACGATGCCCCTGGCCGAGGCGGTCGTCGCGGCGGCGCGGGCCCATATCTCGACCCCGACCCGCGCCGTCGCCTGGAACGCCGAGACCGACGAGCCCATCGAGGCCCCGGTCATCGACGGCCCGGCCCTCGACGCCTACTTCGGCGAGCCGCTGGCGCCCTTCGCCGACAACCCCGGCGTGTGGAGCGCCGGCAGCCGCGTCGAGGCCAGCCAGCTGCCCGGGCAGGACGGGCCATACACCGGCGGCACCTACCACGCCAACATCGGGCGCGTCGTCAACGGCAGCCTCACGGTCCCGACCTTCAACATGCAGCGCACGGGCGACACGGCGGCCATCGCCCCCCTCGCCCTCGGCGACGACGGCCTCCCCGTCGCGTCGGTCTCCAGCATGGTCCCGTTCACGCTGTTTCTGTGCGAGGAACACCTCGATGACCCCGCCGACCTGCCGGTCGTCGTGTTCAGCCATGGCGGCGGAGCGACGCGCGCCGACGCGCTGCCCATCGCGAACCTCGGCTGCGAGCTGGGCCTGGCCACCATCGCCATCGACATGGTCTTCCACGGCGGGCGCCTGTCGACCGAGTTCGTGCCGGACCTGAACCTGGTCGTGCCGACCGGCACCGACCTGTCCAACCAGTACACGGGCCTTTCGGCCGGCGACGAGGGCTACGCGCCCGACTACATCGGCGACGGCGGCTCGGCCGCGGCGGCGGTGGCGCCCCTGTTCGCGGTGCCGCAGAGCGTCGACCCGCGGGTCATCGAGGCCAACCTGCTGAGCATCACCGCCGACACGGCCAACCTGGTCGAGACGCTGCAGACCGGCGACTGGAGCCAGGTCATGGACGGCCTCTCCTTCGACCCGACCCGCCTGTTCCACGCCTCGCTCAGCTTCGGCACCTCGTTCCACACGGCCCTGTTCGCGACCGTCGACGACTTCCAGGCCATCTTGGCGAGCGTCGGCTCCGGTCGCATCCTGACGGAGAACCTGCTCAAGGCGCCGGCCAACGCGGTGCAGGCCTCGGGCGTGCTGTTCGCGACGATGGGCCTGAAGACGCCCCCGCCGCGCCTGCAGACCGAGGGACACCTGAACCTGCCGCTGCAGCTCTTGCAGTGGCTCAGCGAGCGCGGCGACCCGCTGGGCTACGCGCCCTACGTCCTGCGCTTGCGCGGCAAGGACCGCCCGCGCCCGGACTTTCTCAGCTCGAGCGACAGCTGGGACGAGACGCTCTACACGCCCGCCCAGATCACCTACAACCGGGCGCTCGGCCTGAAGGGCTACGACTTGCCGGTCCTTTGGGAGCTGGCCGACGACGTCCCGGGCAGCTTCAACCTCGACCTGACCGACCACGTCGAACCCGAGACCGCCAACACGGAGTTCCAGGGCCAGGTGTTCACGTCGGGCCTCTTCTATTACAGCGACAACTGCCATGCGCAGCTCATCACGCCGGTCTGCACGCAGCGCTTCGAGCAGCCGCACCCGCCGGCCGTGGCGCTCGAGGCTCCGATCTCCAGCGCCTCGCCCATCTGCGGCCTGCACAACCAGGCGCACGCCTTCCTCGGCAGCGTCCTCGCCGGCGAGACCGCCGAGCTGGTCGGTCCCCTCGGCGCCTGCTCGGCCCTTTACGGCTCGGCCAAGTAGTCGTCGGTCTCCGTTCGCGTGACGAACGCGCGCCTGTGGGCCACGCACGGCCCCAGGCGCGCCAGCGCGGCCCGGTGCGCGGGCACCGGATAGCCCTTGTGGCGCGCGAACCCGTACCCCGGGTGCCGCGCGTCCAGCGCCACCATGAAGGCGTCGCGCGCGGTCTTGGCCAGGATGGACGCCGCCGCGATGGACAGGCTCAGCGCGTCCCCATGGACGATCTTGTGTTGGGGGATCGCCAGCTCCGGCAGCCGCCGCGCGTCCAGCAGCAGGGCTTCGGGCGCGACTGGCAGCGCCTCGACCGCCCGCCGCATCGCCAGCAGCCCCGCGTAGTAGATGTTCAGCGCGTCGATGTCCTCGACGGTCGCCACCCCGACCGCCCAACCCAGCGCCTCGCGCCGGATGACCTCCGCCAGGCGCTCGCGCACCTCGGGCGCCAGCTTCTTCGAGTCGTCCACCTCGGGCAGCCGCGTCCCGGGCGCCAGGATCACCGCCGCGGCGAACACCGGCCCGGCCAGCGGCGCCATCCCGGCCTCGTCGACGCCCGCGACGTGCCGCAGCCCGGCCTCCCACAGCGGCCGCTCGTGCCGCAGCATCCACCTCAGCCGCTGCCCCTCGGCGCGGCGCTTGCGCCGGCGCGCCTCGATGGCCGCCAGGATGGCCTGCGCCCCGGCGCGCGGATCCTGCCGCAGCGCCGCCTCGACCTCCGCAGGGACCGGGCCGGCGTCCGGTCGGGCCCAGCGGGCGAGGCTGCTCAACGGCGGTCGCGAGGCGCTCATGGCCCAGCAGAACTACGCCGGCCCCTCTACGGATTCCTGGGGCGGCCGCCGCTCCGCCACGGTCTCCGCCGCCGGCAGGATCACCGTGAAGGTCGACCCGCGCGCCGGCTCGCTCTGGACCTCGATGCGGCCGCCGTGTCCGCGCACGATGGCGGCGGCCACCGACAGCCCGAGGCCGGTCCCCCGCGCGTGCAGGCGGGCGTCGTCGGTGCGGCGGAACGGCACGAAGAGCCGCTCGACCTCCTCGGCGGTCATTCCGATGCCCTCGTCGGCCACGCTCAGGCGCACCTCGTCCCCCGCGCGCGCCACCGACAGGCGCACGGGCGAGGCCGGCTCGGAGTACTTGATGGCGTTGCTGACCAGGTTGTTGAGCACCTGCGACAGACGCAGCGGATCGCCCATCACGCAAAGGGCCTCGCCGTCGCCGTCCGGCCCGGCGGCGACCTCGAGCGTCATCGGCCCGTCGGTCGTCGGCTGGTAGAGGTCGACCGCCTCGCGGGCCACCTCGGCGAGATCGACCGGCCGCAGCTGCAGCTGCAGCTCGCCCGCCTCGAGCAGGGCGGCGTCGACCAGATCGCCGACCATGCGCTCGAGCCGCCCGGCCTGCGCCCGCACCCGCGCCACCAGCGCCCGCAGCTGCGGCTCGGGCGGCAGCGGGCGCTCGTCGCGCACCCCGTACAGGCTCAGGGTCAGCGCCGTCAGCGGGTTGCGCAGATCGTGGGCGACCCCCGCCAGGATGGTGGCGCGCGCCTCGCGTTGCCGCTCCAGCTCCTCGGCCAGCTCGTTGAAGGCCCGCGCCATGTCGCGGAACTCGTGGTGCCCCTCGACCGACACCCGCGTCGAGGCGTCCCCGGCGGCGTATCCTCGCGTGACCCGCGCCATGCGGGCGACGGGGCCCAGGACCGACACCCGCAGCCAGACGCCCATCCCCACGGCGCCGGCGACCAGCAGCACGGCCGCCAGGACGACCAGCCGACGCAGCAGGCCGTCGAGGCGCTCGATGTCCCGCTGGGCCACCTCGGCCTCGCGCACGTTCAGGGTTCTCAGGCTCGACAGGGCCTGGATGGCGTCGCCCATCGGGACGAACACCTGGCCCTCGGGCGCGTCGAGGTACTCCTGGACCTCGACCTGGGCGAGCACGACGAGCAGGTGCTCGACGGGCACGGTCGCGTAGGCGCGCGCCCGCTCGAGCGTCTCCCGCAGGTGCTGCTCGGCCGCGGCGCGCTGCTGGACCAGCTCCGGCAGCGGACCGTAGTCGTCGATGCGGTTGCCCAGCCGGCGGTGGTCCAGCAGATCGACCAGCGCCTGGTAGGCCACGCTGACGCTCTCGACCGAGGTGCCCATGCGCGTCGCGGCCGAGTGCAGGACCGTGCTCAGCGACACGAGGATCACCGCCGACCCGATCGCGGCGAGCGCGAGCAGGGACGTGGCGAGCAGGATGAGGGCGCGAAAGCTCATCGGGCGCGTCATCAGGCCGAAAGTGGGGGCGGAGGGTGTGGCGGGGGTTCGTCGGGGGACGATGGCGCAGGCTACCGCGTCGCGGGGCGCGCGGCGAGCGGTTGTCGTGACCCGAGCCGCCGCGCTATACCGCCTGCCTCGCCGCAGGGGGGACACTATGCTCGCGCGACTCTGGTTGGGCCTTTCTCTGGCGCTTTGGCTCGCGGCCATCGGCTGCGGCGACGCGGAGGTCGCGGCCGACGCGGACACGCCGGACGTCGAGGCCGACGCCGACGCCCCGGACGCCGCCGACCCCGACGCCGATCGGGACGCCGCCGTCCCGGACGCCGACCCGGACGCCGACGCCGCCGAGGTGGACGCCGGCCCTGTCGAGGGCCCCGGCCTGGGCATCGACTACGACGCGACCTCCCCCGGCGTCACGCCTCGCTTCGACCCGGACTCGGACGACTGGACCGCCACCCCCTGGCCCAGCGACCGCTACCGCTCCCCCAGCGGCGCCATCGACCTGTCCAACGCCCCCAACCCCAACGGCACCGACCTGCTGGTGACCTACATCGCCCACGGCATGCAGGTCCTCGACGGCTTCGGCCTCAACGGCGCCGTCTACTTCCAACTCGACGGCCCCCTCGACGACGCGACCCTGCCCTCGCCCGAGGCCGCCATGGCCGAGGACGCCCTGGTCCAGCTGGTCAACGTCACCCCCACCAGCGCCCGCTACCAGCAGCGCGTCCCGCTGGTCTTCCAGCAGCGCGACGGCGCCGGCGACCCCTACTACCTGGGCCCCACCCTGGCCCTGCGCCCCGTCTACGGCTGGCCGCTGTCCGAGGGCGACGTCTGGTGCGCCGTCCTGACCCGCGCCGTCCAGGACACCCAGGGCCGCTACCTGCAGCCGGCCCCCGCCTTCGCCCAGGCCCTGGCCGACGACCCCGCCCTGGCCCCGCTGCGCCACTGGCTGCCCAGCAGCCCCTTCGCCCGCGCCGATCTGGCCGCCGCCACCTGCTTCACCACCCAGCGCGCCACCGGCGAGCTGCGCGCCGTCTCGGCCTTCCTGGACACCCAGGCGCCCCCGCAGCTGACCTACGTCGCCGAGCCCACCGTCTGGGGCGAGCTGCAGGGCACCTACGTCGCCCCCAACTTCCAGCAGGGCGACAAGCCCTACGCCGAGACCGGCGGCGGCCTGGTCTTCGGCGACGACGGCCAGCCCGTCCCGCAGCTCGACGAGACCCTGCGCTTCCTCCTCCTCTTCCCGCGCGACCGCGCGATGCCCCCGGCCGGCTGGCCCGTCGTCACCTACGCCCACGGCACCACCGGCGACTACCAGTCCTGCCGCTCGACCGCCTCGGTCCTGCTCGCCCTCGGCCACGCCGTCGTCTGCATCGACCAGCCCCTGCACGGCAGCCGCGGCGAGGGCCTGTCCGACGGCGAGCTCGAGACCTTCAGCTTCAACTTCCTCAACCCGCCCGCCGGCCGCACCGGCTTCCGCCAGGCCGCCATCGACACCTTCAACCTGACCCGCATGATCGCCGCCGGCGGCTTCGATCTGGCGCCCGGCGACACGGTCAGCGGCGTCGAGCTGCGCCTCGACCCCGACCGCATCACCTTCTACGGCCACTCCCACGGCGCCCTGTCCGGCTCGCTCGCCCTGGCCATCGACCCGCGGGTCACGGCCGGCCTGCTCTCGGGCGGCGCTGGCGTCCTGGTCGAGACCATCCTGCGCCGCAAGGACCCGCTCGACTTCGAGGCCCTGGTCGCGCTGCTGCTCGGCGTGACCGAGGCCGACCTCGACACCTTCCACCCCACCATGTCCCTCATCCAGATGCTGGTCGACGCCACCGACCCCATCAACTACGCCCCCTACTGGCTCGCGCCCGCCTCCGGCCCGCCCAAGCACATGTTCGTGACCGAGGGCACCCTCGACGACGCCTCCCCGGCCGTCGGCACCGACGCCATGGCCGCCGCCGCCGGCCTGCCGCTCATCGGGGGCGTCGCCAAGGAGAGCGAGGCCCACGCCCTGCGCGGCCTGGCCCCACAAGCCCTGCCGGTCAGCCTCAACGTCCCGACCGCCGCCGGGCCGGTCACCGGCGGCCTCAAGCAGTGGCAGGGCGGGAGCCACTTCGTCGCCTCGACCCACCCCGAGGCACGCGCCCTGTGGCGCGGCTTCTTCGCGTCGCTGGCGGACCAGCAGCCCCCGGTCATCGGCTACGGCGCCCCCTACCCCGTCTTCGCCCCGGCCGCCGCCGGCGACGCCTGCGAGGGCGACCCCATCGCGCCCGACGCCCTGCCGGCCTTCGTCACCGCCGACACCACCCTGGCCACCGACGCCTTCACCACCGCCGGCTGTCCCTCGGCCCCCGCCAGCGGCGCCGGCCGCCGCGACGTCGCCTGGCGCCTGACCCCCGACGTCGACGGCCGCTACCGGTTCGAACTCACCTGGCCCGACCCCGACCCCGACGACTACGAGGCGGTCCCCGTCGGCCCCGACCTCCTGTCGGTCGTCACCGGCTGCGGCGGGGGCGCCCAGGCCTGCCTCGCGGCCGCCGCGGGCACGCTCGAGGTCGATCTGCTCGCGGGACAGACCTACCACGTGGTGGTCGACGCCTCGCCGGCCATCCCGGCGACCCGCGGCCGCTTCACCCTCGAGGTCACCCGCGTCTGCCAGGTCCAGGCCTGCGGCGACCGCGAGTGCGGCGACTTCGGCTGCGGCTCCTGCGGGTCCTGCGGCGCCGGCCAGGTCTGCAGCCCCGAGGGCCAGTGCCTCGCCACCGCCGCGGGCGACACCTGCGCCGACGCGCTGCCGGTGGGCGCCCTGCCCTTCGTCGCCACCGGCGACACCCTCGGCTGGGCGGGCGACTACGGCCTGCAGCCCTCGACCTGCCCGGGGGTGACCTTCCAGACCGGCCTCGGCTCGGCCGACGGCGTCTACGCCTTCACCGCGCCCAGCGCGGGCGCCTTCACCTTCACCCTGGGCGCCAGCTTCGACAGCCTGCTCTACGTCACCACCGACTGCGGCGATCTGGCCGCCGGCTGCCTGGGCGCCAGCCGCGTCTTCAGCGGCAACGACCGGCTGGTGCTGCCGCTCGAGGCCGGCCAGACCGTCTTCGCGGTCGTCGACGGCACCGCCAACGTCAGTAACGCCCAGGGGGCCTACACCCTGACCGTCGACGCCTGCGTGCCCGACTGCGCGGGCAAGGCCTGCGGCGACGACGGCTGCGGCGGGTCCTGCGGCGCCTGCCAGGCCGACCAGCGCTGCGTCACCGAGACCACCTGCTTTCCGCTGCCCAGCCTGTGCGAGGCGACCGCCGCCTGCCAGGCCGTGGACCAGGGCGACCGCTGCGCCGACCCCGTCCTGATCGACGCGCTGCCCTTCCAGGTCACCGCCTCGAACGCCGGCCGCTTCGACGACCACGCCGCCCCGGCCGGCGCCTGCCCGGGACTGTCGAGCGCCACGGGCGCGGGCGCGGCCGACTCGGTCTACCTGCTGACCGCCCCGGCCGACGCGCTCTACCAGGTCACCTACGGGTCGACCACCAGCGGCGCGCTGTACGTCGCCGCCGACTGCGGCGATCTGGCCGGCACCTGCGAGGGCGGCCTGACGGTCGGCGCCAACCAGGCCGCCAAGTCGCTGTGGGTCCCGCTCGAGGCCGGCGAGCCGCTGGTGCTGGTGGCCGAGGGCGCCGGCACCCACACGCTGAAGATCGCCACCTGCACCCCCAGCTGCGACGGCAAGGTCTGCGGCTCCGACGGGTGCGGCGGCAGCTGCGGCGCCTGCGGTTACGGCCAGGCCTGCGGCGGCGGCCAGTGCGTCGCCCAGCCCGGTTACGGCTGCCAGGCGGCCATCGCCGTCTCCAAGCTGCCCTTCGAGCACAAGGGCACGACCGCCACCTCGGACCCCTTCTTCACCGGCACCTGCGGGCAGGCCCCGGTCGGCGCCGCCTCCAAGGACGTGGTCTACCGCTTCACCGCCCCGGCGGCGGGCGACTACACGGCCCGCGTGCTGGGCGCCGGGTGGGGCGCCGCCCTGTACGCCATCGACGACTGCGCCGCGGCCGAGCCGATCTGCCTGGACGCCGCCGACCCGGCCGGGGACCCGCTGCGCCTCGACCTGACCCTGCAGGACGGCGAGACGGTGCACTTCGTGGTCGACGGCGACACCGGCGGCCTCACCGGCGCCGCGGGCGCCTACACCTTCCAGGTGGTGCCGACCTGCGTCCCCCAGTGCGACGGCAAGGCCTGCGGCCCCGACGGCTGCGGCGGCGTCTGCGGCCAGTGCGCCGCCCCGGCCGACGTCTGCCAGGCGGACGGCAGCTGCCTCGATCCGCAGACCGTCCCGGGCAACACCTGCGCCCTGCCCTTCGAGGTGGGCGCCCTGCCCTTCCAGGCCGGCGGCGACACGCGCCAGGCGCTGAACCACTACGGCTTCGGCGAGGGCGACTGCGGCCCCTTCGTCGCCAAGGGCCTGGGCTCGAGCGAGCAGGTCTGGCGCCTGACCGCCCCGGCCGACGGCGACTACCGGGTCTCGGTCCTGCCCGACGGCTTCGACGCGGCCCTGTACGTCGTGGGCGACTGCGCGGCCGTCGCGACCAGCTGCCTGGGCGCCTCGGACGGGCAGCTCTGGGAGACCCTCGAGCTGCCCCTCATGGCGGGCCAGCAGGTCTTCGTCATCGTCGACGGCCACGACCACGACGCCGACGCGGCCGGTCCCTACACCCTGCGGGTCGAGTAGGCCTCAGGACCGCATGAACGCTGATGCGAACGCGATGTTGGGTTTACTCGTCGCCTTCGCAAGGCTCGCGAAGGCGAGGTTGGGTTTACCCGTCGCCTTCGCAAGGCTCGCGAAGACGAGGTCGGGTTCGCTCGACGCCTTCGCAAGGCTGGCCAAGGCGAGGTCGGGTCTACCCGTCGCCTTCGCAAGGCTGGCGAAGGCGAGGTCGGGTTGACGCGTCGCCTTCGCAGCCGCCGTAAGCGCGAAAAGTGAATAGCCACCCTCCTTCGCGCCAGCCGCAAGGGCCATCTCTGAATGGCTCGGCCCGTCGAGGTCGCGAGGGCCAGCTTCGACCCGGCCTCAGGCGGCCTTGGCCTTGGCCGGCAGCACCTTCTTGGCGGCCGTCACCACCGCCACGACCAGCCCGCCGGCGAGGACGCCTACCAGCCCGGGCAGCACCAGCTCGACCAGCCAGGCGACCCCGCCCGCCGCCGCCGACCAGCCCTGGATGAGATGCTCGAGGGCGGGGATGCCGTGCACCAGGATGCCGCCGCCGACCAGGAACATCGCCGCGGTCCCGACGATCCCGAGGGTCTTCATCAGGTAGGGCGCCGCCGCCACGATGCCGCGGCCCAGCGCCGCCTGCGCGCCCGACTTGCGGCTGAGGTACAGCCCGACGTCGTCCAGCTTGACGATGCCGGCGACCAGGCCGTAGACGCCGACGGTCATCAGCGCGGAGAACGCCACCAGGACACCGAGCTGCGTGAAGAAGGCCGCCTCGGACACGGCGTTGAGCGCGATGATGATGATCTCGGCCGACAGGATGAAGTCGGTGCGAATGGCGCCCTTCACCTTGTCCTTTTCGAAGGCGACCATGTCGACGGCGGGGTTGGTCAGGGCGCGCACGTGCTGAGCGTGGTGCGCGTCCGCTTCCGGTTTGTGGAAGAGCTTGTGCGCGACCTTCTCGAAGCCCTCGAAGCACAAGAAGGCGCCGCCGATCATCAGCAGCACGATGACGGCCCAGGGCAACAGCGCGCTGATGAGCAGGGCCGCGGGGACCAGGATGAGCTTGTTGACCGCCGAGCCCTTGGCCACCGCCCAGACCACGGGCAGCTCGCGATCGGCGCTGACGCCCGTGACCTGCTCGGCGTTGAGCGCGAGATCGTCGCCCAGGACTCCGGCCGACTTCTTGGCGGCCACCTTGGTCAGGACGGCGATGTCGTCGAGCACCGTCGCGATGTCGTCGAGTAGCGTGAGCAGGCTGGATGCCACGGAGAGCCTCACTGGGGTCGGGAGCGGTCAGCGGTTCGTGGGCCGCTTCGTACCACGAGCCGCCCCGACCGTGGAACTGGCCACGGCCGCCCGCGCGGGGTGACCGGACGTGCGCGAGATCACTTTTCCTTTGACACCCACAGAATACCCACTTAGGAGATACTCCATGTTTGGGACTATCGACGACCTGGACGACGACCTCACGACCTTCACCGGCCTCCTCGAGGAGCTGGGCCGCAACGCGCCCCTGCGCGACCCGCTGGGCAGCGCGCTCGAGGCCGCCGGCCTCACGGCGCCGCAGATGCACGCGCTCCTGTGGCTGCGGCTGGACCAGCCGCTGACCATGGGGCAGCTCGCCCAGCGCATCGACGTCAGCGAGAAGAGCGTCACGGGCGTCGTCGACCGGCTCGAGCGGGCCGGCCACCTCTTCCGCGACCGCGACGCCGCCGACCGGCGGGTCGTCCACGTGCGGCTCACCGAGGCCGGCCAGGCCCTGGCCGAGGACCTCGACGTCCAGGTCAAGGGCAAGCTCCGTCACTTCCTCGAGCTCATCGACCCCGAGGACCGCGTGGCCCTGTTCCGCATGCTCGACAAGGTGCTCACGCGGCTCAAGGCGCGCGACGCCTGACCCGCCGCCCCTCCCTCCCCCGCGACGGCCTCCATCCCCCCCACGCCGTCCGCTCCCCAGGAGATCCCCTAGATGCTCACCGCCCTCGTGGCGGCGGCCCTCACCGGCTCCGCCGCCCTCGGCGCCCCGGTCCTGACCCTCGACGAGGCGATGACCCAGGCCGCCCGGAACAACCTCGATCTGGCCGCCGCCCAGTCGCGCATCGACCAGTCGCGCGAGCTGGTCGCCAAGGCGCGCTCGGCCTACCTGCCGCAGGTCACGCTGGGCGCCCAGTACACCTTCAACTCGGTGGACGCCAAGTTCGGCATGCCGACCGGCTACACCATCCGCGACGTCGGGATCCCGACCAGCCAGCCCTTCGACCCCAGCAAACCTCCGGACATCGGCAACCCGCCGGGCCAGCCGACCAACCTGGTGATGGTCCCGACCGGCATCGCCGAGACCGCCATCCAGGAGCAGCACCAGCTCGGCGCGCAGCTGCAGGTGACCCAGGGCCTGTTCCTGCCGGCCGTGTTCCCGGCCGTCCGCACCGCCCACCTCGCCGAGACGGCGGCGCGCCTGGGCCACGAGGCCGCCAAGCGCGAGATCCTGATGGCGACGGCCCAGCTGTACTACTCGGCGGCCAGTCTGCGCGAGGCGCGGCAGGTGCAAGCGCGCCTGCTCGAGACCTACCGCGCCCACGAGGAGGCCGCCGCCAAGCAGGTCGCCAGCGGCAACGCGCCGAAGATGGCCGAGCTGCGCGCCCGCATCGAGCGGGTCAAGGCCGAGCAGGAGCTGGAGCGCACCGACAACGCCTACGCGGGCGCCATCAGCGCGCTCGCGACCTTGATGAACCGCCCGCCCGACTTCGACGTGACCCGCCCGACCGCGCCGCCCTTCGTGCCCAGCGAGGCGCAGGCGCTCGAGCGCAGCGCCATGGAGGAGCGCCCCGACCTCGAGGCCGCGCGCGTGCAGGTCGAGATCGCCGAGACGCAGCGCGAGTCGGCCCGCAAGGGGTACCTGCCCAACGTGCTGCTGGTCGGCAACTACAACCTCAGCAACACCTCGGGCTTCACCGGCGAGTACGGCTTCTGGAACCTGGGCGTCGCCCTGTCCTGGAACCTCTTCGACGGCGGCCTGCGCGAGGCCGAGCTGCGCGAGTCCGCCGCCCGGTTGAGCGAGTCCCGCGCCAACCTCGCCGCTGCCGAGGCCCGGGCCCGCGACGAGCTGCGCCGCGCCCTGCTCGATCTGGCCAGCGCCCGCGCCAACGCGGTCAAGGCCGACGAGCAGCTCGCGCTCGCCCGCGAGAACGCCCGCCTGGTCCAGGCCAGCTTCGAGCTGCAGGCCGCGACCTACCTCGAAGTCATCGACGCCAACGCCGCCCTCGCCGGGGCCGAGCTGTCCGCCATCAACGAGGCCCTGCAGGCCGACCTCGCCCAGATCCAGATCGCCCGCGCCGCCGGGCTGCTCACCCGCTAGCCGCCGCGAAGGAACACCTGATGAACGCTCCCCACCGCCTGCTCGCGCTCTCGCTGCTGCTCGGTGGCGCCGCCGCGCCGCTGTCCGGCTGCCAGAGCCAGGCCGCCCCCCCGGGCTCCGAGGCCGCCCCCGCCCCCGAGGCGGACGCCCCCAAGCAAGACGTGCCGACCCGCAAGGTCCTGGTGGCCGACGTCGTCCGCGGCGACGTGGTCGACCGCGCCGAGCTGGTCGGCGACCTCGAGGGCGCCGACGAGGTCCGCGTCTTCTCCCAGGTGGCCGACCGCCTCGTCACCCTCGAGGTCGAGCAGGGCGACCGGGTCGAGCAGGGCCAGCTGCTGGCGACCGTGCGCGCCGACCTGCTGAACGACGCGGTCCGGCAGGCCCAGGCGGGGCTCGCCGCCGCCCGCGCCAACCGGGCGGTGCTGGCCGACAACCTGAAGCGCACCAAGGCCCTGGTCGACATCGGCGCGTCGACCGGCGCGCAGGTCGAGAACCTCGAGGGCCAGATCCGCGCCGCCGACGCGCAGATCCGCCAGCTGCAGGCGACGGTCTCCAGCGCCAGCGGGCAGCGCTCGCGCTCCGAGATCCGCGCGCCCATCGGCGGCACCGTGGCCAACCTGGCGGTCAAGGCGGGCGACTTCGTGGGCGTCGGCGCCCCGATGATGACCCTGGTGCGCGCCAACGTGCTCAAGGCGATGGTCCGCGTGCCCGAGCGCACCTTCCTGCGCATCCAGCCGGGCATGAAGGTCAGCCTCTCGGCGCTGGGGATGCCCGAGCACGTGGTCGAGGCCCAGGTCTCGCGCCGGGCGCCGGTGGTCGACCGCATGACCCGCACCGGCTTCATCGAGGTCGACCTCGACAACGCCGACGGCCGGCTGGTCGCCGGCAGCGCGGTGCGGGTGGTCATCGAGCTCGAGCGGCGCGCCGACGTCACCCTGGTCCCCGCCGAGGCGGTGCTGTTCACCGGCGAGACCGAGCGCACGCGCAAGGCGGTCGCCTTCGTGGCCGACGGCGCGGTCGCCAAGCGGCGCGAGGTCACCGTCGGCGGCCGCTCGGGCGGCCAGATCGAGATCGTCGACGGGCTCACCCCGGGCGAGCAGGTCGTCACCCGCGGCGTCCACTTCCTGCGCGACGGCAACCCCATCGAGCGGCCGGACGCCTCCGCGCCGGCGGCGGCGGCCGAGGCCCCCCAGCCGGCGACCGAGGTCCCCGCCGACGACACCCCCGCCGCCGCGGCCCCCGCCGCCGCCGACGACGCGTCCGCCGCGTCCGAGGAGTCTCCGTGAGCGCCACCAGCCTCTCGGTCCGCCGACCGATCACCGGGATCATGCTCTTCATCGCGGTCGCGATGCTGGGCCTGTTCACCTTCAGCCGGCTCAAGCTCGACATGATGCCGGACATCGAGTTCCCGATCGTCGCGGTCATCACCAACTACCCGGGCGCCTCGCCCGAGTCGATCGAGGAGCTGGTGACGCGCCCCATCGAGGAGGCGATGGCGTCGGTGCAGGGCGTCGACGACGTCAACTCGACCAGCAACCAGGGCGCGTCCCTGGTGATGGTCAAGTTCGCCTGGGGCACCGACATGCAGCAGGCCGAGAGCGACGTCCGCAAGAACCTCGAGATCTACGCGCTCGACAAGCTGCCGGACGACGCGACGCGGCCGCTGACCTTCGCCTTCGACCCGTCGCTGCAGCCGGTCGCCTTCCTGACCATCAACGCGGCGGGGACCCCCGAGGCGGTGCGGCGGCTGGCCAAGGACGAGGTCGAGCCGTACATCGCCCGCATCCCGGGCGTCGCGGCGGCCGAGGTCATCGGCGGGCTCGAGCGCGAGATCCAGGTGCGCCTCGACCCCGAGTGGATGCAGGCCTACGGCGTCGGCGCGCAGCAGGTGGTGGCGGCGCTGCGGGGCGCCAACCTGATGCTGCCGGGCGGCAACATCACGCAGGGCCGGCAAGAGCTGAACATCGCGACCGACGCCCTGTTCACGTCGGTGAAGGACATCGAGGAGGTGGTGGTCGGCCAGCGCGGGGGGCACCCGGTGCAGGTCAAGGACATCGCCCAGGTGGTCGACGGCTTCCAGGAGCAGCTGCAGGTCGTGCGGGCCAACGACGTGCCGGCCGTGATGATGGCCGTCCGCAAGCAGTCGGACGCCAACACGGTGCAGGTGGTCGGGCGCCTGATGAAGGAGCTGAAGGTCCTGGAGAAGCGCCTGCCCGAGGGCGCGACCGTGACCCCGGTCTTCGACCAGGCCGAGCCCATCATGCGGGCCATCTCGAACCTCAGCAGCTCGGCCGTGCTGGCGCTGTTTCTGACCGCCGCGGTGCTGCTGGCCTTTCTGCGCAGCTGGCGCACCAGCACCATCGTGCTGGTCAGCATCCCCATCTCGATGCTGGCCACCTTCGCGGTGATGGACTTCCAGGGCGTCACGATGAACGTCATCTCGATGGCGGGCCTCGCCCTGGCGGTCGGCATGCTGGTCGACAACTCCATCGTGGTGCTCGAGAACATCTTCTCGCGGCTCGAGGCGGGCCTGTCCCCCAAAGAGGCGGCCATCGAGGGCACGACCGAGATGGCGATGCCCATCACGGCCTCGACCCTGACCACGGTGGCCGTGTTCGCGCCCATCCTGTTCGTGCCGGGGCTGGCCGGTCAGCTCTTCCGCGACATGAGCCTGACCATCGTGTTCTCGCTGCTGGCGTCGCTGGCCGTCGCGCTGACGCTGGTGCCGCTGATGGCCAGCCTGATGCTGGGCCGGCGCAAGCCGAACTTCGTCGAGCGCCTGCTGGCCTGGCTCACCGCGTGGATCGACCCGCTGTCGCACATCTACGCCGGGGTGCTGGCCGTCGCGCTGCGCTTCCGCAAGACCACGCTGCTCGCGGCCTTCGGCGTCTTCGCCTTCGCCATCTCGCTGGTGCCCAAGCTGGGCGTCGACTTCATGCCGAAGAACGACCAGGGGCGGCTGACGGTGAACGTCAAGGCGGCCCCCGGCACGGCGCTGGGGGCCACCAACGCGCTGTTCGGCGAGGTCGAGGCCATCGTGAAGGAGGTGGTCCCCGAGGCCGAGGTCGTCGTGTCGCAGTTCGGCGGCGGCGAGGCCTTCGCGGCGCTGTTCGGGCAGAACTCGTACACGGGCTCGGTGCAGATCAAGCTGCCGCCCAAGTCGCGGCGGGCGCGCAGCCAGTTCGAGATCGAGGAGCAGCTCATCCCGCGGCTGCAGACGCTGCCCGGCCTGGAGATCACGGTCGCCCAGGAGGGCGACGTCATGGGCGGCGGCGGCGGTGACATCCAGGTCAAGGTGTTCGCCGAGGAGATGGAGACGCTGCGCGAGTACGGCGCGCTGCTCAAGGCCAAGGTGCAGACCGTCGAGGGCGCGGCGAACGTGACCTTCTCGCTCGAGCAGGGCCAGCCGGAGCTGAAGGTCGACCTGGACCGCGAGCAGATTCGCCTGCTGGGCCTGCAGCCGGGCGAGGTGGCGGCGACCATCTCGACCTACTTCCTGGGGGCGGGCGCCACGATGTTCCGCGAGGCCGGCGAGGAGTACCGCGTCTTCGTGCGGGCGCCGCGCGAGCTGCGCGAGGACCTGGGCAAGCTGCGCGCGCTGCCGCTGCTGACGCCCGCCGGCATCACCGTCCCCCTCGAGACGGTGGTCCGCATCGAGCCGGCGCTGGGCCCGACCACCATCGCGCGCGAGAACCAGCGCCGCCTGGGCACGGTCGCCATCACGGCCCAGGGGGTCCCGCTGGGCACCCTCATCGAGCGCGTCGAGGCGGCGGTCGCCGAGCTGGGCCCGACGCCGGGCGTGTCGACCGCCATCGCCGGCACCGCCGAGGATCTGCAGGAGTCCTTCCTGGCGCTGGCCCTGGCCATCCTCATCGCCATCGTGCTGGTCTACATGGTGATGGCGAGCCAGTTCGAGTCGCTGCTGGAGCCCTTCGTCATCCTCTTCGCCATCCCGCTGGCGATGGCCGGCGTCATCTTCGCCCTGTACCTGACCGACACGACCCTGCAGGTCACGGCGCTCATCGGCGTCATCCTGCTGGCGGGCGTCGTGGTCAACAACGGCATCGTCCTCATCGACGTCATCAAGAACCGGCGCCTGGCGGGCGAGGACCTCTTCGCGGCCGCCATCGAGGCCGGGCGCAGTCGCCTGCGGCCCATCCTGATGACCACCCTGACGACGACCCTGGGCATGGTGCCGCTGGCCAGCGAGATGGGCGACGGCGCCGAGACCTGGGCCCCGATGGCGCGGGCGGTCATCGGCGGCATGACCCTGTCCACGGTGCTGACCCTGGTGGTCGTGCCGACGATGTACGTCATCCTGGCCGGCTTCGTGGACCGTCGCCGGGCCAAGAAGGCCGCCAGGCGCGCCGCCCGCGAGGCCAAGCTGGCCCCGACGCTCGAGGAGAGCGCGGCCTGACCGACCGAACGGTCCCAAGCGGCGCGCCGCCGAGCGGGACTCCCAGTCCACTCGACGGCGCGTCCGCTTCGAGCCGACCCTGCAGGGCGCCCTTGTCTCCCGTCGCCGGCCGCCTACACTCGGCGGTCGACTCCAGGGGGCTCCCTTTCCACACTACCTGCCGCCGCCGACCTGCGCCCCCTGGCGCGCCGACCCGCGCGAGTCCGGCTCCCGACTCAGCGCCCCCGCCCCATCGAGATGTCCGCATCGCCCCGCCTGGGACCGCCGGCTTCCAGCCGGCCGGAGCCGTCGCCAACTTCGGCCGCTGTGTCTCGAGGCGTCGGCACCCGAGGGGGACTTCAATACGACCCCCTCTGCCAGCCGGCCCGAGCCGCCGCCGGACTCAGCGCCCGCCCCCATCCAGATGTCCGCATCGACGTCCCCTGTGACCGCCGGCTTCCAGCCGGCCCGAGCCGCCGCCGTGGTCAGCGCCCGTCGAAGGCGCGGAAGACCTTGCGGGCGCCGTCTTCGGTCAGAGCGCTGACGGGGACGACGCGGTCGCACAGGCGCTCGAGGGTGCGAGCCTCGTGGCTGGCGAGGTCGACCAGCAGGCCCAGGGCCTTCGAGTCGGTCTGTCGCTTGAAGGCGTCGAAGGCCTCGAGGTCCGCCGCGGGCAGGCTGGCCTCGCCGTCGGTGACCAGGACGACGTCGCCTCGGCGGTGGCGGCGCGAGGTGCGGATGATGTCGGCCGCCAGCGCCAAGGGGGCCGCGAAGTCCGTCCCGCCGCCGACGCGGGTCTCGGCGAACGAGAGCGACGCCCGTCGGTCCAGCGGCCGGCGCGAGGCGTAGCGCCGGTCGGGGACCAGGTCGTGGCGGGCGACGCTGTTCGCGCCCGACGAGAAGGTCAGGACGGTCACCGCGCGGCCGTCGCGGCGCGCGAGGTCGGCCAGCACCAGGGCGACCGCCTTGGCCCAGATGCCCTTGGCGCCCGCCATCGAGCCGCTGAGATCGAGCGCGATGACGCACGGCCCCCGCCCCTCGTCGTCGTCGCCGCGCACCGCGTAGGACAAGAGGCGCCCCTCGACGAAGCGCCGCCGGAAGTCGCGTCCCAGCACCGGGTGGCGCAGGCCCACCAGCTCGACCGGCAGCAGGTGCGACAGATCCCGGCCCGCCTCGATGCCGTACACCTCGCCGCGCGCCCGGGGGACGCGCTTGCGCCGCTCGGCCAGCGCCACGCCGCGCAGCGCCCCGACCATGCGCGACAGGCGCCGCAGCACCTCGCTGTCGGCCAGCCGCTCGCCCAACTCCAGCGCGTCCACCGCGTCACCCGCCCCGCCCGAGGCCGGCCCCGGCTCGTCCAGCCCCAGCTGGGCCTCGTCGGCCGCCACCGCCTCGAGCCGCTCGGGCAGCCGGTCCGCCACCCCCTGCAGGCGCTGCAGGCTCTCGTTCGGCACCCCGCGCGCCGCCCGGACCAGCTCGGCCCGCAGCCGCGCCAGCTCCCCCGCCAGCGCCTCGGCCTCCTCGCCCGCCTCCTCGGCCAGCTCGCGCGCGACCTCGACCGCCTCGGGGTCGTCCCCACGCGCCTCGGCCAGCGCCTCGGCCGCCTCGCGCCGCGCCTGCGCCTCGGCCAGCTCGTCCTCGGCCAGCTCGGCCCGCCACGAGGCCTCCAGCTCGTCCCTCAGCATCAGCCGCCCAGCCTGCAGCTCGGCCAGCACCGCCTCGCCCAGCCGCAGCGTCGCCAGCCCGGCCCGCGCCGGGTTCAGCCGACTGACCGCGTGCAGCGCCCGCCAGGCCGCGCTCTCGACCACCGCCCCGACCAGGGTCGCCCGCAGCTGCGCCGTCGGCGGCAGCCCGGCCGCCGGGGTCAACGTCACCGTCAGCTTGGCGCACGCGGCGTACAGGTCGGCCAGCAGCGCCCGAAAGTCGGGCAACAGCCGCGCCCCGCGCGCCTCGAGGCCCGCCAGCGCCCGCGACGAGCCCATGACCTGCTCGAAGTCGGCTTCGTCCAGCGCGTCGCGCGCCACGACCGGCGGGTGCTGGCGCGGAGCCGGCTTCACTCGTCGGCCAGCAGGTCGCGCTGCATCGCCGCCAGCGTGGCGCGCACCTCGTCGACCGCCTCGGACGGCGCCCCGCTCGCCTCGGACAGGCGCCGCAGCCGGTCGGCCTCGGCCATCAGGCGCGCCAGCTTGGCGTGCGCCTCGATGGCGGCCCGCGCCTCGTCGGTCGGGTCGTCGAACCCGCGCCGGGCGAAGGCCACCACCTCGCGCGCCTGGGCCAACAGGCGCCGCGCCTCGTCGTCGTGCCCGCTCAGCGCCTCGGCCAGCGCGGCCCGCACCTCGGCGCGGTCCTCGGGGTCCGACCACAGGCAGGGCTCGGCGCGTGGCAGCAGCTCGGGGCCCACCCGGTCGGCCCCGGACAGCAGCGCCACCGCCCGCAGGTAGTCCAGCGTCAGCAGCCAACGCCGGTCGCTGACGACGATCCCCCGCCGGTCCAGCTCGCTCCGCAGCCGCGCGACCAGCTCCAGCACCGGCTCGGTGACCTCGATCTCGGGCAGCCGCGCCCGCAGCCGCTCGATGACCTCGAGCTCCAGCGCCGGCAGCGGCGGCGCCTCGGCGGCCCCGCGCAGGTAGGTCACGAAGCGCCGGTCGCTCTGAATCGGCTCGATGAAGAAGCGCGCCAGGAAGCGGTCGTGCAGCGCCATCAGCGCGTCGTCGTCGGGCAGCTCGTTCGAGGCGGCGACCAGGGTCATCAGCGGCGCCGGGTGCGCGCGGCCGCCGTTGTGGTACAGGCGCTCGTTGAGCAGGGTCAGCAGCGCGTTGAGGATGGCCGAGTTGGCCTTGAAGACCTCGTCGAGGAAGGCGATGTGCGCCGTCGGCAGGTAGCCGTCGACCAGACGCTCGTAGCGGCCGGCCTCGAGCGCCGCCAGATCCAGCGGCCCGAACAGCTCCTCGGGGGTGGAAAAGCGCGTCAGCAGCGTCTGGAACCAGCGGGCGCCGGTCAGGCTCTCGCAGACCAGGCGCGCCAGCAGGCTCTTGGCGGTGCCGGGCGGCCCGACCAGCAGCACGTGCTGACCGGCGACCAGCGCGGCCAGCAGCCCCTCGATGGCGTCGTCGCGCTCGACCAGGCGCGCCGCGAGCGCGCGGCCCAGGGCCCGGACGGCTTCGACATCAGAGGCTTCGGCGGCGGCGGTCGCGGTCTGCGTCGTCTGCATGGGGCGGCACTGTAGCGACTCGCCGGCCGCGCCGGAAGCACGGCGCGCGTCCCACGGCGCGTGTTCGACGGGTCGGTGCTACAGTGCCAGCCGTGGAGGGACACGCCCCATGAGGATTTGGACCGCTTCCCTGCTCGCCGCGCTGCTGGGCGCCTGTGGCGATGGCTCGTCGCCGGCGAGCGTCGCCGACCTGGGCAGCGAGACCGACGCCGAGGCCGACGACACCAAGACGCCCGAGTGTCCAAGCCCGCAGGGCCCGCCGCTCACCCAGGCGACCGACCCGTGCGAGGACCCGCCGGCCCCCATCGGCACCTTCGCCGAAGGCGTCACGGCCGATCGCCTGGTGATGGCCGCCGCCGGCACCCGGGTCGGGGCGGTCGCCCTGACCGAGGACCAGGTCACCCTGGCCACGCTCGAGGCCGGCACGACCACCACCCACGCCTGGTCGGCCAAAGCCGAGCGCGCCTTCGTCGCCCCGCTGCCCGAGGGCGGCTTCGGCGTCGTCTACAGCGAGGACGGGGCCGTGCGCTTCGGCCGCGCGGGCCAGGACCCGGTCACGGCCATCGCCGACGCCGACGTGGTGGGGGCCGTGGCCATCCCGACCGGCCTCAAGGTCCTGGTCCACACGGGCGAGACCTACCAGATGGTCGATCTGGACGCCCAGGGCGCCGAGACCTACCGCCACTTCGTGGTGAACCAGGCCAAGGTCGCCGACATGCGGCTGCTCGACGAGGGCGACTTCCTGTTCCTGCCGTTCACCGGCCCCGACCAGGCGCAGCCGGTGAGCTTCCAGACCGGCAGCACCACCGCCGGCCAGTGCAGCCTGCCCGCTTCGCTCGGGCTCGAGCTGGGTGTCGGGACCGATTGGCTGGGGTCCGCGCTGTCCTACGGCTTCCCCATCTTCGCCGTGCGCTCGCCCGGCCCGGACGGCTGCCCGCCGCGCGCTCGCGTCCTGGCGCGCAGCACCCTCGGTCACGAGCTGGCGGCCGACAGCGCCGTCGGCTGGGGCGCCGACGTCCGCGTGGTGCCCAGCGGCGAGCTGGCGGCGGCCGTGACGGTCCAGCCGACCGACGCCGGCGGCTGGCGGGTCGCCGCGCAGATCATCGACCTGAAGAACGTGGCCCTCGGCCGCGCCCGGCTGGGCTTTCAGGTCGAAGGCGCGCCGCCCCCCGCCGCCTGGGACGTCACCCGGGCGCGCGGCAAGTACCTGATGGTGTGGAGCGAGCCGGAGGGCCTCGAGCAGCGCTCGTTCTGCTTCGCCGAGGACCTGCCGGCCTCGCCGGCCGCGGCCGACTGAGAGACCACGGGTCGGGCGAGCCTGCGAAGAGGCCCGCCGCGACCCGTGGCCACCACCCCACCCCTGTCGGGGTCCGGCTCGTCACGCCACGGCCACGCTCACGGCCGCAGCACGACCTTGGTGCACTGGTCCTCCTTGTCGCGGAACATCCGGTAGGCGCCCGGCCCCTCTTCGAGCGGCAGCCGGTGCGAGATGACGGAGGTCGTGTCGATCTCGCCCGCCTGGATGCGCTCGAGCAGCGGCCGCATCCACCGGTGCATGTGGGTCTGGCCCATGCGCAGCGTCAGGCCCTTGCCGAAGGCTGCGCCGATGGGGACCTTGTCGATGAGGCCGCCGTACACGCCCGGGATCGACACGGTCCCGCCCTTGCGGCACGCCATGAGGGCCTGGCGCAGGACGTAGGCGCGGTCGGTCTCGAGGCGCACCGCCTGCTTGACCCGGTCGTAGACCTCCATCAGCCCGGTCCCGTGGGCCTCGAGCCCCACCGCGTCGATGCAGCGGTCCGGCCCGCGCCCGCCGGTCAGCTCGCGCAGCGTCTCGAGGACGTGGGTCTTCTCGTAGTCGATGACCTCGACGCCCTCCATCCCCCGCACGAGCGACAGGCGCTCGGGGAAGCGGTCGATGGCGATGACCCGCTCGGCGCCGAGCAGCAGCGCGCTCTGGATGGCGAAGTACCCCACCGGTCCGCAGCCCCACACGGCCACGGTGTCGCCGTCACGGATGTCGGCCTGCGCCGCCGCCTGGTAGCCGGTCGGCAGGATGTCCGACAGGAACAGGACCTGCTCGTCGGGGAGCCCCTCGGGCACCTTCAGCGGGCCCACGTCCGCGAACGGCACGCGCACGTACTCGGCCTGCCCGCCCGCGTAGCCGCCCAGCATGTGCGAGTAGCCGAACAGCCCCGACGGCGAGTAGCCCCACAGCTTCTCGGCCATCCACGCGTTCGGGTTCGAGTTGTCGCACAGCGACCACAGGTCGTCCTTGCAGTAAAAGCAGTGCCCGCACGCGATGGTGAAGGGCACCACGACCTTGTCGCCCCGCTTCAGGTTGCGGACCTCGGCGCCGACCTCGACCACCTCGCCCATGAACTCGTGACCCAGGATGTCGCCCTCCTTCATGGTCGGGATGTAGCCGTCGTACAGGTGCAGATCCGAGCCGCAGATGGCCGTCGCCGTCACGCTGACGATGGCGTCGTGCGGGTTGAGGATGGTCGGATCGGGCACCCGGTCGAGGCGCACGTCGCCCTTGCCGTGCCAGCAGATCGCCTTCATGCCGTCCTCCAGTCGTCGTCCCTGGCGTCCAGCTCGGCCCGCCAGGCGCCCTCGTCCTCGGCCCGCCGCGCCGACGGCTGCCCTTCGGTGGTCGGCGCCTCGCCGGCCTCGGACAGCGCCTTGAACCGGCGCAGGTCCCGCCGCATCAGCTCGTCCAGCACCGGCCGCAGCGCCTTGCTGGCCGCCGCCCCCAGCGCCCCGCCGGGCGGCCGGAAGTCCAGGATGACGTGCACCTCGGTCCCCCGCCGCTCGGGCGCGTCGCGGAACACCACCGCCCCGACGTGCACCACGTCGGCCTCGTCGCGGCTGGCCCACACCAGGCGCCGCCCCTCCTCCTCCTCGACGACGTCGCCCTCCCACGACACGTTCACCGGCAGGCCGGGCACCCGCTGCGGCCCCCGATCCTGCGCGTGCGTGAACAGGCCGAAGCGCGGCAGCCCGCCCTCGCCCCGGAAGCGGCGGTACACCTCGTCGCGCGGCAGCCCGACGGTCACGGACGCCTCCAGCCGCCGGGTGCGCGGCTCGCCCCCGCGGAGCGAGAAGTCGGAGGCGCCCCCCACGGCCAGCGCGCCGCCCAGCGCCGCCCACACGCCGTCCCGGGGCGAGCCGCCGCCCATCAAGCGCCCCAGCGCCGAGATGGCGAGGGCGCCGCCGCCCACGATCGCCGCGGCCCGCAGCGCCGTGTCCAGGCGCGACAGGCTCACCGGCTTCGATGGCTGCTCCCACCCGCGCGAGTCCCGCGCGAGGTCGGTGGTCGAATAGTGCATGGTCTCCCCCCCTGCCGTGTCGCGCGGACCGCCGCTCAGCGCGAGGCGCCTTGGCCGGCCCGGGCCTCACCTGCGTGCGAGCGGACGACCGCCGACGCACCCAACACGGAGCTGGGCGCGCGCTCGGCCGGTTCCGCGAAGCGTCCCGCGGCCCTGTCGGCGCCCGCCCGCTCCACGTGGCCTGCGGGCGACGCGACGGAATGAGCGGCTCTGAGGCCGGACCGGGCGCGGTCCACGATGTCGAGGCCCCGGACGACAGCGACGTTCCGAGCGCTCACGGCTTGCGCCGGCGGCCGCGCCGAGACGTGCGTGGCGCGCCAGCTGCCGCTCCGATCGACGTGGCCCATCTCCCCCTCCCCGTGTCGCCTGGGCTCGTGAGGGAACCCTTGGCGCCCGAGGGGGGGAGGTCAACCGTCGCCGGCCCTCACGCTCAGAAGCGGGCCGAGAACGCGACGTAGGGGATGCCCAGCACGAAGCCGTCCAGGTCGATGTCGCCGACCGGGCGCAGGAAGCCCAGATCGGCGGCCAGGGACTCGCCGAAGAAGCGGACGCCGTAGGTGACCAGGCCGAAGGTGGCGACCTCGAACCCCTGGTCGGTCGAGGCGGCCGGGATGAGGGCGTCGAAGATGAGCTTGACGGAGTTGCCCAGGGCCGCGGACGCGCCGAGCTCGAGCGAGATGGCGGCGCCGTTGGCGAGCTCGATGGCCGAGTCGCCCAGGCTGCCGAAGACCGCGTTGGCGCCGAACCCACCGTGCAGCGCGAAGCGGCCGCTGTCGTCCAGGTAGTAGTCGACCATCAGGCCGCCGCCGAAGGTCCCCACGAAGTCGTCGACCTCCTGCGGGGCGATGACGTTGAGGTTGGCTCGGGCGCTGACGGTGACCCGCTCGCCGCGGTGCAACACGAACTTGCCCTGGAAGAGGCCGAGCAGCGGGATGTCGGTGGTGATGGGCAGGAACGTCGTGCCGGAGACCTGGATGTCGTCCGTGATGCCGTAGGTGACGCCCAGGAAGAACAGCTCGTAGCTGTTCACCGTGGCCTCGCCCTCGAAGACCGTCTCGGCGCGCGAGGAGATGAAGCCGCGATCGGCCGAGGCGTCGCGCCGCCGGGCCAGGTGGCCGGCGCTGACGGGCGCGTCGACCGCGGGATCGTCGGCGGGGACCTCGGGGGCGGTCTGGGCCAGGGCGGCCGGGGAGGCGCCGAGCGTGGCGGCGACGAGGAGGGCGAGCGTGCGCTTCATGGTCGGACTCCGTGAGGGGGGATGCGAGCCTCATACCAGCGGGGGCGACGGCGAGCAAACGGAGTCGCGGCCGGGCGGCGTCAGGTGACGCTCGACCCCGATCGGAGCGGCGTGGTAACCAAACGGCGGCCTTGGCTGCTGGAGGGTGCGATGCGGGCGTGGGACGTGGTGGCGTGGGGGCTGGTGGGGCTGGTGGCCGCGGGCTGCGACGACGCGGCCGTGCAGGGGGCGGCGTGCGTGCGTGACGCCGAGTGCCCGGCCGGCCAGGTCTGCGACACGCCGGGCGGCGAGGGCCACTGCGTGCCCGCGAGCGCGACGCGGCCGGCGCTCGACGAGGTGAGCGTGCCGGCCGGGGCCTTCACGATGGGCTGTGACCCAGGCGCGGACGCGGCGTGCGAAGACGTCGAGGCGCCGCCGCACGAGGTGACGGTGCCGGCCTTCCGCGTCGACCGGACCGAGGTGACGGTGGCGGCCTACGCGGCCTTCTTGACCGCGGTCGAGGGCAGCTGCACGGGCGGGCCGTGCTTGAACGCCTTCGGGGCGCTGCCGGTCGACGAGACCGAGCCGGGGCAGTGGGCGGCCAACCCGGGCGCCGCGCGGCACCCGATGACGCAGGTGACCTGGCACGGGGCGGCGGCCTACTGCGCCTGGCGGGGGCAGGCGCTGTGCACCGAGGCGCAGTGGGAGCGCGCGGCACGCGGCGACGGGGCGCGGACCTATCCCTGGGGCGACGAGGCGCCCTCGTGCGAGCGGGCGCTGATGGACGCGGGCGAGCCGGGCTGCGGGGCGGGCGGCGTCGAGGACGTCGGGACGCGCGCGGCCGGGGCCAGCCCGTTCGGGGCGCTGGACATGGCGGGCGGCGTCTGGGAGTGGGTCGAGGACCGCTGGCACGACGGGTACGCCGGGGCGCCGACCGACGGGTCGGCATGGACCGAGGACGGCGTCGGCAAGGACCTGCGGGTCATCCGCGGGGGCGGGTGGCGCAGCGGCGCGGAGTTCTTGAGGGCGGCGCACCGCTGGAACGGCGGCGCCGGCGACGCGAACGAGGTCCGCGGGTTCCGCTGCTGCCGGGTGGACTGATGACGAGCGGGTGGCCGGGTATGGTTCCGGTCCTCGGGCGCGTTGGGTAGGCTCTACCCGGGGGAGGTGGGGTCTTGCTGGTCACGGGCATCGGGCGGAGCACCGACATCGACGGCGACGTGGCGGTCGCCGAGGCGATCGGCCGGGCCGAGCAGGCGCTCGAGGGGCGCGCGCCGAGCGGCGGGCTGCTGCTGGTCGGCAGCGAGTACGACCGGGCGGGCGCGGCGCGCGCCGTGGCGGCGCGGTGGCCGGGGCTGCCGTTCATCGGCTGCACGACCTGCGGGGACCTGACGGGCGCCGAGGGGCCGGCGGACGACGCGGTGACGCTGGTGCTGTTCGCGAGCGAGCGGGTGCGGTTCTCGGCCGGCTGGGGCGAGGGGCTCTCGCGCGATCCGGCGCGGGCGGTGGACGAGGCGCTGGCTCGGGCCGGGGTGCGCGCCGAGGCGCCGCCGGCGCTGGTGCTGACGACGCCGGACGGGCTGCGGTGCGACGTGCTGGGGCTGCTCGAGCGGCTGCAGCGTGGGACGGGCGGGGCGCCCATCGTGGGAGGGACCTCGGCCACGCAGCGGCTGGACGAGCGCGTCATCGGGGCGACGACGCAGATCTGCGGCGGGCGCGCGCTGACGGACGCCGTGCCGGTGCTGGCGATCGAGGGGCCGCTGCGGGCGGCGTGGGGCATCGGCTGCGGGTGGATCCCGATGGGGCCGACGCACCGGGTCACGGCGGCCGACGGCCACCGGGTGCGGACCATCGACGGCCGGCCGGCCATCGAGACGTTCAGGGCCTACCTGGGGCAGCAGGATCCGGGGTTCTTCGGCGAGTTCCCGCTGGCCGTCTATGGCAGCGAAGGGAGCGGTGAGGGCGGCGGTGAGGGCGGCGCCGGCCGTCCCGACGACGAGGCGTACCTGATGCGGGCGGTCTTCGGGACCGAGCCCGACGGGACCCTGGTGTTGGCGGCGGCGGTGCCCGAGGGGGCCCGGGTGCGGGTGGCCACCGCGGACGTGCCCGAGGTCATCGGGGGCGCGCGGGGCGCCATGCGCGAGGCGATCCTGCGCTATCGCGAGGCCTACGGGCCCGAGGCGCGGCCCGACGCGGCGCTGCTGTTCACGTGCGCGGGGCGGCGGTGGGTGCTGGGCAGCCGGGTGGGCGAGGAGCACGCGGCCGTGGTCGAGGTGATGCGGCGCTTCGACGTGGACCCGACGCGGCTGGCCGGGTTCTTCGCGAACGGCGAGATCGCGCCGCTGCGGCGCGGCGGGCCGAGCACGCTGCACAACACGTCGTGCGTGGCGCTGCTGCTCGGCGAGGGGGCCTGATGGGGGGCGAGCGGCCAGAGGCGGAGGAGGCGGACCCGCGCGTCGCGGCGCTCGAGGGCGAGCGTGACGCGCTGCACAAGCGGGTGCGCGAGCTGGAGCGGACCGTGCGGCGGCTGCGGACCGACCTCGAGTTCGTCGAGTCGCTGTCGGAGCGGCAGAAGCGCGTGATGCGCGAGTCGTACGTGCGGCTCGAGGCCGAGGTCGAGGAGCGGCGTCAGATGGAGCTGGCGCTGCGACAGGCGAAGCTGCGGGCCGAGCAGGCGAACGTGGCCAAGAGCCAGTTCCTGGCGAACATGAGCCACGAGATCCGCACACCGATGAACGGCGTGGTGGGGATGGCCGAGCTGCTGCGGGACACGCCGCTCGACGACGAGCAGCAGGAGTACGTCCAGGGCATCGGCGAGTGCGCCGAGGCGCTGCTGACGGTCATCGACGACATCCTGGACTTCTCGAAGATCGAGGCGGGGCGGCTGGCCTTCGAAGAGGTGCCGTTCGAGCCGCGCGGGGTGCTCGGCGGGGCCGGCGCGATGTTCGGCCACCGGGCGGCGGCGCGCGGGCTGACGCTGACGCTCGAGGGCGAGGCCGAGATCCCCGAGCGCGTGGTCGGCGACCCGGGGCGCGTGCGGCAGGTGCTGAACAACCTGCTGTCCAACGCCATCAAGTTCACCCGCGAGGGGGAGGTCGAGGTGCGGATGGGCTTCGCGGCCACTCCCGGCGGCGCGGCGGGCGAGGGCCTGCTGTGGTTTACGGTGCGCGACACCGGCATCGGCATCGCCCCGCAGGCGCTCTCCGCCCTGTTCCAGCCCTTCACCCAGGCGGACGCGTCGACGACCCGCCGCTTCGGCGGCACGGGGCTGGGCCTCGCCATCTCACGGCAGCTGTGCCGGATGATGGGCGGCGACATCGACGTGCAGAGCCACGAGGGCGTCGGCTCGACCTTCCGCTTCGAAGTGCGCGTCGGCGCCGCCGAGGCCGCCCCCGCCTGAATCCAGCTGGGGGCGGTCCTTCGGTCCGGGTCACAGCAGGCCCAGCCGCCGCCGCAGGTCCATGGCCTCGCGCGAGGCCCAGAAGCGGACCAGCTCCGCCTCGGTCGGGGCCACGCCGCGGGCGGCCGCCTCGACGCGCGGCAGGGCCTCGAGGGCGCCGCCCAGGTCGTCGCACACCAGGAGCGCCAGCTGCGTCGTGGTGCGCTGCACCGTGCGCACCCAGCGCTCGACGTCCCCGATGGGCGCCTCGGCGTAGTCCTGGGCGATCTGCTTGACGATCTTGCCCTTGAAGAAGGGCGTGCCCTTCTTGATGAGGCGCGTCGCGTTGTCGAGCGCCTCGGCCGGCAGGCCGCCGCCGTCCAGCTCGGGGCTGGCCTGGCGCGCCGTCGCGGCCAGCACCAGGGCCACCTCGCCCGGCGTCAGACGCGCCAGCAGGTGCAGGCCGCGGCTGGCCAGCAGCAGCACCCGCGACAGCAGGAAGACCTGCTCGGCGCGCGGGCGGACGCGCAGCGCGCCGGGCAGGACGACGATCGGCTGCTCGCCCGGCTCGACCGTGATGGCCGGCGCGTCCTTGGACACGTACAGCTGCAGCTCGGGGGCGCCGAAGCGGGCCGCCAGATCGAAGGTCAGCTGGGCCAGCGGGTGGTTGGCCTCGGGCAGCACGCGGTCGGCCGGCGTGAGGCCGTGGCGCCCCAGATCCGTCGGGTGCAGCTTCTCGAGCGCCAGCCCCACGCCGTCCAGCAGCCGCTCGGCGGGGCCGGGCTCGGCCGGGGCCCCCTCGAGCGCGCGCTGCAGCGCCGCCGTCACCAGCCCGGCCGCCACCTGCCCCGGGCGGGGCTGATGGCGCGCCT
Source organism: Myxococcota bacterium (assembly GCA_041687695.1). Taxonomy (GTDB): domain Bacteria; phylum Myxococcota_A; class UBA9042; order PHBI01; family JAWLBL01; genus JAWLBL01. The sequence goes on along the minus strand of JAWLBL010000022.1, from coordinate 96,569 downwards.
CGTCGGCCTCCGCCAGCCCCAGCGCCACCGCGGCGTGGCGGACCAGCTCGGCCTCGGCCGCCGCCCCCCCACCGGCCAACGTCGCCGCCAGCTCCCGCCACAGATCGGGCTGCTCGGGATCGCGGCCCAGCGCCGCCTCCAGCTCGGCGCGCGCCGCCGACGCCTGCCCCATCGCCACCAGCCGCCGCGCCGTCGCCAGCAGCAGCGACACGTCCCCCGGGAACGCCGCCAGGCCGCGCCGCAGCACGGCCAGCGCCTCGGCCTGCCGCTCCAGCTGCGCCTCGACGGCCTCGAGCCCCAGGAAGTGGCGCGCCGTGGCCTGCCCGGCGCCGGCCGCCTGGGACAGATGCCGCGCCAGCGACGCCGCATACCGCTCGCGGAACGTCGCCTCGTCCTGTCGTTCCTGGCGGGGCGCGGCCAGGATCTCCAGGAACGCCGCGTCCGCCGGCCCGTCCGGCCCCTCGGCGGCCAGCGCCTCCTCCAGCGAGGTCACGGCCGCGTCGACGTGGCCCAGCGCGCGCTCCAGCGCGGCCATGCGCACCAGCGCCGCCGGCCGGTCGGCCTTCGGGACCACCCCCAGCCACCCGCGCGCCGTCTCGGCCGCCGCCGCGAGATCGCGCCTGCCGACCTGCAGCTCGATGAGCAGCGACAGCCCCTCGCGGTGCCCCGGCTCGGCGGCCAGCAGGTCCTTTAGATGAGGCAGCGCCCGGTCGCCGTCGCCCAGCCGCTCGAACAGCAGCGTCGCGACCCGCAGGCGCGTCGCCTGCACCAGCGGCTTGTCGGTCGCCAGCCGCGCCACCTTCGAAAGCGTGCCGATGGCCTCGCTCCACTGGCCGTCGCGCTCGCAGTAGGCCGCGTAGACCAGCAGCGTCGGCACGTCGTCCGGCGCCAGCGCCAGCGCGCCGTTCATCGCGCGCAGCGCGGCGGTGAGGTCGCCCAGCGCGTCGGCCTGCAAGGCGGCGACCTGGTGCCACAGCGCGACCTTGCGCTCGGTCTGCGCGCCGGCGTTGGCCGCGCGCGCCAGCCGCTCGGCCAGCCGCTCCGGCTGCGCCTCGAGCGTGAGCAGACGCGTCAGGGCCTCGGCGGCCGGGGCGTGGTCGGGCACCAGCTCGAGGGCGCGGTCGACGTCGTCGACGGCATCGGCCACGCGGCCCAGACCGGCGTGCAGCTCGGCGCTGCGCACCAGCAGGTCGGCGGAGCGGCCGACGTCCCGCACGAGGCGCGCCTCGCGGCGGCAGGCGTCGGCCAGGGCGGCCGCGTCGTCCAGCCGCTCGGCGACGCGCCCCTGCCCGCGCACGGCGGCGAGGTCGTCGGGGTCGTCCTCGAGGGCGGCGCGGAAGGCGGCCAGGGCCTCCTCGAAGGTCGCGCCGGGGGACGAGGCGGCGGTCGGGTCGCCGGCCGCGTCGCCGGCTGGCGCGGGCGCGGCCGCGAGCACCTCGAGCGTCTCGCCCAGCCGGATGCGGTGGGCGGCGCGCACGGCGGGGTCGGCCGCCGCCGCGATGAGCCCCCGGTCGACCCGGGCCAGCAGCACGCGGTCGCGGGCCCCCAGGGCCTGCTGCTCGAGCGCCCACAGGGCCGCAGGGTCGCCCGGCACCAGGGTCAGCAGATCCTCGTAGACGGCCCGCAGGTCGGGCACGGCCGCCCCTCGCGTCTCGGCCAGGCGCGCCAGCTCGCGCAGCGCGGCCAACTGCGCGTCGGGCGCGGTGAACAGCTCGCGCTGCTTGCGGTACACGCCGGCCAGCAGGTCCCAGTCGTGGATCTGTCGATACAGCCCCTCGAGCGCCAGCAGCGACGGGAAGTGGTCGGGGTGCTGGGCCAGCACGGCCTCGTAGCAGGCCGTCGCCCGGCGCGCGTCGCCCAGCTCGTCCCGGTAGATCTCGCCCTGTCGCAGCAGGGCCGTCCGCCGGTCGCGCGGGTCCACCAGCGCCTCGGCCAGCGTCCCCAGGTCTCCCAAAAGGTCCTTCCACGCGCGCGTCGCGTCGCGCAGCCGGGCCAGGCCGTCCAGGGCCGGCCGGTGCGCCGGGTTGGCCTGCAGCGCGATCTGGTAGGCCGCGATGGCCTTGGCCGGGTCCTGCAGCTGCTCCTCGTAGACGGTGCCCAGCCGGAAGGCGGCCAGCGCGCGGGCCTTCGGCTCGGTGATGCCCGCCAGCTCGACCTCGAGCACCTCGGTCAGCTCGCGCCACTCGCCCCGCTCGCGCAGCACCCGCGTCAGGGCGCGCACGGCCGCCGGGTGGCCGGGCGACAGCTCGACGGCGCGCCGGTAATAGGTCGTCGCCTCGTCCAGCCGCCCGATGGGCGCCTCGCACAGCTCGCCCATCTTGACCAGCAGGGCGACCGCCCCCGGCCCGGCCCCGATGGCCTCGAGCTCGCGCCGGTACATCTCGAGCAGATCGTCCCAGCGCCCGTTGCCGTAGTAGAAGCGGCCCAGGCTGCGCAGCGCCGGCGCGTAGGTCGGGTCGAGCTCCAGCACGCGCCGGTAGCGGACCAGCGCCCGGTCGGCGTCGCGCAGCTTCTCGTCGAGCACCTCGCCGGCGCGGTGGACCAGGGCGACGATGTGGGTCGCGTCCTGGCTGACGGCCGCCTCGAGCTCGAGCGCCTCGACCAGCTCCTCCCAGCGCTGGGCCCGCTCGGCGGCGCGCTGCAGGGCGTGCAGCGCGCCCAGGTGGTTGGGGGCCAGCTTCAGGATGCGGCGGTAGGCGGCGACCGCCTGATCGGGCGCGTCCAGCGCGTCCTCGTGCAGGGCGCCGATCTTGAAGAGGAAGGCGATGGCCCGCTCGGCGTCCGGGGCGCGCGTGATGGCGGCCTCGTAGAGCGCGACCAGCTCGGTGTGGCGGCCGAGCGCGGGCAGCAGGCGGGTCAGCGCCTTGAAGGCCGGCTGGTAGTCGGGGGCGACCTGCAGGGCGCGCGCGTAGTGCTCGACCGCCTCGTCGGGGCGGTCGAGGCGCGCCTCGCAGATCTCGGCGACGCGGGCGTAGGCGGCGGCGCGGCGGCCGGCGTCCTCGACCGCGCCGGCCTCGCCCAGGTGCATGGCGACCAGGCGGTCCCAGGCGGCGCGGCGCGTGTACAGCTTGCCCAGCGCCTGCAGCACCGGGACGAAGGCTGCGTCGAGGGCCAGCGCCTCTTCGTAGCGCGCCAGCGCGGCGTCCTCGCGACCCAGGCGCTCGCTCAGCTGGCCGATGCGGTGCAGCAGGCCCAGCCGCTCGCCGCGCTCGTGCCGCGCCGGCAGCAGGCGCTCGAGCACCGCGACCAGCGGCTCGTGGCGACCGGCGGCCTCGTACAGACCCGCCAGCTCTTCGAGGACCAGCGGGTCGTCGGGCGCCAGCGCGACCGCGCGCTCGAGCGCGGCGATGCCCTCGGCGCGGTTGCCCAGGCGCGCCGCCTGCAGGCGCCCGATGCGGTACCAGGCCAGCACGCGCCCGTCGGGGTCGGTGGTCGTCTCGGCCTGGCGCGTCAGCACGCGGACCAGATCGCGCCAGCGCCGCTGCGCGAAGTACAGCCGCTTCAGGCTCGACAGCGCGTTGGTGCTGTCGGGGTCCAGCTCCAGCGCCTTCTCGTACAGCTCGGCCGCCAGCTCGAGGTCTCCGCCGTGCGCCTCGAGCAGGCGCGCCCGCTGCATCTCCAGGGCGGCGCGATGGCGCGGGTCGGCGGCGACCGCCTCGGCGGTGCGCTCGAGCACCCGGCCCAGCGCGTCCCAGGCCTCGCCCGCCGCCTCGGCCTGCTCGAGCGCCTTCAGGGCCGACAGGTCGTCGCGGGCCAGGTCGAGCGCGGCGACGTAGGCCTCGCGCGCCTCGGGGCGACGCCCCAGCACGTCCTCGAGCAGGCGCGCCTTGAGCAGGGTCAGGGCCGCCTTGCGGCGCGGATCGGCCGTCAGCCGGATCTCGGCGTCGAAGTGCGGCAGGGCCGCCTCGTAGGTGCGCCGCGAGAACATGACCCGGCGCGCGCCGTGCAGGGTCGGCAGGTGCTCGGGGGCGGTCAGGCCGGCGCGGCGGAAGTGCTCGGCGGCCAGGCGCGGGTCGCCCAGCGGCCACTCGGCCAGGCGGGCGATGCCGGCGTTGAGCCGGGCGTCCCAGGTAGGATCGGGGCGGGCGCCGATCTCGGCCTCGCAGGCGGCGACCAGCGCCTGGGCGACGGGGGCGAACACGTCGGGGGGCTCGGCCGAGGCGGCGGCGGCACCCGGCGGGGGGCGCACGCCCGCGATGGGGGTCGCGGGGCGGCTCGAGGGCGGGCGCGGGAAGTGGCTCGCGCGGCCCACGCGGGCCGCGGCGCCAGCGCGATCGGCGGTCGGCGGGGGCAGCGGGGGCGCCGGGGGCGGCGTGGCGCGCAGCGCGGGCCCGGTCGGCGGGCGGGCGGCCGGCGTAGCGGGGCGCGGCGGCGGCGGCGGCGTGGGGCCGGGCGGCGGCGTGCGGGGGGCGGTGATCGGGCGCGGGCGCGGCGGCGGGCCGGGCGGGGTCGTCACCGTGGGGCGCGATGGCGGGGCGGGAGGGCGCGGCGCGCCGCCCGGGGGCGTCGGCTGGGCTTGGGGCTTGTCGTCGATCACGTCGTCGGCCATGGCGTCGCCTCGCTGCCAGGTCGGTCCTCGTCGCCCGCCCCGCGCGGGGAGAGGGAACCCGAAAGGCACGCTATGCGGCCAAGTCCCGGGTTGGCAAGGAGCGGTAATGAGGTGTCAGCGCAGCCAGCGTCGCGGGAGACGGGCCGACGGGCGGGACCGGCGCTGTGAGGATCGGCGCCGGGTGGGCTGGATTCCACACCCGCCTTGCGTCACGATGCCGCCATTGGGGATGAAGACGGAGGGACGCGACGCCGCGTGGGGGGCGCCGCGGGCCCGCACTGGCGCCTGATACGCGAGGTCTGCTGTGAGGAAGGCTACGTTGTCGTGTTGTCTGTTGCTGCTCGCCGCGTGCGGCGACGAGGGCGGTTCGACCCCGGCGGACGACGCGTCGTCCGACACGCTGGTCGACACCCACAAGGGCGACGAGGGAGGAGGTGACCTGGGCGAGCCGGACGTGACGCCCGACCCCGGGCCGGACTCGCAGCCGCCCGCCGACGTGCCCGACCCGCAGGACACTCAGCCGGACCAGGTGACCCCGCCGGCGCCCGACGGCAAGCTGGGCTCGCCCTGCCAGGGCGACTCGGACTGCCTGCAGGACCCGGAGCAGGTGTGCTTCGCGGGCTTCTGCACGCGCCGCTGCCAGCAGGACGGGCAGCTGATCCCCAACGCCTGCGGCGACGTCAGCGCGGCCTCGCCCTTCGGCTCGGTCTGGGGCTGCTCGGACGACATCATCTATTGCATGCCCGGTCCGGTCGCCGGCCAGGACATCATCTGCACCGCGGACGCCGACTGCGCGGCCATCGCGCCCAACACGGTGTGCGCGGCGGCCGTGCTGACCGGCACCAAGACGGTGGACGGGCTGTGCTTCCCGGGCGGCGACCGCGAGCCGGCGGGCGAGGCGTGCGCCTCGGACGGCGACTGCAAGTCGCTCTTGTGTCAGGGCGAGGGCGAAGGGACCGCCGGGACCTGCACGGCGCACTGCTCGCAGAACAAGCACTGCCCGGCGAGCCACCTGTGCGTCGGCTTCGGCTTCATCACCGAGGAGGACAGCGAGACGGCCGGCGCCTGGGGCGGGCTGTGCCAGCCGCTGCAGGGTGGCTTGAACTACTGCACCAGCCAGGACAAGTGCGGCGAGTCCGACATCTGCGAGGTCTTCGTCGAGCCGACGACGCTGAAGGCGCAGACGTGGTGCGTGCTGGGCGAGCCGGCGGTGGGACAGGTCGGCGAGGCTTGCGCCGACGGGTCCGACTGCTTCTCGGGGCGGTGCCTGCTGGGCGGCCTGGACGAGGACGGGATCGCCGGCTATTGCACGCAGGTGTGCCAGAAGATGCCGGGCGACTGCGGCGAGGGGATGGGCTGCGCCTCCTTCGCGCTGCACGGCAACGGGACGCCGGACAACCCCAAGGACGACCCGAGCTTCGGGCTGTGCGTGTTCGGGGCCAGCGGCGACCCGTGCGTGCTGGGCGTGGCGGGGTGGTGCCAGGCGGCCGGCGAGGTGTGCCTGGCCGGCGAGGGGGATCCCGAGGGCATGGGCACGTGCCAGGCGCCGCCGGGGTGCGACGCGCCGGGGGGCGAGGCCTGCGACGACGGGGTCGCCTGCACGCAGGACCAGTGCATCGGCGGGGTGTGTGACTTCTCGGCGTTGGTGGCGGACACCTGCCTCATCGCCGGGCAGTGCCGCGCGGCGGGCGAGGCGAACCCCGGCAACCCGTGCGAGGTGTGCGACCCGGCGGTGGCGACGGACGCGTGGTCGCCGGCGGCGGCGGGGACGGCCTGCGACGACGGCGACGCCTGCACCGAGGGCGACCAGTGTGACGCCGGGGCTTGCGTGGCGGGTCAGGCGGCCCAGTGCGACGACGGGGACGCCTGCAACGGGGTCGAGACGTGCGACAGCGCGACCGGCTGCGTGGCCGGGGCGCCGATGGTGTGCGACGACGGCGAGGCGTGCACGCAGGACCTGTGCGTGGACGGGGCGTGCGCGCACCCGCCGGTCGAGGCGACGTGCGTCATCGACGGGGTGTGCGTGCCCAGCGGGGCGACGAACCCGGACAACGCGTGCGAGGCGTGCGTCCCGGAGACGGCCGCCGAGGCGTGGACGCCGCTGGACGGGACGGCGTGCGACGACGGGGACGCCTGCACCGAGGGGGACAGCTGCCAGGCGGGCGCGTGCGCGGCCGGGGACGCGGTCACCTGCGACGACGGCGACGTGTGCAACGGCGCCGAGACCTGCGACCCGGCGACGGGATGCCAGGCGGGGACGGCGCTGGTCTGCGACGACGGCGACGCCTGCAACGGCGCCGAGACCTGCGACCCGGCGACGGGCTGCGAGGCGGGGACGGCGCTGGACTGCGACGACGGCGACGCCTGCAACGGCGCCGAGTCCTGCGACCCGGCCACGGGTTGCCAGGCGGGGACGGCGCTGGTCTGTGACGATGACGACGCCTGCAACGGCGCCGAGTCCTGCGACCCGGCCACGGGCTGCGAGGCTGGGACGGCGCTGGACTGCGACGACGGGATCGCCTGCACGGTGGACTCGTGCGACGCCGAGCTGGGCTGCCAGCACGACGACAGCGCGTGCGCGCCGGCGGTCCCGACCTACGCCGAGGTCCAGGCCGAGGTGCTCGAGGTCAGCTGCGTGCCCTGCCACAAGGGCAACACCGCCGGCACGTGCTCGGGCGGGGCCTGCTTCGTCAGCCACTACTCGGACACGCAGAAGGCCTCGAACGTCTGCCCCGGCAAGACCGTGGCCGAGTGCATGCTCAGCCGGGTCGAAGAGGGGTCGATGCCGATGGGCTCGCCCTTCAGCCTGAGCGCGCAGCAGCACGAGCTGCTCGAGGCCTGGGTGACCGGCGGAGCACCCAACTAGCCGAAAAAAAAGAACAAGCATGGGAAATGCGGCGGGCGAGACGCTGTTGATACCGGTTCACAAACTCCCCAACGCGCGGCGCCGACCTCGATGCGTCGAGTGCAACAGCGCCCACGACAAGGAGCTTCATGACTCTGGTACCCCGACTTCAGCGTCTCATCCGCCGCGAGCGAACCCGCGTGGGCTTCCTCGCCGCGACCGCCATCATCACCACGGCCGGCGCGCCCCAGATGCGCGACGCCTACCCGCACCACGTGGCGCACGTCGACTCGGCGCTGAACGTCAGCCTGGCCGCCTTCGACGCGGCCCTCCCGCTGGCCGGCCAGGGCGCGATGCCGACGGCCGTCCTCGGCGCCGCCGAGGGCGTGCAGGGCCTCGACGCGAGGGCCTTCCAGGGCTCGCTCGACGCGATGTCGACCGCTGGGACGACCCCGGCCGCGCCGGCCCCCGCCGCCGCTCCCGAGGCCCCCGTCGCCGACGGCCCCAAGGAGTTCCCGACCTACGTAGTATCCGCCGACGTGACGCTCGCGCCGAACGTCGAGGCCAAGGTCCAGGAGATCGCGGCCAGGTACCACGCCAAGACCGGCAAGCGCCTGACGGTCACCAGCGGCACCCGCTCGCCGATGGCCCAGGCCAAGGCGATGCACACCAAGCTCGAGCTGGGTGACAACGTCATCGGTCTGTACGCCAACAAGGGCGCGATCCGCGAGATCGTCGCCGCGTACGAGGGCGAGAGCGGCGCGATGGCGCAGGTGGCCGCGATGGCCGCCACCATCGAGAAGCAGCAGGCCGACGGCGTCTACATCTCGCGCCACATGCGCGAGGGCGCGGTCGACTTCCGTAGCCGCGACATGAACGCCAGCGACAAGCGCGCCCTGCGCGACGCCATCGAGCAGGTATCCGGCGTCGACACCTTCATCGAGGAGCACAAGCCGCCGCACTTCCACCTGGAAGTACGCTAGCCCCGAACATCGGGGCCTGAAATCGCCGGGGCTGGCGGACCATCATCGGGTGGTCCTCCGGCCCCGTGTCGTTTCGAACGTCTGACGCGTATCGGGACCGCCGGAAGCTGCGGGCCGGGTTCCCTCGAGGGCTCGGTTCGGCTATTGAGGTGGCACGCTGCGGGAGCCGTCGAGTGGGCAGGCCGTGGCGCCTGGCACCCCAGGGGGAGCGTCATGTCCCGGAACCCGTGGCTCGTGTTCGTCGGTTGTAGCGTCTGGCTCGCGGCCTGCACCGGCCCAGGCGGCGGCGGGGGCGGCGGGGTCTTCTTCCCGGACACCGGGCCCGTGAACGGGTGCAGCAACGGACAGCTCGATCCGGGCGAGGTCGACGTCGACTGCGGCGGGGCGTGCGCGCCGTGCACGGCCGGGAAGGCCTGCGTCGGCGGGGACGACTGCGAGTCGGGCGTGTGCAGCGTGTACGTGTGCCGCGACGCCGGCTGCGGCAACGGCGCCCAGGACGGCGACGAGACCGGCGTCGACTGCGGCGGGGCGTGTCCGGCGTGTGTCGGGCAGGGGTGCTCGGGCAACGCGGACTGCGCCAGCGGCTACTGCAAGGGCGACGTCTGCGACGTGCCGACCTGCGCGGACGGGGTCCGCAACGGGGCCGAGACGGGGGTGGACTGCGGCGGCCCCGAGTGCGACCAGTGCGACGACGGGGGCGGGTGCCTGGTCGACGCGAACTGCAAGAGCGGGTTCTGCGCGGGCGGGTTCTGCGCGACGCCCTCGTGCAGCGACGAGGCGCGGAACGGCGCCGAGACGGACGTCGACTGCGGCGGGGCGTGCCCGGGGTGCGCCGACGGCAAGGCCTGCCTGGGTGATGGGGACTGCGTCAGCGGCAAGTGCCTGGGGGGCGCGTGCGTGGCGGTGGCGCCGGCTTGCGACGACGGCCAGAAGAACGGCGCCGAGACGGATGTGGACTGCGGCGGCGGCTGCAAGGGCTGCGGATTCGGCAAGGGCTGCGTCGCGCCGAGCGACTGCGCGTCGGGGCTGTGCGACGGGGGCAGCTGCGGCGCGCCCGCGAGCTGCGAAGACAACGAGAAGTCGGGCGACGAGACGGACGTGGACTGCGGCGGCGACTGCAAGGGGTGCGCGCTGGGGCAGCTGTGCGACGGGCACGCGGACTGCCTCAGCGCGACCTGCATCTTCGGGGTGTGCGCGGCGCCGACCTGCGACGACGAGGTGAAGAACCAGAAAGAGACCGACGTGGACTGCGGCGGCAACAAGTGCGAGCCCTGCGGCGACGGGCGGGCGTGCGGCGTGGAGGCCGACTGCGCCTCGGGGCGCTGCACGGGCGGCGTGTGCACCAGCTGCCAGGACGGCGCGAAGAACGGCGGCGAGGCGGACGTAGATTGCGGCGGCGAGTGCCAGGCGTGCGCCGACGGCAAGACCTGCGGCGCGGCCTCCGACTGCGCCTCGGGGCGCTGCACGGGCGGCGTGTGCACCAGCTGCGAAGACGGCGCGAAGAACGGCGGCGAGGCGGACGTGGATTGCGGCGGCGAGTGCCAGGCGTGCGCCGACGGCAAGACCTGCGGCGTCGGGGACGACTGTGACTCGGGCTACTGCTGCGCCGGCCAGTGCGTGCCCGGGACCCAGGTCGACCACTGCGGCGGCTGCGCGGCGTGCCCGGGCGACGCGAACGGCGCCGCGGTCTGCGTCGAGGGCAGCTGCGGCCTGACCTGCAAGGCGGGGTTCCACCAGTGCGGCGGCAAGTGCGTGTCGAACGCGGCGACCGCGACCTGCGGGTCGAGCTGCTCGCCCTGCCCCGGCGACCCCAACGGCGTCGCGACCTGCGACGGCTCGAAGTGCGGCATCGCCTGTAGCACCGGCTACCACCTGTGCGCCGGCAAGTGCGTGTCGGACACCGCGACCGCGACCTGCGGGTCGAGCTGCTCGCCCTGCCCCGGCGACCCCAACGGCGTCGCGACCTGCGACGGGACCAAGTGCGGCGTCACCTGCGACCCGGGCTATCATCTGTGTGGCGGCAAGTGCGTCTCGGACGACTCGGTCGACCACTGCGGGGCCAGCTGCTCGCCGTGCGCCGCGCCGGGCCCGAACGCCAGCGTCGCCTGCATGGGGGGCGGCTGCGTGTACACCTGTGACGCCGGCACGGTGGCCTGCGGGACCGAGTGCCGGACCCCCGCCCAGCTGACGAGCGCGCTCGTCGAGACCCAGTACGGGACGCCCGGCTACTCCGAGTACGGCGAGCGCCTGTACCCCACGGCCGACGGCGGCTTCTTCGTCGTCGGGTACACGTCCCCCAGCGACGAGGCGTGGAGCCTGCAGCCCAAGGGCTGGATGTTGCGCGTCGACGCGGCCGGAGGCGTCGTGTGGGAGCACGAGCTCGACCTGCCCGAGGGCCGCACCGAGCACGAGGTGCGCGCGGCGCGCGAGCTGCCCGGCGGCGGGTGGCTCATCGTCGGGGCGGTCCGTGGCGGGCTCAAGTCGTACCGCGGCTGGGTGGCCGAGGTCGGCCCCGACGGCGCCGTGAAGTGGGACGCCGAGGTGGACCAGACCTCCGAGCTGCACGACATCCTGCCGATCTCGGACACGGACAGCCTGGTGGTCGGCGTCCAGATCGGCGCGCCGATGTACGGGCGGTTGGGAGCGAACGCCGCGCTGACCTGGCACAAGACGTTGACCCAGGCCAGTAGCCCCAGCGCCGCGCGGCTGAGCGACGGCTCGTTCGTCGTCGCCGCACGCGACTCGAGCACGAACCTCACCAAGCTGCGGCGCGTGACCGCCGCCGGCGTGGTCACGGACCTGCCCGACGCGGCGATCGCGACCCGCGCGCTGGCCGGCCTGGACCTCGGCGGCTTCGTCATGGCCGGCGACGACCAGCACGCGACCTGGCAGTTCAAGCCGCTCCTCGTGCGCGCCAGCGCCGCCGGCGCGGTGCTGGACACCGATCAGCCGACCTTCACCGGCACGTGGACCGCCGTCGCCGCGCGTCCGGGCGGCGCCCTGGTCCTGGGTGGCCGGCGCGACTATGCCAGCGGCTGGAACCCCCTTGTCATGGCGCTGGCCGACGACCAGGGCCAGCTGGTCTGGACCCAGAACCGCTTCAACACCAGCGGCCTGCAGCTGTACGTCACGCTCATGAAGGACGCCGTGATGCGCCCCACCGGCGGCTACGCCTGGCTGGCCACCACCGACGAGAGCTACGAGAGCACCTACAAGACCGCCCGGCTCCTCCGCATCACCTGCGACGGCCCCGGGGTCCCACCCGTGGCGTCCGACATCGTCATCTCCGAGCTGCTCTACGACGCCGTCGACACCGACGACGACGTCTTCGTCGAGCTCCGCGGCCCCGCCGGCGCCTCGCTGTCGGGTTACACCCTGGTCGGCGTCAACGGCAACGGCGGCGACGTCTACAAGACCGTCGCCCTGACCGGCTCCATCCCGGCCGACGGCGTCTACCTCGTCGCCAACACCACGGCCGCGGCCTGGATCGCCCAGCACGCCGACCAGATCGCCAGCGTGGACTTCCAGAACGGCCCCGACAGCGTCCAGCTCCGCTCCCCGTCCGGCCAGGTCCTCGACGCGCTGGGCTACGGCAACTTCAGCGGCTGGGTCTTCGCCGGCGAGGGCACCCCCGCCCCCGCCACCGGCCCCGGCAAGAGCCTCACCCGCGACACCGACGCGACCGACACGGGCGACAACTTCACCGACTTCACGGTCAGCGCGACCCCCACCCCCGGGGCCCCCTGACCCCCAGGTCGCCGCACCGGCCCGCGAGCCTCGCGCGGCCGATCCTCACCTGCGAAACGCCTCCACGAGCCCCGTGCAGCCGATGTTCACCTGCGAATCGCCTCCGCGAGCCCCGCGCAGCCGATTTTCACCTGCGAAACGCCTCCACGAGCCCCGTGCAGCCGACTTTCACCTGCGAATCGCCTCCGCGAGCCTCGTGCAGCCGATTTTCACCTGCGAAGACCCCTCCGCGAGCCTCGCGCAGCCGATTTTCACCTGCGAATCGCCTCCGCGAGCCTCGCGCAGCCGATTCTCACCTGCGAAGACCCCTCCGCGAGCCGCGCGCAGCCGATTCGCACGCGCGAGCCCTCTCGGCCGCCGAAGGCGGTCATGGAAGCCGCGAGGCCGACGGCCGGACCGGGCGCGGCCGACGTGGCATGCTGGAGGTCGGCTTCGACGCCCGAACCGCGCCCGTACCCCTAGCCGCGCGCGCCCCCCCCCCATACAACATCGTCCGGCAACGAGCCTTAGGCGGACATGGACTCAGCACGCATCGAAGCTCACTCCTCCTCCGACTCGTCGGGCGACGAGGCTCGCTGGGGACGCCCGATGGCAACCAGGCTCGTGGTGCGAGCGCTCGTTGCGCTGTCGATCGCTTTGCCGGTGAGTCTAGCGGCTTGTCGCGACCGCGGCCCCGCCCCGCCCATCTACGACGCGACGGAGGTCGCGGCCTTGCGTGCGCGAGCCGCCGCCGTGCTCGGATCCGAGCAGGGGCGCGGATGTGAGCGACCCGTCCTGCGTGGCGCCGGTGAGCGAGGCCGCGCCGATGAACACCACGTCGCGCTCGCTGAGCCCGACCCGGACGTGGCGCCATGTCTCGAGCGAATCCGGGACACCGACTTCAACTACCACATCTCGGTCAAGGACCCGTCCGCGCTTCGCTACTATTGGTATAGCCTCGAGGCGGCACCATTCCTCCCGCTCGACGATCCCAACCTCGCCCTGGACGAGGAGGTTCGACTGTGCTCGCCGGTGATACAGGCCATTCGACGTGCGATTGCGATGAGGGACGCGTGCTCGGCCTATCTCGCGGGTCGCCGGCCCGAGCCGAAGGATGCGGTGATGGTGGCCCGCGCCGCCTCTGCCGTCGTGGCGAGCGCGATCTCCCATGCCCGCGCCGGACGTCCGGCAGAGGCCTTCCGTGACCTGGCGGATGGCCTGCAGTTCTTTCAGGATCTGGCGAGAGGCGGGGCCAACATCAGCGTCATGCAGATGGCCAACATGGGAGCATTCCTGATGCTCTATGCGAGCGAGCAGCTCCTGCTTCAGTTGCCCGGACTCGAACCTGGCATTCTGGAGACGTTCGAGCGTGATCTCGCCGCGCTGGTCACCACGGCTCCGTCGCACCAGGATTGGGTCCGAGGCGCGTTAGAGTACCAAATCGTACTGGCGCTCGAAGGGCTCGATGCCACGGACTCCCCCAATGCCAAGTACGACCATGACAACTACGCCGCCGTGCTCGAGTATGAGCTCGAGAGCTTGCCGCTCGACCTCCAGGCGTGCTCGGCCGGGCCGGCCTCTGCTTGCTGGGAGCGCATCCAGGCTTGGCGGAAGCGACTGGGGAGGCGGGCGCCCAAGGGACGCGCCAACGACCTCCGAGAGCGCCTCGCCACCGACCCGTCGGCGAAGTCGGAGCTGCGGCGCCTATTCGTGGAGGAGCTGATGGCGGAGGCACCAGACATCCTGACCCGCTACCTTCGTAGCGGAGGCATCATGAGCACTGGGCCCGCTGCCCTTCGGCTGGTGGTCGCGTGGCGTCTGGACGCCGCTCGCGCGGGCCGGTGCCGTGATCTCGCCGGTCTGGCCGAGCCGTCCTTCGCGGCCCTGCGGGCAGACCCCTGGTTCGGCGGCGACCTGGTGACGTCCTTCAGCCCCGATGGCACTCTACTCGTCGCGCCCAACGGTCACCTGGGCTTCGAACCGCCACCCGCCGGCGCCCGGCCCCCAGCCCTGGTGCGTACCCGATGCCCCCACCCCGATCCATGAGGCGATCCTGGCGCGAGCCTCGCGTGACGCGACCGACACGGGCGACAACTTCACCGACTTCACGGTCAGCGCGACCCCCACCCCCGGGGCCCCCTGACCCCCAGGTCGCCGCACCGGCCCGCGAGCCTCGCGCAGCCGATTTTCACCCGCGAGAAGCCTCTGCGAGCCTCGCGCGGCCGATTCTCACGTGCGAAACGCCTCCGCGAGCCCCGTGCAGGCGATTTTCACCTGCGAAACGCCTCCGCGACCCTCGCGCAGCCGGTTTTCACCTGCGAAACGCCTCCGCGAGCCCCGTGCAGGCGATTTTCACCTGCGAATCGCCTCCGCGAGCCTCGTGCAGGCGACTTTCACCTGCGAAGACCCCTCCGCGAGCCTCGCGCAGCCGATTTTCACCTGCGAATCGCCTCCGCGAGCCTCGCGCAGCCGACTCGCACCCGCGAAGAGCCTCCGTCGAGGCTCGCGCAGCCGATTCGCACGCGCGAGCCCTCTCGGTCAGCGAAGCCGCGAGGCCGGTGGCCCGACGCAGGGGCTCGGCTGGAAGCGGGGGGACGTTGCACGCTCGGGTAGGCCTCGACGCCCGAACCGCGCAGCCGAACCCCTCGCTCGCGCGGCCCCTCGGGATTGGCCGTCAACGCTCGCGCCACGGGGCTGCCCAGCCAGCCCGCGCCGCAGCCGCCAAGGAGGGCGCGCGATGACCGTCCACGAGCGCTCGCGCCGCGCGCCGCGCATGCCGCTCTGAGCTTGCGCGCCGCGACGCGGTTCGGCCTCGACGTTCCCGCCAGCGGCCCGGTCGACGGCCAGGCAGCCGCGCGTGGCGCAGCGAACTCGGCCTGGTGGGCGCGCCGGGGACCGAGCCAGCTCACGGACCGAAGTCGACCGGGAGCTCGGTGGCCGTGATGAAGTAGCCTTCAGTCCCTTGGTGGATCGCGCTCGCCCAGCCAGTCGCCATGGCCGTCGACGTGCCGGGAACGTGGGCCACGGCCGAGAAGGTCCTCAGCGCCGGCCCGAGCCGGGCGGCGGCCACCAGCTCGCCGCACGGGCCGAGCCTCAGGACCAGCGATTCATAGTGGTTCTGCGATGGGTAGAGACTGCCGACGGCCAACCAACCGCCGCCTTCGAGCGGCACGAGGTCGGAGATGGAGCCGGGCCCGACCGGGACCACCCGTGACCACTCGACGGCGCCCGTCGGACCCAGGCCGACCAGCCAGGGGCCTGCCTCGCTGCGAAGGCCCGCCGCGAGCCAGCCCCCCCCGGGCCTTGGGCGCACCACCTGCAGCAAGTGCGTCCCGTCGAGCGTCAGCTCGGCGACGGAGTCGACCTCGTGCTCGGCGTCGAAGGTCACGACGTGGAGGGCGTCCGGGGCGTAGAGGACGTCGGCCGAGCGGGCGACCACGGCGACGCCCAGACGGCCCGCCGGCATCACCCATAGCTGGACGGAACGAACATGGACGCCCAACGAGGCGCTCCAAGCGTCGACGGCGTGGCCGTCCGCGTCGAACCAGACGACGTGGGCCACGGGCTGCCAGGTGTCACTCGCCGCCATGGCGAAGCCGCCGCCTTCGAGGAGGGCGAGGTCGCGCGCCCTCATGTCGAGGAGCTCCGTCTGCCGCGACCAGGCCGGCGCCATGCCGGGGCCGAAGCGGGCCAGCCACAGATGGCTGAAGCCGAGGCCGTTGCTCGTGTGGTGGCCGGCGAGGATGGCGCCGCCGTCGGGGAGCGCCCGGACACGTTGGATCTCGCCGGCCGAGCCCGCGGTGGGGACGACGTCGCCGCCCAGCTGGCCGCCGTCGGCGTCGAGGAGCACCCAGAGCGGCTGGCCAAACTGAGTCCCGGGAGTGAACTCTCCGCCGAGCAGCATCGTGCCGTCGACGAGCCGCTCGGCATGGTAGGACCGGTGCCACGAGGCCTTCAGGTGACCGTAGGTCGAGTCCCACAGGGGCGTCAGGGGGATCGGCGCGGCCTCCGCATCGAGGACCTCGCTGCAGGTCGGGAGCGGAGGAGCAGTGTCGCCGTCGGACCCGAGGTCATCGTCCGACGCGTCGCCCTTCGAGGCGTCCGTGTCGGCCGTGTCCGGGCCGAAGGTCTCTGCCTCCGCCGCGACCCCGTCCAGGGCCTCTTGCCAGGCGTCGTCGGACGCGAGCTCGGCGTCGGGCGAGGTGTCCGCGGCAGGCGCCCCATCGAACGCGAGCTCGGCATCGGACGAAGGATCCGCAGCAGGCACCTCATCGATCGCGGCGCCCGGCGTCGCCGAGCCGCATCCGGCGGACGCGACGAGAGCGGCGAGGGTGACCATGATCGAGCGAAGCACGGGGGTCCTCGGAAGGTGCGGGTTCGAGGTTTGGGGATCTAGACGGCTGGCCTGGCCGCAATCTCCTGAGGTCGAGCGGCGACGGGCTCAGGAGAAGACCTCGGCCATGGCGGTGGTGTCGCGGGTCGCGGCGAGCGCTCGGCGCGCCTGGCGGAGCGCCCGCAGGTAGAGGATCAGCCCTACGAGGCGTGAGAGCAGCACGACGATCGCAAGAACGCCCCCTGGGATCGCGGCCAGCGCGTCGGTGTAGGTCGCGCTCAGGTGATAGGCGATCGCGACGCCGATGAGCGCGAGCTGCAGCTCGGCCGTTCGCGTCGAGCTCGACGGTGCCAACCGCTTGATGACGCCGCGCGCCACCAGCATGAGGGCGCCCATGGCGACCAGAGGCACCAGCGGGGTCAGCTCGAAGACGAACAGCAGATGTTCGACGGCGAACTCGGTCGCGACGAGGGCGACCACGTCGAAGGTCGTTCGCAACGCGATGCAGACGAGGCCAATCCAGGCGCAAGCCGCCACACGGCCAGCGAGTCCACCGGGGAGCGAGCGCGCCGCGGATACCAGCAGCCCGAACCCGATGAGCTCCATGGCGACACGCACGAAGTAGGTCAGTGGGACGATGGCCCCGAGGACACCCTCGTTGACGTCCGCACCCCCCATCGAGGCCGAAACCACCACCCCGACCACGACCGTGCAGAGGTGGATGAGGACCTCCCACTCGGCGAGGCGAAACGCCAGGTCGACCCACCTCCAGCGAGGCGGCACACGCGAGACCTGGGAACCGGATGGGGTCGTGAGTTGGGAGGGCGCTGCGCTCATCTCGCCAGCTTCCCACGGTGCAGGGCAGGGACGCAACCCGGTCGGCCGCCTGGGCGCGTCTCAGCCCCCGAGCCCATGGCACGCGTCGGGCGGTGGCCCGACCGGGGGCTCGGCGGGGCGCGGGGGCCGTGGCATGCTCGGGTTCGGCCTCGACGCCCGCACCGCGCGCCCGAACCCCTCGCTGCGCGCGGCCCCTCGGGATTGGCCGCCAACGCTCTCGCCACGGCGCCGCCCCTGCCGGGCCCGCGCCGCAGCCGCCAAGGAGGGCGCGTCATGACCGTCCACGAGCTCCCGCGCCGCCGCGCCAGCGCGCCGGCCGATCCCGCCCGACAGGGCTTCCTCATCCTGCACGCCGCGATGGCCGTCCTGCCGATCGTCCTGGGCCTGGACAAGTTCCTGGGGTTCCTGGGCGGTGGGCCGCCCGTCATCGCGCCCGCGGTGCTCGACGCGGCGCCCCTGGGGGCGCTGACGCTGATCAAGGTCGTCGGCCTCGTCGAGATCGCGCTGGGTGTCGGCGTGGCGATGTCGGCGCGGCTGGGCGGGTACGCGCTGGCGCTGTGGTTCGCGCTGTTGGCGCTGAACGCCGCGGTGGCCGGCGAGCAGATGGCGCTGGCGCTGCGCGACGCCGGGCTGCTGTTCGGAGCGTTGGCGCTGGGGCGCGGCGCGGCCCGGTGGTCGAAGGTCTGAGGGCCACGGCGACGCCCAGAGGGTTGCGCAGGGGCGGCTCATGGCCCCAACAACCGGGACACGCCCGTCCGAGTTGGCCCGAACCTTGCTGCATCCGGGGTTGCGCCCCCGCGCGGAGCCCAGGAAGGCCGCGGCGGGGGGCGCGTTCACACGACCCCGGGGTGCCCGATGCCACGAAAACGACGCATGTCACGACTCGCCGCGGCGGCGCTGCTGACCGCCTCCCCCCTCGCCGCCGCCCCCGCCTTCGCCGTCCCGCTGGCCGAGGGCGTGACCGCTCCCGTCCAGGTGCGCACCCGCGTCAACCACCACCAGGGACGAGACGGCGACAGCGGCGACCCCTCGCACACCTGGGTCGAGCAGCGCACGCGCCTGGGGCTGGGGGTCGCGCTGCAGCAGGGGCCGTCGGTCTTCGTGCAGATCCAGGACGTGCGCGCCTGGGGCGAGGAGCTGCATACCCTGTTCGACTACTCGGCCGACGGGCTGGACGTGCACCAGGCCTACCTGGATCTCCCGCTGCTGACGCCGGGGCTGGTGGCGCGCATCGGCCGGCAGGAGCTGTCCTACGACGAGCAGCGCCTCATCGGGCCGGTCGGCTGGACGCCGCAGGGCCGCAGCTTCGACGCCGTGCGGCTGCGCTACGCGCCACCCGAGGCCGGCTGGCAGGTCGACGCCCTGTACGCGCAGGTGCTGGACGTCGAGGACGCGCTGGGCAACCGCTCGGAGCTGATCCCGCCCAACGAGACCATGTTCCTGACCGGGGCCGTGGCGCGGCTGGAGCACGAGCTGGCCGGCCAGAAGAACGCGCTGTCGCTGTATGGGCTGGCCGAGCACCGCTACCGCGACGACCTGACGCGGGCGACGCTGGGCCTGTGGGACAAGCTGAAGCTCGGACCCGTCGACCTGCGGGTCGAGGGCTACTACCAGACCGGCGAGGCCGGCGACCGAGACATCTCGGCGTTCCTGCTGGCCGGCGCGGTGGGGACGCGGGTGCCCGGCGTCTCGTGGCTGCAGGTGACGCTCTGGGCCGACTACCTGAGCGGCGACGACGACCCGACCGACGGGACCGTCAGGGCCTTCGACACGCTGTACGGCACCAACCACGCCTTCTACGGGTTCGCCGACTTCTTCATCAACATCCCCGCGCAGACGCAGCAGCAGGGGCTGGTCGACCTGGCGCTGAAGCTGGCGGCGACGCCGGCGCCCGACTGGCGCCTGGGGCTGGACGTGCACCGGTTCCTGGCGGCCGAGCCGCGTGGGGGCCCCGAGGCCTTCGGCTGGGAGGTCGACGGGACGGTGACGTGGACGCCGATGCCGCAGCTCGAGGCCTTCGCGGGGGCGTTCCTGATGGTGCCGGACGCGGGGCTCGAGGCGATCATCGGCGGGGACGACGCCGACCTGGGCCTGTACCTGTCGGTCCAGGGGACGTTCTGAGGCGCGCGGCCCGCTGACGACGGCCCGCCCTCGTCAGGAGACGGGGGCGGGGCTCGTCGCAAGAAGCGGGGCCTCGAACCAGCGGCCGGGCGGCCCGCCCTCGTCAGGAGACGGGGGCGGGGCTCGTCGCGCGGACGAGGGTCCCGGCCGATCGGCAGCACGGGGGGACCTCGGCCGAGATCGCCGCGAGCGCGGCGGCGGCCTTGTCGAAGAAGTCGCTGGTGCTGTCGATGACGACCCGGCGCGGGTGGCGGGCCCAGGCCTCGGCGATGCGGACGTCGATGAGGGCCGCCTGGGCGGCGGACTCGGTGCGCAGCGGGTTGACGTGGTCGTAGGCCCCCGGCGGCGGCGTCCGCAGGTGGATGACGACGTCGTAGCGGGCGAGCTCGGCCTCCGCGGTGGTGCCCAGCTCGGCGAAGAAGCTCTCGGAGCCCTCGGGCCAGTAGGCCAGGCCGTCGAGCGTGCCGCGGTCGCACAGGACGACCGAGCGGTCGCCGTCGGCGTGGGCGACGGCCTCGAGCTCGCGCTGCACCCGGAAGATGGCGCGCTGGGCGGCCTTGCGGGCGCCGTGCGAGCCGCGGCGCGGGAAGCCGCCGCCGAAGAGGATGCTGGCCGACTCGGGCAGGACCTCGACGTGCGCGCAGAAGCGGCGTCGGGCCAGCTCGAGGACGGCGGTCTTGCCCGCGCCGGGGCCGCCCGTGAGGACGACGACGCGGGGGCGCGCGCCGGTCAGGTCGCCGCTGGGGGCGGCGTGACCGGCGCAGCGGCAGGGGGCGTTGCCTACCTCGCCATCCATGGCGGCTAGGCCCAGTACTGCTTGTAGAGGTAGCGGACCAGATCGGTCGACGAGAGCATCCCGACGACGCGGCCATCATCGACCACCGGCAGCGCGTGGAAGCGCCCCTCGGCGAGCAGGCTGGCGGCGTGGCGGATGGTGTCGTCGGGCGCCAGGGTGACGAGGTCGCGGGACATCGTCTCGGCGACCGAGGAGACGTGGTCGAGCAGCTTGTCGGCGGACTCGGGGTCCTGCCCGATGACGTCGCCGAAGCTGACGCGCAGCAGATCGGACCAGCTCAGCATCCCGACGAGGCGGCCGCCGTCGACCACCGGCAGGTGGTGGATGTGGTGCTCGATCATGGTGCCGCGGATCTCGCTGAGGCGGTCCTCGAGCCGCAAGGTGACGACGTCCTGGCTCATGATCTCGGACACTCGCTCGCTGCGCTTCATCGGGTTTCCTCTCAAAGCTCCGAGCAGGCCACGGGGTCGGCGCGACCCGGGTCGACCGCTCGGTGGGATGACCTGGATCACAGCAATGGACGTGCCAGCGCCGAAGGACCGGCCGCTGGACGCCCCGAACGGGCCGCGCCGGGGGAGCTGGGTCATCTCGCACGCCGCACGCGTGTCAATTCGCCCGCTGCCGAGGCCGGCAGGCGGCCAGAGCGCGCGCGAACACGGGGCGTGGGAGGTGGCACGCCGCGTGCAAATCGGACAGCCAGGTCCGCTGAACCCGGAGTGACCCCGATGCTCTCGAAATCACAAGCCAGACTGTTCTTCGTCGTCACGACGGCCGGGTTCTCGGCCGTCTTCCTCGGTTTGACCGTCGACACCCTGCGGCAGGTCCCCGAACGCTCCAACGAGCACCTGATGACCGCCGAGGTCGTGCACGGAAAGGAGATCTGGGAGGACAACAACTGCATGGGCTGCCACACCTTGCTCGGCGAGGGGGCCTACTACGCGCCCGAGCTGACCAAGGTCGTGGAGCGGCGCGGCAAGGAGTGGCTGCGCCTGTTCCTGAAGGACCCTCAGGGGATGTTCCCCGGCGAGCGCAAGATGGTCCAGTACGACCTCTCGGAGCCCGAGATCGAGGCGCTCATCGCCTTCCTCGAGTGGAACGGCAACATCGACACCAACGGCTTCCCGCGCGACCCGGACATGGCGCCCAAGCCGGTCGTCGCCGCTGGCGCCGCCTCGCTCGACAGCGCCCCCGGCACCTTCGCCCAGCTGTGCACGGCCTGCCACTCGGTCGGCGGCACCGGCGGCAAGGTCGGCCCGGCCCTCGACGGCGTGGGCAGCCGCTTCGCCGACCGCGCAGCCCTCGACCAGTGGATCGCCGACCCGCAGTCGGTCAAGCCCGGCACCGCCATGCCGAAGATGCCCCTGACCGACGACCAGCGCGCCGAGCTGGTCGACTGGCTGCTGACCCTGAAGTGACCGGACGCGACCGCCACCCCACCCCCACATCCCGACGTCCCGAGGAGAGCCACCCATGAAGTTCAAGTCCCAGAAGGTCGCGTACCCGTTCTTCGCGACCTGCATGCTCCTGCTGAGCCTGCAAATCGTCTACGGCTTCATCATGGGCTTCGCCCACATGGGCTACGACGGCCTGCACGACTGGGTCCCCTTCAACACCGCCCGCGCCACCCACACGAACCTGCTGGTCATGTGGCTGCTGATGGGCTTCATGGGCGCCGCCTACTACATCGTCCCCGAGGAGGCCGACCGCGAGCTGTGGAGCCCGAAGCTGGCCATCATCCAGTGGGCCTCGCTGCTCATCGTGGGCGTCACCGCCATCATCGGCTTCCACTTCAACTGGTGGGAGGGCCGCAAGTTCCTCGAGATCCCCCGGCCGCTCGACTACCTGGTCGTCGTCAACGTCCTGATGTTCATCGCGAACATCGGCATCACGGCCCTGCGCGCCAAACGCTTCACGACCACCAACGTCGTGCTCCTCATCGGCCTGGTCTCGGCCGCCCTGCTCTACTTGCCGGGCATGATCCCGTTCGAGAACCAGGTCCGCGACTCGTACTTCCGCTGGTGGGTCGTGCACCTGTGGGTCGAGGGCGTCTGGGAGCTCATCATGGGCGCCATCATGAGCTTCCTGCTCATCAAGCTGACCGGCGTCGACCGCGAGGTCATCGAGAAGTGGCTCTACGTCATCGTCGGCATCACCTTCATCAGCGGCATCATCGGCACCGGCCACCACTACTACTGGATCGGCGCCCCCGAGTACTGGCTCGCCATGGGCGGCCTCTTCTCGGCCCTCGAGCCCCTGAGCTTCCTCGCGATGGCCATCTACGGGGTCGTCATGATGAAGAAGGGCGGCCGCCGCCACCCCAACAAGATGGCGCTCACCTGGACGGTCGGCTGCGGCATCGTCGCCTTCGTCGGCGCCGGCTTCCTCGGCTTCGCCCACACCCTGCCCAGCGTGAACATCTGGACCCACGGAACGCTGGTCACCGCGATGCACGGGCACCTCGCCTTCTGGGGCGCCTACGCGATGATCGTCTTCGCCATCATCTCCTACGCCCTGCCCCAGATGACCGGCCGCACGCTGTACACCGGCTGGATCCCCGAGTGGTCCTTCTGGACCTCCAACATCGGCATGCTCGCCATGACCGTCGCCTTCGGCGTCGCCGGCGTCGCCCAGGTCTACCTCGAGCGCCGCATGGGCATGGACTTCCTCGAGGTGCAGAAGGCCGTCGAGGTCCACTTCCTGGGCCTGGTCCTGGCCGCCGTCCTCTTCAGCATCGGCATCGCCCTCTTCATCGTGAACTTCTGGCGCTACGGCCGCCCCGTGGACGTCGACGACCGCGTCACCGCCCCCGGCGGCGACATCGACCTCCCCATCGCCGCCACCGCCCGCGCCGCCAGCGCCAAGGAGCTCTGACATGACCCCAGCCCTCGCCCGGGTCTCCGCGAGCGACCCCGAGCCGCTCGCGGCCGCCCCTCCCCTGCCCTGGTACCGCCCGGTCGGCCACGAGGTGGCCCTGTTCGAGCACGCCTACGCGCAGCACCTGCCGGTGATGCTCAAGGGCCCGACCGGCTGCGGCAAGTCCCGCTTCGTCGAGCACATGGCCGCCCGCCTCGGCCGCCCGCTCGTCACCGTCGCCTGCCACGACGAGACCAGCGCCGTCGATCTGGTCGGCCGCTACCTCGTCTCGGGCGGCGACACCACCTGGCAGGACGGCCCCGTCACCCGCGCCGTCCGCCAGGGCGCCATCCTCTACCTCGACGAGGTCGCCGAGGCCCGCAGCGACGTCATCGTCGTCATCCACCCGCTGACCGACCACCGCCGCCGCCTCATCCTCGAGCGCCGCGGCGAGGAGCTCGACGCCGCCCCCGGCTTCATGCTCGTCGTCAGCTTCAACCCCGGCTACCAGCGCGGCCTGAAGGAGCTCAAGCCCTCGACCCGCCAGCGCTTCGTCGGCGTCTCCTTCGACTACCCGGCCGCCGACGTCGAGCTGGAGATCCTGCGCGGCGAGACCGGCGTCGACGACAAGGTCGGCAAGCGCCTGGTCGCCCTGGCCGGCCGCATGCGCGCCCTGGACACCCTCGGCCTGGCCGAGGTCCCGTCGACGCGCCTGCTGGTCGACGCCGCGCGCCTCATCGGCTCGGGCGTGGCGCCGCGCATCGCCTGCCAGGCCGCCATCGTCGAGCCCCTGACCGACGACCGCGAGATCGCGGCCGGCCTGCGCGACCTCGTGTCGCTGGTCTTCTGAGGCTGAGGAGGACGCACGCGATGGCCAGCGAAGCCCCCAAGCTGGAGTTCGAGTGGGAGGTCGGCCTGTTCCGCGCCTTCCGCGCCCTGTGGCGGGGGCTGTCGCGGGCCGGCGCGCGGCCGCCCGAGGACACGTCACACGTCGTCGCCCTGGGCGACGTGTCGGGCCGCCTGTCGGTCGTGGCGCAGCTCGTCGCCGGCGAGCCGGTGCGCGTCCGTGAGGCGGCCGGGGCCGGCGGCGTGCGGGGGCGGGATCTCCTCCTGCCGTCCTCGCTCGCCGTCGCGCCCGACGTCGAAGGCAACCAGGCCCTGTACCTGGCGCGGGCGGTGGTCGCCGCCGCGGTGCGCCGCCTGGGGCTCGACCGCCCGGTGCCCGACGACCCGCTCGCGGCGCGCGTGGCCGCCCTGACGCGGGTCGTCCGCGCCGTGGACTGGCTGCGGAGCGATCTGCCGGGCTTCGGCGTCGCCTGGCGCGCGGCCTGCGCGCTGACGCTCAGAGCGCGGCCGCCGCTCGAGGGCCTGTCGCCGCAGGCCCGCGTGCTCGAGGAGGCGCGGCAGCGGGTGCTGCGCGACGAGCCGGTGGACGAGGCGGCGACCCTGGCGGCGCTGCGTCGCGCCTCGGCGCGCGGGGTCGACGCGCCGGCCTGCCCGCTGTGGGGCGAGCTGGTGCGGGTCGACACCCTGGACGAGACGACGGGCGCGAACGAGGGAGACCCGGGCGGCCCGCCGGACGGGACCGAGGTCGCCGCGCCGCCGGTCGACGAGGTCAAGCGCGTCCTGCTCGACGAGAAGGAGCAGGCCGAGGCCGTGCTGATGCACACCTTCGAGAAGACCGAGACCCTGGACAACTACCAGGGCCTCGCGCGGGACGCCTGCGGCGACGACGAGCTCGACGAGCACCTCGAGGCGCTCGAAGAGCTGGACCTGCGCGAGATCCTGCGCGGCGGCGAGACGCCGAGCAGCATCTACAAGGCCGAGCTGCAGCTCGACGCCGACGTGCCGGACGTCGGGACCATCGCGCCAGACGAGAAGGGCATCCCCTACGACGAGTGGGACTTCAAAAGGCGCGCGTACCGCAAGGGCTGGTGCGTCGTGTACCCGGCGGACATCCGCGGCGGGGACCCGCGCTGGGCGGCCGAGGCCCTGGTCCGGCAGCGGCGCGAGGTGACGCGGCTGCACAAGCGGCTGGAGGCCCACCGGATGGGCCTGATGAACCTGGACCGGCAGCGTGACGGCGACGACGTGGACATGACGGCGCTGGTCGACGAGCTGGCGGCGCGGCGCGCGGGGCGCGGCGGCGATCAGCGGCTGTACGTGCGGCAGGTCCACCGGCGGCGGGACTTCGCGACCACGGTGCTGCTGGACGTGTCGCTGTCCAGCGACGGCTGGGTGGACGACCGCCGCGTGCTGGACGTGGCGCGCGAGGCGGTGCTGGTGCTGGGCGAGGTGGCCGACCGGCTGGGCGACCGGCTCGAGATCCTGGCCTTCGCCTCACACACCCGCAACAAGTGCCGCGTCTGGAAGGTGCGGGCCTTCGAGGAGTCCTGGGCGCTGGGCAAGGCGCGCCTGGGGCTGCTCGAGCCGCAGGGCTACACCCGGATCGGCCCGGCGATCCGGCACGCGGCGGCCGGCCTCGCGGCCACGCCGGCCGATCGGCGCCTGCTGCTCCTCATCAGCGACGGCAAGCCCAATGATTTCGACCAGTACGAGGGCCGCTACGGGATCGCGGACATCCGCCAGGCCCTGCGCGAGGCCGCCGGAAAGGGCGTCCACACACACGCGCTGGCGGTCGACGCCGTCGCGCGTGATTATCTCCCCACCATGTTGGGCCCGGGGGCGTGGCACATCCTGCCGCGCCCCGAGGCGCTGACCGACGCCCTGGCCACCGTCTACGGGAGACTGACCGCCCGATGATCCCCGCCTCCCCCGCCCTGCCCCTGTCGGCGCGCTACGCGCTGTCGGCCGCGACCTGCCTCGCCCGCCTCGCCCCGGGCGAGCGCCTGAGCGCCGCCGAGCTCAGCGCCCGCACGCACGTCCCGGCGGCCTTCCTCGCCAAGCTGCTGCAGCAGCTCGGCCGCGCCGGCATCGTCGCCGGCGAGAAGGGCCGCCGCGGCGGCTACGCGCTGGCCCAGCCCGCGCAGACCGTCACCCTCGAGGCCGTGATCTCGGCCCTGTCCGAAGCTCCCTCGGCGCCGTTCGCCCCGGCCTGCGCCATGGGCGACCGGGCCTGCGATCCGACCAACCCCTGTCCGCTGCACGACCTGTGGCTGGTCGCGACGCGCCCCATCCGCACGCTGCTGGCGACGACCACGCTCGCGGACGTCGCCCGCTCGGCCGAGGCCCTGGCCTGGGCCGGGCCCGCCGCCGGCGACCCGCACTGACCCGGAGGTCCTCGTGACCACGTCCTCTACCCCGACGCTCCTCGCGATGCTGCGCGTCCGCCCCAACACCAAGGCGCTGTCACCCGCCGAGCACGGCCTGTGGGCGTGGGTCACCGTCCCGCTCGTGGCCGCCCTGCTGCTGGCCCCGCATCCGGCCACGCTCCTGGCCGGCGCCGCGGTCGTCGGCGGGTTCCTGGCCAGCAACGCCGCCGCGCGCTGGCTGCGTCGCAAGGACGCCGCCACCGGCCTGGCCGCCCTGTGGGCCGCCGCCGCGACGGGCCTGGCCACCTTGGGCGCGATGGCCGAGTCCCCCGCGCCGCTGGTCCTCGCAGGAACCCTGGGAGCCGCCGGCCTGGCCGCCGCCGCGGTCGCCCTGGTCACCCGCGGCCGCTTCGCCCGCACCCTGCCCTTCGAGGCCGCTGGGCTCGTCGGGCTGACGGGCCTGGGCGCCGGCCTGGCCCTGTCGTCGGGCGCCACCCCGGACGCGGTCGCCGCCGTGTTCGTCACGCTGCTGGCCTGGCAGGCGCTGGGCGTCGCCTACGTGCAGCGCGCCCTGGCCACCGTCCTCGCGCACCGCACCGCGGACGCCGGTCGCGCCGCCGCGGCCGGGCTCTCGGTCGTGGCCGCGGTCGCCGTGGGCTGGCTGACGGGCCACCTGTGGGTCGGGCTGTTGCCGCTGGCCTACGCCCTGCGCGTGCTGGCCCATCGCCCCGCGACCTCGGCCAAGGACGCCAAGCGCGTCGGCCTGGCGGAGCTGGCCTGGTCCCTCGCGCTGGTCGTCGCGGCGGTCGCGCTGGCCTGACCTCAGCTGGCCTTGCGCGCTGCGTCCTGCGCCGGGGTCGCCGTTGCGGCAGGCCACAGGGTCTGCAGCCCGCCGTGGGCGACGTCGAGGGCGCGCAGGGACTTGCCGGCCAGGAACAGGGTGCTCGCGCGGGCGTCCAACGCCACGGCGTTGGGAGGCTCTGGCAGCCCGTCCAGCGTCAGCAGCGGCACCGGCCCATCCCAAGCGAAGACGCGCACGCGGCCCTCGTGGTCGACCGCGCCGACGTGGTCGCCGGTCGGCGAGAAGGCGACCTGCGCGAAGGCGAGCGGGGCCGAGTCGCCGGCGGGACGCGGGATCCAGCGGTCCCCCTGGCGCTCGAAGAACGCCAGCCGCTGCCCGGTCGCCAGGGCCAGCCGTCGCGCGCCGGGGGCCAGGAAGGGACGCGGGAACGTGGGGACGCTCTCGTCGGCCACGAAGTCCTCGCGCCGCGCGGTCTGGGTCGGCTCGCCGGCGCCCAGCGGGATCTCGATGACGCGGTAGTTGCGGTCCATGGCGACCACCGCGTCGCCCGCGAAGGCCACGGCGGCCGCCTGATCGAGCGGGGTCTCGGCCTGCCGCACCAGCCGCCCTTCGGCGGCGCGCCAGATCTGGACGAAGCCGTCGTCGTCGCCGACCGCGAGGTAGGCGCCGTCGGGCGAGAACGTCGCGGCCGCCGGCGTGCCCTGGCCGTCGGTCAGGCGCAGGCGCGGCCGCCAGCCGTGGGCGTCGAACAGGACCACGGCGCCGTCGAAGTCGGCGACGGCGGCCCAGCGCCCGCAGGGGCTGAAGGCGGCCAGGCGACCGCCGACGCCCGGGGTCAGCGGCTCGGCGCCGGCCCTCAGCACCATCGCCCGCCGGTCGCGGGCGACCAGGACCTGCGCGCCGTCGGGGCTGCAGGCGACGGCGCGCCACCCGCGCTGGGTGAAGCTGGGGCGCAGCATCAGGACCACCAGCGCCGACAGGACGGCCTCGAGGCCGAAGATGGCGGCCGACAGGCGGCCCGGCGGCCAGGCGCGGACCAGCGGGGCCAGCCAGTCGTCCAGGAAGAGCCCGGCGCCGAGGCCGACGGCGAGGCCCAGCGCGACCATGAGCACGCCCAGGGCGCGCCAGAGCAGCCCGGGGCGCGACCAGCCGGCCGCCAGGATGCCACCGAAGGGCAACAGGCCCCCGAAGCCGGTCAGGAACAGGGCCACGTAAAGGGAGCCGATGGCGAAGGTGGCGCCCGGGTGGTCGACCTCGGCGCCCAGCCCCAGGATGGTGCCGGCGGCGGCGATGCCCAGGGTCGTGAAGACGACGGCCTGCAGCGGGACCATCAGCACGAACAGGCCCATCAGCCCGTCGATGACGCGCCGGGCGCCCGGGCGGCCGCGCATCCGGCGGCGCAGGCGCGGCAGCCCCAGGACGGCCAGGGCGACCCACAGGCCGGCCAGCAGCCCGGCGACCCAGGCGACGGCCTGGCCGACCAGGATCCAGGTGATCAGGAACTGGCTGCCCAGGAAGGTCGCGGCCAGCAGCGCGCCGGCCACGCGGCCCAGGATGTCGACGGGGGCGACCACGGTGACGGCGGGATCGGGGCGGGTCATGGCTCCTCCGGGGCAGGGGCGGCGGCGGGGGCGTCGCCAGAGGGATCGGACGGGACGTCCGCCATCTCGGCCAGACGGGCGGCCAACACGAACCGCAGGACCAGGTCGGCCTCGGCCCTGGACAGGTTGGCGCGCGGGCCCATGTCGCGCAGGACGCGCGGCCAGCGGCGCTCGGAGTGGTCGGCCGGCGCAGGGTAGCCGTGGCAGCCGTTGCAGCTCGACGCGAACAGGGCGCGGCCGCGCTCCAGCGAGTCGCCGTCGACCTCGGGCCAGCGCTGCTGGGCCCGGGCGACCGCCTCGGCGTCGAGGGCGGCCGGCGCGGGGTTGGACCGGGCGAGCGCGCAGGCCCACGGCAGCAACGCCATGGCGACGACGAGCCCGCGGGTCATCCGCGCGCCCCGCGATCGCGGGCCGCCTGCACCCAGCGCGCCGACAGGACGGCGGGGGCGACGCCGAGGCCCTGCCCGAGGTGCAGGGCCAGCGCCAGCATGGTGCACGACGCGTCGCGCAGGCCCTCGGCGGTGGACAGCGCCGCGAAGCTCGACTGCGCCCGCGCCTGCAGCCGGGCCGCGTGCTGGCGGGCGAACTCGGCCGGGTCGTCGGGCGGCAGCGGCGGCGTCAGCAGCGCCGCCAGCCACTCGGGGCCGACGGCCGTGGCGCGCGCGTCGGGCGTCAGCGCGCCCAGGCGGCGCCAACGCGGCAGGGTGGCGCGGTCGCCGGTGGCGGCCAGGCCCGAGTCGAAGAGCAGGACGAAGGCGCCCTCGGCGAGATCCTGCATGACCTCGAGGTAGGCCACCTGGGCGGCCTCGTGCGGCGCGACCTGCTGCTCGGCCAGGTAGTCGGCCACCGTGCGCTCGGGCAGGCGCGCCACGTCGGGGCAGCCGGCCAGGCAGGGCAAGCGCGGCCCGTCGAAGCCGTAGGTGGCGGTCCCCTGGCGCAGCTCGCGACGCAGCGGGTACAGGCGGCAGGCCAGCGGGCGGTCGCCGTGCACCGAGCAGCCGGCGCCGACGCGGTAGAGGTCGCAGGCGGGCTCGCCGCGCGCCCCCGAGGGCCCGGACGCGCGCAGCCGCAGCCCGCCGTCGACGGTGTGGCGGGCGACGAGCTCTTCGGGTGGCAGGCCCAGGCCACGGGCCAGCCGGGCGATGGCGTACGGCTCGAGCCACACCGCCATGCCGAAGCAGCAGACGTCGCCCCGGGCGCAGGTCAGCGGCAGGCGGTCGGACGCTCCGACCTCCCGCATGCTCGAAGCGGCGGCCCCGCGGCGGACGTCAGTCACCTCGGCGCCCCGCAGCCCCCGTCCGCCGGCGCCGCCACCCGGCGGCTCCTCGTCTCCCGAACTCGACCGCCCCACGCTCGCTCCACACGACCCCTCTCACCGCGCCATGTCCTCGCCCGCGAGTCGACAGGACCGCCCCCCGCGCTGTCAAGCCGCGCAGCCCGCAAACGGCCGAAGCCCGGCGGCGAACGGGTCGCCACCGGGCCTCGGGATCCGTTCACGGGGTCGACGTCATCCGCGCGCCCTCGCGGGCGCCGCGCGGCGCGACCCGCGCGTGTCAGTCACGGCGCTCGCGCCGGTCCTCGACGCACTTGCCGTACTCACACTCCTGACCGTAACCGCAGTCCTTGTCGTACTTGCACTCCTTCGGCGGCTCGACGCACTTGCCGTCCTTGCACTCCTGGCCGTAGGGGCAGTCCTTGTCGTAGCGGCACTCCGGCGGCGGCTGGACGCACTTGCCGTACTCGCAGACCTCGCCGTACTTGCAGTCCTCGTCCTTGTAGCACTCCGGCGACGGCTGGACGCACTTGCCGTACTCGCAGACCTCGCCGTACTTGCAGTCCTCGTCCTTGTAGCACTCCGGCGGCGGCTGGACGCACTTGCCGTACTCGCAGACCTCGCCGTACTTGCAGTCCTTGTCCGTGTAGCACTCCGGCGGCGGCTGGACGCACTTGCCGTCCTTGCAGATCTCGCCGTACTTGCAGTCCTTGTCCGTGTAGCACTCCGGCGGCGGCTGGACGCACTTGCCGTCCTTGCAGATCTCGCCGTACTTGCAGTCCTTGTCCGTGTAGCACTCCGGCGGCGGCTGGACGCACTTGCCGTCCTTGCAGATCTCGCCGTACTTGCAGTCCTTGTCGTCGTAGCACTCCGGCGGCGGCGCGACGCACTTGCCGTCCTTGCAGATCTCACCGTAGCGGCAGTCCTTGTCGTCGTAGCACTCCGGCGGCGGCGCGACGCACTTGCCGTACTCGCAGATCTCGCCGTACTTGCAGTCCTTGTCGTCGTAGCACTCGGCCGGCGGCTCGACGCACTTGCCGTCCTTGCAGACCTCGCCGTAGCGGCAGTCCTTGTCGTCGTAGCACTCGGCCGGCGGCTCGACGCACATGCCGTCCTTGCAGATCTCGCCGTACTTGCAGTCCTCGTCCTTGTAGCACTCGGGCGGCGAGACGCACGCGTCGCCCACGGCGTACAGCGGGAACTCCAGGCTGTCGCTGGACTTGGCGCCCTTGTGCTTGTCCTGCAGCCACTCCTCGACGCGCCACTTGCGGCCGTCGAAGTCGCGCAGGTCGAAGACCTTGACCTCCCAGGTGAAGGCCCCGGGCTCCTCGGGCCGGACCTTGATGCACTCGGTCACCGACCCGTCATATTCGGTGTGGCTGACGACCTTGGGTCCCTTGACCTCGGGCCCAGCCTTCTTCTTCCATTTGAACTCGAGGCCGTCGCCGTCCGGATCCGACGCGGTCGCGCAGATCTCGACCCAGTCGCACGTCTCGACGAACTTCGACGGGTTGAACTCCAGGCTCTCGAGGGTCGGCGCGGTGTTGATGGCCGCGATGACGTCCAGGCCGCCGACCTCTTCGCCGCCGCACTTGCTCACGAGCAGGATCTCGGTGGTCTCGCCGTCGACGACGCGGACCTTCTTGTCGTGCGCCGGGCTGCAGTCCTCGACGGGCTTGCCCTTGTCGTCCACCGGCGTCGCCTTCACGTCGTAGCAGCCGGCCGGCAGCACCGTGAAGTGGTCGGCGAACGCGTGCAGCTCGTCCCCGAAGTGGTTGCCGGGGACGAACGACGGCAGCCCGAACTCCTCGAGGCCCACCGTGGCCTCGTGCTCGACCGGATAGTCGATGTGCTCCTTCTTGCAGGGCACCTGACGGATCTTGAAGTGAAAGCCGGCGACGGCGCCGTCCTTGTCCCAGCTCATCGACAGGGCCAGGCCCGTGGTGGCCGTGCCCGAGCCGGGCGCAGGGCTCACGTCGCTGGCACATGCGCCCATCGACAGGGCGACGGCCGAGGCCAGTCCGACGCCCAGGCGACGGACGTTCTTGGGGGTCGCGTTCAGCATGGCAATTGGCTCGCGTGGTGGAGCGCAGCGACGCGCACCCGGGGGCGGGGCGGATCACCGCGCGGCCGGAGAACGGCTGGGCGATCCGGCGGGCGGCGCTCGCTGCGAATTTTGAACTTTGCGTGGAATTCGGTCAGGGGGGTTCGCCGCGCCGGAAGGCGTCGGCAGGCACTTGATAGACCCGCATCGCGAGCCGTTCAACCAGCCGGCCCAGCGGCGGCGCGCAACTCGCCCAGGTTTCCCACACTTGTGCCACTTCACAAAAATATGCCGGCAAATCGCACGTCACCGGCGCTTCGAAATGCGACCGCGCCTTTGACAGCCCCCATCGCCTTCACTCGGCCGAGGGCAACGTCACCAGGCACGCGCGCCCGTCGCCCTCGATCTGGGGCCCCGGCTGGTACACCTCGTCCACGCAGACGAAGCCGCCTCCGCAGTCCGCGTCCGACGTGCACATCGAAAAGCAGATGTTGCCGTCGGTCAGGGCGACGCAGACGCCGCCGTCGCCGCAGTCGGCCTGGCTCTGGCACCGCGCCGTGCACAGGCCCGACTTGCCCTGCTGGTTCGCGTTGAGCCCCAGGCACACCAGCCCGGGGCACGCGCCCGCGCCTGCGCTCGTCGCCGAGCAGGCGATCTCGAACGCGTCCCCCGACAGCGCTCCGGTGCACTCGCCGGCGCCGGACGCCACGGCCACGCAGTTGCTGGACGGCTCGCGACAATGCCACGCCGCCGTGCAGCTGGCCCCCTTCGCCCGATCGCCCCCCAGCACGTCCGGGCACGCGTCGAGCTTGCCGGCCTCTAAGAACCGTCGCACCTCCTCGGCGGCCGTCCCGCAGCTGGCGGTCGCGAGGTCGTCGTTGCAGGCGTCCGCGCCGGTGAGGTCCACGCGCACCGCGCCGGCGGCGATGTCGGCCGACAGGCGATCGCAGACGCGCTCGTGGTGCGCCTGCGCGCAGGCCGCGGCGGTGGCGGCCTGCGGGATGAGGGCCGCGGCGTCGGGGTCGCAGCGAAACAGCCGCTCGCAGGCGGCGCTGAAGTGAGCCCGACAGAAGGCCTCGGCGGGCGTCGGCGAGGGCGCGGACGTCTCGTTCGACCCGCCGGCGTCTTCGCAGGCCCCGGCCGAGACGACTCCGATCGCGGCGAGCACGACGAAGGCGGCGCCTGACTTCGAGAAGGGCTTCAGCATGCGCGTGACTCCGGACAGGGTGCGGCCCAGGCTTGTACCCCACCCGTGGCGGATTCGCACGCGCCGACCCGCCTCTGGCGCGCCCCGACGTCCTGCCTGTTTCCCGTGGTGACGCTCGCGCCCTCGTCGCGTCTGGACTCTCGCCGCGAGAGCCGCTAGACACTCGCCATGCGCCGCACGATCCACATCGCCGCCCCCACCCCCCCTCTGGCCGCCCTCCTGGCCGCCGCCGCCCTGTCATGGGGCGCCTGCAGCGACCCCAACCAGGGCGGCGTCGGCGTCCCCATCGACGTCGGCGCCGAGACCAGCTTCGGCGACACCGACGCCAAGACCTCGGACGACGCCCCGACCGCCGACGCCCCGACCGCCGACGCCCCGCTGCCGGACGGCGCCGCCGGCTGCGGCGACTGCGCGGCCCCCGCGACCTGCGTCGACGGCTGGTGCGTCGCCCCGGCGCCGGGCGGCTGCACCGCCGGCGAGACCGAAGCCTGCTACGGCAACGCCGCGGTCATGACCTGCGACGCCACCGGCACCGCCTTCGTGCCCAAGCCCTGCCCTTCGTCGCACCAGTGCCTGGACGGCGCCTGCAAGCCGGTCCTCTGCCAGGCCGGGACCACCTTCTGCGAGGGGCTGGCCGCCGTGAAGTCCTGCCTGCCCGACGGCAGCGGCTTCTCCGACCCGGTCCCCTGCCCCGAGAACGAGTACTGCACCTCCGGCAAGTGCACCGGCGCCTGCTTCGCCGACCCCAAGTTCGGCTCCTACGTCGGCTGCTCGTACTGGACGGTCGACCTGCCGAACTGGCCGGACCCGACCATCACGCCGACCAACCCCGAGGATCTCCCGCACGCCCTGGTCATCTCGAACCCCAACGAGATGGACGCGACCATCACCTGGGAGCCGCCGCCCGGCGTCACCATCCAGAGCACCGACAACACGGTCAAGGCCGGCGAGAGCAAGGTCTTCATGATGCCCGTCCTCAACACCGAGGGCACCGGCGTGTCGCACAAGGGCATCCGCTTCAAGTCCAGCCGCCCCATCCTGGTCCACCAGTTCAACCCCTGGAAGGCCATCTGGTCGAACGACGCCTCGCTGCTGCTCCCCGAGAGCTTCCTCGGCAGCGACTACGTCATCCTCAGCTGGCCCACCGACCCGCGCGGCCTCATCCAGTTCCCCATCCCCGGCATGCCCGCGATGGAGAACGTCAACGGCTTCTTCACCGTGGTCGGCGTCCACGACGACACCGAGGTGACGTTCCAGGTCACCGGCCGCGTCGCCGCCGGCGACAAGGTGGCGGCGATGCAGAAGGGCGCGATCCAGACGGTGACCATCAACAAGGGCGAGATCCTCAACGTCGAGTGCGAGCCCGCGACCCTGTTCGAGACCTGCGACCTGACGGGGTCGACGGTCAGCGCCAAGAAGCCGGTCGCCGTCTTCGCCGGCCATGAGTCGGCGGCCATCGCAAACCCGACCAACAGCGAGGCCAGCGGCTACCTCGATCACCTCGAGGAGCAGATGTTCCCGCTGCACGTCCTCGACCAGAGCTACCTGGCCGTGAAGTCAAAGCCCCGTGGCAACGACCCCGACCTGTGGCGCATCCAGGCGGCCGAAGCCAACGTGACCGTCACGACCAACCCGCCGCAGCCGGGCGTGAACAACGTCACGCTGCAAAAGCGCGGCGACTGGGTCGAGGTCTACTCCGACCAGTCGTTCGAGATCCAGGCCACGGGCAAGATCCAGGTGGGCCAGTACCTCATCGGCTCCGAGGGCACCACCCAGGGCACCGGCGATCCCAGCCTGATCCTGGCCGTCCCGACCCAGCGCTACCGCGACTTCTACGCCCTGACCATCCCCCCGGGCTATGACACCAACTGGGTCACCATCATCAAGCCGGTCGGCGCGACCGTCTCCTCCGCCGGCGGCCCGGTCCCGGCCTCGCTCTTCCAGACCTTCGGCGCGGGCGGCTGGGAGTACGGCTACCTCGAGCTGAAGGCGGGGGTGCACAAGCTGGCCGGCGATCAGCCGTTCGGCCTCGTCGTCTACGGCTACAACGGCGCGATGAGCTACGGGTTCCCGGGCGGCATGAACTAACGAGAGCGGGGCCCGGCCCCGGGCGGCGGTTGCCACCGGGGCCGCCTTCGGGCACATTCGCGCCCGAACCGCCGAGGCGCCGCCGTTGAACGAAGCCGCCGTCCTGTACTGCCCGACCTGCGAGCGAGAGGTTCGCGACGTCACCCCGCCCGCCGATCCGCGGGTCAGCGCCCGGTGTCCGCAGGACGACGCCCCCCTGTTCCGGCTGCCGCGCGGCCTGGCCCCCGGCGACACGGTGGACGGCCGCTACATCCTCGAGCGCCCTCTGGGCCAGGGCGGCATGGGCGTGGTCTTCGCCGCCCGCCAGCGCTCGCTCGAGCGCCCGGTCGCCCTCAAGTTCATCGCCCCCTCGGCCACCCGCGATCCGGCCGAGCTCAAGCGCTTCCTTCGCGAGGCCCGCACCGCCGCCGCCGTCTCGCACCCAGGCGTCGTGACCATCCTCGACTCGGGCCAGACCCAGAACGGCACCCTCTACATCGCCATGGAGATCCTCCACGGCGACCCGCTCACCCGCGTCATCGATCACGAGGCGCCGCTCGCCCCCGCCCGCGCCGCCCACCTCGCCGCGCAGGTCGCCGACGCCCTGTCCGCCGCCCACGCCAGCGGCATCGTCCACCGCGATCTCAAGCCGGCGAACATCCTCGTCATCCGCGACGACGCCGGCTACGAGCGCACCAAGGTCGTGGACTTCGGGCTGGCCAAGCCGCTCGAGGCCCACGCCTCCGACAGCGTGACGCAGACCGGCGCCGTCCTCGGCACGCCCGGCTACATGAGCCCCGAGCAGGTGCAGGGCGCCCCGGCCGACGCCCGCTCCGACCTCTACGCGCTGGGGGTCATCCTCTACGAGCTGCTGACGGGCCGACCGCCCTTCCGCGCCGACACCCCGCTGGGCATCCTCGTCGAGCACCTCCATCGCCCGCCGCCGCCGCCGAGCCACTTTCAGCCAGCCGGCGCCATCCCCCCCGACCTCGAGGCCCTGTGCCTCGAGCTGCTGGCCAAGGACCCCGCCAAGCGCCCGCCCACCGCAGGCCAGGTGGCCACTCGCCTCGCCGCCTGGGCCCACGGCACCCCAGAGGCCCCGATCCTCGAGTCGCCGGCCGGCCCCCTCGCGCCCCAGCCGCCCATCGAGCCGCATCTCGACACCCAGGTCGCCAAGGCCGCCCTCTTCCGGCCGCCCCTCGTCGGCCGCCCCAAGCTGCGCGAAGCGCTCGGCCGCTTCACCGAGCAGGCCCTGAGCGGCGCCGGCGGCGCGCTGCTGGTCCTCGAAGGTTCGGGCGGCGTCGGCAAGACCAAGCTGGTCGAGTGGCTCGTCAACCAGGCCCGCCGGAACATGGCGCGCGTCGCAGTGACCTTGGCCCCCGCGGGCAACGCCGGCCTCCTGGTCGCCCTGCGCGACGTGGTCCAGGCCCTGTCCGGCGGCCGCGCCCGCACCAACGACCGCCCCTCGCCCAGCGAGGCCGCCGCGCTCGGGGCGGGCCTGTCCGAGGCCGAACGCAGGGCCCTGGTCTACGACGCGCAGGC
The DNA here is from genome assembly GCA_041687695.1 of Myxococcota bacterium. Classification (GTDB taxonomy): domain Bacteria; phylum Myxococcota_A; class UBA9042; order PHBI01; family JAWLBL01; genus JAWLBL01. Next base: position 59,778 of record JAWLBL010000022.1, on the reverse strand, counting down.
GCGCGCGCTGATGGCCGCGATGGGCTCGGGGCCGACCCTCGCGATCGTCGATGACCTCCGCGAGGAGGCCCTGGCGGATCCTACGCTCGTCGAGCACCTGGCCTGGGCGCTGGCCGACACGCCATGGCCCGTGATGCTGTGCCTGGTCGTGCGCACGAGCGCCCAGACGCTGGGCCCCGGGCCGCGTGAGCCCCACGGGGCCCGGGGCCCGGTCGACGGCGTCGGGCTGTCGGCCCGGCTCGCGAACATCCTGGCCGCGCGTCAGCAGGTCGTCCGTGTCACCGAGATGACGCCCGAGGACAGCGCGGCCCTCGTCCGCGCGGCGTTGCCGGGGGTGGACGACGCCGCCGTCCGCTACGTCCTGCAACGCGCCGGAGGGAACCCGCTCCACATGCTGCAGCTCGTGCGGCACATGGCGGCCGAGGGGGCCATCGAGCGGGCGGCCGGCTCGTGGCGCCTGACCCACCGGGGCGCGCTGCCCGAGCCCCTGACGGCCCTGATGGGCCGACGCCTCGAGCGGCTCAAGGCCGAGCGCGACGGCGACGCCGCGTTTCAGGTGATCCTGCGCGCGGCGCTGTTGGGGGTGCGCATCCCGGTGGATCTCTTGACCCGGATGCTGACCCTCGAGGGCGCCCACGCCCTGGCCGACACCCTCGACGCGCGCCTCGATCGCCTGGTCGACGGCGGTTGGCTGCGCGACCTCGAGAACTGGGACGAGGACGTCGTGCAGTTCGAGCACGGGTTCGTCCAGGAGGTGCTGCTGGCCCACGCGGCCGCGGCCCCCGACGGGCCGTCGCTGCACCGCTGGGCGGCCGAGGCGCTCGAGGCCTTCTACGGTGACGCGCTGGACGCGCACGCCGAGGCGATCGGCCGACACTGGCAAGCCGCGGGGGTCCCTGCGCGCGCCCTCCCGCACCTCGCCCGAGCCGCCGGGCTGGCGGCGCGAAGGCACGAGGCGGCCGAGGCGATCGAGCTGTGGCAGCGGGCGGCGGCGCTGCTGGATCGGACGGACGCGCCCGACCCGCTGCGGCGCACCATCTGGTGCGGGCTCGCGAGCGCGCTGCTGCCGGCCGGGCGTCTGGACGAGGCCATCGACGCGCTGGGCCGGGTGCCGGACGATCCGTGCTCGCTCGAGCTGCGCGGTGACGTGGCGGACGCGCGTGGCGACGACGCCGCGGCGGCCGACGCCTACGCCCGGGCGGCGCTGGGGTGGAGCGCGATCGACAACGCCGCCAAGGCCGGTCACGTGCGCACCAAGGCGGGGCACATCCACTTCAAGCGCGGGCGCTACGACGACGCCGAGGCCCTCTTCCGGGGCGCGCTCGAGCTGGCGCGCGCCCATGACGACGGCGCCCTCGAGGCGGACGCGCTCGGCGGCCTGGCCCAGCTGATGTTCTGGCGCACCGAGCATGCGGCCAGCATCGAGCTGCTCGAGGCCGAGGAGCGCATCCGTCGGCGGCTCGGAGACCCGGTCGCGTTGGGCCGGTGCCTGTACCAGAGGGCCGCCTGGCTCCTCACCTCGGGATCCTTCCAAGCGTCGGCGAAGCACCTCGGCGAGTGCATCACCGTGCTCGAGGCCGCGGGCCACCGGCGCGGGCTGGGTCACGCGCTGCGGCTGGGGAGCGCGCTCGAGTTGCGGCGTGGGCGTCCCGAAGAGGCCGAGGCCTTTGCGCGCCGGTCCGTCGCGGTCTTCGAGCGCGTCGCCGATCGGCGCGGCCTGCAGCGCGCGATGATGAACATGGCCGACGTCGCGGCCAAGATGGGCCGGCACGACGAAGCGCTGGAGTCGGCTGCGTTCGCGTCGAGGCTGGCCGAGGAGCTCGGCAGCGTCGAGGACATGTGCTCGGCCCTGGTGACGCAGGGCGAGGCCGCCACCGCGGCCGGAGACGCGGCCGGGGGGGAGCAGCTGCTGCGCCGGGCGCTCGAGATCGCGCTCGACCTCGGCGTGGTCAACGATCGCCTGGCGCAGTGCCATGCAGCCTTGTCGACGGCGCTGCGGGCCCGGGGCGACGAGACGCGGGCGGCCCGACACGCCGCGGCGGCGGTTGTGATCTTCGAGAAGATAGGCAACCATGACGCGGCTCGGGCGCTCTCGCCCGCGGCGACCTCACCGACGGAACAACTCCCTTCATTCCCGCGCCTCCTCGACCGCGACGCAGTAGACGCTGCGCGCGCAGCCTCGGAGGCGCTCGGCGGCCTACGTGGCCGAGGCGGCTCCATCATGTCGACCGACACCCTGACCCGCGAGTGCACCTTGAGCAACCTGAGCTACCCGTACCTGGCGACCTTCGGCCCGGGCGCCACGACGCTGAACTTCGTCGACGGCCTCCAGATCGAGGTGCGCGCCGAGACCTTCGACAGCACGTTCACGACGACCATCACCCGCGGCACGGCCACGGGCCCGATCGACCGCAAGACCCGCGTCATCTACGACGTCAACTTCTCCGGCCTGGGCAGCGGCGTCCCCGCCGCGGCGCCGATCCAGATCTCGGTGCCCCCCTCCGTGTCCGTCTCGACCAGTGACACGCTCGAGGTGTACGGCTACTGGGACCCGAACGGTTGGCAGCCGACCGACGGCAACGCCAGCGTCGTGTCGACCAGCCTCATCGAGGGCGAGATCGACAAGCTGGTGACCTTCACGTTCCTCCGGTCCCGCTGACACGCGCGCCGGGGCCCGCGACGCGTCACGCGCCGTGGGCTCCCGCGCTGCGTCAGGTCTCTTCGATGGGCCGCCAGGCCCTCGTCCTGGTCGCCTCGCCGGGGCGATGGCGGCGCCGGAACAGCGCGTCGACGCTGACGGCGCCAGCTCCGCGAGTCGCCAAGAACAGGAAGATGAGGGCGAAGAGCAACACCTTCTCGCCGCCATTGTTGATGGGCCAGGGTCCCTGCGGCGCGTGAGCCATGAAGTAGGCCACCACCATCTCGGCGGCCAGCACCAGGCCCACGGGCCGCGTCAGCAGGCCGACGACGATCAGCATCCCGCCGAAGAACTCCAGGATCCCGGCCAGGCCCATCAACGACACGATGGCGTCGACCTGGTCGCCGCCCAGCCAGCCGAACAGCTTCTGGGCGCCGTGCTGCATGAACAAGAGGCCGGCGCCGACGCGCAGCACGGTCAGGCCAGCGGTGGTGACGGAGTTGGGGACGTGCATCGCTCTGTCTCTCCGGTCAGTGCGTGACGACGAAGCGCTAGGGCGCGCTCAGGGCTCGTCGGTGAGCGAGGCGTTGCGGCCCCGCCAATAGAACCGACCCAGTCGCCAGGCGACCAGGCCTCCGAGCGCGGGCAGGACCACGGCCGCGACGGCGCCCAGGGCGGCGACCGCGTCGCTCACGCCGGGCAGGCTCACGTCGAAGGCCAGAAAGCCGACGGCCATCAGCGAGAGCGTCAGCCCCGCCGCGCCGGCGACCATCAGCACGAGCCCGACGACCGCACGCACGCGCAGGAAGGTCTGGAAGGCGGCCGCGCGGCGCTCCAGGCGCCGCTCGAGCTCCGCCAGCTCGGGGTCGGTGTCGGTGGTGTGTTGCATGTCTTTTCAACCGCGTCGGTCCCGCGCGCGTTCCTCGCCGTCGCCGCGTCCGCTTGACGGCCTCGAGGGGCGGCGGTACAGCGGTGGATGGATGCGCGGAGCGACGCGGCGTGGTGTCCTCCTCGGGGGGGCGCTGTTGGGGTGGGCGGTGATCGGCGGGACGCCGACGCCCAGGGCGGCCGCGACGCCACCGGACGGCAAGGGAGCGGCGATGAGCGAGTGCACGCGAACCATCGGCCCCGGCGACGACCTGCGCGCGGCCATTTTGGGCCTGCCCGAAGCGGGGGTGCTGTGCTTCGAGCCCGGCGAGTATCGGGCGCCCATCCAGGTGCCGCGATCGGCGACGCTCAGGGCGCTGCCGGGCGGCCCCGTGGTCCTCGACGCGGGCGGGCGCGGGCCGACGGTGATGCTGACGGCCGACGCCGACGTGCGGCTCGAAGGGCTGGCGCTGCGGGGCGGGGTCGACGGCGAGGCCGGCGGCGCGTTGCGCGTCGCAGGGCCGACCCGCGTGACGCTGGTCGGGTGCGTCCTCGAGGGCGGTCGCGGCGGGGCCGCGGGCGGCGGGGGCCTGTACGCCGATGACGGCGAGGTGCGCTTCGAGCGCTGCCGCATCACGGGCGGAGAGGCCGAGCGCGGAGGCGCGGCCATCATCGCCGACGGCACCGCGCGCGTGACCCTGGACACCTGCCTCGTCACGGGCAACGCCGCCGCCACCGGCGCGGTCGTGAACGTCTCGGACGGCGCCGAGCTGCGCGTCGTGGCCTCCACCCTGGCCGACAACCGCGGCGACGCCCTCTTCCGCGTCACGGGCACGACCACGCGGGCCCCGACGCTGGTCGTCAAGGACAGCCTGCTGTCCCACGCCGGGGGCCCGCTGGTCCACGCGGCCACCCAACACCCCGCGGCGCGCGTCGAGGTGGTGCGCAGCCTGCTCGACGGCCCCGCCGGCGCGGCCCCGCGCCACCCGACCAACCGCCACGGCGCCCCGGACTTCGTCGGCGCCGACGCCCCCGAGCCCTACCGGCCCGCGCCCGACTCGCCGGCCCGCGGCCTCGCCGAGCCACCGGGTCCGGGCCGCGTCGCGACCGACCTCGCCGGCGCCGCCCGCCCGCGCGCCGCGACGGCAGGCGCCTTCGAGTAGCGCCCGCCGTCGTCGGCCCACGCGGCGAGGGGCGTCAGAGCTCGAGGTTCAGGTTCTGGTAGTACTTCATGAACTCTTCGAGCGTCAGCTTGAAGATGCCGTCGTCCTTGCCGTCCGCGCCGGGCTCCGACTGGCCCCACGGGTTGCGCAGGATGACGAAGCGCTCGCCGCCGGCCGACTCGATGCCCATGACGGTGTAGGCGTGCCAGGCGTACAGGCGCTTGCCCTCGTACAGATCCTGCCGGTCCTTGCCGTGGGTGCCGGCCGAGGCCGCCTTGCCGAGCTTGCCGTCCTTGGACGCCTTCTCGAGCTTGGCCCAGATCGTGTCGGCGGGCGTCCACTCGGTGGTCATCGTGTCGACCGACTTGCCGGTCAGCGCCTCGAGCGCGCCCTTCGACGAGCCGCCCTCGCCCATCTTGTCGTAGCCCTGCTTCCAGACGGCGTAGGCCTTCTCGAAGACGGCGGGCCACAGCTCGAGGCCCTTGTCGTTCTTGTCGCCCGACCGCGCGTAGGCCGGCGCGGTGCGGCCCTTGAGCGTCGGCAGATCGGCGTCCACCTTGATCCAGACCTCCTTGAAGGTCCGGTTCGCCTGCCGCTCGAAGAAGCGCACCTCCCACGCGCCCACGCCGGCCGGCTTGACGCCGCTCGTGATGAGATCGGGGTTGGAGCTGGCGACCGCGCACAGCGCCGCGATGAGGTAGCAGTCGGCGATCGAGCCCTGGATGACGTCCTCGGGCGACACGCCGTTGACGAACAGGTCTCCGGTGTACCGCTGGTACTCGACCGAGCCGTCGCGGTGCTTCTCGCGCAGGGCCGGGTCCTCGAGCTCGACCGGCTCCTCGACCTTGGGCTCCTCGAGCTTCGGCTCCTCGACCGGGGTCGTCGCCTTGACCGGATCCTGGTTCTGCTGCGGCCGCTGGTTCGTCTGCGGGCGGCGCTGCTGCTGCTTCTTCTTCTTTTTCTTCTTCTTCTTGAGCTGCACCGGCGCGTTCTGCGGCGCCGGCGTCGCGGCCGGCGCGTTCCGCGACGTCGGAGAGAGCGCCGCCGCCTGTTCGGCGTAGGACTTGCCGGCGAGCTGCGCGCGCGCCCCACCCTTCATCGCCGCGGGCGCGGCCGCCTCGGCGGCGTCGGTGACCGGGCTCTTACGGACCTGTGCCTCGTACATCTCCCCCTCCTCCGGGCGCCGCCCGGCCGGCGCCGGCCGCACGCTTCCCGCTCCCCTCATCGGTATCCCGCACGCTAGCACGCCTGCTCGCGAGCCGAAAGCGGGCTGGCGTCACCGCACGAAACCGCCGAACGCCTCTGCCCGTGTTAGGCTCGCGCCGGAGGCCCCGCCGTGCACTTCGTCCTCGTCGCCCCCGGCCAAGCCGATCCCGCCGCCGCGTCGGCCGCCCTCGCCGACACCGTCGGCGGCGGCGCCTACGAGCACCGCCAGGTCCTGCTCCGCGGCCTGCCCTTCATCGCCGCCTGGCGCGACACCCCCGCCCAGGCCCACGCCGTCGCGGCCACGCTCACCCAGGCCGGCCTCGAAGCCTGGGCCTTCGACGACGCCGTCCTCGACCACGTCCCCCCGGTCCTCGACGCCCGCGCCTTCCGCTTCGCCCCCGATCACCTCGAGCTCCTCGACCGCCGCGGCGCCGCCACCGCCGTCCCGCTCGCCCGCGTCGGCCTCATCTGCCGCGCCCGCGCCCTGCACGCCAGCGAGACCACCACCGAGACCACCCGCAAGAAGGTCCGCCTGGGCGCCCTCGCCATGGGCGTCCCGATGTCCAAGTCCAAGACCACGCGCGAGGTCGACCGCACCACGGAAGACGAAGCCTTCGCGCTGCTCTGGTCCGTCGGGCCCGACCTGTGCGTCCGCCTGTCCCGCGACGCCCTCGACTACGAAGGCCTCGGCGACGCGCGCGTCGTCTCCGCCCAGACCAACTACCTCGCCCTGCTCGCCCGCCTCGAGGCCGCCTGCCCCGGCGCCCGCGTCGACGCCGCCCTCGAGCGCGCCGCCGGTCGCGTCCCGCCCGTGCCGACGCAGCGCCTGCGCGACCGCACGCGCCACCTGCGCTCCTCCTCGGTCTCGGACACCGTCGCCGAGGACAACACCGACGCCGTCCTCTTCGCCGCCCGCCTGCTCTACGTCGTCGAACGCGCCCGCCGCGCCCGCCCCCGCTGACCTCGCCCCACCCCGGGTGTCACCCCGCACGACGCCCTGTGCGACATGGCACACCCTTGACGCATCTCCCGGTCCCTCTCCGGCCGTCGATCGCGCCAAAGCCGCCATCCAGGCCGACCTCCGCGCCTTGGCCCGCTTCTTGCCCAGGCTGCGGCTCGGGAGGGCCACCCCGCTGCTTCGGGCCCCCCGGAGGTCCGAATGTCGGCGATATCCCTGGAACCCAACCCCCTCCTGGTGGCGCGCCACGACCGCCCCGGCCCGCGGTACACCAGCTACCCGACCGCGGACCGCTTCGGCCCCGTCGCCGCGGCCGACTACGAGGCCGCCCTCGACCGCGCCAGCCGCCGCGCGTCGCCCATCAGCCTGTACGTCCACATGCCCTTTTGCGAGAGCCTGTGCACCTACTGCGGCTGCAACGTCATCATCACGCGCAGCGCGGGCAAGCTCGAGGCCTACCTGCGCCGCCTGCTGCGCGAGGTCGATCTCGTCGCCGACCGCCTCGGCGAGCGCACGCGGCTCGCCCAGCTGCACCTCGGCGGCGGCACGCCCAACTACTACGGCATCGACCAGCTCACCCAGCTGATGGACGCCCTGCGCCGCCGGTTCACCTTCGAGCCGGGCGCCGAGGTGGCCATCGAGATAGACCCCCGCCACGGCACGCCCGAGCAGGTCCGCGCCCTGCGCGCCCTCGGGTTCACCCGCCTGTCCATGGGCATCCAGGACTTCGATCCGCGCGTGCAGGAGGCCGTCCGGCGCATCCAGCCGGTCGCCATGGTGCGCGCGCTGGTCGAGGCCGCCCGCGAGGCCGAGTTCGACAGCGTCAACGTCGACCTCATCTACGGGCTGCCCCACCAGACGCGACGCGGCTTCGCGCAAACGGTCCGTGAGACGCTGGCCCTCCAGCCCGACCGCGTCGCCCTCTACAGCTTCGCCCACGTCCCCTGGCTGCGCCGCCAGCAGGAGGCCATCGACCCGGCGACCCTGCCGCAGGGCGACGAGAAGCTCGGCATCTTCCGCGACTCGCGCGAGGCCTTCCTCGAGGCCGGCTACGTCGGCATCGGCATGGACCACTTCGCGCGGCCCGACGACGAGATCGCCATCGCCCAGCGCGAGGGCACGCTGTACCGCAACTTCCAGGGCTACACGGTCCGGCCCGCCGCCGTCGCCGGCGAGTTCGGCGAGCTCGAGACGGTCGGCCTGGGCCTGACCAGCATCGGCGACGTCGGCGGCGGCTTCTTCCAGAACGCCAAGGATCTCAAGGACTACTACAAGGCCATCGACGCCGGCCGCCTGCCCGTCGAGCGCGGCTTCGTCCGGTCGGCCGACGACGAGGCGCGCCGCTTCGTCATCGCCGAGCTGATGTGCAACTTCCGGGTCCGCGAGGCCGACCTCGTGGCCCGCTTCGGCCTGTCCCTCGCGCGCGACTTCGCCCCCGAGCTGGCCCAGCTCGCGCCCCTCGAGGCCGACGGCCTGGTCACGCGCACCCCCGAGGGCCTCACGGTCACGCCCATCGGCAAGCTGTTCGTCCGGGTGGTCGCCATGGCCTTCGACCGTCACCTGCGCGAGCGCCCCGCCGCCCGCCCGACCTTCTCGAGGACCGTCTGACCATGGAAGCGCTCTTCTTCCTCGTCCCGCTGTCCGTGCTCGTCACGGCGGCGGCCATCGCCGCGTTCCGCTGGGCGCTGCGCAGCGGCCAGATGGACGACCTCGACACGCCCCCGGTCCGGATCCTCTTCGACGACGCCGACGCCGACCCGCGGCTCGGCGCACCTACCGCTTCCCGTCCCCTCCCCTCCCGTCCCCGGCACCCCCAGGAGCGCTCACGATGAAACCCGCCGCCGAACCTGTCGTGACCCGACAGGAACAGCTCGAGACCTTCCACTACGACGACAAGACGGTGAGGCACTTCCTCATCGCCACCGTCGTGTGGGGCGCCGTCGCCATGCTCGCGGGCCTGTGGCTCGCGCTCGAGCTGGCGGCGCACAAGCTCAACTTCGATCTGCCCTGGATCACCTTCGGCCGCCTGCGTCCGCTGCACACGAACGCGGCCATCTTCGCCTTCGTCGGCAACAGCATGTTCGCCGGCATGTACTACTCGACGCAGCGCCTGCTCAAGGCGCGCATGTACAGCGACAAGCTGTCGAGGATCCACTTCTGGGGCTGGCAGGCCATCATCGTCTCGGCCGCGCTGACGCTGCCGTTCGGCATCACCTCCAGTAAGGAATATGCCGAGCTCGAGTGGCCCATCGATCTGGCCATCGCCGCCATCTGGGTCGTCTTCGCGGTCAACTTCTTCGGCACCATCGCCAAGCGCCGCGAGCGCCACCTGTACGTGGCCCTGTGGTTCTACATCGCGTCCATCGTCACGGTCGCGCTGCTGCACATCGTCAACTCGCTGGCCCTGCCGGTCGACTGGTTCAAGAGCTACTCGGCCTACGCGGGCGTTCAGGACGCGCTGGTCCAGTGGTGGTACGGCCACAACGCCGTCGCCTTCTTCCTGACGACCCCCATCCTGGGCCTGATGTACTACTTCATGCCCAAGGCCGCCGGGCGCCCGGTGTACAGCTATCGCCTGTCCATCGTGCACTTCTGGTCGCTCATCTTCCTGTACATCTGGGCCGGCCCGCACCACCTGCTCTACACCGCGCTGCCCGACTGGGCGCAGACCCTCGGCATGGTCTTCTCGGTCATGCTCGTCGCCCCCAGCTGGGGTGGCATGATCAACGGCCTGCTGACCCTGCGCGGCGCCTGGGACAAGCTGCGCACCGACCCGGTCGTGAAGTTCTTCGTGGTCGCCATCACCTTCTACGGCATGGCCACCTTCGAGGGCCCGCTGCTCAGCATCAAGTCGGTCAACGCGCTGTCGCACTACACCGACTGGACCATCGGCCACGTGCACTCGGGCGTCCTCGGCTGGAACGGCTTCTTCGCCTTCGGCATGATCTACTGGCTGTTCCCGCGCCTTTATCGCACCAAGCTGTACTCGACCAAGCTGGCCTCCACCCACTTCTGGTTCGGCCTGACCGGCATCGGCCTGTACACCCTGTCGATGTGGGTCGCGGGCGTCACCCAGGGCCTGATGCTCAAGGAGCTCGACGCCGACGGCGCCCTGGTCTACCGCAACTGGGAGGAGACCGTCGCCGCCATCATCCCGATGTACTGGGTCCGCGCGGTCGGCGGGGCGCTGTACCTCACGGGCGTCATCCTGATGATCGTCAACCTGGTCAAGACGGCCGGCGGCAAGGGCGACATGCGCGACGAGCAGGCCAGCGCCCCGCCGCTGCTGCCCGAGGCCCGTCCCCTGCCGGCCACCGCCGTCGCCGGCGTCGACCTGCCCCCGGCCACGGCCAAGGGCTTCTGGCACGACCTCCTCGAGCGCCGGCCCATCCGCTTCACGGTCTACACCACCATCGCGGTGGCCATCGGCGGCGCCTTCGAGATCATCCCGAGCATGCTCATCGAGAAGAACGTGCCGACCATCGCCTCGGTCAAACCGTACACGCCGCTCGAGCTCGAGGGCCGCGACATCTACGTCGCCGAGGGCTGCTACACCTGCCACTCGCAGATGGTCCGCCCCTTCCGCGACGAGACCCTGCGCTTCGGCCGCCCCTCCGAGGCCGGCGAGTTCATCTACGACCGCCCCTTCCAGTGGGGTTCGCGCCGAATCGGCCCGGATCTGCACCGCGTCGGTGGCAAATACTCGGACTCCTGGCACTACCACCACATGCTCGATCCCCGCAGCATGTCGGCGGGGTCCATCATGCCGTCCTACCCGTGGCTCTTCGAGGACGGGCTGGACCTCGATCTCCTCCAGTCGAAGATGACCGCGCTGCGCACGCTGGGCGCGCCCTACTCCGACCAGGAGATCGCGGACGCCGAGACCCTCGCGTGGGGCCAGGCCCTGAAGATCGCCGAGGGCTTGAAGGCGCAGGGCCTGCCCGACGTGTCGGACAAGAAGATCGTGGCGCTCATCGCCTACCTGCAGCGCCTCGGGACGGACATCGGCAAGGAGCCGACCCCGGCCGATCCGGCCGCGCCCGGCAAGGCGGCCGACACCCACGCGAGCCTCGAGTAGAGGGAGGTCACCATGCTCGCATCGATGATGAGTGAGACCCTGAGCCGCACCGATCTGCTGCTCTTCCCGCTGGTCACCGTGGTCCTGTTCGTCGCCATGTTCGCCGGGGCGGTCCTGTGGATCTGCCGGCGGGGCGCCCGCGAGATCTACGCCGACCGGAGCCGCCTCGTGTTCGACGACGCCACGGGCCGCCCCGGCCCGGAGGCCCCCTCGTCCGGTAAGGAGTGCAACCATGGCTGACGCGACCAAGCACCAGGTGACCGACGAGGTCCGTGAGCACGTCTTCGACGGCATCGCCGAGTACGACAACCCCCTGCCCCGGTGGTGGGTCTGGCTGTTCTACCTGACCATCGCCTGGACCGTCGTCTACATCCCCTACATGCACTGGGGGCCGGGCGACCTGCCGCAGGACGAGTACGCCAAGGAGATGGCGGCCTACGGCCCGGCCAAGGAGGCGCCGAAGCTGTCGCCCGAGGAGCTGCAGGCCCTGACCCAGGACGCGGCGGTGGTCGCCGAGGGCAAGGGCCTGTACGACTCGCGCTGCGCCAACTGCCACGGCCCCGACGGCGGCGGCCTGGTCGGCCCCAACCTGACCGACGAGTTCTGGCTGCACGGCGACGGCTCGGTGGCCGAGGTCCTGCACATCGTGAACGTCGGCGTCCCCGACAAGGGCATGCTCGCCTGGAAGGACCAGCTCAAGCCGGCCGAAGTCCAGGCCGTCTCGGCCTACGTCGTGACCCTGCAGGGCACGACCCCGGCCAACCCCAAGGCCCCCCAGGGCGAGCGCGTCACCGCCGCCGCGCCCTGACCGGTGAGAGCCGGCGTCCCGCCGACCACGGGACGCCGGCTCGCCTCATCGCGCCAGCCCGCCCGCGCCCGGCCGCTCCTTGGGCTCGTCCTCCACCGGCTCACCGCGCACCTCGCGGATGGGCACGACCCCGGCCCAGACCGGCCGGCCCAGGTCTTCGGCGTCGTCCTTGGGTCCGCCCGTCCGGACCTTGGCCGACGCCTCGGCGAGCGGCACCGCCAGCACCATCGTCGCCTTCAGCTCCTGCGCGCTCGATCGGCGCACGCGCCCCGACCGCCCCGGCTCGACCCGCTCCACGAAGGCGTCGAGCGCCGCGGCCTTCGCGGCGCCCTCCAGCGGCTCGGCGCGCCCGAGGACGACCACCGAGCGGTAGTTCATCGAGTGATGGAACGCCGAGCGCGCCAGCACCAGCCCGTCGAGCAGGGTCACCGCCACGCACATCGGCGCGCCGCTCGCCAGGTGCCGCATCAAGCGGCTCGAGGTGGCGCCGTGCAGCAGCAGGCGGTCGCCCTCGCGCCAGCAGGCCATCGGCAGCACGAAGGGCTGCCCGTCCGCCGCCATCCCCACGTGGGCCACCCAGGCCTCGTCCAGGATGGCCGCGATGGCCTCGAAGTCGTAGTCGGCCCGCTGCGGCACGCGCCGCACGGTGGCTCTTGGGCTCGGTGGGGTCCCGTTCATGGCTCGCCTCCTTCGCGAGCCCCCATCGTCGCCGCCGACCGGACCCAACGAAAGCGCCACTTTCGGCGAATCGATGGATCCAGTATGACCCGTCCATGTCACGCCGCAGACCGCCCCTCCCCGTCTCGCTCCCGTCCCTCGACCGCAGCTCCCACGAGCCGCTCCAGCGCCAGCTCGTCGCGCAGCTGCGCGAGGCCGTGCTCGCCGGCCGCCTCGCCCCCGACACCGCCGTCCCTTCGACGCGCGCCCTCGCGGCCGCCCTGGGCGTGTCGCGCAACACGGTGCTCGCCGCCTACGACCAGCTGACCGCCGAAGGGTACCTCGTCGCCACGTCCGGCTCGGCCACCCGCGTCGCCGAGCTGCCGCAGGCCCTGCTCGGCCCGCGCGAGCCCGCCCCCGTCGCCGCCGCCCCGCGCCTGAGCCAGCGCGCCGCCTGGCTGACCAGCCTCCCCGTCCGCCCGCACCGCGCCCAGGGCCCGCTCGCCCCCGGCGCCCTCGCCGTCGACGCCTTCCCGTTCCACCTGTGGGGCCGCCTCATCGGCCAACGCTGGCGCCGCCCGGGGCGCGCCCTGACCTCCGCGCTGCCGCCCGCCGGCCTCCCGGCCCTGCGCGCGCAGGTCGCCGCCTTCCTCGCGTCCACCCGCGCCGTCCGCGCCACGCCCGACCAGGTCCTCATCGTCTCGGGCTCCCAGCAAGCGCTCGACCTCGTCGCTCGCGTCCTGCTCGACCCTGGCGACGTCGCCCTCGTCGAGGACCCCGGCTACCACGGCCTGCACGACGCCCTCGCCTTCGCCGGCGCCCGCCCGCTGCCCATCCCGGTCGACGCCCACGGCTTCGACCTCGCAGCCGCCGGCGCCGTCCCGGAAGACGCCCGCCTCGCCTGCGTGACGCCCTCGCACCAGTTCCCGCTCGGCATGACCCTGCCGCTCGATCGCCGCCTGGCCCTGCTCGACTGGGCCCGCCGCCGCGACGCCTGGCTGCTCGAGGACGACTACGACGCCGACTTCCGCTACGCCGGCCGCCCGCTGGCCTCGCTCCAGAGCCTCGACCCCGACGGCCGCACCCTGTACGCCGGCACCTTCTCCCGCGCGACCTTCGCCTCCCTGCGCCTGGGTTATCTGGTCGTCCCCGACCGGCTGCTCGACGCCTTCCTGGCCGCCCGCCGGCTGGCCGACACCCACCCCTCCTCCGTCGCCCAGGCCGCCCTCGCCGACTTCATGGCCGAGGGCCACTACGAGGCCCACCTCCGCCGCCTCCGCGCCCTGTACACCGAGCGGCGCGGCGCCCTCCACGCCGCCCTCGCCGCCCACCTCCCAGACCACCCGCTCGCCCCCAGCGACGCCGGCGTCAACCAGGTCGTCTACCTGCCGCCCGGCGTCGACGACCTCGCCCTCGTCCGACGCGCCGCCAAGGCGGGCCTCGCCCCCGCCCCGCTGTCGACCTACTACGCAGCGCCCGCGCACGTCCGGCCCGGCCTGATCCTGGGCTTCGCCGCCACGCCCGCCTCCGAGCTCCCCGCCCACGTCGGCCGCCTCGCCGCCTGCCTGGCCGCGGCCGGGGCGCCGCTCGCCTGAGCGCCCGCGGCCGCGGTCGACCGGTGAGCCGCCCCTCAGGCGCGCGGCAGCCCGCGCGCCCACTCCGTCAGGCGCGTCATCGGCCCGAAGCGCCGATCGAGCGCCCCGATGTCGGCCGCGTAGCCGTCCCGCTCGAACCACTCGAGCATCAGCGCGAAGTCCTCGCTGTTCTTACGGATCGCGTCCATCGGGATCCGCGCGTACTCGATCTTGCGGCCGAGCGCCCGCGACAGCACGGCGGCCGCCTCGGGCATCGTCGCGGCGTCGCCGGCCAGCTCGATCTCGGCGCGGTTCATCGCGTCGGCCTGCAAGAACGCCTGCGCGCCGATCCGGCCGATGTCCTGGACCGCGACCATCTGCACCCGGGTCACCGGGTCCAGCGCCGAGACCAGCTGGTCGCCGTTCAGAAACCAAGGCGAGACCAGGTTCTCCATGAAGAACACGGGCCTGAGGATGACGTGCGACGCGAAGCCCAGCGCGCGGAGCTTCTGCTCGACCCGGTGCTTGTTGTCGAAGTGCGGGATGCCGGTGTCCCGCTCGGCCGAGCCGACCGACGAGTACACGAAGTGCTCGACGCCCGCCTCGCGCGCGACCACGGCCAGGCGCTTGCCCTGCTCCTCCTCGCGCTCGACGCCGGCCTCCCAGGTGTTCTGGACGGCGAAGATGCCCCACACCCCCTGCAGGGCCTGCCGCAGCGACGCCGCGTCATCCATGTCGCCCCGCACGACCTCGATGCCCTGCGCCGCCAGCGCCCTCGCCTTGTCCGACTCGGGGTGCCGCGTCAGCGCCCGCAGCGCCAGCCCCTGTCCAACCAACGCCCGCGCCACCGCGCCGCCCTGCTGCCCGGTCGCGCCCGTCACCAGCACCGTCCGTTCGGCCTGCATGAACTGCTCCTGCCCCGCGGCCCCGCCGCGCACGCACCGAGGCGCCCGGGTCCCGGGACCGCCCCGCGCCCATTGCTCACCTCTCGGTCTCGAAGTGCGCCAGCTCTACTTCGCCCCCGACACTGCGGCAAGCCACCGCCCCCATAACCGCGCCCCACGTCCGGCCCCTCCCACCGGCGGCATCCCACCGCCCCCCCTGGCAGCGCCGCCTCCCAGCCGGCCTGCAGCTCCGCCCCTCTCCGCGTCCGGCCTCCCTGGGATCGCCGGCTTCCAGCCGGCCTGCAACCCCGTCCAACCCCGCGTCCGGCCTCCCTGGGATCGCCGGCTTCCAGCCGGCCAGCAGCTCCGCCCATCCCCGCGTCCGGCCTCCCTGGAATCGCCGGCTTCCATCCGGCCAGCAACCCCGCCCGTCCCCGCGTCCGGCCTCCCTGGGATCGCCGGCTTCCAGCCGGCCAGCAACCCCGCCCATCCCCGCGTCCGGCCCCCTGGGATCGCCGGCTTCCAGCCGGCCAGCAACCCCGCCCATCCCCGCGTCCGGCCCCCTGGGATCGCCGGCTTCCAGCCGGCCAGCAACCCCGCCCTCCTCTTGGACGGATTCAGTCTGACCGCTCCTTCGAGCGGCCCCTCCAAGCGCTGCTCCACCTCCACTCCCAGGACTCCGACACCAGCCCCGCAGCGACCGGATTGTCCTCGACGTAGCGTTTGACCGCCTCCAGATGCCCGAGATCCCGGACATACCGGTCGTGGTACTCGCGCATCCAGAACGGCCCCGACCGCCCCAGCAGCCGGTTCGCCGCGGTCGCGGTGAACGACTTCCACGAGTGCACCACCGCATGCAGCGCATGACCTTGCATCCTTTCCATCACCGCATGCACGTGGTTCGGCATGATGCACCAGGCCATGAGCCGGTAGCGTCGGCCGTCGAAGTGGAGCAGCGCGTCCTCGACGACGGACGCGACGCGAGCGTCGCTGAGATGGCACTCACCGTAGCCGCGATCCAGAAGCGCTTGAAGGCGGTCCTGTTGTTCACGGGCTCGCTCATCCGGGGGCACATGGCTCAGCTTCGACTCGAGCTGTCGAACCAAGGCGCGGGGCAGTGAATCAGCGAGTCGGAACGTGATGGATTGGACGAGACCCGGAACGTCGAGGTGCGGCAGGTAGTCGCGCGAGAACCAAGCCTTGTGCGGACTCGGCCGGCTGGAAGCCGGCGATCCCAGGTCGCCGGGCTCCCGGCCAGGACGGACGCTACTCGGCCTGGTACAGGGCGCAGACGGCGCCGGCGGGGTCCTTGATGACGACCATGCCGGCGGGGCCGTTGCGGGTGTCGCGCAGGACCTCGCCGCCGCCCTCGCGGACGGCCCTCAGGCTGGCCTCCATGTCCTCGACGACGATGTACATCATCCAGATGGGCGGCAGGTCGGCGTTGGGACCGCGGCGGTGACAGACGCCGCCCACGACGTCGCCGCCGTCCGTCTTCATGACGTAGTCCTCGTAGTCGCCCATGCTCAGGCCCTCGAAGGTCCAGTTGGCGACCTTGGCGTAGAAGTCGCGGACCTCGTCGGCGTTGGGGACGGTCAGGTCGTGCCAGCCGATGGTGCCGGGCTTGGGCTTGTCCATGAGGGGCTCCTCGAGGCGAAGGACGCGGCGAGCGTCACCGAGACGTTCGGGGCGGACGCGGCGCGGGCGGGGTCAGGCAGAGGCGGGCGGCCTCGGCCGGGTCGTCGGTCATCGTGACCAGGGCCAGATCGTGCGGGCCGATGGTCTGGCGCGGGCCATCCAGCATGGTCGCGCGCAGGGCGTCCCACAGCGGCGCCCAGAAGGTGGTGCCGACCAGCACGACCGGCCGCAGGGCGATCTTGCCGGTCTGCATCTGACACAGGACGCTGAACAGCTCGTCCAGGGTGCCGAGGCCGCCGGGCAGCGCGACGACGGCGCGCGCGTTCTCGGTCAGCAGCACCTTGTGGGTCAGGCGGTCGTTGACCAGGTGCACGCGGTCGGCGCCGTACAGGTTGCGCGCGTCCTCGCGGCGCATGCCGAAGGCCTGCTGCGGCAGATAGGCCGATCCCAGGTGGCCGCCTCGCGCCAGCGCCACCGACAGCCCGCCGGGGCCGCCGGTGCGGGTCGGGACGCCCTCGCGCGCCAGCAGCCGCGCCAGCTCGCGCGCCGCCCCCAGGCAGGCCGCGTCCTCCTCGAGGCGCGAGCCGCCCAGCACGGTGACCGCCGGCGTCAGGCTCTCGAGGAACCCCAGCCCCTCGACCAGCTCGTGCGCGATGCGCTGGCCCAGGCCCTCGAGCGGCTCGCCCAGCCCGCCGTGGGTCGGCGCGTCGCTCGCGAGCAGATGCGCGATCGCCTGCTCGGCGTCGTCCGTGAGCAGCAGGCGGTCGAACGCCTCGCGCGGGATCCCCGCCGCCGGCACCGCCTCGGCCGCCCGGGTCAGCCCCTCGCCCAGCGGCCCCCAGAACTCGCGCCCGTACAGGACGAACGGGTACGTCAGCCGCCCCGCGTGCGCCAGCCGCCACACCTCGAGCAGCTCGTCCAGGGTCCCGAACCCGCCCGGGAAGATGACCAGCCCCAGGCAGTTCGCGTACAGCATCAGCTTGCGCGTCGGGAAGTGCGCCAGCTCGAGCGACACGTCGATGGCGGGGTTCACCATCTGCTCGAACGGCAGCACGATGTTGAACCCCTGCGTCAGCAGCTGCCCGGTCCCCTGCGGCCCCTCGGGCGGCCCACCCTCGCCCGCCGCCCGCGCCGCGGCCCCGTCGCCCGCCGCCGCCCGCGCCCGGCGGAAGCCCTCGGGGACCGCCGACATGATGCCCGGCCCCGCCCCGGTCCGCGGCGGCACGTCGCGCGCGGCCAGCAGCTCGCCCATGCGCTCGGCCGCCGCGTAGGCCGGGTCGCCCGCCCGCACGCGCGCTCCGCCGAAGAACGTCACCGCCGGCGGCAACGACCCCAGCAGCGTCAGCCCTTCGTGCAGCTCGCGCACCATCGCGTCGGCCAGCGCGCCCCGCTCGGGCACCGCCTGCGCCACCTCGCCCCAGACACCCCGGCGGTCGGCCGCCGACGCTACGGATGTGTTCACCGTCATGGCGCCGGATGTTGCCTCGTCCGCCCGATCACGTCGAGCCGAGTCGGGCGCTACTCGGAGATTCGCTGGCGCTTGGGCTTGCGCAGCGTCACCTCGACCGGCGCCGAGATCGCCGCGGCCGCCCACGTCTCGGGCGCGGCCAGGCGCGCACGACAGGCCTGCACCAGCTCGTTGGGCGGGCGCGAGCGATCCTCCGGGCGGCGCGCGGCCCCCTGCGGAGATGACACACGATAACGCACGGCATACCGACCCGGTGGCGGGGGCGTCCAGGTCGAGCTGCAGCCCCACTCGTCCAGCGTCAGGACCTGCTCGCCGCCGGGCGGCACGACGCGCGTGGCCTCGAGGGGACCGGTCGCGTCCTTGACGCACTGGCACGGGTGCACGACGACGTGCTCGCGGCCGGACGCGGCGTCGACGAAGACCAGCCCGTGCACCTCGAGCCACTGGATCGGCACCGGCGTCGTGCCGGGATTGGCGATGCGCACGCGCACCTCGCCGTCGAGCGAGACGGACCCGGTCTTCTGGCCGGGCGCGACCCACTCGACCAGGCTCAGCGGCTGCGTCACTTCCAGCTGCACCGTCACGGGCGGCGGCTTGGGCGCGGGATCGGGGGCGGCGGGCGGCGGCTCGGCGCGGACGGGGGCGGTGGTCAGCAGCACGAGCGCCAAGGCGAGGATCGACAGTCGCATCGGCCGCATCCTAGCCGGCCCGGACCCGCGCCGCCACCAGGCACTTCACGAACCCGGATGCGGACGCTCATGCGACGAACCCGTTGCGGACGCACATGCGCGCGCGTTAGAGTGCGCGAATGCCGAAAGTGACCGACGTGCGTGACCCGCAGCGCCTCGAGGACGCCGCCCCCGGCGCGGCCCGTCCCGATCGAGCCGCGCGGCGTGATCTGGCCGGGAAGCCCTACGCCGAGCAGGTGCGCGCGCTGTCTCCGGCTCACCAGCCCGTCATGATGCGGGCGGCGGCCGGCGCCAAGGCCGGGCCCGAGGCGACGGCCGCGCTGGCGCGACAGGGCGTCGCGGGCTCGGGTGGCGCGCTCCCGCACCTCGACCGCATCCAGCAGGCCTTCGGCGCGCACGACGTCAGCGGCGTACAGGCGCACACGGGCGCGCAGGCGGCCCAGGCGGCGGACGCGATGGGCGCGCAGGCCTACGCCACCGGCGACACCATCGCCTTTGCGGGCGCGCCGGATCTGTTCACGGCGGCCCACGAGGCGGCGCACGTCGTGCAGCAGCGCGCGGGCGTCAGCGTCCCGGGCGGCGTCGGCGCCGAGGGCGACCGCTACGAGCAGCACGCCGACGCGGTGGCCCAGCGGGTCGTGTCGGGGCAGTCGGCGCAGGATCTGCTCGACGCGCAGGTCGGGGCGTCGGACGTGGGGGGCGCCGGCGGCGCGGTCCAGATGCGCAACGACGGGGCCACGGCGGCGCCCGGGACGCTGACCTCGGCGCAGGTGGCTTCGGCGGTGCGCTACAACGAGTCCCGCCGCCACTCGGCCGAGATCTGGGCCCAGATCGCCGCGGTGGTCGGCGCCAGCGGCGCGTCGCTGGGCGCGGAGCTGGTCGAGAAGATCGCCGCCTGGCAGGCCGCCAAGGGCCTCGACGCCGACGGCAAGGTCGGCAACATCACGTTGCAGTGGCTCAGCCAATCGCCCGGCGGCGCGGGCCTCGAAGCCAACGTCAAGAGCGACGACATCCTGTACGTGGGGTTGAACCCGTCGTCCAAGCACCTCGAGAAGAAGACGCTCGAGTCCAAGGCCGGCTCGGCCAAGGTGACCTCGGTCGTCGGCGCGACCAAGCAGGACACGGCCAAGGTGGGCGGCCAGACGGTCGACCTCCAGACCGACGAGGGCCTGACCGCCTGGCTGGCTTCCATCCCGAACCTGTCGCCCGAGCGCTCGGCGCTGCTCGAGGCCTTCATCAAGCGGGCCGGCGCCTCGGCGATGGACGAGGTGGCGCAGCTCGCGCAGGTGCTCAACGAGGCCGAGACCGGCCAACGCCTCATCAAGCGCGTCGTCCTGTCGGGTCACAGCGGCGGCTGGTCCATCTGGGGCGACGACAACGGCTCGCTGTCGTTCGATCACCTGCAGGACCTCGGCAAGATCTTCCCGATGGCGGTCGGCCAGGTCGAGGACCTCATGCTGTCGGCCTGCAACACCGGCCAGAGCCGCAAGCTCGACCAGTACAAGGCCATCTTCCCCAACGTGAAGAGCATCTGGGCCTACGTCGGCTACTCGCCTTCGGCGGCGACGGGCGCGCTCGAGCACATCGGCGGCTGGGTCGACGTGACCCGCGGCGACCTCGACCCCGAAAAGCTCCAGGGCAAGCGCGAGCAGATCGCCGGTCAGTCCGGCAAGCGCGACCAGAACATCGCCGTGTGGACCAAGGCGCCCGACGGCGCCGAGTCCTACGAGACCGCCTCGCCCGAGGCCCAGCAGGACTTCGCCACGCTCAAGGCCACGGTCGACTCGGGCCTCGCCCACTTCTACGCCGCCTACGACCAGGGCAAGATCGTCAAGCCCGAGCTGGACACGCTCTACACGCAGCTGCAGGCCCTGACCGGCAACTTCGGCCATCGCCTGGGCGGCGAGCTGGCCAAGTACGAGCTGGCCATGAAGCGCACGCTGTACCTGCGCTACTGGCCGACGCTGACCAAGCACTTCATGGCGACCCACGGCCCCGCCCTCGAGGCCGCGTACAAGCGCGTCGACGCGACGATGCCCCGGTTCGACGCCCTGACCCGCGACGCCGCCCTGGCCCAGATCGCCGCTTACCCGGGCGCGGCCGACGACCCGGCCTACACGCTGCTCGTCGGCATCCTGCGCGACCTCGACCCCGCCGCCGTCCCCGACAACTGGGTCTGAGGCCGCCTCCCCGCGTCCACTTGGCCGCCCCGCCCCATGGGGCTAAGCTCCCGAGCGTTTTCGCCCAGGAGCCCCCATGTCCGCCTCCCCGTCCGCGCCCTCACCCGCGACGCCGCAGCCGTCCTCACGGCTGATGCGCCTGCTCGATCGCGTCGAGCGCGTCGGCAACCGCCTGCCGGCCCCGCTGACCCTCTTCGCCATCTTCTGCGGCGTCGTCGCCATCGCCTCCTGGGTCGCCTCGCTCCTCGAGCTGTCGGTCGTCCACCCGGGCACCGGCAAGACCATCGAGGCGGTCAACCTCCTCGACGCCGCCGGCCTGCGCCGCATGTTCACCGAGGCCGTCGGCAACTTCACCGCCTTCCCGCCCCTCGGCACCGTCCTCGTCGCCATGATCGGCATCGGCGTCGCCGAGCGCAGCGGCCTGGTCGCCGCCGCCCTGAAGCAGCTGGTCGGCGCCGTCCCCAAGGTCGCCCTCACGGCCACCCTCGTCTTCGCCGGCGTCATGAGCAGCATGGCCGCCGACGCCGGCTACGTCGTCCTCACCCCGCTCGGCGCCGTCATCTTCGCGGGCGTCGGCCGCCACCCGCTGGCCGGCCTCGCCGCCGCCTTCGCGGGCGTCTCCGGCGGCTTCAGCGCCAACCTCCTCCTCACCTCCCTCGACCCGCTGCTCGCCGGCTTCACCCAGTCGGCCGCCCAGGTCGTCGCCCCCGACTACCTGGTCGCCCCGACCGCCAACTACTACTTCATGGTCGCCTCGGTCTTCCTCGTCACCTTCGTCGGCGCCTTCGTCACCACCCGCATCGTCGAGCCCCGCCTCGGCCCCTGGCGCCCCGACCCCGACGCCCCCGACACGGACACGACCGACGCCGCCACCTCCGACGCCACGGCCCCTCTGACCCCCGCCGAGCGCAAGGGCCTGTGGGCCGCCGCCGCGACCTTCCTCCTGTCCCTCGGCCTGGTCGCCCTGCTGGCCGTCCCCACGGACGGCGTCCTCCGCGGCGACGACGGCGGCCCCGAGCCCTTCTACAAGAGCCTCGTCCCCCTCATCATGATCGTCTTCCTGCTGCCCGGCCTCGCCTACGGCATGGTCGCGGGCACCATCCGCAGCGACAAGGCCGTCGAGACGATGACCGGCGACACCATGGCCACCATGGGCGCCTACATCGTCCTCGCCTTCGTCGCCGCCCAGTTCGTCGCCTGGTTCGGCTGGTCCAACCTGGGCCTCATCTTCGCCGTCAACGGCGCCGAGGCCCTGCAGGCGACCGGCCTCACCGGCATCGCCCTGCTCATCGGCTTCATCCTCGTCTCGTCCATCCTCAACCTGTTCATCGGCAGCGCCTCGGCCAAGTGGGCCATCATGGCGCCCGTCTTCGTCCCGATGCTGATGCTGATGGGCTACTCCCCCGAGTCGGTCCAGGTCGCCTACCGCATCGGCGACTCCATCACCAACATCATCACGCCGCTGCTGCCCTACTTCCCCATCATCATCGCCTTCGCCCAGAAGTACGACCGCAAGGCCGGCCTCGGCACCCTCATCGCCGCCATGGTCCCCTACTCGGTCGCCTTCATGCTCGCCTGGACCGTCATGCTGGTGGCCTGGGTCCTGCTCGGCCTGCCCCTCGGCCCCGACGCCCCGCTGACCTTCACCCCGGCCGGCTGATCACTCCGAGCCGCACACACGCCGCGTCCTCCGGCACACGGTCGGCGCCCCGGCGTCGGCCGTCGCCACGGCGACCGCCACCACCCACGCCTCGGCCATCCCCGGCTGCGTCTCGCAGGCCCCGTAGGGGTCCGTGAACACCGCCTCGAGGTGCGCGCCCCCCGGCCCCGCGGCCACGCTCACGTCGTGCACCGTGAACCCGCTGGTCGCGAACGCCCCAGCGCCCGCGACCAGCACCGTCGACGTCGCGAAGTCGACCTCGCCGAGCTCGACGCCCTCGTCCAGGCACCCGTCGGCCTCGTCGCGCCACTCCACCCAGCGCGCCTCGGTCGTGATCACCTCTGAGGTCGGCGCCGCCGGCGGCGCGCACCCGTAGCGCGCGCTCAGCACGGTCTCGAACGCCACGGCCTCGCCCGCCTCCACCTCGCAGCTCCCTGCGGACACGACCTCGACCTCGTCGACCGGCGGCCCCTCCCCGTCGTCGCCGTCGCACCCGCTCGCAAGCACCGCCAAGCACCCGACCAGCCACCCGACACGCATCACCCACCTCCACCGTTCGCGCCTGTCCCTCCGCCCTGCAAGCCGCGTTCCCGCGCCCGCCTCCGCGCCGCGCCTGGCGCTCCCCGCCCCCCCGCCTGTCCCTATCGTCGACCCGCTCGCCATCCCCCTGACCACCTCCTTGACACCCCGCCCTCACCGACCTGCGTCCTTGACACCCCCTCCCCGACCCTTTAGGGCACGAGCAGCCTCACATCCGCGTGGGCCCCCCGACCTCGCCGCGGCCGACAGCGCCGCCCACGGGCGAGACCCATCGGGTCCCACGCACCGCCTCCGACCGCCCGACCGCGCCGCACGGCGCCGCCGGGCTCGCCCGCTTTGCCGCCCGGAGCCCCCATGGTCCTCGATCCGTCCCCCGCGCTCCCCCTCGCACCCGCCAAGCCGCGCCGCGTTGCCCTCGCCCTCCCCGACGCCGCCTCGATCGTCGCCCTCGACGACGCCTACTCCGACCGCGTCCGCTGCGACCACCCCGCCACCACCGACGGCCACGCCCTCGGCCAGGCCCTGCTCGCCACCGCCCGCGCCCGCGGCCGCGGCCGCGTCGTCGTCCTCGCCCGCGCCCGCCTCCAGGCCGGCCTCGAGGCCGCCGGCCTCACCACCGAGGCCCGCATGCCCGGCTTCTACGCCGGCCAGCACGACTGCGTCGTCATGGGCGCCGCCCTCGACCCCGCCCGCGCCCACCTCGCCAACCCCAAGGAGGTCGCCCGCTCCTCGGCCATCGTGGCGCGCAAGGCGACCGGCGTGCGCCCCAACCTCCCCCGCACCCGCCGCGCCGCACGCGCCGACGCCCCGCGCCTCGCCCGCCTCATCGGCGACACCTTCGCCGAGTACCCGACCCCCAGCGACGACCCCGCCTACCTCGCCCAGGCCATCGCCGAGGGCACGCCCTTCCGCTGCGTCGTCGACGCGGGCGAGGTCGTCGCCTGCGCCTCGGCCGACCTCGTCCCCGAGGCCCGCACCGCCGAGCTGACCGACTGCGCCACCCGCCCCAGCCACCGCGGCCGCGGCCTCATGCAGGCCGTCCTCGCGGACCTCATGGACGATCTGCGCGCCCTCGGCTACCCGACCGCCTTCACCCTCGCGCGCGCCCGCGTCCCCGGCGTCAACCTGGCCTTCAAGCGCCTCGGCTTCGTCCACCGCGGCGTCATGACCCGCTCGTGTCGCATCGGCGACGGCCTCGAGGACATGAACGTGTGGAGCCGCGCCCTCTGACACAGCGCGGCGTGGGTTATCACACACCCACCCGCGCCAGCGCCTCCGCGCGCCGCGCGGCGGGGCGCCCGATCCCCAGCGCGGCCGCGGCCCCGGCCCCCCTGCGCGAGTTGGCCCGACTCTTGCCCTGACGCTCCCACGGAGGCGCCCCACCGGAGGCGGCGCCCCGGGAGCTCACGGATGCCCCTCGCGGAAAACGACACGGTCAGCACCATCGGAGAGGGCGGCCGCAAGGTCAAACTCTACCCCAGCTGGATCCTCGGCCGCTTCATGAAGGCCCGCACGGCCGTGCACTGGGCCCTGGTCGTCATCCTGCTGGCCGCGCCCTGGGTCGACATCGCCGGCCACCCGGCCATCCGCTTCGACATCCCGGCCCGCCGCGCCTACTTCTTCGGCCTGCAGCTCTTCGCGACCGACGGCTTCTACGGCCTGTTCGCCTTCGGCCTGCTCATCTTCTCGGTCTTCCTCTTCACGGCCGTCGCCGGCCGCGTCTGGTGCGGCTGGGCCTGCCCCCAGACCGTCTTCCTCGAGTCGGTCATCCGCCCCATCGAGCGGCTCGTCCTGGGCAAGCCCCAGGCCCGCCGCCGCTTCGACGCCGCGCCCTGGACCGCCGGCAAGGTGGCGCGCCAGGGCGCCGTGTGGGGCGCCTTCCTGGTCGTCGCGGGCGCCATCGCGACCACCTTCACGGCCTACTTCCTGGGTCGCGACGGGGTCCTCGAGGCGCAGTTCTCGCCCACCAGCCACCCGGCAGGGACCCTGACCTTCCTGCTCATCACCGGGCTGCTCTTCTTCGACTTCGCCTGGTTCCGAGAGCAGACCTGCGTCGTCGTCTGCCCCTACGGCCGCTTCCAGTCGGTCCTGATGGACCCCAACAGCCTGACCATCGGCTACGACGCGCGCCGGGGCGAGCCGCGCGGCAAGAAGAGCGCCGAGGGCGTCGGCGACTGCGTCGACTGCACCCTGTGCGTGCAGGTCTGCCCGACCGGCATCGACATCCGCAAGGGCGCGCAGATGGAGTGCGTCAACTGCGCCGCCTGCATCGACGCCTGCGACAGCGTCATGGACAAGCTCGGCCGCCCGCGTGGCCTCATCGGCTACACGTCGCTCAACGCCCTCGAGGGCCAGAAGACCCGCATCCTGCGCCCGCGCGTCCTCGCCTACGCCTTCGCCCTCGGCGTCGTGGTCGTGGCCGCCGCCCTGACCATCAGCGCCCGCCAGGACGTCGAGGTGCGCCTGACCCGCGCCGGTGGCGAGCCCTACACCACCCTCCAGGACGGCCGCGTCCAGAACGCGCTGATGCTGCGCGTCGCCAACAAGAGCGACGACACCCGCGCCTTCACCGTCGAGCTGCTCGAACCCGCCAGCGCCCAGCTCGTCATGCCCATCTCGCCCTACCCGGTCGCGGGCGGCGCCGTCGAGCGCGCCCCGGTCTTCATCCTGCAGCCCGATCCGCGCGACCCCGACGGCCAGTCCCCGTTCAAGGTCCGCGTCGCCGACGACGCCGGCTGGGCCCAGGTCCTCGACTTCCAGTTCGTCTCGCCGCCCACGGGGGCCCCATGACCCATCAGCACAACGCCGACAAACCCCGCTTCAACCCCTGGCCGCTCGGCATCGTGGCGCTCCTGCTCACGGTGGTCGTCGCCAACGTGACCATGCTGATCATCGCCCAGCGCAACCCGCCGGTGATGGTCGAGCGCCCGCCCATCCCCAGCGCCGCGCCCGCCGAGCCCGCCCCGGACGCCGCCGCCCCCGCCGCGGCGCCCACCCCGGAGTCCCCGTGACCCTCGTCGCCGTCCTCACCATGAGCCTGCTCGGCTCGGTGCACTGCGCCGGCATGTGCGGGCCCTTCGTCCTCGCCTGCGGCGGACCGCGTCGCGGCGCCGGCCTGCTGCTGCCCCTCGCCGCCTACAACGGCGGCCGCCTCCTCAGCTATTTGACCCTGGGCCTGCTCGCCGGCGCCGCCGGACAGGCGATCGACGGCGCCGCCGAAGCCTTTCTGGGTGTGCAGCGCGCCGCCGCCGTCCTCATGGGCGTCGTCCTCATCCTGATGGCCCTGTCCGCGCTGGGCCTGACCCGCCGCCTGCGCCTGTCGCCCACCGCCCCCTCGCGCGCCCTGGCCCCCCGCCTGCGCCGCGCGCTGGGCGCCCTCTACCGCCGCAAGGACGCCACCGGCACCTTCGCCGTCGGCCTGCTGTCGGCCCTGCTCCCCTGCGGCTGGCTCTGGGGCTTCGTCGCCATCGCCGGCGCCTCCGCCAGCCCCGTCTGGGGCGCCGCCACCATGGGCGCCTTCTGGCTGGGCACGGTCCCCATCCTCGCCGCGACCGGCCTCGCCGCCGGCGGCCTCAGCCGCCTCCTGGGCCCCTACGCCCCGCGCGCTCTGGCGATCGCCATGCTGGCCGTCGGGGTCCTGGCCCTGACCGGCCGCATGCCCATGCCCTCGCTGGACGGCTCCCCCGCCAAGCCCGCCTGCTGCCAGGACGCCCCGACCCCGGCGCCCGAAGGCCCGCACCACCGATGAGCACCGGCCCCGACCACCCCGACCACCCCGACCACCCCACTTGCGCCCACTGCGGCCTGCCCGCGCCCCCGCCGCCGGACGGCGAGTCGGCCTTTTGCTGCTCGGGCTGCGCCACCGTCTTCCACCTGATGCAGGACACCGGGCTCGGCTCCTTCTACGCCCTGCGCGACCGCCTGGGCGACGCCCCCAGCGGCCAGCCCGTCGAGGCCGACGCCGTCGCCGAGGCCGAGCGCGCCTACGCCCTGTACGACGACCCGGCGTTCCTCGCCCGCTACTCACGCCCGCACGGCGCCACGACCCAGCGGATCGAGCTGTACGTCCAGCACGTCCACTGCGCCGCCTGCGTATGGGTGATGGACCAGCTCCCCGGCCTGCTCGACGGCGTCGTCGAGGCCCGCCTGGACTTCGGCACCCGCCGCCTGCGCCTGGTCTGGGACCCTTCGCGCGTGCAGCTCTCGCACGTCGGCGCGTTCCTCGCCCGCATCGGCTACCCGACCCACCCCATGGGCGCCGAGGCCGACACCGCCCGCAAGAAGGAGGAGCGCGCCGAGCTCTTCCGCATCGGCGTCGCCGGCGCCCTGGCCGGCAACGTGATGCTCATCTCCATCGCCCTGTACGCGGGCGCCTTCGGCGGGATGGACCCCGCCTTCCACCGCTTCTTCGAGTGGGCCAGCCTCCTCCTCACCCTGCCCGCCGTCACCTGGGCCGCCTGGCCCTTCTACCGCGGCGCCTGGGCCGGCCTGCGCCTGCGCCGCGCGCACATGGATCTCCCGCTGAGCCTCGGCCTCATCGGCGGCTCGCTGATGAGCGCCTGGGCCACCTTCACCCACGCCGGCGTCGGCTACTACGACACGCTCTGCACCCTGGTCTTCCTCATCCTGCTGGGCCGCTTCCTGCAGACCCGCGGCCAGCGGAGCGCCATGACCGGCACCGAGCTGCTCGACGCCCTGACGCCCCGCCGCGCCTACCGGCAGGCCGGCGAGTCCTTCCAGGCCGTCCCCATCGACGCCCTGCGCGAGGGCGACACCGTCCGCGTCCGCTCGGGCGAGGTCTTCCCGGCCGACGGCGCCATCTCGAGCGGCCAGACCCACGCCGACCTCAGCCTCCTCACCGGCGAGTCCGCCCCGCGCCCGGTCACCGCGGGCGAGCCGGTCTTCGCCGGCACCCTCAACGTCGGCGACGAGGTCCACGTCACCGTCTCCCGCAGCGGCGCCGAGACGCGCCTGGGCCGCCTCGCCGAGCTGATCGAGCAGGCCGGCGCCGCCCGCGCGCCGGTGGTCCAGCTGGCCGACCGCATCTCCGGCTGGTTCGTCGCCGCCGTGCTGGTCATCGCCACCGTCGGCGCGCTGGTCTGGTCGCGGCTGGACCCGACGCGCGTCTTCGACGTGCTGATGGCGGTGCTGGTCGTCTCGTGCCCCTGCGCCCTGGGCCTGGCCACCCCGGTCGCCCTGGCCGTCGCCCGCGGCCGCGCCGCCCGCCGCGGCATCCTGGTCAAGTCGACCGCCGCCATCGAGGCCCTGGCCAAGGTCCGCCACTTGGTGCTCGACAAGACCGGCACCCTCACCGAAGGCCGCCTGGGCGTCACCCACGCCGAGCTCGACCCGGCCCTGGCCGCCGAGCTGGCCGCCCTCGAGGCCCGCTCGTCCCACCCCGCCGCCCGCGCCGTCACGCGCTGGGCCCTGTCCGCGGCCGCGTCGACCGACGCTCCGGCCGTGCGCGACGTGACCGAGCACCCCGGCCGGGGCCTGGAGGGCTCCGTCGACGGCCACCGCTGGCGCGTCGGCTCCGTCGGCTGGCTGGGCGCGCCGGCCGCCCTGCAGGCCCCGCTCGACGCCGCCCTCACGCGCGGCGAGAGCCCGATCGTCCTCGAGCGCGACGGCGCCGTCGTCGGCCTGCTGGCGCTCGGCGACGCCGTCCGCCCCGACACGGCCGACGCGCTGGCCCGCCTGCGCGCCGAGGGCCTCGCGCTGTCCATCCGCAGCGGCGACCACCCCCGGGTCGTCGCCTCCCTGGCCGCCCGCCTCGGCATCGACGAGGCCCACGGAGGCGTCCCGCCCGAGGCCAAGGCCGATGGCCTGTCCGGCCGCGCCGACGTGGCGATGGTGGGCGACGGCATCAACGACGCCGCGGCCCTGCGCGCCGCCGCCGTGGGCCTCGCGGTCGCCGGCGGGGCCGAGGCCGCCATGCAGGTCGCCGACGTCTACCTCACCCGCCCCGGCCTCACCCCGGTGGCCGAGCTGGTCGTCGGCGCCCGCCGCACCCTCGCGGTCATCCGCCGCAACGTCCTGTTCTCGCTGGGCTACAACGTCCTGTTCGTCACGCTGGCCCTCCTCGGCTTCGTCACCCCGCTCGCCGCGGCGGTCCTGATGCCGCTCAGCAGCCTCACCGTCATCGGCTCCTCGGTCTTCGGCCGGACCTTCCCGGACGCGCCCGAGGCGGCCCCCCAGACCGGCGCCTTCGCCGGCAGCGCGCGGGCCGGCAGCGGCTCGCGCACGACCCAGGCCGCACCGGCCTGACCCCCAAGCGTCCCCTCCCAAGGAGGCCCCATGCGTAGACTCATCCTGGCCAGCCTGCTGGCCGTACCCCTGCTCGCGCCCGGCTGCAGCAAGAAGGAAGAGGGCGGCGGCGAAGCGGCCAAGGTCCAGATCGACCCCAAGGCCCAGGCCGAGGCCGACTCCAAGTGGACCACCCTCTGCGCGTCCTGCCACGGCACGGGCGGCAAGGGTGACGGGGCCGCCGCGGCCTCGCTCGACCCCAAGCCGCGCTCCTTCTCGGACGCCGACTGGCAGGCCAAGGTCACCGACGACCACCTGGCCAAGATCATCGTCGAGGGCGGCCCCGCCGTGGGCCTGTCCGCGCTGATGCCCCCCAACCCCGACCTCAAGGACAAGCCCGCCGTCGTGCAGGCCCTCGTCCAGAAGGTCCGGTCGTTCAAGTAGCCCGTCTTGGGGGGGCAGGCCTCGCCACTTTCCACTTGGCTCTAGGCAAGACGGAACGTGGCGAGGCCTGACCCCCACGCGCCACGCGCCCCCGATTGACCCCGCGGACCTCCGTCGGCACACTGCAGCGCGTCCCGGTCAGGAGAAGCGCGATGCGTGTGTACGGCGTCCTCGGAATGATCGGTCTGTCGCTGCTGCTCGCCGGCTGCGTCGGCGGCTCGGGCCTCGGCGCCCTGGTGGGCACGCTCGTCGTCGCCGTCGCGCTGTTCCTGCAGGCCTGCGAGTCGGCCCCGGCCGAGCCCAAGCAGGACGCCCAGGTCACTGACGTCGAGACCAAGAAGGACGCGGTCGAGGGCGACACGACGGGCGACGCGGGCGCCGACGTCGGCGAGTGCGACGGCAACTGGGAGACCGCCTGCGAGGACGGGCAGGCCGTCCAGGTGTGCTGTCCGGGCGGGATGATCTGCAACTACGGCATGGGCGTGCAGTGGTGCGACGACGGGAGCTGCAAGAACTACCCCGAGACCTGCGACGCTGAGGACGTGGTCGAGGGCGACGCCGACGCGTGGGACGCGGCCGACGTGGCGGTCCCGGACGTCCAGCAGGACACGAGCGAGCCGGGCGACGTGGGCCCCGACGTCTCGCACGACGTGCCGGGCGACGTCGACGAGTGCAGCGGCTATTGGGAGACGGGCTGCGTCGACGGTCAGCCGGTCGAGCTGTGCTGCCCCGAGGGCATGGCCTGCAACTACGGGATGGGGCTGCAGCTCTGCGGCGACGGCACCTGCGTCAGCTACCCCGACGAGTGCCCCAAGGACGACGAGTGCGACGGCACCTGGGAGAACGCCTGCGTCGACGGCCAGGTGACCCCGATGTGCTGCCCCGAGGGCATGGCCTGCAACTACGGCATGACCCTGGTCGACTGCGGTGACGGCACCTGCGTCAGCTACCCCGACGAGTGCCCCAAGGACGACGAGTGCGACGGCTACTGGGGCGAGATCTGCACCGACGGCCACTGGCAGCCGGCGTGCTGCCCCGAGGGGGCGGTCTGCAACTTCGGCATGTTGGCGCAGGACTGCGGTGACGGCACCTGCGTGAACATGCCCGAGGAGTGCCCCGGGGAGGAGACTTGCGACGGCACGTGGGAGGAGGGTTGCGGCAACGGCAAGCTCACCTGGTTGTGCTGCCCTGAAGGCATGGCCTGCAACTACGGAATGAACCTCCAGTACTGCGGTGGCGACACCTGCAGCTACTTCGAGTGCCCCGCCGACCCCAAGGACGAGTGCCCCGGCGGCTCGTGGGACCCCATCTGCGACAACGGCCAGATCACCACGACCTGCTGCCCCGAGGGCATGGTCTGCAACTACCTGCCCTTCACGGACTGCGGCGACGGCACCTGCGCCCCCGCCGGCCAGACGTGCAAGGCCGAGCAGTGACCGCGCCGCGGATCCTCAAGCGCACCGGCGGCGTCTTCCGCGACCTCCACCGCGAGCTGATGCAGGTCGACATCGACTACGGCCAGCTGGACGTCGCCGCCTTCCCCGAGTCGCTGGTCGCCGAGGCGCGGGCCGTCTGGCATCAGCGGTTCTCGACCGAGTTCCGCTCCATCCAGATCATGAACCGGTTCATGGGCGAGGTCCTCGCCGCGGGCGACCCGCTCGAGGTCTACGCGGGCGTGGTCGACCTCATCGCGGACGAGGTGCGCCACATGGCGCTGTGCGCCGACCTCCTGCAGGCCCTCGGCGGCGCACCCGCGCTGCCCGAGCCGCCCGAGATCCCCGAGAAGAAGGCGTTCCTGCAGGCCTCGCCGCCCGAGCGTGCGCTGGCCACGGCCATCTCGATGCTGGCGGTCAACGAGACCCTCTCGGTCGGCTTCATCACCGATCTCCAGCAGCGCTGCCAGCAGCCCGTCGTCCGCAAGGTCCTCGACGCCACCGTCGCCGACGAGGAGGCGCACGAGTCCTTCGGCTGGGAGTACATCAAGCGCTCGCTCCAGCGCTTCCCCATCTCCAGCCTGTCGGTCTGGCGCCAGATCGCCCACGACGCGCTGGCCCCGCTGCGCCAGGGCCTGGAGCCCGTCCTGGCCCGCATCCCCGCCGACCGCCGCCACCTCGACGCCTGGCCCGACGAGGACCGCGTCGCCCTGGGCCTGTACTCCCCCGAGCGTCAGGCCCTGGTCTACCAGCAGACCCTCGAGGGGAAGCTGCTTCCGCAGCTGCGGGCGTTGAATCTGGTGTGAGGGCTGGGTTCGGTGTGCTCGAACCTCCGCCGACCGTCAGTGGGCGGGACTGGCGGGTGTTTCGCGGCGCGGATGTCTACGGGAGTCGTCACGTGGGTAGCCGCAGCGCAGGCCGCCTCAAGGGCTTTCTCCCCCTTGGCCGCCCTGCGGTCGGCCAATTCCTCGCGGACGAGAAAGCCCTTGACCCCGGCCTTCGCTGCGGCTGCACAAAGCGGGGCTCGGGGGCGCAGCCCCCGTCCGGAAGGGGGCCTTCCGGGCCGCTGGCGCGTCCCGGTCGGGGCAAGGTGGCTGGAAGCGGCAGGTGGGCGCGGGTCTGAGGCGCGCTGGAATTAAACGCATAGGTAGTTACCCGGGACGACGCTGCAGGCGCGGGCCGTCGTCCCGGGACGACGGAGACGGCAGAGAGTCGAAAAAGAGGTTGACAGTCTGAGGGCGGGTTTCGGGAGCGACCGAGGGTCGGGCGAGGACGGGCCCGTGGAGGCCCCTGGCGGGCTCGTGGTGGCACTGATCGGGGGTGAGGGTCCTCGCAGGGTGTCCGGAGAGCCTGAACGGCCGTCCAGGGGGTGCTCCGAAGGGCGCGGAACCCCTGTGGTATGCTTCGCGCTCACGAAGACGAGGAGTGTCCGCGATGAGCGAGCGAACGGCTTGTCTGGCGAAGCTGTCCGATGGGAACCTGAAGGCCACGGCCGACCGGCTGGTCGGGGTGCATCGGAGGGCGACGGCGAACCTGGTGGCCTGCCTGGTCGAGGTCGCGCGGCGGGACCTTCACTTGACCGACGGGGCGTCGACGCTGGCCGACTGGTGCATGGCGCGGTGGGGACTGTCGGAGGACCAAGCCTGGACGTACACCAAGGTCGTCGAGGTCGTTCGAAAGCACCCGATTGGCTTGGAGATGCTGGCTGATGGTCGATTGAGCCTCAGCGGACTCAGGGCGTTGCGGCAGCATCTGGCTGAGGACAATGCCGAGGAGCGGCTGACGGAGGCCGCGGGGAAGACCCGCCAGGAACTGCAGCTGCTGGTGGCCAAATGGTCGCCTCGGCCGGATGTGCCGGCGCGGGTCGCGAAAGTGCCGGTGCGACGCGTGGGGCGAACGATCGCGCCGAAGGAGAGCGAGTCGGTCGCGTCGTCCCGGGACGACGGAGTCGAGCTGAGGGCGCCAAGGCCTCGCCACACGGTCGAGCCGCTGTCGGAGACGCGGTTCAAGGTCCAGATCACCGTCGACGCGCGGGTGGCCGGCAAGCTCGAGGAGGCCATGGCGTTGGCCGGTCACCAGGTCGCCGCTGGGGATTATGAGCGGCTGTTCGAGATGGCCCTGGACGCCTTTCTGTTCGCCAAGAAGAAGCAGCGGTTCGGGGTCGGACGCAAGCCGAAGGCCAGGAAGGCCGCGGCGGTTCCGAAGGCCGAGGGGCCGGCCAAGGCCGCCGTTGAAGTGAGCGAGCAGGAGCGCCAGGACGAGCAGGGTGACGCCGTCGCGGAGGGACCCCTCGAACCAACGGACCGCAGCCGGGCCATCCCGGCCGAGGTGAAGCGGGCGATGGTCGAGCGGGACGGGTTGCGCTGTAGCTACCAGGGCCCGGCGGGGCGCTGTCGGGAGCGGAGGCGGCTCGAGTTCCATCATCACGAGCCCTTCGCGGTGGGAGGGGCTCACTCGGCCGACAACCTCAGCCTGGTCTGTCAGGCCCACAACCAGCTCATCGCCCGACAGGAGCTGGGAGCCGCCTTCATCGAACGCAAGCGACGAGCCGGAAAGACATCGACGAACTCGCCTTGCCCCACCGGGCAGTTGGCGCTGTGAAACACCTGTCGTCCCGGGACGACGACCGGCGGCTTCAGCGTCGTCCCGGGACGACTAAATACCTGAGCCATTAGTTCCCGCGACGCCGAGAGGCGCGCCCAACCCATGCAGCCCGCATCTCGGCCCAGCCGGGACGCGCCAGCGGCCCGGAAGGTCCCCTTCCGGCCCGCTATTGGCCCCCCAGCCGCAGCGAAGGCCGGGGTCAAGGGCTTTCGCGTCCGCGAGGAATTGGCCGGCCGACCAGGCCGGCCAAGGGGGAGAAAGCCCTTGAGGCCGGCCGAAGCGGAGGCTACACGCGTGGCGAATCTCACGAGCGGCCTGGGCGCGGCTACAGCCCCCCGGTGACACCGCCTCCGGTCCCCGCTACCCTACGCGGGCCTTCAGGAGGCCCGCCCATGCGTCACCCCCGCGTCCTCACCCCGCTCGCCGCCGCGCTGGCGTTGCTCGTCAGCGCCTGCGGCGCCGCGAAGCCCTACGAACACAGCGACGGCAGCTACCGCCAGGAGCCGGCGCCGGCGCCCGGCGCGCGTCACTACGACTTCGAGGGCGAAGCGGTCGCCGACGACTACGCCCGCCCGCAGGTCGCCTCGACCTCGGCGCGCCGCCCGTCGTCGCCGTCCAAAGCCGCCAAGCCATCGCAGTCGCCCCAGCCCAGACAACAGGCGCCCTCGACACCCAAGGCCGACAAGCCCTCCGCCCCCATGGAGGCGATGGTCGTCTACGTCGGCTACCTGCGCCTGCGGGTCAAGCGCCTGCTCGGCGCCATCGACGCCATCACCGAGCTGACCCAGCAGGCCGGCGGCTACATCGCCTCGATGTCCGCCCGCGCGGTCGTGGTCCGCATCCCGGCCACCGACTTCGACTCGGTCCTGGCCCGCTTCGCCCAGCTCGGCGACGTGCTCGGCCGCCGCGTCGAGGCCCTCGACGTCACGGCCCAGTTCACCGACCTCTCCGCCCGCCTCGAGGTCGCCAGGAATGCCCGCGACCGCCTGCTGGCCCTGCTCGAGCAGACCAAGGACTCCGAGGAGCGCCTGCGCATCCTGCAGGAGATCAAGCGCCAGTCGGAGCTCATCGAGAGCCTCACCTCGACCCTGGCCTCGCTGCAGAACCTGGTCGACTACTTCACCATCACCCTCGAGCTCGAGCCCATCGTCGAGACCTCGGCCAGGAACCTCCCGCGCTCGCCCTTTTCCTGGGTGCGCGACCTGCGCCCCCACCGCGTCACCCTCGACGACGGCAAGGACGACCTGACCATGAAGGTCCCCGCCGGCTTCGTCCTCTTCGACGACGACGACGTCTTCCGCGCCCAGTCGGCCGACACCTCGATGCTGCGCGCCGCCCGCGTCGACAACGAGCCGCGCGGCGACGCCGCCTTCTGGATGGCCGCGGTCCAGTTCGAGATGGACGGCCGCGAGGAGGAGACCGTCGCCCAGGGCCAGGCCGGCGCGCTCACCTACCGCTTCTTCCGCAACAAGGACGTCGCCCCGCGGGTCTACCTCGTGGCCGTCCACGCGGCCGGCGAGGATCTCTTCGTCGTCGAGGGCTTCTTCCCGACCGAGGACGCCTTCACCAAGCACCGCGACGCGGTCGTCCAGTCCCTCTCGACCTTCCGGGTGCAGTGATGCGACGCGCCATCCTCTCCGCCCTGCTGCTCACGACCTCACCGGCGCTCGCCGAGTCGCTCCCCTCCAACGCCCGGCCGGCCGAGCCCGCCGCCGACGTCACCGACCTCGCCGAAGGCGCCACCGACGGCCGCCAGACCGCGCTCATGGCGCGCATCTTCATCAAGGTCGCCCACCCGGTCGCCTCGCGGCAGGCCATCGTAGAGGACGCCAAGGCCCTCGGCGGCTTCCCGACCCTGATGACCGACGATCGGGTCCACCTCAAGGTGCCGCCAGGCCAGCTCGACGCCGTGATGCAGCGAATCGCCGCGCGCGGCCACGTCATCGACAAGGGGCTCGAGCGCGTCGACGTGACCGACGAGATCGCCCAGCTCGAGGCCCAGCTCCGCAGCAAGACCGAGATCTTCGAGCGCCTGCGCCGGTTCATCGACGACTCGAACGTGCAGGCCACGCTGCAGATCGAGCGCCAGATGACCGCCCTCGTCGCCGAGCTCGAGCACGTCCGAGGCCGCCTGCGCGTCGCCCGCGAGCGCGCCCGCTGGGCCGTGGTCACCGTGCAGTTCAACTTCCAGCGGCAGGACAAGATCACCTACGTCCGCTCGCCCTTCGGCTGGCTCAACACGGTCGACCTCGACCGCTTCCTGAGGGACTTCTGATGCGGCGCCTCCTCCGGTCCCTCTTCGCCCCGGCCGCCGCCGCCGCCCTCGTCGCCTGCGGCCCCACCTACCAGATGGCCGTCCCCGAGGGCTTCAAGAAGTACGAGGACGGCTCGGACTTCAAGATGATCACCGCCGACGGCGTGCTGCTCAAAGCCCGCGAGGTCGACAACGAGCCGGTCGCCACCCTGCCCTTCTGGGTCGACGCGATGAAGCGGCACCTCACCGCCCGCGGCTACGTGTTCGAGCACGAGCAGTGCTTCGAGACCCAGCGGCGCCTCCCCGGCTGCCGCCTGGACTTCCTGCTGCCCCACGGCGCCGAGGACTGGGTCCTGTCCGAGACCGTCTTCGTGGTCGGCGACCGCGTCGTCCTGGTCGAGGCCGCCGGCCCCTACGAGCGCTTCAGCAAGGTGCGCCCCGCCCTCGAGGCGGCGCTCACGACCTTCGACCCGGGCGACTGAGCACATCTGCTCATTTCCCATGAGCACCGCAGGATGAGCATCCCCGCGCGCGCGCGCGCCGATCACAATCGGCCCCGCGGTCGCGCCCGACAGGCCTCGACCGCCCGCGGTCTCCCCGGTCCGCGGCTCCGCCCGCACGAGGTCCGTCCATGCCGTCCCGCCCCCTCGCCCGCACCGCGCTCGCGCTCTCGCTCGCCCTCGCTCCGGCCTCCGCCGCGGCGCAGGAGACGACGTCCGAGAAGGTCAACGTCCGCATCACCGACCAGCAGATCGACTACGGGAACCTGCACATCTCGTTCAACGTCCTCGGCTATCAGCTCTCGGACCCGGACGCCGGCTTCGTCACCAGCCTGCAGGGCGTCTTCGAACTTGGCGACGCGCTGATGGTCCGCGCCCATCTGGTGACGCCGCTGCTCTTCGGCGTCGCCTCCTCGCACGCCCCGGTGCGCCTCGAGGCCGGCGCCGGCTTCCACCGCACCACCGTCGACCTCGAGCACGAGTCGGTCACCCTCGAGTCCACCCGCTCGGGCGACATGATCCACACCAAGTCGGTCAAGATCCCCGTCGCCAACCGAAACAGCCGCGGCCTCGGCGCCGGCCTCATCCTGCGCGACAACCCGACCGAGTACGAGGTCGACGGCGACCGCTTCGAGGGCCGCTCGACGCACCTCACCGCCTACGCCGGCCTGTCGGTCCTCAACTCGGCCGGCTACTCGCTCGACGTCGAGGGCTACAAGGCCAGCTTCTTCAACTACCGCTGGATGAACGCCGGCCTCGACGTCCTGTTCGACGTGGTGCAGTCCTTCGACGCCGAGCCCGACGACGCCGGCCGCTTCGGCGCGCGCCTGTGGGCCGAGTCCATCTTCGGCAAGCGCGCCGGGCTGTCGGGCCGCCTGGAGATCGGCTACTTCCCCGGCGAGACGGGCTTTTACATGCTCGCCTCCTTCGGCGGCGGCCTGCACCTGGGCCTGTGAGGCCCGCTCCCGCGCGCAGATCCCTTCGCCCGCGCATCGCCGGATCGTGTCATCCGGTGTCATGGCGTTACGCGCCGCACGCTGGTAGCCTCGCCGCCTCTCCTGCGATGCGATTGCGACCAACGGGCGGGGCGCCACATGACTCAGCGAGTGGAATCGGACGCGCGACGGGACCAAACGACGCGCGATGAGCCGGCTGCGGCCGTCTCGTCGGGCGACCGGCTGGGCGTCTTCCGCAAGTCGCTGCAGGCGATGAGCTATGACGAGGGGCGCGCAGCGTTGACCCCCGGGGGCGCCGCCGAGCGCTCGCTGCAGCCGGCCGCGCCCACGGAAGTTGCGGCGCAGGGGACCTCCGGCGGCGCGGGACCCCTGCCCCACGCCGATCGCATCCAACGTAGCTTCGGTCGACACGACGTCAGCGGCATCGAGGCGCACACCGGCGGCGCGGCGGCCAGCGCGGCCAGCGCGCTCGGCGCCGAGGCCTACGCGACGGGCAACAAGGTGGCTTTTCAATCGGCGCCGAGCCTGCACACTGCGGCGCACGAGGCGGCACACGTCGTCCAGCAGCGCGCCGGGGTCCAGCTCGAAGGGGGGCTCGGACGTTCGGGCGACGACTACGAACGCAACGCCGACGCGGTCGCGGACCGGGTGGTCAGCGGCGAGTCGGCCGAGGCCCTCCTCGACACCTTCGCGCCGCAGCCTGCCGCGTCGGGTGCGGGCACGCCTGCGGTCCAGCGCAAGGGGGGACACGGCCTCGGGAACAAGGAAGAGGGCGAGGACGGCGACGAGGTGCCCTCGCAACAGCAGGCGTTGGTCCTGCTGAGTCACTACCAGCAGAACCTACGGCTGCTGAGCAGCATCTTCGCGCAGCTCCCCGCGCGCGTTCAGAAGTACCTCATGTGGCTCAAGGGCCAGCTCGAACGAAAGGGCGAGCACGATGTACGGGCCCTGGTCCTGCGCCACCGCGACGAGCCGCTCGTCCAGGTCCTGAGCATCGACCCGAGCGTCTTCGCAACCGTCCTGCTCGGGCTCAAGCTCATGCCCGAGTCCGAGCCGCTTCCGAAGTCGGCGCCGCAGATCCGCGATCTGTTCCTCACGCTCGCGACGAGCACCTTCACCTTCGACCGCGCGCTGCCGATGCTCGAAAACGGCGACGCGGTCGAGGTCGAGGCGCGCTCGGGGGGCGGCGTCGAGCACGTCCAGAACAGCTGCTACGCGGCCAGTCTGCTGAACCTCATCGCCGCCGTACCCGCGTACCGGCGGATGTTCGATCCGCTCGTCAACCGTACGCAGGAGGGCAGCGAGGCGCGCCTGCTCCAGGTCACCATCGGCCCGATGCTGCAGACCCTGCGCGGCAACGAGACGGTTCCGGCCAAGCAGGTCCGCCACCTGCTGGGCGTGCTCGACTCCCTGGGCCTGCTGGTCGGCGGGGTCACGCAGCAGCAGGACGCCAGCCAGGTCCTGATGGCGATCTTGCAGCGCATCATGCCCGGTGATCGGCTGCTCGAGACGAGCGAAGCCGTGGTGTACGACGACCCGCTCCAGGCTCCGCAGTACAACCGCATGCAGGAGACGGTCCTGCAGCTCACCGCCGTCGGCCACGCGACGCTCGAGGAGGCGCTCGAGTCCTACTTCGTGACCCGCGAACGGCGCGACGGCGTAGGCATCGCCAACCCTCACGAGAGGACCCGCCGCGCCACCTCGTTCCCGGAGGTGCTCTCCATCGGCATGCTCCGCCAGAGCGGCCGCGACCACATCGACATGCCCGAGGTCTTCCGGCTCCCAGCGTCGGTGACCGGCACGCGTCGACCCGGCCCCCGGTACCGGCTCCAGGCCTTCATCGTCCGCAACACCTTCTCGCACCACGAGGGCGGCCACTACGTGGCGGTCATGCGCGACGGCCACGGCGGCTGGGTCGAGTCCGACGACATGGGCAAGGGCAAGTCGGGCGAGGAGGGCGTGATGAGCCCTCGCACGCGGCAGGTGGACGTCGGCTCGCACCGCATGGGCGGGCACTCGGCGCCGTCGTACGCGCTCGCCACGCTCTACACCTATGTGCTGGACGCCGATCAAGACAGCGACGACGAGCGCACCTCGTTCGACTCCGCCTGGACCCTGCACGAGGACATCCTCTCCGAGCTCATCTTCAGCCGCTCCAAGAAGCTCGAGCTGCCCGAGATCAAGGAGCGCGAGCGCCTCACGCGCGAGTTCCTGAAGAAGGGCGGCAGCGACTGGGACGCCTACGAGGTCCTCAAGCGCGTCGACGACAACAAGGAGCTTGCGGGCGTCTACGACCTCATGCTGCGCCGCGACAAGCCCAAGATCGACAAGTCGCGCGAGGAGATCGACCAGAGCGGCCTCTACGACATCTACGACGGGATGCAGACCGACGAACTGATCGAGCTGGCCGGCCACTTCGACAAGCACGCGGACGGCAACGAGAGCGCCCAGCTTCAGCTCGCGACGGTCCGCCTCATCCTCGAGGGGCGCCAGGGAATCGTCCGCGGTGGCGAGTTCGAGACCTACTACTTCGACAAGAACGAGGCCGGGACCCGCATCGAGTTCCAGGCGACAGGCAACGTCCTGGGCCGGTCCAAGAAGCTCGACGCCTGGACCCGGGGCGTCGCGAAGGCGATCCTGGGCTCGCGCTTCATCGCCGAGCGGCAGCCGCCGCTGGTCATCCGCATCCGGCTTCGGCCCACCGTGACCAATGACATCGCCTGCACGACCAGCGACGGAAACCGCGTCACCGTGAACCTCGACGACTACCAGGTCGAGGCGTTCTCGGTGGGACAGACCGTCGGGCTGCTGGCGCACGAGGTGGGCGTCCACTCGCTCGACAGCTCGACCCTCACCCCCGAGGAGCTGGAGGCCGAGGCGAAGGACGCCAAGAGCAAGCAGACCGGCAAGCACGGGGGCAAGACGCGCACCATCGTCGCCGACCCGAAGCTCGCCAAGCAGCAGGCCGATCACCTGACCATCGGCCGCGGCGTCCTGGGCCAGCTGAGCGCGCTGCCGCGCCTGAACATGTACGAGGACACGCTCATCTCGCTCATCGAAGCGATGGACGATCCCCAGGATCGCAGCCACGCGGCCGCCGCCTACTGCATCGACATCGCGCGCATCCTCGTGACCAACGACGACCCCACCGCGATGATGAGCAGCAACTGGACGAAGCTGCAGGGCGCGATCGACATCGCCCAGGCCGCCGCCGCCGAGTGGCAGCGCATCCTCGCCAAGCACGGCGAAGCCCATCCCGCCTTGCGCAAGATCAAGATCGACGCGCTGTACATCACCTCGTGCCTGTTCACGCTGGCCAAGCTCCTCGACAAGGTGAACAGCGAGTCCAGCAAGAAGGACAAGGACAAGAAGAAGTAGGTGGCGTCGGTCGCGCGCGCGCTCGCTCCGGGGCCCCCCTTGTCACCTCCGCACCCTCCGCTATCATCCCGCCCCATGCCCAGAGTCGAGCTCACGCGCCACCTGCACCACTTCTTCCCGGCCCTCGCCGGGACGGACCTCGACGTGCCGGGCGCGACCGTCGCCGAGATCATCGGCGCGCTCGACGCCCTCGCCCCGGGCCTCGCCTTCTACCTGTGCGACGAGCGCGGCCGCCTGCGCCCGCACGTCAACGTCTTCATCGGCCAGGATCGGGTCGTCGACCGGACGCGGCTGACCGACCCGGTGGCCCCGGACGCCAAGGTCTTCATCCTGCAGGCCCTCAGCGGAGGCTGACCCCCCCATGTCGCAGTCGCAGTCGCAGTCGCAGTCGCAGCGCATCCTCGTCGGCACCCGCAAAGGGACCTTCCTCATCGACCGCACCGCCGGCGGCTGGACGCCCCGCCTGTCGGGCCACGCCGGCGCCGGCGTCAACTTCGTCGCCCGAGACCCCGCGACCGGCACCCTCTGGGCCCTGCTCGGCCACGGCCACTGGGGCGCCAAGCTGTCGCGCTCGACCGACGGCGGCCAGACCTGGGCGGACGCCCCGCAGGTCAAGTACCCCGAGGGCGCCCGCTACCTCGACACGCCCATGCCCGACGAGACCGGCGCCACCCCCGAGTCCGCCCTGAAGTTCCGCGACGCGACCCTGCTCAAGCTCTGGTGCGCGGCCTTCGGCGGCGGGCGCATCTGGATCGGCACCATCCCGGGCGGGCTGTTCGTCAGCGAGGACGGCGGCGAGACCTTCGAACTCAACCGCCCCCTGTGGAACCACGAGTCCCGTGGCGGCGACCTCTTCGCGGGCGACGGCACGGGCGCCACCGACTGGTTCGGCACCCCGGCCTCCGAGGGCGGCGTCTTCGCCCCCGGCATCCACTCCATCCTGGTCGACCCGCGCGACCCCGACCGCGTCCTGGTCGCCGTCTCGACCGCCGGCGTCCTCGAGACCACCGACGGCGGCCGCTCCTGGCGCGGCCGCAACAAGGGCATGCTCAACGACTACCTGCCCGACCCGGCCGCCGAGTGGGGCCACGACCCGCACGCCATCGAGCACTGCCCGTCCGACCCCGACCACGTCTGGCAGCAGAACCACGCGGGCGTCTTCTACAGCGCCGACGGCGCCGCCACCTGGACCCGCGTCAGCGCCCCCGCCCAGGGCGTCCACTTCGGCTTCCCGGTCGCCGTCGACCCGCACGACGGCCGCACCGCCTGGCTACTGCCCGGCAAGAGCGACTTCCAGCGCACCACCATCGACGGCGCCCTCTTCGTCGCTCGCACCACCGACGGCGGCCAGACCTGGCAACAGCTGCGCAACGGTCTGCCCCAGCAAAACGCCTACGATGTCGTCTACCGCCACGCCCTGCACAACCAGGGCGACACGCTGGCCTTCGGCAGCACCACCGGCAACCTCTACGTCAGCGAAGACCGCGGCGAGACCTGGCTGACCGTCGCCAACAACCTGCCGCCCATCTACTCGGTCCGCTTCGCCTGACCCGGCCGCGTCCGGGTAACCAAGTCCGGCGGAAGGCGTTGCCGCCCACGCGCCCGCCGAGCTAGGGTCCGCCCCCACGCGGCCTACGTCGGTCCGCGTCTCCCCGCACTCTCGAGGGCTCGGACCATGATGACACTCGGCTCGCGACGGCCGCTCACCCTCTTCGCCCTCGCGGCGCTCGCCCTCGCCGCTTGTGACTCGCCCTCCCAAGGCGTAGGCGGGCTCGTCGACGTCGCCCTCGAGGTGGCGGACGATCCCGACGGGGCCGGTGGCGAGGTCTCCGACGACGCAAGTGACGACGCGACCGACGCCAGCGACGACGCGCTCGACGCCAGCGACGACGCGCTCGACGCCAGCGACGACGCGCTCGACGCCAGCGACGACGCGCCCGACACCAGCGACGACGCGCCCGACATCGACTCGCCGCCGGTGGCCTGCGCATCCGACGCCGACTGCGCCTCGACGCCGGGCCAGCCCCTCTGCGCCGCCGCGCTGGGCCTGTGCGTCGCCTGCCTCCAGGCCAGCGACTGCCCCGACCCGGCCGACTGCATCGCCCAGCAATGCGTCCCGCACCAGGCCTGCGTCAACTCGCTCGACTGCCCCGGCCTCCAGGTCTGCGCCGACGGCCGCTGCGCCGACTGCGAGGCCGACGCCGACTGCAGCGAAGGTGCGATGTGCGCCTCTGGCACGTGCTACCCCGCGACGCCGTGCGATTCGGACAAAGATTGCACGCCTCAGGGTCAGCTCTGTGACAAATCCAAGGGCATTTGCTCGCAGTGCACCGCCGACCCGGACTGCCCGCCGGCCTACCACTGCGCTGAACCCGCTCCCGGGGCCCCGCTCGCCTGCCTCGTCGACGTGTGCGTTCCCGGCCAGATGAAGTGCAGCGGGTCGGATCTCGCCACTTGCATCGAAAACGGGGCCGGCTTCGAGACGACGGCCTGCCTCGACGGCGAGTCCTGCGCCCCGTCGGCGGACGGCGCCGCCTGCGTCCAGTGGGTCTGCCCCCCCGGCGCCCACTGCCAGGGCGACTCGGCGGTGACCTGCAGCGAGGACGGGCTGACGGTCCTCGACACCGTCGACTGCGTCGCGGCAGACAAGGTCTGCGTCGCCGGCGCCTGCTTCGAGAAAGAGAACCTGGAAGACGGCTACCCGGCCGCCGGCCTCCTCGTCCGCATCACGGCGCCCGGCCAGGGCCGCCCCTCCGCCACGGTCGGCCAGCCCGAGGTCGTCCTGTCCGGTCTCCTCTTCGGCCAGGCCGACTCGCTCGCTTGGCACATCGAAGGTGGCGACGAGGGCGACATCACGCCCAAGACCTTCTGGCACAGCGAGCCCATCGCCCTCGCCTCCGGAGACAACGTGGTCACCGTCACGGCGACCCAGGGCGACGTGGTGACCACCGACACCGTCACCATCACCTACAACCCCGGCCTGCCGCCGAACCTCACCCTGCGCGTACGCCCCGGTTTCCTCTGGAAGTCGGAGCCCACGCAGCTGATCGCGACGCTCGAGGTCCCGTCCGTGGACGCTCTCCAGCCCACTGGGATCACCCTCGTCGAGCTCGCCCCGGACGGCGGGTCGATCGACCTGGGCCCGATGGTCGATAGCGGTGCAACCTCGGCCTACGGTGACGAGGTCGCCGGAGACCGCATCCTCTCGCACAAGACCTCCGTGACCTGCGCCGGCCAGGGCCAGTGGTACCGCGCTCGCTTGGCGGTGACCGAGCCCGAGCCGTTCGCCGCCTGGTCCGAGCCCGTGTTCGTTCCCTGCCTCGAGCGCTTCAACCCGCTGACCTGCCAAAGCCGCAAGGCGGCGCTGACCGAAGCCCAGGGGCTGGCCGCCTCGGGCCAGGACGTCGACTCCATCCTCGCGGCGCTCGAGCAACATCCGTCCGTCGCGC
The DNA here is from genome assembly GCA_041687695.1 of Myxococcota bacterium. GTDB lineage: Bacteria > Myxococcota_A > UBA9042 > PHBI01 > JAWLBL01 > JAWLBL01. Next base: position 15,509 of record JAWLBL010000022.1, on the reverse strand, counting down.
AGGCCGGGTTGGCCGAGGGGCCCGGCCACTCGCTGTGGGTGCGCTTCGACGACGGCATCCTCGGCGCCGTCCTGCTCGCGCCGACTGGTCTCCGCGGTGGCTCGGGCGCAGACTCCCTGCCGGCCTCGCCCGGCTTCGCGCCGGCGGCGATCGAGGCGCAACCAGTGGTCGGCGCCCGCGACGCGCTCGTCCTCGCCCCGTTCCTGAGCCAATTCGAGGGCACCGACGACGGCCCCGCAGTCGCGGAAGCGCTCTCGAACAGCCAGTGCCCGCATTACAGCGTCGAGGCCGGCGACGTGCTCTGGGGGCCCATGGCGACCCTCGAGCGCTTCCGCGCCCTGTCCCGATACGGCGTCGTCTCGATCAGCACCCACGGCGAGGCGCTCTTCGGCGACCTGATGCCCCAGGCGAAAGCCGCCCTCGGCTGGCGCCACCAGGGCGCGCAAGAGGTCCTGTGGTCGGGCGAGCCCATCGCCTGCGATGCCCTCCAGACGGCTCCCAAGTCCTGCACCGTCACCGCCGCCGATCCGACCGGCGGCTGTCCGTCGAAAACGCGTTGCGTGACCGTATTGGGCAGCGGGGGCGGCAGCGCTTCGGGCTACTGCGAAGACCGGACCCAGGCCGACCTGCGGCTCGGCCGCGTCGTGCTGACCAACCGCGGCTTTGCCATGACGCCGGCCTTCTTCGAGCACTACGCCGAGGCCGGCCTGCCGAACAGCCTGATCAACCTGGGCGCCTGCCGCACCTTCCACAACGGCACCCTCGCCTCGGCGCTCATCGCCCGAGGTGCCGCCGCCGTCACCGGCTTCTCCGATTACGTCGACAGCGCCTGGGCCCGCGACCGCGTCGTCGCCCTGTTCGAGGCGCTCCTGTCGGGCGTCCCGCTGCTCGACGCCCACACCGGCGGCGCCGACCCCGCGCACCCGGCCAGCAAGTGGCGCTCCCTCGCAGCGACCGACCTCGACCTGTCCTATCCCGGTCTCATCAACGGCGGCTTCGAGTCGGGCCGCACCGACGCCTGGCGCACCGAAGGCGACTCGCGGGTCGTCTCGGGGCTCTCCGGCTCGTCGCCGCCCGAGGGCGGCTTCATGGGCTTGGTCTCCACCGGGCTCGGCCTGACCGTCCAGAGCGGCTCGCTCGAACAGGACGTCTGCATCCCCGAAGACGTGACCACCCTGACCCTGACCTGGAAGTTTCTCTCCGAGGAGTTCAAGGAGTTCTGTGGGTCGTCCTTCCAGGACAAGTTCCACGTCGCCCTGAACGACCCGGAGGGCGAGCAGGTCGTGGTCGTCGAGGTGAAGGTGGACGACTTGTGCGGGCCCACCGATGGCTCGTGCGGCGCGTGCCCGAACCCGACGGCCTGCGACCTGGCCTGCGTCGGCACCTCCGCCTGCTCCCTCGACGACACCGGCACCAGCTGCGAGGGCACCTACCCCTGCAACTGTGGCCGCTTCCACCAGGGCCTGACGCCCAGCGCCGCGAAGTTCGACGTCGGCGGCGTCTTCGAGACGCCCTGGATCACGACGACCCACGACGTCTCCGCCCTCGCCGGCCAGGGCCCCTTCACCTTGCGCATCTTTGCCTCGGACACGGGCGACTCCATCTACGATACGGTGATCCTCGTCGACGACGTCCGCATCGAGTGAAGCTCCCCGCGGGGCGGCGCGGTCCTTGAATGCGCCGCCCCGCCCCGGCATGCTGGACGGTCGTCACCCACCGAGAGAGCCCCCATGAGCATCCGCAGTCGTGAATCGTTCCTGAGAGCACGCGGCCTCCGCGCCGCGGCCGCCGTCGCCGCGGTGACCCTGGCCGGGTGCCTGGACGCCAAGCGCGGCGACGTCGAGAGCGGCGACACGACGGGCGACGCGTCCCAGGAGGACGCCGTGGGGGACGCGGTCGTCGACACGACCGCGTCCGACACCCACACCCCGCCGCCCGACGTCGCCGACACCGCCGACGCCACCCCGGACGCGCTCGAGGTCGACGCCGGCCCGGTGTGCAGCGGCATCCCGGACAACGTCTGCCCGCCGGCCTGCACCAAGGACGACGACGCCGACTGCTGCAACGCGACCAACGAGTTCCCCGACGCCATCGACTGCGTCTGGGTGCCGGCCTGGGGCTGCTCGTGCGCGGTCGAGGGCCCGCTCGCCCCGCCCGAGCTGCCCGAAGAGGCCCTGATTTGACCGACGCCCCCCGCGTCCTCGACCTGACGCCGGGCGCCGACGGCCCCTTCGCCCACGAGCGCGACGCCATCGTCTCGCGCCTGCTGCGCCGCGGCGCGCCGATCCCCGACCGGGCGCCCGCCCCGCTGTCGGCCGACTTCGCGCCCGCCGCCGTGGCGCTCGCCCGCGAGAACTGGCGCCACAAGATGGTGCGCGAGCACGACTCGGCCGCCCTCTTCGCCGCGCTCGCCCCGCAGCTCATGGCGGCGGGCCTGCCCGTGGGCGTCCACCTCACCTGCCTGCGCGCCGCCATGGACGAGCTGCACCACGGCGACCTGTGCGCCCGCGCCGTCGTCCACCTGGGCGGCCAGCCCCAGGCCCCGGCCCCGCCCCGCCCGCCATTGCTGCCCGCCCACGCCGCCGCCCCGCCGCTCGAGGCCGCCCTCCGCAACGCCCTGTTCATCGGCTGTCTGTCCGAGACCGTCGCCGTCGGCCTCCTCGCCCGCCAGCGCCAGCAGATCGCGGAGCCCTTCATCGCCGCCATCAACCGCCAGCTCCTCGGCGACGAGACCCTCCACGCCCGCCTCGGCTGGGAGGTGCTGACCCTGCTCCTGCCCCGCCTCGACGCCCCGGCCCTGGCCCGCACCCACCGCTACCTCTCGGTCGCCTTCGCCGCCTACGAGGCCGAGCTGCTCACGCTCACCGCCGGCCCGCCGCCGCCGGCCGACGTCCTCGAGCAGGCTCGCGCCCTCGGCTTCACCGACGGCGCCGCCGCCCGCCAGACCTTCGACGACGTCCGCGACCACGTCATCGTCCCGCGTCTACACAGCCTGGGCCTCGACGCCTCCGCGGCCTGGCGCGACCGCCACGCTGCCGCGTCCCCTCGCCCCTGACACGCGCCTGACCCGGGCGAAGGCGCCGGTGCCGGCGGCTTCCAGAGGTCGGAGCCCGAGCGAGCTCGTGCAGTCCGGTCGCCGGAGCCCTGCAGACTCGGCGTCGCTGCGTCCGCCGGCTGCCGCCGACTCGGAGCTGGCACGGCGTTCGCACAGCGGGGTCTGCGCCACGTCCGGCGCCGCAACGCGCCTGGCCTTGGCGCCCTTTCGGTGACCGGATCCTCGACCGGCCCGGCCGCGCGCGTGTCGCGCAGGTTCTCTACACTGTGCATTTCCTCCCCACTCCCCGCGGCAGGGCGTCCGATGACGAAGCACCGGCCCTGGCCCCGGGGTGAACCTACTCGCCTTCCCCCTCAGAGGTTTATGAACCGCCTCGTCCTCCCGCTGGTCCTCTCCGGGACCCTCGCCTTGCTGCTCGCCGCCTGCGGCGACGACGGCACGACGCCCTCCAACACGCCCGACACCGACGTCACCGACACCGAGCAGCCGGATGCCGAACCGGACGCCGAACCGGACGCCGAACCGGACGCCGAGCCGGACACACAGCCGGACGCCGAGCCGGACGGCGGCGACGACACCGACACCTCGCCTCCCGAGGACTGCGTCGACCTGACCCTCGGAGCCCAGGACTTCCAGGCCAACCTCTTCGGCCAGCTGACCGGCGTCCGCTACGCCGCCCAGCCCAACCTCGACGGCGAGCTGCCCGAGGCGCTCATCCTCGAGCTGTACGACTCGACCACCTTCGGGCTCGACGCCCTCGAGCCTGGCACGTTCGAACTCGGCGTCGCTCCCAACGACAACCTGGCCACCTGCCAGCACTGCCTCTGGCTGCCGGTCGACTGGGACGGCTTCTCACCCATCTCCAGCGTGTTCATCGCGACCGAGGGCGCCATCACGCTGACCAAGGTCGACGACCCGCTCTCGCCCGTCTTCGCCGGCAGCACCACGGACCTCGTGCTGCGCGAGGCCACGATCGACGAGACCGGCGCGACGACCCTGATGATCGGCGGCCGGTGCGCGCGCGTGCCGGCGCTCACCTTCGACACCTCGCCCACCCCCGGCCGCCCCTGCCTGTCGGCCGAGGACTGCGGCAACCCGATGCTCGAGGTCTGCTCGCCCGAGACCGCCACCTGCGGCCCCCACGAGTGCGGCGAGTTCGAGGGCTGCAGCGAGGACTTCCCCGTGTGCACCGTCCAGTACGGCACGATGAGCGAGGGCGCCTGCTACGCCGACTGCGACCCGGCCACCTCGGGCGCCTGCCCCGACGGCCAGCTCTGCCTGCAGCTGGGCGTCGACCCGAGCTTCGGCGTCTGCATGCGCACGGGTGACACCGCCGTGGGCGAGGCCTGCACGCCCAAGGACATCTCGACCTCGTGCGCCCCCGGCGCGACCTGCCCCGAGGACACCCAGGTCTGCACCCAGACCTGCGCGTTCTTCGACGCCGCCCCCGGCTGCCCCGAGGGCGAGGCCTGCACGGTGCTCGGCCGCTGCGCCCCGTTCGAGTCGGGCGTCGACGTGGCCTTCGGCGAGGAGTGCGGCGACGCGGCGACGCTGGCCCAGGGCTGCGCGGCCGAGGACGGAGCCTTCCGCGGCATCTGCTTCGCGTACGACCCAACCTTCCCGATGCTGTGCGAGGAGGCCTGCTTCGGCGACCTCGGCTGCGAGGAGGGCGAGTTCTGCGCCCTCCGCTTCACCAGCGGCCTGGGCGTCTGCAAGCCCGTCCCGGTCTGCGGGGACGGTGAGCTGGGCGAGATCGACGAGACGTGCGACGACGGCAACACCGACTCGGGCGACGGCTGCAGCGGAGACTGCCAGATGGTCGAATACGACGTCATCTGCGACGACGCGCCGCTGCTCGAGGTCGGCGCGACGAACGGCACCACGGCCGGCGCCTGGGACGGCTTCCAGGCGAGCTGCCAGTTCGGCCAGGCGCGCGCCCGGGTCTACCGCTTCGCCCCGCCCAGCCGCGGCCGCCTGCGCCTGACGGTCGACTCGCCGACCACCCACGTCATGTCCGCCCGCTCGGACTGCGAAGACCCCGGGAGCGAGCTGGCCTGCGCCACCAACGAGGCCTGGGGCACCGGCGAGCTGGTCTACCAGGTGACCGACGACGCCCAGGCGGTGACCGTCGTGGTCTCGGCCGCCACGGTGCTCGAGGAGGGCGACTTCGTGCTGAACGTCGAGTTCCAGCCCGAGGACTGCGGCGACGGCGTCATCGCCGGCCTCGAGGTCTGCGACGACGGCAACGAGACGTCGGGCGACGGCTGCGCGGGCGACTGCCTGGCCATCGAGTACGACTACTACTGCGGCCAGGCCGCCCAGCTGACCGACTCCGTCGAGGGCGACAACACGGGCGCGCCCTCGCTCTTCGCGGCGGGCTGCGCGGGCAGCGTCCTGGGCAGCGGCCCCGACCGCCTGTTCACCTGGACGGCCACCGAGGCGGGCACCGTGCGCTTCACCCTGACGCCCTCCAGCTTCGACGCCGATCTGGTCCTGGCCGTCTTCGACACCTGCGGCGCCCCCGACGCCATGGCCGAGCTCGGCTGCTCGAGCGTCTACGAGACCGAGCAGGTCGAGGTCACCGTCACCGCTGGCCAGACCCTGACCCTCCTGGTCGAGGGCTTCCACCCCTTCTCGACCTCGGCCTTCACCCTGACGGCCGAAGTGCTCGAGTAACCAACCCGAGGTGGGCGCGCTCGGCCCTGCCGGTCGGGCGCGTCCACTATCCGGGATCGCCTTCTTCCAGCCGGCCCGAGGCAGTGACCGTGCCTGCGCCGGGTCCTGGGATCGCCGGCTTCCAGCCGGCCCGATCGGCATCCTGCCCTCGCGTCGGCTGCCCGGGGCCGTCGGCTTCCAGCCAGCCCGACATCGGCCCTCCCTGCGCTCACTCCCCGACGAGCGCAGCCTGCCGATACGGCTCGAAGGCCTCGTAGCAGTGGTCCATGAAGGCGCGGATGCGCCGGTTGTGGCGCAGGTCGGGCAACGTCAGCACCCACAGATGCCGCACCGGCTCGGTCAGGCGGTGGCCCAGCGAGACCAGCGTCGGGTCGGCGTCGCCGTCGAAGCACGGCAGGAAGTGCACGCCCATCCCCTGCCCCAGCGCGCGACGCATCACGCCGTAGTCGGGCGTCCGAAACGCTACGCGCGCTCCGGGCGCGTGCGACGCGCGCCAGGTCTCGAGCCAACGGTTGCCGCTGCGCTCGTCGGCGTCGAGCCACGGCCACTCCGACAGCGGCGTCTCCAGCCCGACCCGCTCGGCCAGCGAACGCGCCGCATACACCTCGAACTGCAAGCGGACGAGGCGCCGGCCGACCAGATCGCCGCCGGGCTCGTTGGCCAGGCGCAGCGCCACGTCGGCCTCGCGCCGCGCCAGCGAGACCTGCTCGGTCGAGGCGCACACCGTCAGGTCGACGCGCGGGTAGCGCTCGAGGAACGAGGCGAAGACCTCGGCGAAGCCGCCAAACACGAAGTCAAGCGTGGACACGCGCAGGCCGCCCTGAAGCTCGGCGTCGCGCCCCAGCAGGCGCCCCTCCGCCGTCAGCACCTCGCCCTCGATGCCCTCGGCGGCCTCGGCCAGCTCGGCCCCGGCGGCCGTCGGGACCAGGCCCTCGGGGGTGCGGTCGAACAGCCGCACCCCCAGCCGCTGCTCGACCTCGCGGAGCCGCCGGCCCACGGTCGTGCGCGCCACGGCCAGCTCACGCGCCGCGCCGGTCAGGTTCCCCGCCCGCCGCAGCGCGAGCACGTACCGCAGGTCGTCCCAGGCCATGCGTGCATCCTTGCACGCCCAGGTCCCGAAGTCGAACCTGTCCCGAGCGTTCCTGCACGGCTACCTTCGAGCGGTCACCTACCCGGAGCCCGCCGATGCCCCCCACGACCGACCGCGCCGCCTTCTGGGACGACGCCGCCGAGCGTTACGCCGCCAAGCCCGTCGACGACCCCGCCGCCTTCGAGCGCAAGATCGCCGTGACGAGGTCGCACCTGAGCCCGTCCTCGCGCGTGCTCGACGTCGGCTGCGGCACCGGCTCTCTGGCCCTGCGCCTCGCCCCCGACGCCGCCGAGGTCCACGGCCTGGACGTCTCGGGCGAGATGCTCCGCATCGCCCGCTCCAAAGCCCAATCGCAAGGGGTGCCAAACGTCACCTTCCACCAGGGCACCCTCGAGACCGCCCCTTTCGACGCCGGCAGCCTGGACGTGGTCTGCGCCTACAGCCTGCTGCACCTGGTCGAGGACCGCCCCGCCGCCCTCGACACCATCCACCGCCTGCTCAGACCGGGCGGGGTCTTCATCTCCTCGACCGTCTGCCTCGGCGTCTTCCCCTACGGCCCCCTCCTGACCGTCATGCGCTGGTTCGGCAAGGCACCCCGCGTCTGGCTCTTCCCCACCACCTGCCTCGAGGCCGAGGTCCGCGCTGCCGGCTTCGTCGAGCTGACCGCCCCCGACGTCGGCGCCAGGCCACCGGTCCACTTCCTGGTCGCGCGCAAGCCCTCCTGACCTCGCGCTGGCTGGATCCGCGCCGTCAGCGCGCACCCAGCAGCGCGCAGGCCACCGGGTCCCCGGCCTCGCAGGCCTCCTCGAGCTCACCCCGCGGCGTCTTCAGCTCGCTGCAGGCATCGGGCGAGCCCCCTTCACAGGCGCGCCGCATCAACGCCACGAACGCCTCGGGCGCCATCGGCGGACTCGCCATGATCTGGCGATGGGCCAGCGTGTAGCACCCGGTCCCGTAGCCGAGCTCGCACGACCGGTTCAGCAGCCCCGTCCCCAGCTCGATGTCCGCATCGAGCCCCTGGAGCCCTGGCAGATACCGGAGGGCGGCGTTGTAGCAGCCGGCTCCATCGCCCCTGGCGCAGGCGCGCTCGAAGCCCTGCCGGCCGACCTTGTGCCCGAGCGGGTCGTCGTAGTGCGCGACGAGGTCGTTGCAGGCCGTCCAGTACCCGTACGCGCACGCCAGCCTCGTGAGCCCCCGTGCGCGCGGCTCGTCCGGCGGTGTAGCGCCCGCCAGACGCTGCGCGAGCGCCGAACAGGCCGCGCCATCCTTGGCGTTGCATCGATCGCGGAGCGTCTCGTCCGTCGGCTCGGCCTCGCCCGGGCGCCGCAACGCCTCACGCACCGCGCTGACCGGGTCCCCGCCCGCAGCCCTGTCTAGAGTCAAGCAAGCGCGGTCATCCCCGGCCTCACACGCGATGGCGATGGGCGAAGGCAGGACGGCCACGGCCGGCGCGACCGGCGGGGGTTCCGGGAATGGGGCCTGCGCCGGTGATCGCGTCCCGCCCGGTTGCCCGCACGCCGTCAGCGCGACGAAGGTGGCGGCCAAGAGGAACCGGGTCAGGTCCGCACCGAGCGCTTGCAGCACGAACTTCGAGCCGGAAAGGTTCGCCTGACGCCCGAGCTCGACCCGCCGGCCCTGCTCTCCTCGAACCGCTCGGAACGCGTTTGCCATGGCCGAACCCTCGCCGCCCTCCCCCTCCGTGTCAACGCCCTCCGCGGCGCGCCGGATAGCGGGCCGTTCCGCGGCGCGCCGCGAGCGGTGACATCGAGCTTCGACCGTAGCCCCGGGTATGGCCAGTCGGCCTATCGCCTGAGGACACCGAGCCGCGCCGTGACCGCGACTGCCACGTCGGTCAAGTTTGGGTGCATGGAAACGGGTCGCGAGCGCCGAGTCACCATGTCGCGGGTCCTCCGCCGGGGGGAGCCGGACGACGGGGCCTTCGACCGCGAGTTCTGGCTCCGCTGCGGTCCCGAAGCCATCTTCGCCGCAGCCTGGGAGACGGTTGGCGAGCAGGACGCGTTCCGAGGCGGCGACGGGCATCAACCGAGACTTCAGAGATCCGTTCTCCGAGTTGTCCGCCGCGGGCGCTGAGTTCCTGGGCGTCGGCGCGCACGCGTCGGAGAGCCGATCGGGAGCGCAGGAGAGCGTGCTGCAATGACGAGAAGAGAGCAGTTTCTGAGGCTCGTTTGGGATGAGGTCATCAACTCCGCGATGGCGGAGCACTGGATCGACAATTCCATCCGCGCGTCGGAGTTGGAACCGAACGGCTCCTTCTCGGACGAAGGGGAAGTCGTCAAGAGACTGCTGGCGTTGGGCGCCTCGCGTCGCGACCTGTCACTCCTCGTGCGGAGCGCGTCCTACGAAGCCGCCTTTTCGGTCTTGTACATGCTGGGCGAGCAACAGTTGGACATGGACGACCTCTTCATGTTGCACGAGGAGTTGCTGATGGCCGATCCGACCGGGATGGAAGGGAGACCCGGGTCGGCCCCCGGCTCGGACGGAAGCGATCGTTCCGAGCCATAGCCCCAGTTGGGCCGCGGGCGGCGCGGTCCAAGTGAGCCCGCGCGAGCGTGGGCCGTCCAGCGGCTTGGACGCAGCAGACTGCGCGGTGCTCAGCACGAGCGAGCTCGTGCGCGTCGGCGATCGCCCTTGCCCTTGCCCCGCCAACGGCGCATGCTGGCCTCCTGACCCGAAGATCCAGGAGGCTGGTCGTGTCGCTATCAAACCACGCAGGGGCAACGCTGCTTCGAAGCCAAGTCCTCGGCGCCGCCCTCGCGCTCGCCGCCCTGCTCCCGGCCGGCTGTCTCGAAGACATCGAGCCGGGCACCGCGCGCATCGCGGCCTGCCATGGCGTCGCCGATCAGATCTGTCCGGATCACTGCACGGTGGCCGACGACGCCGACTGCTGCGCCGACGTCGGAGACTCGCCTTACGATTGGTTATGCAGCTTCGAGGCCGCTACGGAGGTTTGCATTTGCTCCGTCACCATCCCTCTCACGGAGGCCGAAGTCCCCGCGCCCGAAGTTCCCGAAGCGCCCTTTGCCTCCCCCTGAGAGGGCCAGCGCGAACGGTGCCACGAGCGAGCTCGTATCCTCCGAGCGAATGACGTGGACTGGAGCACACGGCGTCAACCGGGCCGAAATCGCGCGGCTCGCCGCACGTGACTGGCATATTCAGCATGCTTCAATAGCCTCCCCTTCGAGCAGACCCGTCAGCATCGCGTAGAGGCCGGCCGCGAGCCACGGCGCGAAAGGGCGAGCAAGCTCGCGTCCCTCCGCTGGCTCGGTTCGATACGGCAGGCTGGCGGGTCTGGAACCGGGCAGGCTGGCGGGTCTGGACCGGGCAGGCTGGCGGGTCTGGACCGGGCAGGCTGGCGGGTCAGCCGGCCTTGCGGGACGGCTTCGGGTCGCGCTGCAGGAACTGAACGAGCGAGAGTTGGTCGCCCTGGTCGCGGCCGAGTTGGCCTCCCTCGAGGGGCCGTGGATGGCGTAGAGCCAGGATGCGGCGGCAGCGAGCAGTCCGTCTCATCGTCACGGGCCACGGCGTGAAGGGCTGAAGCCCCGATGCGTGGCTGAACGCGACTGCGGATTCGGACCTCTGGATGAACGCGTGAAGGACTGAGCGCCAACGCCTGGCCAATCGCGACCTGAGATTCGGACATCTGGATGAACGCGTCATGAACTGACCGCCGCCCCCTGGCCTATCGCGACATGGGATATGGACATCTGGATCGACGCGTGAAGGACTGAAACGCCGGCGCCTGGCCTATCGCGACCTGGGAATCGGACATCTGGATGGACGCGTCGAGAACTGACCACCGACCCCTAGCCTATCGCGACCTGGGATTCGGACATCTGGATTGACGGGGTGAAGGACTGAGCGCCGACGCCTGGCCTATTGCGACCTGGGATTCGGACATCTGGATCAACGCGTGAAGGACAGGACTGTTGGCGCCGACGCCTGCTCGAACGCGACCTGGGATTCGGACATCAGGATGAACGCGTGAAGGACTGTGAGCGCCAACGCCTACTGGCGAACGCGACCTGGGATTCGGACATCTGGATGGACGCGTCGAGAACTGACCACCGACCCCTAGCCTATCGCGACCTGGGATTCGGACATCCGGATGGACACGTCGAGGACTGAAGCGCCAATGCCTGGCCTATCGCGACCCTGGATTCGGACATCTGGATGCGTGCTCCGCTCCCCGGCGGAAGGCACGGCCCACTCACCCGGGATGAGACCCAGGGCGCGGCCCTCCCACGCCTGAGCCACGAGGATGGAGAGCTTCCCCCCAAAAAAGCTCTTGACCAACTGAACACCCGTGCAGCATAGTCGCCGGTCCAACGGGAGAAGCGGACCATGACGCAACGGAAGTCGGGATGGGCTCGGTGGCGTGCGAAGCAAGAGGCCGAGGCGCGGGCGCGGGGAGAGGTGCCTTCGCGCGAGGTGGTCAGCCTGCGGCAGCTGCTCGAGATGGACGTGTCTCTGGTGCGGTTGGGGCGGCGGGTCGGGGCGGCTCGGCTGAGAGTGGCCGAGGCCCTGGAGGCGCTCGGAAGCAGCGGCGGGCACTTGCGGTTGGGATTCCCCAGCTTCAGCGCGTACGTGCTGGAGCGGTGCGAGCGGACCGGAGCGTGGGCGGCGCGCGAGCGCGTCGTGGCGCGACAGATGGCGCGGTTGCCGAGGGTGCGCGAGGCGCTGAGGCGGGGCGAGATCTCGTGGAGCGCGGCCGAGGTAGTCGGGCGAATCGCGACCGAAGAGACGGAGGCCGAGTGGCTCGAGCTGGCGCGGTCGAGGACGGTTCGGCAGCTGCGCGTCATGGTGAAGGAGGGCGGAGGGGGAGCGACGGCCACGGTGGCGACCTCGGAGACGGCTGACGATGCCGAAGACGAGCGCGTCACCTTGCAGATCACGATGTCGCGGGACGAGGCGTGGATGTTCGACGTGACGCGGCGGCTGGTCCGGGCGATCGCGCGGACGTCCGCCAACGACGAGGTGGTCGACGCGATGCTCGCCGAGGCGGCCACGCTCATCCTGGCGCTGACGGGCGAGGCGGTCTCCGAGGATGGCGCGGCGCGCAGGTGGGACGAGGTCGACCAGGAGGCTGCCGCTGCCCAGCGCGCCGAGTTGGAGGCCTACTGCGAGGAGTTGATGCAGACGGTCGAGGTCCCGGTGCTCGACGAGGACGACGAGTCATTGCCACAAGGCGAGCGTGAGCTGGACGAGGTGATCCGCGCCGGGTGCGCGGAGCTGGCGCGGCGAGACCTGGCGCTGGGCGAAGTCGCTGCGCGCTTTCTGGCGGCGCGCGGGTGGGGGCGGCTGGGGTACGCGAGCGAGGCGCAGTACGTGCGCGAACGGGTCGGGATGTCGGTCTCGGGGCTGAAGGCGAGAGTGACCCTGGCCCGCCGGGCCGAGCGGTTGCCCGAGGTGGGGGCGGCCCTGCAGGCAGGGACCATCGGGTTCGAGGCGGCGCTGTTGCTGGGACGGGTCGCGGGCGCCGGGACCGAGGCCGCCTGGGTCACGCGGGCGACCGAGCGGACGGTCAAGCACTTGCGCGAGGAGGTCGACGCGGTGGAGACCCTGGCCGTCATCGAGCAGCGAGCGCCGACGCCGCCCAGCGACGCGTTGATGGCGGAGTTCCAAGCCATCGAGGCCTGGGCGCTGGCCGGTGGCCCGATGAGGGGGACGGAGCCCGAGATCGCTCGGGACTCCTCGGAGTCGGACGGCACGCCCGCTCCAACCAAGGACGCGGACGCCCCTGGCCAGGATGACGGCGACTCGACGCCGCAGACGATCCAGATGTCCGCATCTCAGGACGATGAACGCCTGGTGCTGCGGAGCGGGGCCGGGACGGTGACCGTGCGACTCCGGCTGCGCGCCGACGTCGCCGAGTTCTGGCAGCGGGTCAGGCGCGAGTGGCGACGGACGGGCGTGGGAGCCAGCTTCATCGCCTTCCTGGTCGCGTCAGTGTGGAAGGCCTGGGGGCACACGCTGGATGAGGAGGTCCGGTATCGGGAGATCTACCGACGTGACCGCTGGCAGTGCAGCAACCCGGTGTGTTCGCGGCGGGACGTCACGCCTCACCACCTGGTGTTTCGGTCGCAGGGCGGCAGCGACGAGGCCGACAACGTCATTGCGTTGTGCGTGACCTGCCACCTCGAGCTGCTGCATGGTGGGCGCATCGCGGCCGAAGGGACCGCCGGCCGCACCTCGTGGCGCATCGGGACGCAAGGTGGGGCGTCCCTCGTCGAGGTCGTCGGACGGCGGAGGCTGCAACGGGCCGCTTGACCCGCGCGGTGAACTCATTTGGATCGACTGGCCTTCTTGCGCTCGGCCTCTAGGAGCTGGACGAGCTTGATGTAGGCGTGCTCGTCCTTGCCGAGCTGGCCCGGCTCGAAGCTGGGGTTGGGGTAGAACGGCAGATAGAGGTGCTCCTTGGGCTCGCCGGTGCTGTCGAACAGGCCGCTGACGGCGAGACCGGGCCGATAGAAGAACTTCTGGAGTTCCTTGTCCTTGAAGGCATAGCCGTGGACGGCGTAGGGCAGATTGCGGCAGCGGCGCAGGGCGTCGTCGTCGAGCTGACCGAAGTGCTCGCGGGCGGCGGCCAGCGAGGGCGTCTCGAGCGCCTCACCGAGCATGGCCGGGTGGATCTGAGGGCAGTCGGAGCCCAGGGTCATGGGCGAGCCGAAGGACAGGTAGAGGTCCTGGGTGGGGGTCCAGCGCTCCTGCTCGAAGACGAGCTCGGTCGAGAGCTTTCCGGCGCGGCCGCGCGTGGCGTAGGACTTGAGGTTGTAGGTCTTGGGGTAGACCAGCCCCCAGGGCCGGTAGGGGAAGCGGATGGTGAAGCGAGCGTGGTCGATGGGCCCGTTCCACAAGGAGCCGGTCTTGGTGATGTAGTACAGCGACGAGTCGCCCATCGACGAGCCGGCGTAGCCGTGGTGGTAGGTGTGGACCACCTTGGTGGTCGCTCCGGGGGCGATGGTCACGTCGAAGAGGTGGACGCGCCCCAGCTCGGGGGCCCAGTCGTGGGCCTCGCGCGAGACGTTGCCGATGCGGACCGGGGCGGGCTTGCCGTCGACGGTGGTCTTCATGTCGAAGAAGGTGTGGTGGTTGTCGGGGCTGCCGCAGTCGCTCTCGCCGTCGCAGAAGCGCTCGGGGAAGCCCATGACGACCGTGACCGACGCGTCGGTCGGGTTGTGGAACTCGTAGTTGGCGGTGATGAGCCAGCGTGGGCCGTACTTCTTCACCGGGACGTACTCGATGAGGATGTCCTCGCGGGCCATGCGGATGCGCTTCTCCTCGAGCGGGACCAGATCCGAGCCGGTGCCGCCCCAGGTGCCGTCGTTGGCGAGGGCGGCGGGGGCGGTGAGCAGCAGCAACGCGAGGGCGATGAGGCGATGGAGCATGGGAAGCGTCCGGGCTTGGGGGCGTGGGGGGGCGCGGCACGCTGGCAGCGCGCGGGCTCGGTCGGGCCGGTGCGAAGCTCATAGCAGGTTCGGGCTTGGTTGGGATCTCACATGCATCGCACGGGCCGCGCGGCGAGTGCGCCGGTGCGACTGCGTGCGGGAGAGCTCATACCCCGACGCGGGAGCCGGGTGACGGACGATTGCTCTACCTGCGCCTCCGGGACGGCGGGGGCTCGGTCGAGTTCTGCTTCAGCACGGCCTCGAGCGAGCGACGACGCCGGTTGGGAGCACGCTCGAACTGCTTGGGGTGGAGCCCGACCTCAATCTCGTTCGAGTAGACGGGTGCGGAGCCCGGGAGGGGAAGCACGAAGCGCAGCCGCGAGCGCAGAGGGCCCTCATAACGCGGCGCCGCAAACTCCCACGCATGACCGGGAAGCAGCCACACCGGGTAGTAGCTGTTGCCGCAGAAGCTTGGCTCGCGAAACTCGATCGCGTGCCACTCGCCCGAGGCGTCCCGGGCCTCGGCGTGGACGAAGAGCATGCCATCTTGGGATTCGAAGCCCTGGAGTTCGGCTCCGTAGTTGATGAGCCGCACACGAAGACCGCGATGGCGGCCTTTGAAGGGCACGAGGACCTCGGGCTCGGCGATGAGCTCCAGGTCCGGCGTTGGGCCGCAGGTTTGCTGCCGATACCATCTGTATGGCGACGGCCACATAGGCTCCTTCGCGCAAAAGCCGAAGGGCGCGAGGTCATCGGGAACGGCCTGTGTTCTATGGAAGTAGGTGGACAGTTGACGGTCGAATCGGGCTGATGCGAGACCGGCCGCGCGGTCGAGCCACGCGAGGACCCGTTGGGCCCTTTCGGCCTGGGTCGCGGTTCCGTGATCCAGGGCCGACTCGAGCACGGGACGCGAGGCCTCACCCAACCAGAAGAGGCGGGCCGCAGCGTCACGCGACTCGGACGGGTCGCTGGAGCCCAGTCGCCACACCTGAAAGGCCAGGCTGCCGGACGAGGGGTCCGTAGAACCGGTCGGCCGTAGGGGGTAGTCGGGCAGCGAGGGCTCGGAAGCGTGAGCGCTGAGGGCGAGCAGGCCGAAGAGGGCGAGGGCTCCTGCCGCCAGAGCGCGAGGGGGGTGTCGTCGTCCCATCGATCACCTCCTGGCTCGGTTGACAGGTCTGGGCCATGCTGTTACCGAGCAGGCTAGTCGATGGGTCGGGGGCTCGGTTCGGGCCGGCTGAGTGATGGGACCGGGCGAGGACGGAGCGTCGCCGGCATCATGCAG
>JAWLBL010000021.1:138981-170531 GCA_041687695.1 Myxococcota bacterium | reverse complement strand
CCATGCCGGATGACCTCCCCGAAACGAGATCTCCGCAGCATGATCCTCGCGGATGGCTCCGTCAACATCGGATTGCTACTTCTGCCGGGGTCATCTAGCTCCTCGCCGCCCCGCCGCGGCTGCTCACTCGCGGATGACGCTCGCGCCTTCGCCGCTCATCACGCTGCGCCCTATCAGCATCTCGCGCCGCTCCTCGACGCCGGTGCGATCCAGGGTCGCGCGGTCCTCGCTGGACCGCCAGAACTCGCGCGCCTGGTCCAGGTTGTCGGCCTTCATGATGACCAGGATCTCGCTGGGGTTGTCGACGTTCTGGATGACGTCCAGCAGGTGCAGGCCATGCCGCCGGCGCACGTCCCCCTGCCGGTCGAACGCGCGCTTCCAGCCGTCGAAGTCGTCCACGATGTGCTTGAACGTGACGATGTGGGCCATGGGGTCCTCCTCCCGTCCTGCCCGAAGACTCCCCCCAAAGGTGCGCCCCCATCGGCCCGAGACCACCGCAACGTCGGGACCGCATCATCCGCGGCCGCAGGGTCTCCGCGCCGGCCATGCCGTCGCTCGCGGATGCAGAGGAGTTGCGACAGTCGCACAGCGCCGGCGCTGCCGGCGCGCTCCAGAGCCGCCTGCGGCGGCGGAACGAGACGGCCACGCCTGCGCTTTGGACCGCGCCGGCCACGAGGCTGTCGTATTGATGCCGGCGGAGGCGCGACCTTGGAGTGCTCCGGCTTGCCGGAGCCCCGGCCCCGGCGGCTCGCCGCCGGGATCTGGCTGCCAAACCAGCGCAGCAAGCTGCGCTGGCTGGGGGCTCCACCAAGGTGGAGCACTCCGGTTGGCCTCTTGTGACAAACTCGCAACGCCGGCGCTGTGGGTTGCGCGATGGCCCTGCGCCCTTGACCCGGCTGCAGTGGCGGCCTCGCCCCATCCCGGGCACCATGCCTCCGTGACGCGCCATCGGACCAGCCTGCTCGCCCTCGCCCTCCTCGCCCTGTCGGCCGCCGCGCCCCAGGCCCGCGCCCAGACCCCCTACGACCTGCCCCCCGAGGCCCAGCGAGTCCTCGACGACCTCGGCGTCAAGTCCGTGGGCCTCGCCGCCTGGACCGCCCGCGCCCTCCCCGGCGCCCTCACCCCGCCCCTCGCCACCGCCGTCCCCGGCCGCCGCCACGCCATCGGCCTCCGCCTCACCGCCGAAGCCGGCCTCCTGCCGCGCCTCGGCGAGGCCCTCACCGACCTCCCCAGCCTCCGCGTCGCCGACTCGCTCGGCGGCCAGACCCTCGGCTGGGCCGCCTTCGGCCTCGCCGCCTCCTGGGCCCCCGCCGACCGCCTCGCCCTCGAGCTGGGTCTGCGCCTGCTGCCCCCGATCGAGCTCTGCGGCGCCAGCCCACCCACCAGCGACGCCGCCGCCATCCCCTCCTGCGTCCGCGCCTCCACCCTGACCGTCCACGCCGCCACCCGCTGGGCCGCCCTCGCGGCCACCGCCGGCCGCCCCGGCCTGCTCCTGTCCGGCTCGGCCCGCTTCACCTCGGGCGCCCTCGACGTCGCCCGCCAGACCTTCCACACCCACACCGAGCCCGGCCTGACCCTGCGCGTCCAGGGCGCCCCCGCCGTCTCCTGGTCCCTGGCCCAGCTCGGCGCCGAGGCCGCCCTGTTCTGGCGCCTGGGCCCCCTCACCCCCCGCGCCGGCCTGCACCTCGATCTGTCGGCCGGCCGCGCCGCCGTCGACCCCGCCACCGCCGTCATCGCCGAGATCGAAGGCGAACCCACCCGGACCACCGCCGTCACCTTCCCCGACGTCACCGCGTCACCCCCCGCGCTCGGCTTCGGCCTGCACGCCGGCGCCGACGCCGCCCTCGGCCACGGCTTCACCCTGGGTCTCTCACTCGGCCTCACCTGGCTCGGCTTCACCGCGCCCGCCTCCCTCACCGCCGAGACCGAGGCCCGCCTCGTACGCCGCCCCGCCGCCTACGCCAACCAGGCCCGCGCCCGTCGCCTCTCCCCCCGCGCCGTCCCCTTCCTGGGCCTCTCCGCCGGCTGGAGCCCCCCGCCAGCCGGCGATTAATGCAAATTCTTGCATGACCTGTTGACGCCCCTCCCCTGGCCGGCGTACCGTCTAGCCATGTCCACTGGAGACCGCCACCCCGGCTCGGAGCACGAACCCGAGCCCGACCTCCTCGAGTTGCAGCGCAGGGTCGTCTACGCGCTGTTCCTCCCTGCGGTGCGGCTGGCCTTCAGCTTCGGGCTGCCCATCCGCGAGCTCGTCGAGTGGCTCGAGATGGCCTACTTCCACGAGACGCGCCGCCGCGGCCTGGTGATGCGCGAGGCCAGCGAGCGCTTGGGCGTCAGCGTGCGAAAGGTCGCCATGCTGGCCAGCCAGCTCAAGCAGAACTTCGCCCAACCCGACCGAGAGGTCGAGCTCCCCCGGCGCATCGAGTTCCTGCTGTGGGCCGAGCCGCTCAGCGAAGCGCGCATCAAGCAGCTCCTGAGCGACCATGCGGCCGACGAGATCCGCGAAGCCCTCGACCAGCTGGTCGCCGAGGGCCGCGCCACCGAACAGCCCGGCCGAGTCACCAAGTATGCGGTCGTCAAGTCCGAGTTCCGCCTGGTCAACCAGCGAGGCTGGCTCAGCCGCATCGACGGCCTGAACAACCTCCTCGGCTCGGTCACCAACGCCGTCTACGGCCGCTTCTTCCACGCCGAGCCCCGCGCCTTCGCGCGCACGCTCAGCCTGCGTGTCAGACCCGCCGATCGGCCGCGCCTGCAGCAGCTCTACGAAGAGGCGATCTGGGAGACCCTGCGCCGCCTCGACGCCGAGGCCAAGGACGACCCCGAGGCCCAGCAGGTCGACGTCTCCATCGTCTGGGCTCCCTACGACTACGTGCTGAGGACCGACAACCCCGAAGTTGAGGAGGACGAGCGATGACCTGGCGAACCTACCCCGTGATCCTGGCCGGCGCCCTGGCGCTGAGTGGCTGCTTGGAATCCACCCCCACCTCGAGCGAGCCCGACGTGGCCGACACCGCCAGCGGCGACGAGTGCGGCGACGGCGAGAAGGTCGAGGTCGAGGGCGTCACCCCGTGCCTGTACCGCGGGCCCATCACCGAGACGGGCTTCCAGTGCCCGCCGCAGCTCCCCGGCATGTACGCGGGCGACGGCTTCGCCTTCTGCGCCGAGGGCGACGGCGCCAGCGAGCAGGCCTTCGACATGGCCGCCTGGAAAGCCGGCTTGACCAAGAAGCAGGTCGACGTGCTCTTCGTCGTCGACAACTCGACCAGCATGATCGAGGAGCAGGTGGCGCTGGTGAACCACTTCGACGCGCTGATGCAGCAGGCCCACGCCGCCAAGCTGGATCTCCGCGTCGCGGTCACCACGGCCGACGTCCTGTGCGATCCAGCGGTCACGAGTCCGAGTGCCCAGGGCGTCTTCAACGTGACGCCCGCGGCCGGCTTCCCGCCCTCGGGATACGGCAAACTGTCCACGCTTTGCTCCGAAGACGCCGACTGTGTCGCCGAACTGGGTCAGAACTGGTCGTGCCTCGGGAGCCAGATGCCCATCTGCGACGAGAATCCGAACGGCTCGCTTAATACGTCGTGCGTTTACCGATGCGACGACGACGCCGAATGTGCCAGCAGGTTCGGCCCAGGCTACTACTGCAACAAGCCCAGCAGTTCACCGTCGGACTGGGGCTGTCTCCCCGACCCTGGGACCTCCGGCTGCCCGGCCGGTCTGCCGGCCATCCTCCAAGGCGCCGACCTCGCGCACTTCCGCTGCAACGCCACCGTGGGCGTCATCCAGCACAAGTGCTTCAAGTACGAGCAAGGCTTCGAAGCGGCTCGCCTCGCGCTGGACGTCACGGGCCCCAACTCGCAGCAGGCCATGGATTTCCTGCGTCCCAAGGCGCACCTCGCCATCGTCTTCGTCACCGACGAGGACGACTGCTCCGTCGCGCCGGGCCAGCAAATCCACGAGGACTTCTACGACACCTGCGCCGTCGGCGAAGCCAAGCGCCGGCTCGAGGCCCAGGGCCACACGGTCGAGCTCGACCACCCCGCGTTGCTCGCCGCGACCCTGACCACCGACGACGGTGGGCCCCTCGTGCCCGTCGCCGAGTACGTCGACTTCTTCAAGTCCCTCAAGCCCGATCCCTCCATGGTCACCGTCGCCGCCGTCACCGGCCACAGCGACGACCCGGCCGAGCTGATCGCCTACGTCGAGTCCAAGGGCGACAAGCGCGCCTGCTACAAGCAGACCTCCCTCTGCGAAACCTCCCTCGGCAAGACCGACTGGGGCTCGCGCTACGTCCAGCTGGTCGAGGCCTTCGGCCCTCGCGGCGTCCTGGCCAGCCTCTGCGACGCCTCCGGCATCGGCTCCGTCATGAACCAGCTCGGCGTGCTCCTGGCCAAGTGACCGCGCCTCGCTCGCGGCGCGTCCGAGGTCCTTGGCGCGCCGCGAGCGACTGGGCGGGATGGCGCGGGACGTTCGCCGGGTTTGTCAGGACATAGGCCCCTCTGGCGAGCCCGTCCCGCGACGCCCCGTCGCGCCCTCCCGGCGTGACGCCAAGCGCCTTCCCATGCCCAGCTCACCACCGCCCTGCGCCTCGCGGGCCCGCCCGGGCCGAACGCGGGTCCCCCCGGACCCGACCCCGACGTAGTCACGGCAGGGCGGCGGTCACCCAGGAGGACTCCTCCATGCGCAAGCTCACCCTGTTGGCGGCGCTGCTCGCCGGCGCCCTCGTCGCGGCCTGCGCCTCCGGCGAGAACGTCATGCTCGACGAGCCGCCCCTGAGCGACACCTGCGAGAACCTGAACGGCCGCTTCCGCGCGACCAACCTGCGCTTCACCAGCCTGACCGACCCCGGCGTCTATCGCGACGTGGACGCCATGGGCGGCACCTACGCGGTCTCGTTCACCAACGGGATGTACCGCGCCGAGTACGGCGAGCCGGGCCTGACCCCGGTGACCTACTCGGGCCCCTACGGCGTCGAGGGCGAGCGCATCGTCTTCACCGACACCGGCCCGGTCCGCGGCATCGAGCTCGGCCAGGCCGGCGTGGAGTGCCGTGTCATCGGCGACACGGTCGTCATGTACGACGACCAGGCCCGCTACGACTTCGACGGCGACGGGATCCTCGAGCCGGCCATCCTGCAGGTCGACCTCGATCGCTACTGATCGCCTCCGCGCCTTCCCGACGGCCCGCTCCCGTCTCCTCGGGGGTGGGCCGTCTCACGTCCGGCCTCCGGGTGGGGTCCTCAGACGAGCCAGCTCGCGCGCCGCGCGGCCGTCAGCGCGCGCCCCCGGTCGACGCACGTCTCCGCGTCCGCCCCTCAGAGGCGGCGGCTCCCGGGGGCCCGAGCCGCCCGGACGCGGCCGGAGCGGACGACTCGGCGCGCTCGCTAGTCCTCGCCCTCGTGACGGGTCTGGGCAGAGGTGCTGTCTCGAACCGTGTCGCTACTTGGCGCGACGTTGGTGCAACAGACTGGCCTCGGGGAGGCGTCCGTCGCGCCGCCGCCGCGTCCCGCCAGCGCGGCCGACGCATGCCCATAACCTGGCATGAACATTGCGTTTATGGTTCTCCGAGACTTCCCGTCCCGCGTGGAGTCGGGCTGGCCTCGCCAGCTCGCCGCCCGCGCGGGACCATCAGGAGACGCCATGAACCACACGCACGGCAACGACCGCCGCCAGGGCGACGGAGCGTCCAGAGGGCCGCGCCACGACGACACCGGCCTGGCTCGGGTCGAGGCGCGCCTCGACGCCATCGAGGCGCGCCTCGACCGTGTCGCCTCGCTGCTCGAGCAAGGCGCGCCGGCCCTGGCCACCGTCGTCGACATCGCCGACGAGGCGGTGGCCCACGCCACCGACGCCGCGGGCCACCCGATCGATCCGGCCGAGCGCCTGCGCGCCGCCCTACGCCTCGGTGAGCGCGTCACCGCCGCCTCGACCGCCGCGGCCCTCGAGCGCCTGATCGAACGGGCCGACCGCCTCGAGGCGCTCCTCGAGCAGCTGCCCGGCGCCCTCGCGCTGGTCACGGACGTCTTCGACGAGCTCGCCGGGCCCTTGCAGGCCGAGGCCAGCGCGCCGGGCCAGCTCGGGCGCCTCGAGCGCCTCCTCAGACACCTGGCCTCGCCAGCGACCCTCGACGCGCTGGAGGTCTCGCTCAACCCGGCGGCCCTCGACCTCCTCGGGCGCATGGCCGACGCCGTCGCCGCGACCCGTCCCGAGCAGGCGCGGCCGCTCGGCCTGTTCGGCGCGATGCGCCGGCTGGGGCGCGACGAGCAGCGGCAGGCGCTCGGCTACTTCGTCGAGCTGCTCGGCAACCTGGGCAAGGCGCTGCCGAAGGGCCACGACCGAGCCGCGCAACAGCCCCCGCACCGGCTCACCGCCCCGCGTTAGCCCCTCACCGGCGACGCGGCGCCAGCCGCCGAGGCACCTGGAGTTCCACCATGACTCAGCACACCCAGCATCATCAGCTCGTCATCATCGGCGGCGGCACCGGCGGCCTGAGCGTCGCCGCGCAGCTCGCCAATCTGCCCGACCCGCCTCAGATGGCGCTCATCGAGCCTTCGGAGCGGCACTACTATCAACCGCTGTGGACCCTGGTCGGCGCGGGCGTCTTCCCGCGTGAGGTCACCGAGCGTCCCGAGGCGGACTACGTCCCCCGGGGCGTCACCTGGATCCAGGACGCCGCCCGCGCCATCGACCCCGACCGCCGCACCGTCACCCTCGCCAGCGGGCAGCGCGTCACCTACGACCTGCTGGTCGTCGCCACCGGTCTGACCATGCAATGGGACGCCGTCGAAGGACTGTCCGGGCAGGTCGGCCATGACGGCGTTTGCAGCAACTATGCCTACGACACCGTGGCGTCGACCTGGGACAACATCCGCACGCTGCGGCGCGGCCGCGCCATCTTCACCATGCCGGACACGCCCATCAAATGCGGCGGCGCTCCGCAGAAGATCATGTACCTGGCCGAGGACTTCTGGCGGCGCGGCGGGGTCCGGGACGACATCGAGATCGTCTTCGCGACCGCGAAGGGCAACCTGTTCGCGGTCGAGAAGTACCGCCGCACGCTCGAGCGGATCGTCGCGGAGCGCGGCATCCAGACCCGCTTCTTCCACGACCTGGTCGGCGTCGAGCCCCACCGCCGGATCGCGCACTTCAAGAACCTGCAGACCGGCGAGGTGGTGGCGGAGCCCTTCGACATGCTCCACGTGACCCCGCCGCAGGGGCCGCTCGAGCTCCTGGCCGGCTCGCCGGTGAGCAACGCCGCGGGCTGGGTGGAGGTCGACAAGCACACGCTCCAGCACGTGCGCTACCCCGAGGTCTTCGCGCTGGGCGACTGCAGCAGCCTGCCCACCTCGAAGACCGGGGCCGCCATCCGCAAGCAGGCCCCGGTGCTGGTCGCCAACCTGCGGGCCTTCATGGCGGGCCGGGCTCCGACCGCGCGCTACGACGGCTACACCTCGTGCCCGCTGGTCACGGGCTACGGCAAGCTGGTGCTGGCCGAGTTCGACTACGACGGCAACCCGGCCGAGAGCTTCCCGTTCGACCAGTCCCAGGAGCGCTACAGCATGTATGCCCTCAAGGCTTACGGGCTGCCGCGCATGTACTGGCACGGCATGCTGCGCGGGCGCATGTAGGCACGGCCCGCGCTACCGATCGCCTCCGCGCCTTCCCGACGGCCCGCTCCCGTCTCCTCGGGGGTGGGCCGTCTCACCTGCGGCCTCCGGGTACGGCCGCAGGTAGGCCTGCTCGCGCGCCCAGGCCGTCCCGAACCGCGCGACCAGCCCCCGCAGCGCCTCCAGCGGCGCCGACCGCGCCACCTCGCCCGCCCGATAGCGCGCGATGGCCTCGCGCAGCGCCCGCACCTCGCCGGCCGGCGCCGCGTCGTCGACCATCCCGGCCAGGTGCTCCATCGCGTCCACGTGCCGCCCCACCGTCGGCGGCGTCCGCAGCGCCCCCATCAGCGTCCGCTCGTACTCGGGCCCCAGCGCCTCCAGCGCGCCCGCCCCCGCGCCGGCCACCAGCCGCCCCAGCGCCCGATAGGCCCGCCCGTCGTGCGCCGACAGCAGCAGCTTGTGCCGCGCGTGGAAGTTCACCAGCCCGTGCGCCGTCAGCCCGCCCTCGACCAGCGTCCGCCACCGCGCGAACGCGAAGACCCGCGTCAGGAAGTGCTCGACCCCGTCCGCCCGCGCCAGCGCCACCTCGTCCGTCACCGGCAGCGTCGGCCACCGCGCCGCCAGCTGCGCCGCGAACACCCCGGCCGCCTCAGGCCGCGCCTGCGCGCCCTCCCACAGGTCCACACCGGCCGGCCCGCACGACGGCGAGCGCGTCTTCAGCACGAACCCCCGCAGGGGCAGGGCGGCCAGCCCCTCCAGCCGCCGCTCCACCGCCGCATCGAGCGCCTCGGTCACGTCGCGCCCGGCCCCGAAGTCGACGGCCCGCACCTCGTCACCCCGCCGCTCGAGCCGAATCGGCGGACGTGGCACCCCCAGGCCGGCCTCGACCTCGGGGCACACCGGCAGCAGCTCGACCCACCGCCCGAGCGCCAGCAGCGGCTCGCTGCGCTTGTCGCGCCCGTCCCAGCGCACCGCCTGCCCGGTCAGGCACGCGCTGACGCCGACCCGCGCCCGCCCGTCGCCCGGCGTCATCAGCGCACGGTCAGGACGGTGAACCCGGGGAAGTCCTCGCGCACGGTCACCCGCCCCTCGGGCGCGGCCAGCTGGGCGATCAGCTCCAGCTCGGCCATCGGGTACATCTTGCGGCCGCTCACCCATGCGTCGTGCAGGAAGCCGGGCGTCAGGCTGGCCGCGGCGCTCAGCGGCCCCGCGACGCCCAGAAAGGCCAGCACCAGCAGGCTGCGGTGGCCGTCGATGCCGACGAAGCCGGCCTTCGCGACCCGCCGCGCCTGCGCGATCATCATGGCCAGCTGCCCCGGCGTGAAGTGGTGCAGGCTCTGCGCGATGAAGGCCAGGTCGTAGGCGCCCGGCGTCAGCGCGCTCATGTCGAAGGCGTTGACCACCTCGAAGCGCACCTTCAGCCGCCTGCGCGTCGCCCGCGCGTTGGCGTCGTCCACATAGGCCGCGACCACGTCCGACCCGGTGATCTCGACCGGCAGCCGCTTGCGCTCGGCCAACTCGGCCAGCGCCAGCGTGAACTCGCCCGACCCGCTGGCCAGCTCCAGCACCCGCGCCGGCCGCCCCTCGCGCGCCTGCACCTCGCGCACCAGCGGCTCGAGGTGCCTCAGAAACCGCGCATAGCTGAACACCGCGCGGTTCTGCCGGTGCAGCGCCCTCACGATGGCCAGCTTCCTCTGCGCCGGCACGTCCGCCCGGTCCAGCAGCTCGGCCCGATCGGTCCGCAGCGCCACGTCCAGCGCGTGCCGCGCCCACTCGGCGCCCCCCGCCTCCTCGGCCGCGCAGTGCCGCCCATACCTCAGCCGCTCGACCGCCTGGTCGACCCTGCGCTCGAGCGCCTCCATGGCCCCCCGGACCGGTGGCCGCCCCCCATCCAGGCCCAGACCGAGGCGCGCGCGCGCCTCCCGATGCAACCGAGTGAGCTGAAGCATGCGCGCACCATACACCGACCCTGCCCTCGCCGAAATGACCGGTGGCGATGCCCGGCGGGGGACAGAGGGACCTCGGTCCGCCGCGAGGGGGCTTCGCCTCTGCGGCCGCGTTAGGAGGTTGTAGTGAATGATGGGACTTGTCGGATCCGAGCCGAGGTTGGAGCAGATCCGGTTCCGGGAGACCGAGGTGAACCGGGCGGTTCGCCGCAGCGTCTCCCGGGGCCGGAGCTGCCCAAGATCGGCCGGAGCCGGCGAATCAGCTCATTCACTACAGCCTCCTAGTGCGCCCGAAACGAGCTGGGCGGCCGCTGGTGCCAGCGCTTGAACGCGCGCGAGAAGGCGCTGACGTCCGAAAAGCCCAGGGCCTCGGCGATGTCGGCGAGCGGGCGGGCCGTCGCCGTGACCAGGTCCAGGGCCCGGCTCGCCCGGGCCTCGTCGCGGAGCGCGGTGAGGGAGGTGCCCTCCTCGGCGAGGTGTCGCCGGAGGCTTCGCTCGCTGAGGGCCAGGCGGTGGGCCAGGGCGGGGGCGTCGAGCGCCGGCCCGTCGTCGGCCGTCAACAGGGTGCGCACGCGCTGGGCCAGGGACTGGACGGGCGTCAGGTGTGTCAGGGCCGACTCGGCGTGAGCCTGGAGCACCGAGAGCACCTGTGGCGCCGCGAGGACGTGAGGCCGGACGAGGAGCGCGGCCGGGAGCACGAGCTCGGACCGGGGGGCCGAGAACTCGGGGGCGACGCCGAAGACGGCGTGATGCTCGCTCGGATCGAGCGGCGCTGGGTGCGAAAAGCGGATGGCCGTCGGGACCGCGTCGCGATCGGCGGTCGCCTGGCGGAGCGCGACGAAGCAGCCGGCGAGGACCAGCTCGGTGACGTGGCGGCTGGTGGGCTCCCCGGGGGGCGTCGAGTGCACGAGCGCCAGACCGTCACCGGGGGTCGCCTCGAGCGAGAGGGTCGGCGGGTCGTGGACGAGCGCGTGGAGATGGACGAGGCGCTCGAGGCCTTCCCGGACGGTGGCGCTGGTCGCGAGCACCATCGGCAGGACGCCGAAGTCGTCGCGGGTCAGGAAGGTCGCGGCCTGCAGGCCGAAGCAGGGGGCCTGGGCCGCCTCGGCGGCGGCTTCCCACAAGGCGATCGCCTGGGCGTGGGGCAGGCGGGCGGCAGGGTCGTTCAGGACGTCCAGGGTCAGCCCGTGTCGGGCCAGGAGCGGCGCGACGCGGAGTCCGACGGCGCGAAGGCGCGCCACCAGCGGGCGCAGCGATTGGGCGGAGACGGTCGAAGGCATGTTGGCCGCTACGGTCATGGCCGGTGGCCGGAGGGGTCATTGCCCCCCGACGGTCGGCTGCATAGAAAGATACCATCGAAGGAGGCGAACATGACGATGCGAAACGAGCCCGGACCCCCGAGCCGCGACGAGGTGCTGCAGGCCGCGCGAGCGATCTCGGTCGAGAGCGAGACCCTGGCGGGCGCGGCCGGCGGGCGCGCCGCCGCCGAGGCGATGCTGCTCGCCTGCGAGAGCCATTGGATCCCGTTCGAGGGCAGTTCGGTTCATCTGGGCCTGTGGCGGGCCGCGTCGCCGGCGCGCGCCACCATCGTGTTCCAGCCAGGCAGCGGCTCGCACGCCCTGAACTACGCCATCATGGCCGGCCTGTTCGCGCGGGCCGGCTTCAACGTCGTGGGCATCGACCGGCCCGGTCATGGCCTCAGCGAGGGGCCCCGTGGCCACTGCACCATCGAGACGGCGCTCGCCGTGGGAGACGCGGCGCTCGCCTGGGCCCGGACGCAGCTCGGCGGGCCCGTCGTGCTGATGGGCTCTTCCATGGGCGGGATGCTCACCGTGTTCGGGCTGCTGTCCGGTTCGCGGGCGGACCTGGCCGTCGCGCACAACTTCCTGTACCCCGCCAAGCTGGCGTCGATGCGGCTGCGCGCGTGGTGGATCCGACGCCATCGGACGCGGCCCTACCCGCTGAACGAGCTCGTCCACGGCTTCGAGAGGCTGTCGGCCGACCCCGTCATCGGCCGCTACATGACCCAGCGTGACGATCCCGGCGCCGCCTTCGCCCTCAGCGCGCCTTCCATCGCCAGCCTCTTCTCGTTCCGGGCCCGTGGACCCGCCCACCAGGCGCCCACCCTGGTCTTGTCCGGCACCCGCGATCCGGCCATCCCGGCCTGGGCGACGCGGGTCTTCACGCGCTGGTCCGGCCTTCGCCACTACGAGTACCTCGCGCTCCGCGGCGCGGGGCACCTGCTCTTCCACGACCACGTCGCCGAGGCCGTCCCGGCCATCACGCGCTGGCTCGAGGCCCAGTTGGCCGCTCGCCTGGCCCTCACCGGCCCCGAGCTCGCACCCGGCAACGACGCGCCCATGGCGCGCCTGACCACGGCCGCGCAAAGGGGGTAGGCCCCAACTCGCTCACCGCGGCCCTGGCGCCGGTCTCAGCATCGGCAGCAGGTTCGGTTGGCCGTCGTGCGGCCAGTCGAGCGGG
Source organism: Myxococcota bacterium (assembly GCA_041687695.1). Lineage (GTDB taxonomy): Bacteria > Myxococcota_A > UBA9042 > PHBI01 > JAWLBL01 > JAWLBL01. The sequence continues at coordinate 158,498 of JAWLBL010000021.1, read as the reverse complement.
GGGCGCTGCATCTCGCCGGGGCGGCAGAGGCGGACGTGGGGGGGGACTGGGGGGGGAGGGCCGGTGACGGCGAGGGTCGAGAGGGTGGGGGCGAGGGAGGCGAGGGCGGCGGGGTCGGCGGGGAGCAGCCAGAGGGTCCGCCAGCCGGGGGAGGGCTTGAAGGCGGGGGAGGGGCCGCGGAGGACGGCGGCGGTGGTGGTGCGCCAGGCGCCGCCGGTCATCTCGGCCAGGGTGACGGCCGACAGACGCGCCGTGCCGGCCGCGGCGGGCATGTTCAGGGGCAGGTCGGCCTCGACCTCGCGCAGGGCGGCGGCGAGATCGGCGCCGACGGCGTCCAGGTCGCCGGTGACCCAGGCCACCTGGGGGCTGAGGCAGCCCGCCTGGTCCCAGGCGCACAGGTCGAGGGCGAGGCCGCGCAGGTCGTCGTCGGTGGGCGCGTCGAGCCAGGCGGCGCTGACCTTGTGGCCGTAGCCGACGAAGGCCTGGTCGGGTCGGGTCAGGGCGCGCACCGAGGCGACCGTCTGGTCGCTGCCCAGGACCACGACGGCGTCGGCGGCGGCCACCGCGTCGGCCAGGGCCTCGCGGTCGGTCGAGGCGAAGAGGGCGGCGGTCACCTCGGGGTCGGCGGCGGCGACGGCCTGGGCGAAGGCCTCCTGGCCGCTGGCCGGCTTGAGCAGGACGCGGGCGCCGAGTAGGCGCGCCATCAGGACCGAGCGCATCGCGCTGACGGGCAGGGTGCGGGCGGCGACGACCAGGGCCGTCTGGGGCAGGCGGCCGGGGTTGAGGGTGCCGGGCAGCTCTTCGAGGACCCGCGAGACGGCGCCGGGGGCGTGCCAGGCGTCGAGCTCGGCCTGGAGGCCGGCGCGGGCCACCGGCTCGGAGAAGCCCATCGCGACGGTGGCCTCGAGCAGCTGCCGGCCGGCGCCCCCGCCGAGGTCGCCGAACCCCTCGAGCAGCGCGGGCCGGCGCGACCTCACGACGGCACCACGCCCAGCTCTTCGGCCGTCAGGCTGCAGCCGCGCAGGAGGGCCCCGGGGGCGCGGCCGCGCAGGGTCAGGCGGTCGTCGTCGTCCAGCACGCCGAGGTCGCTGGTCAGCAGGGCCGAGACGTTGTCCAGGTTCAGCAGATCGAAGCAGCCGACCAGGCCCTCCTCGCCGGGCGGCAGGTCCAGCAGCGTCACCGGGTCGACGACCCGCAGCTTCAGCCAGGGCGGCGCGACCAGCGGGCGGCCGTAGGCCTGGCTGGACAGCTCGGTCATGCCGTACTCGGGGACGACGGCCTCGGGCGGGACCCCCAAGCGCGCCTGGACCAGCGCCTGCAGCTCGGCCTCGGTGACCTCTCGCGTGCGGCCCTTGAAGCCGCCGGTCAGCATCACGCGCGAGCCGGGCGGCAGGCGGACGGCCAGGTTCGGCTCGTGGTCGAAGAGCTGCACCAGGGCGAAGGAGGTCGCCAGGACCACCACCGCGCGCTGCTGGGCGGCGAGGCTGGTCAGGTGGGCGGCGGCGGCGCCGGCGTGCAGGCCCGCGGCGTCCATGTGCCAGCGGGTAGTGTCGGGGTGGGCCAGCGTCTGGGCCAGCCGGTCGACCATGTAGGACAGCGAGCTGTGCGGCGCGTCGCGCAAGCGCGCGATGAGGCTGACCCAGGGGCGCGGCTGCGCGTCGCCGCCCAGCACGTGCTGCACGAAGGGCGCCGTCATCGCGGCGTCGTACAGGCTCAGGTCCGGGACGCGCCGGACGCCCGGGCGGCCCTGGGTGGTCCCGCTGGTGTGGAACTCGGCGTCGAGGTCGGCCCCGGGCGCGGCGTCGCACAGGTCCAGGTCGCGGAAGACGTCGGTCGGCACCAGCGGGGCGTCGCGCCAGTGGGCGATGCGCCCGCCGCGGGCGGTCACCAGCTTGCCGTAGGGGGCGATGGCGTAGGCCTGCCAGCGGGCGACCCGCAGGGCCAGCGCGTCGAAGGCGGCGGGGGCGGGCGCGGCGACGAAGGCCAGCAGATCGGCCAGCAGCTCAGCGCGTCGTGTCGGCATGGCGCTCCTCGTCGGCGATCGCCCGGTCCAGCGCGTCGAAGGCTGCGTCCTGTTGCGCCTCGGTCAAGACCAGCGGGGGCGTCAGACCGATGACGTCGCCCGCCACCCCGCCAGGGAGCACGATGAAGCCCTCTCTCAACAGCGCCCCGGCCGCCCGCGCCGCGGCGCCGGGCGACGACAGGGCGAGCCCCAGCATGGCCCCGCGCCCGCGCACCCGCGCCCCGAAGCGCGCCCGCACCCGCGCCTCGAAGGCGCGCGCCAGGGCCGGCGCGTCCATGGCCACCAGCGTGTCCAGCGTCGCCAGCGCCGCCGCCGCCGCGACCGGGTGCCCCAGGAAGGTCGAGGTGTGGATGGCCTCGCCGGTCGAGTGGCCCCAGGCGGCCATCACCCGCTCGGAGGCGACGCACGCGCTGACCGGCATGCCGCCGCCCAGCGCCTTGCCGACGACCACCACGTCGGGCGTCACCCCGGCGTGCTCGCCCGCCCACCAGCGCCCGGTGCGGCCCAGGCCGCTGTAGATCTCGTCGAACACCAGCACCAGCCCGTGCCGGTCGGCCAGCCGCCGCAGCCCGCGCAGCCAGTCGTCGGGCGGCACGACCTGCCCGCCGCGCCCCAGGATGGGCTCGACCAGGATGGCGCCCAGGTGCTCGCCGCCGGTCGCCGGCCCCGCCAGCAGGCGCTCGACCAGGCTCAGGTCCTCGCCGTAGGGCAGGTGGGTCACGTGCGGCCCCAGCTGCCCGCGGAAGGGCATCCGGAAGTCGGCCTTGTAGGCCGTCGCCGCCAGCGCCCCGTACGACAGCCCGTGGTAGCTGCCCCAGAACGCCAGCACGCCCGGCTTGCCGCTGGCCATGGCCGCCGTCTTCAGCGCCGCCTCGACCGCCTCGGCCCCGCTCGACGCCAGGATGCAGCGCGTCAGCCCCTCGGGCGCCAGCCCGGCCAGCCGCTCCATCAGCCGGATGCGCGGCGCGTTCGGGAACACGTCGCCCATGCCGTGCATCAGCGTCGCGGCCTGCTGCTGCACCGCCCCGACCACCGCCGGGTGCGCGTGCCCGACCAGCGCCACCCCGAAGGCGCCCGTCAGGTCGACGTACCGGTTGCCGTCGGCGTCCCAGACGTTCGCCCCCTCGGCCCGCGCCCACACGATGGGGTCCTTGCCGACGCCGCGCGCCTCGCCCGCCCGCGCCCGCCGCGCCGTCACGCCCGGCGACTCGTGGCGCGCCAGCACGTCGACCAGGGCCACGCTCTCGGGCCCCGGCAGCGAGGTGCGCAGCGCGGGAAGGGCCGCCCCGCCGAGATCGTCTTTCACGCCCGAGACATGCGGCCCGACCGCGGGGCCGCCCGAGGTGTCGCTCATGGGCGCACTGTGGCATAAAGGGTCGCCATGCGGAACCACGTAGTCACGCCCGCCAAGAACCCCACCAAGGCCGCCCGGCTGGCGGCCCTGCTCGCCGGCGCCGCCCTGGCCGCCTGCGCCCCCGAGGCCGCCCCCGACCCCGAGGCCCTGGCCCGCTACCGCGGCGCCTCGCAGGCCGCCCCCGCCCCCTCGGCCACCACCGGCGACGCCCCGGCCGCAGCCGCCCCCGCCGCGCCCCCGCCCGCCCCGGCCCCCGCCCGCCGCGTCCGCCTGACCGTCGTCAGCGGTAAAGACATCCCCGACATGGACGCCGGCCCGGGCACCACCGACGCCTACGTCGTGCTCGAGTACGACTCCCAGCGCCAGAAGACCTCCATCGCCGACGGCCCCGCGCCCACCTGGAACGACAGCTTCGTCTTCGACGTGCACGAAAGCGGCGCCCTGATGGCCACCCTGATGGACTCGGACGCCCTCAGCGACGAGACCATCGGCGTCGTCACCGTCCAGCTCCCCTCGGTCGCCCCCGGCGCCACCGAAGACCTCGAGCTGAGCTTCCGGGAAGGCCAGCACGGCACCGTGCTGTTGCGGGTCGAGGGGCTCTCCCCATGACCGCGGCGCCCGCCGCCCCGCCTCGAGGTGACGACTGAACCCGGCCCGCGCCATCGCGAGCTTCGGCCACGAGAGCCTGTGTTACCTGCTCGTCCTGGGCCGGACCGCGCGCGCCCTGCCGCGCCTGCGCCCCTCGGACGTCACGCAGCAGCTCGGCACGGTCGCCCTGTCGGCCCTGCCGCTGGTCGGCATCGCCGCTCTGTTCGCCGGAATGGTCATCGCCCTGCAGACCTCGCTGCAGCTCGCCCGCCTCGGCTCGGCTCACCTCGTGGCCGACATCGTCTCGGTCTCGCTGGTCCGAGAGCTGGCCCCCGTCTTCACCGCCCTGCTGATGGCCGGCAAGGCCGGCGCCGGCCTGGCCAGCGAGCTGGGGATGGTCACCCTCAGCGGCCAGGCCCAGGCCATGCGCTCGCTGTCCATCGACATCGACCGCGAGCTGGTCGCCCCGCGGGTCCTCGCCTGCGTCTGGGGCACGGTCCTGCTGACCGTGGCCGCCATCATGCTGGGCCTGCTGGGCGGCATGATCCTCGGCTCGGCGCGCCTCGGCCTGTCGCCCGTGCACTACCTGAACCGCGCCGTGGGCGCCCTGGCCCCGGTCGACTTCGCCTGCGGCCTGCTCAAGGCGGGCGGCTTCGGCCTCATCATCGCCGCCTTCGGCTGCAAGTGGGGCCTGCAGGACAAGCGCGACGCTGCGGACCTCGGCCGCCACACCATGAGCGCGGTCGTCATCGCCAGCTTCCTCATCCTGGTCGCCGACCACGTCTTCACGACCTTCATCGTGGCGCTGCTCGGGTGACCGGCATGACGACCATGACGCCGGCCTTCGCCATCCGCGACCTCGCCTGGCAGGTCGCCCCCGACTTCCGGCTCCAGGTCCCCGCCCTCGACCTGCCGGCCGGCCGCACGACGCTCCTGCTGGGCCCGTCCGCCAGCGGCAAGTCGACCCTGCTCAGCCTCCTGGGCCGCGTCGAGGGCAGCTACTTCCCGCCCGCCACCCCGCGCCCGCTGTCCGGTCAGGTCCACCTGCACGCGGCCGACACCGACCCGCTGGATCTCTTGGCCCTGGACGAGCGCGCCCTCATGCGCCACCGCGTCCGCGGCGCCCGCGTCGGCTTCGTCTTCCAGCGCGAGGGCCTGTTCGCCGGCCGCTCGGCCGCCGACAACGTCGCCTGGCCGCTCATCGCCCACGGCGCCCGCCCGGCCGACGCCACCGAGCGGGCCCACGCCCTGCTCGCCCAGGTCGGCCTCGCCCCCGGCCGCGACGTCGCGACCCTCTCGGGCGGCGAGCGCAAGCGCCTGGCCCTGGCCCGCACCCTGGCCCTCGACCCGCCGGTGCTCCTGCTCGACGAGCCCTTCACCGGCCTCGACCCCAAGGCCCTGGCCGGCCTGACGGACGTCCTGGCCGCCATCGCCGCCGACCCGGCCCGCACCGTCGTCATGGTCACCCACCAGCGCGAGGACATCGAGCGCCTCGGCGACCACGTCGTCCTGATGAAGCGCGGCGCCGTCGCGCTCACCGGCCCGCGCGCCGACCTCGCGGACGCGCTCGAGGCCTTCCTCGCCGGCCGCGACCCCGGAGACCTCGCCCCATGACCCCGACCAGCTCCCGCGCGTCCTTCTGGACCGGCCTCACCGTGGGCGCCATCCTCACGGCCGCCCTGATGTTCTCGATCTATTACGTGCCGCGAAAGGGCATCACCTTCGGCAACGAGCCGCTGTCCATCAAGGTCCTGCTCGACGAGGCCCACGGCCTGCGCCCCGGCAGCCCCGTCCACGTCAGCGGCGTCGAGGCGGGCGAGGTCACCAACGTCTCCATTCAGAACCTGGACGACATCGGCTGGCGCGCCGTCGCCGACGTCACCCTCTTCGACGGCGCCCACTTCGGCCCCATGTTGACCGACAAGTCCAACTACGCCGTCGCCCGCTCGTCGCTGCTCGGCGAGATGACCCTGGCCATCACCCCCGGCGGCGACGGCCGCTCGCTGGTGCAGAACGACTACGTCGACGGCACCCCGCCCATGGATCTGGACCGCATCGCCGACGACATCGCCGTCCTGTCCAAGCGCCTCGCCGACTTCATGGACGGCCGCGAGCCCGGCGACCCCTCCCTCCGCCGGACCCTGCAGGATCTGCAGTCCTTCATCTCCCGCCTGCGCAACCTCTCCGACAAGCTGCCCTGACCCGCCGCGGCCGCGAACGACTTGACCTTCGCGGCGCCTTCGCGCGAAGTTCCGGGCCTCCTTCGTCCGGAGTTGCCCGTGTTTCGTACGTTCGTCTTCGCCTTGGGTCTGTCGCTCCTCGCCGGTTGCGCCTCGTCGGGGCCCCACTTCAAGGCCGACGGCCTCCGTCACTCCGAGTACGGCTACGTGCTGAAGTACTCGCAGCGCGCCCAGCGGGTCTTCGTCTCGGGTGACTGGCGGATCGAGAACTTCCAGACGGACGGCTCCGGCGAGCCGATTAAGCTCAAGTCCGGCCCGCGCTACGAGACCGCCATCGCCTTCGATTACGACGGAGACGGCGAGCCCGACAACATCGGGACGTTCCCCAGCTACGACCTGCGTCTCAAGCACCGCAAGACGGCCGCCCACTTGTGGCTCAGCAACCAGCCCATCTCGGCCGACCACGGCCAGACCGACCTGTCCGTCCTGATGCGCGACCTGGTCGACGGGGTCGGGGGCACGGGCCAGTTCCAGGTGCAGGTCGGCGGCCCGAACCATCACAAGACCGTCGTCGTCGTCGAGAACCGCCGCTACGCGGCCAAGCTCGTCTCGACCACCCCGCGCACGGTGTCCGGCTTCCCCGCGCTCGAGGGGCTCATCGAGATCTACAACCTCGATCAGAGCAAGCTCGACGAGCAGCGTCCGATCGAGCGCGCCCGCGTCATCATGCTGCGCCCCCCCTTCCGGCACGCCGTCGTGACGCAGAGCGCGCGGCAGCGTAGCCGCCGCGGCTCCGCCGTGCCCGAGGTCCCGGTCCTGACGATCCTGGCCTACAGCGCGCAGGTCGATCAGTTCGACGTCGCCGCGGCCGACCTCGACGTGCTCGCGGGCCAGCTGAAGTTCATCCAGCTCGACCCCTGATCGAAGCCAGGGTCGCTACACGACCCGCCAGCCCTTGCACCCCGGCCGTCGTCACCGGACTGCACGAGCTCGCCGTCGACGCCCGCGCTTGCTCCTGGAGTGCCCGCGCTCGCGCGGGCTCTTGGTTGGCGCCGCTCGCGGCGCCGCTTGCTTGGAGATGCGGGACCGGATGCCGATGCCCGCGCCTGCACATGGAGCGCCCGCGCTCGCGCGGGCTCTTGGTTGGCGCCGCTGGCGGCGCCGGGTGGGTAGAGGTTCGGGACCCGCCGCGACGCCCGCGCCTGCACCTGGAGTGCCCGCGCTCGCGCGGGCTCTTGGTTGGCGCCGCTCGCGGCGCCGCTGCGGGCCATCAGCCGCCGCAGCTGCACTCGGCGCAGCCGTGGTCGGCGCAGGTGCCGCAGCAGGCCTCGAGCTGCTTCTTCAGCGCCTGCCGCGCCCGGTGCAGCCGCACCCGCGCATTGTTGGCCGTGATGCCCTCGGCGTCGGCGACCTCGCCGATGGCCCGCTCGCCCACGTCGACCTCCTTCAGGATGTCGGCGTACTTGGGGTCCAGGTTGTCGACCAGCTCCATGACGCAGTGGCACACGACCTGGTGCAGCTCCTCGTCGAAGGCCTCGGCCTCCTCGCCCCCTCGCCCGGCCACCTTCGCCAGCGCCCGGCTCTCGGCCCCGGCCCGGCGCGCGCGGTCGATCAGCGCGTTGCGCAGCAGCCGATAGAACCACGCGACGACGTTGTCGTCCTCGCGCAGCGTGTCCGCCCTCTCGAAGGTCTTCACGAACGCGGCCTGCAGGATCTCCTCGGCCTCCTCGCGGCTGCCCACGCGCCGCTCCAGAAACCGCAGGAACTCGCGGTGGCTCGCCACCAGCCGCTCCACCGCGGTCTTCCCCGCGCCGCTCGCCTTCGCCTCGTGCTCGCTCACGTGCATCGCGTCTCTCCACGCCGCGCCGCCAGGCGGGCCCCCGCCGGGACCCGCCACGGCCGCGCTCGTCCGTTCAGCAGCTGCAGGGCCCGCACTCGCAGCGCTCGCACTTGCAGCTCGCCGTCGGCTGCCCGTCCGCCGGCGCCGCGCACTCGCAGCCGACGCACTCGCACGGGTCGCACTTGCAGGCCGCGCCCGCCGCCGGGGCCGCGCACTCGCCGCCCACGCACTCGCAGCTGACGCACTCGCAGCCGCCGCTCGGCGCCGCCGCCGCGCACTCGCCGCTGCCGCACTCGCAGCCCACGCACGTGCACTCCTCGCACACGCAGCTCACGGTCACGCTCTGGTCGACGCTCTGGGTCTTCATCGTGCACTGGCAGGTCTGGGTGTTCATCTCGCGCTCCTTCGCTTGGCTTCGCTTCGTCTGCGGCGAGGCGCCGTGCCCCGCTCTCACCCCTGCCTACGCGCCGCCCTCCGAGCCATTACAGCACCCCGCCACTTTTTCGCTCACGGCCCCTCGTACACCCCGTGCCGCTTGTGCCAGTCGACGATCGCCTCGTCGGGATACCGCGCGAACCACCGCTCTCCCGGCCCCTCGGGCGGCACCCGGACCCACGGCGCCTTGAAGTCCAGCATGATGTGCACCCGCTCGACCGGCTCCGGCAGCGGCGTGTCGACCGCCGACGCGAACGGGTACACCCACTCGGGCCAGCTCGGGTCGGCGATCCACAGCGCCGCCCCGCACCCGCCGCAGAAGTGCCGCCGCGCCTCGCTCCGCACCCGCTCGCCCGTCTCCTCGTCCTCCAGCGTCGCCTGGTACACCCGGACGTGCTCCCGCCCGCGCACCTCCAGCGTGTCCGCCTGCCCCATGATGTTGATGGCGTACCCGCCGCCGCCCTGCTGCTTTCTGCAGATCGAGCAATAGCACCGCATGTACGGCTGCGGCGTCCACGACGTCACCCGGAACCCCACCGCCCCGCAGCGGCACGACCCTTCCAGCTCCATGCTCCACCTCCCCTTCCCGGTCACGGCAGGCCCCTCGGCGGGAATCGACCCCCGCCAAACACTGATGTAGGGTCGCCCGCGCGTTCGGCCACCCGGTTTCGCCGCGCGCGCCCCACACGACCCGTCCCGCCCGGAGGAACGATGGCAGGCCCCGCCGCACCCGTGAAGTCCGAACTCTCGTTCATGCAGCAGCTCAAGCTGTTCAACGGGATCTACTGGATCGCCAACTGGATGGAGCTGGTCGAGCGCTTCGCCTACTACGGCGTCCGGGTCGTCCTGCCGGTCTTCATGGTGGCCACCTTCGCCGACGGCGGCCCCGAGTTCACGCACCTCCAGAAAGGCAGCGTCTTCGCCATCTGGGCGCTGGTCCAGAGCTTCGTGCCCATCTTCTCGGGCGGCTTCGCGGACCGCTACGGCTACAAGGTCAACATCGCCATCTCGACGGTGCTGAAGATCATCGGCTACCTGCTGATGGGCTACTGCATCCCGCTGGCCGAGTCCTTCGCGGGCATGTCGCTCGCCGAGGCGCGCGCCGCCGGGGGCGATCTCACCTACGAGGTCTTCTTCGCCGGCGCCATGTTCCTCGCCGCCGGCACCGCCGTCTTCAAGCCGGGCGTGCAGGGCCTCATCGCCAACCAGATGCCCACGCAAGCCTCCTCGCTGGGCTGGGGCCTCTTCTACCAGTGCGTCAACATCGGCGGCTTCGTCGGGCCGCTGCTGGCGGGCTACCTGCGCATCCTGGACTGGGAGTACGTCTTCCTGCTGTGCGCCTTCGGCATCGCCCTGAACTTCATCCCGCTCTTCTTCTTCAAGGAGCCGGCCAACCAGCACGGCTCCGCCGACGGCCCCGGCAAGGTGCTGCGCGACGCGGTGCTGGGCCTGCTCGAGCCGCGCCTGTTCTTCTTCACCATCGCCTTCGCCGGCTTCTGGCTGATGTTCTATCAGCTCTTCGACATCCTCCCGAACTTCATCGACGACTGGGTCGACTCGCGCGCGGCCGCCACGGCCCTCGCCTCCGTCTTCGGCTCGGGCGCGGTCCCGACGGTCAACGAGGGCAACCTGACCCAGGAGTGGATGATCAACTTCAACGCCCTCCTCATCAGCATCTTCGCCTTCTCGGTCGGCTACGTCACCGGCCGCATCCGCTCGCTGACCGCCATCGTCGTCGGCATCGCCATCTCGGCCGCCGCCATCTACGCCCTGGGCATGTCGGCCAGCGGCTGGTGGTGTCTGGGCGCCATCGCCCTCTTCTCGCTGGGCGAGATGATGGCCAGCCCCACCAAGATGCGCTACCTGGCCTCGATCGCCCCGCCGGGCAAGGACGGCCAGTACATGGGCTACTCCAACTTCACGGTCGGCATCGGCTGGTCGGTCGGCTCCATCGTCGCCGGCACGCTGTACCAGGAGAGCGGCGACAAGAGCGTCCTCGCCCGCCGCTACATGGAGCAGCACCTGAACATGAACCCCGAGGCGGTCGCCGAGATCTCCAACAGCGATCTCCTCCAGCGCTTCTACGAGCTGACCAGCACCGACGCCTGGTCGGCCCGCGAGCTGCTGTGGAACACCTACGAGCCCTACGGCATGTGGCTCGTCTTCACGCTCATCGGCGTCGCCTCGATGGTCGCCATCATCGGCTACACCTTCCTGGTCCGCGCCGCCAACCGCGACCCGCACCACTCCTTCAACACCAAGGGCCTCGTCTACGTGCGCGCCCTGCTGGTGCCCATCGTCGCGGCCTTCGGCTACGCCAGCTACGTCCAGCCCTCGGGCGCCGTCATCGTCCAGTGCGTCCTGTTCGCCCTGCTGACGCTCGTGGCCTTCGTCATCCCGGTCGAGCGCTACCGCATCGACCCGGCCACCGCCCCCGAGCGCGAGGCCGCCTGACCCCCGCCCGACGCCCCACGGCCCGCCCCACCTCGCGGGCGAGCCGTGGGCCTCTGGGTCCGCATCCTGGTTTCAGCGCCTCACTCCCGGTGTAATTCGACCGGAGTGGTCCGCGATGATGCGCCCGCCCGCGGCGCCCCCGCTCATCGCCTTCCCAGTCCCTCCCGAGGCCCGCATGACCGCCCCCCAGGACGCCTCGACCCGCCTCCGCCGCCGCGCTGCCGAGGTCATGAACCGCTGGGTGGCGCGCGCCATCGTCGAGGTCGGCGCCGCGGGTGACCAGGCGTCGCTGGCGCTGCGCAACTCGCTGCCCGAGTACCTCGAGCTGCTCGCCGACGCCCTGTCGAAGACCCGCGCGCGCACCGACGCCAACCGCGCCGCCGACCGCATCGACAGCGAGCGCGTCGGTCGCGAGCACGGCCACGAGCGCGCGACGAGCCCCGGCTACACGGTGGACCAGCTCATCTTCGAGTACCACATCCTGCGCCAGGTCATCTGTCAGGTGCTCGAGGAGGACGCCCCGCTGACCCCCACCGAGCGCGAGATCATCACGCTCTCCATCGAGCAGGCCGTCAACGACGCCGCCAGCCAATTCAGCGACACCCTCCGCAACGTGCAGCAGCACCTGACGCGCGCCCTCGCCCACGACCTCCGCGGGCCCATGACCGCCGCCAGGTTGCACGCCGAGTACATCCTGCGCAGCCCCGACGACGTCGAACGCTGCGTCGAGTCCGCCGTCCGCATCGTCGAGAGCATGGACCGGCTCGAAACCATGACCACCGACATCCTCGACGCGGGCCTCCTACGCGCTGGGTACACCCTGCCGCTCCAGCTGAGCGAGTGCGACCTCGAGCGGGTCCTGCACGAGGCCGTCGCCGCGATGCTCCCCGCCGACCCGACCCGCCTCGTGCTGGACACCAGCGGCCCTTGCATCGGCTGGTGGGACAGGGACGCCCTGCGGCGAATCGTCGACAACCTGGTCTCGAACGCCTTCAAGTATGGCGCGCCGCATACGCCTGTGACGCTGCGGCTCGATCAGTCGCCCGAGGACGCCACGGTCTCCGTCCACAACGCCGGTCGACCCATTCCGCCGGACGAGCAGGCCCTCTTCTTCCAACAGTTCCGTCGCACGCGACCCGCCGCCGCCCCCGGCTGGGGCCTCGGCCTCACCATCGTCAAGGGCCTGACCGAGGCTCACGGCGGGCGCGTCGACGTCGACAGCCGCGAGGGCTACGGGACCACCTTCAGCGTCACGCTCCCCAAGCGCTCCGCCGCCGCGCCCGCGCGCTGAGGCCGCCCCGTAGCACCGCGCTCCCTGCCGGCCTCACCTCCCAGCTCGAACGCGGCCGCGTCGGTCCAGCTGCGCCGCGAATCCGAAGTCACGCGCCGGGAGGCCCGTGCTTAGCGTCTGTCGTCATGGGCCAGGCCGCGCGGGGACCTGCGGCTCGGGGGGAGCCGCGCCGCGCGGCGCTTCGAGGAGGCAATCCCATGTCCCATCGCATCGCGCGCATCTGGAAGGCGCCGGGGCTGGCCATCGCGGCCGCCGCGGCGATGACCCTGTCCGGCGGGGCGTTGGCCGAGTCGCCGCGCGCCGACTACGAGGAGAAGGGCGCGGTCAGCGAGCTGGCGGGCATCTGCCCGCAGGTGACCTTCCGCGTCAACGGGCGGCTGGTGCTGACCCACGCCGGCACCGAGTGGGAGGACGGCACCTGCCAGGAGCTCGACAACGGCCGCCGCGTCGAGGTCGACGGCACCCTGCGCGCCGACGGCGCCCTCATCGCCCACGAGGTCGAGCTGGAGTAGCCTCAGCGGAGCGGCGTGACGCGACCGACGAGGCGCGGCACGCCGCTCGCCTCACGCGGCGACGTGGGTCGGCAGGCCGACGATGGTTGCGATTCGAGCAAAGTCGCGGTCGTCGTGGAGCAAGGTCGCGCCACGGTTGAGGCACAGCGCCGCGATGAGACAGTCGATCGTGCCGCGGACCGTGAATCCGTGCCGTCGGCACGTTCTGTAGATCTCTGCGGCCAGGATGTAGTCGTCTCGTGCAAGCTCGAGAAGGCAAAAATCCTCGAGATGCGCGAGCGCCTCCGCTCGAACCGCGTCGGATCGGATGCCTTGCAAGACCTCCGTCAGGATGAGGCCGGTAAGGGCGACGTCTTCACCCGCTTCCACGAGCGCCGCGAACGCGGCCGTGTGAGCGTTGTCGCGTCCCGCCAGATAGGCGAGCCAGACGCTCGTATCCACGACGGTCATCAGGACGATTGCCGCGAATTCCGGAGGCGTCTGTGGTCGTATTCGGCATCGAACTCGACCTTGCCACGCAGCTCGGAGATGCGCCGCCGGCGTTGCCAAGCCACGTAGGCGGTCAAGGCCTCCTGCACCAGGGCGCGCTTGCTGGGCAGGCCCGTCAAGCGCAGGCCCTCCTCGACCAAGGCGTCATCCAGGACGATGTTCGTTCGGCTCACTCTACACCTCCGAGGGATATTCAGGGTGTATGACCCTTGCCTCGCTCGGTCAAACCGCGGACGCGAGGCGGCCTCACCAACGCACCGAGTAGAGGAAGGTCGCCTTGGGGTGGCGCTGGATCTCGGCGGTGATGGCCGGGGCGTGGATGGCCTGCAGGGCCTCGGGCGAGGTGTTGCGGGCCAGCAGGGCCTGCGCGGCCGGGGCGTCGCCGCGGGCCATGACGCCGCCGACCTGGGCCATCAGGGCGTCGACGGCGGCGGGGAGGCGGTCGAAGGCCAGGGCGAAGCGGCCGTCCTCGAGCCGCAGGGCCCCGGCGCGCATCAGCTCGCCCACCTGCACGGCGGCCACCTGCGAGTAGGTGCGCGGGTAGCCGGACGCCGTGGTCATGCCCTGGGCGATCTGCCCGAAGGCCCACATCAGGCTGGCCACGTAGGCCTGGCGGACCTGCTCGTCGGTCACGAGATCGCGCTCGCGCAGCAGCGGCAGGTAGAACAGGGCCCCGGTCTGGGCCTTGAGCTCCTCGAGGATGGCCGCGGTCGGCCCGCCGAAGATCGCGTCGGGGGCCTTGCCGTCCACCTTGTAGGCGCCGTTGGGGCCCAGGTTGTGGGTCGCCTCGTGCAGCACGACGTCCAGGTTCGAGGCGGCCGGGTCGCGGGTGTAGTGGGCCAGGGTCGCCGGCGCCAGCAGGGCGCGGGCCTTGCGTTCGGCCAGGTCCAGCGAGTCGGGGTCGGTGTACAGGTTGGCCATCACCACCGTCCGCCCGCGGGACTGCTCGGCGACCGGCCCGAAGTTGGGAAGCGACTGGCCGACCGTGGCGCCCAGCGGCGAGCGGCTGTCCCCCGCGTTCAGCACGACGTGGATGAACTCGGGCAGCTGAAAGCCCACCTCGCGCGCCTGGTAGGGGGCGCCGATGACGCGGGCGATGCGGGTCTCCATGTCGCCGCGCAGGGCCGCCAGCTTGTCCTGCCAGGCCAGCGCCTCCTGGTCGACCCGGGCGAGCGACATGTGGAAGCCCGCCTTGAGGCCGCAGGCGTCCCAGTAGGTCTCGTCGGGGCCGACCCGCAGGTACCAGCGGCTGTTGCGGGCCGACATGCGCGACCAGGCCTCGTCGGCCTCCCACCACTGGTTGGTGCGGAAGCCCTTGGCCGCGGCCTGCAGGTAGGCGCGGAAGGCGTCCTCGTCCTTAGGCAGGGCCTTGGCGGCCGCGTCGAGCTGCGTCGCGACCTTGCCCATCAGGTCGCCATAGGGCTGGTCGTAGGGGATGGGGACCAGGCCCGCGTGATCGCTACGGACCACCGTGAAGGGGTCGGTCAGCCCCGCGGCGTTGGGCAGGCCCTGCAGCGACTGGCACCAGGCCTCGGTGGGCTCGACGTCCGGCGGGTAGGAGGCGTCGCGGCGCGGGGCGAAGGTCGGCAGGGCGTGGCAGAAGGGGTCGGCGTCGGTGCCGGGGGCCTGGCACCAGGGGCCCTGGTTGCGGGCGAACAGGGCGGCGCTGGCCGTGTCGCCGGGGGCCAGCTGGCGGGCGAGGGCCTCGGCGCCGCGCTGGCGCAGGTGCAGCTGGTCGACGAGCCTGGCGGCCTCGGCGAGGGCGGCGATGACGCGGCGCTCGGCGGGCGGGGCCGCGGTGAAGTCGGTGACGACCAGGGTGGGGCGGCCGGCGTCCAGCTCGCGGGCGACGGCCTCGCGGCGGCGGCGCTCGACCAGGCGGGCGTAGCCGGCGTGGAAGGCCGGGGTGAAGGCGCCGCGGGCGACCCAGGCGCCGAGGTTCACGTTGGCGCCCACCGGGGCCAGCTCGGCGGGGTCGAGCTGGCCGGGGCGGTCGGTGTCGGAAGCCCAGAAGAGCGGCAGCCCCTCGAGGACGGCCAAGCGGTTGAAGTCGGCGCGGCTCAGCGTCGGCGCGGCGGGCGGGGCGGCGGCGGCGGGGGCGGCGGCGGCGAGCAGGGCGGCGAGGGCGAGCGGGCGCAGGGACATCGGCGGCTCCGGGGTCAGTTCCGAGGCGAACCCTAGGCCGAGGAGTCCGCGGCGCGCAACGTCCCTCGGTTGCCTTGGGGCGTGGCGACCTTCCGGTTCACACAGACGACGAGCCGGGGAGGTGACGCGATGGCCAGGCCCTTCCACGTGGGCGACCGGGTGCGCTGGAACACGCCGCAGGGCGAGACGCGCGGCAAGGTGGTCGAGGTGAGGACCGAGGACTTCGAGCTGTATCAGCACCAGTTCCGCGCCAGCGAGGACGACCCGCGCTACATCGTCGAGAGCGAGCAGAGCGGGGCGCGGGCGGCGCACACCGGAGAGGCGTTGCGCAAAGCCTAGCGGCCCGGCGCGTCGCCTACGGCGCCAGCTCGGCCGGGCGGTGGTGGCGCGGGTCTTGCGGGTCGTGGAAGACCCACAGGCCGTCGCCGACGGCGGTCTCGACCGGGCGCTCGAGCTTGCCGCGCACCGTCTGCCCGCCGGCCTCGAAGCGGTAGCGCACCACCCAGGCCCACGGCTCGGCCTTGACGGCCTCGACCCGGGCCAGGGCGACCTCGCCGTCGCGGGCGAGCGCCAGGCGACGCGCGCGCCGCCGCCGGGCCAGCGGGACGTGCAGGAAGGTCAGGTAACCCAGCACCAGCAGGCCGGGGGCCAGCATGCCCAGCAGCGTCAGCTCGCGGGCGTCGACCGCGCTCTCGCCGGCGACGCGCATGCGCTCGGGGCGCTCGGGGTCGTACTCGACCGGCACCTGCCCCGCGGCCAGCCGCTGCTTGTCGTCGCCGGCGAAGGCGTCGGCGCGGACCTCGACGGTGCGGCCGTCCGCGGTCTCGTAGCGCAGCCGCGCCTGGTCGACGAAGCGGCCCTTGTACAGGCGCACGTTGTCGACGGCGACCACCTGCGCCAGGGCCGGCTGCCCGCGCCGGTCCAGGACCAGGTCGTCCCACGGGCGGCTGTCGTGCTGCGCGGCGATGTACAGGCCGGCACCCGCCAGCAGCCAGCCCAGGACCAGCACCACCACCAGGGCGGGGCGGACGCGCACCGGGGGCGCGGAGGCGGGGCGCGGCGCGGGGCCGGGACGCGGCGGGGTGGGAGCGGGTTCGGTCATGGTGGCTCTCCCCTGGTGGGCGGCGCGCGTCGCGAAGTGGCGGCGCGGGCTGGCGGCGTTCGGGGGCGATCGCGAGGAGGCCCTGCACCCTGCCGCGCCCGGAGAGTCTGAACGGAGCGCGGGGCGGACCAGTGGAAATCGTTGGGAGACTCGCCGGCCTGACGGAACGGCTCAGGGCGCGTTGGCGCAGCAGCGAAAGCCCGTCGAGTAGTCCCAGTGGCCGACGGTGTGGGCGGTGGTCGCGTACAGGCAGCCCGCGCCGTTGATCTTGGTGTCGACGTAGAAGCCGCCGCGGAAGGTGCCGGCCGGGTCGGCGGTCCACTCGTGCAGGTTGCCCATCATGTCGACCAGGCCCTCGGCCGTGACGCAGCCCGGGTGGGCGCCGGTGGGGGCCAGCGCGTCGGGCAGCTGGCCGACGCAGGGGTTGGCGATCTCGCCGTAGATCCAGCTGGCCGTGGTCTGGAAGTACTGGGTCGCCGGGTGGCAGGCGCGCGCGTCGTTGCAGACGGCCGGGAGCGGCGTGTCGCCGTAGGGGTAGGTGGTCGCCTGGGGGCCGCGGCAGGCGCGCAGCCACTCGGCGTCGGTGCACAGGCGCTTGCCGGCGGCCTGACAGGCGGCGGCGGCCTGGGGCTGGTTGATGTAGCCCTGCGGGACGAGGCCCGGGGCGCTGAGGGCGCGGACCGGGGTGGCGCCCGGGTTGGCGTAGGGCGACCAGGGCGACAGGGCGCCGTCGGGTTCGACGCGGGCGAGGGCGGCCTCGAAGCGGTCGACGCAGAAGGTGTCGACCCGCTGCATGCCCGGGGGGCAGCCGCCGAGGCCGGGCGGCTCGGCGGGGACGGGGTTGACCAGGGGCGGGGCGGCCGGGTCGCAGGTGATGGGCGAGGTGGTGCAGCCGACGCCGCCGGGGTGGGACTTGCGCAGGGCGACGTCGAGGGTGAAGGGCCCGGCGAGCGGGGCGCCGGCGGCGTTGGTCCAGGTGTCGGCGACGACGTAGTAGGTGCCGGGGGTGACGGGGGCGGTCAGGACCAGGTCGTGGCGGGCGAGGCAGGCGTCGGGGGAGGGGGCGTCGAGCAGGTGGACGTCGATGTCCAGGGCGTCGCCGGGCAGGTCGTCGACGGCGACGGTCAGGGTGCCGGGGGCGGTGACCTCGAGCTGGAAGACGACCTCGGGGCCGGACTCGTCGATGGCGGGGGCGCAGGCGTAGGCGTCGGCCAGGGAGGTCGGCGAGGCGGCGGTGTCGCCGGAGGCGCGCGCGGGCAGCGGGCCCAGCGGGATGGGGGCGTCCCAGGAGCCTGCAGGGGGCGGCGGGGGCACGTCGGGGCCGATGTCGGGGCCGATGTCGGGGCCGATGTCGGGGGCGCCGAGGTCGGCGTCGGCGTCCGGGGGCACGTCGTCGGCCGGTGCGTCGCCGTCGGCCGGTGCGTCGCCGTCGGTTGGGGCGTCGGCGAGCGGGCCGGGATCGGCGGTGGCGGTGTCGGTGGGCGGCGGGGCGTCGGCCGAGGTGTCTGCGGTTGAGCCGGGGCCGGGATCCGAGGCGCCGAGGTCTTGCGGCGCGCCGCCGGACGGCACGGTGTCACAGCCGGGGGCCAGCGCCAGCAGGGTGAGGACGACCGCGACGGGGTGGAGGCGCATCCGGACGCTCTCGGGGCCGTGAGGAGACGCCCCATCGTGGGTCGCGGCGGTGAAGGACGCAAGCCCTCCGGCGGCGCACGAGGTGGTGGCGACCGCGCCCGGACGCCGACCGCGGCGCGGGAACGGCGGCGGGAACGGCCGGTGCCAAAAAGTGGAGGCAGAATGGGCCTGTGCATCCGTATTCCGCTCGTGTGCGTCCCGGGGTGTGCGGCGCGGCGACGAGCGCGCGATACTGCCGCTACCGGAAGGGCTTCGAGCAGGCGCTCGGGCGCTCCGGCGCGACTCGACCCGGCCGCCAGGCGGCCCGCGGATCGCCGACCGAGACGGTGGACACGTGTGATGGCGCGTGCGCTGGGGCTGCGAACGTCCCGGGCGCGGGCGGCGTCGTGCGCCAGGCCGAACCGGTGGGCCACGCGGGCTGGACACGGCCACTTGCTGGAGAGGTGATGCATGCGTGCCAATGGGGGCCGCGGGTGGCGGCTGGTGATGGTAGGGAGCCTGGCGCTGGGGATCGCTGCGGGATGCGGTGACACCTTGGGATCGGGCGTTCAGGGCGACATTGGCGCGGACAACGGCGAGCCGGCGCCGGACCCGGACGCGACCACGGACACGCCGGGTGACGTGCCGGGGGACGGCTTCGAGGACGACGTGGACCCCGGCGACGATGACGTGGACCCCGGCGACGACGACGTGGACCCCGGCGACGACGACGTAGGGGACGACGACGTCCTGGAGCCCGAGGACGCGGGGCCGGACGGGACGGATGAGGACGCGATCGACGCGGTGGGCGACGAAGGGAACGACTACGGAGGAGACGAGGACGGCTACGTCGAGCCGGTGAAGTGCATGGACACGGCGGAGTGCGGCGAGGACGAGTACTGTGCGCGGCCCGCGTGTGACGCCGAAGGGCAGTGCGTGGCGCGTCCGGCCGTGTGTCCCGACGTGGTGGCGCCCGTGTGCGGGTGCGACGGCGAGACGTGGGAGAGCGCGTGCGTGGCGGCGCAGGCCGGCGTCGAGTACGCGTATCAGGGGCCGTGTGTGGAGGAGCCGCCGGAGTGCGATTACGACGCGGACTGCCCGAGCGGCCACGAGTGCGTGGGCGGGTACTGCGTGGAGGCGCCGCCGGAGTGCGATTACGACGCGGACTGCCCGTACGGCCAGGTCTGTGAGTACGGCAAGTGCGTCGAGGCGCCCCCGGAGTGCGAGTACGATGCGGACTGCCCGAGCGGCCAGGTCTGCGAGTACGGCAAGTGCGTCGCGGCGCCTCCCGAGTGCGCGTACGACGCGGACTGCCCGAGCGGCCAGGTCTGCGAGTACGGCAAGTGCGTGGCGGCGCCTCCCGAGTGCGCGTACGACGCGGACTGCCCGAGCGGCCAGGTCTGCGAGTACGGCAAGTGCGTGGCGGCGCCTCCCGAGTGCGCGTACGACGCGGACTGCCCGAGCGGCCAGGTCTGCGAGTACGGCAAGTGCGT
>JAWLBL010000021.1:0-138881 GCA_041687695.1 Myxococcota bacterium | reverse complement strand
TGCGTGCCTGCGCCTCCCGAGTGCGAGTACGACAGCGACTGCCCGTACGGGAAGGTCTGCGAGTACGGGACCTGCGTGCCTGCGCCTCCCGAGTGCGAGTACGACAGCGACTGCCCGTACGGCCAGGTGTGCGAGTACGGCAAGTGCGTGCCTGCGCCTCCCGAGTGCGAGTACGACAGCGACTGCCCGTACGGGAAGGTCTGCGACTATGGGACCTGCGTGCCTGCGCCTCCCGAGTGCGAGTACGACGCGGACTGCCCCTACGGCCAGGTCTGCGACTACGGGACCTGCGTGCCTGCGCCGCCCGAGTGTGCGTACGACGCGGACTGCCCGTATGGCCAGGTCTGTGAGTACGGCAAGTGCGTGCCTGCGCCTCCCGAGTGCGAGTACGACAGCGACTGCCCGTATGGCCAGGTCTGCGACTACGGGACCTGCGTGCCTGCGCCTCCCGAGTGTGCGTACGACGTGGACTGCCCGTATGGCCAGGTCTGTGAGTACGGCAAGTGCGTAGCAGCGCCTTCGGAGTGTGAGGCGGACAACGACTGCCCCTACGGCCAGATCTGCGACTACGGCAAGTGCGTGGCTGGGCCGCCCGAGTGCGAGTACGACAGCGACTGCCCCTACGGCCACGTCTGCGACTACGGGACCTGCGTCTATGCGCCTCCCTCGTGCCAGGACGACTCCGACTGTCCCTACGGCACCATCTGCCACTATGGCGTCTGCACGAACGTCGTGGTCACGCAGTGCATGTACGACTCCGACTGCCCCTACGGCCAGGTGTGCCAGGACGGCAAGTGTGTCGCGCCTCCGCCGGAGTGCGTGTACGACGCGGACTGCCCTTACGGGAAGGTATGCCAGGACGGCAAGTGCGTCGCGCCTCCGCCGGAGTGCGTGTACGACGCGGACTGCCCTTACGGGAAGGTATGCCAGGACGGCAAGTGCGTCGCGCCTCCGCCGGAGTGCGTGTACGACGCGGACTGCCCTTACGGCGAGATGTGTGACGCGGGTTCGTGCGTGCCCAAGGCCTCAGAGTGCACCTACGACTGGCACTGCTCCTGGGGCAAGACCTGCAAGAACGGGGCCTGCGTGACCTCCGAGTGCACCTACGACTCGCAGTGTCCCTGGGGCAAGACCTGCAAGAACGGGTCGTGCGTGGCCTCCGAGTGCACCTACGACTCGCAGTGCCCCTGGGGCAAGGTCTGCAACTCGGGTCAGTGCGTGGACAAGACCGTGCTCTGCGACGGGCGCCGCGGTGACGACGACCGCTGCCGCGACGACGACTGATCCCCCGGCCGCCGCTGGCCCATGACGGCCCCGTCGAGGCCCACGCGCGCGGGAGCGCCCTGCTCCTGCGCGCGTGCCCTCGGCGGGGCCTCGTCGCGTGTGGCGCCGTCGTGCCGGCCTGAAGGCCGGTGTTGTGGTCCGGAGCCCATGTCGCCATACTCCGCCGCGCGCGAGACGGCTTCGGCGGTGCAACGGAGGGGGCGACATGCGGCTGTGGGCGGGGATGGTGATGACGGCCGGGCTGCTGGCCTGGGCGGGGTGTGACGCAGAGCCGGCGGCGACGCCCGACGCGAAGGCCGAGGCCGACGCCGCGGGCGACGTCGAGGGCGACGCAGCAGACGACTCCGAAGGCGACGCGCCCGACGACGCGGGCCCCGACCTGCTCGAGGGGACGGTGCCGGCGCCCTTCACGGTCCGCCCCGGGGTCGAGACCGTCACCGTCGTCGGCGCCCGCCCCGGCGCGCCGCTCACCCTGTACGACGCCACCGGCCGCGCCCTGCTGACCCTGCTGGCCGACGAGCACGGCCAGGCCCACTGGTCCTACCTGCCCGCCGAGCACCAGACCATCCAGAGCGGCGACTTCACCCAGATCCCCGTCGCCGACGGCCGGACCGTCAAAAAGGGCGACGGCTTCGTCATCCGCGACGAGTCCACCGACCCCGTCGAGGCCGCCGGCCCCTTCTCGGTCCTGGGCGTGTGGGACAAGCCCGACCCCGCGCTCTACGACAGCCAGGAGCTGCACGGCATCACCTACGGCCTCTTCGGCCTGGGCGACGGCGAGACCGAGCTGGACGGCTTCAACTACATCACCATGCGCGACGGCGTTCAGCTCAGCGCCATGGTCCGCTTCCCCGACCCCATCTTCTTCGGCGACGGCCCCTACCCGACGGTCATCGAGTACTCCGGCTACTCGCCCTCGCACCACCAGCGCCCCGACCCCGGCTCGCGCATCGCCAACCTGATGGGCTACGCCACCGTCGGCGTCAACATGCGCGGCTCCGGCTGCTCGGGCGGCGTCTTCGACGTCTTCAACCCCGCCCAGCACGCCGACGGCCACGACATCATCGAGGCCGTCGCCCGCCAGCCCTGGGTCCTTCACGGCGAGGTCGGCATGGTCGGCCTGTCCTACTCGGGCATCGCCCAGCTCTTCGCCGCCTGGACCCGCCCGCCCAGCCTCGCCGCCATCACCCCGCAGAGCGTCCTCGCCGACGCCTGGGAGCAGCTGTGGCCCGGCGGCATCTACAACGACGGCTTCACCCGCCAGTGGATCGAGGAGCGCGACGCCCAGGCCGCCTCGGGCGGCCAGTCCTGGACCGACGACGTCATCGCCGCCGGCGACACCGTCTGCGCCGAGCACCAGGTCCTGCGCAACCAGAACATCGACTTCGGCGCCTTCTTCAGCCTGCTCGAGCACTACCCGGGCGACGCCGCCGACCGCAGCCTGCCCCACCTGGTCGGCGAGATCGACGCCCCCGTCTACCTCACCGGCGCCTGGCAGGACGAGCAGACCGGCGCCCTGTTCGCCAACATGCTCGACGCGTTCGACCGCGCCCCGACCACCAAGCTGACCGTCTACAACGGCCGCCACATCGACGGCTACAGCCCGCTCGTCCTGACCCGCTGGTTCGAGTTCCTCGAGCTGTACGTCGCCCGCCGCGTCCCGCGCGTCCCCGAGTTCATGCGCGAGATCGGCGCCCAGGAGCTGTCCAAGGAGTTCGGCGTCGAGGGCCTGGGCTTCGAGCCCGACCGCTTCACCGCCTTCACCGACGAGCAGTACGACGAGGCCCTGGCCTGGTACGAGTCCGAGCCCCCGGTCCGCGTCCTGTTCGAGAACGGCGCCGCCGGCCCCGCCCCCGGCGCCCCCCAGCACCGCTTCGAGGTCACCTTCGATTCCTGGCCCCCGCCCGACGCCCAGGGCCACACCCTCTGGCTCGCCGCCGACGGCCGCCTGACCGACGCCCCGCCCACCGAGGCCGGCGCCGACGCCTGGCTCCACGACCCCGCCGCCGGCAAGAAGACCTTCTTCGGCAAGAAGGGCTACCAGCTCTTCGCCCCCCTGTGGGACATCGACTGGACCGAGTTCCCCGACGGCCACGCGGTCAGCTACGTCACCGAGCCCCTCACCGACGACCTGGTCATCGCCGGCTCGCCCTGGGTCGAGGTCCACGTCGTCAGCGAGGCCGACGACGTCCAGGTCCAGGTCACCCTCACCGAGGTCCGCCCCGACGACACCGAGGTCCTGGTCCAGTCCGGCTGGCTGCGCCTCGGCCACCGCCACATCGACGAGGCCGCCTCGGACGAGTTCCGCATCGTCCACACCTACGAGGCCGAGCACTTCCAGCCCGTCGTCCCCGGCGAGATCGTCACCGCCAAGGTGCCCATCTACCCCGTCGCCCACGCCTTCCGCGCCGGCGCCCGCCTCCGCCTGACCGTCAGCTCCCCCGGCCGCAACCACGGCACCTGGGAGTTCGCCCCGCCCGACTACGGCGACACCCAGCCCCTGCAGACCCTCCTCCGCACCCCCGCCCACCCCTCTCGCCTGCACCTGCCCGTCGTCACCGGCGTCCCCGTCGCCGACGGCTTCCCCGAGTGCCCCAGCGAGCGCGGCCAACCCTGCCGCCCCTACACGCCCCGCACCAACACCCCCGGCGAGGTCCCCGCCCCCTGACCCCAGCCCGGCCTGGGATCGCCGGCTTCCAGCCGGCCCGCGCCTCCGCCGTCCCCCGGCGTCCGCGCCTGGGATCGCCGGCTTCCAGACGCTGTCGTATCGATGCCGGCTGAGGCGGCCTTGGAGTGCTCCGGCTTGCCGGAGCCCCGTCCCCCGGCGGCTTGCCGCCGGGATCTGGCCGCCAAACCCGGCGCAGCAAGCTGCACCGGATGGGGGCTCCACCAAGGTGGAGCACTCCGGTTGGCCGTTTGCGACAGCCTCTTCCAGCCGGCCTCGCTTGCGGACACGCTCCGTGTCAGCTTCGACACGCGCCGTGACGTGGCTCACGCGCTGCACGCTGCAGCCGAGCGCGCCCCAGCGTCGCCGCAGTCTGGCACGGAGGTTGCTGCAACGCGGCCCCATGCACCCACACATCCCCCTGCTCATCGCGTCCGCCTTGCTCCTGGCCTGCACCGAGCCCTCGACCGCCGCGCCCAAGGCTGACCCACCCGCCGTCCCGATCGCAGCGCCCGCCCCGGTCGCGCCCTATGCGACGCGGCTCGAGCGGGTCGCCGCGACCCGTGACGCGCTCGCGGCCGAGCTCACCACCGCGCCCGACGCCCGACGCCGTGCCGCCGTCCTGGCCCGCGCCGGTGAGGCCATCACCAGCGCCGTCGCCGACCAGCTCGCGCCCGCCTGGTACGGCACGCCCTGGGCCTTCCACGGCACGACCCGCACGCCGGGCGAGGGCAAGATCGCCTGCGGCTACTTCGTCTCCACCCTCCTGCTCGACGCCGGCCTGCAGGTCGAGCGCGTGCGCCTGGCGCAGCAGGCCTCCGAGCACATCATCCTCAGCCTCACCGGCGGGACCCACGTCCGCCGCTTCAGCAACGCCCCCCTCGACCGCTTCGTCGACGCGGTCGAGGCGATGGGCGCGGGCCTGTTCGTCGTCGGCCTCGACAACCACGTCGGCTTCCTCGTCGCCCGCCCCGGCGGCACCCGCTTCCTCCACGCCTCCTACGCTCCCGGCCAGGGCGTCGTCTCCGAGGACGCCCGCCGCTCGCCCATCCTGGGCGCCTCCCGCTACCGGGTCGTCGGCCACCTCTCGGCCGACCCCACCCTGACCGAGCGCTGGCTCACCTCGGCCCCCATCGTGACCGTCCTGACCCGCAAACGGCGCTGACCCGCGGCGCCCCCAGGCCTCGACAGCCTCAAACACCGACCCGCCGGCCTGCCGACCCCAGCGTCACGTTACCGCGGTAACGTCCTCGACCGACCCGCCGGCCTAACGATCCCAGCGTCACGTTTCCGCGGTAACGTCCTGCGACCCGCCGGCCCGCCAACCCGGATCTCACAGGCCCCCTGACCTCAGGGGCCACGTCCGCAAGGGTCAACTTGCTCCCCGGATGCGGCGCTCGAAGCGCTTCTCCACCCTTCGCGATGGGGTGCACCAGCCCGGGCTCCCTGATCCGAAGTGGCCTCGCCATGACCCGAGCCTGACCAGCAAGCGCCTGCCGGTCACCCCCGCCGAGGGTCGTCCTCCCCGGAGCAATTTCACTCTTACGGACGTGGCCCCTGAGGTTCGACCTTCCAGTTCCCGAGCGGGACCTCCGCGAGTTGGTCGCCGCCTCGGCGGCCGCTCGGGAACGGAAGATCGCGCGAGGAGACCGGTGGGGCCCCGATGAGGCGCACGGCGCCCCGCTCGCCAGCCTGCTGGATCTCCTCGCCTTGTGTCGCGGTCCCGACGAACGTCGCCTCGCCTTCGAGCTGATCGCGAGCTTCCACGCCGACGAGCGACAGGCCCTTCTGTACGACCTCTGCATCACCTACGAGCCGCCGGACGGGTACTTCGAGCCCCTCTACGAAGCCTGGATCCGCCACGACCGCCTCGCTGTGAAGGCCTCACCGACGACGGACCCAGGTGATGACGTCGATCGCGAGACCGAGATCGTCACCCGGACTCTGGACCGGCCAGCCTCGCTACCGCTGCTCGCCGAAGTCTGGGACCGCCTCGAGGACTGGGAGAGGCGCTTCGCCCTCGCCGAGCTGCGACCCGACGCGCTCGACCGCCTCTTCCGCACTCACCCGGCGCTTGCCGAGGACGCGCGCGATCGCCTCCTGGCGCCGGCCGCCGACCTGCTCGTCCACCTCGGCCCGGCCGCCTTCGCGCGGCGCCTCGAGGCGGAGCTCGAATCGCTCGGAGGTCGCGCCATCATCGACGACGCCTTCGATAGGCGCCGCGCTTGGCTGGTTGGACGAGACGGACTCCGGGACCTGGCCGAGCACCTCCGTGACTGGCGTACCTACGACCCCGAGAGCTTCGACAGCCACCTGCCGCCCCACCTCGTCGACCTGGCGCGCGACTTCCCGATGAATCGCCTCGAGACCGATCGCGCCGCCATGGTCGAGGAGGCCCGGCGTCACCTCGCGCGCGGCGCCCGCCTCGACGAGATCATCGAGATCGCGCGGCTCGTGTCCGACGCGCCGCAGCCCTCGGAGAGGCCGTTCCTTCGCGCTGCCGTCGAAGCCACGGGCCTGTCCGCTCTTCGCTTTCACGGCCTCCTCGGTCTCGTCCGGCTCGGAACCCCGCCGCCGGCCGAGCTCGTGGCCTTCAGCGCCGCGCTCGCCGACCCTTGCGACCTCGTGCGCGTGCGCGCCACCTGGGCCCTCGCAGCCTCCGCCGAGCCGCCGCCGTTCCCCGGCGTCTGCTGTCTGGGATCGCCGGCTTCCAGCCGGCCGCACCTCCGCCGAACCTTGCGTCCGGGCCTGGGATCGCCGGCTTCCAGCCGGCCGAACGTGCGACTTCATCGTGAGGGCGCCGCGAGCGGCGCGATCCGACGAGCCCTCGCTAGCGAGGGCACTCCAGGCCGCCCCAATTCCCCCTGGGCTCGCCGGCTTCCAGCCGGCCGCACCTCCGCCGAACCTTGCGTCCGGGCCTGGGATCGAAAGGCTTCCAGCCGGCCGGTCCGCCCCCGAACCTTGCGTCCGGGTGGGCTCGCCGGCTCCCAGCCGGCCGGGCCTGGGGACACGCTCCGTGTCACCTCCGACACGCGCCATGCCGCGGCTCCGGCGCTGCACGCTGCAGCCGCGCCTGTCCCAGCGTCGCCGCAGTCTGGCACCGAGGTTGCTCCATCGCAGGCCCATGCACCCGCCCATCCCCCTGCTCATCGCGTCCGCCTTGCTCCTGGCCTGCACCGAGCCTCGACCGCCGCGCCAGACGCTGCCCCACCCGCCGTCCCGCTCGAAGCCCCGCCCCGGTCGCGCCCTATGCGACGCGGCTCGAGCGGGTCGCGGCGACCCGTGACGCGCTCGCGGCCGAGCTCGCCACCGCGTCCGCAAGCGGCGTTGATCCGAGGCGCCCCCAGCCCACGACAGCCTGAATCACCGACCCGCCAGGCTGCCGACGCCAGCGACACGTTTCCGCGGTAACGTCCGCCTCCGTCCCACCGCCCCTGCCGCCAGCCCCCATGGAGTGCCCCCGCTCGCGGGGGCTCGCTGGATCGCGCCGCTCGCGGCGCCCCCAACTCCACGACAACCTCAATCACCGACCCGCCGGCCTGCCGACCCCGGCGACACGTTTCCGCGGTAACGTCGCCATCGCCCATCGGCTTGCCAACCTCGAGCGCCGATCCCGACGAGGCCCCCATGCCCCGCACCAACGCCTGGCCGCTCGCCCTCGCGCTCGCCTGCGCCGCGGCCGCCCTCGCCTGTGGTGAGCGCCGTGCGTCCGCCCCCGACGCGTCATCCGTCGCCCGCCCCGAGGCCTCCCACGACCTCGCAGAGCCCCGCCTCCTCCCCTTCGACGACGTCGCCCCGGCCCAGAACGGCGCCCCGCTCGCCGCGGCCGGTGACGCGCTCGTCCTCGGCGCCCCCTTCCAAGGCACCCCGGCGCGCCCCCACCGCGGCGCCGCCTTCGCCTACCGCCTCGGCCCGACTCCTCCGCCTCCCCCACCGCCGCCGCCCCGGTCCACCCCATCGACCCCGCCGCCCACGCCGGCTTCGGCGCCACCGTCGCCCTCGCCCCCGCCCTCCTCGCCGTCGCCGCCCCCGAAGACCTCGACCAGCGCGGCACCATCACCCTGTACGCCCCCGACGACGCCGGCCAGTGGCGCTCCGGCCCGCGCTTCGACGGCGCACCCCACGAGCGCTGGCTCGGCCAAGCCCTCGCCACCGACGGCCACCGCCTCGCCGCCCGCGTCCGCCTCCCGGGACCCGCCGGCGCCCCCGTCGACGCGGTCCGCCTGTGGCACCGCCCGCACGGCACCTGGATCCACGACACCGACCTCGCCGCCCCGCCCACCCCAGGCCGCACCCACCGCTTCGGCACCGCCCTCGCCCTCTCGGGCGACACGCTCTACGTCGGCGCCCCCGGCGCCGCCCTCAGCGGCGCGGTCTTCGTCTACCAGCTCGCCCCCGCCGCGGCCGGCCCCCCCGCCTGGACCCTCCGCCAGACCCTCCGCTCCCCGCTCCCCGCCGGCGTCGACGAGGCCGACGGCTTCGGACACGCCCTCGCGCTGCCCTCGCCCGACCGCCTGCTCGTCGGCGCCCCCCTCTTCGACCCGGCCGGCGCCGTCTTCGCCTACACCCGCGCCCCGTCCGGCGCCCTCTCCCTCTCCCAGACCCTCACCCCGCCCGCCGCCGGCGACCGCCTCCACGGGCGCCTCCTCGCCCCCGACCCGGGCTCCGGCCGCGTCGCCGTCGCCAGCGCCCACGCCGTCCACCTGCTCGCCCCCGGCGCCGCCGACTACACCCGCCTCACGTCCGCCCCGCTCCCCGACCTCGAGGCCCCAGCCGCCCTCGCCCTCACCGGCTCCGGCGTCCTCGCGGCCATCGCCCCCCTCGTCACCCGCGACGGCGCCCCCGCCCCGCCGCGCCTGCACCTCTTCACGCCCGCCGGCGCCGCCGCCTGGCACCCGCTCACCGCGCTCGACCCCGCCGCCCTCGTCGCCCGCGACCCCGACACCCCGCTCCCCGCCTCCTTCGCGCCGCTCGACCTCGCGCCGCTCCCCTCCGGCCAGCCGGGACCCGTGGCCCTGCGCGGCGACCTCCTGCTCGTCGGCGAGCCCGACCCCGGCGGCGCCCACCTCTACCGCCAGGCTCCCAGCGGCGCCTGGACCCACGCCGCGCACCTCGCCGCCTCCGAGCCCCACCTCGGCCGCGCCGTCGCCCTCGCCACCGACCTCGTCGTCCTCGCCTCCCACGGCTCCCCGGGCGACCCCGCGCCTCGCGTCGTGGCCTTCGAGCGCGCCCCCGACGGCGCGTGGCGCCAGCTCGCCCCGCTCGATCTCGGCGCCCCCGCCCGCCGCGCGACGCACCTCGAGCTCGCCCTGGAGGCCGAGTTCCTGGCCGTCCGGCTCGCCTCCAGCGCCGTCGGCGACGACCCGCACCTCGTCCTCTTCGAGCGCGCCCCCGGCTCCCCCACCGGCTTCGCCCCGGCGCGGCCCGTGCCCCTGCCACCCGGGACGCAACGCCTACGCGGCCTCGCCGCCACCGCGACCCACCTCGCCGTCGGCGCGTCCTCCGACACCCCGGTCGCCTGGAAGCAGGCCTCGGTCCCCATCGGCCATGTCCTCGTCCATCGCCGGTCGGGCCCGGCCACCTGGCACCTCGACGCGACCCTCCACCCGCCGCGCCCCCAGACCCACGACGCCCCGCGTGAAGGCGAGGACTTCGGGCTCGCGCTCGCCTTCTCGGGCGGCCACCTCCTCGTCGGCGACCCCAGCGCCCTGCCCGGGCACCGCCATGCGCTCGAGACGCGCGGCGCCGTCTACGCCTACTCGGCGCCGTCATGGGCCCTCGCCGCGACCCTGACGGCCCCGGACGACGCCCGTCCCCACCAGGCGTTCGGCGTCCAGCTCGCCGCCTCGGGCCACCACGCGGTCGTGCGCGCCTCCCTCCGTCCCCCGCGCCCGGACCAGCTCGTCCGGGACCACCCGCTCTTCCTCTTCGAACTCCCGGCCGAGCGGCCGCCCCAGCTGCTCGGGCGCCTCGAGGTCCCGAGCGACACCCGCGCCGGGCTCGCCCTGGCCCTCGACGCGCGCCGCCTGGCCGTCAGCGCCCGCCCGCACCCTCCGAGCCCCGACGCGACGGCCGGTCTATTCGTCCTGTCACCCGCCGCGCACCCCCCGCCGAGGAAGTCGCCATGAGTCCGTCCACCCAGCAGGCGCGCCGCGGCCGCCGCTCTCGATCCGGCCCCTCTCCCCGGCTCCTCCTCTCGCTGGCATTGGTCGTCGGCGCCGCCGTCCTGGCGTCGGCGGGCTGTCGCGCCACCGAGCCGGTGACCCCGCCCGCCGCGCAGCGAGCCGCGCGCTGTGAGCCGCTGGCGCCCATCGAGCCACCTGAGATAGTCGGGCAGCGCATGCCAGAAACGCTGGGCGAGCCGCTCGCCAGGATCGAGGGAGGCGGGCTCGAGGCGCCGCTCGAGGTGCCCTTGTGGCTCGACTTCTCCGGCGAAGCGGACCGGGACCACTGCGCCAAGGGCGTCGACGTGGTCGCGGTCGCCCTCGACGGGCACCGTCTCCTCGTCCAGCAGCACGGCCTGACGTGCGGCGGGCAGCGATGTCGCATCTATGACACGGCGGGCCGCGTCCTGGCCGACCAGGCGCCCTGTCTGCACGCCGCGCTCGGCCGCATCGCCAGCGTGCAACCCCTCGGGGGAGAGCACTTCCTCGTGCGTGGGTCGGCCGAAGGCGTCCCCACCCAGCTGTTCGTGCGCTACACCGCGTCGGCGGGTCCGCAGGAGCTGCTGAGGACCGAGGTGGGCTTCCGCGGCCACGCGCTGTCGGCCACACCGTGCCTCGACGGCAGCATCCAACTCGAGACGACCTGCCCACTACCGGCGGGTTGCTCGACCCAAACGCCCCAGGACGCGCCACTGCAGCGATACCGCCTGCGCCTGACCGAGGCTGGCGCCGAGCTCACGCCCCTGGAGTGACGCTCAGGAAGGCGCGATGTCAGGGTCATCGTTTTCCACTTTCTGGACGGGCCAGAAAGTGACAAGCGATGAACTCTGACACCTGGGCCAGCCAGTTGGGGCCTGACCCCTGGCCTGCTACGGCCGGACCAGGAGGGCTCCCACCGCCCCTCCGACGAGGCCGGTCAGCCATCCGAACGTGATGACGCTGAACAGGCTGAGGACGACGCCCTTCAGAGCCTCTGCCGGCCCGCCCAGAACGGCGGCGAATCCCATCATCGCGGGCAGGTGCGACAGGACGCCCACCAGCAGCCCGGCGACGAAGCCGCTCAGCCGGGTCGGGCCGCCTGCCCTCTTGCTGACCAGACGCCAGCACAGCAGGGCCGTCACCCAGGCGCCCAGTCCCGAGACGGCGGCCAAGGCGGCGATGAGCCCGGCCGGGTCGCCGCGGGTCATCAAGATTATGGCGGCGGTCACGGCGCCAGTCAGGCCGAAGACCAGGGCTGCCTGGCGCGGATTCGGGGTGGTGTTGGAAGCCCTCATGAGGCCAGTCTACACAGGGGCTCCGCTATCCGGAAGGCGGCCAGAGGCCTCGGACGCTTCCGCAGAGAGGTAGGTGCCAGTCACTTTCCGTTTTCCCGACGGGCGACGGGCGAGAAGGTGGGAAGTGATGAACCCCGACAACTACGACCCACTTGACTCCGCGTGGCCCGAGGGGCTTGCTTGGCCAATGAGCGGCTCCGAGATGGACCCGAAACCCAGGCACACCCTGGCCGACGCACTTCGCGTGTTGGTCGAGGCGTTCACATCGATCTGGCGCGTCGAACGCGCCGCATGGGTCCGCGAGCGAGGGCTGAGTCGCCTGTGGGTGCTGGGTTCCTTCTTCCTCGCCGTGTCCGGTCTGACGCTGGTGGTGGCGACGTCCATCCTTTGGCTGCCGCTCCTCTTGCTGCGCGATCGACGCAAGCCCAGCGGCTGGCCGGCCATCAAGCATCACGCCCGGCAGCTCTGGCTCGAGGGCTCCCCGGGCGACGCCATCGCCTTCCTGCAGCGCGTCTCGGCAGCAGCGCGCGACGCCTTCCCGCGTGGCGCGGTGATCCATCCGTTCCCCAAGCTGCGCGCCTGGGATCGTCTTGCCGTCGACGAGCTCCTCTTCGAGTGGCTCGCTCAGACGAGTCGCTGGTCGGAAGCCCTCGCGCTCACGGACACATGGCTCCCCAAGGAGCTCGAGACCTGCGCACCCGACGAGCTCCGGGCGACCGGCCATTGGCTCCTCGCGCGGTGTCGCATGCTCGCCAAGCTCGGCCGAACGACCGAAGCCAAGGCCCTGCTCCTCCGCGCCCGAGACCCGAACGAGCCCGACTCCGAGCTCTCACGCGCGCTCGAGTCCCTGCGCGAGGCGGTTCCCCGGTAACGTGCTCCACAGACCCGCCGGCCTGCCGACGCCAGCGACACGTTACCGCGGTAACGTCCTCCTCCGCCCCGCCGGCCTGCCGACCCAGGGTCACGTTTCCGCGGTAACGTCCTCCTCCCCGCCACCCCGTCGACCCGGGCCCCTCCGTCTGGCCCGCCTCGTCAACCCTGCGAAGCCTGAGGACGGGTGAACGTCGAGGCTGAAGGCCCGCGGACACCACGTCGTGAGGTCCCACGAACCGGCGGTGGCGGGGACGTCGATCCTGAACGGGGCCGGAGCGCCCGGGTTGGCTCCCCGCGTCGCGTGAGGTATGCACCTCGTCGTCAGCCCGGACCGCTGCGCGGCCCTCCCAGGTCCGTCGGCGCCCCGGCCCCGCACCGGAACCCGCATGCTCACGCGCCTCTACGTCGACAACTACCGCTGCTTCGTGAACTTCGAGCTCCGCCCGGGCCGGCTCAACCTCCTCCTCGGCGACAACGGCTCGGGCAAGACGACGCTCTTCGAGGTCATGGCGACCCTCCGCGACCTCATCATCGACCAGCAGCCGGTCGACGACGCCTTCCCCGAGGCCACGCTCACACGCTGGCAGACGCGACGCGAGCAGAGCTTCGGACTCGAGCTCGGCGGAGCTGGCGGGAACTACGCCTACGCCTTGGTCGTGGCGCATGACCCGACATCGCGTGGCGCCCGGATCGCGTCCGAGCGGCTCACGTGGAACGGCCTGACGCTCTACGAGTATGCAGACGGGCATGTGCGGCTCCACGATGACGCTGGCGCCGAGTCGGCTCGCTTCCCGGTCGCGGGATCGATCTCCTTCCTCGCGCTCATCGATGCCCGCCCGGAGACGGCTCGCATCACAGAGTTCAAGGCGTTCCTCTCCACGACGTGGCTCCTCAAGCTCGACCCCTCGGACATGGCCGACGAGTCCGAAGAGGAGGAACCGTCGCTGAGCCATGACGGCGACAACTTCGCGTCCTGGTACCGGCACATCGTCCAGAGTCAGCCCGAGGTGCTCGAGGACCTCAACTCCCACCTGCGCGACATCCTCCAGGGCTTCAAGCGACTCAAGCTCATCGCCGCACCCGGGGGACGTTCTCGTCACCTGGTCGCCACCTTCGAGCCAGGCCGCGCCGCCCCGCCGATTGATCTCCACTTCGGGGAGCTCTCCGACGGTCAGCGCGTCCTCGTCGTCCTCTACACCCTCCTCGCAGCGCAGCTCTTCCAGACGCACACGCTGCTCCTCGACGAGCCCGACAACTTCGTCGGGCTCCCCGAGATCCAGCCGTGGCTCGTCCGCGTCGTCGACGCCCTCAGCGCCCGCGGACAAGCCTTCGTGGTCTCCCACCACCCCGGAGTCATCGACTACCTCGCCCCCCACGACGTCTGGCGCTTCACGCGGCCCCAAGGCGCCCATGTCATCGTCGAACGGCTCGCGCTCCCCTCCGACGACCCTGTCGCGCCCTCCGAGGCCATCGCCCGGCGGCTCCTCGATGAGTAGGAAGGCCAGCCGTTCCAAGATTCCCGTGGTCGTCGTCAGCGAGGATCTCCGGACCGAGCAGTTCATGCGCTACGTGCTCACCGAGCTCGGCTTCAGAAACCTCACCTATGTGACGGCCCCGTCCGCGGCCGGCTCGGCCGAGCAGTGGGTGCTCGCTCGATACGTCGGCGAGGTCCGCAAACAGCGAAGCACGAGCTACAAGAAGTCGGCCCTCGTCGCGACCCGTGACGGCGATTCCGCGGGAGTGAAGCGGCGGAAAGCCGAGAATGACGCGGCGCTCGCTGAAGCCGGCCTCTCGCCCCGAAAGCCGAGCGAGCGGATCGCCACGCCATGCCCCACCTGGAGCATCGAGACGTGGCTCCTCTGGCTCGACGATGTCGACGGCGTGCGCGAGGATGCCCCATTGAAGAACGCCTATGAGCGCCGCGCGGAAGCCCGCGTGATACGGCTGGCCGCCCGGCGATTCGCCGCCTGCCCTCCCGACGCGCTCGGCCTCCCTTCGCTCGCCGACGGTCGCCGCGAGCTCGAACGCCTCGACAACTGATCCTGGCACCAGTCGTGAAGAGTTGGGAGTCAGGGTTCATCACTTTTCATCTTCCCGACGGGCGACGGGCAAGATACCGAAAAGTGATGAACCCGGACACCTACGACCCCTTTACTTGCAGAGTGGGAAGAGCGTGTAGCCCTCACACCATGGCCCAGGGTCGCAACCGCAATCGTAGAGGGTGACCCAGTAGTAGGCAGGAGGGTTGATGACCTTCTCGCACGTCAGCCCCACGGACTGGTAGAGGCAGCAGGGCTCGTCGGTCGCCTTATCACAGGGGCACCCTTCCTTGGGGCTGCCATCGCATTCAGGCCCCACATCCGTACTGCCACCCTCGTCCGTCCCGATGTCAGACAGATCATGTTCGACGTCGATGTCCGATGCGAATACGTCGCTTCCATCCTGTGATTCTGCCGCGTCGGCATCGGTCGTTTCGAGGATGTCCTTCACGACGGTGTCGCCGTCTTCTGGAAGGTCGGGAGCGTCGAGCGTACCTGAGTCGGGTACCGCGGCATCGGCGCTGGCTCGACTGCTCGGGTCCGAGCACGACGCGACGGAGATGTACGCGGCAAGGGCAAGCATCCAGGTCATTGCCACTGACGTGCGCTCGAGCGATCCCATTCGAACCCTCCTGGTCAAGCACGTTGACGACACGTCAGCTTCCCAAGTCCCAGCGCTCTCGACCTTGGAAGGTCGGCTCCGCCAAACCAGGGCCATCATGGAGGCGAATGCCGTGGCCGTCCATCCGGATTCGTCGGTCATGTCCACGACCGGCGTGGCCACCACGGCGAGCCACGCTCTCGGCGAGAGGGGCCCGGTGCTAGCGTGTCCAACCGCGCACGGGTCAGAGATTGGGGGCGAGGCGGTGAACGCGCGGCCGGCGGCCCCGGTTAGGGGTGACGCCGGTCGCGCAGGGGCGTCGTACCGGGCTCTAAGGTCAGGCGGGGGCCGGCTCGTCGGTGGGGGCCGGAGCGTCGGTGGGCTCGGGCGCGTCGGACGGGTCCGGGGAGGAGGTGGTGCCGGCGGGGCGGCCGTAGCGGACCAGGTTCCACCAGTAGCGGCCCTCGACGCGGGCGAGCTTGTCGGGCTGGTCGGCCAGGGAGGCGGTCAGGATCTCTTGCAGGTTCGTGATGCCGGCGGCGAGGAGGGTGAACAGGACGTTGCGGCGGCGGGTCATGGCGACCGCGTGTTCGAGGCGCTGCTCGCGGGACTGGCGGAAGCGGTTGGCGTCGGTCATGAGGCCGCGGGTGTCCGTGACCAGCGCGGTCGTCTTGGCCTGGGCCCGGGCGAAGTGGAGGGCGAAAGCCGGGTCGGCGATGAAGTCGAGGCGGCGCTGCAGGTCGCCCATGGTGTCGTCGTAGGTGCGGCGCGCGTCGTCGGCGAGCCAGCGGGCGCGGAGGTCGGGGACGCGACGCAGGACCACGGCGCCGTGCTCCACCAGGCGCGACTCCTGGGTCAGGAGGTCGGCCGTCACGTCCGTGACCTGGGTCCAGCCGCGCGCCTTGCCGATGGCCTTGGCCTGCTCGTCCGAGGCGAGGGGATGCTCGGCCGTCTCGCGGACGCGGATGACCAGCTCGAGGGCGAGGAAGACCGCCGCCGGGACGACGTGCTCGGCGTCCTCGTAGTCGGTGTACTGCGCGCGCAGGGCCGGCGCCTCGGACGCCGCGAGGGTCGTCAGGCTGGTGGTCAGCCCGCGCAGCACCGTGAGCGGACCGCTCGGGCGGTGCAGCGGCGTGTCGGGCGGCAGGCCGCGGAAGACGGCGTCGGCCCAGGCGCAGACGGCGTCGAGCTCGGCCGTCTCGAGGGAGTGGCCCTCTTGCAGGAGCGCCAGCGGGTCGACGGACAGCGGATGCGACGAGAGGAACGCGTGCACGGGGGCACCTCCGGGTTGTGGGCAGGGCCCGACGGTACCATGCGAGGGGGGGAGCGCAACTGGCCCCCGGGTCGGCTCCTGCGGTGCGGCAGGCCGGAGCGTCGCGGGATGGCGAGCGTGTACGGGGCTGGGGAAGGGCGCGAGGCGGGTGGGGAAACACGGAACGCGAGTGGGGAAACGCGATCCGGGGGGCGGGAAGGGCGATCGAGGCCTGCGGGAGGCGATCGGAGGGGGCACGACGTCGATCGGGGGCTGGGGCAGCGCGGAGCGGGGTGGGGAGACGCGAACTCCATTGGGGAAACGCGAAGCGCCGCTGGGGAAACGCGACGAGGGCGTGGAGAGCGGCGATCGAGGGCTGCGGCGGGGCGATCGGGGTTTTGGGGAGGCGATCGGGGGCTGCGGCAGGGCGATCGGGGGCGGGGGCGGGCGGAGCGGGGTGGCGGAACGCGAAACGCCGGTGGGGAAGCGCGATGTGGGGGTGGGGGACGGCGATCGAGGGCTGCGGCGCGGCGATCGCGGGCTGCGGCAGGGCGAGCGGCGTTTGTGGGGGGCGATCGGGCGGTGAGGGAGGGCGATCGGGGGCGGGGGCGGCGCGAAGTGAGCTGGGGAGACGGGAAGCGGGCGTCGCCTGCGGCTGAGGGGGCGGTCGCGACCGTCCGAACGACTGACGGGGGGGCCCTTTCAAAGGAGGCAGGGCTGCGATATGGAAGCGGTCTCGGAACCTTGGGGGGACCATGAAGGGCACATCGTGGGTGGCGGCGGCGCTGGTCGCCGTGGGCGTGGTGCTGGGTGGTGGGGTCGCGGCGGCGGGGCCGAAGCTGCCGTGCGACGGGGTCGAGGACTGCAAGCGCAAGTGCGGCAAGCGGGACGGGGCCAGCTGCGAGCGGCTGGCCGTGTTCGACGCCACCGAGGAGGAGTACCTCGCGGCGCTGGAGCGGGCGTGCTCGGGCAAGCACGCGCCAGCGTGCGTGACGCTGGGGCGGCGCATCGAGAGGGGCCATGAGGCGGACCGCTTCACGCGGGCCGCGTCGCTGTTCGAAAAGGCGTGCAAGGCCGGGGAGCAGGCCGGGTGCGTGCGGCTGGGGCGGCTGCTGGAGCTGGGTGTCGGGGGCGTCGCCAAGGACCCCGAGCGCGCCGCCAAGCTGTTCCGGGCGGGGTGTGACGCCGGTCACGAGGCGTCGTGCGTGGCGCTGGCGTGGGCCGTCGCCAAGGGCACGGGCGGGGCCGCGGACCCGGCCGAGGCGCGCAAGCGGCTGGAGCAGGCGTGCGAGGCGGGCAACGCCGCGGCCTGCGGTGAGTACGGCGAGGCGTTGAAGATAGGGCGTGGCAACTGGGGCTGGGCCAAGGACGTCACCAAGGCCCAGGCGCTGCGCGAGCGGGGCTGCGAGCTGGGGCACGCCGAGACCTGCGAGAAGCTGGCGCTGGACGCGGCGGTCGCCAAGGACGAGCCGCGCGAGGCGAGGTTCCGAGGGCTGCTGTGCCAGGCCGGGCTCAACCCGGGGCATTGCCTGCGGGCGGGCGCCAAGACGCCGAAGGAGGACGTGCAGGGCAAGCTGAGGTGGTACGCGCTGGGGTGCGAGCTGGGCGAGCCGTCGTGCTGTTCGCAGGGCGCGTTCCTGCTGCGCCATGGGGGCAAGGAGGCGGTGGAGGACGCGGGACCGAGGGCCCGGGGACTGACCGAGCGGGCCTGCGTGCTGGGGTCGACCTACGCGTGCGTGGAGCTGGCCGAGGACCTGATCGATGGGCGGGGCGGACCGGCCGATCCCAAGGCGGGGATGGCGCAGCTCGGAAAGCTGTGCAAGGCCAAGCAGGGCGAGGCGTGTGAGCGCCTGGCGGGGGCGCTGGAGCGGGGCGCGGGGGGCAAGCCGGACCTGCGCGGCGCGGCGGCGATGTACGTGAAGCTGTGTCCGAACCTGGACGCCGACGACGGCTACGGGATGAGTCCGGCCTGCGAGGGCCGCTTCCGGCACGAGGGGCTCAAGGCCGCCGCCGCGCTGGCCGGCAAGTGCGACAAGGGCGACGCGCAGAGCTGCTTCGAGGCCGGACGGTTGGCCAACCGCTTCTACCAGCGCTTTCCCGAGCAGTTGGGCGCGTCGTGGCGCGACAACCCGGGGCTCGCCTACGAGCGCGCCTGCCAGCTGGGGCTGGGCGAGGCTTGCGTGTGGGTGGCCGACTGGTGGTCGGGCCCCGAGCGAGGGGAGGCGGCCGACGGCGGCAAGGCGCGGGCGGCGATGGCCCGCGGGTGCGACCTGGGGCACCTGGACGCGTGCCGCTACCTGGCGGGGTGGTTGCTGGACGGCAAGCACGGACCGCCGGACGTGGCGCGTGGGCGGGCGATGCTGGAGGAGGGCTGCCAGCAGGGGCGCGACGCGGACTGCGGGGCGTTGGTGCGCTGGCTGGTCGAGGGCAAGGACCCGGCGCTGCGCGAGGGGCGACGAGGGCTGGAGATCGCGGCCGAGGCGTGCGCCCGCACCAAGGGCGCGCAGAGCTGCGGGTGGAGCAAGCGGGCGCCCGAGGTGACGGCGCTGCTCGACCAGGAGGAGGCGTGCGCGGCCGGCGACGGCGCGGCGTGCCTCGGGCGGGCCAAGAAGACCAAGCCCTACCAGAAGGCCGACCGGCTGCGGCTCCTACAGCTGGCCTGTGACGCCGGCAACGCCGAAGGCTGCGAGGCGCTGGCCGCCGAGCGCGCCAAGGAGGCAGGGAAGTAGCCGACGTGGAGAGGGGCGACGGGCCGGGCCGGCTGGAAGCCGGCGGTCCCAGGAACGGCGGCTGCTGGGTGGGTCGCAGGGTCTGGCCGGCTGGGAGAGGGTGTCGTATCGCCGCCGGCGGAGGCGGCCTTGGAGTGCTCCGGCTTGCCGGAGCCCCGGCCCCGGCGGCTTGCCGCCGGGATCTGGCCGCCCACCCGGCGCAGCAAGCTGCGCCGGATGGGGGCTCCACCAAGGTGGAGCACTCCGAGTGGCCTTCTGCTGCAGTCTCTGGAAGCGGGCGATCTGATGGGCGAACGCGGCCAGCGTCGCTCAGTCGCGGGCGAGGTCCCAGAGGCTGGGGAGGGTGTCGCCGTCGTGCTCGGTGGCGTAGTCGGGCATGAAGGGCTGCAGGGTCTCGGCGATGGCGCGGGTGGCGCGGAAGGCGGCGTCGAGGGGGGCGAACCAGGGGTCGCCTTGCGCGCGCTCGATGCAGACGGCCGTGTGGGCGACGACCTTGGCCTCCCACTCCGAGTCGTCGAGGGGCTCGAGCACGTCGGCGGGCAGGCGGTCCCAGTAGGGGCGGTGGAAGCCCGTGGGGCCGAACATCGCGCGCAGGCCGTAGCGGTCCGAGAGCCAGGCCTGCAGGCGCAGACAGGCGTGCTCGCGCCAGCAGACCTCTAGATCCAGCGGGAAGCCCCAGTCGCGCTCGGAGAACGACTCGAGGCCGTTGACGATCCAGTGGCACAGCTCGTGGAGGATCATCTGGGCCACGCAGTCGTCCTCGTCGAGGTCCGAGCGGGGGCCCAGGGCGAGCAGGCCGGTGCCGTCCGTCATCGAGTAGATGGTCGGGTCGCGGCGCAGCGTCAGGCCCAGGCGCTTGGCGGTGGTGGTCCAGACCAGGTCGACCGGGTCGAGGTAGCGGGCGGTAATGGGGCGTACGTAGGTCACGGCGAGCGCTGTAACACGGGCCGGCGCCCCGGGAAATCCCGTTCGGTACGGCAGGCCGGCGGGTCGGTCGGGTCAGCCGGTGCGGCAGGCCGGCGAGTCGGTCGGGGACGTCAGGCCGGCGCCTGGTTGCGCATGTGGTCGGCGACGCGGCGCAGGGCGCGGGAGAGCAGGCCGCGCAGCTCGTCGTCGAGGGCGGTCTCGGCCAGCGCGCGGTCCATGCAGAGCATCCACTGGTCGCGGGCGGCGTCGTCGATGGCGAAGGGCATGTGGCGGGCGCGCAGCATGGGGTGGCCGATCTTCTGGTGGTAAAGCGGCGGGCCGCCCGTGTAGCCGACCAGGAACCAGTGCAGCTTGTCGCGCGAGCTGGCGAGGTCGTCCGGGTGCATGGCGCGCAGGACGGCCACCTCGGGGAGGGTGTCCATGAGATCGTAGAAGCGGTCGACCAGGGCGCGGACGGCGGGCTCGCCGCCGAGGCGCTCGTACATCGTCGGGAGGTCGGGGCGGTCGGTCATCGGGGCTCCTGCGGGGACGCGGCCGGGGGCCGGGGCGCGGAGGGTAGGCGCCGGGGGCGCGGCGGGCAAGGCGGGGCGGGGGCGGCGCTCGGCGGGGGTGGACGCGAGCGGGCGGGCGGGGGTAGCGTTCGCGCCGTCTAGCGGTCCAGGGGAGGGCGCGATGGTGACGCGGAGCGGGTTCGTCGGCGGGTTGGCGTGCGCGGTGGCGGCGCTGGTGTTGGGCGGGTGCCTGGGCCCGGGCGGCAACGGGTCGGGGACCATCGTGCCCATCGACTCCGAGGCGCCGGGCGAGGTGGACGCCGCTGGGGGCGACGCGGACCAGCCCGACGAGGGCGAGGGCGACACCAAGCAGCCCGGCGGCGACGCGGGCGAGGACGCCGAGACGCCGGACGCCGTGGCCGACGTCGGCGAGGACGCGCACCTGGACGTGGCCGTCGACGCCGTGGCGGACGTGCCCGGCGACGAGGGCGGCGACCCGGACGGCGCGGCGGATGTGCCGGGCGACGTCGGGCCGGGGGACGTGGGGCCGGACACCGTGTGCTTGCCGCAGTGCGGCGGCAAGCAGTGCGGCAGCGACGGGTGCGGCGGGTCGTGCGGGGCGTGCGGCGCGGGGAAGAGCTGCGACGCGGCCGGCAAGTGCGTCGAGACGCCGACCTGCGCGCAGGTGACCAAGATCGGGTGCTGCGACGGGGCGGTCCTGTGGACGTGCTCGGGCGGGCAGGTGACCAGCGAGGACTGCGGCGCCGCGGCGAGCTGCGGGTGGAGCGCCGACGAGGGCGGGTACGCGTGCGGGACCGACGGGCAGGCGAGCCCGGACGGGCTGGCGCCGCTGGACTGCCCCTGGAAGTGCGAGCCGCAGTGCGACGGGCGCGAGTGCGGCGACGACGGGTGCGGCGGGTCGTGCGGGACGTGCGGCGCGGGCGCGGTGTGCGTGGACGCGGGGCTGTGCGTGGGCAAGCCGACGTGCGCGCAGGTGACCAAGGTCGGGTGCTGCGACGGCGGGACGCTGTGGACGTGCGAGGGCGGCGTGGTCGAGGCGACCGCGTGCGGCGAGGACGGGCCGTGCGGCTGGGACGAGGCGCAGGGCGGGTATGCGTGCGGGACGGACGGGGGCGGCAGCCCGGACGGGACGTATCCGCAGGCCTGCGGGTGGATCTGCTATCCGCAGTGCGGCGACAAGGAGTGCGGGTCCGACGGGTGCGGCGGCAGCTGCGGCAAGTGCGGTCTGGGCGAGGCGTGTGATCTGGACGGGACGTGCTGCGCGCCGGCGTGCGACGGAAAGGCGTGCGGCGGCGACGGGTGCGGCGGCAGCTGCGGGACGTGCGGGCTGGGCGAGGTGTGCGGGGTGACGCAGCAGTGCGTGAGCCCGTGCGTCAGCTGCGAGGGGCGCGAGTGCGGCGCGGACGGGTGCGGCGGCAGCTGCGGGACGTGCGGGCTGGGTGAGGTCTGCACATCGGAGGGGCAGTGCGTGACTCAGTGTACGCCCCAGTGCGACGGCAAGCAGTGTGGGCCCAACGGGTGCGGCGGGAGCTGCGGGACGTGCCAGGTCGGGCAGTTCTGCTCGCCGCAAGGGACGTGCTCGGCGACCTGCACGCCGCAGTGCGGCGGCAAGCAGTGCGGGCCGGACGGGTGCGGCGGGACCTGCGGGACCTGCGACGCGGGCGTATCGTGCACCGTGGCGGGCCAGTGCGGCAGTGGTTGCCTGGCGTGTGACTTCGCGCCGGAGTGTCTGGCGTTCGGCTTCGAGTCGGGCAACCTGGCGGGCTGGCAGGTGACGGGGCAGTCGAAGGTGGTGAAGTCGTTCCACGGGGACGGTCCGGCCGAGGGCGCGTACCTGCTGGACCTGTCGTCGGAGGGCACGGCCGAGGCCAAGGTGGCCATCCAGACCTGCGTCCCCAAGGGGGCGACCGCGGTGCGGTTTTTGTGGCGGGTGTACTCGGCCGAGTTCCTGGAGTGGTGCGGGAGCACCTACCAGGACTACTTCCGGGTGGCCCTGGCGGTCGGTGGCCAGCCGACGGTGGCCTTCGAGCGCACCATCAACCAGCTGTGCCCGAAGACGGCCGAGTGCTCGACCTGCGGTGAGCACGCGGTGCCGCTGGTCAAGACCGAGCTGGGCTTCGACCAGTCGGCGGGGGGCGTCTACAAGTCCGACTGGCAGGTGGGCTATGCGCCGCTGGGGGCGCTGGTGGACAACGGCGCGGCGACCGTGACGCTGTCGTTCGCGGTGGGCGACGTGGGCGACAGCGTGTACGACACGCACGTCCTGGTGGACGACATCCAGTTCGTGGTCGGCTGCGCGCCCAGCTGCGAGGCGGGCGGGTGCGGGGACGACGGGTGCGGTGAGGTGTGCGGGCTGTGCTCGTTCGGCGCCGAGTGCGTCGAGGGGACCTGCGAGGCCGACTGCACGCCCGATTGCACGGACAAGACCTGCGGGGGCGACGGCTGCGGCGGCTCGTGCGGGACCTGCGGGGCCGGCACGGCGTGCGAGGCCGGCGCGTGCGTCGACGCCGGCGACGGCGGGATGGGGCAGGCCTGCACGGCCGACGCCGAGTGCGCCGAGGGGCTGGTCTGCAAGAGCAACCTCTTCGGCGGCACCACGCAGTGCACCGTCACCTGCTCCGACAGTGTGCCCTGTCCGACGGGCTACAGCTGCTTCCCGGACTTCGGCGGCGGCAGCTACTGCTTCTGAGCCGGCGCGCGTCGCGGGCTGGAGCGCGAGAGGCCTCGGGGGCGGACCCCCCGAGGCCTCGTTCGTCTCGGGCG
Source organism: Myxococcota bacterium (assembly GCA_041687695.1). GTDB lineage: Bacteria > Myxococcota_A > UBA9042 > PHBI01 > JAWLBL01 > JAWLBL01. The sequence goes on along the minus strand of JAWLBL010000021.1, from coordinate 115,798 downwards.
CTGGGCGCGGGTCTAGGCGTGGGCCTGCTGACCGCGGGCCAGCCACTCCTCGATCCAGCGCAGGTGCTTGCGCTCGTCCTCGTAGTTGCGCAGGAGGATCTCGCGGACGTTCCGCGGGACGTCGGTCCGCGAGGTGGCGCGCTCGTAGGCCTTGTTGGTGTCCTTCTCGTTGGTCTTCATCGCCATGAGGATGCCGCGGTCGCTGCCGAGGCTGCCGAGCACGACCTTGCCCTTGGTGAGCACGCGCTTGATGTCACCGCGCTTGGGCGGCTGTCCGCCCAGCTCGCGCACGCAGCGGCTGAGGTCCTGCGTGTGGCGCTCGTGGTCGCCCATGAACTCGCGCATGCGCCGCTTGGCCTCGGGGTCCTTCAGGCGCTCGATCGACGCCTGGTAGGCCTCGATCGCGTCGTAGTCGAGCTCGATGAGGTTGCACAGCAGCTCGATGACATCCTTTTCCTTGCCGATCGTCGTCGCCATCACGGCCTCCCTGGACGGTCTGTGGTCGCGCGGTTCCCGGCGCGGGGCTCGCCACGTCGGGCGCGCGGGCGGGCGGCCGGCGCCCCGGGCGACCTGATGGACGCGTTGGCGGGGCCAGCCAGCCGCAGGGGAACCGTATGGTCGCGCGCGGCGTGGGCAAGGTGAGTGAATTCGAGTGGTTGCGGCGGGCGTGCTCAGGCGGTGCGCTGCTGGAGGGCGGCCAGGACGACGCGCTCGAGGGTGCGCTCGAAGACGTCGGGGCCGGGGTCGCCGCCGGTGACGCGGCGCTGGGCGGCGGCGTAGGCGGGCAGGTGGCGCAGGCGGGCGGGCAGGCGGGCCCAGGAGGCGCGGACGGAGCGCAGGGAGGCGTGGAAGAGGGCGCGGTGGCGGCGGCCCCAGCGGAAGCCGTAGGCGGCGCGCAGGCGGGGCGGGAGCAGGCCGGCGGTGATGACGCGGTACCAGCGCCAGACGGCGGCGACGGCGGGGCGGGGCGGGGCGAGGAGGAAGCGGCGGATGTCGGCGGCGGCGGGGCCGACGGCGAGGCGGTCCGAGTGGATCATGGCGGTCCAGTAGCGCTGGAAGGCGGGCCAGTCGGGCGGGAGGTGGCGCTCGCCCAGGCCGAAGAGGAGGGCGAAGCGCTTGCCTTCCGCGTACAGGGCGTGCTTGTCGGCCAGGGTGAGGGGGCGGATGAGGAGGTCGTGGACCAGGACGCTGGTGTCGACGAGGGTGGCGAAGACCCACAGGAGGGAGGCGGGGTCGTTGGCCTGGTAGGGCTGGCCGCGGGGCCAGGCGCCGACGGCGTCGGGGAGGGCGCCGCGGATGTGGGCGTGGACCGCGTGGACGCGGCGGGCCGAGCGCAGGGCGTGGTCGAGGTCGCCGAAGACCATGTGGAAGACGTGGTCGAAGGTGCGTTGGAAGCGGCCGCGCAGGTCCTGCTTGGTGCGGGAGTGGTCGGCGATGGCCTGGGCGACGAAGGGGTGGGCGGTCTGGAGCAGGGCGGCGCGGCCGCCGGCGAGGAAGAGCAGGCCTTCGCGGTTGACGCGCCAGGTGAGCGAGCCGGGGCCGAACAGGCCTTCGGCGGGGCTGGGCGCCAGGGCGGCCGCGCGGGCCAGGGCGGCCTGGTGGTCCTCGCGGGTGACCACCTGGTGCGCCTCGGGGTCGAGGGTCACGGGGGCCTCCGGGGGCGGCAGGGCTTGGGGGTCTTCGGATCATGCCACAGGGCCCGGTGAGGGCGACGCGTCGGGGCGTCAGCGGGAGAACCGGCGGGATACCCGTGGGTTGCGAGTTTGGCCGCGGCGAACGGGGGCGACCTGTGGGGCCAATCCGTTGACCCTGTGGGATCGGAAGCCTACGGTCGCTTCATCCAGCCGACACCGGCGATCCGTCCGGGATCGCCTCGACCCGACGCCCCGCAGCGACACCGAGACGGCCCCCCGAGGCACCCCCGACCCCCGACCTGCGCCCCCGCGGTCGCGCGTCGGCGGGCCCCCAGGCCGCGCGTCCGCTGCCCGTTCGGCCAACGCCCCCCGTTGCCTTCGCACACGCCGGCCGCCCCCGCGGGCCGTCGGCCGCGACAAAGGATCGCCCGTGGTCGCCCATCGCCCCCTCGACAGCGGCAAGTCGCACCGGCCCCGACGCCTGTCCTTCGCGTTCTTCCACCCGTCGCTCGAGAGCGACTGGGACAACCCCTGCGCCCACTTCCTGCGCGGCGTGGTCACCGAGTTACTCGCGCGCGGGCACGTCGTCACGGTCTACGAGCCATGCGACGCGCCAGGGATGATCCGCGTCCTCGAGGACTACGGAGAGGCGGAGGTCGAACGCTTCCGCGTGGCCTATCGCGGGTTGAACAGCCACCGCTACGAGCTGGGTTGGCTGGACCTCGAGCGGGCGCTCGAGGGCATCGACGTGGTGGTGGCGCACGAGACGACCCATCCGTCGCTGCTCAAGCGGCTGGGGGCGCACCGGGCGCGTCACCCCGAGACGCGGCTGTTCGTGCACGCGACCACGCACCGGTGCGTCAGCGAGCCCGAGGCCATCGGCGCCGTCGACTGGGGCGGCTTCGACGGGGTGCTGGCCGCGGCGCGCAGCGTGGGCGAGGTGTGGACCGACCAGGGCTGGGTGGACAGCGCGTGGGCGTGGCACCCGGCGGCGGACACGCGGATGTTCCGGCCGCACGCGCGCGAGGAGGACACGCTGGACCTGGTGTTCGTCGGCAACTGGGCGCGGGGCGAGCGCGCGGGAGAGATGGCGACCTTCCTCATCGAGCCGGTGCGGCGGCTGCAGCTGCGGGCGACGGTGTACGGGGTCGGCTATCCGGCGGCGGCGACCGAGTCGCTGCGCCAGGCCGGCGTGCGGTTCGGGGATTGGCTGCCGAACTATCGGGTGCCGGCGATGCTGGCGCGGTATGCGGCGGCGTTGCATCTGCCGCGGGCGCCGTTCGCGGGTGAGCTGCCGGGGGTGGTGTCGTCGCGGGTGTTCGAGGCGATGGCGTGCGGGGTGCCGCTGGTGACGTCGCCGTGGACGGACGCGGACGGGCTGTTCATGGCCGGGCGCGACTACCTGCTGGCCAAGGACGGCGCCGAGATGAAGCGGCTGCTCGAGGCGGTGCTGACCGACTCGGACCTGGCGCGGTCGCTGGCGGTGTCGGGGCTCGAGGTGATCCTCGAGCGGCACACGTGCCTGCACCGGGTGGACGAGCTGCTCGAGATCGCGTGGCAGACGCTGAGCAGCGACGCGGACGAGGACCAGGTCACGGCGGAGGCCGCGGTGGACGTCGCGCTGGCGCCGCGGCTCGCCGGGGCGAGCGGCGGGCTGGACCGCACGGCCTGAAGGGCTTAGCGTGGCCGCCGGTTCGCAGACCCGGAGGCCGGAAGTGACCATCGAGACCGCCCTGACCCGCCACGCGGGCATCCGCGTCCCCATCCTGTGCGGGGCCATGTACCCGTGCAGCAACCCCGAGCTGGTCGCCGCGGCGAGCGAGGCCGGCGCGATGGGCATCGTGCAGCCGCTGTCGCTGGTGTACGTGCACGGCCACGAGTTCCGCGCGGGGCTGCGGCTCATCCGGCGGCTGACGGACAAGCCCTACGGCATCAACGTCATCGTCGAGAAGAGCTCGAAGATCTACGAGGACCGCATGCGGCGCTACGTGGACGAGGCGCTCGAGGAGGGCGCGCGCTTCTTCGTGACGGCGCTGGGCAACCCGCGGTGGGTGGTCGACAAGGTCCACGCGGCGGGCGGCGTGGTCTACCACGACGTGACCGAGCGCAAGTGGGCGCAGCGGGCGCTGGACGAGCGGGTCGACGGGCTCATCTGCGTCAACAGCCGCGCGGGCGGGCACGCCGGGCGCAAGTCGCCGCGGCAGCTGATGGACGAGCTGGGCGACCTGGGGGTGCCGCTGGTGTGCGCCGGGGGCGTCGGGTCGCCGGGCGAGTACGCCGACGCGCTGGCGCTGGGGTACGCGGGCGTGCAGATGGGCACGCGCTTCATCGCCTCGGCCGAGTGCAAGGTCCACGAGGACTACAAGCAGGCCATCCTGCGCGCCCGCGAGCAGGACATCGTGCTGACCGACAAGATCTCGGGCGTGCCCTGCGCCGTCATCAAGACCCCCTTCATCGAGAAGATGGGGACCAAGGCCGGCTTCGTGGCGCGGATGCTGCTGAAGAACCGGCGCACCAAGCACTGGATGCGCACGCTGTACGGGCTGCAGTCCATCTGGCACTTCAAGCGCGCGGCGCTGAAGGGGACCAGCTACAAGGACTACTTCCAGGCCGGCAAGAGCGTCGAGGGCATCGACCGGGTGATGACGGTGGCCGAGATCGTCGAGCAGTACGAGGCGGCCACCCGCGAGCGCGCGACGGCGTCCTGAAGCGGGTCATCCTCGGCCGTCGGGGGCGCGGTCGTCGGGGGCGCAGTCGACCTGGAACACGGCGCGGTCGTCGAGGCGGACGGCGGTCAGCTGGCGGCCCCAGACGCAGCCGGTGTCGAGGCCGATGGCGCCGGGGCCCTGGTGGACACCCAGGGCGGACCAGTGGCCGAAGACGACCAGCGCGTCGTCGCCGCGGCGGTGCGGCAGGTCGAACCACGGGACGCAGCCGTCGGGGGCCTCGGCCGGCGGGCCGGTGAAGCGGCACCACGCGCCGTCCGTGTGCAGCGTGCGCAGGCGCGTCATCACCGCCACGGTGGCGGCCGTCCGCGTCGTGGCGTCGACCGGGTCGGCGGGCCAGCGGTCGAAGGACCCGGCGCACAGCCGGCGCAGCGCCTCGCCCGGCGTGGGCCCGCGCAGCTCGGCCTCGACCTCGCGCGCGAGGGCTTCGGCCTGGTCCAGCGTCCACTCGGGCAGCAGGCCCGCGTGGACCATCACGGTCGCGCCCTCGCGGTGCAGCAGCGGCTGTCGGCGCAGCCAGTCCAAGAGCCGCGGCCGGTCCGGCGCCCGCAGCAGGGGCCCGAGCGTGTCGCCGGCCTTGGCGTGCCGCACCCCCGCGTCGACCGCGAGCAGGTGCAGGTCGTGGTTGCCGAGCACGGCCGTCACGCGATCGCCCTGTGCCTCGGCCCAACGCAGGACCTCCAGCGAGCCCCGGCCGCGGTTGACGAGATCGCCCGCCAACCACAGGCGGTCGCGGCGCTCGTCGAGGGGCAGGGTGGCCAGCAGGCGCTCGAGCGAGCGGAAGCAGCCCTGGACGTCTCCGATTGCGTAAGTGGCCATGAGCGACTACTAGGAAATGAATTCAGCGGCGCAACCATAGAGCCGGGGCGAGCCGGCGGCTACGAGGAAAGCGCGATGGCCGACGAGACGCAGCCGGACACGGTGGCCGCCGTGGACCTCGGGTCCAACAGCTTCCACCTCATCATCGCGCGCGTGGTCGCGGGCGAGCTGGCGGTGGTCGACCGCATGCGCGACCAGGTGCAGCTGGCGGCGGGGCTGGACGAGGCGCGCTGCCTCCGGCCCGAGGCGCAGGCGCGGGCGCTGGCGACGCTGCAGGCGTTCGGGCAGCGGCTGGCCGAGGCGTGCCCCCAGCACGTGCGCGCCGTCGGGACGGCGACCCTGCGCCACGCCGCCGACGGCGCGGCCTTCGCCCAGGCCGCGAGCGCGGCCCTGGGGCACCGGGTCGAGGTCATCAGCGGGCGTGAGGAGGCGCGCCTCATCTACCTGGGCGTCGCGCGCTCGCTGGACGGCGAGCCGGGGCGGCGCCTGGTGGTCGACATCGGCGGCGGGTCGACCGAGGTGGTGCTGGGCGAGGGGTACGACGCGCTGGTCGAGGCGAGCCTGCCGATGGGCTGCGTCAGCCACACCCTGCGGCACTTCCCGGGCGGGGTCCTCAGCGAGGACGCCATGCGGCGGGCCGAGGGCGCGGCGCGGGCCGAGCTGGGCGAGCTGGCCGGGCGCTATCGCGCGCTGGGCTGGGAGCGGTGCGTGGGCGCGTCGGGGACCATCAAGGCCGTGGGCGAGGTCCTGCGGGCGACCGGGTGGGGCGAGGCGGGCATCACGCCGGCGGGGCTGGGGCGGCTGCGGCAGGCGGTCGTGGGTGCCGGGCACGTGGACGCGCTGGCGCTGCCGGGGTTGAAGGCCGAGCGGGCGGGGGTGCTGGCGGGGGGGCTGGCGATCCTGCGGGTGCTGTTCGAGGCGCTGGGCATCGAGCTGCTGGTCCCGGCGGCGGCGGCGCTGCGCGAGGGCGTGCTGTTCGACCTGATGGGGCGGCTGGGGCTGCAGGCGGCGCGGTAGAGGTCACGACGCCGGGGCGGGGGCGCGGCGCCAGCGGGCGGCGAGGGCGGGGGCGCTGAGGACGGCGATGGCGGCGAGGACGAGGGCGGCGCCGAGGCCCTCCTCGAGGCCGGGCGGGCGCATGGAGAGCCAGGCGGCGAGGAGGCCGCTGGCGGCGAGGCCGGCGAGGATGCTGGAGGCGCGGTTGACCGGGACGCAGAAGGTGTTCTCGCGCGGGTCGAGCAGGACGAGGCCGCCGAACAGGCCGGTGCCCTGGGAGAAGGCGCCGATGAGGGCGACGAGGGCGAGGGTGCTGGCGGGCCAGTCGGGGGTGAAGCCGGCGCTCAGCTGGGCGCCGAGGGGGCCGGGGGCGAAGGCGGCGAGGAGGGCCAGGGCGAGGAGGAGGGCGGGGGTGGCGACCATCTGCTCCTCGACGAAGTAGCGGCGGGTGACGGCCGGGTCGTCGGACTTGGCGAGGCGGGTCATCAGGCGCAGGCGGACCAGGTAGGCCAGCAGGTACAGGGCGACGTCGGCGGCGCACAGGGCGGTCATGCGGTAGTCGCTGGTGTCCGAGACGGTGACGGCGAGGGCGGCGAGGCTGAGGGCGAGGGCGGTCCAGGAGGTCCAGCGGACGCGGCGGCCGGTGAGGGCGTCGACGACGGGGGCGATGACCAGGACGCCGCCGCGCATGAGCAGCATCACGAAGACGATGCTGACGCCGTCGAAGGTGTAGGCCAGGGTGGTGGTGACGACGATGGCGGCGGTGGCGAGGCCGGCGAGGAAGGTCCAGCGGGTCGGGCGGGGCAGCGACCAGGGCCCGAGGCGCCACTGGGCGGCGTCGCGCCACCAGCCGGCCAGGGTCAGGAAGGCGACCATCGCGACGGCCGAGGTGGCGACCGACAGCGGCAGGATGGACAGACCCGTGACCGGGGGCTGGCCGGGCAGGGCGCCGGCGGTCAGGGCCTTGGTCAGCGCGCCGTAGGGCACGTAGCAGAGGAAGTAGCCCAGCGCGAACCACCAGATGCTGGGCGCCGTGCGGCCGGGAGTCGTCAAGTCGCGTCCCTCGTGAGCGCGGCCCAGGACGGGCCGGCCCCTCGGAAGGTCTCACGGGGTGTGGGGCGGTCAAGCCCCGAGCAGGCCGCCTACTCGTCTTTGGCCGCCGCGGTCGCCCGGTTCGCCCAGGGGCTCTCGTACAGGCGCCCGGTGTAGTGACGCGTCGTGCCCTTCTCGACGGCCGCGGTGGTCTTGCTCTCGCGGACGTACACGCCCGCGTCGCCGCCCTTGCCGCCGCCGGTGTTCGAGTCGATGACCTTGCGGCTCTTGAACGTGGTGTCGCGCACCAGCGCCGGGTCGGTGTGCATCGTGATCTCGAACACGGCGCCCTCCTGCCAGCCGTCGCCCAGGTCCTTGCCGGGCGTCACCAGCTCGGGGCTGCCCTTGCCGGGCTTGCCGAAGTTCGCCGTGCCGACCGCCGTGACCGAGTAGACCTGGTAGGCGTGCCCCTTGCCCGTGTAGCCGCCGCCGGGCAGCTCGGGCGCCGCCTCCCAGGCGCGGTACTGCCCGAAGTCGCCCGGCTTCTGCTCGTCGAACGGCACCTCGTAGCCGACGCCGGTCGCCACGAACGCCGCGACGGCCCCCTTGACCGCGTCGCTGTCCTGCGTCGGGTCGATCTCCTCGCCCTGCACGTAGTTGCGCTGGTCCACGTGCCCGCTGGTCGCCGTCTTCTGCTTCTTGCCACTGACCGTCACCTCGGTGTGCTCGATGCGCACCACCACCCCGTCGATCTCGGTCAGCGGCTTGCCCTTCGGCGGCGCCACGTGCGGCTGCCCGGTGTGCTCGTTGATCACCCCGTCGCGCGGGTCCGTGATGAGGCTCATCGCGCCCACCATCTCGTTCCACCCGTCGACCAGCCCCTGCATCGTCAGCGCCTTGGGCGTCTTCTTGCCCGCCTCCAGGTAGCCGTGGACCTTGCCGTCCTTGCCCTTGATCTCCTTGGTCAGGTCGTAGCCGGCCGACGCCAGCGTCCAGATCGAAAAGCCCGAGCACCAGAACTGGTAGGCGTCTTTGTCGCCCGCGATCTGCGCCGCCGCCGCCTCGTCGGACCACTTGTACTGCGTGCCCTGGATGTCCCCAGGCTCGACGCCCCGAGCCACCTGCGCCGCCACGTTCTCCGTCTGCCCCAGCTCCTGCTCGTACTTCAGCTGCGCGAAGTCCAGCGTCCGCACCCGGCTCCCCTCGCCGCCCGGCGCGAACGTCTCGGCCCCCTTGAACTCGGCCAGCGCCGCGCTCGCGTCGTGCCCCGCGCCCGCCCCGCGCTCGTGCCCGATGGCCCCCTCGAGCCCCACGAACAGCGCGTCGCACGCCGCCGACACCTCGCCCCACCGCGCCTCGTCCGCCAGCCGCTTGATGTTCCACGCCTGCGTCAGCGCGTCCGACGACCGCAGCGCCGCCGGCAGCTCGCCGTACCCCTCGACCTGGGTCGTCCCCGCGTCGTAGCCCAGCGCCGACCAGAACGACGCCACCACCCCGGTGTTCGCCTGCTGGTCGACCACCTTCATCCGCGCCGCGTACGCCGCCCCCGCCGCCGCCCACAGCGCCTTCACCTCGGGCTGCTCCAGCGCCTGCCGCATCGCCCCCAGGTGCTCGCCCGAGTAGACCGCCTCGACCGGCACCGCCAGCACCGCCTTCAGGTCCACCCCCGCCAGCCGCTGCTCCAGCTGCGCCCGCGTCTGCGTCGGCAGCTCCACCGGCCCCTCGGCCGCCGCCTCCTCCCCCTCGCCCTTCATCGGCACCAGCGCCGCCCGCAGCACGTCCCGCGTCGCCTCGGTCACCACCGGCTCGCCGCCGATCGCCCCGCTCGCCTCCAGCCACTGCACCGCCGCCCCGGCCTCGGCCACCCCGCCCGGCCCCTCGACCGCCTTCGCCACCGCGTCACGCAGCCACCCGCGCAGCCGCTCGCGCGCCGCCTGCCGCCCCTCGACCAGCGCCTCGGCCGGCTCGGCCACCGCGAACAGCGGCCCCAAGAACCCTGCGCCCCGCGCGAACCCCGCCCGCACGTCCGCCCCCGGCGGCCCCATCACCCGCTCGAACGCCTGCTCGATCTTGTCCGCTGGCGCCCCCGCGAACGCCAGCGGCGACCCCGCCTCCGGCACGTGCCCCGCCAGCTCCGCGTCCCCGCGCTTCTTCTCGTACCAGTCGCTCTCGGCCGCGCTGGTCGCCGCGTACATCTCGTCGTACCCGGCGCTCGCCGTCGCCGCGTCCAGCGCCACGTCGGTCTCCAGCAGCGTCGGGTCCAGCGCCGCCTCGGTCGGCACCGCGAACACGCACCCCTGGGCACCGGCCAGCGCCCCCGCCGGCGCCACCGACGTCCCGCCGCCGAGCCCGTCGACCTGCACCGCCCCGTCCTCGCCGACCCCGCGCACCCGCACCCACGCCCCGCCGCCGACGGTCAGCATCACCGACGCGCCCGCCGCCAGGTGCCCCTTCAGCGCCGCCGGGCTGGCGTCGCCCAGCGCCTGGCACCCGACCCCCAGCTGCGTCACCAGCGCCGCCCACCCGGCCACGTCCATCGCCGGCGACAGCCCCCGTTCGAGCCGCACCAGCTCCAGCGCGTCCGCGAACGGCTGGTCCGGGTACGGGTTCGGCACGCCCAGGAAGGCCAGGCACGCCGCCAGCTGGTTCATCGGCGCCCCGCGCCCGCCGTGCGAGAAGCTCGCCTGGTCCTCGCGCCCGAGCCCCGGCGCCATCGCCTGCAGCCGCAGCATGTAGGCCTCGCGCCGCGCCGGCTCGTCGGTCATCGCCGCCAGCGCCGCCCGCGCCGCTGGGACCTCGTCCTCGGCCAGCACCTGCGCGTTCATCATCACGTCGACCGGCGTCGCCTCGCGCAGCGCCGCCCGCGCCACGAACCCGGGCCGCCCCCCGAACAGCACCTCGCGCCGCTCGCCGTCGCCCGGCCCGATCTCGGCCACCAGCTCCCAGTGCCGCGCCTCGCCCGCCGCCGCCGGCAGCTGCCCCAGCGTCCGCTCCGACAGCAGCCCGTCGTACACCGGCGCCGTCCCGTCGCCCGCCACCACCAGGTGCGCCCGGGCCTTCAGCCCGGCCGGCGCCGCCGCGACCTGCTCGGGCTCGGGCGCGACGATCTCCGAATACAGCTCGGCCTCCTGCCGCGCCGTCTCGCGCGCCGCCTCGGCCTCGGCCGCCGCCGCCACCTCGCCCAGCACCTCGGCCGCGTTGGTCGCCGCCGCGTCCAGCCACCCGAGCACGCCATCACCCAGGTCCACCTCGACCCAGGTCGCGCCGCCCACCTCTTGCCGCGACCCGGTCATCGCCACGTGGTCCCCGGCGGCCACCTCGCCCACCCGCGCGCCGCCGCTGGGCCCCTCGTGCACGGTCACGCGGCCCGCGTCCGCGCCCACCGTCAGAAAGCCCGCCGGCGTCGCCGACAGCGCCCCGACGCCGCCGCCGGTCTCGCCCGCCGCCCGCCGCGCGTCGCGGTCGGCCCGGATCTGCGCGTCGTCTTCCTGCTCGGCCGCGTCCGGCGCCTGGACCCGCGCCGTGATCTCGGCCGTGGTCAGCGGCGGCGCCTCGGCCTTGGACAGCCGCGCCCACTCCTCGGCCGGCAGCGGCCCGCGCCCGGCGAAGTTGCCGGTGCCCGACCAGCCGTCGATGACCTCGCCCCCCTCGCGGTACAGGACGTGCGCCAGCTCTCCGGCCTTGGTCCGCGCCGTCCCCAGCCAGGTGACGTAGCGCCCCTGCGGGACGTTGCGGCGCTGCGCGTCCCGCGCCCCGCTGGGCGGCCCCTCGCGCAGGTAGGCGTTGGCGTCCACACAGCGCGCGTGCTCGATGACCCCGCCCGGCGGCGTCGCCACCGGCGCCGCCTCGCTGCCCGCCTCGGCCGCCGCGGGCGCCTCGCTCCCGGCCGAAGCCGCGGGCGCCTCGCTCCCGGCCGAAGCCTCGGGCGCCTGCGCCGGCGCCGCCGCGGGGACCACGCCGCCGTGCTTCTTCTCGTACTGCGCGCCGACGGTGGCGCAGGTCTCGCTGCCCGGCCGGAACGTCTGCACCGCCTTGCCGTCGCGGAGGAAGGTCCAGCCGCCGTCGGCCTCGAAGCGCCACTGGCAGTCGCCGTCCAGCGTGTAGACGGTCCCGACGACCGGCCCCGCCCCCGGCGCCGCCTCGCGCTGTACCGCCGGCCCCGCGCCGCCACCGCCCGGGCCGCTGGCCAGCAGCTCCTCGGCCGACGCTCCGGCCACGACCCGATCGGCCACCGCGTCGGCGTGCCGCTCGTAGGCGTCCCCCTCGGCGCCGACGCCGCCCTCGAGCTGCACGCCCGCGCGCTGCTGCACCACGTGGGCCGCCTCGTGGGCCGCCGTGTGCAGGCTGGGCGCGCCGGCGAACCCGACCGCGTCGCCCGTGGCGTAGGCGTTGGCGCCCAGCTGCTTGGAGGCGTCGGCCGCCGCGCCGCCCACGTGCGCCCGCACCCCGCCGACGTCGAAGCGACCGAAGGAGGCCTGGATGGCCCCCGCGTGGGGCAGGGCGCCGCCGCCGCCGCGGACGCCGGCCTGGGCGATGGCCTGCGCGTCCTGGCCGCCCTGCACCGCGCCGCCGTCGGCCTGCACCGCGCCAGGCGCCAGGAAGGCCGCCTGGGCCTGGTAGCCCCCCGCCGCGCCCAGCTGCCGCAGCGCGGGCTTGAGCGCCGCGCCGCGCGAGGGCTCCGTCGACTGAGCGTTCGCGTTCGAAGGCGTGCGCGCGATCGCGCGGTCTTCCGGCTGCGCCTGGGCGTCCCGCTCGTGGCTCATGGCCGACCTCCCCAAAACCCGTGCGTGTGTGAATAGGTCGTATCTATCACGGTCGCCTTGGCCTGAGAAGTCCGTCGCCCTACGATGCGCGCGCCATGAGCCCCGTCGCCCCCCGCAAGGCCGATCTCGTCGCCAACGATCTCCTGAGCCAGATCGTCGCCGGGCGTTTCGCCGTGGGTTCGCTCCTGCCCCGCGAAGACGAGCTGGCCGAGCGCTACGGCGTCAACCGCGGCGTCGTCCGAGAGGCGGTCAAGCTGCTCGAGGTGCACGGCCTGGTCCGCCCGATCCGGCGCCGCGGCACGGTGGTGCGCGATCCGGCGCGCTCGCTCAGCCCCGAGGTGCTCAAGGCGATGCTGCGCCCCGACCCCGACGACCCCGAACGCGTCGACGCCGACGTGCTCGCCTCGGTGCTCGAGGTCCGCAGCGCCCTCGACCTGCAGATGACCCGCCTCGCCGCCGAGCGCCGCACCGACGCCGATCTGGCCGTCATGGACGCGCTGCTGGATCAGCTGGCTCAGGCGCTGGACGAGCCGGAAACCTACGACCGCCTGGTCACCCAGCTGACCTTCGCCGTCGCCGAGGCCACCCACAACCCGGTCTTCGTCAAGATGGCCGCCTGGAACGAGCTGGTCCTGACCGACCTCGAGGCCGCCTTCCGGGTGATGCGCGCCTCGCGCAAGCCCCACCTGCAGGGCATGATCCTGCTGGTCCAGCACCTGCGCGCCCGCGACGCCGACGCCGCCGTGGCCCTGGTCCAGGTCTTCCACCGCTACGCGACCCCGAACCTGCTGGCCGCCGCCCGCGCCACCCGCGGCGGCTGAGCGCCAGCGCGGCCGGCGAGCCCGCGCTCGTCGCAGCCTCCGGCCCCGGCCGCCCGCCCGGTCGCGTGATGTGCCCGGCCCCCCTTGCGACCCACTCGGGAAGGTGGGAGTGTCCGCGCCGCTCCGAGGGGGACTCGGGGCGCGAGGGGGCAGCGACCCGAGGGGGTCGTGACCGGCTGACGGCGCGCTTCGTCAGCCACCAGGAGCTGCGCATGACGCTGCGTAGATCGTATGGCGGGAGCTGGTTGGTTCGGGTGGTGGCTTCGCTGGCCTTCGTCGCGCTCGTCGCGGCCCCGGCCGCGGCGCAGGACGGCGGCGACGAGCCCGCCGAGGAGCAGGCGGAGCTGGAGAGCGACGAGGAGCCCGCCGAAGAGGAGCCCGCGGACGAAGAGCCGGCGGACGAGGAGCCGGCGGACGAAGAGCAGGCGGAGGGCGAGCCCGCGGACTTGGCCGCCGAGGGCGACGCCGCCGACGGAGACGACGAGCCCATCGAGGTCGGTCCGGCCGTCCCGCGGCCGTCTCCCCTGGACGCCCCCGACGGAGACGACGCCGTCGCCAGCGACGACTCCGACTACTCCGAGGAGGCGCTCGCCCTGCTGCCCAAGGAGGTCCTCGACGCCCTGCCCAAGGCCCTCACCCGCTTCCTCCGCCCCAAGGACTACAGCGCCCTCAAGGCCGTGTGCCCGCAGGAGGACCTCGCGCAGGTTCTCGACTGCATCGGCGGCGACGCCGCCGGTCGGCTCCTCGAGACCGAGTACCCGCGCGCCCTCGTCTCGACGCTGCTCGGCTACATGGACGCCGAGCTCCCCGAGCGCCTCACCGACGACGAGCTCGACGCCATCATGGCCCTGTGTGACAAGGCCGGCGAGGCCTGGGCCGACTGCGCCGTCGCCAAGGACGCCGACCACCCCGACTGCGAGGAGCCCGAGGACGCCCTCGCCTCCTGCGTCGTCGCCAACGACCGCGTCGTCGAGGTCTTCCTCGCCATCCAGAAGGAGCGCAAGACCGTCTTCGGCCCCGACTTCTACGTCCAGTTCCGCGGCTTCCTCGCGGTCCTCCCGATGGCCGCGCTGACCGAGCTGCGCGCCGCCTGCCCCCAGGACGACATGGACGCCGTCCTCGCCTGCCTCGACGAGCACCCCCTGGTCGGCACCATGGTCGACGCCTTCCAGGAGGCCGCCGTCGGCGTCGTCACCGAGGCCCAGAGCGAGCTCACCGCCGCCGGAAAGCCCCTCACCGACGAGCAGGTCGCCGCCCTCACCGAGCGCGTCACCGAGCTCCTCTTCCGCCTGCCCCTGCGCGTCATCGACAACCTCGACCGCGAGTGCAAGCGCCTGCACCCCGAGACCGAGGTCCTCGACGACCCCGCGAAGATCGACCTCACCCTGACCTGCTTCGACGAGCGCAGCGACCTCGACCCCATCGCCAACCCGGTCTACATCTCCAAGGAGCAGCTCCGCGCCTGGATCACCGCCGGCAAGGAGAAGGTCGTCACCAAGCTCCGCGACAAGGAGCTCACCGCCCAGTCCGGCGCCTTCGACCGCGTCCTGCTCATCCTGGCCGTCCTCGCCGGCCTCGGCGTCTTCGTCATCCTCCTCACCCCGCTCCGCCTCGGCGGCCGCTACCCCGACCGCAAGCCCCTCCTCTGGAAGGCCTCGGGCTTCGCCGCCCTCACCTTCGTCCTCACCCTGGCCTCCCTCGGCGTCACCCTCCTCGCCATGCGCACCGTGCAGGGCACCGTCGCCGTCGACACGACCAGCCCCAAGATGCGCATCGCCCACGCCGTCTTCGACGTCCTCGGCAAAGAGCACCAGGTCGAGCTCCTCTCCGACCTGTCCAAGGAGCGCCTCGACTTCATCAAGACGCCGCTGCAGGCCCTCGTCAAAGGCACCGGCGACCCCGCCGAGCAAGAGGCCTTCGTAGCCTACGTCGCCCTGCACTGGGCCACCCTGCTCGAGGAGCCCGAGCTGGCGTTCCTGGCCAAGAACGCCACCATGCTCAAATCCCACGCCGCCGCCTTCAAGGGCGCCGTGGGCTACTACGAGAAGGTCGACTGGGTGATGGGCTACGTCCCCATCCTGCTCGCCCTCCTCGCCGTCCTCCTCTACCTCCTGCCGATGAAGGAGACCCTCCTCTCCATCGTCTCGGCCCCCGCCCGCGCCGCCCGCGGCGACGACCCCAACGCCTTCGCCGACGCCATCCACACCGTCAAGGGCGAGTTCAAGCTGATCGTCCCCTACCTCGGGGTCATGCTCCTGTTCATCCCCGTCGTCGGCGTCTTCATCGCCCTGGCCGTCGAGCCGCTGGTCGAGCTCCTGCTCGGCTACTTCTTCCAGACCCTGTTCTATCTGCTCGGCGCCGAGGCCTCCGCCCTGGTCCTCGACCTCTCGCTCGGCGGCGCCATGCTCCTGCTCGTCGCCTGCATCGCGGTCTTCGTCCTGGCCATGAGCCAGCTCCTGGGCACCCTGCGCAAGGTCCTCCGCGCCCGCTTCCACTGGGGCCATCCGCTGAGCCGCTACGGCCGCTTCTTCAAGCTCGCCCCGCTCGCCAGCCTGGCCGTCCTCGCCTTCCCCGTCGCCTTCGCCTTCGGCATCCACTACGTCGCCTTCGACATCGTCGAGCCGCGCATCGACTGGGAGAACATCACCACCCTCGCCATGCTCGGCATCCCGGTCGGCGGCCTCCTCGCCTTCCCCGTCCTGCTCTTCGCCACGCGCATGACGCGCCTGATGCGCTTCGTCGGCAAGTACCCCGTCACCCAGGACGACCCGACCCCGGCCCCGGTCCCCGCCGACGCCGCGGCCCGCAGCGCCGCCTGAGGCACTGAGGCAGAAAGGCAGAAAGGCAGAAAGGCAGAAAGGGGTCAGGTTCAGATCGCGTGAACCCGGCCCCTTTCTCTTTTCAGCGGTGGCGTTCGACCCAGGTCCAGAAGGCGGCCTC
The DNA here is from genome assembly GCA_041687695.1 of Myxococcota bacterium. Taxonomy (GTDB): domain Bacteria; phylum Myxococcota_A; class UBA9042; order PHBI01; family JAWLBL01; genus JAWLBL01. Next base: position 100,067 of record JAWLBL010000021.1, on the reverse strand, counting down.
GATGGTGGCGAGGGGCTGGCCGACGACGCGCTCGAGCTGGGTGATGCCGGTGGGGTCCGCGGCGAAGTCGTCGCGGTAGGCGCGGTAGAAGGCGGCCAGGTGGCCCTGGCGGTGCAGGTGCATCAGGAAGTGGCGGCCCATGGCGTAGTACAGCCCGCTGTCGCGTCCGTAGACGTCGCCCGTGCTCGAGGTCATGAGCTCGTGCAGCGACAGGTCGCGGGCGCGGGCGCGGAGGTGCCGCATGCGCCAGTTGACGAAGGGCTTCATGCGGCCGTCCTGGTAGGTCTTGTGCTCGTACAGGGCGGCGAAGCCCTCGTCGAGCCAGGCGGGCGCCTGGGGGAAGTCGTGGCGCAGCAGCGGGTGGACCAGCTCGTGGGCGAGCGTGCCGGGGCCGGGGCCGTGGTTCAGGATGAGCAGCCGGCGGCCAGGGTCGAAGAACCCCAGGTTGCCCAGGGCCGGGCCCTCGTCGCCGTAGACGCTGACGACGAAGCGGCGGTAGGCGGCGGCGTTGGGCAGGACGAACGTCGGCAGCGGCGCGGTGGGAGACGCCTCGAAGTACTCGAGGTACAGCGAGCGCACGGCCTGGGTGACGACACCGCGCGCCTTTTGGTGGGCCGCGCGCGAGCCGTCCGTCGCCACGACGAACCACCCGGCCGTGAGGTCGACGTGGTAGCGCGGGTGGTCCCGCTCGACCTCCAGCACGGCGGCCCTCAGGACCTGACGCGTCGCGGCATCCGGGACCGGAATCTCGGCGGCCGCCGGCGAGGCGAGCGTGAGCAGGAGCAGGGCGAGAACGGCGACGACGACGTGTTGGCGAAGCATGCCGCCGTTCGACGCCCGGCGTCGGGAATGGATCCATCGCCCGCTTGTCTCGGCGACGCTCCGTCGGGCGGCGGCACGACACGACTGCAGCCCTGGCATCGGCAGCGAGGCAGGAGCGGGACGACCGCGTCGCATACGGCGGGGCCAGCGGGTGTAGGTTCCGCGTCTCAGTAAAGGCCGGAATGGTGGCGGACGAAACCGGGGTCCCTGGACAGCCGTAGTATCGGGCGGTGCGACCTGCGCTGCGCACTCGTTTAGCGACCATTGGACCCTTGCAGATCCCTGCGGCTTGAGCCAAGCTCAGCGTCATCGCTCATTCGATCCGTCTAATCGACCACCGCGACTCGGCCGAGGGCCGTTGGATCCTCGAGCGGGGTAGATCACGGTATGGGATGCAAATCGCACCCGACGACTTCGGTATGGTTCCGATCGCGGCTCAGGCGATGTGGATGGCCGAAGTCATGAGCTTGCCGATGGCCCAACTCCCGGAGATTCAGCCCTGATCCGAAACCGACTCGTCATCGCTTTGGTCGCCGTGTGCTCGATCATGGGTCTCCTCATGTGGTCTCGCAGCGACCATGATGCCGCGCGTGCCGTCGTGGCGCACGGGCAGGTGATCTTCGTGCTCACTGACCGGCCGAGTGACCGCGAGACGCTCGTCGAGGCCTGGCGGCAGGGAGAGCGTTTGTGGCGGTCGCGCGTACCTGGCAGCTGGCGAGTCAGTGTCGGGCAGGTGCTACTCGCTCCGACGTTGCAGTCCGCCATCCTGGTCACGGCGGTCGACGACGACCTCTTCATCCACGCAGTCTCGTTCGAAGACGGCGCTACGCTTTGGTCCTCGCGCGAGGATGAGCAGTGGACCTCGGGACCTTACAGCCTCGTCGCCGACGATCGAGGCGCTGCGCTCCACGTGCCCCAAGCGGACGCGGTTTTGGGGATCGCACCGTCGACAGGCGTCGCGTGGCGGGCCGACTTCGGACACGCCGGCAAGCTTCGCCGCTTGCACCTGACCGACTCCCATGTCCTGGTCGACGCCATCGAGACCCTCGTCTGGCTCGACCGCGACACCGGACGACACCTCCGCACGGCCGAGAGCCGGTCTGTAGCTTGCCTTGTCGAGGATCGCCCGATCTTCTCCGACTATGACACCGTCCATCTCGCTTCCTTCGCGAGCGAAGCCGCCCAGGACATCTCATGGCCCTCGTCCAACGGGATTCACGCGTGCGGCACTCGAGGCTCCGACCTGGTCGTACTGGCAGGCCCGATTCGAGGGCCGTACCGGCTGCTTCGTCTCTCATCGGGCGGTCGTCCGATGTGGCAATTGGACATCCACCCCCCGGACGAGGTCACCAGGTACGCGCTCGGGGGCATCGCCTGGCGTTATCCTCATCGAGCGGCTTTGGGACAGGCCGTCCCTCGCTACTTGCCGCTCATCGAGCGCACCGGACCAGGCGCCCTTCCGTCCCGGATCGCCGTCGTTGACCTCGATGAAGGTCGCGTGGTTGCCCGGACGGCCGACCTCCAGGGCCCAGGTGTCCGTCAGTACCGGTCAGGCGACTCTCACATCATCGTCGACTCGCGCGGGCTCACCGTGTTCGACGCCAACCAGGGCCGAGCGGTGGCAGCCCTCGTCCCTGCTCCAGGGGCCGTCGACTTTCCGCTCTGGCCCGATGCTCTGACCGACTCCGGCATCTGGTACAGCGACGGCCCCCGCCCGCGCTTCATCCGCTGGGCCGGCGGCACCGACCAACAGCTGCCCGACGGCTGGGCTTTCGCCGACGTTCCCGGTGCACTCCACGCCTTCGGGGATTGAGCCGGTTCATCACATGTCACTTTCTCGTCGCTCCAGGAAATGGAGAGATGTTGAGCAACACAGCCGAACGACGAGGCCGATGCGATGCGTTGTCGGCGGTCGTGCCGCCTCGAATCATCTCGTCGGAGTTCACTTCACCCGATCCCCGAGGTGCATGCCCTTCTGAGGTTCACTGTTAGAGCCCAATACGGGGAGCTGGCTGATCTCTTCTTCGTCATGGGCCACCCGTAACCAACCGTCCGTACTCGAGTTGTTTGCAAGTTGGGACTTGACCCTGAGGTCACGCGAGCAATTTAACTTTTACGGACGTGGCCCCTGGGCCTCGTCGGAGTTCACTTCACCCGATCCCCGAGGCGCATGCCCTTCGGAGGTTCACTGTTAGAGCCCAATACGGGGAGCTGGCTGATCTCTTCTTCGTCATGGGCCACCCGTAACCAACCGTCCGTACTCGAGTTGTTTGCAAGTTGGGACTTGACCCTGAGGTCACGCGAGCAACTTAACTTTTACGGACGTGGCCCCTGGGCCTTGAGGCATCCCCCCATTCCTACAGCACCCCCAGAACGGCGCTGCATACCTCGTGCTCTCGCATGACCGCAACGAACTCGTTCATGCGTTTCTTCAGACGATCCTCGGGCATGTTTGGCAGGAGCTCGTACCAGCGGAGGCCCTGTCTGAACCAGGCCCCAGGGGTCAGGCCTAGCCACTTCTCACTTTCCGAGCACCGATATGGAAAGTGGCTAGGCCTGACCCCTGCCTTTGGGCCTACCGTTCCGGCGGCGACATCGAACGCCACAGAACGGCGTCCTTTAGCCGTGCACATCGCGCGATGTCGTCGAACCCCCCATTGGCGACGAAGAGGAGTCCCACCCCAATCGGGGCGAGGAGCAAAGCGGCCTCCACTTCCTTGTCCAACAGGAGCGTACAATTAGGTGTCTGACCCCTTTGCCCCCGCCCCGCCCTCGGAACTCTTCACCCCAAGAGGTATGCAATCTGGAGCCTCGCTGGGGAGTTTGTTGAACTCAAGCGGCCCTTCTTGCCGCCACCAGTAGTCTCTGTATGTTGAAGGGTTTTGATGTTCATAGATTGCTACGAGGCCGAGCAGCGAAATCGGGCCATCGGCCATGAAATCCCATCCGTCCTTCTCAGCACAGTACATATCGGCCTCCTTGTCGAACCAGACGCGATATCCCTTGACACGAAGCACCTCAAGGGCTGTGTTGTAGACGTTTACATATTCACTGAGCGAGGGCATCACTTCCTCCGGATGGTCGCAACTGAGGGGCGAGGGGTCAGAGGGGCGAGGGGGCAAGTCGCGACTTGCATACTCCTTCACCATGGGCCACCCGTAACCAGCCGTCTGCACTCGAGTTGTTTGTAAGTTGGGACTTGACCCCTGGGACACGCCGCCTGCAGCCTCGGTCGCCCATCCGCGAGCAACTTAACTTCTACGGACGTGGCCCCTGGGGCCCGCCCAATCGCCGTCACGCACCGACGCACCTATGAAGCCGCAGGCCGCCGAGGTCCCTGTCTGTGGCGACGGGTGGGAAATGGGGAACCCTGACACCTCTGATACTTACGGACGTGGCCCCTGGGGTTCAGGGGACCGCAGCGAGATACTCCAGCAGCACCTCCTTGGTGCACGGCGCAGACTCGAATCGCTTGCGAGCCGCCACGAGGAGTGCTCCTACCCGGCGGCCAGGCTTGATCCGCAGTTCGTCCAAAACATCCTGACTCGTGATCGGCAGAAGCACCTCGTCTGTCAACGTCTTCTCGATTAGGCGCGTCGCCTGGTCATCGAAGTCCACGTCGTCTTCCATGAGGTCGAGCTGCTCGCGCCAGTGGTCCACATGACACTGCCGAAACCTGACTGTATTAAGATCGTCTCGTCCAAAGCGTACCTTCGCCGCGTCCACAAGGCTGTCGAAATCCGAATCTGGGCGGCTGCGTTCCAGGTGAGCGAGCAACTCTTCCCTGGTGCAGGGCTGAGCCGCAAACCTCCGTTGCGCCTGTTCGAGAAGCGTCCCAATTCGCGGCCCAGATGCAATCTGCAGAGCGTTCACAATGTCGCGGCCCGTTATCGGAAGAACGAAACTGTCTTCGTCCAGCAGCGACTTCTCGACAAGTCGAGTAGCCTCTTCGGCAAAGTCGAACCCATCCTCCATGAGCTCGAGTTGGGCGCGCCACCGGTCGACATGGCGCTGCCTGAACTCAACGGTGTTGAGGCCCTGGCGGCCAAGGTGGTATTTCGCCTCATCGACCACAGGGTCGAAGGCTGCCGCTGGCCAACTACGGTCGAGACGTCGAAGCCACTCTTCAAGGTGCTGTCCGGCCTTGTCGCCGTCGGCCTCAATACGTCGAACGACCTCATCGATGGCGCTCAGGAAGTGGTTGGCCTTCTCGATCAAGCCGACATAGCACTTGCTCCACTGCGCGTCGTCTCGAGGAATCGCAGTGCCGCAGACCCTCCGACGCCATCCCTCTGCGGACGCCCGCGCAGCCTGATCTGAATCCACGAACCCGAGGTTGTGGTGGAGTTCTGTTCGAAGGCACCGCACGACCTCAACGTGCTCGTCGATCTCAGCGCGGTCGATCAACGAGTAGGCCTCTCCGAGACGGCGCAAGAACGTTATGCTGACTCGCCCCGCTTCGAAGTAAAGGCAGTAAAGCCACGAGGTCGCCCGGATAAAGCCAGGTTCGGGACTCGCTGGGTCAGGGAGCGCGACGTGAAGCTCGTCGAACGCGGGACGCCCGAGGAGGCTTCTGGACAGTCCGTTGATCCGCTGGTGACAGCGTAGAATGCTCTCGAAGCTCATCGGCCACCCCCTCTTCTGATAAGTGGCTCCGCAATCGGCCCGATGAAGTTGAAGGCGATGTAGAACCCGCCGCGAATCGAGGCGCCCCGCCGCAGCTCCAGGTCAGGGAAGTCGCGCTGTAGGATCTCTATCTCCTGCCGGATGTCGTCCACCTGAACTTTGGCTCGCCCACGCTCCAGGTCATCGCGCACGACTCGGCCATAGAAGACTCGCGGTTTCCCTTCGCTCTCACTCCATACATGGTGTCGAACGATGCGTCGGGGGTCGTTGAATGCCGTGTCTTGGCTCAAGGCGCGCCAAACCTCGCGCGCAGCGTTCTCCCGCTGCAACCGCCACATCAACACGGCTCGCAGGTACTCGGTTCGCGGGTCTCCCAACGAGCCTTCGATGTTGGCGAGGGTGTCGACGATGTCCAGAAGCTCTCTGAGGTCCGACTCGGAACCCGGCAGAGGAAGTCGTTCCCCTCCGAACAAGTAGCTACCTGCCGCGCTGATCCAGGTCGCGCGCAGGAGATACCGAAGACATCGTGCGTCCTCCCGGATCCGCGGTCCCTTCTCAGTTAGGAACCCGACTACACGTCGTGCTCGCTCCCGTTCACCATCGTCCGCCATCCCGCGGCCCCGCAGATCGCCGCCGATCGCTCGCGCTTGCAGGAACAGCCCCGCGGATGACCCCATCGACTCGAGTGCCTGGAGAGCCGCCAATTCAAGCTCGTCGCTCCCAAGTGCTTTCGAGACCTTGAAGCGTTGCTCCTCGAAGACGCCACGTTGGTCTGCGTCCAAATCGTCAGCGTCGACGCGCTCGAGACCATCCCATATGTCGGCGGTCAGTTCCGCCTTCCGGACGGAATCCCAGTTCCCATCCTCGAGCAGTCGGCGCGGTATCCAAAGGCTCACGTCGATCGCGTGGTACGCGTCCGCAGAGAACAAGGCACTGCGAGCAGCGTCTCGTGCTGCCTCGTAGTACTGCCAAGTCTCATCTTGGGATGCACCAGACTGTAGCTGTTGCACAGCGCGAAAGCCGTAGATGGCGGCGCGCTCCACCCGAAGCATTGAGCAAACGCGGCGCAACCCAGGCGAGCGGGCCGCGCCGAACTCGTCGAGGGCGAGATCGACGATCTGCCGTGCCTCGTCCAGGATAGTCGCAGGGTTGTGCCGTTCGTTCGGCCGGGCATCTCGAAAAACCCGTCGTCTGAGACGAGCTTCCTGGAGCATGAGGCTCGGGTCGCTGAGCCCGCGCCGCTCGCGCATTTCCGTAAGCGCGCGTGCGACGTCCAGATAGTGGTCGGCGTAGCACGGTCCGTAGGGGCCGTCGGGACCCAGACGATGAACAAGGTCCAGGACGAACCGTCGCTCGCAGCTTCCATGTGTAGTGGGGTTCGCTGCTTTCAGGAGATCAACCGCTATCTGTGCCTCAGCAGTCGACGTTCCGAGCCGTCGAGCTGTGACCAACTCTGCTTCGACTCGAAGGCGAGGGTGAATGAAGATATCGTCCTCGTCGTTTGTGCTCCATCGAAACAGGTCGATTCCAGAGAACAGGGATGCGATATCAACCAGGCTCTCGCTCCCACCTACCGCCCGCATCAGCAGGTTGATGGGAACAGGGCAGTCCAGCTTCCCTGGCACCATTACGTAGTCGATCGCCTTCGATGCCGCGTCGCTCAGGGCTCCCATGAACTCCTGAAGTCGCAGATCGAGAAGTTCTTTCGGTTCAATCAAGCCCGCATCTATGAGCGCCTGTCCAAGCGCACCGGCGGGCTGGGGCTTGCCCTGCCGAATGGTTGTCCCGCGTGACCTGAGATCATCCTCCGCGACCCGCGCTTCGTGAGCCAGACCGGCGGCCAATCGAGGGCGCACCTCCGGCAGAATGCGGTAGACGGCCGGCAGCAGAAATTGAGATGTTGAGGACGTGTACTTGAGGCTGGCGTGCTCCCGGAGAACCGCGGTGAGATTCGCAGCTTCTTCGTCGTCCAGCGTCGAGGGCGCCTCGATGAGATGCCTTCCTTCTCCCGCAGCCTGCTTCTGGTCAATGAGGCGATACGCGCTACCGACCACAACGACTCGTCTTCCTCGACTTCGAAAGCCCCGCAGAAGGTCCCGATACCGAGCCGCCTGCGCATTCGCATCACAGATAAGAAGGGTTGCTTCGGCGCCGGCCTCCTCGGCGCGCATACAGAACTCGTCAAGCTCGTCTACCGCGGGCAACCGTGATGCGCGGCTGGCAACTAGCACCGGATATCGGCGATCCTTCCGAACGGAGAGCGCGAGGCGCGCGAGTGCGATGCTCTTGCCTGTTCCGGACTGACCATGAAGCAGAATCGGTTCCTTGAGCCGCGGTGCGTCCTTGAGTGCGTTCTGGACTCGATCGCGAAGCCGATTCTCAAAGGCCCGCTCTATGGCGAACCCCCGCCTCACCCCCTCGACGAGCCGGCGCGCTTCCTCCACCTGACCGTGGAATCGTCGGAACTCCTCGAAGAACTCATCCTCACCGAGCACGGGAAGTGGCGCGAGCCACGTGTCGTCGACGATACTAGCGGCCGTCGAGGTCTTGAGTCGCGTCGAGGGCTCAATCTCGAGGAGCGATTCGCCGATAGTCACGGCGTTCGTCGCCGCCAAGGACGCCGCGCGAAGCGGCTCAATTCTGCCCGCCAGTGTGAGCGCGCGGAGAGAGCTAGAGAGCCTCTCGGGCACGAAAGTGATGGGGCCATTGGGCGCCGCCAGTTCCTCCATCAGGGCCGCGTCGCCTGTGCTCAGCGAAGAGTCCCACCCGAACCAGAAGACTTGGCCGGGCTTGAACGCGGACAGCACGCCATACAGCGATTCGGCCGACAGCCAGTCGCTACCACAGGTCAACCCGTCAATAGCGAGCACCCCGAGCGACGTGGTGGTTTCGACGAGTCGGGCGAGGAGGGCATTCGCGTGCAATGCAGTTCGTCGTCGCAACTCCTGAGTCGACTTCGGCGGCGCCTCACTGAGGTTCATTTCACCGGCGCGACCGAAAAGGTAGCTCAAGTGGAGATTGCGTCGGTGGCGCGGCGCCGCGGGGGTGTCCGACTTGCTCAGAACTGCCTCAACATCACGGCCCCCAACGCGAAGCGCCCTCGAAAGTGTAGGGTCCACGCTAGTCGTGAAGAATGCGTTTAATGGGAGGCGTGCGATGGGCTCAAACCACTCAGGTTCGACCTGCCGAAGGTACTGGTCAGCGAGCCATTGAAAGAAGTCTTCGGGCAGGGGCTCAACGGAGAGCAGAGAAACGAGCCCTCTCGGATCGGAGTCCACTTCCAATCTCTCGGCACGCTTGAGCGCTGCGAGTACCGCAGGATCCGGCCGAGTGCCGACCCGCCACGCATCCTGGCCCATGAGCACGACGAGGGGGCGACCATCGTTGATCGCGGCGGCAAGGCCTTCAAGGTGTTCTGTGACGCTCATGCTGCTACCCCGCGCGATCTACTCACGATGTTCCCCCTTCGGGGTCGCCGACCCAGGGCCCTGCGCCAGCATCCATTCGTCGATCTTCGGGCGATAGAAACCTCTTCGACCGGCGACCTTGAAGCAGGGGATCTCGCCGCCCTGCGCGAGGTTGTAGAGCTTCTAACGGCTAACTCTGAGATGCTCAGTAAATTCATCGAGGGTCATCCATGTCGGGGGGGGGGCCGGCGTCACTCGGCATCGCACGCACCTCGGGCTGCTGAGGCATCAGGAGAGACGTCCTAATATCAGGTGATAGTCTAGCCCAACGGGGAGTGAACTGACAACGGCGCTAGCGCACGTGCCACGCGGGTCGTGACACGACGCTCGACCGTCCCGCGCCTCCGGCTGGAAGTCCGTATGCTTAGGGTCAGGCCTCGCCACTTCCCGCTTTCTAGGGCGGTCCAGAATATCCGGCCCAGCCGCGCTGACAATAAACTGTTTCTCAACATGCGGCCACAGCGCCTTCGTGGCTACTGCCGCAGGTGATGAACATGAACGACTGCACATCGATGTAGTCCGCGCAGCCCATGTCGGCTAGCTCGGTCTGGAGCCAGGCGGCGAAGGAGTGGAGGCGCTTGTAGGTGTCGTAGTTGGGGCGGGGGGTGTACTTGATGTCCCAGGCGAAGCGGTTGACGGCGGTCTGGGTCTCGCCGGGCTTGAGGAACATGAAGCGGGTGGGGGCGGCGATGAAGGGCAGGGCGCTGCAGACGGGCCAGGAGTGGACGCGTGAGTTGCCGACCTGGGGGAGGGCGAAGAAGCCGGCGAGGTAGGCCTCGAAGGTTGGGGCGGTCAGGGTCGGGGCCTGGAGGAGGGCGTCGAGGCCGCGGAGGTAGCGGGCGGCCGCGGGCTCGTCGGCGAGGGCGTCCTTGAAGGCCATGGCCTCGTAGGGGGACAGCAGGTTGAGCTGCTTGGTGACCGCTTGCAGGGCGCGCGAGGCGGCCTCGGCGACCTGCCCGCTGGCCAGGAGCTGCGCGAGCTGACCGCCGCCGAGCAAGGCGGTGAAGCGCTCGTGGGCGGCGAGCTTGTAGGCGCGCTCGCCGATCCTGAGGTCGCCGATGTAGGTCCCGTCTTTGAAGCCGAGGGGGAACTCGGTGAGGAAGACCTTCTTCGCGTCGGCCAGGGTCAGGCGCTGGTGCGGCAGCATGAGGACGCCGCCGTTGCGCTCGTAGGGCGGGAGGTTGTCGAGGACCACGTCGGACGTGAGGTCCGCGCGCTCGAGCGGGAGGTCGGCCAGCTTGAAGCGCTTGGCGCGCCGGGAGTCCTCGGGTGTCGAGCCCGCGTAGTCCCTGAAGAAGACCCACACGTTGCCGCCCTCGACGAGCGCGACCTTGCCCGGGCCCCACTCGGGGAACTTCGGGTGGACGACGTAGTCGCCCAGGCTCGGTTCGGTCGGTGGTTGCGGCGCGGTCATGATGGCTCGCTGGGTCGTCGGGGTGGGTGCGGGTTGGCGGCTGCGGCCTCGGCCAGGTGGTGCGTTGGCTATTGGATGCGCGGGGGATGCGCGGGGCCGGGCAGGGCCGGACCGCGTGCGAAGACGGTGGGCGCCGCGGTGCGCTGGGAGCCGTGGGGCTCGGGCGAGCGGAGTGCTTGGGCTTCTTGCGTGAGCATGGCCGCCTTCCGGTACTGCGTTGGGGCGACTGTATTCGGGCGTGGCGAGGGGTGCAAGGCGTACGCGGCCGGAAGGTTGACACCGGCGCGGCCGGAGGGCGGCGGGGCTGGGATTCCGGCGGTGCGGGAGGGCAGGTACGGAGGGACGCCGGCCGGGAAGGGCGTGGGGGGCTTGTGAACGGCGAGGCCATCGAGCCGGCGCGGGCCGAGGGGAGTGGATCGGGGAGGCGAGCGGGTCGCGGCGAGGGGGGCTTGACTGCGACATAGGGTAGGAGGTGCTGCATGACGAAGGGCTGGAGAACGGTCGGAGCGGGGCGTGAGCTGGACCCTCGGGCGCTGCTGCGTGAGCTGGCGCGCGAGTCCGAGGCGCTGAAGGCGGCCGGGGGGCCGGGGGAGGACGGCGAGCGGTTCGAGGAGGTGCTGGATCTCGAGGAGCGGCTGCTGGGGGTGTTCGGGTTGCCGCGCTCGCTGCCGTACCTTCAGGCGGTCTGGGACTGGGTGGCGTCGGACCGGTCCGAGGGCTCGGAGGAGGAGCTGCTGGGGAGGCTCGACCGGGCGCATGGTGAGCACCTGGCGTGGCTCGCGGCGGGGCGGGAGGTGCGGCTGGCCGAGGGGCTGGCCGATGGGACGCACCCTCTGGACGTCCTGGCGCGGCTGGGGATCGCGACGCACAGCTACACGTACTTCCTGTGTCGGTGCGCGCGGGGGGAGGAGCCGGGACGGCTGTTGCGGCTGCTGGATTCGGCGACGGAGCACCTGAGCGACCTGGCGGCGCTGAGCCGGGACGGGGAGGCGGCGTCGCCCGAGGTGTGGGGTCGGCTGAGGCGGGCGGGGCTGCCGGGGCTCGAGGCGTTCGTGCAGGGCGAGGCGAGATCGCGTCTGGCGGCGGGGGAGGCGCCGGAGGACGACGAGGATACGGGTGAGTCGTGGGAGTCGGAGGTGGACGAGGCGGAAGGCGACGAAGGGGAGGGCGAGGCCGGGTCCCCGCACGACAGCTTCGAGGCGTTCATCCGGGGGCAGGTGGCGGAGGCCGTGGCGAAGGGGGCGACGGGGCCCGCGGACGAGCGCCTTGGGGCCCTGTTGACCTGGTTGGGCGAGAGGGAGAGGGGGTCGACGAAGGCGATGCTGCGCAGCTGCGAGCGGGTGCTGCGGATGTACGAGGCGGTCGATTCCGAGCACGTTGAGCCGTGGCCGCGGGACGAGAGCTTCCATGCGTTCGAGCGGCTGGCCGCCGTCGCGGCCGAGGGCGGGCGGGACGTGGTGAGGCCCTCGGACGACGACCTGGTCGCGTGGGTGCGGGACGCGCAGCGGAGGGCTCGGGACGAGAGGCGCCAGGTGACCCGCCGATTCCGGGAGGCGATGGGGACCTTCATGTCCGTAGGGGCGGGGGGGACCGGCTTCTTCGCGGCGCGCGAGCGCCATCGCAGGGTGGCCCTCATCCAGGCGGTCTTGTGGGGGGCGTTCCTGAAGGTGAGGCGGCCAAGGTGGCGTCCGAGGCGGGGCGCACTGGTCCGCCGGCGGACCTGGGCCGCTCGGCTTCGCTGCATGCGAGGTTCGCGGGCCGCGCTTCGGTTCGTGCTGCTGTCCAGCATGCGCTTGGCGTAGGCGCTCTTCGGCGCGAGGAGAGCGACGAAGTCGGGTCCCAGGAGGGGGGGCATGCCGGTGCCGTGGTGCGCCCCAGATCCGAGAGCGCCGGCATGGCCGGCGCGGTCCATAGCGCCGGCCAAGCCGGCGCGGGAGGGCGAGGACGCTGAGGTCGTGCAGGTGCGAGCGCGAGGCCGGCTGGAAGCCGGCGGTCCCAGGGGCCGAGAGTCGGAGGTCGTGCTGGTGCGAGCGTGAGGCCGGCTGGAAGAGGGTGTCGTACTGATGCCGGCGGAGGCGGCCTTGGAGTGCTCCGGCTTGCCGGAGCCCCGGCCCCGGCGGCTTGCCGCCGGGATCTGGCCGCCAACCACGGCGCAGCAAGCTGCGCCGGATGGGGGCTCCACCAAGGTGGAGCACTCCGGTTGGGGTTCTGCGACACCCTCTGGAAATCGGCGGTCCCAGGGGCCGAGAGTCGGAGGTCGTGCTGGTGCGAGCGCGAGGCCGGCTGGAAGAGGGTGTCGTGTTGATGCCGGCGGAGGCGGTCTTGGAGTGCTCCGGCTTGCCGGAGCCCCGGCCCCGGCGGCTTGCCGCCGGGATCTGGCCGCCAACCCCGGCGCAGCAAGCTGCGCCGGATGGGGGCTCCACCAAGGTGGAGCACTCCGGTTGGGCTTCTGCGACACCCCCTGGAAATCGGCGGTCCCAGGGGCCGAGAGTCGGAGGTCGTGCTGGTGCGAGCGCGAGGCCGGCTGGAAGAGGGTGTCGTGTTGATGCCGGCGGAGGCGGTCTTGGAGTGCTCCGGCTTGCCGGAGCCCCGGCCCCGGCGGCTTGCCGCCGGGATCTGGCCGCCAACCCCGGCGCAGCAAGCTGCGCCGGATGGGGGCTCCACCAAGGTGGAGCACTCCGGTTGGGCTTCTGCGACACCCTCTGGAAACCGGCGGTCCCAGGGGGCGAGGCGGCGGTGTCGTGGCGGTGCGGAGCCGGGCGTGGCCGAACCGGTCGCCTGAGCGGCAAAAACACCCCCGCCAGCGGCGAGGCCCTCCCGGCCCGGGGCCTCGCCGTCTGGGGCTGTGACCCGTGACGGTCCGCGCGACCGTGGACCCGGAACCACCGGCCAACATGAGGCCCGAGGCTTGGGCGAGCCGGTCCATGAGCACCTGAGCTGGGATGTCCTTCCGGCCGGCTGGCCGAGCGGCCAACGCTGCAAGAGGTGTTCGAGTGCATCCATCGACGCCGCCCGACGGTGGACCTCCGCTGCGAGCCGCGCGCGCCCTGACGTGCGGCGGCTCCGTCAGCGCTGGCGCGGGCGGTGCTCGGTGCCGAGGCCGGCCGTGATGAAGACCGCGGTGACGGGCTGGTCGGCGTCGGCCGTGTGCCACACCCCCGGCGGGTTGATGGCATATTCGCCGGCCTCCAGGGTCGTGCGGACCTCGTCACCCTCGATCTGTTGCACCAGCGTCAGCCGCCCCGCGGTGCACAACACGACCTCGGCGCCGCTCGGATGCATCTCCCAGCTGTCCCAAGGCCCGTCGAAGGTGTGCATCGAGACCAGCCGGCCCTCGGCCCCGTCACTGGCGTGCCGAGCGACGTAGTCGGCGTACCACGCCATCCCCGTGAACGGCGGCTGCGGCACCGCTGTCGCCCCCAGCCCCAGGTGGATGGGGTTGTCGCTCAGCTTCCTCTCCGACCCGTCCTTCATGATGGCTCCTTCAAGCTCGCCGCTCACTTTCTCACATGACCTGGCCGCATGCTACCCGCTCCCCAGCGCGCGCGACACAGGCTAAGCGTCGCCCGCATGACCGTTTGGACGTAAAATCTGTCCAAGTGGTCGTGGCGGGAGGCGACGATGTACGACGTGAGGGCAGTCGCTGAGGTGTTGGGCGGTCGCGCGGTGCTGGGCCGAGAGGTGGGGACGATCCGGGAGCTCGGAAAGCTGCTCGAGGAGGGGCTGCCCGTCGAGGCGCTACGACGGGCCACGCTGCGTGTCACCGGTGACGAGCAGAACGGCCTGGCGCTCAGCTACGAGATCGTCCCGCCAACGACGCTCGAGCGACGTCGAAGGCTGACGCACGTCGAGAGCGAGCGGGTCGAGCGCGTGGCGCGGATCGCGGCGCTGGCCGAGCGGGTCTGGGAGGATCCGGGGCTCGAGCACGAGTTCTTGGCGAGCGAGCAGCCGGGGCTCGAGGGAGCCCGCCCCGTGGATCGCGCGGTGACCGAGCTGGGCACCAAGCAGGTGGAGGAGCTGCTCATGAAGCTCGAACACGGGTTGCCGGTCTGATGGTCGTCGCCTGGAGGATCTGCAAGACCAGGTACACGTCCTTGGACGGCACCGGCGCCGAGAGGTCGCGCGACATGACTCACCGGCTGGTGACGGGCGGGCCGAGGGGGCTCGGGCCGCGGGCGCGTCGGGGGCGCCGCCGGCCGCCGCCGTCGTCGGTCACGCTCTGGTACAGCTCCTCTTCCTGCGCGAAGTGCAGGCGCAGCACCGCGTGGAGGCCATAGAGCAGCCGCCGCAGGTCGGGCAGGTCCTCGGGCTCGGGGCCTTCGGCGGGCAGCTCGTGGAGCAGCAGATCGAGCAGCCGCGCCAGGTGGAAGATCTCCTGGTGCGTGCGGCTCATGGTCCCCAGCGGATCGTCGCCCTCGAGCCGCGCGGCGAGGGCCGGGTAGACCTCGGCCTCGTCGGCCCGCTCGTGGGCCAGGAGATCGGTCTTCAGAAAGCGGTTCAACGACCGCAGCTCCTCGCAGACCTGCCGCCGCGGCAGCGCGTCGAGCTGGTCGGCCAGGTTCCGGAAGCGCTCGAGCGTCGGGACCAGGTGCTCGTGGTCGGCGGCCAGGTGCGCGGCGGCCTCGGGGCTCAGGACCCGGCGCTTGCGGTCGCGCGCCCGCTCGGCCGCGCCCGGCCCCAGGGCCCGCAGCGCCCAGCCGATGGCCAGCAGATCGATGCCCTCCTGCAGGAACGCCCCGACCACGGGCGCGAGCAGCCCGAAGGCCGCCGCGCCCATCGCGACCACCGACAACCCCATGCCGAGCGCCACGCTCTGCAAGGCCACGCTGCGCGACCGCTGCGCCATCAGGATCGCGTCGACCAGCCGGTCGAAGCGGTCGGTCGTCAGCACCACGTCCGCGGCCTCGGACGAGGCGGTCGCACCGCGCGCCCCCATGGCGACCCCCACGTCGGCCGCCGCCAGGGCCGGCGCGTCGTTGATGCCGTCGCCGACCATGACCTTGGACCCGGCCGACCGCGCCTCGGCCACCGTCCGCACCTTCTCCTCGGGCGACAGCTGCGCGTGGACCCGGTCGAGGCCCAGCGCGGCGCCCACCGAGGCGGCGACGGCGGGGTGGTCCCCCGTCAGCACGTCGATCTGCCGCACCCCGGCGCGGCGCAGGGCGCGCAGGGTGCGCGGCGTCTCCAGCCGGATGGGGTCCTCGAGGAGCAGCGCCCCGGCGAGCGCCCCGTCGACGGCCACGAACACCGCCGACCCCAGCGTGCGCGTGGCCCGACGGCGAAAGCCCGCCTCGGCGTCGTCGGCCTCGGCGTCCCGCGTCACCCAGTCGTAGCGGCCCACCCGCACGCGCCGGCCGTCGACCGTCCCCTCGACGCCCGCGCCCGGCTCCTCGCGCACCTCGGCCGGGAAGGACAGCGCCAGGCCCCGCGCTCGCGCGGCGCGCGCGATCGCCCCGGCGAGCACGTGGGACGAGACCTGCTCGACCGAGCCGGCGAGCGCGAGCAGCCTCGCCTCGTCGGTCCACCCGCCGGTCGTCGCGACGCGCGACAGGCTCGCCGCGCCCGACGTCAGCGTCCCCGTCTTGTCCAGGAACACCCGGTCGGCCCGCGCCAGCAGCTCCAGCGCCCCGCCGCCCTTGACGATGACGCCGCGGCGGGCGGCCCGGGAGACCCCGGCGACGATGGCGATGGGCACGGCGAGCAGCAGCGGGCAGGGCGTCGCCACGACCAGCACGGCGAGGGCGCGCACCGGGTCGCCGGACAGGGCCCAGGCCGCCGCGGCCACCGCCAGCGTGAACGGGATGAACAGCGCAGCGTAGCGGTCGGCCAGCCGGGCGACCGGCGCCTTGTCGTGCTGGGCCGACGCGACCAGCCGGACGACGCCGGCGTAGGTGCTCTCGGCGGCCGACGCCGTCGCGCGCATCCGGAACGCGCGGCCGACGTTGACCGTGCCGCTGTCGAGCCGGTCGCCCGAGGCGCGCTCGACCGGCCGCGCCTCGCCGGTCAGCGCCGACGCGTCGAGGGTCGCGTGCTCGTCGGCGAGCAGGCCGTCGACCGGGAGCACGTCGGCCTCCTTGACCAGCAGCAGGTCGCCCGGACCGACGGCGTCCACGTCGACCGTGACCACGGCCTCGCCCTCGACGCGGTGGGCGACCCTCGGCGCCCGCGCCAGCAGCGCCGTGAGCTCGCGCATGGCCCGCGCGCTGGCGCGCCGCTCGAGCAGCCGGCCGCTGGCCAGCATCAGCCCGATGACGGCGCCGGCCAGGTACTCGCCCAGCAGCATCGCGCCGGCCAGGGCCAGCACGGCGATGAGGTCGACCCCCGCCTCGCGCCGGAGGAGGGCGCGCGTGACCCGCACGAGCAGCGGCACGAACGCCACGGCCGTCGCGCCCAGCCACAGCGCGTCGGCCGCCCCGGGCGCGCCGGCGAGCCACAGCGCCGCGCCGCCGAGGAGGCCGGCGAGCGCCAGGCCGAGCAGCAGCCAGCTCGAACGGAGGCCGTGTGTCATGCCTGAACTTGGTGAACGCGCCCGCGCTAGAGAAGGGGCCGAGTCGCTTCCACTTCGCGAAAGGCCAACATGGCCTCCAACGCCGTCCCCACATCGCCTTTGTCGGGGTTCCCCGGCGCGCAGGCCGCGCGCGGCGTCAGGGCGAGCACGAGCTCCCAGCGCTTCATCGAGGGCTCCTCTGGCCAGGGGGCGCGCGCACCCTGGCCATGGGAGCGCCTGCGCCGGGCTACTTGACGTTCTTGCAGAGCAGCTCGTCGACCTCGCCGACGCCCACCCGCCACGGGTTCCAGGCGGCCCCGTCGACCTTCGTGCGGCGCAGCGTCACGCGGGCTACCTGGCAGTACTTGCGCTGCGGGGTGACCTTCTCGAGGCAGACCACCGCGGGCTGGTGCTCGATGTTGCTTCGGCGCAGCCAGTCGCGCGCGGTGGTCTTCGGCCCGTTCAGGCGGAAGACCTCGACCTTCACCTTCGTGTCGCCCGCGTCGTGGAAGAAGGCCTCGACGGCCGGGCTGATGGCCTTCGCCCGCGCCGCGTCGTGGTTGGCGCCCGCGGGGCAGACGCGCGAGGCGATGAGCGCCTCGTTCTGCGCGACGGCGTCCTGGTGCGAGGCCTCGAGGTCGGCGATGGCCGCCATCAGGTCGGCCCTGCGGTGGTCGGCCCAGGGGACCGAGCGCGCGAGATCGGAGAAGACCAGCAGCTTGTCCAGAGCCCCGTCGACGAGGCCCATCGCCAGCTCGAAGTTCTTGCTCGCCTTGGCGTTGGCGATGTGCTGCTTCTTGTCCTCGAGCGTGCGGAGCGCGAAGTCGAGCTCCTCGACATACTTGCTCTTGGCCTTTTGAAGCGCGGGGTCGCCGCAATAGCTGATCCAGCTGTCCGAGACCTGACAGCTCGAGCTCTGCTGGAGGCACGCGCCCCAGGTCTTGGCGAACTGCTCCATGCCCTCGCGGGCCTCGGGGTAGTTCAGGACGCGCTCCTTCCAGCCGTCGTCCATCGTGCCCAGCTTGCGGCAGGTCTCCCAGTAGGCCTTGGAGGCCGCCTCGCAGGCCTTGTCGAGGTCGCCGTTGACGCAGGAGTCGAACCGGTCGACGAGCCGCCGCTCGCAGCCGATGCGATCCGCGTCGCGGGTCATCGACCCGCACTCCTTGTCGAAGGCGGCCTTGCAGGCGGCCTTGTCGCCGAGGGCGATCTCGTCGCACTTGTCGGCCGCGTGGGCGGGGCCGGCGGCGAGGCCGATCAGCCCGACCGTCATCATCAGCGCGATGCGTTGCATGGCTCTGTCCTCCCGGGGGCGCGTGCTCAGGGGTTGCCCTGGTAGTTGTAGACGGAGCACTTGGTGTCCGGCTGACTCGACGCGCAGGCCGAGTGGATGAAGCGCTGGCTCAGCGACTCGGTATTCAGGTCGATGGTCCCCTTCGCCCGCGGCCCGTTGGCCCGGCAGCTCACCTCGACCAGGTTCCAGCCGGTCGGGATCGTGGTCGTGTAGACCTTGGTCCCGCTGGGCGCCGTGTGGGTGAAGGTCTCGTGGAGGCGGATCTTCTTGGAGCCGTGGTTCTTCAGGAAGACCCGGCAGTCGGACTTCTGGACGGTGCTGCTGTTGTACATGCGGACCCGCAGGGTGCGGCCGCCGGCGAAGGCCGAGCCGGCCGAGCCGAGGAGCACCGCGGCGATGATCGCGAGGCGAAGTGACAGTCTCATGAGGTCTCTCCCGAAGTGACGTGAGGCCCCCGCGGCCTCGGGTGCGGTACAAAGCGAAAGTCGTGCCAGGGCCCGGGCGGCGCCGGCACACGGGCCGCGCGGTTCAAGCGCTGCGCGCGCGCACGGCCGGACCGCGCGCGCGCAGCGGTCAGTACGACCGGAGGCGCCAGACGAGGGTCGACGGCGGCTCGCTGCCGAGGGCGTCGCGCCAGACCTTCTCGAAGGCGTCGACGTCGGGCTCGTAGAAGAGGTTGCGGCGGCTCTTGGCGTCGGCGCTGATCTTCCAGGTCTCGACCGGCCACTGGGCGTCGCGGTAGGCGTCGCGATAAGCGAGCAGGTGGCCGATCCATTCGTCGTAGCCCTGCGCGAGCGAGGTCGTCAGGATGCGCGTCGCGTCGCTTTGGAAGAAGGCGTCGCGCGCTTCGCCGAGGAGCTTGGTCTCCTGCAGCTTGAAGCCCCGGCAGTAGGCGCTCATCTGCTGAATCTTGCGCGCCCGCTCGAGGCGCTGCGCCGTCTCCACGCGCTCGCGGTCCTCTGCGTGCGCGGCCGCGCGCTCCTCGCTGCAGTCGGGCCCGGGTTCCGCCGTGGCCTCACAGACCGCAGGCGGGCCGTCGCCCGGCTCGACCGAGCGGTCCTCGACCTCCACCGCGGCCTGGTCGAAGGCGGCGCGCACCTTCCGCGCCTGCCGCTGGCTCGCCTCCATCTTCGTCTTCATGTCGACGAACTCGCGCGGGTGGTCGACGTAGTGCTCGCCCCGCGCGGCCTCGAAGTCGCGCAGGACGCCGTCGAGGCGGCTCGTGGCGCCGGTGATGAGCGCCAGCCCCTCGTCGCGCCCGTCGAGGCCCTGCTCGAGCAGCTTCATCGCCTGGCCCTCGAGCCCGGCGACCTCGGCCTGGCTCTTCGTCCAGCGCCCCTGGAGCTCCTTCAGCTCGGGCGGCCAGTACCAGCTCGAGCCGGCGGCCTTCTTCACGCCGCCGCGGTGGGTGCCCTGGCCGGCCCGCTCGAGGACCGCGCGGATGAGGCTCTGGCCGTCGTTGCCGGCCTGGCTGAGGAAGAGGTTCAGCGCGCGCATCGACAACGCGAGGTCCAGCTCCTCGACGAGGCGCTCCTTGGTCTTGTTGTCGAGCTGCGGGTCGGCCGCGATGCGGGCGTGCAGGCGGTCGGCCTCGGGGCTCCGGGCGGGGCTCCGCAGCGTGCGACCGAGCTGCTCCCAGGCCTTCTGCGCGGGCGGGCCGGGGAGCGCCACGCCGACCGCGCCGCTCCAGACGCCCTTCTGGCTGGCGTAGCCGACGAGGCGCCAGACATCCGCCGACCTGTAGCCGGTGCCCGAGAGCGTCGTCTCCTCCTTGGTCAGGTAGGACCGGACGCCTTCGATGATCGACGACCTGGCCATCACCTCGCCGACCAGGCTCTTGCCGCTGCCCAGGCCCGGCGTCTTCTCGGTGGTCTTGCTCGACAGCTCCAGCGAGGCCTCGCTCCCGTCGCTGCTCGCCGCGCCGCCGTGGACGTTCTCGACCCCCAGCATCTCGGTCCCGGCGGCCGACGACACGGCGAGCTCGTCCGTCTGCGTGCCCGACCCCTTCGCGCCGATCTTGCCGTCCTTCAGGCTGATCTCGCTCTTGAACGCGTCCGTGCTGCTGCCACCGACGTCGAGCCCGACCTTCTGCCCGCCCCCGAGGTCCTGCTCGAACGTGCCCTTGCCGCCGACGGTCTCGCTGTGCCCCTCGGCCGAGGTCCAGCCCGTGCTCCCCAGCGCCATCGCCAGCGCGTCGAGCTCCTCGCGCGTGGTCGCCTCGCGGATGCGCTGCAGGGTCGCCCCGTAGGTCTTCGGGTCCCTGGTCGACAGCTCGAACTCGACCGTCTCGGCCTCATCCCACTCGTACTCGTAGGTGACCTCGCCGCCCGTCACCACGGACGCCGAGGCCCCGCCCGAGACCTCCTGCGCCGTCGCGATGTGCGCCGTGATCCGGTTCTTGTCGGCCCCGATCTTCTCCTCGGTCAGCCGGACGCTGCGCTGCCCCTCGTAGCTCGCCTTGGCCCCGACCCCGACGCCGCCCAGCTTGGCGTCGCCCGAGGCGCCCAGCTCGACGCCCGCCGACGAGCCCGACTCGTCCTTGTCGCCCACCTCCGTGAGCGCCCCCTCGTCCGCCAGCAGCCCCAGCCCCCGCCGCCACTTCTCGAGCGTGCTCGGCGGCGCCAGCTCGAGCTCGCGGTAGCACGCGAGCTGCGCCTCGAGCTTCGGGCCGTCGTAGACCCGCGTGATGGTCTTGTCGAGCGCCAGCGTCACCTTGGCCGTCGCGCTCGCCCCGGCGCCGCCCTCTTCGCCGTTGAGCGTGCCGCCCGGCGAGATGCTGCCGTGCGCCCTGGCCACCAGCGTGTACTTCGGCGGCGGTCCCTTGGCAGAGACCGTCACCGTGCAGTCGATGTAGACGCTGCCGCCGCAGCTGAACGTGAAGCTGCGCGCGTCGTCGCCCCACCGCGGCAGCGTGAGGTCGCCCTTGCCGCCGACGCGCGTCGTCGACAGCGTCGCCTCGAGGTTGCCGTCGACGTTGTCCTTGTCCTTCGCGGCCTTCTTGTCGGCGTCGGTGTCGGCCTTGCCGAGGCCCGCCGTCAGGCCCCACTCGTCCTCGGCGCCGTCCTTGCCCTTCTTGTGGTGCGCCCCCAGCTCGTGGCTCACCCCATCGGCGCCCTTGGAGGCGTAGCTCGCCGACCCGCCGTCCTTGTCCACCGTCGCACCCACGGTCGTCGAGCGGCCGTCGGCCTTCGCCCAGGTCCCCTCGGCGGCCGCCCCGTCCTCGTTGGCGTGGAACGAGCCCTTGACCGACGAGCCGTCGGCCGCCTTCTGCTCGAGCTCGCCGCCGACCCTGCCGTCCTTGACCCCGATCTTGCCCGAGTAGCGCTTGCCCTCGCCCGACTGGTTGCCGTCGGCGTCGGTCTTCGAGACCAGCGACCCGCCCTCGATGCGCACGCCGTCGTGCTCGACCGCGAAGCCGCTGCCCTCCTCGAAGGTCTGCGACCCCTCGCTGCGGTAGGCCACCTCGACGCTCGTCCCGCCGACCTCGGCCGAGATCGCCTTCAGCTCCTCGACGGTGAGACCCTTCGCCGCCGCCTCGTCGCCGAGGCGCTCGCCGAGCTCCTCCGTGCGCGCCGCCAGGCGCTCCTTCTTGGCCACGAGGCGCTTTCGCTCCTCCTCGACCGCCGCCAGCTCGGCGTCCACGTCGAACCGCGGCCCGTTGGCCTCGGCCGAGCCCTCAGGCGTCGCCTTCGCCGCCTCGAGCCGCTCTCTCCGCGCCTCGAGCTCGGGCAGCCGGTGCTCGTCGATGTCCTTGGTGGCCGACCTCATCTCGGCCAGCAGGGCCTTCCCCGTCGCGACGGGGTCCTCCACCTTGTCGTCGGTCGTCACGCTGCGGGTCGAGGCGGTCCCGAAGGTCGCGTCGCTCTTCTTCTCGGTCCCGACCACCACCCGCCCGTCGCCGAGGTCGTTCGTCGAGACGCTGACGTTCGGGTCCGCCGGATCGCGCTCGCCCACCTGCAGCGGCGTCTTGTCCTCGTCGTCGGCCCGCACCTTCCCGCCGTCCAGCGTCGTCCGGTGGGCCCTCTTCAGCCGCAGCCCGCCGCCGGCGGCCCCGATGGGGCCCGCCGGCTGCCCCGCGGCCACCCGCGCGGCGACCTGGTCGGCCTCGACCTCGGCGGCGTCGCCCGCGGGCGCCACCTCGGACTTCGCCTGCACGCCGCCGCCGCCCTGCAGGACGTGCGTCACCTCGTGGGCGACCAGCTCCCTGGACGGGCTGGGGTCGGCGAAGGCGACGTCACCGCCCGACGCCGCCCCCGACGCGCCCAGCGCCGACAGCCCGGCCCTGGCCTGCGGGTCGCCGACGAAGGCCCGCACTCCGCCGAGGTCACGCCCGAAGGCCTGCTCCATCGCCCCGCGGTGCGGCAGCTCGCGCGCCGGCCCGCTGGTCGCCTGGCCGAAGGCCTCCGCTGGCGACCGCCCGCCGTCCGCGCCGCCCGGGCGCCGCGACAGGTGGATGGGCCCGCCGGGGACCAGCGCCGCCCGCTGCGCCGCGTAGGACGGCAGCTCCCGCAGCTGCCCCCGCACGCCGTCCCCGGCCTCGCGCTGCGGCGACCTCTCCTCCGCGCTGCGCGCTCCCTCTGGACTGCTTCGGTGCTCCTGGCGCTGCATGGCTCCCTCCTCGGTGACCGGGTCGAGTAGCCAGTTCCATGCCAGGGCGCCGGGGCGCCGCGGCGCGGTCGCCGCACCCGCCACCGCTGCGCGCGCGCGGTCCCGAGGTGCGCGCGCGCACCTTCACTCGTTGCACCACCTCGGCCGGACGGGCTCGCAGCGCGGCGAGGGCGCGCACCGGGTCGCCCGACAGCGCCCAGGCCGCCGCGGCGACCGCCAGCGTGAACGGGATGAACAGCGCAGCGTAGCGGTCGGCCAGCCGGGCGACCGGCGCCTTGTCGCGCTGGGCCGACGCGACCAGCCGGACGACGCCGGCGTAGGTGCTCTCGGCGGCCGACGCCGTCGCGCGCATCCGGAACGCGCGGCCGACGTTGACCGTGCCGCTGTCGAGCCGGTCGCCCGAGGCGTGGCCCGCGCGCTGGCGCGCCGCTCGAGCAGCCGGCCGCTGGCCAGCATCAGCCCGATGACGGCGCCGGCCAGGTACTCGCCCAGCAGCATCGCGCCGGCCAGACCAGCACGGCGATGAGGTCGACCCCCGCCTCGCCCCTCAGGACGCTGCGCGTGACCCGCACGACCAGCGGCACGAACGCCACCGCCGTCGCGCCCAGCCACAGCGCGTCGGCCGCCCCGGGCGCGCCGGCGAGCCACAGCGCCGCGCCGCCGGCCAGACCGGCGACCGCCAGGCCGAGCAGCAGCCAGCTCGAACGGAGGCCGTCTGTCATGCCTGAACTTGGTGAACGCGCCCGCGCTAGAGGAGGGGCCGAGACAAAGGTGATCCCTTTGTCGTGCCGTTCCCACGACGCCTGCCCGCACCGGACGGCGACGGTCGAGCGGTGCACGACGGGGTGCGAGCTGGCGAGGTCTTCCGGCGCGCAAGGCGACCACTGCGACGACCACGGCCGGGTCTGAGCGGCGCCGTCCTGGAGGCGCCGCCCCGCCTGCTCACTCGTCGAACTTTTTGGTCGTGGTTCGGAACCACGACTTCGGCCAGCCGCGCGCCGGCGCGAAGCGCCTGAGGAGCGAGCGCGCGTCCGTCAGCGAGTGCTGACCCGCGGTGAGGACGCCGTTCGCGTCGAACCTCAGGTAGAAGGTCTGTCCGGGCGGACCGATGAGGCCGAGCAGCTCGTTGATCTGCTTGTCGCTCTGGAAGACCTTCTCGGGGTCGAGCGCCACGGTGGGGTCATAGCGGCTGCTCGTGGGATCGAGCTTGAGCTCGACGAGCCCGCTCCCGCGCTTGAACGTGGGCTCGCCCGGGCGGACGAGCGAGAGGTCGAGGTGCGGCCCGTGCTTGATGGTGGGGTTGTTCGGGCCATCGAGGCGCCGATAGGCCGCCCGGAACGCCTTGCGGAACTCGGCCGCGTCCCGGCCGACCGGCTTGCCGTCCTTGAGCACGTAGGCGAGGTCGACGTCGCCCGTCGCCTTGATCTTGCGACCGTCGCTCCAGGCGACGAGGGCGTCCTTCGAGGAGGTCTTGCCCTTTTGCCATAGCGGCTTGGCGAGGACGCCGTTCTCGACGTGGGTGCGGCGCATCTTGGCCTTCTTGCCGAAGCTGCGGATGGCGATCTCGAACCCGCCGCCGAGCGCGTCGTTGGCCATCTGGAAAGCCATGACCTCGCGCCGGGTGAGGCCCATGTTGCGGAGGAACCCGTCGGGATCCCTGACCGCCTGCCGGTCGAGCATCCCGCGCCGCACCGCGCGCCCCGCCTTGGACGCCCGCTTGGCGCCGGCGCGCACGGCCCGCACGGCCCCACCGCCTATCCCCGCCGTGAGGGCGCTGATCGCGACGTCCATCGCCATCTGTCCGGCGATGTTGCCGAAGCGTTGGCCGCGCCGCTGGAGCGAGCTCCACGAGGCGCCATCGCCGATGCCGCGGATGAGATCGGCGGCGGACCGGACCAGCTCGACGGCGTCGAAGAAGGGCGCGATGAGGGCGCCGACGATGAATGAGCCGACCGCCTCGACCGAGCCCCAGAAGCCGAGCGGCTGGGTCGCGAAGTGTCGGTCGGCCTCCGGGTTCGATCGGAGATCGGCGATGTAGCCCAGCTCGGGCCCGTAGCTGAGCTTGCCGAAGCCGATGGTCTCCATGCTGTCGCTCATGCGGCGGAGCGGCCAGCTGACGGCCGGGTTGATGCGCACCATCGGGTAGTTCCGGAACCAGGCGCGGTCCTTGGTCTCCAGGATCTCGGTCTCCCCCGCCGGGGCTCCGGGCTTTCGGAAGAGACCGCTGTTGTCGTCGCGGACGCCGAGCAGCATGCCCGCGCTGTCCTCCATCGGGTGGTAGTGCGCCTGGTGGGGGGCCTGGTCGCCCGGCTTGAACATGATGGCGCTGAAGGCGAGGTCGTCGGCGCCATGGACGTACAGCGCCGTCCCGGGCGTCGTGTCCCAGGTGACGTCGAAGCGCTCCTCGACGAGCTGGTCGTCGAAGTAGACGAACCCGCGGGGGACCTCGCCCTGCAGCTGCGAGGCGGCGCTCGCGCAGCCGGCGGGCAGCGAGTAGCGCTCGTAGGCGCGGCGGCCGAGGGCGTCCCAGGCGACGCGGTAGTCGGAGGCGACGGGGTAGACCTCGTTGTCGAGGGGGCCCGGGGCCTGGCATGCGTCGGGCTCGCGCGCGCCGACCGCGACGAGCTGGTCGAACGCGTCGTAGTGGTAACGGTGACGAGGCGCGGCGTCGGGGCCATCGCACGACGCGCCGACGCAGCCGTCGTGGAGCGGCAGGAGGCCCCCCGTGTACTCGAAGCGATAGGTGTCGGTGCGGTCCGCGGCGGCCCCGGCGATGGTGCCTGCGCCGAGGTCGACATCGAGCTGCGAGCCAGGCAGCGAGGCGAGCGTGACCGACTTGTCCACGAGGTGGGTCGCGAGGCGGATGCGGTCGAGGCCCGGCTTCGCGAAACCCTCGCCGTCCCACGACAGCGCATAGTGCGTGACGTCGGTCGGCTTGCCGTCGATGGGGTCCCAGCCGATGGCTTGCTCGGACTTCAGGCGATCGCCGTCGTAGGTCCGCCAGGTCGAGCGCAGCGTGGGCTTGCCCGACCAGGCCGGGTAGATGGTGGTGAAGGTGCGCGTCGCGAGCCCCATGTCGTCGAACATCGAGGCCGTGTAGACGGTGTCGACGGGGTTGTCGGCGAAGTACTGGTCGTAGGTCCACAGGGGCGCGAAGAGGCTGAACGAGGGCTTGCTGACGAGGTGGCTCTTGCCCTGCATGGCCAGGTTGTCCATCACCGCGCCGAGGTCGCCCTGCTCTTCGCCGTCCCTGAACCAGGCGGCGCGCGTCAGGACGACGTCGGGCCCGTGCCAGTAGCGGCGCTCCTCGAAGAGCCGCTTCTCGTCGCCGGTCAGCATCTCCGTGCGGTAGCGCTGGCCGAGCTCGTCGTAGTCGTAGCGATAGCGGATGCTGGTGGTCGCGCCGGCGAGATAGGTCGAGGTCGTGGTGACGACGCGCTCGACGGGGAGCGCGCCCGTGTAGGTGTAGGCCACCTCGGAGAGGTGGTTGTCCCGGAAGATGCCCTTGGCGCCCGCGGCGCTCGTGAGGCCGAGGAGGCGCCCGGCGTCGTCGTGGGCGTATGTGAGCACGACCGGGTCGCCGCCCGGGACGTCCTGCGTCAGCGTGCCGAGGAGCCCGCGCACGTCCCAGGTGGCGTCGACGCGCGCGTAAGCGGCCGGGCCTCCCGCCGCGGGGTGCCGGTACTGCGCCTCGAAGCGGAGGTTGTCGTGGGCGTCGTGGCCTCTCCAGATGGTGGCGATGGGCGCGTCGTCCCCCGCGAAGCTCCGCGCGAGGCGCAGCTGAGAGAGCGCGTTGTAGCGGAGCTCCCGGCGGGCGGTCGTGACGAGCGGCTCTCCGCTCGGGAGGGTCGCCGCCCCGGCCTCGGGCGACGTCGCGACGATGGCGACCGTGTGGCCGAGCGCGTCGACGGTGCTCTCGACGATGGCGCCGCGGAGGGTCCGCTCGCGCCAGGGCTGGCCCGCCTCGTTGCGCAGCGTCTCCGCCTCGAGGCCGAGGTCGGCCGGGCCCGGGCGAGAGCGGACGACATCGGCCGAGAGCGCATACGAGAACGTACGGAGGGCGCGGTTCTGGCCAGCGACGACGTCGGCCTCGGCCCGCTTGTAGGCGCCGCGCCAGGTGGTCGTCGTCGACCGCGGCGTGCTCGCGTGCGCCTTGTGCAGGATCGTGTTGCCGAGGGCGTCGTAGCGCAGCTCGCGCCAGGTGCCGCGGAGGTCGCGTGAGCCACGGACGCGACCGAGCGTGTCGTAGACCATCCGGCTGGTGACGCGACCGAGCGCGTCGACCGTGTCGCGCAAGCGGCCGAGGCGATCGAAGCGGAGCCCGGTCTCGACGGCCACGGCCTGGTGGCCGGCCTCGGGGAGGTGGTGCTCCTCGCGGCGCGCGAGGTGGCCGGCGAGATCATAGAAGAAGCGGGTGGATCGGATGACCCCCGGCGCCGCGCCCTCTTCCGAGAACAGCCCCTCCCAGCAGGGCGAGCCGAGGTAGCTGAAGACGCGCCGCTCGTGCTCGAGGCGCGCGCCGCCCGGCCCCTCGATGAAGCTCTCGACCATGCGACCGGCGTGGTCGAAGGCCATCCTGAGGGTGCGGGTCGGGGCGCCGGTGGGGTCGGCCTCGGGCCCGAAGCCGTCGAGCTGCGCCTCGGTCTGGGCGACGGTCTGGCCGAGGGCGTCGTACTCGCGGGTCTCGAGCGCGAGGAGGCGCCCGGTGTCACAGGGTCCCTCGGTCACCGCCCCCGTGGCCGGATCGAGCGTCACGTCGGCCGAGTGGCCGCGGACCTCGATGCGCTGCGGGAAGCCGCGCGCGGTGAGGTCGGAGAAGGCGACCTCCTGGACGGCGACACCCGGCTGGCACCCCGGCGGGCCGACGGGGTCGAGCACGCGGCGCTTCACGAGCCGCTGCGAGGCGTCATAGGTCAGGTGCTCCACGACGCGCCCGCCGTCCGGGCCGACGCGGTCGGTGCGCCCCTCGTCGGTCGCGACGAGGAGCCCGTCGACGTCGTAGTAGTGCTCGATCCGCTGGTGATGCGAGGCGTCACAGGGCGCGCAGTCCGAGGCGGCCGCGCCGTCGGTCGCGGCGACCGTCAGGAGGTGCCCGTCGGCGTCGTGGGTGAGCGTCCGGAGGACCCATCTCGGGTTGAGCAGGAGGTCGTCGCCCGGCGTCACGGTCTCGAAGTTGGCGTCGCCGAGCGAGGGGACGTCGTGGGCGGCGAGGAGCTCGTGGACGGGGCTCCCCGACGTCGCGCTGTTCACGAGGGCGCTCACGGCGGCCGCGTCGGCGCCGGCGCCGGGCGAGAGGCGATAGCGCGGTCGGCCGAGGCCGTCGTGGGCGGTCAGCACGAAGACGTCCTGGTCGTCGCCGCGGCGGACGACGGCCGAGATCCGGCCCATGCGGTCGTACACGGCCTCGGTGACCGCTGCGGCGCCGTTGAAGCACCCCGAGCACCCCAGCGAGGCGGCCGAGGAGCTGAACGCGTCGTCGATGTTGGCCCGCGTCGCGACCACGCGGTCCCGCGCGTCGTAGGTGTAGTCGACGGTCTGGGGGATGCCGTCCGGGTCCGTCACCTCGCGGATGAGCCGGTCCTTGGCATCGAAGGTCGAGACCGTGGTGATGGTCGCGACGCATTGCCCGTCCGTGCAGGCGCCGTCCTCGCACTCCCAGTGGAAGTCGCAGGCGACCAGGCGCCTGTCCCGGACCTCGACGACGTTGCCGCGGTCGTCGGTGGTCATCTCGGTCGTGATCTCGCTCGGGAGCGCGCCCTCGCAGAGCCCGGAGTCGGCGGCCGGGAGGTCGCCGGAGGTCGTGACGCCCGAGGGGTGGCCGAGCTTGGCGACGGGGAGCTTGCCGCTCCTGGCCCCGGCCGCGTCGCCGGGGCCAGGGACGGGCGTCTCCCAGAGGCGCTGGACGCGCGAGACGACCGTCGCGCCGGCCTGGACGCGCCGCTCGGCGAGGAGCCCGCGGAGGCGCCCGTCCGCCACGTGGTCGTACTGCTCGCCGAAGGTCGCGACCCCGCCGTCGATGGTCTTGGACGGCGGCAGGGTGCGCGTCGCCGTCTCGCAGCGGCGCCCGGGCTGGGCCGGATCGAAGGGCCAGTAGCCCTGGGTGGTCTTGGCGCCGCCGGCATCGACCTCCTGGGTCATCGCCCAGCAGTGGAAGCTCGCGTGGGGCGCGCCGCTCGTCTCCTCGTACGTCCACCCGGTCGTCTCGGGCGCGCCGCCGCCCATCGGGAACACGCGGCGCTCGACCATGTGGCCGTGGGTGTCCCAGGACATCTCCGTCCGGCGCCCCGACGGCGTCTCCATGGCGGTGACGAGGCCGTTGGCGTCGTGCTCGTAGCGCGTCTCGAGCGCGCTCTCGACCCGCGCGGGCTTGGTGGTCCCGGAGAGGGTCGCGGCGTCGGCCACCGGACGCGTCACGGTCACCGACGCGATGACCCTGGGGCCGTCATCCGGCAGGGCCTCGAGCACATAGGCACGGACGGCCCCGTCGGGCGCGACGACCTCGACCCCGTCCTCCGTGTCGGCGAGCTCCCAGGTGGCCCCGTCGCGGCCGTCGGCGTAGGCGCCCGTGGCCGCACCCTCGTCGCCCGCGTCGCGGCCGAGCCGCTGCCGGACGACCTTCCCGTCGGAGTCGTACTCGACCACCATCGTCGGCGCCGTGGTCGTCGCGTCGGCTTCGATGACCGCCGAGAGGCGGCCGCTGTCGTCGTAGCGATAGCTGCGCGTCTGCGTGATCGCGCCCTTCGGCCCGGCGAGGAGCGTCACGGAGGCGAGGCGCTCGCCGCCGCCCGCGTACCCGTAGCGCACCTGGCGCCCGTAGGGGTCCGTGATGCCGGCGATGCGCTCGCCCGCGGACGTCGCGATCCACGAGAGCGCGGTCGTCTGGCCCGCGGCGTCGATGATGGCCGTCAAGCGACGCGTGCGCGTCAGGGGGTCGACCGAGCCGGTCCAGATGAGCTCGAGCTCGTGGAAGCGGGGGTCGATGATGCGGAGGAGGAGCCCCTTGCAGTCGAAGATGCGGCGGTTGCCGTCGGGATCGGTCAGCTCATAGAAGCGCTGCTCGTTCAGGCCGAGCTCGGTCTCGGGGCTCGCCTCGCCGGCGCGGGGCGCGAAGGGGTGGACGTCGCGCGCCTTCGAGCCGGCCGGAACGACCAGCGTGTAGGCGCGGAGGGTCGCGAAGAGGCCGCGGGGGCTCTCGTAGGTGACGACCCTGGCGGTCATCTCGCGCGCCCGGAGGGTCTGCGCCGCGTGGTCGTAGACCCAATAGTGCGGGCCGGCGCCGCCTGCCGCCGTGAAGGTCACCTCGGTCGACGCGCCGGGGTGGCGGAAGACGTCGACGCGGCCGGCTCCGTCCGAGAAGGCGAGGTCGACCGGCGCCTCGTCGGTCTCGAGCAGGGTCAAGGCGAGGTCGTCGGTCGCAGGCGTCAAGCGCTGCTCGAAGCCGAACGTCCAGCCGCCGAGCCAGCCGCCGCCCTTGGGGACGTTGGCGCTGTTCCACGTGCGCGACAGGACGACCGGCGGCCCGAGCTCGCCCGTGTCATGGCGGTGGTCGACCACGTCGAGGAGCAGGCTGCGGTCGTGGAGCTGCACGCCCACGGCCGCCTCGGCCGGGACCGCGCGCGCGGGCTGGTCGGCCTCGTCCGGGATGTCGAGGAGCAGGCGCGTGTTGCAGTGGTGGTAGCCGTCCTCGTCCTCGCCGCACGACCCGGGGGGCATGACGGCGAAGCTGATGCGGCGCCGGCCGATGATGCCGCCCTGGGCGTTGCGCACGACGACCTCGATCGTGACGATGCCCGCGCCGTCCGCCACGACCGAGACGGAGCCGCCGGCCGTCACGAGCTCACCGTCGCCGTCGGTGTCACCGACGAGGGTGGCGTCGCCGCCGACGACGCGGAAGGTGATCGAGGCGCCGCCCAGGCTGACGTTCAGCGTGACGGTGTCGCCGACGGCCACCTGCGCGGCCGGCTCGCCGTCGACGGTGGCCGAGACGACGAGCTCGGGGCCCATGGTGGCGACCGCGCGGAGCGGCGCCGCCCGGCCGTAGGCGTCGCATGTGGGGGCGTCATGGACCCGAGGCCAGACGCCGAGGAGGTTCGTGACCGGGCCCGTGGGGTTCCCGGGCTTGAAGAGCTCGCGCCAGGCGGTGCACCGGAGGGACTTCTTCTCGTTCCACGTGTCCTTGTTGGGGCTCGTGTAGACGTACTCGACCTTGGTCACGGACTTCGTGCACGCGAGCTCCGTCGCGGTCGTGATCTGGTGACTGCCCTTGGCGGCGCTGGCCCAGCTCGCGCGCATCTCGTCGTCGGGGCAGGGGAACGACTCGACGACGTACGAGCCGCCGACCTTCTTTCGGGTGCGGCTCGTGCACGACACCCAGGTGACCGAGTCGGGGCCCGGAGGCAGGACGAGGTCTTCGGTGACCTCGAGGCCGAGGTCGAAGCGGGGACAGAGGTCTGGATCGGGGCAGGGGGCGAGCTCCGGGATGGGGCCGTCCGCCGGCGCGTTGGTGATGTCGAGGTCATGGACGTACCCGCTCGCGGGGACGAAGAGGCGGAGCCCGACCCCGTCCACGTTGCTCTGCCTGGCGGGGCCGATGCCGAGGACGGCGCCGCCGCCGAGCGCGACCAGCCGCCGCGCCCAGGCGGGGCGCTGATCGATCCCCCCCGTGTCGAAGCTGCGGCCGATGGGATCGCTCGTGTGGGAGGTGACCTGGGGAGACGGGCCGAGCTGCCCGGTCTGGATGCCGCCGCGAACGACGCCGAACGAGCCGAAGAGCTGGAAGAACGGCGCCTGGCCGACCACGAAGCGAGGGACCGGTCCCGAGGTGCCGTCGATGAGGGCCGCGCCGCGCAGAGAGGTCGGGAAGCTCGTCACGAAGGGGCTCTGCCCGGGCGGGGCGTTCAGATCGACGACGCCGCCGAAGCGAACGAGCGCGTGCCCGTGCCCGTCGAGCGCGACGTCCTCGCGCTTGGACGCGACGTCGAGGACGCGCGTGCCGAGGTGGGTGACGGCCGCCGGGCCGCTCGCCTGGAGGTCGTGGACCACCATCAGGGGAGGGGGCCCGGGGCACTCCTGCGGCGGGAGGCAGAGCGGCGGCGGACAGATCTGGACCATCCCGCCGCCCGCGCAGCCGCGGCAGGGGCAGCTGCCGTTGTCCACGCCCGCCGTGCACTCGCCGCCACAAGTGTCGGCGAGATCCGAGCACACCCCGTCCCACTGCGTCTCGCAGCAGTACGGGTCCTGCCCGCAGACGCAAGCCTCGACGTCCGGGTCGGCGGCGCATCCCTTGTCGCCGCCGGGTCTGCAGCACGGGTTGCCCTCCGGCGGGTGCTCGGCCTCGCACGCTTGCTGGAAGATGTCCGGGCACTTGAACAGATCGTTCGGGTCGTCGGTGAACTCGTAGGGAGTCTTGAACCAGTTCAGCGCGTGTTTGTCGCAACCGTCGACGGTGGGGGTCTCGTCGGTCAGCATCACCACCCGGTATCGGTCGGGCGCGGTCGCCTCGAGCGCCCGCTCGACCCACATCGGGCCGACCTCGGTGTCCACCTCGGCGAGGACCTGCCAGTCGGGCGTGTAGACACGGAGCTTCGGGATCTGGTGCATCTCGCTCGGGCTGAGGTTCGGGCCGCAGATGGGGGGCACGAGGCGGTC
The DNA here is from genome assembly GCA_041687695.1 of Myxococcota bacterium. GTDB lineage: Bacteria > Myxococcota_A > UBA9042 > PHBI01 > JAWLBL01 > JAWLBL01. The sequence goes on along the minus strand of JAWLBL010000021.1, from coordinate 67,704 downwards.
GTAGCCGGCGACGTAGATGCGACCGAGATCGTCGACGGCGACGTCGACCACGCGGTGCTCGGGACCCATCGAGGCGAGCGTGACCTGCGTCGCGGGCTGGACCTGTCCATCGCTCGGGATGGGGCTCTCGTACAGGCGCCCCCGGTCGTCCACGACGAGGAAGCGCGCGTCGCTCGTGACGACCACGGCGGTCGGATCCGCGCTGAACATGCCCCCGGGGCCGTGGATGAGCCAGCGGACGGCGCCGGTCAGGGGGCTCAAGCCGACGAGCCAGTCCGAGCTGTGGGCGTTGAGCCCGACGAGGTAGCTGGCCCCGGCGTCCGTCTCGACCTGCAGGAGATCGACGAGCTCGGTGTTCGGCACTTCGAGAGGGGCGAGCGCCTGGAGCGGACCGTCGGTCAGGACGCGGGCGATTCGGGTCGCCGAGCCCTTCTTCCACGCGAGCCAGGTGCCGGTCGGGCCCGAGGAGGCGAGGAGGCCGTCGATGGTCCCGTCATGGAAGAGGCCGCAGGTCCCCGAGCAGCTCGAGCCGCAGTCGAGGGGCGACAGCTCGCCGACGTAGGGCGTGCCACCGCCCCGGACGAGGTCGTAGCGCTCGGCCAGCTCGGTCGTGAGCGACGGCATGAAGCGCCGGTTGGCGCTCTGCGGGAAGGCGGTGCCGGCCAGCCCGAAGTCGCAGACGTCGCCGACGCCGTCGCCGTCGCCGTCGGCCTGGCCGGCGTTACCGATGTGGGGGCAGTTGTCGACGTCGCCGCAGACGCCATCCGCGTCCGCGTCGTTGTCCGGGTCGAGCGGGCAGAGGTCACAGGCGTCGCCGAGGCCGTCCCCGTCGCTGTCGGTCTGCTCGGGATCGGCGTGGTCGGGGCAGACGTCGTCGGCATCGCACACGCCGTCGTCGTCGCCGTCGGGGCAGCCGGCGTCGGGGCCGGGGCCGCCCGGGTCGGTGCCGGGGTCGGGGCCGGGATCCGGCGGGCCCGTGACGTCGGCGGCGGCGTCGGGGCTCGTCACGACGTCCGGGGTTGGGGCCGGGGGCGCCGTCGCGACGAAGCCGTCGCTGAAGTGGACGACGCTCGCCGTCACCGAGTCGGCGAGGACGGCGCCGCCGAGGAAGTCGAAGCCGCCGCCGCCTTCGGCCTCCCAGTAGAGGCCGGGGCGCGGGTGCCCGGCCTCGTACCAGAGCGTCACGACCGCGGGGACGGCGAACGTCAGGCCGGCGGGCTCGAAGCGGGTCACGGTGACGGCCGCATCGTAGGTGGCGGGCGGGAGATCGGGCGTCCGCGTCATCGTGATGGTGACGACCTCGGAGAGGGCGCCGTGGGGCACGATGAGGCGCGCGCCGTGGAGCGAGAGGACGCCGCCGTCCGGGCCGATGTCGGCGCTGACCGACGTGGCCTCGGTCGGGAACGGGTCCGGGGAGTCGCCCGCGTCGCGGGGCGTGGTCGCGTCGACGAGGGCGGCGTCCACGTCGGCGACGTCCGGCGCGTCGGGAGTGGCCGCGGGGTCCTCGGGGCCTCCGCACGACGCGAGGGCGACGAGGCCGGTCAGGGCGAGGAGGTGGTGGAACCCGGGACGGGCGATGCGCTGGGTGTTCACGCAGGACCTCACTGGATGCAGACGCCGAGATCGGCGCGACCGAGCCACCCCTGGGCGCAGGTGGTGCCGAAGCCGGCGGTGCAGTCGAGGTGGCCGGCCCCGAAGGGGGCGACGGCCGTGCGGCAGGCCTGGAGGCATCGGTAGCCGCCCAGGTACTCGCAGACGGCGCCCGGGGCGCAGGCCTTGCCGAAGCCGGACGACGGGCAGGTCGCGTCGAACGCAAGCGGGAAGCCCGGCACTACGTCGACCGGGAGCACGCAGCGGTCGGCGCCGCCGGCGAGCTCGGCCATCTGGCAGACGGTGCCGCCGCCGCAGGGGTCGGCCGCCGGGACGGGGGCGTAGGTGCAGGCCTCGGAGCAGTAGCCCGTCGGGCCCGGGTCGGCCGCGGCGTCGGCGCAGGTCATCGCGAGCGCGCAGGCGCCCGGGTCCCCGGAGCTCGCCCCGGTGGCGCACGCGAGGCTGCAGATCCCCCCCAGGCAGAGGTGGTCCGCGACGCAGCCGCCCAGGCCGTCCCCGCACGCGACGCCGCAGTCGAACTGCGCCGTCTGGGCGCAGATGCTGTCCCATTTGCCGCCGCAGCAGTAGCTGTCGAGGGCGCACGCGCACGCCTTGACGTCGGGGTCGGTGCACGCGACATCGCCACAGCAGCTCGACTCGCCGCAGGGGTCACCGGGGCCCGGCTCGTCGCCCGAGAGCTGGGCGCACTTGCCGAGCCCCGCCACCTCGAGGTCCGGGCTGCACCACGCGTCGGCGCCGCAGGTGTCCCCGGCGAACGGGACGCAGCCCTCCCGGCACACGCCCAACGCCTCGCCCGGGGCCGCGAGGCAGATCTCGCCCGCGCCGGTACACGCCCCGAGCGCGCCCTGGGCCGCCTCCGGATCGCACGGGACCCGGCAGACCAGCTCGTAGTACTCCCCCTCCTGCTGGCAGACGAGCCCGTCGACGCAGGGGTTCGAGTAGCAGCTGGCCCCTTCCTGCTTCCAGCCGTCGGTCGCGGGCTCGCACGTGGCGAGCACGGCGCCCGACTCTGGGTCCTTGCCCTTCACCTCACAGAACGTCCCCTCGGGGCAGGGGTCCGGCGTCGCGAAAGCCTGGCACGGCGTCACGCAGCGCCCCTGGTCCAGGGTCTCGCCCAGCATCTCGTAGGGGACGCAGTCTCCGCCCTCGCCGCAGGGCGTCGCGACGAGGTCGCAGTCGGGCGCGACGCAGGCCCCCTCGACGCAGAGGAGGCCGGGCGCGCAGCCGTTGACGTTGTAGCAGACGCTCCCCTCGGCGCCGGTCCCGGCCGCGTACAGGCACTCCGTGACGCCGCCCACGCTGATGCACGTGCCCTTGGGCCCGCAGTCGGTGCTGCCGAGGCCGCTGCAGGTCGCCGGCAGGCAGATCCCCTTGACGCCATTGACCGGGAGGGCGCAAGCCTCGCCCTCGGCACACTCGCCGTCGGTCCAGCATTGCGCGATGCACAGTCCGAGGCCGTCGTTCTCCTTCGGGAGGCAGATCCCGGTCTGGCCAGACGACGACGTGCAGTGCGAGTCATAGGCGCACTGCACGCACTTGTACCCGACGAGGTCGCAGTTGGGCGTGTCGCCGCCGCAGTGAGCCTTGACCGTGCACTCGTGGCACGTCCCGGCGTACGCGTAGCACCCAGGCGTCTCGGCCGGGCAGTCGGCGTTGTCGAGACACGCGACGCAGACGCCGTTGGACGTCTTGCACTGCGCCTTGCCCGGGTCCTTGGTGCACTGCACGCTGTCCGTACACTTGCCGCAGGTGCGATCCTCGCGGCACACCTGATTGCTCGAGCAGTGGGCGCTGTCGGTGCAGACGACGCAGGCCCCCGCGTCGCAGTACGGCTTGCCCGGCGCGACGCAGTCGGCGTCGGCCGTGCACGGGCCGCAGGTGCGCGTGTCGGCGCGGCAGACCTCGCCGGCGGCGCAGTCCGCGACGCTGAGGCAGCCGACGCAGGCGCCCGCCTCGGCGTCGCAGAGCGGCGCCTCGGAGGGGCAGTCGGCGTGCGCGACGCAGGCGCCGCAGTCGTGCGTATCGGTGCGGCAGACCTGGCCGCCGCTGCAGTCGGCCGTCGTGGCGCACGCGACGCACTCGAGGAGGCCGGCGAGGCAGATGGGCGCGTCCGTGCTGGCGCAGTCGGCGCCCGAGAGGCAGCCGACGCAGCGCCCCGAGGGGACGTCGCAGAGCGGCTGGTCGGGCTGGCTGCAGGCGGCGTCGGACTCGCAGCCTGGCAGGCCCGCGTTCCAGGCGCGGACGACCGCGGCGGCCTCATCCGCCTTGTCGCCGCCGAGCTGCGCCGCGGTGTTGTCGCCCCAGGCCCAGATGGCACCGTCGGCGTCGAGGGCCGCCATGTGCCGCCACCCCGAGGTGAGCCCCGCGGCGAGCGGCAGGCCCGGGGGGGCCGCCGGGACGGGACCGAAGCCCGGGACGTCGCCCCAGGCGAGGACCTCACCGCCGGAGAGCAGCGCGGCGCCTCCGCGCCCGGCCGCGAAGACGGCCTCGACGCCGGTGAGCGGGTCGGGGGCCGCGGTCGGGTGGAGGACGACGACCGGCGTGGTGACGACCCCGGTGAGGAGCGGGCTGGCGAGCGCACCCTTGTCGGCCGTGCCCCAGGCGAGGATGCGCCCGTCGGTGGTCAGCGCGAAGCTGGCCGTGTCTCCGGCGGCGACCGCGCCGACGCCCGAGATCGGTTGGCCGTCGCCGCCCTGGAGCGCGACCGGCGTCGTCTGCACGTTCCCGGACGGAAGCCCGGCGAGGCGCCCGTAAGAGGTGCTGCCCCAGCCCCAGACCTGGCCGTCGGAGGTCACCGCGAGGGCGTGGAAGTCGCCGGCCGAGATGGCCGTGACGCCGCTGAGCCCGGCGATCTTCGTCGCGGTCGAGACGGTGGTGCTGGTCGCGCCGGTGGCGCACTGGCCCGCGTCGTTGTTGCCCCAGCACCAGACGTTCCCCGCGTCGTCGAGGGCGAGGTTGAACTTCTGGCGGGTCGAGACCGCGACGACGTTCACGCCCGCGAGGGTCGTCGCCTGGACGGGGACATAGGGGCCCGAGGTGGAGGTCGAGCCCGTCCCGTAGACGCCGTTGACGTTCTGCCCGTAGACCCAGACCGACCCGTCCGCGCGGCGGGCGAGGAGGTGGCTCGCGGCGACGGCCACCTCGACGGCGCCGGTCAGCCCGGGGACCCGCGCGAGGCCGGTCGCCGCGGTCGGCGTGGCGATGCTCTTGCCAAAGAGCCAGACGCTGCCGTCGGCGCGCAGAGCCGCCGTGGTCTGGAAACCGGAGGCGAGGGCGACGCTCCGCGACCGGCGGGCGACCGGCTCCGGGACGCCGGCGTCCACCGCGCTGACGTGTCCGCGGCCGAGCTGGCCCTTGTGGTTGCCTCCGAACGTCCATGGGTGGCCGTCGGGGTCGAGCGTGGCGATGACGACCCGGCCGGCAAAGAGGACCGAGGCGGGCGGGAGCCCGGCGACGGGGGTCGGCGCCGAACCGGTGGTGTGATGCACGACGCCGTCGGCGGTGAGGAGGTAGAACGCGTTGTCGGTGGTCGCGATGGCGGTGACCGGCGACTCCGGGAGGGGGATCGGCTTGAGGCCGCTGCCGCCGACGAGAACGCCGTCGTCGCGCAGAAAGAGGTTCGCGTTGCTTCGCGGCGCCATCCTGCGCACGCAGGGGGCCGCGGTCGACTCCACCGGCAGGAAGGCGTCGGGGCAGCCCGCGCAGCCCGCCGCGAGGAGGTCGCTCGTGCCGTTGTCGCCCCAGGCGAAGAGGGTCCCGTCGGCGCGGAGGGCCAGGCTGTGGTAGCCGCCCGCGTGGATGGCGACGATGTCCTCGAGGCCGGGCACCTCGCCCTCGACCGGGTAGCCGGAGTCGGCCGTCGAGCCGGTCCCGAGCTGCCCGTAGCCGTTGTGCCCCCACGAGACCACGCGGCCGTCGGCGCGGAGGGCGAGGCTGTGGCTGGCGCCGGCGGCGATGGCGACGATGCCCTCGACGTTCGGGACGGCGAGCGGCTCGTCGACCGTCTTGGGGGCGAGCCCTGGCAGGCCGAGCTGGTTCGAGCCGTTGCCGCCAAACGCGCGGACCGTCCCGTCGGCGAGGAGGGCGAGGCTGTGATGATCGCCCGCGGCGACCTCGACGACGCCCGTCAGGCCGACCGGAAGAGGCGCGGGGAGCGTCCCTCCAGTGAGGCCGAGGCCGAGCTGGCCGCTGGTGTTGTCGCCCCACGCCCAGAGCGCGCCGGAGGCGTCGGCGAAGAGGGTGTGCCCCGGACCGCTGGCGACGCGCCGTGGGGGAGCGACGCGGTCGGCTTCGGGGTCGCATGTGACGACCTCTTTGGCGCAGGTGACGGCGACCGAGGTGACGTTGGCGCCCGCGAGCGTGCCGGCGCCGCCTTCGAGGGTGCAGACCTGCCCGGCCGGGGCGGTGTCGAGGGTGACCTCGAACGGAGAGTGGTCGTCGAGCTTGGTCGGGAAGGTGAAGGTCTTCGCGGACTTGCTCAGGGTGAGCGGATCGCCGTCGCCGAGGCGGAGGACCACGTCGCCGGTGTGCCCCTCGATGGTGCCGCCGACCGAGAACGTGTCGGTCACGCAGGTGACCCCGACGTCGGTGACATCGGTCTCGGCCGAACCCGAGCCGGCGGCGACGGCGCAGGTCTGGCGGGGGGCGGTGGGCTGCGTGGCGACGGTGACGGCGTAGTAGGCGCCCGTCGGGACCGGCCCGGCGAAGGTGAACGGGCCGTCGCCCGTGACGGGGAGCGGGTCGGCGCCGCCATTGAGGAGGACGAGGCCGGCGCCGGAGAGGCCCGTGACGGTCCCGCCGACGGTGACGGTCTGGGAGGCGCACGTGACGGCGACGTCGGTGACCGCTGCGCCGGGGATGCTGCCCGCGCCGTTGGCGACGGCGCAGAGCTGACCCTGGGGCTGGTTCGCTACCGTGACGGCGTACGGAGCGCCGTCGGCGAGGCCCTGTTCGAAGGCGAAGGGCCCGTTGACGGTGAGGTAGGCGTACTCCGAGCCGTTGAGGACGAGCGTCAGCTGCCCGGCGAGGCCCTCGACGGTGCCGCCGACGGGGAAGCCGCCCGGCGTCAGGGTGGCGTCGGCGCACGTCACCGTGACCTGGGTCACATTCGCGCCCGCGAGGGCGCCGGCCCCCTTGGCGACCCCGCAGAGCTGGTCCGGTGGGTGGCTGGAGACCGTGACGAGGAAGGTCGCGCCGTCGACGAGCGGGGTCGGAAAGGTGAACGGCCCGTCGCCCGGAGGGGCGAGGGACTCGGCGCCGTTGAGCGAGAGCGTGAGCCCAGGGGCCTTGGTGCCGCTGATCGTGCCGCCGACGGTGAACGAATCGGTGACGCAGTCGACGCGGATCCCGGTGACGTGCGTCTCGATGACGCCGGTGCCGCCCGTGACCGTGCACGACTGGGAAGGCGCCGAGGGGCGGCTCGCGACCGTGACGTCGTACGAGGCGCCGGCCTCGAGGGCGCCGGGGAACGTGAACGGTCCATTGGACGCGATGGGGACCGTGTCCTGGCCGAGGGCGAGCACGAGCCCGCCGCCGCTCACCCCGGAGGCCACGCCACCCACGATGAATCGGTCCTCCGGCGTGCCGGGCTGGATCTCGGCGCCTCCATCGGTCGAAGCGTCGTGGGTCGCGTCCCGCGCGGCGTCTTCGCCCGAGTGGGACGGGCCGGCAGGGTCGCCGCCGCAGGCGCCAATGAGCAAGATAGCGCCCGTGAAGGCGCCCCAAAGGCGTCCACGCGTCATGTCGCCGCCCTCCCGGTGGTCGGAATGCCGCATGATACGGGCTCGGATCCCGCGACCACAACCCGATCCCCGGGAAAAGGTGGCCGATTGGCATTCTTTGGGTGGTGGTGCGGCGAATTTCCTGGCATTTCGCCTCGTCGTGGAGTTCCTCGACGCGTCGCCGGGACCGCTGGTGACCGTGGTCCAGGGGCCGTGAAGGCGGAGCGCCGATCACTCGTTGGCGTCGAACAGCACCTCGTCGGCGGCCGTCGCGGGGTCCTGCCCGTCACCGACCGGGCCGGCCTCGGCGGGGACCTCGTCGTCTCCCGATGTCGCCCTCGACGCCTTCGATGAGCGGGGCCGAGTCGGGCAGCTCGTCGTCGTTGGCCCCGAACGCCTTCGCGACATCGCCTTTGGAGCCATCGATGGCCCCGAACGCCTTGTCGACATCGCCTTTGGAGCCATCGTTGGCCCGAACGCCTTGTCGACATCGCCTTTAGAGCCATCGATGGCCCAAGCCCGTGCGACTTGGCCTCGACCGAGCGTTGGGGTCGGGACTCGTCACTCTCCATGTCGTGAAGACAGGGGTCAGGAGGCCTGGCGGACCTCCGCACCAGGGGCGGTGGGGGCGAGGGCGTCGTGCTCGGCGTCGGCGTCGTGCGGCGGGGCGCCGATGAGGCCGAGGTCCGACAGGACGACGTAGATGGCGGGGAGGCCGAAGAGGATGAGGAGCGTCGAGGAGGTGATGCCGAAGATGATGGCGGTCGCCATGGGGATGAGCTCCTGAGCCTGGCGGCTGGTCTCGAAGGTCAGCGGGACCAGGCCGACGACGGTGGTGAGGCTGGTCAGGAGCACGGCGCGGAAGCGGTCGCGGCTGGCGGAGGCGGCGGCCTGGGCGGCAGAGACGCCGGCGCGGCGGTGGGACTTGATGAAGGAGATGAGCAGGATGGAGTCGTTGACCACGACGCCGGCCAGGGAGATGAAGCCGAGGATGCCCTGGGTGGTCAGGGGCGAGCCGATGAGGGTGAGGCCCCAGACGACGCCGATGACGGCGAAGGGGACGGCCAGCATGACCAGGACCGGTTCGAGGTAGGTGCGGAACTGCAGGCTGAGCAGGACGAAGATGCCGAGCAGGCCGAGGATGAAGCCGCGGCCCATCGAGCCGAGGGTCTGCGCCGACTGCTCGATCTCGCCGCCGAGGACCAGGCGGACGTCGCCGAAGCGGGACTCGAGGTCGGGGGCGACGTCCTGGGCGAAGCGGCGCGCCAGCTCGGCAGCGTTGACGACCTGGTCGTCGACCCCGGCGCGGACGGTGACCGTGCGGGCGCCGTTGACGCGGGTGATGCGGGCGAAGCTCTGGTCGGTGGTGACGTGCGCGATGGCGCCCAGGGGCACGGAGCCGCCGGCCGGCAGGCGGATGGGGAAGTGCTCGAGGTCGGCGACGCTGTCGCGGTAGCCGTGGTGCAGCTCGACGAACAGCTCGTAGGCCTCGCCGCGGTCGAAGAGGCTCTCGACCGTGAGGCCGGCCAGGGCCGCGCGGAGCTGGGAGGCCACCGCGGCGCCGGTGAGGGACATGGCGCCGGCGTCGCCGCGCAGGCGCACCGAGACCTGGGAGCCGCCCGGCTGCAGGTCGTCGGCGACGTCGTTGACGCCCTCGAACTGGGACAGCCAGGCGCGGATCTCTTCGGAGACCTCGCTCATCCGGTCGAGATCCTCGCCCTCGATGCGGACCTCGAGGGCGGCGCGGCGCGGCCCGCGGCGGCCGCCGGCGCCGTAGGTGGCGGTGACGGCGCGCGGGATGTCGCCGGCCTCGTCGCGCCAGGCGGCGGTGAAGTCGGCGAGGGTGGTGCCGCGGACCTCGACCGAGAGCAGGTCGATGGAGACGGTGGCGACGTGGGGGCCGGTCTCGTCGACGTCGGGGTTGTGGTTGTAGCGGACCGAGGCGTTGCGGACGAGGGGGGCGCCGTCGGGTTGGTCGGCGGCGAAGGCCTCGGAGGCGCGCCAGGCGGCGGCGACGACGCCGTCGACGATTCGCTGGGTGTCCTCGAGGGGGGTGCCGGGGGGCAGCTCGAGCTTGAACTGGACGAGGTCGCCCTCGGCCGAGGGGAAGCTGCTGAACTTGAGGTGCCCCGAGGTGATCATGCCGACCGAGGCGATGGTGACGGCGATGAGGGCGCCGGTGGTGAAGTAGCGGTAGCGCAGGCCGAGGTCGACGGCGCGGTCGACCAGGCGGTCGCGGAGCCAGGAGAAGCGCGCGTCGAAGGCGCGGCGGAAGCGGCCCGGTGGGTGGGTCGCGGGCGAGCGGATGGCGTGGCCGAGGTGGCTCGGCAGGATGAAGAAGGCCTCGAGGAGGCTGACGGCGAGCACGGTGATGAGGGCGACCGGGATGACCTGCAGGGTGCGGCCGATCTGGCCCTCGATGTTCGACAGCGGGACGAAGATGCAGATTGTCGTGAGGAAGGACGAGAAGACGCCGCCGGCGACCTCGCGGACGCCCTCGACGGCGGCGCGCATGGGGGATTTGCCGCGCTGGAGGTGGGCGGCGACGCTGTCGGCGAGGACGATGCCGTCGTCCATGAGCAGGCCCAGGGCGATGAGCAGGCCCATCGCGGTCATCATGTTGAGCGTCTGGCCGAGCTCGGTCATGACCCACAGGGCGCCGAGGAACGACACCGGCAGGCTGGCGGCGACCCAGAAGGCCATGCGCCAGCCGAAGAAGAGCCACAGGGTCACGAAGACGAGGACCAGGCCCTGCAGGCCGTTGTCGACGAGCAGGGCGAGGCGGTCGGAGATGACCGAGACCTCGTCGCTGGTGAGGGTCAGGGTGACGCCGGTGGGCTTGCGGTCGGCCTGGTCTTCGATGAAGGCCTCGACCGCCGCGAGGACGGTGAGGCTGTCCTGGGTCGTGGTCTTGCTGACGTTGAGGAGCCCGGCGCGCTGGCCGTTGAACCAGGTCTGCTCGGCGTCGTTGGCGAAGGCGTCCTCGACGGTGGCCACGTCGCCGAGGCGCACGAGGCCGCCGGTGGCGGTGCTCTTGACGACGACGTCGGAGAGGGCCTCGGGGGTGGTGTGCTTGTCGGCGTAGCGGATGAGGAGGTCGCCTTCGAGGGCCTCGAGGGTGCCGATGGGGGCGTCGAGGCTCTGCGAGGCGATGGCGCTGGACAGATCCGAGAGGGTGAGGCCGTGGTGGACGAGCAGGGGCTGGTTGGCGCGGACGCGCAGGCGGCGCGTGGAGAAGCCGGCGATGGCCACCTGGGTGACGACGCCGCCGCGGAGGAGGTCCCGCTTGAGCTGCTCGCAGTAGAGCTTGAGGTCCTGGGGGGACATCGGGCCGGTCACGGCCACCGTCGCGACCGAGGCGCCGCGGCCGCCGCGGGTGCCGCTGACGGTCGGCGGGTCGACCTCGTCGGGCAGGTCGCGGACGGTGGCGACGGCGGCCTCCGCCTCTTCGAGCAGCGCGTCGAAGTCGGCCTCGGGGTCGACCTCGAGCGACAGGGACGCGCTGCCCTCGCTCGAGCGCGAGTCGATGCGCGTGACGCCCTCGAGACCGGCGAGGGCGGCGAACAGGCGCTGGGTCACCGCGTCGTCGACGACCTCGGCCGGGGCGCCGGCGTAGCGGGCCGACACGCGGATGGTCGAGGACTCGAACGTCGGGTAGATCTCGCGCTGCAGCTTGGGCAGCGCCAGCACGCCGAGCGCGATGAAGACCAGCATCAGCAGCGTCGCGCCGGTCTGGTGCCTCGCGAAGTACCCGATCATGGGGCCGCCGGGGCCGCCGGCCGCTCGCCACGCCGCCCGCTCGGACGCGCCGCGCCGTCGCCGTCGGCACCTCGCGCGCCGCCCGGGACCGCGCGCGAGGTGCCGTCGCCCCGCTCGCCCGCCCCGGGCCGCCCGCGCGCGCCCGCCGGCCGCCTGGCCCCGCCGCTGCCGTCCGCGCCGCGCGGCTCGAGCAGCATCCCGGCCACCGCCGGCTGCAGCTGGCTGACGACGACCTGGTCGCCCTCGGCGAGGCCGCTCGCCACGCAGACGAAGGCCTCTTGGACGAGATCCACCTCGACCTTGCGCAGCGCGAGGCGCCGCTCGGCGTCGACCACGTGCACCGTGTCGCCGCGCAGCGCCGCGCGCGGGATGGACAGGCAGCCGGTCCGCGGCGCGCCGCTGAGCTCGACCTCGACGTGCATCCCGGCGCGCAGCGGCGGCCCGCCTCGGCGCGCGCCCCGCTCGGGGCGCTCGACCTCGACCACCACGACCTGCGTGCGCGTGTCGGGGTCGATGCCCTCGAAGCGCCGGAAGCGCCCCTCCCACTCGGCGGTCACGCCCTGGCTGCTCAGCTTGATCTTCGCCTGGATCTGGCTCGTCCGCCTGGACCAGGAGCTCGGTGCGTTGTCCTCGGGCGCGCTGGCCGCCTCGGCGGTCGCCCCGCCCGGCGCTTCCGGCTCCGCCTCGGCGCGCTCGGCGTCCTCGGCCGGGGCGTCGTCTTTCGCGTCGTCCGCCGCGGCCGCTTCGTCACCTTCCGGGCGCTCGACCTCGCCGGGCGGCGCCTCGGCGTCGACGGCCGCGGCCTCGAGGGCGGCCTGCGGCGGCTCCGGCGCGCGCGGGCCGAGCAGCGCCCCGATGGCCCCGACCGGCAGGTGGGCGGGCACCTCCATCAGGTCCTCGCTCTCGCCGACCAGCAGCAGGGCCCCCGAGCCGACCGCCTGGTGCAGCGTCGCGCCCACCTGCCGCACCCGCATGGTGAACGGCGCGACCACCACCGTCCGCTCGACGTTCATCTCGGCGCCCTTGACGCCCGACTGCTGCTGCGCGAGCTGCGCCTCGAGCACCTTTCGGCTCGCCGGCAGCTGCGCCAGCGTGACCTTGATGGCGTTGACCGCCTTCTCGGCGTTGAGCACGGCGCGCTCGGCGGCCTCCTCTTCGACCGACGCGTTGAGCCCCTGCGCGCGCAGCTGACGGACGCGCGCGAGGTCCTTCTTGGCGAGGGCCAGCAGGCTGTTCTCGACCTTGAGGCTGGCCTGCGCGCCAGCGATGCGGGTCTTGATCTCGGCCAGCTGCGCCTCGACCGCGCGCACCGTCGCCTCGGAGCGGCTGCGCTCGAGCTCGTAGCTGTCCGGGTCGATGCGGAAGAGCACCGTCCCCTCGCGGACCACCCGGCCGACCTCGAGCCCCGGCGCGACCTCGATGATGGTCCCGCCCACCTGCGCGGTGCCTTGCCAGGCCCGATGCGCCCGCACGACGCCGTAGCCGGTGACCCGCGGCACCACCTCGGTCGCCGCGACGGTGACGACGCGCACCGCGGTCCCGCGCTCGCGCCCGGCGCCCCGCTTGCGCGGCGGCTCCTTGGAGCGCTCGAGCCACAGGTACGCGCCGACCCCGAGGGCCACCAGCGCGAAGAAGACCGCAGCGCGGCGAAGGATCTGTGCCAAGGGACCTGCCTCCCGCAGAGGCGCCGTCCCGCGCAGCGCCGGCCGGGATGGTAGCCGCGGCGGCCGCGCGTGTCAGGCGCTAGCCGCGCGAGACGCGACCGGTCAGGGGCCGAGGCGCGCCAGGGAGCGGCGCAGGTTGGCCTGGGCGCGGGCCTCGAAGCGGGCGCGGATGGGCGCGGTCTCGAAGACGTGCGGGCGGTCGAGGAACATCCGCAGCACCTTGCGGCGGCCGGCGAGGAAGGCGGGCTCGGGCACCCAGGCGTACTCGCGGCGGACGGCGGCCTCGTAGGCGTCGAAGGTGGCCTCGTCTTCGCCCAGGATGGACAGGTCGACGTCGACGAGCAGGGCCGGGTCGCCCGGGGGTGGTGGCTCGGCGTGCCGGGTGGCGAGGATCATCGCTCGCACCCGGTCGCGCACGGCGGGTTCGGCGCCCTGCTGGGACAGGACCCGGTCGCACCAGTCGGCGCTGTGGGCCTCGTTGTCGCTGCGGCGGGTGTCGTACACCGCGTCGTGGAACCACAGCGCGACCTCGATCTCGTCGGGGCGCGTGGCGTGGTCGCGGACGCTGTCGAACACGTCGAGGCAGGCCAGGATGTGCTCGAGCGTGTGATAGGCGCGGTGGGGCTCGGCGTAGGCCGCCCGTAGCTGCTGCCAGGCCGCCTCCGGGGCGTTGGCGCCCAGGGCAGCCCAGGTCGCATGCCATCTCGCGTCCAGTCTCATGGTGGCCCCATTTCTTCCATCGCGCCCGCGGGACGAACGGGGTCTCGCGGGCTCCGGGCGGCGGTGCGGCGAGCCTAGAGCGGGAGCCGTGGAGGCTGCAAGGGCCCCGGCGGCGGCCGCGGGCGCCTTTCGGAAAGGCGCCGCGAGGGCTTACACTTGCCTCATGGAGAGCACCGAGTCGCGCCTGCGAGCGCTCAGGAGGTTCGCGAGCGCCATGGATCCGGACGCCAGCCCGCTGGACCTCGTCCTGCCCGACCTGCGGCGGCTGATGGCGCGGGCGGGCGTGGCCTATCGCATCGTCGGCGGCGTGGCGGTCGTGCACCACGGCTACCTGCGAACGACCCGCGACGTGGACGTGCTGGTCGAGCCGCAGGCGCAGGCCGAGCTGGAGCGCCATCTGGCGGCGTGCGGGTTCGCGCGGGAGTCGGCGACGCGGCTACGGCACACGGCGACCGGGGTGCCGGTCGACCTGCTGATAGCGGGGGCGCCGATGCCGCGGCCGGGGAGTCCGGCCTATCCGTCGCCCGGGTCGCTGGCGTCCAGCGCCGAGGACGCGGCCATCGTGGGGCTGGTCGGGCTGCTTGGGCTGAAGCTGGCCGCGCGGCGGCATCAGGACCGCGCGGACGTGGTGCAGCTGCTCAAGCGGGTCGAGGAGTCCGACTACATCGTGCTGGAGGCGGCGACGAGCCCGGCGCTGCGGCCGGAGCTGGCGCGGCTGCGCGAGGACGCGCTGGAGGAGCTGGCCTGGGAGCGGGCGGGCGAGGGTCAGTAGAGGCGCTTGACGCGGAAGGGCCGGGTGGCGCGGTGGGGGGCGACGGCGTCCTCCCAGGCGCTCTGGGGGAGATCGAGGCGCGGCTCGGAGGCGTCGGTGACGGCGGCGACCTTGACGTGGGCCGAGCGGAGGCCGCCCAGCCAGACGCGGGCGTCGGTGACGTAGAGGAGGTCGCCGGGGGCGGCGGCGAGGGCGTCGGCGAGGGGGCGCGTCAGGGTGGCCAGCGGCAGGCCGGTGTCGGGGTCGGACGGGTCGTCGTCCCCGGCGCGGAGGGCGACGGCGGTGGTGGCCCAGGCGGACTCGGTCTCGGCGCCGGGGGCGCCCTTGTAGCGGCGGATGGCGTCGGCGACGGTGCCCCAGACGAGGCCGCGCAGGGTGTCGAGGGCGCGGGGGCGGGTGAAGAGGGTGACGGCGACGCCGATGACGGCGCAGACGGTCAGGCCGTACAGGGCGCGGGTGAACTTGTACTGGCGCAGGCCGTCGGCGGTGGGGTCCTCGGGGACGCCGTGGGCGAAGGGGGCGACCAGCTCGGGCCAGACGATGGAGGCGGCGACGGCGGCGGTGCCGGCGACGAGGGTCCAGACGGCGGCGGCGGGGGTGAAGCGGCGCCAGAAGACGCCGAAGAGCAGGGCGACGACCAGCGGCGGGGTCACGGCGGCGGTGAAGGCGCCGTGGGCGGCGTAGATGGACTTGAAGGACATGAAGACGGGGACCAGGGCGAGGCCGATGAGGGTGACGGCGACGGAGCTGACGCGGGCGACCTTGAGCAGCTCGGACTCGGGGGCCTGGGGGCGGGTGGGGCGGTAGACGTCGTTGACGACGATGGCGGCGATGGCGGTGATGAGGGTGTCGACCGTGGACATGAGGGCGGCCGTGAGCGCGGCCATGATGAGGCCGAAGACGCCGGGTTGGGCGAGCAGCTCGGCGGTGACGTAGAAGACGCGGTCGGCGGGGAGGTCGGGGGGGAGGACGCCGGCCTCGGTGAGGGCCTTGCCGACCCAGCCGCCCGAGGCGACGACGACGGCGGCGATGGGCATGAGGACGAGCAGGACGCTGGCGGCGGCGCGGCGGCCCTCGCGGACGGAGCGGGCGGCCATGAAGCGCATGGCCATGCCCTGGTTGAGGAAGTAGAACATGGCCGAGCCGGCGATGGCGTCCTGCCAGAAGATGCCGACGGCGTTGTAGTCGGGGTCGGTGTTGAAGTTGCCGAAGGCGGTGCGGTGGCCGCGGGGGAGGTGCTCCCAGAAGGCGTCGGCGCCGCCGAGGTGGTCCATGCCGAGGACGAGGATGACCAGGCCCGTGGCGAGGAGCATCACGCCCTGGAGGAGGTCGGTCATGATGACCGAGGTCTGGCCGCCGAAGGTGACGTAGATGGCGCTGATGGTGCCGACGAGGAGGGCGGCGTTGGGGATGGACCAGCCGAGGAGGTGGTGGAGGGCGGTGCCCATCGTGAAGAGGTTCACGCCGACGTAGCCGACGAGGTAGACGAGGAGGAGCCAGGTGGCGACCTGGCGGGCGCGGCGGCTGAAGCGGCGCTCGAAGTATTCGGGGATGGAGGTGATGCGCGAGAAGTAGAGGATGGGCAGCCAGCCGAAGAGCAGGAGCGGGAGCCAGAACCAGTCGTTGAAGTAGGTCTGGGAGCTGGCGGTGCCGTGCTGGAAGGCGATCTGGCTGTATTTGACGAAGCTGTACGAGCCGATGGTGGTGGCGACGAGGCTGAAGGCGATGAGCCACCAGGAGAAGCGCTGGCCGCCGAAGAAGAAGTCTTTCGTGGACTTCTGGCCGCGGCCGAAGAAGGTGCCGACGGCGAGGATGGCGACGAAGTAGCCGATCATGACGCCGTAATCGAGCGGGGTGCCGATGCGGCGGTCGGGCAGGGGGTCGCCGTCGTAGGGGACGGCGGGACGGGAGGCCATGTCGCCGTACTCGAGCCAGCCCTGCAGGGCGGCGAAGCAGGCGAGGCCGCCGACCATGGCGAGGAGGGTGAGGAGCGGGCGGCCGGACAGGCCGACGTAACCCTGGCGGAAGGCGTAGACGAGGCCGACCACGAAGACGAGGCCGCCGATGGCGTATTGGTAGACGAAGGGATCCATCGGCCGCGAGAGTCGTGGCCCGGGCGGCGGGTGTCAACGAGGACCGGGCGTGTCGCTGCAACGCCACGGGGCCGTTGCGGGCGTGTCACGCCGCCCGTCAGAGGGTGGTCGGCTCGCCGGGGACGGCGGGGCGGACCTTGAAGACGACCTCTTTGCGGATCTCGACCGTGCCGGCCGGGGCGCCGCGCGGCTTGGAGACGTGGCGGGCGCGGGTGCCGGTGACGGCGGTCAGGCCGCCCTCGCGCTGCTTGGAGTGCCAGGCGGCGATGGCGGCGGCGCGCTCGACGACGTCGCGGGGCGGCTCGACGCCGTCGCGGACGAACAGGACGACGTGGCTGCCGGGCGCGCCGCGCAGGTGGAACCACCAGTCGTCGTTTCGGGCGACCTTGATGGACAGCTGGTCGTTGTCGCGCGCCGAGCGGCCGGCCCAGACGGTCCAGCCGTCCAGGTCGTACACGAAGACGCTCGGCGGGTTGCGAAGCTCGGGGGCGGACATCGGGCTCCTTGGGCCTCAGCGCCCGGCGTTGCGGCTCACGTCGCGCCAGGCGAGGTCGTAGGCCCCAAAGACCTGGTCTACGGTGAAGAGGGTGAAATCGTCCGCCTTGGCTTGCGCGACGAGCAGCCGGTCGAAGGGGTCGCGGTGGTGGTGGGGCAACTCGGCGACTCGCAACACATGGTGTTGTTCGATGGGAACGGACGACACGCCGTCGCGCAGCAGCCGTGACGGCACGAACGTCGCGGGCGGTTCGGGCAAGGGCAGCTTGCCCAAGCCGAACTTGATGGCGATCTCCCAAGCGCTCGCGACCGAGAGGTGTAGTGTCGAGCGCGGGTCCGCGAGGATCTCCTGAACGTCGTCAGCCAAACGGTCGGGTTCAGACAACATCCAAAGCCAAACGTGGGTGTCCAGGAGGATCCTCACCCCTCGAAGTCCTCGAGCACGTCGGGCGGAAGCGGAGCGTCGAAGTCGTCGGGCACGACGAACAGGCCAGCATCGCGACCGAGCTCACGGCGGCGAGCAGCGCCCGTGAACGGGCTCAGGATGGCGATGGGGCGTCCACCGCGAGCGATCACGATCTCCTCGCCCTCTGCGACGGCCGCCAGGAGCCTCGAGAGGTGCGTCTTGGCCTCGTGGATGTTGACCTGTCGCATGAGCCGCCTCCAAGGCACCAGACTAAGGGTTGCCTCTGGTTGGTCAACCGTGGGCTCGACCGATCGGGGAGCAAGCCCGGGTCAGGGCTCGCGGGGTGGGGAGGGGGCGGGGAGCCACCACTGGGCGATCTCCAGGTCGGTCTGGTCGAAGGGCGGGATGCGGGCGGTGTCGGTGTCGCCGAACTGGCCGACGAGCAGCCAGGCGCCGTCGTCGGTGAGGCGGAAGGCCTCGACGAAGCGCTCGACGGGGTCGACCAGCCACAGGTGCGAGACGCCTTCGCGGGCGTAGACCGGCATCTTGCGCAGGCGATCCAGGCGCGCCGTGCTGGGGGAGACGACCTCGCAGACCCAGTCGGGCGCGGTGCGGATGGCGGGCGCCACCGGGAACTCGGGCAGGGTCGTCAGGCGCCAGCCGGCGACGTCGGGAACGAGCACGTTCCTGCCTAGGTGCAGCTCGGGCTCGTGAACGATCCACCAACCGCCGGGCCGTCCCGTTCGAGGCGGTCCGTTGAACCCATGACGTACGTCCGCCAGGAGGCCCGAGCTTGCGTAGGCGTGTGGGGAGGCCGGGCGGGGGCTGGTGAAGAGCTCGCCGTCGATGAGCTCGGCGACCAGCCGGTCGGGGACGCGCTCGAGGTCCTCGTAGGTGGCCGGTCCGCTGCCTGGGGCGTGGGCTGTCATCAGAGTGGTCCTCCACGACGTCTGGCCTTCAGGATAGACGCGGACGGTGCTTGGCCCAACCTCGCGCCGAGCCGGTCAGCGGCGGCGGTGGGGGCCGTGGGGGAGGCCGCGGGGGTGGCGGCGGCGGTGGCGCTCGAGGGCGCGGGCGCGGCGCTCGCGCTGGCGGTCCTCGAGCTCGCCGAGCACCTGGGCGGGGTCCTGGCCGCGGGCGAGGGCGGCCAGCTTCTTGCGGCCCTCCTCCAGGGCGGCGATGGCGCGGCGCTCCTTGGCCTCGAGGGTCAGCGCCTCGCGGTGGCGGCCGCGGCGCAGGGCCTTGCGGCGGGCGGCGGCGAAGCCGGCCGGCAGCGCCACGTGCCCGCCGATCCACAGCATGGCCTGCAGGGTCGTGGCGATGACCCACAGCGCGATGGACAGCGCCGCCCCGATGAGCGGGTACGAGCGCCGCCACGAGGCCAGCAGGCGCACCGGCTCGGGGACCTCGTAGTCGTAGTCGGGCAGCGGCGGGCCCAGGACGCCCGCGTCCTCGACCGCCTCGCGCACCGCGCGCACCGAGCCGAGGCGCCGCTCGGGGTCGGGCTCGAGCATGCGCGACAGGAGATCGCGCAGCGCCGAGGGCGCCATGACGCGCTCGAGGTCGATCTTCAGCCCGCGCCGGGGCAGCTTGTCGGCCTCGAGGCCGGTCGCCAGGGCCACCAGCGTCGCGGCCAGCGCGAACAGATCCGTCGCCGCCGTCGCCTCGCCGTGCAGCTGCTCGGGCGCCATGTAGCCGAAGGTGCCGACCATGGTCGACCCGCCGTCCGGCCGCAGCGCGCACCGCACCCCGCCGAAGTCGACCAGCGCCAGCTTCCCGTCCGGCCGCCAGATGAGGTTCGCCGGCTTGACGTCGCGGTGCACCACCGGCGGCTTGCGGGCGTGCAGGTACTCCAGGATGTCCAGCGCCTGGTCCAGCAGATCCCACAGATCCGCCTCGCTCATCGTGCCGTGCTCGCGGCGGCGCTGCTCCAGCGTCGCCCCCTCGACCAGCTCCATCACCAGATAGAAGCGCCCGCTCGCCTCGTCCGAGAACGTGTCCAGGTACCGCGGGATCCCCGGATGCGACAGGGACTTCAGCACCTGCCCCTCGCGCTCGAACAGGTCGAAGGCCTTCCAGCCGTCCACCTCGCGCAGCTCGAGGCACTTGATGGCCACCGCCTGCCCGGTCCGCGTGTCGAAGCCCCGGTGCGTGCGCCCCTGCCCGCCGACCCCGAGGGTGTCGTCCAGGCGATAGCGGCCTACGAGGAGGTCCTGCTCGGTCTTGTCGTCGCTCATCGCTCCCCCTCGCCCCGCTGGCCAGCGAACAACCCCAACGAACAGCCATTGGTAAGCCCCGCGACGCGCCGGGCCACCCAAATGTCGCACGGCGCCCCCTTGCCACCGAGCCGGCCCTCGCGTATGCGAGCAACCATGCTCCGCCACGCCCTCGCCGCCTTCGCCATGGCCACGCTCTCGGCCTGCGCCACCTCGCCGCCCGCCCCGACCGATCCGCTTGCCGCCGTCACCCTCCCCGCGCTGCCCGACTGGACCGACCGCTACGCCTCCAGCGTCGCCGGCGACGTCCGCTTCTTCGAGATCGAAGCCCTCATGCGCCGCCACCAGCTCACGCGCCTGCAGGCGGTCGAGCTGCAGAACCACTACCGCGACCTCGGCCGCGCCGCCGCCCCCGGCGACCCCACCGCCCGCTTCGACGAAGCCCTCCGCCGCGTCCGCGCCGGCGCCTTCGAGAGCCGCCTCGACCCCGCCCGCCTCGCCGCCGCCGAGCTCATCGTCGCCTTCGACCTCGACGAGACCCTGTACGACCAGTCCCTCGCCCCCGACACCGCCTGCGTCGACCTCGAGGCCCCCCAACCCGACGGCTCCACCCGCCGCATCGCCCTCGCCCCCGCCTGGCGCGACGCCCTGACGCGCCTGCACGCCCTCGGCGCCGTCATCGTCCTGTTCACCGCCAACCTCGACGACCTCACCCATGCCAACCTGCGCGCCTGGCACCTCGACGGCACCCCCTTGCCCGACCACCCCGCCATCGCCGGCGTCCTGACCAACAGCCACCTGGTCCGCCAGTCCAAGCACGAGGGCCCCGGCCGCAAGAGCCCCCGCCGCGGCCACCCCGTCACCGAACCCTCCAAGGACCTCCGCCTCCTCGACGAGTCCCTCACCCGCGTCGTCATCGTCGACGACAACCCCCAGCGCCTCTTCCAGCCGCGCAACGCCCTCGTCCCCGTCCCCTGGGACGCCGACCGCTGGTGCGCCGCCCCCGCCGGCCCCGCCCGCGACGCCGCCCACCGCGCCCTCGTCCTCGCCACCGATCACATAGAGGACGCCCTGACCTGGGCCCGCGCCCACGGCCAGCCCTTCGTCACCGGCCTGCTCCCCTTCACCGACCCCGGCCGCCGCATGGTCGACCTCCTCGTCACCAGCGGCCTCCCCCGCGACGCCGCCGTCGCCTGGGTCCGCGCCCACCCCCACCTCGCCCCGGAGCGCTGAACGTGCAGCCCCTCATCAGCCACATCGGCCGCGCCACCGTCATCGTCCGCGACGAGGACGAGGCCCTCGGCTTCTACCGCGACCTCCTCGGCCTCGACGTCCTCTTCGACGGCACCCTCCCCGACGGCACCCGCCTCGTCCACGTCGGCCCCGCCCACACCCGCACTGGCCTGTGGCTCCTGCGCGCCCGCACCCCCGAGCAGCACGCCCTCATCGGCCGCCAGACCGCCGGCCTGCCGCTGCTCGTCCTCAACACCTACGACTGCCGCGGCACCTACCTGCGCCTGCGCGACCTCGGCGTCCGCTTCCAGGCCCCGCCCACCGAGACCGCCACCGACGTCTGGGTGCACCTCGAGGACCTCTACGGCAACCCCATCGTGCTGGTCGAGCTGCGCTGACGCCCCGCCCGTGGCGCCCCCCGCCGGCCCGCCCTACCATGCGGCCGTGGACCTCATCGACGAAGCCATGCGCCGCCGCGCGCGCCTCGCCACCCGCCGCAAGCAGCGCGCCGACGACGCCACCGACCGCGATCTGGCCGCCCTGCTGCGCGCCTCGGCCCACGCCCCCCGTCCACCCCGCGCGCCCGCCACGACCACGGTCGTGGCCCGCCGCCAGCTCACCCCGACCCTGCTCGTCCTGCGCCTCGCGCGCCCCGCCGGCTTCACCTTCTCGCCCGGCCAGTACGTCAAGCTCGTCCTCGACGGCGTGCGCCGCGACTTCACGCTCTGCTCGGCGCCCCACCAGCCCTTCCTCGAGCTCTTCGTCGAGCTGCAGCCCCAGGGCCGCCTCACCCCGCGCCTGTTCGCCCTGCGCCCCGGCGACCCCGTCGGCCTCGCCCCCAAGGCCGGCGGCGCCTTCGCCCTCGCTCCCGACGCGCGCCACCACGTCATGGTCGCCACGGTCACCGGCGTCGCGCCCTTCGTCAGCATGCTCCGCGACGCCGCCCATCGCGGCGCCACCGCGCGCTTCCACGTCCTGCACGGCGCCAGCTACGCCGACGAGCTGGGCTACGGCGACGAGCTGGCCGCCCTCGGCCCCCGCGTCACCTACCTGCCCTCGGTCAGCCGCCCCGCCGAGCCCCGCAACGCCGGCTTCACGGGCGCCACCGGCCGCGTCGCGACCCTGCTCGAGCCCTACCTCGACCAGCACGGCCTGACGCCCGCCGACACCGTCGTCTACGCCTGCGGCCACCCCGAGATGGTCGCCGACGTCCGCCAGCGCATGCGCCGCCGCGGCTTCCCCGTCCGCGTCGAGGCCTTCGACTGAGGCGACCGAGGCCCGCCCCGGCTGGCGCCCGGCCCCGCCTTGCGGCTAACCTCCGGCGTCATGGCTGCCTCCACCCTCCCTCCGCGCGAACGCAACCCGGTCGGCTGGGCCCTGGGCCTCGTGCTCGCCCTCCTGCTCGTCGGCGGCGGCGTCGCCGGCGCCTGGCTCTACGCCCGCTCCGACTACCGCGTCGAGATCGCCTCGCCGCGCGCCGGCGCGCTGGTCACGCCGCAGTTCCGCGTCGACGTGCTGGTCGCCGGGCAGGTCCCGCCGGCCGAGCTGGTCCTGATGATGGACGGCCAGGTGGTCGGCGCCGCCGAGGTCACCGAGGCCGACTGGCGCGCGCCGGGCAGCGCCACGGTGCGTGGGCTGTCGGCCAAGGTCCCGCCGGGCGCCACCGGCTACAAGGAGCTGACCGTCCACGCGGTCGGCCTGGTCCCGCGCGAGGCGGTCAGCGAGCCCATCGAGGTCTGGGTCCAGGGCGACGCCGAGGTGCCGCCCGCCGCCCGCGAGGACGTCGCCGCCGTGCGCCGCGTGCTCGCGCGGGACCTGCCCAAGGCCGCCGTCGCCCTGGACTCGGCCCGCCGCCGCAGCGGCGACGCCTGGACCCTGGACGAGGCGTACCGCGCCGCCCGCGAGCGGGTCTTCGAGGCCGCCATCCCCACCGAGGTCGGCGCCCGCCTGCGCGAGCTGTTCGGCGCCCTCGAGACCGAGCCCGCCGAGCGGGTGGGCCTGGCTGCCGACCGGGTCGGCGCCGCCCTCGCCCAGGCCGGCCTGCCCCTGTGGCTGACGCTCATGGAGACCCGTTACCGCGACGGCTCGCCCCCGCGCAGCTTCCTCATGTCCTACGAGCTCGACGCGCCGATGCAGTTCGACCTCGCCGGCGACACCATCCCCGCCCACCTCGCCCGCCGCATCGACGACCTCAACGTGCGCGAGCGCCTGCTGGGCCACCGCACCACGGGCATCGCGCAGGCCGTCGTCCTGGTCGACCGCGTGGCCGCCACCGCCGGCGAGCTCGGCGCCTGCCTGCACGCGGGCGCCCGGCGCTGCCTCGACCGCGACCTCATCCACTACACCGAGCTGGACGTGCCCGACTCGGTCCTCGAGGCGCTGCTGCGAGGCCTGCGCGACGAGGTCGACCAGGCCTTCCCGGACCTGTGCGGCGTCGACCCGGACGCCTGCACCCGCGCCGTCCACCGGCTCCTCGTCCGCTCCATCGGCCACCACGAGGTCCGCCACGTCCGCGACCACCGCCGCGGCCTCCGCCTCGCCCAGACCCTCGCGCGCCGCCTCGACCGCCTCGTCCAGGCCGAGGTCGGCAACCTCGACCTGACCCGCCTCGAGGCCCGCCTCGACCTGGAACGCCGCGCCTACCAGACCATGCGCGGCGCCAACGCCGAGTTCAGCGCCTACCTCGCGCAGCTCGCCGAGGGCGACGGCCTGCGCCGCTTCGTCCTGCTGCAGCTCCTGTCCTTCGCCGCCTCGCCCTGGTTCGAGGGCACCGACGAGCACGCCGCCGCCCTCGCCCTGTTCGCCAGCCTCGGCCGCGGCCTCGGGCTCCTCGACGCGGACGCCGACGACCGGGCCGCCCGCGACCACCTCAACGCCGTCGCCGGGGCCCTCGCCGTCCTGTCGGCGGCCGACCTGGGGCGCCTGGCCGCCGACGCCTACGCGCGCGAGCTCGGCGATTACCGCCCGGCGGCGCCGGTGTCCCCGCTGCCATAGTCAAGCCGGCGGGTCCGAGTTAGATTGTCCTTTGGTCGGGCCGACTTCGACGCGCCCGACGACAGTCGAGAGGGGGGGCGGACTTGGCGAAGGACGAGGCCGAGGATTCGGTCCGTGCGGCAGCGCGCGGGTTGACCACGCTCGACGGGCGCGACCCGCTGGCCGTGCGGCTGCAGGCGCTGCGGGCGCTCCAGCGCGTGCTCGAGGCCGACGCCGCCGGCTTCTACTCCGTCGCCGAGGCCGGTGGCGCGCTGCGGCTGGCCAACGCCTGCTCGGTGGGCTCCGATGCCTTCCTCCGCGCCTCGGCGCTCATTCGGCAGCACGAAGACGCCTTGGCGATGCCCCCCAGCGTCCGCGACTTCCGCCGCCCTCGACGCCGCGAGACCCAGAGCTTCCTCGAGGACACGGCCCTCGCGCCGCGCGAGGTGCTCGAGCAGACGCCGCTGTTCCGGCAGTGCCTCGCGCCGGCCGGCATCACGCACCAGATCCGGCTGCTCGCCTACGACGACGAGCGCTTCGTGGGGTGGATCGGCCTGGTCCGCGGCGCCGGAGCGCCGGCCTTCACGGCCGCCGATCGCCAGACGCTCGAGCCGTTGGTCGCGCCGGTGGCGCGCGCCCTGGCCGTGGCCGACCGCATGGAGCGCGGCGCAGCCCCCGAGGAGGCCGGCGAGGTGCTGCTGCGGCCGGACGGCGCCGTCGATTCGGCCTCGCGGCGCGGGCAGGCGTGGCTCGACGAGCCGGGGCTGGCCGAGCGGCTGGCCCACGTGGTGCGGGCGCTGGACGCCAGGCCGGACGCGCCGACGTCGGTGCTGGTGGGTCCGGCCGAGATCCAGGTGGTGCGCCTCGACGGGGCGGACGCGATGCGCTACCTGGCGCAGATCCGCCCCTCGGGGCCGCTCACCGTGGCGCCCGACCGGCGGCTGACGGCGCGGCAACGAGAGGTCGCCCGGTACGCGGCCGTGGGCGCGACCAACCGCGAGATCGCCGAGGCGCTCGGGCTGGGGATCGAGACGGTGCGGACCTACGTGCGCGAGATCTATCGGCGGCTCGACATCGGCAACCGCGTCGAGCTGGCGCGGGTCATGAAGGGTGTGCCCGAGGGCGAGACCGACGACTGACCTCCGCGCCGCCCAGCTGGGGAGCTCGGCCCTACGCGCTCAGACCGGCCGCAGGGCGACCCTGAGGGCCGGCGGCGCGTCGTCCTCGTCGTCCTCGTCGGCGGCGAGCAGGGCCTCGAGCCAGCCCGCCTCGGTCAGCTTCTCTTCGTCGCGGGCCGCGAGGCGCTCGACGCGCGCCTCCCGGGCCTCCTCGTCCATCCTGTAGGACCGCAGCGCGCGCGTGTTGGCGCGATGCGTCCAAGCGGCTCTCCGCTCGTACTTCATCGTGCGACCTCGGCGAAGGGGTCGACTGGCGTTCGACGCTGGTGGGGCCCGCCTGGGCTGCCGTGGCCCGCGAAGAGGCGCCGTGGGGAGGGGCGCTCGTCGCCGGTGACGTCCGTGGGCGGGCGAGGTGCTCCCAACCTAACAAGCCGCCGGGGGCGGTCAACGAAGTGGCCCCTTGTCTGTCCGAAGTCTCCGTCCGGCGGTCACGCCTGCGTCCCCGGCACCCGTTGACCGGCCGTCCCGCGGGTGTTGGAATGCGCACGCACCCCCCAAGCGAGGCCCCCGTGCGCAACTCCCCGGCCCTCCTGTCCCTGCTCGGCGTCCTCGGCCTGCTGACCCCCGCCGTGGGCTGCAGCATGACCCGCATGGCCGCCAGCTCCACGGTCGACGTGATGTACCAGGCGGCGCCGTCGCTCGCCGAGGAGCGCGACCCCGTCCTGGCCGACGCGGCCCTGCTCGCGAACCTCAAGCTCTTCGAGGGCCTGCTCCGCGTCGAGCCCGACAACGAGCGCCTGCTGCGCCTGACCACCGAGGCCTTCTCGTCGTACGCCTACGGCTTCCTCGAGCCGCGCGCCTGGCGCTACGACGACCCCGACGACCCGGCGCTGCAGATCCTGCGCGCCCGCATCAAGGACTACTACCAGCGCGCCGTCGCCTACGCCGACCGCCTCGTCGCCCTGCGCCTGCCCGACGTGGCGCCGCGCCTCGCCAAGGGCGGCCCCGCCCTCGATCGCGCGCTCGCCGACGACTTCGACGCGGACGAGCTCGACGCCCTGTTCTGGGCCGGCCACACCCGCGGCCTGCTCATCAACAGCGACCCCGACGATCTCGCCGCCGTCGCCGGCCTGCGCACCGTCCAGCAGCTGATGGCCCGCGTCGGCAAGTCCCGCCCCGCCCACGAGGACGGCATGCCCTCCATCTTCGCCGGCATGTCCAACGCCGTGCTCGGCGCCGGCCTCGGCGGCGACATGGACGCTTCGCGCTCGGCCTTCCAGACCGCCATCGCCGCCACCGAGGGCGCCTACCTGCTGCCGCGCTTCCTCTACGGCCGCTACTACTGCACGGCCACCCTCGATCGCGCCTGCTTCGAGCAGGCCCTGACCGAGGTGGTCGAGGCCGACCCCGACGCCCTGCCGCGCCGCCGCCTGACCAACGTCCTCGCGCAGCAGTGGGCCGCCTACTGGCTCACCCGCGCCGACGAGCTGTTCTGACCGCCCCCCCCCGACCCACGCGCCCCAGAGGTTCCCCCATGACCCCCATGACGATGACCCGCTCTGCCGCTCGCCTCGCCCTGGCTCTCGCCCTCCTGCTGGCGACCGCCGCCCCCGCCGCCGCCCAGACCACCCTCAAGATGGCCAGCCTCGCCCCCGGCAACTCCACCTGGGGCCAGTTCTTCAAGCGCGCCATGAAGGAGGTCGCCGAAAAGACCGGCGGCGCCATCGAGACCAAGCTCTACGCCGGCGGCAGCCAGGGCGACGAGAAGGTCGTCGTCGAGAAGATGCGCACCGGGCAGCTGCACATCGCCGCCGTCACCGCCGTGGGGCTGGCCGAGATCGCCCCCGAGGTGCTGGTCCTGCAGGCCCCCGGCCTCATCACCGACTACAAGACCCTCGACAAGGTGCGCGACCAGCTCAAGGAGCGCTTCGAGGAGGCGATGCGCGCCAAGGGCTTCGAGCTGCTCGGCTGGGGCGACGTGGGCGTCGTCTACTTCTACTCGCACATCCCGGTCAAAGCCCCCAGCGATCTGTCCAAGGTGAAGATGTGGGCCTGGAACGCCGACCCCATCGCCCGCGAGGTCACCAAGGCCGCCGGCATCACCCCGGTCCCGCTCGGCGTGCCCGACGTCCTGCCCAGCCTCAACACCGGCCACATCAACACCTTCTACACCTCGCCCCTGGCCTGCCTGCAGCTGCAGTGGTGCGACCACGTCAAGACCCGCACCAACTACCCGGTCGCCATCGGCATCGGCGCCGTCGTCATGGAGAAGAAGGCCTTCGACGGCCTCTCGGCCGAGCACCAGGCCGTCGTGCGCGAGGTCTGGGGCAAGTGGAGCCGCGCGCTGGTCAAGAAGGTGCGCGTCGACAACGACAAGGCGGTCAAGGTCCTCGCCGACGCCAAGGGCATCATGGACGTGTCGCTGTCCGCGGCCGAGGTCGGCGCCTGGGCCGGCATCGCGACCAAGGTCCAGAACGCCCTGGTCGGCTCGGTCTACCCGCAGGAGCTGCTGGCCAAGGTCCGCAGCATCGCCGGCAAGTGAGCGCCCCCGCCGCCGCCGGGCCCGCCGCCGCCGAGGTCACCGTGACCGGCCGCTGGCGCGTGCCCGCCCTCGTCTACGGCGTCTACCTCGAGCGCTTGGAGCGCCTCGTCGTGACCCTGCTGGTCCTGGCGG
The DNA here is from genome assembly GCA_041687695.1 of Myxococcota bacterium. GTDB lineage: Bacteria > Myxococcota_A > UBA9042 > PHBI01 > JAWLBL01 > JAWLBL01. The sequence continues at coordinate 40,250 of JAWLBL010000021.1, read as the reverse complement.
TCGTCGTCGGCGGCCTGTTGTTGACCGCCGGCCGCAACCTGGGCGTCACCCTGACCGACGCCAGCACCCTGCAGACCGCCGTCTTCGGCCTGACCTTCTACCTGTGCCTGTTCGGCGCCATCCTCGCCACGCGCCGCGCCAGCCACATCGCCATCGACATCGTCACCCCGCGCCTGCCCGCGCGCGTCCGCCTGCGCGTCGAGGGCGTCCTGATGCTCGTCTCGGCCGCCGTCACCCTCTACCTCGCCCGCGAGGCCTGGCGTTACGTCGCCCAGTTCGTCCCCGAGGACGCCACCTTCATCCCCGGCGCCGACAGCGCCCTGTGGTCGCTGCGCGGCTGGCGCTGGCCCACCGGCCTGTGCTTCGCCTGGATGGCCCTGCACTTCCTGGTCGGCGGCGCCGTCCGCCTCGCGGGCCACCACCCCGAGCGCCTCGGCCTGACCGGCACCCGCCCGGCCCCCGCCCCGACCTCCGACCCCGCCCCCGCGGAGGCCGCGTGACCGCCTTCGGCCTCTCGCTCGCCGGCGCGCTCGCCCTGCTGGGCGCCCCGCTCTTCGTGGTCCTCTTCCTGGTCGCGGCCCTGCTCTACGCCGCCGCCTCGCCGCCCATCGATCTCGCCAGCAACTTCGTCGTGATGGCCGAGCTGATGGAGAAGCCCTACCTGCTCCCCATCCCGCTCTTCACCCTCGCCGGCTTCCTGCTCGCCGAGAGCCAGGCCCCCCGCCGCCTCGTCCGCGTCGCCGACGCCCTGATGGGCTGGCTCCCCGGCGGCCTCGCCATCGTCGCCGTCGCCACCCTCGCCTTCTTCACCACCTTCACCGGCGCCTCGGGCGTCACCATCATCGCCCTCGGCGGCATGCTCTGGCCGCTCCTGCTCGCCCGCGGCTACAGCGAGCGCTTCAGCCTGGGCGTCATCACCGCCTCCGGCTCCATCGGCCTGCTCTTCTTCCCCTCGCTGCCGGTCTTCCTCTACGCCACCGTCGTGTCGCTCTCGACCGGCGGCGCCACCTCCATCACGCCCGAGGCCCTCTTCCTCGCCGGCCTCATCCCCGGCCTGCTGATGGTCGGCCTGCTGGCCCTGTACGCCATGCACACCGGCGTGCGCCTGAAGATCCCGCGCCACAAGACCTCGGCCCGCGAGGTCGCCCTGGCCCTGCGCGGCGCCTTCTTCGAGGTCACCCTGCCGGTCTGGATCCTCCTGCTCCTGTCCACCGGCACCATCGGCCTGCTCGACATCGCCACCGTCACGGTCGGCTACGTCTTCGTCGTCACGGCCTTCGTCCACCGCGACCTGCACGTCACGCGTGACATCCCTCGCGTCATCGCCAGCGCCATGGCCCTGGTCGGCGCCATCGTGGTCATCCTGGCCATCATCCTGGGGCTCAACAACTTCCTCATCGATCAAGAGATCCCCCAGCGCATCCTCGCCTTCCTCAAGACCCACATCGAGACCAAGTGGGGGATGCTGCTCGCCCTCAATGTCTTCCTGCTGGTCGTCGGCTGCCTGATGGACATCTTCTCGGCGCTGGTGGCCGTCCTGCCGCTGGTCATCCCGCTCGCCGAGGCCTACGGCATCCACCCGCTGCACCTGGGCGTCGTCTTCCTGGCCAACCTCGAGGTCGGCTACCTGACCCCGCCGGTCGGGATGAACCTGTTCATCTCCAGCCTGCACTTCGGCCGCCCCATCCTGCAGGTCGCCCGCTCGGTCCTGCCCTTCATGGGCCTGCTGGTGGTCGCCCTGGCCATCCTGACCTACGTCGAGCCGCTGTCGACCTGGCTGCCCGGCCAGCTGGGCGCCGATCCCACGGCCGCCTCCTCGGGCGCCGCCGCCACCCCCGGCGGACCGGCCGGCGCCACACCCGGCGCCACCCCCGGAGCCCCCGCCGACGAGGGCCTCGACGACGACTTCACCTTCGAGGACGACCTCGACCAGTACCTCGACGACGACGAGTCGGACGACGAGTCGGACGAAGCCTCGGACGACGACGGGTCCGACGAGCCCCCGGGCGCCGGCGAGCCGGCCGACGCCCCGGACGACCAGGCCGGCGAGTCGGCCGACGCTTCGGACGACCAGGCCGGCGAGTCGGCCGAAGATCCCACCGGGTCGACCGACGCTCCGGCCATGGCCATCGACCCGCCGCCCACCCCATCGGGCGCAGCGGGACAACCGGAACCTCGCGCCGCCCCCGCACCGCCGGCACAGTAGCCGCGCCTCGACGCCGGACCGTCGCCCTCGGTCGCCGCATCCCTTCGTAAGTACCCGAGAAGAGGGCCCATGAACGACCAATTCATCCCCGCTCCCCTCGAGCGAGTCATCACCGGAGTGCCTGGCCTCGATCGACTCACGCACGGCGGGCTGCTCCGCGCGGGGATCTACCTGGTCCTCGGCAGCCCGGGCGCGGGCAAGACGGTCCTCAGCAACCACATCGTCCACCACCACGTCAGCGGCGGCGGGCGCGCGGTCTACCTGACCCTGCTCAGCGAGTCGCACGCGCGCATGCTGTCCCACGTGCAGTCGTTCGACTTCTTCCGGCGCGACATCATCGGCGATGGGCTGGTCTACGTCAGCGGCTACCAGGCGCTCGAGCAGAAGAACCTGACCGGGCTGCTCACCATGGTGCGGCGCACCATCATCGAGCACCGGGCGACCATGCTGGTCATCGACGGCATCGTCACCGCCGGGTCGGTCGCCGACAGCGAGCTGCTGCTCAAGAAGTTCATCCACGAGCTCAAGGCGCACGTCGAGCTGGTCGGCTGCACGGTCCTGATGCTGACCAGCACGCCGGCGCCCGGCACCCACTACCCGGCGCAGACCATGGTGGACGGCATCCTGCGGCTGTCCACGCGGCGCGACGGCCTGCGCGCCGTGCGCGAGGTCGAGATCTCCAAGTTCCGCGGCAGCGACTTCATGTCGGGCGGCCACTTCTTCGAGATCACGCAACGCGGCATCGAGATCCACCCCCGCTTCGAGGCCGTCCTGACCGAGCAGCCGCTCGTGCCGGGCGACGCGGGCCCCGAGGTGGCCGGCTTCGGCATCGCGGGCTTCGACCAGATGCTGGGCGGCGGCGTCGCCGTCAAGTCGACGACCCTGCTGCTCGGGGCCAGCGGCAGCGGCAAGACGTCGCTGGGGCTGCGGTTTCTGGCCGAGGGGATCGCCAAGGGCGAGCGCGGGGTGTTCGTCGGCTTCTACGAGGCGCCGAGCCGCCTGCTGGGCAAGGCCTCGACGGCCGGTGACCACCTGGTCGACGCGGTGGCCGAGGGCGAGCTGGCCTTCATGTGGCGACCTTCGCTCGAGCTCATCGCCGACCAGTTCGCCGAGGAGGTGCTCGCGCTCGTCGAGCGTCTGGGCGCCAAACGCCTCGTCATCGACGGGATCGAGGCCCTGGCGCGGAGCGTCGTGATGCCCGAGCGCGCTCCGAAGATCCTCGGCGCCCTCGCCGGGTACCTGCGCGTCGCCGGCGTCACGGCCCTGCTCACCCAGGAGCCCGAGCGCCACGGCGACGACCCGTTCGCCATAGAGGCCAACGCCCTGACCGCGGTGGCCGAGAACATAGTCATCCTGAGGTACGACGAACGGCAGGGCCACCTGTGCCGCCAGGTCTGCGTCCTCAAGATGCGCGACACCGGCCACGACGACCGCCTGCGCGAGTTCAGGTTGACCCACCGGGGCTTCGAAATCGTCGACCCGGCGACTCCGGCCGAGGACACGGTCCCCTCGAAGGGGGCCAGAACATGAAGCTCATCCTGGTGGTCGACGACGAGTACGCCATCGCCGAGTCCCTGCGGGACCTGCTCGAGGACGAGGGCTACTCGGTGGTGACGGCGGGCAACGGGCGCGCGGCCTTGGAGCGCATGGCCGAGCGACGCCCCGATCTGGTCGTGCTCGACCTGATGATGCCGGTGCTCGACGGGCGCCGCACCCTCGAGACCATGGCCGCCGACGCCCGCTTCGCCGAGGTGCCGGTCGTCATCATGAGCGCCGCGCCCGCGCTGGTGGGGCTGGACGCGTCGGTGTCGAACATCGTCGGAATCCTTCAAAAACCCTTCTCCATCGAGGCGCTGCTGGGCGTCGTGTCCGAGCACGTCGGGGCCACCCAGGAGGCGACCTGAGCGCCCCCTTCCGACTGGACACGCGCCGGATTCCCGGCGAGAAAGACCCTGACCCCGGGACGCCGCGTCGCGACCCGGCGCGCCCCCTCTCGATCTCTCGACCCTGGAGCCTGCCATGCTGCCTCGCGTCATGAAGCTCGTGTCGGCCGCGGTCCTCGCCGCGTCGCTCGTCCTGACGGCCGCCCCCGACGCGCGGGCGCAGTCGAGAGACGGCTTCGGGCTGGGCGTCATGCTGGGCGAGATCAACGGCCTGTCGGCCAAGTACTGGCTCAACAAGAAGAACGCGCTGCAGTTCGGCCTGTCCTTCGATCTCCGCGACGACGGCTTCAACTTCCTGGTGGACTACCTGTGGCACTGGGACGTCATCCGCCTGCGCACCAGCGCCTTCGAGCTGCCGCTGTACGTCGGCATCGGCGGCAAGCTGACCGAGTGGGGCCACCGGCGCTGGCGCGACCGCGACGGCTCGGTGGCGCTGGGTATCCGCGTCCCCCTCGGCATCAGCATGAACCTGCGCGAGGCGCCGCTCGACTTCTTCCTCGAGGTCGTGCCCGGCGTCCGCCTCATCCCGTCGACCGACGGCGACATCGACGCGGCGCTCGGCGCGCGCTTCTACTTCTGAGGTTCGAGGACACATGAAGCTTCGGCACTGGGTGTGTGTGGCGGCGGCGGGCGCGAGCCTCTTCGCCTGTGGTGACGACGAGCCGGCGACGCAGGCCGACGCGACGGACGACGTCGCGGACACCGGCGGCAAGGGCGACGTCGGCGAGGCGGACGGCGGCGAGGACGCGGTCGACCCCGACGCCAGCGAGCCGCCCGACGGCGCGGGCGACGGCGGGACCACGGGGGACGCGGGCCCGGACGGCGGTCCGGTGCCCATCACCTTCGAGCGGCCCGAGTGGTTCCCGGCGGCGGGTGACGAGGCCGACGACGCGGTGCTGGTCGAAGGGGTCGAGGCGCCGGTGCGCGTCGTCTACGACGACCGCGGCATCCCGCACATCTACGCCGAGAGCGAGCTGGACCTGGCCTTCGCGCAGGGTTACGTGACGGCGCGCGACCGCCTGTTCCAGATGCACACGCTCAAGAGCGCGGCGTCCGGGCGCCTCGCCGAGTTCAGCGGGCAGAGCGCGCTGGCGGGTGACGTGCTGCTGCGGACCCTGCGGCTGCGCGCGGTGGCCGAGCAGATGGCGGCCGACGCGCAGGTCAACGACCCCGAGCTGTGGGACCGCATGGTCGCCTTCGCGGCCGGCGTGAACCTGCACCTCGAGGCGGTCAACGCGGGCAAGGCGCCCAAGCCGACCGAGGCGGCCCTGTTCGGCATCACCTTCGAGCCGTGGACGCCGGTCGACACCATGACCATCGTGCGTCTGCAGACCTGGGACCTGTCGTTCGGCGGCTACCTGAACGAAGAGGACCTGCTCTACTACGCCAAGGACCTCAAGACGCGCTTCGACGGCACGCCGCTCGAGGGCGTCGAGGCCGACGTGGTCAACTTCACGCCGCCGGCCCAGGTGCCGGTCATCGACTCGGCGCTCGCGGGCAGCGGCCCCAAGACGGTGGACGTCACGGCCCTGCTCGAGCAGCCCTTCTTCGCCGGGCTGACCAAGCAGCACCTGGACAAGGTGCGGGTCAACGCCGAGAAGATGCGCCAGATCCCGCACCACTTCGCGCGCGGCCCCGAGTTCGGCAGCAACAACTGGATCGTCAGCGGCCAGCACACGGCCAGCGGGCGGCCGCTGGTGGCCAACGACACGCACCTCGCGCTGCGCAACCCGGCGGTGTTCTACCAGGTGCACCTGTCGACGGTGCCGGCCGGCGGCGACTTCGAGGTGGCGGGCGTCAACTTCGCCGGCGCGCCGGGCATCGTGCTGGGCACCAACGGGCACGGGGCCTGGGGCGGCACGGTCTTCTTCAGCGACGTCACCGACTTCTACGTCGAGACCTTCAGCGCCGACGGCAAGACCGTGCTGTTCGACGGCGCGCAGGTCCCGGTGACCACGCGGGAAGAGGTCTTCGAGGTGAGCCTGTTCGGCGGCGCCACCTGCGAGAGCGTGGTCACGGGGTGGCTGAACGACATGGACCCGGTCATCGAGCCCCTGGGCACAAAGGGGTGCCGCCTGACCGTCACGGTCACCGACGTGCCGCATCACGGCCCGGTGGTCCCCTGGAGCTGGGGCGAGGACGCCGGCGGCAACAAGACGGCGCTGGCGTGGAAGTGGACCGGCTTCGAGCCGACCGCCGATCTGAGCGCCGTGTGGCGCCTGAACAAGGCGCGCTCGGTGCAGGACTTCAAGGACGCGCTCGACCTCTTCGCCGTCGGCGCGCAGAACTGGGTGTGGGGTGACAAGGACGGGCACATCGCCTGGTACCCGTCGCACCGGCTGCCCAAGCGCGCCCACATCGAGGCGGGCAACTTCGACTACCCGCCCTTCTTCCCCATGCCCGGCGACGGCTCGGCCGAGTGGGACGGGTTCCTCGACCGCGCGCTCATCCCGCAGGCGGTCGACCCCGACAAGGGCTACGTCATCACCGCCAACTCGGACCCCATCGGCGTCTCCTTCGACAACGACCCCTTCAACGACGGGCCGTACATCGGCTACGTCTGGGACGCCGGCTACCGCGAGGCGCGCATCACCGAGCGCATGGACGCGCTGGTCGCGCAGGGCGGCATCACCCCCGAGGCGATGAAGGCCGTGCAGGCCGACACCGAGTCGCCGCTGGGCAAGCTGATGACGCCGTTCCTGCTGCAGGCCATCGACGCGGCGCGCTCGGGGGCCGACAGCCAGGCGGCGGCCCACCTGAACGCGCAGATCGACATCGCCGAGCCCTTCCTGGCCGGCTGGACCTACGACGCGGCCAGCGGCGTGGGCGCCCCGGCGACGACCCCGCAGGCCAAGGATGCGGTGGCGACGACGATCTTCAACTTCTTCCTGACCCGGCTGGTCGCCAACACGCTGGGCAACAAGCAGATCCACGTCCCCGACCGCCTGCGCGTGGGCGTGCTCCACCGCATGCTGACCGCGCCCGAGCAGATGGCGACCTGGGACGAGGCCCACCAGCAGAGCGGGCTGTGGGACGACCCGGCGACCGAGGACGTGGTCGAGACCCGCGACGCCATCCTGGTCAAGAGCCTGGCCGAGGGCCTGGCCCTGGCGTCCAACCCGGCCAAGACCGGCCCGGGCGGCGGCGGCTTCGGCGACGCGCCGATGGCCGACTGGCGCTGGGGCGCCCTGCACACGGTCAAGCTGCGCCACAACGTGACCCCGGCCTTCGACATCCCGGCGCCCTCGCTGCTGCCCGGCGGCTACCCCCGCCCGGGTGACAACTTCGTCGTCGACGCCGCGCACCCCGGCATGGCCGACACCAACTTCACCTACGCCCACGGCCCGGCCATCCGCAACGTCTACGGCATGACCGACGTCCCGCAGGTCCACGCGGTCATCCCCGGCGGCCAGTCCGAGCGCGCCCAGAGCCCGCACTACTCCGACGAGATGGTCAAGTGGGCCGAGAACCTGGCCCCCGAGATCCCCTGGACCGTCAGCGACGTCCTGCAAAAGCGCCAGCGCGTCCTCGATCTCGTCCCCCAGTCGGCCCTGACGCCCTGATCCCAGGCGCGTCAGACCCCTGGTAACCCTTCGAAGAGCGCCGGTCACCTCCGGCGCTCTTCGTCGTCGTGGCCCCCGACACATCTTCACGTTGACAGCTCGCGCCCCTGCGCGGGTCTCCATCGAACACCACCCGAAGGAGACCCTCCGTGCGAATGCTCCAGCGCTTGCTCCTCTCCGCCCTGGCGACCTTCCTGGTCGCCGGCACGGCCCTGGCGGCCGAGATCACCCACCCGTGCGGCGCGCTGGTGCCCGCGCCGATGCCGGCGGCCTGGACCTGCCGTGAAGCCTTCGACGGCTTGGCAGGGCCGGCGGTCACCGAAGCCTGCTTCGAACTGGCCGACGGTCGCACCACCCGGTGCGAGCGCCGCAAGGTGCTCGTACGCCTGTTCGACAACAACGGCGCCAGCGGCCAGGTCTCGATCGCGCAGATGCAGCAGGCCGCGCTGGACATCGCCGCCTTCTACGAAGACGTCAGCTACGGCAGCCTGGTCCTCGACATGTACCTCGCCGGCCGGCTGGCGCCCGGTGGGCCCATGGAGCTGCTGGGCCGCGCCGACGCGCCTCTGCCCGCGGGCGCCAACTGGTATCAGCACGGCGCCAACCCGGTGAAGATGATCAACACCCACACCCTCGACCAACTCTGCAACAGCATCCTGTTCGCGGGCCTCGACGACTTCGACATCTTCCTCAACGCCTCGGCCGTCAACAGCGACGGGGCCTCGCGTCCGGGGGTGGCGGCGCGGACGAACGCGGACACCGACTGCGGCGTCCTGTCCAACAAGGGCTTCGCCATCACCCGCGTCTGGACCGGCGGCACGACCTTCGGGGTCAACCTCTCCAACCACGAGCTCGGCCACACGCTCGGTCTGGACCACGCGTACTCGCTGAGCAGCATCAACGAAGACCTGCGGCAGTACGGCGACGACTCCGACACGATGGCCGACAACGTGGGTCACTTTCGGGCCCTGACGAAAGCGGCCAAGGGTTGGCTGCCCGCCGACTTCACGCGCTCCTTGCCCGCCCTGGTCGGCCTCGCGGGCTGGTCGAAGGGGACCCTCGACGGCCTCGAAGGCAGCGAGGACCGCGGGCTGCCCAAGCACCTGCAGATCGGGCTCGACCTCTCGTTGCCCTCGGACCAGAACGCCGAGTTCTACTCGGTCGAAGCGCGTCGTAGCGACCCGGGCTATCGCTGGAGCGTGACCTCGGGCTGGAACCTGAACGACGGCGTCATCGTCCGCAAGGTGGCGCCCGGCGAGCCCACCCACACGGTGGACATGAGCTCCGAGAGCCCCAACCACAACCTGGCCGACGGCGCCCTGATGCCAGGGCGGACCTTCTCGGACCCCGACCATGGCATCCACATCACGGTCGCCAGCACGACCATGGGCGTTGGCGGCGAGGCAAAGGTCCATGTGTTCCGCCACTCGGCCCCGATCGTCAACGCCCCGCCCGCGCCGGTCGGGGCGGGCCTCACGGTCGCCGCCTGCGACCCGGCCATCCCGGGCTCCTGCCCGCAGACGCCGCACAACGCGTCCTTCGGCTGGACCGGCGACACCGCCGCCTTCACCGCCGCCTACACCGACCCGGACGGCGACGACCTCTTCTACTTCTGGAACTTCGAGGTTGGCGACGGCGACGACTACGGCCTCGGCGACTACGCGGACGGCACGGCCGTGACCCACACCTTCGCGGCCGACCCCCGCCGCGTCTGGTTGACCGTCTCCGACGGCAAGGGCGGCACCGCCACCGACTTCATCGACGCGCCCGGATACGCCGCGCAGGCGCCCGTCGTGCTGGACGTCCTCGGCTCGCGCATCAAGGACTACGAGTACTCGTTCCTGGCCGAGGTCGACGACGCCAACGGCGACCTCTTGTTCTATGACTGGCTCTTCCAGGGGACCACGCTCGCCTCCGGCGCCCGCCCCAAGCACGCCTTCCCGGGGCCGGGCACCTACAGCGTCGAGGTGGCCGTCAACGACGGTGACCAGGCGGACACCATGGCCGTCAACTTCCAGGTGGCCCGCTCGTGGGAGGAGTACCCGGCCTGCCTCGCGACCCCTCCCGGCCGCTCCGCCAGCGCCATGGTCGGCCCCACCGGGACCGAGTACGCGGTGCTCTTCGGTGGCTGGAACGGCCTGAGCGCCTTCGGCGACACCTGGGTCTTCTCGGCGGGGTGCTGGCATCAGGCGACCAACCTCGGCGCCGTCCCCAGCGCCCGCTACCGTCACGCGATGGCCTGGGACGCCGTGAACGACGTCTTCGTCCTGTTCGGCGGCCGCGATCTGGCCGGCAACCACTTCGACGACACCTACACGATGACCCTGGCCTGGAACGGCGCCGCCTTCGAGGCGACCTGGACGCTGCAGGCCCCGGTCACCAGCCCATCCCCGCGCGCCCACCACGCCATGGTCCAGGCAGGCCCGACCGGCCCGGTCCTCCTCTTCGGCGGGCGCAACGGCCCGGCCCTGGACGACACCTGGACCTGGGACGGCGTCGACTGGACCCTCGAGGCGTCCGGGCCGTCCAAGCGCAGCAACCACGGCCTGGTCTGGGATCACTTCAACCAACAGGTCGTCCTCTTCGGCGGCGCGGACACCCTGGTCATGGACCAGACCTGGACCTGGGCCGACGGCCCCGGCTGGGTCCAGGCCGCCCCCGCCCAGTCGCCGCCGGCGCGCCGCGGCGCCACCGTCGTCTACGACGCCCGCATCCGTCGCGTCGTCGTCTACGGCGGCGAGGACGACAACAACGTCCTCTTCGGCGACGTCTGGGAGTGGGACGGCAGCGACTGGGCGAACATGAGCCCGACCGCGGGGGCCACCCCCGGCGCTCGCCGCCGGGCCGCCGGCGCCTACCTGGACGGCGACGCCGAGCGCGTCGTCGTCTTCGGCGGCGAGGACGGCTTCGGCCAGTTCCACGACGACACCTGGTGGCTCGTGCCGTGACGGAGCCCGCGCCGGGGGCGGGACGCGACCGGAAGCCGGCCGGCCGTTGACCCCCCCGGCGGTGCCCGACTAGCCTTCCGCGTCCTGGCCCCTCGCGCGGAAGGCTCTCGCTTGCTCGCACGCTTCGCACGCCGCTCCCTCCTCACGCTCGCCGCCCTGCTCGGCGTGGGCCTCGTCACCAGCGCCGCTCACGCCGACGTCCCGCGGGTCTACGTCGGCGTCTACCTCCACGACGTCAGCACCTTCGACCAGAAGAACGGCGTCTTCGACGTCGACGCGGACGTCTGGGCCAAGTGGCGCGGCGACTTCGACCCCGCGCGCCTGCACGTCGCCAACGGCGCCCGGGTCGAGCTGCAGCCCCTGGGCCGCGACTCCGACGGCGCCTGGCACTCGGCCCGCTGGCGCCTGCGCGGCACCCTGCGCGGCGAGTTCCCGCTGCATCGCTTCCCCTTCGACCGCCAGACCCTCGCCGTCGTGCTCGAGCTGCCCGCCCACGAGGGCCAGCTGATCCCCGATCTGGCCGCCAGCGGCATGGCCCGCACCTTCAGCATCACCGACTGGCACTACGAGCCCGAGTTCCGCCCCGCGCGCACGACCCGCGCCTTCCGCTCGGATCTGGGCCACCTCGCCTTCGAGGGCCAGGCCGCCCAGGTGGACCGCGTCGCCTTCGAGGTCGCGCTCGAGCGGCCCATCCGCCCCGTCGTGCTCAAGCTCTTCTTGCCGCTGTTCATCGTCGCCCTGGTCGTCCTCTGCTCGCTCTTCGTCCACCCCGACTCGCTGCAGCCGCGCCTGACCATGAGCGTCACCGGCATGGTGGCCTGCTTCGCCTTCCAGTTCAGCGTCTCGGACGTGCTGCCCGCCGTCGCCTACCTGACCCTGGCCGACGCCCTGTTCACCGTCGTCTACCTGGTCTCGACGATGTGCGTCGTCGCGGCCGTGGTCTCCTATCGCCTCCACCGCGGCGGCCGCCTGCGCCAGCTGGCCTTCTTCCAGCGCGGCGTCTTCTCCGGCCTGCCGCTGACCGCCCTCGGCCTCATCTGGGCCGCCGTGCCCGACGCCCTGCCGGTGCCCGCAAGCGCCCCCGCCCCGGTGCCCGCCCTGTCTCGACCGGCTTCCGCCCGCGACGTGGTCCGCATCGGCACGACCGGCAACCTGCGCGTCGCCAGCTCGGCGGCCGGCGTCGCCGCCTACTGGCCCCTGGTCCACGACGACCCGCAGGCCGGCCCCGTCCCGCTGCTGGTCGAGGAGGCCCCCACCGTCGACAGCCGGGCCCTGCGCTTCCTCGCCGGCGGCGAGCTCGAGGTGACCTGGCGCCTGCGCGACGGCGCCCGCTGGTCCGACGGCCGCCTGGTCACCGTCGCCGACCTGGCGCTGCCGCTGGTCGCCAGCCCCGACGAGCACCTCGTCGGCTGGCGCGCCCTCGACGCCCGCACGCTGGTCCTGCGCTGGTCCGACCGCCTCTCCCGCGCCCTCGCCCCCCCGACCCTGTGGCCCGCCCACGTCGTCGGCGACCTGTACCGGCAACAGGGCTACGCCGCCGTCCGCACCCACCTCGGCCGCACCGGCGTCCCCTCGACCGGCCCCTACCACATCGCCTCGCACGACGACGACCGCCTCGTCGCCCTCGCCAACCCCCACTTCCTCGGCGCGCCGCCCAGCATCCCCCGCGTCGAGATCCTGCGCTACCCGGACCGGGACGCCCTGCTCCGCGCCTTCCTCGCCGGCGAGGTCGACATCACCGCCCCCAACGACCTGTCGCCCCAGCACCTCGACCAGGTCGCCCAGCACCACCCCGGCCGGGTCCACGAGGGCCCCTCGGCCAACTTCGTCTTCCTGCACCCGAACCTCGAGCACCCCCTGCTCGCCCGCCCCGAGGTCCGCCGCGCCATCGTCCAGGCCATCGACCGCCAGCGCCTGGTCACCCAGGTCTTCGGCGACGCCAGCCGCGTCGCCCACGTCCCGGTCGGCGACCGCCTGCCCGCCGGCGTCGCCCCCATCGCCCACGACCCGGACGCCGCCCGCGCCGCCCTGGCTCAGGCCGGTGCCACTGGGGCCGTCATCCCGCTGGCCTACGCCCAGAGCACCCCACCCGAGCTGGTCGAGCTCCTGACCGCCGACCTGGCCGCCGTCGGCCTGACCCTTAGGCCCGAGCCCGTCCGCAGCACCTGGCCCCTGTGGCGCGACGGCGGCCACCCCGGCCTGGTCCTGCACACCCTGCGCGGCGCCCGCGACGCCCCGCCCCAGCAGTGGTGGAACCTGCCCCAGGACAATGGCCGCTACCCCTCCACGGCCCGCAACGTCGCCTACACCGACGCCGTCCACGCCCTGGTCCAGCGCGAGCAGCGCGCCCTGTACCCCGAGCGTCGCGACCAGCTCCGCGACGCCCTCTTCGCCGCCTGGTCCCAGGCCCTCCCCAGCATCCCCCTGGCCTTCACGGACGAGCGCCTCCTCGCCAACCCCCGCCTGCAAGGCTGGCACCGCCCCCCCGAGTCCCCCTTCGGCCTCGGCCTCGAGCGCTGGCACTTCACCCCCTGGCCCCAGGGCCTGTTGGAGTAGCCGGCGCAGCGAGCTGCGCCAAGCCGGAGCACGAGCGAGCTCGTGCAGTCCGAGCAGCCGTCCATCACCCCCGCGCCGGCCGCCCTGGGATCGCCGGCTTCCAGCCGGCCGATTCGGGGCCATCTCGGCATCCCGGCGTGGGGATCGCCGGCTTCCAGCCGGCCGATTCGGGGCAATCTTGGCATCCGTCCCCTGGGACCGCCGGCTTCCAGAGGGTGTCGCAGAAGCCCAACCGGAGTGCTCCACCTTGGTGGAGCCCCCATCCGGCGCAGCTTGCTGCGCCGGGTTTGGCGGCCAGATCCCGGCGGCAAGCCGCCGGGGCCGGGGCTCCGGCAAGCCGGAGCACTCATGGGCCGCCTCAGCCGGCATCCATACGACACCCTCTTCCAGCCGGCCGGCGCTTGGCCAAACGGTGGCTTCCGTCGCTGACCCCCTCCAGGGCGCGAAGTGTGTATAGTCGCTCGCGCCGCCCGGGAGGGCCGATGTCCGCGAGCCACAACCTGACGCCGGCGCTCACCGCGTTCGTGGGCCGCGAAGCCGACCTGGCCCGGCTGGCCGAGCGCCTCGGGGCGGGGGCGCGCGCCGTCACGCTGACCGGCGGGGCGGGGTTCGGCAAGAGCCGGCTCGGCCGCGAGCTGGGCTTGCGCCAGGCCGGCGACGAGGGCTGGAGCGGGGGTGTCTGGTTCGTCTCCCTGGCGCGCCAGCAGGCCGGGCCCGAGCTGTGCGGCGCCGTCGCGGCGGCGCTGCGGGCGACGGGCGCGGGCGAGGCCGAGCGCGAATCGGCAGCCATGGGCGAGCGGCTGCGGACGCTGGGCCGGACGCTGCTCATCGTCGACGAGCTCGAGCCGGTCCTGCCGGCGGCCCGCCAGGCCTTCGCCCAGTGGCTCGCCCGGGCGCCCGAGCTGGTCGTCGTCGCCCTCTCCCGCGAGGCGCTTTCGCTCGAGGGCGAGGCGCGCCACGTGCTCGGCCCGCTGCCGACCGCCGCCTCCGGCCGCGACGGAGAGGGCGAGGCCGAGCGCCTCTTCGTCCTCCGCGCCGAGGCCGTGGACCCGGGCTTCGCCGAGCGCGTCGGAGCCAGCGCCGCCGTGACGGAGCTGGTCCGCCGCCTCGACGGCAACCCGCTGGCCATCGAGCTGGCGGCCGCCCGCATGGCGGTGCTGTCGCCCGAGGCGCTGCTGGCGCGGCTCGACGATCGCTTCCGGTGGCTCCGCGCCGGCGCCTCGGGGCGCGGGCTGCGCGAGTCGCTCGACGAGTCCTGGGAGGCGCTGGCCCCGGGCGAGCAGCGCGCGCTGATGCAGCTGTCGCTCTTCCGCGGGTCGGCCAGCCTCGACGCCCTGGAGAACGTCCTGGCGCCCGCGCCCGCCACGGAGCTGGTCGACGCCCTGCTCCGCAAGTCGCTGCTCACGCCGACGCCCCAGCCCGGCGCGGACGGCGGCCGCCGCTTCGCGCTCTACGAGTCGGTGCGCGCCTACGCCCGCGAGCGCCTGGCCGACGACCCGGCGCTGGAGCAGGCGACGCGGCGGCAGCTGGCCGCCTGGTGCGAGGCCTTCGCCGCGCGGCAGGCGGCGGCGCTGGAGACCGACGCATCGGCCCGGGCCCGCCTGCTGCTGCGCGACGAGCTGGGCAACCTGTCCGAGGCCATCGACGCCCTGATGAGCGCTCCACTGACCGCCGCGGCCGCCGAGTCGGTCGCGACGCTGCTGCTGGCGCTCGAGCCCGTGTTCCGTCGCGAGGGCGCCGCCGCGCGGGGGCTGGAGGCCCTGACGCGGCTCGGGCCGCTCATGTCGCTGCTGCCGTCCGCGCGCCGTGCGGCGCTGCTGGTCGCGCGCGGCGGCCTGCTGGCCGCGCGCAACGACGAGGACGCGGCCACCAAAGCCTTCGAGGCGGCGCTGCAGGTGGCGCGCGAGGCG
Organism: Myxococcota bacterium; assembly: GCA_041687695.1. Classification (GTDB taxonomy): domain Bacteria; phylum Myxococcota_A; class UBA9042; order PHBI01; family JAWLBL01; genus JAWLBL01. The sequence continues at coordinate 25,124 of JAWLBL010000021.1, read as the reverse complement.
ACGGATCGACGCCTCGAGGGGGTCGTCCTCATGCGGACGTCGGCGCTCCTGCACTTCGGCGGCTTCGATCGCCTCGAAGGCTCGTTGCGCGAGGCCGTCGCCGCGCTGACCGAGGCCGGCGACGAGCGCGAGCTGGCCGAGGCGCGGGCCGCCCTGGCGGTCCTGCGGGTCGAGCAGGGCGATCAGGCCGAGGCCCAGCGGCTCTTCGCCGACGCCATCCCCTGGATGCGCAAGCGGCGCCTGGTCCACCTGCTGGGTCCGGCGCTGAACAACCTGGCGATGTCGTACGGGCTCGAGGGCCGCTGGGCCGAAGCCGCCGGCACCTTCCGCGAGGCCCTGACCGCCGCGCGCGAGGACGGCTACCGGCGGCTCGAGTGCGTGGTCCTGCGCAACCTGGGCGAGTGCGCCCTGCGCGAGGAGGACCCGCGAGGCGCCCGCGCGTTCTTCGAGGCGGCGCGCGCCGTGGCCCGCGACGTCGGCGACGTGCGCATCCAGGGCGTCTCGACGGCCTTCCTGGCCGCCATCGAGCTCCTCGAGGGCGCCGCCGACCGGGCCTGGGCCCTGGGCGTCGAGGCGCGCGACCGGCTGGCGCAGGCCTGGTCCGATCCGGTCGCCGAGGGGCTGCTGCACGCCGTGCTCGCCCTGGCCGAGGCGCACCGCGGCGACCCGACGGCCGAGGCGTCGCTGGCCCGGGCGCGGCTGCTGCTCGCGCCCTCGGGCGACCCCATGCTGCGCCACACGCACGCGCTGTACGCGGTGCACCTGTCGCTGCTGCGCGGCGCCACGACCGCTGCCGAGGCCCGCGCTCGGGCGGACGCCATCAGCGCCGCCGCCGCCGAGCCCCCCGCCGGGCCCGGGCCCTCGCGGCGCCACCAGGTGCAGTTCGCGCGCACCCTGCTCGACGCCACGCTGTCGCGCGGCTCGCGAACCGACGTCGACACCTCCCAGCCCGGCCTGACCATCTCGGCCGACGGGCGCCACTTCGTGACCGCCGAGGGCGAGCACGTCTCGCTCGCCCGCAAGGCCAGCGCCCGGCGCGTCCTGGCCCGCCTCGCCGCCGAGCGCCTGTCCGGCGCCGGCCGCGCGCTGGACGTCGAGGCCATGTTCGAGGCCGGCTGGCCGGGCGACCAGACCGGCGAGCCGCACCGGTCCAACCGCGTGTACGTCCTGGTGACCAAGCTGCGCGCCGCCGGCCTGCGCGACGCCCTGGCCCACGACGGCGACGGCTACCTGCTGGACCCCAACGTCCCGGTCACCATCGCCTGAGCCCCGTCACTTCAGCGTCAGCGAGGTGCAGGCCCTCTCGAACATGGCCAGCGTCGCCTCGGGATTGGGCACGCCCTCGCTGCGGGCCTGCACGGCGCGGCAGCTGACGGCGCCGCCCTCGGGGCGCGGCTTGAAGAAGGTCAGCTCGACCGTGCCCTTGGTGCTGTTGTGCCCCGCGATGAGCAGGCCTCCGGCCACGGCCTCGCGCTTGGTCACGGCCATCGGCTTGGCCTTGGTCCCCGACTCCAGCTTCAGGGCCTCGATCGACTCGGGCGCCCCCAGCGTGACCAGCCGAAGGGTGAACGACGGCAAGCTGAAGTGCTCCTTGGCCGGCGCCCGCAGCCTGACGAACGGCCCGTCTTCGAGCGTGAACCCCTTGGGCACCGACACCGACACCTTCTGCCCCTTGACGTCGACCTCCACTGGCTCCAGCGCGGCCGCGCTGAAGTCGACCTCGGCGTCGCCGCCCTCGTCCTTGCCGCACCCGGCCACCAGCCCCAGCGCGACCACCCCCAGCAGCCCAACCATCCCGACCATCGTCCGCGTCATCAGCGTGCTCCTACCCAGTCCATCGCCGCGCCCCCTCGGCCCGGCCACCGCCTGAGTACCCGCCGCGCCCGCTCGGACGCACCTTACGATTCCTATCGCTTTCGAAAGCTCCGCCCGCGCGCGCGCTCGCTCGCCCGACCGGGACCCACCTACATCAGCAGCGTGAAGGGCTGGGTGCCGCTGGAGGCGCCGTTGGCGAAGACCTCGACCGCGTGGGCCCCGGGGTAGTAGCGGCGGGTGGTGATGGGGCGCAGGGCGTGGCGGCGGGTCAGGGTGAGGGTCGCGCCGGGGGCGATGGTGCGGGTCGAGAGCTTGAAGACCTTGGGGGCGAGGCGGCCGTCGGCCTTGAGGTGGTGGATGGCGTAGGTGAGGACGACCTGGGTCGGGGTGGGAGCGGTCGAGGTCACGGTGAAGGTGAACTCGACCGCGTCGCCGAAGGGGACGGTGGGGGTGGTGACGGCCAGCTCCGAGACCTGCAGGTGCTGGGAGGGGGCCGCGCCGAGCAGGGCCAGCGCGGTGGGGTCGGCCTTTTTGACCAGGGTGCGCAGGGCGTGGCGGAGGAGGGCCTGGCGCTCGGGCGGGGCGCCATCGGACCAGCGGGTCGCGAGGCCGAGCAGGAGTTCGGGGTGGTCCTTGGCGATGTCGTTGAGGTGGTTGGCGACCGAGCGTCGGACCACCGGGTCGGGGTCGTCGCGGAGGCGCTCGAGCAGGGGCAGGGTCGGGCTCGGGTCGCGGACCAGCGCGGTCAGCTGGAAGGACCAGGGCAGGCGCGGACGGGTGCCCTCGGAGGCCAGGCGGCGGACGCGGGGGTCGGGGTCGGCGGCGAAGTCCAGCAGGTGCGCGAGGGTGCGGTGGAGGTCGTGGCGCAGGAAGGGGCGGATGGCGAACTCGGCCGAGAACCGCTTGGTCATCTCGCGCAGGGCGGCGATGGACAGGTCGAAGTGGTGCAGCCCCTGGCGGCCGACGAGCTCGAGCAGGGGCATGAAGCGAAAGCCCGCGGTCGCGTCGGCGGGGCCGCCCGGGTCGGCGCCCATGGCCTGCAGGACCAGGGGCAGGGCGGTCGGGAAGTCGGCGGGCAGGTGGCGGGCGAGCGCGTCGGCGACCAGCGTCGAGCGGCCCGACAGCTCCAGCGCGGGGAGCTCGGCCATCACCTCGGCCCGGAAGGCGTCGGCGGCGAAGGGTGGGTGGACGGCGGCGAAGCGGGCGGCGACGTCGCCGATGACGGCCGCGTTGAAGAACTGGTCCTTGAAGGGCTGGCGGGTCATGACGTGGGGCTCTCGGAGCGGGGGAGGGGGGCACGGACGACGGAGGGATGCTAGCACCATCGCCCGGTCCACGGCGCGGGGGCGTGGCCGAGGCCGAGTCCGACCCGGTGGCCGAGGCCGAGTCCGACTCCGTGGCCGAGTCCGAGGCCGAGTCCGTGGCCGAGTCCGCCCCGGTGGCCGTGCTCGCCGCGTTGCGATCGGACTGCACGAGCTCGCTCGTGCTCGAGGGCCCGCGCAGCTCGCTGCGCGCGACGCGCGGGGGCGGCCGCTTGCGGGGCGGCGCCCGGCGCGGTAAGGGCCAGCGGGTGAGCCATCTGGGAGTCATCGGGGTCGCGCCGCGGGCGCTGGCCGGGCCGGTTCGGGTCAGGAAGTTCGGGGACTTCCAGCGCCTGGTGGCGCCGGTCGAGGCGGGGCCGTACCTGGCCGCGGACGCGGTGTGCCACGCGCTGATGAACGGGGTCGAGGTGGTGACCTTCGCGCCGGTGCCGTCGCTGGACGAGCGCGGGGCGCTGGTCGCGGCGGCCGAGCGGCTGGCGCGGGAGGGCGTGGACGCGATCGTCGCGCCGGGGCTGGTCGACGTGGAGGCCGCGCGGAAGCTGTGGGAGGCGGTGGCCGGGGACGAGGTCGTCCTGTGGGTGGACGCGCCCGATGGGGCCGACGTCGCGGCCGTGCTGGCCCATCGCGAGCGTCTAGGACCCGGGCCGCGGGTCGCCTGGCCGTGGGTGCCGACCGTCACGCCGGGGCTGCGGGCGCAGCGGCGGCTGCCGGCGACCTGCCTGGTCGCGGCGCTGGGGCTGGGGGTCACGGGGGCGCTGCGGGGCGTGCACGAGCCACCCGCGACGCCGTCGGCCGAGGCGTTGGCGAGCCTGGAGGCGGCGGGCTGCGACGTGCTGGTGGCGCGAGGGCGGCGGCGGCAGATCGCGCTGGTCAGGCCGGTGCGGTCGCGCGCGAGGGGCGAGTCGGGCACGGCGGGCGACCCGGTCGAGCGCCTGCTCGAGGCGGCGCTGGCCCCGCTGGTCATGGGCGCGACCAACGGCCCGGCGCTGTGGCGGTCGCTCGAGCGCGCCGGGCGCGTGGCCTTGGAGCCGCTGGTGCGCGCCGGGGTCTACTCGCGCGCGTGGGTGCGCTGCGACGCCGACACCAACGCCGACGGCGGGCGCGACCCGGTGGTCGAGGTGCGTCTGACCGCGCCCGACCGCGTGCGTGAGGTCGTCCTGCGGGTGTCGCCGGGCGGCGCCCGGGCCTGACGGCGCCCGCTCGGCTCAGGTCGGCTGGCCCATGGGCGGGCGGCCGTAGGGCGGGGCGCTCGGGATCCGCTCGCCATAGCGTTCGGCCTCCCGCTCCTCGGCGGCCGAGCGGTCCGGATGGCGCCGAAAGATGACCTCGTCGACCGACCAGCGGCCGCCGCCGTAGATGGCGTAGACGATCAGCAGGATCAGCACCAGGAAGGCGAACTCGAACGAGCCCGTCGGGCTGATGACGCCGCCCGCGAAGTGGACGAAGAAGAGGGCGCCCAGGAGCACGGGGATCTGCACGAGCGCGGCGATGCGGGTCAGGAAGCCGATGCACAGCATCAGGCCGCCGGCGATGTGCGCGATGGCCACGTAGTGCGCCATCAGCCCGGCGCTGAGGTACAGCTCGTTGAACCAGCCGGCGCCGACCAGCCGCTCGATGTTGATGATGTAGTACCAGCCGCGCACGAACAGGGCGGCGCCCAGGAACATGCGCAGCGTGTCGAGGATCCGCCCCGCGTGCTGTTGGATGCGCCGATCGAAGGCGTGGAACCTGCGTTCGGTGGTGGTCTGTCCGGCCATGTCGTCCTCCCGGGCGGCGGTCAGGGTGCGCGCGACGTAGCTCAACCCTAAGCGCCCCGCGCCGGCCGGACGACCGCTACCTCCCCCGGCGCCGCGCGTCCTCTGGCCACCTTGTCAGCCCCCGCGGGGCGCTGTAGCGTCCCGTCACGCCCGCACTACGGCCCGGCCGCATGGCCAGCCCCCCCCCAGCCCCCCTGCCCGCGAGGTCGGCCGATGAGCCGCGAGCTGCAGCGCAAGATCACCGTGCCCCGTGGCGCGGTCATCGTCCGCGAGGGCGAGGTCGACGAGGTGGCCTACGGCGTCCTGACCGGCTCGGTGGCGGTCTACAAGGAGTCGGGCGGCAAGCAGGTCATCCTGGCGCGCCTCGGCCCCGGCCAGTTCTTCGGCGAGATGAGCTTCATCCTAGACGAGCCGCGCTCGGCCTCGGTGGTCGCCCTCGAGGACTGCACCCTCAGCGTCATCAGCCGCGACGGCTTCAACGAGCTGCTCGCCAGCGACCCCCGGCGCGTGTTCCCCATGCTCAAGGTGCTCTTCGAGCGCCTGCGCCTGATGAACGTCCGCTACGCCGCCCTCGAGACCCAGCTCGCCGCCCTGCAGGCCACCGCGGCCGCCGCCGGGCTCGACCCCGCCCCCGCCAGCGCCGCCACCCAGCCGCCCACCACCATCCCGGCCGCCCGCGCCCTGACCCTCGAGCCCGGCAGCGTCCAGACCCGCGCCCTCATCGGCGACGGGCTGCGCATCACCAAGCTGCCCTTCCGCTTCGGCCGCCGCCCCTCGGTCGTCACCGACGACGTCTTCGACTTCAACGACCTCCACGTCCCCGACGCCCCGCCCTACGTCGTGTCGCGCAACCACTGCGCCCTGGTCGTCGACGGCGCCGCGCGTTACCGCCTGCAGGACCGCGGCAGCACCCTGGGCACCCTGGTCAACGGCGTGCGCGTGGGCGGCGGCGCGACCCTGGACGAGGTCGGCCTCGACGAGCCCCGCAGCACCCTCATCCTGGGCCACCCCAAGTCGCCCTGGCGCTTCGTCCTGACGCAGCCCGCGGGGCCGGCGACGGGGTGACCGCGCCCCGCCGTGCCTAGGGTGTCTGGCAGCACAGTCGCGCGCTCGGGCCCCGCGCGCTCGCCGGGGAGCGCGCGCGAAGGAGGAGGACGTCATGGCCACCTGCCAGACCTGCGGCAACGACTACGACAAGACCTTCCAGGTCGTGCAAGCCGGCCGCACCCACGAGTTCGACAGCTTCGAGTGTGCCATCGAGGCCCTCGCCCCTCGATGTGGCAACTGCAAGACGCGCATCATCGGGCACGGCGTCGAGGTCGGCCCCGTCGTCTTTTGCTGCGCCAACTGCGCCAACACCGCCGCCGGCAAGGCGACGGGAGTCCAGGATCGCGTGTAGTTCCAGACGCTTGCAGTCCCGGGGGCGCGGGCCGGCGGGGTCGGTGCGCGCCCTCGGTCACCAGTTTCCTAGGGGTCCGGAGGGCGCGTTGACACACGCCCGGCGAGGGGGCAGCGTGCCGTCACCCGAAAGGGACACGCCACACTACCCCACGCAACGCCCGAGGACCCCATGAGCCAAATCGGCCACTTCGTCTGGTACGATCTCGTCACGACCGACCCCAAGGCCGCCATCGACTTCTACACCGCCGTCACCGGCTGGAAGACCGAGGCCTTCGCGGGCATGGACTACACCATGTTCGTCAACGCCGCCGGCAAGACCATCGGCGGCGCCATGCTGCTCAGCGAAGAGGCCAAGGCCATGGGCGCCCCGCCCCACTGGATCGGCTACGTCGGCGTCGAGGACGTCGACGCGACCCTGGCCAAGGCCAAGGAGCTGGGCGCCACCGTCTTCGTGCCCGGCACGGACATCCCCGGCGTCGGCCGCTTCGCCATCCTCGCCGACCCGCAGGGCGCCGCCATCGCCGTCTTCTCGAGCAGCGAGCCGGGGATGAGCGAGCCCAAGGGCCCCGACGTGGCCGGCGACATGGTCTGGCACGAGCTGTACACGACCGACTGGGAGGCGGCCCTGCGCTTTTACGCACAGCTGTTCGGCTGGCGTAAGATCGACGCCATGGACATGGGTCCGATGGGCCTGTACGTGATGTACGGCCCCGGCGACACGGCCATCGGCGGCGTGATGAACAGGACGCCCGACATGCCCGGCCCGTCGGCGTTCATGTACTACATCAACGTCGTCGACCTGGACGCGTCGATGGCGACCGCCCAGGAGCGGGGCGCGCAGCTCATGGTCGGGCCCATGGACATCCCGGGCGGCGGCCGCATCGCCATGTACACCGACCCGCAGGGCGCCGCCTTCTCGCTGCACGTCGGCCCCACGGCCTGAGCACCTCGCGGGATCGGCCGAGAGCGTGGCCCTCCCTGACGGAGGGACCACGCCTCGGCCGCCGACGGGGTCAGTCGAGGCTGGTGTACAGGTGGGTCAGCCAGCGCAGCTCGACGCAGCCGGCCGGGGTGTCGGCGGCGGCGAAGCGGACGTGCTGGACGCCCTGGAACTCGAGGCCGGTAATGACGGCGAGCGGCGTCAGCATGGGCCCGTCGACGTGCAGCTGGCCGGCCGAGCCGGGCACGCGGCAGCGCGTGAAGGTCGGGCCGGCGGCGTGGTGGTTGATGGGGATGAGGGTGTGGACGTCGGCGCCGTCGGTGGTGGGGGTCCAGGTGACGTCGACGCTGCTGGGCTGGTCGTAGGTGCCGCCCATGGCGCCCGACAGCGCCTCGAGGTCGCCGGGGACGGCGGTGTCGCTCAGGGTGACGCGCTGGCCGGCGAAGGTCAGCTCGGCGGCGAAGGTCTCGCCCGACAGGGTGACGTTGCCCCACAGGTCGCCGGTCACCGGGTCGGCGGTGAAGGACTGGGTGGCGGCGCCCGCGGAGAGGGTCAGGACGGGGTCGGTGCGGCGGGCGGGCATGGGGACGCACTGGGCGTCGGCCATCGAGCAGGTGGTCCCGGGGGCGCAGACGCCGCACGAGCCGGGGTCGAAGCGGTGGAAGTCGCAGGCCTCGCTCGACAGCTCGGGGGCTCCGTACCAGGGGCTCGGAGCCACCTCGACCCAGGCGGTGACGGCGAGCGCGCTCCCCGCGCCCCAGCGGGACAGCTCGACGATGCCGACGCGCTCGGTCAGCGGGCACAGGGCCCCCGGTACGGCGGCGGTGGTGACCGGCTCGGAAGCGTCGGGCTCGCTGGTGTCGGCGGCGGCGTCGGCCGCGTCGGGCACGGTGGCGTCGGCCGTGTCGGGCTCGGCGGCGTCGGCGTCGGCCGTGTCCGCGTCGACGACGTCGGGTTCGGCCGTGTCGGGCTTGGCGTCGGCCTGAGCGTCGGGCTGGGTGTCGACGGCGACGTCGGCCGGGTCGGCCGGGTCGGCCGAGCAGGCGCCCAGCGCCAGGGCGGCCGCGAGGGTCAGGAGGGAGGCGGCGAAGCGAAGGGACATGGGGGGCTCCGGGGGCCAGTGACGGGCGCGACCGCATCGTCGAGAAAAGGGGCCGGTGGGTGCAAGCGGCGCGCGCTCGTGGCATCCAAAGAGCGAACCTCCCGCCCACCCGAACACGGATCTCGGCGCAGCTCTGCGCCGCAGGAGCGCCGCCCCATGCCCTCCAACCCCGAGGCCTCGGTGCGCCTGTTCGAGGCCCCGCTCCTCGAGCGGCTCTCGAAGGCGCCCTGGTGGATCGTCCCGACCCTGTACCTGCCCCTGGCCGCCGGCCTGCTCGCCTGGGGGCTGACGGAGGTCGGCGTGTCGGCCGGCGCGGCCCTGGCCCTGTTCGCGGCGGGCCTCGTGGTCTGGTCGCTGACCGAGTACTGGCTGCACCGCGTGGTCTTCCACTGGCGGCCGCGCGCCGCCTGGGGCGACCGCCTGCACTTCTTGCTGCACGGCGTCCACCACGACTACCCGTTCGACGCCCAGCGCCTGGTGATGCCGCCGGCCGCCTCGCTGGCCCTCGGCGTCGCCTTCTTCGGCCTGTACTGGGCCCTGGGCCGCGCGGTCGGCGGCACCGCCTGGGTCTGGCCCCTCTTCGCCGGCAAGGTCGTCGGCTACGTCCACTACGACCTGACCCACTACTACGTGCACCACGGCCGCCCGCGCAGCCGCCGCTACCGCCGCCTGCGCGCCCACCACAACGCGCACCACCACAACCCGCGCGCGCAGGGCCTCAACTTCGGCGTCAGCACGACCCTGTGGGACCGCGTCTTTCGGACGCGCTGACGTCGGACGCGCCGAGGGTTTGCCTGGGCTGGGCCGTCGGGTAGGCTCCGCGCCCTCGACCCCTGGGGTGAACCCGCTTGCACCGCCTGTCCGAGCTGCCCGATTTCGAGCGCCGCCCCCCGCGCGACGACGAGGTGCGCGCCTACGTCGACGCCTGCCGCCCCGACGCCCCGGTCCGGCCCGGGATGCTGTCCAACCCGATGGCCGCCACCAACTGGCGCTCGGTCGCCCACGACCGCCTCGCGCGCCGCATGCCCGATCCGGCCGCCTGCGTCTCCACCCCCTCGCTGGCCGACCTGCCCTGGGGCCTGGGCTACCTGCTGTTCCAGCGCCGCTGCAACGTCCTCGTCATCAACGGCGGCGACGGCACCATCCACCACGCGGTCAACGCCACCCTCGAGGTCGTCGAGCAGGCCTCCCAGCGCCTCGGCGCGCCCGTGCCGCTGCCCAGCTTCCTGTTCGTCAACGGCGGCGGCATGAACATGCTCGCCCGCACCTTCGACACCCGCGGCCACCCCGTCCGCACCCTCGACCGCTTCCTCGCCACCTCGCGCGACACCCCGCTCGCGCAGCTCGTCACCCGCTGGGTGCCCCTGCTCAGCGTCCGCGAGCCCAGCGGCCGCCTGCGCCACGGCTTCATCTTCGGCAGCGAGCTGGTCCTCAACGCCCTGACCATGTACGAGCGCTTCGGCCAGGGCTACCGCGGCCTCACCCGCTTCTTCTACGAGGTCGCGGCCGGCATCACCCTGCAGACCGAGCTGTACCGCCGCTACGGCCACCTGCTCGACGCCCCCGACACGCCCCTGGTGGTCGACGACATCGTCCACCCGCGCTACACCGCCGCCGTCGCCACCACCGTCCCGATGCTGCTGCTCAAGGGGCTGGTCGGCACCATCCGCCGCACCGCGCCCCCCGGCCGCCTCAACACCGTCGCCGTGCTCGAGACCGACAAGGCCCGCGTCGTCGGCACCATCCCGCGCCTGCTGGTCGGCGCCCCCCACCCGGGCGTCCTGTACGGCGAGGCGCGCCGCCTGCGCCTGCACGGCCCCTACACCCTCGACGGCGAGCGCCTGACCCGCCTCGAGGCCGACCCCGACGACCCGGCCAGCGACGTCATCGAGGTCGGCGGCACCCAGCGCGTCATCCGCGGCGTCTGCGTCACCTGAACCGCGCCGCTCAGCCGGCCGCCAGCACGGCCTCGGCGATCTTCAGGCCCTCGATGGCGCTCGACACGATGCCGCCGGCGTAACCTGCGCCCTCGCCGCACGGGTACAGCCCCGGGAACCCCGGCGAGGTCAGGCTGGCCTCGTCGCGTAGGAGGCGCAGCGGGCTCGAGGTCGTCGTCTCGACCCCGATGAGCACGGCCTCGGCGGTCAGGAAGCCGCGCATCTTCTGCTCGAAGCGCAGCACCGCGCGGGCCAGCGGGTCGGTGATGCGCGCGGGCAGCACCTCGCGCAGCTCGGTCGCGCTCAGGCCCGGGCGGTAGCTGGTGCGGGGCGGCAGGGCGCCGGCGCGGCGCTCGAGGAAGTCGGTCAGGCGCTGGGCCGGCGCGACGTAGCCGCCGCCGCCGGCGAGGTAGGCGGTCGCCTCGATGTGGCGCTGGAAGGCCAGACCGGCCAGCGGGCCGTGGTGGGCGAGATCGCCGGGGCGCTCGATCCAGAAGTCCTGGGGCTCGACCGTGACCACCAGCGCCGAGTTGGCGAAGGGCGAGCCGCGGCTGGCGTTGGACATGCCGTTGACGTTGAGATGCTCGGTCTCGGTGGGGGTCGGGATGACGAAGCCGCCGGGGCACATGCAGAACGAGTAGACGCCGCGCGGGCCGACCTGCGCGGTGACGGCGTAGGCGGCGGCCTCGAGCTCGGGGTGGCCGGCATGGCGGCCGTACTGGATGTCGTCGATGAGCCCCTGCGGGTGCTCGCAGCGGGCGCCGATGGCGAAGGCCTTGGGCGCCATGGGGACGCCCAGCGCGTGCAGCCACTCGTAGGTGTCGCGGGCCGAGTGGCCGGTCGCCAGGACCACCGCCGAGCCGGGGAGCTCGTCGCCGTCGGCCAGGCGCACCCCGCGCACGCGCCCGTCGGGGGCGCGCAGCAGGCCGTCGACCCGAGCGCCGAAGCGGAACTCGCAGCCGGCGTGGGCCAGGAAGGCGTGCAGGGCGTCGAGCACGCGCACCAGGCGGTTGGTGCCGACGTGCGGGTGGGCGTCGACCAGGATCTCGGGCTGGGCCCCGAAGGCGACGAGGTCCTCGTAGACGCGGCGGACGCGCGGGTCGCGGACGCGGGTGTAGAGCTTGCCGTCCGAGTAGGTGCCGGCGCCGCCCTCGCCGAAGCACAGGTTGGACTCGGGGTCGAGCCGGCCGTAGCGGCGCAGGCCGACCACGGCGCGGTGGCGCTGGTGCAGGGCGCCGCCGCGGTCCAGGATGACGCAGGGCTGGCCGGCCTCGACGAAGCGCAGGGCGGCCCACAGCCCGGCGGGGCCGGTGCCGACGACGATGGGGGCCTCGCCGGGGACCAGGGGCCGCAGGTCGGGCGGCAGCTCGGGGCGGGGCAGGTCCTCGGGCGGGACCGGGTCGCCGACGCGCCAGACGGCGACGGTGTAGACCTTCTTGGGGACGGCGCCGCGGGCGTCGACCGAGACCTTGACCGGGCGCACCTCGGCGAGCGCCTCGGGGGCGACGCCCAGGGCTTCGGCGGTCAGGGCGACGAGGCGCGAGGGCGGGGCGCCGAGCGGGACGGCGACGTCGCGGACCAGCTCGGGCTCGGGGCCGCGGGGGTCGGTCACGGGCGGACTCCGGTGGCGGTCAGGACCTTCTGGGTCAGGCGCGACAGGGGCAGGGACGCCAGGGCGTCGGGCGCGACCCAGCGGAGATCGGTGTACCAGGAGGGCGGCGGGGCGGGCGCGGCGGGGTCGGGCAGGGCGACCGCGTGGACCGACAGGCGCAGCCGGCGGTGGGTGAAGACGTGGTCGACGTCGGCCAGGTGCGGGCCGACGACGGGCGAGAGGCCGAGGCGGGCGCGGAAGGCGGCGCCGAGGGCGGCCGGGGCGGGGGTGTCGGCCGGGTGATCGTCGCCGGGCAGCTCCCACAGGCCGCCGAGCAGGGCGTCGTCGGGGCGGCGGGCGAGCAGGACGGCGCCGTCGGGGCGGCGGGCGAGGCCGCAGACGGCGCGGACGGCGGCGGGGGCGCGCTTGGGGCGCTTGACCGGGTAGGCCTCGGGGGCGCCGAGGGCGCGGGCGGCGCAGGCGGGGGCCAGCGGGCAGTCGGCGCAGCGGGGGGCGCGGGGCGTGCAGACGAGGGCGCCGAGCTCCATCAGGGCCTGGTTGTGGCGCGAGGGGGCGCGGGGGTCGAGCAGGGCCTCGGCGAGGGCCCACTGCAGGCGGGCGCCGGCGGTCGAGTCGACGGGCTCGGTCTGGGCGGACAGGCGCGACAGCACGCGCGCGACGTTGCCGTCGACGAGGGGGGCGGGCAGGCCGAAGGCGATGGAGGCGATGGCGCCGGCGGTGTAGCGGCCGACGCCGGGCAGAGCGAGCAGGGCGTCGAGATCGGCGGGGATGCGGCCGTGGTGGCGGGCGACGACCTCGCGGGCGCCGGCCTGGAGGTTGCGGCAGCGGCGGTAGTAGCCGAGGCCGGCCCACAGGGCGAGGACGTCGGCCTCGGGGGCGGCGGCGAGGGCGCGGACGTCGGGGAAGGCGGCGAGGAAGCGGTGGAAGTAGGGGACGACGGTGGCGACCTGGGTCTGCTGGCACATGATCTCGGAGACCCACACGCGCCAGGGGGTCGGATCGAGGCGCCAGGGCAGGGGGCGGCGGGCGGCGGCGTACCAGGCGGCGAGGGCGTCGCGCAGGGCGAGGGTGCGGGCGGGGTCTAGGTCGGGGGTGGCCATGCGGGCGGCAGGATAAGCGCGGCGGGGCCCTGGTGACCAACGATCGTTGACAGCGCCGAGCCCGGGCGCGCAGACTTCGCCCTCGCGGCGGGTCAGCCGCGCTCAGCAAGCTCCGAGGTCGAACCATGATCCTGCGTTCCGCACACCTGCTCGTGCTGGGGCTCGCCCTGGGCGCCCTGGCCATCACCGGCTGCGACAAGAAGGCCGAGGCCGAGCCCAAGGCCGTCGCCGAGGCCCCCGCCGAGGCCAAGCCCGCCGAGGCCACCGAGCCCGAGGCCAAGCCCGCCGAAGCCAAGCCCGCCGAGGCTGCGCCGACCGCGCAGGCCGAGGCCCAGCCCGCCGCCGCCGAGGCCAGCAAGCCCCCGGAGGCCGCCAAGGAATCCGGTTGCCTGTACGCCCAGCCGGGCAAGGACTGCCCGCACCACGAGATGAACGCCGAGACCGGCGAGCCCATCAAGCTGGTCGAGGGCGCGCCCGCGGCCGCCAACTGCCACGGCGTCGTCCCCAGCGAGGGCGCGGCCACCGCCGACGGCGGCAAGCACTTCGGCAGCGCCTTCACCCTGACCGAGGCCGCGCCGCTGGCGACCTTCGCCGACAAGGCGACCGAGCTGGGCGACAAGATGATCCAGGTCAGCGGCACCATCGACGCGGTGTGCCAGAAGAAGGGCTGCTGGTTCGTGATCAAGGACGGCGAGACCACAGCGCGCATCCTGATGAAGGACTACGGCTTCACGGTGCCCATCGACTCCAAGGGCAAGGCCGCGGTCATCGAGGGCACCCTGAAGGTCCGCACCTTCACCGAGGCCCAGGTCAAGCACATCGAGGAGGACAGCGGCCGCGACCCCGCCAAGGTCAGCGGGACGCGCCAGGAGCTGGTCCTGACGGCCAGTGGTGTGACGATCAAGGGGTGACCTCGGTCACTTTCGCGGGAGAGGGACCGCCATGCGACTCCGCAGCCGACACCTCTCCTGGCCTCGCGCCCTGACGGTCGGGCTCGCCCTCGCGGCGGGCTCGGCCGGGGCCTGCCGAGAGGCGGACGAGGCGCCGGCGCCGACCGAGGCGCCCAAGGACGCGGGCCTGGACCCCGCCGACCTGCCGGACGAGCCCGACGAGCCGGAGCCCGACGCCGTGCCCGACGCCGTGCCCGAGGTGGACACTGCGCCGCCGCCGGTGCCGACGCTGGCCGAGACCTGCCGGCCGGTCGACGAGGTGGTACCTCCGCTTCCCGTGCCCGAAGCCAGCGGAGCCACGATCCTGCCCCTCGAGGCGAGTGGTCGGATCCTGGTCGCCGGCGACTCGGGTCATCAAGGCAAGGCCGTCATGGTCCAGGAGGGCACGTGGACGGTGACGTCACTGGTCCTGCCCTTGGATGAGGACGCCAGCGACGATCTAGAGGGGCTCTCCCTGGCGCCCGACGGACGCGTCCTGGGCCTCACGTCGTCCGGCTGGCTGCGGGCCTGGCAGTGGAGCGGCGAGAGCTTCACGGCGCTGGGCCCGGCGACGGTCATCGCGCCCGACCAGCTGCCCAACGACAAGTGTCCGCCCAAGGGCGTCAACTGCGGCCCCAACTACGAGGGGCTCTGCCTGCACCCGGCACCGGGCGACGCCCCCTGCGACGGCTTCGCGGTCGCCAAGGCCGAGGGCTTGCTGCACTGCGTGGCCTTCGACGACGAGGGGCGGCTCCGAGTGCTCCCGCTCGAGACCATCAGCGTCGGTCAGCCGGACTGGCTGTCAGGCTGCAGCTTCGAGCCGCAGCCGCCCCACCGCATGGTCGTGGCCGGCAATCTCTACAGCGACGCGAAGCTGTGGGAGGTGCGCGGCTATGACAGCCCGGCGTCCGCCACCGTGAGCGAGCTGCCCTTCCACGGCGAGCAGTTCAACCAGGAGGCCGTGGTCTTCACCCGCGGCGGCCTGCTACTGAGCATCGGCGACACCCAAGGCCTGCTGCCGGACGCGCCGGTGACCGCCTTCGACTGCAGCGTCCCCTGACCGCGCCGGTCGGCCGGCGCCCTCCCATCGGGGGGCCCCGGCCTCCGGTGCGCCAAGCTCAGACCTGCCGCCGCCGCCGCGCCAGGGCCATCAGCGCCAGCCCGGCGGCCAGCAGCAGCCCGCCGCCCGCGCCCGCGCCGCCGCCCGCGCACCCGCTGGGCCGGCTGCCCCCGCCGGCGGCAGCCGCCACATCCGGCGTGCCCGGGCCGACGTCGTCCTGCCCGCCGCCCTTGACCTCGCCCTCGCCCGGCCCCACGTCGTCGCCGACCTCGGCGTCCTCGTCACCCGTCGTCGCGTCCGGCCCGACCGGGTCCGCCACGCACTGGCCCGCCTGGCAGGTCGTCCCGCCCGCGCACCCGCCGCAGGACCCGCCGCACCCGTCGTCGCCGCAGGCCTTGCCCGCGCAGCTGGGCGTGCAGCTGGCCGCCGGCACGCACGTGTACCCGGTCCCCGCCTTGAAGCCGCACACCTTGCCGTCGCCCGCCGCCCCGCAGTCGAACGACTGCAGCGCGCCGCCCTCGCACCACACGACGGTGTCGCCCTCGCACTTGCCCTCGTAGGTCACGTCGCCGCACGCGCTGCCCGCCTCGCAGACGCCGTCGTTGCAGCTCTCGCCCGCCGGACACGACCCGCAGCTGCCGCCGCACCCGTCCGGCCCGCAGCTCTTGCCGTCGCACGCCGGCACGCACGCCGCCACGCACTGCCCGCCCTCGCAAGCCTCGCCCTCGCCGCACGTCCCGCACGACCCGCCGCACCCGTTGCCGCCGCACACCTTGCCCGCGCAGCTGGCCGTGCACGTCTCGACGCAGGCCCCGTCGTCGGTGCAGATGAGCCCGCTCGGGCACGCGCCGCAGGTGCCGCCGCACCCGTCCGCCCCGCACGCCTTGCCCTGGCAGTCCGGCTGGCAGCTCGACACACACTGCCCGCCGCTGCACAGCTGCCCGGCGCCGCACGCCCCGCACGACCCGCCGCATCCGTCGCCGCCACACTGCTTGCCGTCGCACGACGGCACGCACGTGTCGACGCACTGACCGGCGTCCGTGCAGGTCTGCCCCGCGCCACACGCCCCGCAGCTGCCGCCGCACCCGTCGCTGCCGCACGCCTTGCCGTCGCACGCCGGCACGCACTCGGCCACGCACTGACCGGCCTCACACGCCTGCCCGGCCGCGCACGTCCCGCAGGACCCGCCGCACCCGTCGTCACCACAGGTCTTGCCGCCGCACGACGGCGTGCACGTCGGCGCCTTGCAGCTGCCCGTCGCCGCGTCGCAGCCCTCGGCGCAGAAGGTCCACGCGCGCTTGGTGCACCCGCCGTCGCCGCTCGGGCTCTGGCACGTCCAGGCGTGCGTGCCCTGGGCGCTGCAGCCCTTCGACCCCGCCTGGCACTCGTTGTAGCAATACCCGCAGTACTGCGCGCTGTAGCACCAGTAGTACTGGTCCTGCGGATACCACCCGCAGCACCCGCTCTGGCAGGTCTGGCTGACCAGCTGCCCGTTATCGCAGTAGGTGACCTTGCCGTCGGTGCAGTTGCCCTCCCAGGACACCGTCCCGCACCCGTTCGAGCTCAAGGTCGAGCACTGCCCGGCGTCGCAGATCTCGCCGCTGCCGCACGACCCGCACGAGCCGCCGCACCCGTTGTCCCCGCACTCCTTGCCGGCGCAGCTCGGCGTGCAGTTCGACACGCACTGCCCGGCCTCGCAGACCGCCCCGCTGCCGCACGACCCGCACGAGCCGCCGCACCCGTCGTCGCCGCACTGCTTGCCCGCGCAGCTCGGCGAGCAGGTGGACACACACTGTCCGCCGCTGCACGTCTCTCCCGCGCCGCACGATCCGCACGAGCCGCCGCATCCGTCGCTGCCGCACTGCTTGCCGCCGCACTGCGGCGTGCATGCGCCCGGGCACGCCTTGGGGTTCTGGCCCGTCGGGTCGCTGCCCGAGTACCCGCAGTCGTACCAGCCGTCGTTCGAGTCCCAGCCGCAGCTCTGGCACTGCTGCGTCGACAGCGAGTTCTGGCTGTTGCAGTACTTCAGCGTGCTGCCCTCGCAGCAGCCGACCGAGCCGATGTCGCCGCACGACCCGTCCGACACGCACTGCCCGGCCGAGCACACCTGCCCGGCCGCGCACGTCCCGCACACGCCGCCGCATCCGTCGCTGCCGCAGGCCTTGCCGCCGCAGCTCGGCACGCAGGCCGAGCCGTCGACGCACCCGTAGTGCCCATCGTCGGGGTCCCACCCGCAGGCCTGCCCGGCCCCGCACGTCGCCGTCTGCACCTGCCCGAAGTCGCACCAGCTGGCCTGCCCGCTCGCGCACGCGCCCGGCACGGTCACCGACCCGCACCCGCTGTTGCCGCCGGTCGAGGTCGGGTAGCACTTCGAGCTCGAGCAGATCTGCGCCGGCGCCGTCTGGAAGGCGCTCCACCCGCCGTCGCGCACCTCCATCAGGATGCAGTGGATGGCGCCCGACCACTGGATGAGGCCCTTCGTGTCGATCGGCACGTGCGCGTAGTCGGGCAGGACCTGCTGCCAGATGGCCGCCGCCTGCGCCTGGTAGGTGGTCGAGTCCGAGTAGACCGGCCACATGTTCACGCCGTTGACCAGCTGGCTGTTGACGTAGGTCCGCCACACGGTCCGGTTGCTGTTGGACGGCATGGGCATGCGCACGACCTCGACGCTCTTGCCGCCCGCCAGCACCACGCCGCCCAGGATGGCCGCGTTCTGGTCCATCAGCGCCTTGTTCCCGGCGTCCTGGGCGCTGGTGTACTCGCCCAGGATGACGGTGTCCTCGTCCACCATCTTGGCGAACATGTCGGTGTGGGTCGTCCCCTCGCCGTCCAGCGGGTTCAGGATGACCAGCTGGTAGCAGCCGACGTACTCGCGGAAGTACTTGCGGATGTTGGCTTCGCTGGTGCCGTTGTACCAGAGCACGCCCTGGGTCACGAAGCATGTGCCGTTGCCGTCGGTCATGAAGGTGCCGCCCTCGAAGGCGACCGGCATCTTGAAGGTGTTCAGCCCCCAGGCCTGCCCGGCCTTGTGCGGGATGGCGTCGTCGTAGATG
Source organism: Myxococcota bacterium (assembly GCA_041687695.1). GTDB lineage: Bacteria > Myxococcota_A > UBA9042 > PHBI01 > JAWLBL01 > JAWLBL01. The sequence continues at coordinate 7,096 of JAWLBL010000021.1, read as the reverse complement.
CGCTGGTGGTAGTAGCGCGGGTCGACCAGGCCCACCTTGCCGGTGTCGGCGTCGTAGACGCTGATGGGGCCGAAGTCGCGGATCCAGATGGAGTCGTTCTTGAAGTTGAGGTACTGCACGCCCGCCGTGGACACGCCGTACTGGCTCATCTTCGACTGGAAGTCGGTCTTCGCCGAGTTGCCGTCGTGGACGACGTAGAGGGTGGTCACCGGATTGGCGGCCTGGACGATCTTGGCGACCACGTCCGGGAACGAGCCGGTGTAGCTGATCATCAAGCCCTTCTGCGGCCCGAACTCGGGCGAGGGGATGACCGGGGTGCCCGGGCCAGCGGTGATGTTGTAGACGGCCGGGTTCGCCAGGCGGTAGTCGTCGTAGGCGTCTTCCTTGCCGGTCGACAGCTCGCCGGGCAGGGGGTGGACCGGCAGCATCGGCTTGGGCCACACCTCGGCGGGCGCGGTGGTCGGGGCGGTGGGCGCCGGCGCGCCGGGGGCCGTCGCGGTCGGGCCCTCGGGCGCCTCGCAGGCCGACAGAGCCAGGGCCAGCGCGGCGATCGCCGGCAGGACGGACGGAATGGACGGGTGGCGCAGGCGCATGACGGTTCCTCCCCAGCGACGGACCTGTCGGCGAGGACGGCATTGTCGGGCCCACCCGCGGGCCCGGTCAAGGCAACTGGCCCAAGCGCCCGAAAACACGAACCGCGCCGGATCTCGCCCGTGAGCCGCGTCGGTTTACTTCGCGTCGGCTCGCCGCTAACTTCCCCGGCCATGCGACGCCTCGCCTGCCTGGCCGCCCTGCTCGTCCTCCCGTGCCTGACCGCCTGCACCGAGGTGGGCGACCGCTGGTACACGACCCGCGACACGGGCGGGGGCGACGACGCCGACGTCTCCGGCGACGCCGACGCCGAGCCCGCGGGGCCGCCCACCTTCGCCGATCACGTCCTGCCCATCTTCCAGGCCAGCAGCTGCGTGACCTGCCATGGCGGGCAGGGCGGCCTGGTCGTCGACTCGCCCGAGGCCCTGGCGACCGGCGGCCTCAACGGCCCCGCGGTCGTCGCCTGCCGCCCCGGCGAGGGGACGCTGCTGCCCAAGCTCTCCGAGGACCCGCCCTTCGGCGCCCAGATGCCGCCGGCCCCGTCCGCGCCCGTGCCCCAGGCGCAGCGCGACGTCATCGCCCGGTGGATCGCCGCCGGCGCGGGGCAGGACGTCGACTGCGCCGAAGCCGGCTACACCTGGGAGGACGACATCGAGGCGCTGTTCGCGGCCGCCAAGTGCGCCGAGGGCTTCTGCCACGGCGCGGGCGCGGCGGGCGGCCTGGACCTGCGCACCCGCGAGGGCTACTTCGCGACCGGCCTGACCGGACAGCCGGCGGTCGTGCCCTGCGACCCCGAGGCGGGCAGCCTGGTGACACGCCTGCGCCCCGAGGCTGGCTTCGGCCGCATGCCCATGGGCGGGCCGTACCTGGACGAGGCCGACGTCCTGAAGGTGCTGGCCTGGATCGAGCAGGGCGCGGGCCAGAGCTGCCCGTGACCGCGCAGCCCACGACGCCGCGCGGCGAGCGCTGGGACGCGCTGGGCGAGGCCCTGCCCCAGGTGGCGCGCCGGCTGACGCGGGCGTCGCTGGGGCACTATCCGACGCCGGTCGAGCCGCTGATGCAGGGCGTGTGGGTCAAGCGAGAGGACCGCAGCGCGCCCGAGTACGGCGGCAACAAGGTGCGCCCGCTCGAGGTGGTCCTGGGCGACTGCCAGGCGCGCGGCGTGACGCGCATCTGGGCGACCGGCGCCTATGGCTCCAACCACACGCTGGCGACGGCGGTGCACGCGCCGCGTGTGGGCCTGACCTGCGGCGCCATCCTCTTCCCGCAGCCGCCGACCGAGACGGCGCGCGCCAACGCGCGGGCGCTGGTCAGCGTCGGCTGCGAGGTGCGGGCGCTGGCGCACATCGCGGCCTTCCCGTTCGCCATGGCCGGCGCGTCGCGTTCGGCCCAGCGGGGCGGCGGGCGCGAGCACGTCATGCCGCCGGGGGCGGCGGTGCCGCTGGGGGCGCTGGGGCATCTGTCGGCCGGCCTCGAGCTGGCGCTGCAGGTCGCCGAGGGGCAGCTGCCGGCGCCGGCGCACGTGGTCCTGCCCGTCGGCAGCACCTGCACGTCGGCGGGGCTGTGCGTCGCCTTCGCGGCGGCCGAGCAGCTGGGCCTGTGGGCGCGGCGGCCGATGCTGCACCCCATCCGGGTGACGCCCTGGCCGGTCACGGCCCCGTTCCGCATCGGCGGCCTGGCGCAGCGCACGGCGGCGCTGCTGGCCGAGCTGGGCGGCCCCGCGCTGCCGACCGGGCGGGCCTTCTTCGAGGCCGGACTCGACGTGACGGGGCGGTACCTGGGGCGCGGCTACGGGCACCCGACGATCGCGGGGGCGCGCGCGATGGCGCACTTCGCGGCGGTCGGCGGGCCGCCGCTGGACACGACCTACTCGGCCAAGGCGGCCGCGGCGCTGCTCGATCTGCGAGCGACGGCGCGCGGTCCGATCGTCTTCTGGAGCACCAAGAGCTCGGCCGCGCTGCCTCGGACCGCCCCGGACGCCCTCGCCGCGGCCCCCGAGCGGCTCCGGCGGTGGCTGGGCGCCGTGTGACGCGAGTGTGACAAATGACGCAGGTCACACGTCATGCGTCGACCCGCTTGCTCTGCGCGCGCGGCCCGTGCACCCTTCGCGCCATGCGAATCCGAACTCCGCTGCTGACCGTCCTCGCCTCCCTGACCCTCCTGGCCTGCGGCGACACCGCGGGGACCTCGCCCGGCCCCGAAGCCGACGGCGCCGTCACCGACGTCGCCCACGGCGCGGACACCTCGGCCGGCGGTGACGAAGGTGCCGCGGACGACGCGCAGCCCGACGCCGCGGCTCCGGACGCGACCCCGGCCGAGGACGTGCCGGCGACGCCCGACGTGACGCCGATGGAGGACGTGCCCGCGGCCGAGGACGTGCCGGCGACGCCCGACGCGACGCCGACCGAGGACGTGACGCCGACCGAGGACGTGCCGGCGACGTCCGACGTGACGCCGACCGAGGACGTGCCGGCGACGTCCGATGCCGCCGCCGACGTCCAGGCCGACACCGAGGAGCCCTGGCCGACCGAGCCGCCCGAGATCATCGCCACGGCCGAGACCTTCATCGGCGACTGGACCATGACCCCGGGGCAGGAGACGACCAAGTGCGTCGTCAAGCGCCTGGGCAACCTCGACCCCATGTGGGTGCACCAGATCCGCACCAAGCTCGGCAAGGGCTCGCACCACATGATCGTCTACAAGTCCTCCGAGACCGTCGAGAAGACGGAGCCCTTCAAGTGCGACCCCTTCGTCGAGACCCTCAAGGGCGAGACGGTCCCCCTGATGATTACGCAGGTCGCCCAGGAGACCCTGACCTTCCCCATCGGGGTCGCCTTCAAGTTCGAGCCCAACCAGATGGTGCGCATCGAGTCGCACTTCCTGAACTACTACCCCGAGGACATCACCGCCCACGGCGACGTCTGGTTCGACGCCATCGCCGACGAGGACGTCAAGGCCGAAGCCGACCTCCTCTTCTACGGCGCCTGGGACTTCTCCATCGCCCCGAACTCGACCCTCACGCTGCCCTGGCAGTTCCTGGACGTCCTGGCCGGCACCAAGATCTTCGCCCTGACCGGCCACACCCACCAGTACGGCACCAACGTCGAGATCAACGTCAGCGGCGGCCAGAGCGACCCCGGCGACCCGGTCTACCCCGGCGACGAGGTCTTCGACTGGGCCGAGTCGCCCGTCATCCAGTTCAACCCGCCGCTGGAGTTCGGCCAGGGGCACGGCTTCCAGTACCGCTGCACCTGGGACAACACCAGCGACAAGACGGTCACCTTCGGCGAGTCGGCCAACAAGGAGATGTGCTTCTTCTGGGCCTACTACTACCCGAGCCAGGGCTACCGCATGTGCGTCAACGCCGGGCAGTACTCCTGGGTCGTCGGCGACTCCGTCTGCTGCCCCGACTCGCCCTTCTGCGACGAGATCACCAACTACCTCCAGTAGCCAGCGCGACGCGCGCGGCCCCGTCCCCGTGGACGCGGCCGCGCCTCGGCTTCGGTCACGTCAGGTCGTGGGTCTGCTTGTTGATGTTGCCCTCGTGGGTGTGGCGCAGCTTGCCCTGCAGCTCGCCCCTCGGCGCCTTGCGTAGCTTCTTGGGCACCTGCCCGCCCACGCTGCCCTTGGCGACCGTGACGCCGCCGTCGACCGAGACGAGCGCGCCGGTCACATAGCTGGCCTCGTCGGACGCCAGGAAGGCGTAGACGTTGGCGATCTCCTCGACTGTCGCGCGGCGGCCCAGCGGGGTCGCCTCGAGCATAGTCTTCTCCATCTGCTCGTTCATCGGCCCGGTCTCCTCGTGGGTCCAGGCCGTGTCGATGGCGCCCGGGCAGACGCAGTTGGCGCGCACCCCGTGCTTGGCTTGCTCGACCGCGAGTCCGCGCACGAAGGCGTGCAGCCAACCCTTGGTGCCACCATAGGGTGCGTTCTGCGCGATGCCGATCTTGCCCGACTCCGATCCGGCGCACAGGACGTTGCCGCAGGTCTCGTGGAGGTGCGGCAGCGCAAACTTCGTCATCAAGAACGCCGACCGCACGTTCATGCGGAGCGTCCGGTCGAAGTCCTCGACCGGGTAGTCCTGCAGCTCGGCCGTGGTGATGAACACACCGGCGTTGTTCACCAGCACGTCCAATCGACCGAATGTGCCGACGGCCGCCTCGACGCAACGCTTCGCGTGCCGCTCCTCGGACACGTCGCCCAGGTACACCTCGGCCTGCAGGCCCTCGGCCCGCAGCGCCTCGCACACGTCCTCGACCGGGTCGTCGGGCAGTCCGTTGAGCAGCACCCGCGCCCCCTCCCGCGCGAACTTCCAAGCGATGGCCTCCCCCGTCCCGGCACCAGCGCCGGTGATGATGGCGACCTTTCCTTCCAGCCGCCCGCCGTCGCGCGCTCCGACGCCCTTCCTCTTCGTGGCCATGGGTCCTCCCCGTTCGTCTGGGTACCCACAGACCCTCAGAGCGCCGCGCCGAAGGTCAAGCGCCGCCCCGGAGAGATCCTGGGGCAGCTCACCGACCACGACCTCGCGCCCGACTGTCCCCATCGCACCGCGCCTCGGGTCGTTGTTCAACCATTACCGCGGCATCGTGACCGACGTTCACGGCGTGGTAGTGGTTGGACAGGTCCCCGTCTCGTCGCGACAGCCCGCTCGCATCGGCCTGCGCGAGGGGTCTCCACCCAGTGGCGGATCTTTCGTCCAGCCATGAATCCACCTCACGGCCGGAGAATGTCGGAAAGATCGCGGTCGTGGCATTTCGGCTTCGCTGATTGGTCGCCGTCATTCGGACACAGGACGCGCGAAAGCCGGCGAGATGAAACGTCGCGTGCTCTCCCACACGCATGCCAAACGCAAACGGCCGCGGAGCCTCGCGCTCCGCGGCCGCCTGGAGCCTGCCACCTCGAACGCTACTCCTCGATCTCCTCCGCCTCATCGCCGCCGGCGCCCTCCGGCTTGCCAGCCCCCTCGGGGCGCGCTGCCGGGCCGACGCACAGGGAAGCGCCCGAGGGCAGCGTCCGCTCGGCGACGGCAGCCTCGGCCGGCAGAAAGATCTGGCAGCCTTCCGCCGAGGCCGAGTCACAGACCAGGTGCTCGGGGAGCGCGGCTCGGGCCGCGTCCACGAGTGAGTCCGGGAACTTCATGCAGGCCTTCGCCAGGCCCGCCGCGGTCGCAGCCGGAGGGTTGGCTGCGGGCGCCTGCGGAACCTCGGGCTTCATGTCCGGTCCGGCCCCCTCGGGGGCGTGGCCTCTGGCCACCTCGACGACGTCGCCCGCGCCGCGCACCACCCCGAGATCGACGGCAGGATTGCCCTCGGCGATGGCGAAGGCCGGAGAGACCACCCCGCCAGCGCGCGCGAAGAGGAGCCCGGCGCGCGCCTCGGGCCCGACGAGCTCGAGGACGTAGCCCTCGCCTGCAGGGAGCGCGATCGCGAAGCGCCCGTGGGCGTCGATGGCGGCCTCCGCGACGAGGACGCCGTCCTGCGACACCTCGAGGAACCGAACCAAGGGTCGGGTTTCGGAGGCAGGTCGAGTTGGGGGCTGGCGGGGTCGAAATCGGGGGTCGGGGGGCGGTGAGCGGGATGATTGCGGGGTGCGAAGACGGCGGCGGAGGGCCGAAAATGGGGCGCTGGACGGACGGGTGCCGTGCGACCGGGGGACGGACGCCTGGGAGGGGGGATGGGGGGGCGGCGCTGGGGCCGCGGGAGGCCGCGGTCAGGCGGCGCGGGCGCTCAGGGGCGGCGCAGTGCGGGCGCCGTGCAGGCGCGCCATCTTCCAGGTGTGGACCGGGAAGATGACCTCGCGGTCGCCCTTGCGCCAGCCGGTGAGGGCGGCGGAGTAGGCGTCCTGAGGAACCGTACCAAGGGTCGGGTTTCGGGGGCAGGTCGAGTTGGGGGCTGGCGGGGTCGAAATCGGGGGTCGGCGAGCGGTGATCGGGCTGATTTCGGGGTGGCAAGGCCGCGGCAGAGGGCCGAAAATGGGGCGCTGGACGGACGGGTGCCGGGCGACCGGGGGACGGACGCCTGGGAGGGGGATGGGGGGGGGCGCGGCGCTGGGGCCGCGAGGGGCCGCCCTCAGGCGGCGCGGGCGCTGAGGGGCGGCGCGGTGCGGGCGCCGTGCAGGCGCGCCATCTTCCAGGTGTGGGCCGGGAAGATGACCTCGCGATCGCCCTGGCGCCAGCCGGTGAGGGCGGCGGAGTAGGCGTCCTGCCAGAGCTTGTCGGCGGCGAGCTGGAGGCAGCGGGCCTCCGTGTCGCGGCAGGCGAGGGTCGGGTTGATGCCGCGGCGCTTCTCCCATGATGTTGGTTGGGAGTGGCGCTTGGTGCGGCGGACCTTGTCGAGGCCTAGGAAGCGGCGGCCCTCGGCGGCGAAGCGGCGGCGCAGCTCGGCCTCGGCCTCGGCGACGCGGCGGGGTAACCGTCCGGTATCGGGTATCTCCCCTCCACTCGCGTTGCCGTGCAAGCTTGCTTCATGACCTCGATTGGAGAAGCGAGCATGAGCACGGAGCGGCG
>JAWLBL010000020.1:150002-171636 GCA_041687695.1 Myxococcota bacterium | reverse complement strand
GGCCGCGCGCTACGGCGCGGCTCCAGCCCACACGCCTCCGCGGTGATTGAAGCACACGACTGGGGGGCCCGGGCATGGGCTACGGCGAGGAGTAACGCTCGAGCGGACTGTGGCCCGGATACACACCCAGCTGCAGACCACCCCGCAGGTCGCCCCAATGCACGGCTGTCGCCGGGGGCAGGACGCGCTCGATGCCCAGCGCCGCCATCGCCTCCTCCGCCGTCGACTCTCCCACATGGAAGCCGTCCAGCAGGTCCGCCAACTCGCGCGCCGTGACCCCGAAGATTCGATGCGCATTCTGCTGGTTGACGACGACCCGCAGGCGCCTGCTGGCCCGCTCGAGGATGTGTCGCGCCTGAAGATCCCTCAGAGCCCCCGCGCACTCATCGCTCGTCAGCTCGGCAGCCTCGGGATGCGCTGCCGCCATCGCCTCCGTCGCACAGGCTCCCGCTTGCCGCAGCCGCTCACCCATCTCATCGAGCAGCGCGACCATCGCCACCCTCGCGTCTCGACTCCGCTGCGGGTGCTGCAAGCGCGACCAGTGCGCGCCGTCAGCCTCACACGCCGACTCGTGCCCTCGTAGCCAACTCCCCGCCAACCACACACGCCGCCACGTCGCCCAGGGCTTCCAGCGCCTCCCCGCCATCGCCAGGGCCCTCGCCCGCACCACCTCCTCGAGCGCTTCCTCCGACGCACCCAGCACCCAGCGCCACGCGAGCGCGCGCGTCCGCCGCAGCGCCGCCTCCACCCCTCCGACAGCCGACCTCCCCGCTCCGCTCGCTTCCAGGCCCGCACGGTGCGCCGAAACTCCTTGCGAACCCGCACTTCGTCTGCCGCACCCTCCAGCAACCGGCCCGCCTCGGTAGCAGCCTCGAGCCCGCGATTCGCCACTTCGAGCCCCGCCGCCGGGAACAGGTCGAAGAAGAACGGCTGGTGCGACGGCAACTCGTCGCTTTCCGCCACTAGCGGCAATCTCGGCCAGGCCTGATGCGCCAGGCCATCGAGCCCCATCCAAAACGCCGCGACGTGGACACCGAGCGCCCCTACGAGACGCTCGTCCCACGCTCGCCGCTCCGCGCCCTCCATCACAGCACGTCCAGGTGCGCACACAACGCCTCGAAGAGCGCCGCCCCGCGCGCCCCTGCCCCCTCGCCCCTGCCGGCACGCTTCGCGCGCTGCACCACCTCGTCACCGACGACGGCCTCGAGCTGCGCGGGCGCGTGATGGAACACCTCGGTCAGCAGCGGCCACAGCTCTCCATCGAAGATCACCTCGAAGCGCGCGTGAAACGCCGCATCGTTCGCCAAGACCCGCAGCGGCCAGAAGTACGAGTGCCCGATGCAGTGGTCCCGCCCCCGCGCCTCCGCGAGCCGCTCGTTCAAGGCCGACAGCACGCCCGCCGCCCGCTCGATCAGCTTCGCCGGCGCCGTCGGCTCCAACCCAACCCCCAGCAGGCTCGGCTCGGGCGCGACCTCCAGCAACTCGAACCTCCGCCGCAGCGCCATGTCGAGCAGCGCAATCGACCGGTCCGTCGTGTTCATGGTCCCGATGACCAGCAGGTTGGGCGGCACCCCGAACCGGTCGCGCGAGTACGGCAGCGTCAGCTGCAACTCGTGCTCCGCGCCCAGCCGCTTGTCCTTCTCCAGCAGCGTCAGCAACTCGCCGAACACCGCCGACACGTTCGCCCGGTTGATCTCGTCGATGACGAGGACGAAGCGCTTTTCCGGCTCCGCCTTGGCCGCCCGACACAGCTCGACGAAGATCCCGGGCTCGACGCTGTAGTGCACCTGCCCGTCCACTACCTCCGGCCGGATCCCCTCGATCAGCTCCTCGTACGCAAACGACGGATGAAAGCACACGTACTCGCTGCGCCCCCCAACCCCGGTGACGTGCTTCGCCACCTTCCGCGCCAGCCACGTCTTTCCCGTCCCCGGCGGCCCGTACAGAATCACCTGCCCCTTGCGCTCGAGCGCCTCCAGCACCCGCGCAACTTCCGGCTCCACTACTGTCTCCTGGGCCTCCTCGTTCACCTCGGCTCCTCGCTCGGCCGCCTTAGGCTCCGTCCCCAGCGTTGCAAGCATCTCGTCAATCCGCCCCACCAGCTCGGCGTCCTGCCCCGCCTTGGCCCTGGCGTCCATCAGCAAGACCCTCGCCTTGTCATCCCCGACGTACACGAAGTTCGCTCGGCCAATCCGCTTCTGACCCGACAGGTGCCGCGTCGGCTCCAGGTTCACCCATCCCCCCTGAGCCAGCGCGAACCAGTCATTCGGACGCGCCCGGATGTTCACATACGTCTCGAGCGCCTTGTTCGCCGCGCCATACCCGCCATGCTTGATCTCCGCCGGCCCATAGCACCCCACCACCCAGACCTGATTGTCGGGAGCCGTCGACGCGAAGAAGACCAGCCCGCGTCCCTGAGCAAATGACACCGGCTTTTGATAAGGCGCGTGGGCATACCTCCACTCCCCATCCCGCTCCTTGAGGATTTGCTTGTTCGGATGGAAGTTGTACTCCTCGTGCATCCGCCGAGTGGTCCTCACGTACCCGAACTTGCTCCCATCCAGGTCCGCCTGCGTCGCCGCCTCCGTCCACCCGCTCGAACTCCACGACACGTTCACGATCATGTGCTTCGTCATCACCCGGCCTCACCTCAAACCATTTCGACTTCGACATCAGCCTCGAAGTGACGCCGACTGAAGTCGGGCGATACCCCCTCACCTTCCGTTCATAGCCCCGCTCAGCAAGCACACCACACGAGTGTCTCGAATGCTCCGACTCTCGGCCGCTCGACCAGGTTATGGCAACTGAGTAACCATGAAGTTCACGGCGGGCTTGTCGGGATGATGAATCACTGTGACCGGATCGCCTTCGGCTATCGCGAGAGATAGATCGGTGCGCATCTTCCCCTTCCAAACGGTACCGCCGACGCCGAACTCGTAGTTGTAGACGCGGGTGCCGCTCGATGCTTTGGTCCCGACGCTGGTCACGTTGCCCTCTACGGCGATTCCTCGGACCCACACATCGATGATCGCTCGACGGCGCCTCAGCCCAAGCTTCGCGACAACCAAGCCGGCCACACAGTACAACCCGGTCAACACTCCCAGCATGATGGGCATAGCCATCGTTTCCGCCCGTAATTCTGATGTCGGGTTCTCAGAGAGCCAATACCAGATCACAAGAACCATGCCGACTACGCAGGACGCGACGGTCAGATAGCCGCTCGAAATCCAGCTTTCAGCCCTCGGATCGAAGGTGCGGGCCACATTTGCATTAAGCTCGCGCGGCGCGGCCGGAATACGCTCGAGTTGCGGCGGCACCACTGGAGGCGCTACCGATTGCCCGGGCACCTTAGGATTCGCGCGTTCGACCCGCACAGGACTCGCGCTTGAACTGGCCGTGCCACGGGCACGTTCCGTAGCAGGTTCATCGAGCGCAGCGAGCGCAGCGGACGCAGTTTCATACCGCCGACCACGCTCGGGCTCTACGAGGCGAAGCAACACAGTCCGAAGAGCCTCGGGGAGGTTCTTCAGGAGGTCGCGAACCGCGAACCGACCATTGTCGTCACGAGGCAGGTCGCCAGGTTCCACATGCGTGGCCAAGAACAGCATCGTGGCGCCGATGCTGTACAGGTCGGAGCTGGGCGACGAGACGCCCCCAAATTGCTCAGGTGCCGTATAGCCAATCGTACCGACGAACGTCATACCGCTCTGGTGGGCGAGCGGCTTCGCAATCGTGTCGAAGTCGACGAGCACGGGTTCCCAACTCGCGGCGCTTCGGAACATCACGTTCTGCGGCTTGATGTCTCGATGAAGAACCGGCGGCACCAGGCCGTGAAGATAGTCGGCGATCGTCAGCAACGAACGCAAAAGGTTCTTCATCGCCTCAGGCGTCGTCCTCGTCCCAAGATGGGCGACTCGTTCGAAAAGAGACCCGCCCTCGAAGGCCTCCGTCACCAGGAACGTAGTGGACTGCTCGACTTCAACTCCGAAGACGCGCGGCAGCCCGGGATGGTCGAGTCCAGCGAGAACGCGCGCGCCGCGTTGAAAGCGTTCCACGGCCTGCCAATCGCCAACGACATCCGAGCGGAGCATCTTGATGGCGACGGGAGCCGAAGCATCATTCTGATCCTGCCCACGGTAGACGACACCCGTGGCCCCCTGCCCGAAGAGGCCGGTAACGCGCCAACGACCTGCTATGACCAGCTCGCGGCCACACGCGGCGCAGTCTCCACTCGCACATGACTCGATCCGACCATCGCACCAAGGACAGGGCATCAGGCCTGTGCCTCCGATGACCGCTACATTGCTTACCATACCCGCCCCCGACGAACTACTCGCGATTCTGAGCACCGCGCCCCCCGATGCTGCACCACAGTGAGGCCCCGGCCTCGACTCCGAACCCCTCGAAATCAAGGGGAGCCTAGCCCTAGGAACGGTCGCCGGTCAATCGAGCACGGTGATTCTCTGGTTGCCCGGTTGAGGTGCCTGCGTGCATCAATGCTCTGCAGCACCTATCAGGTTCGGCCCAGCGCAGACCGCGACTCAAGCAATCGAAACCGAGCCGACGATGCGCGCGCCGAGCACCTTGCCGTTGGGCGCCCGCGCGACGAGGGTCTCGCGGACACTCGAACCGATGGATGTCGACAGGTGGAGTCCCCGCGCTTTGATCAAGCCATCGAAGACGGACCACTCGAGGTCGAAGTCGCCGCGGTCGGCCAGGCGCTGACGCACCAGGGGTCCCAGGCTGATGACGAAGTGGTGAGCGTCATCCGGGACCTCGTCATGAGGCGGCTCGAGGGGGCTCGGGCCCTCGAAGACCTCCAGTGTGTGCCCGAGCACGACGGCGCGCCACAGCGGCTCGTCCGCTGGGAGTACCCGCTCGAGCCCGAGCGCCGTCGTCACCTCTTGCAGGGGCCATTGAGACCAATCGGATCCGTCGAAGGTCTTATCGAGCTGCTTCGGGGTGACCCCCAGGATCGCCTTGGCCTCCTTGCGACTCACCGGTTCGTCGCTCATCCCCCAGCTCGCTTCGAAACCGGACTGCCATGTTGCCAGGCTGCGAAGTCGCTTCGTGCACGCGTCCAACGATGCTTTGCCTTCCGAGCCAACCGTATCGAGTGCAACTGGAAGGCTCGCCACGGATGCTTCAATGAACTCCATCAGTTCGGCGTAGAGCATCTCAATCACGCGCGCGCTAGGCGAGCGCCCGCTCATCGCCTCCCAGGCCGACGACGACCTGACCTCGTAACCGTCGAATGCGTCTCGCCCCGTCAGCCAACTCACAAGGAGCGACAGCTTGTGTCCGGCTTGCGCGAGCAGGGCCGTATCGCCTCGCTGAACCTCTGCCCGCTTGGCTCGGATCGCCGCCAAGACTCGCCCCGCCTGAAGCCGGGTCCATAGAACCATCCAGGCCTCCCTGCCGCTCGAAGCCGCTGCATCGCATGCCGGTTCGATGGCGGCCGTGAAGGCGACCCAACTCTCGCGGCTCAGCTCGTACACCGCCCGCGCCTCGATGCTCACTCGCACCCGGTCCACGGAAGCCAAGGTCTCGTCGAGATCCATCCAAACCGGGCTGTCGAGCAAGGGCCGAAAGAACGGCATCGCGTCTCGCGAACTCTGGCCCTCCAGCCTGAACCCGCAGGCCCGCGCGATACCCAGCCCAACGAGCGCCTTCACGAGGTGATGTTCGAGCATCGCTACGTTCCTTCAATGGGGGAAAACGGACTCGTCAGTAGTACTGCGCGATGTAGCCGTAGGCCTTGTCGAACAGATCCTTGTCGGCGTGCAGCTTGTACTTGAGCAGGGTCTGGCGCAGGGCCTTGCGGACCTCGCGCTCGCCGGCCGAGGTCTGCTGCCAGTTGGGGAAGCGGACGAGGCGGACGATCTCGTCGATGTCGTTCACGACGCGCTCGACGACGACCGGGGTGGCGGTGCTGCGGGCCTGCTGGAACAGCTCGGTCAGCGCGGCCTTGCCGCGGTCCTCGTCCTCTTCGGGGGGCACGTCCTTCTCGGCGGCGAGCAGGTCGTGAGCCAGGCACAAGAGCTGCTTGAGGAACTGGATGCTGTCGAGCTGGCCCTTCTGGTGACGGTCCTTCAGCTCTTCGAGGCGCTGCGAGAGCTGCTTGTAGCGCGGGTTGCCCATGTGTTTACGCAGGCGGGCGGTCAGCTGAAACTCGACCTGCCGGGCCTTCTTCTTGGGGTCGGAGGACATGACCGCTTCGAGCAGCTCCGAGTCCAGCACCAGGGTGTCCAGGTCGTCACGCACCGTGTCCACGTGAACGTTCTGGTGGATGAGCTCGATGGTCTTGGCGCCCAGCACGTGCCAGATGAGCCGGCCCGTCCCGGTCGTGGGCTGCAGCGAGGCGTAGACCTGCGTCAGCCAGCGGTAGTCGGCCTCGAACCGCTGCAGCATCGGGTCGGGCGAGATGGCCTCCCACAGCTTGCCCAGTACGCTGTACTCGGCCGCGAAGGCATCCCGCACGTCGTTGTTGGGGACACAGTCCTGCGCTGCCATCAGCCCCTCGTACCCGGTCAACGCCCGGTCGACGCCGGGGAAGAAGGCCAGGCACCGCTGCACCGCCCCAGGCAGCTGCTCCTTCAGCTTGGCGATGTTGCTGACGACGTCGCGAAAGCCCTTCTCATCGAACTCCAGCGCCTTGGCCACGTCGTCGAAGACCCCCAGGTAGTCCACGATGAGGCCATGGGTCTTCTTGTCGCCGTAGGTGCGGTTGGTCCGGCAGATGGCTTGCAGCAGCGTGTGGTCCCGCAGCGGCTTGTCCAGGTACATCGCCTGCAGGATGGGCGCGTCGAAGCCCGTCAGCAGCTTGGCCGTCACGATCAGCAGCTTCAGCGGGTCGTTCGGGTCCCGATAGCGGTCCAGCAGCTTCTCTTCTTCGTCTCGCCCCCGCGCGAACTCCTTGAACCGCGCGTCGTCCCCCGCCCCCGAGATGACCACCTCGCTCGCCTCGGGCGGCATCAGCTGGTCCAGCGCCTGCTTGTACAGCAGGCAACACTCCTGGTCGAAGGTCACCACCATGCCCTTGAAGCCGTTGGGCGCGACCTTCTCCTCGTAGTGCTGCGCGATGTCCTGACAGATGCTCCGCACCCGCTCGGGCACCTTCACCAGCACCGCCATCTTCGACGCCGCCTTGGCCAGGTTGTCCCGGTCCAGATCCGACAGGTCGCCCGTCAGCTGCAGGTACGCCTGGTCGATGGCCTCCTTGTCGATGTGCAGCTCGACCAACCGCGGCTCGAAGTGCAGCGGCAACGTCGCCCCGTCCCGGATCGACTCCTCGAACCCGTACCGGCTCATGTATCCCTTGGAGTCCTCGTCCGCCCCAAAGGTATAGAAGGTGTTCCGGTCCCGCCGGTTGATGGGCGTGCCGGTCAGCCCGAACAAGAACGCGTTCGGCAGCGCCGCCCGCATCTTGATGCCGAGATCCCCCTCCTGCGTCCGGTGCGCCTCGTCCACCAATGCGATGATGTTCCCTCGCTCGTTCAGCACCCCCTCGGCCTCGCCAAAGCGGAAGATGGTCGTGATGATGATCTTCCGCGCGTCCTGCTCCAGAAGCTGCATCAGCCCTTTTCGCGACTCGCCCTTGACCAGGTTCGGCACGTCCGAGGCGTGGAAGGTCCCGGTGATCTGCGAGTCGAGATCGATCCGGTCGACCACGATCAGCACCGTCGGGTTGCCCAGCTTGGGCTGTAGCCGCAGCTTCTGCGCCGCGAACACCATCAGCAGCGACTTGCCCGACCCCTGAAAGTGCCAGATCAGCCCCTTCTTCGGGTACCCCGCGACGACCCGCTGCACGATCAGGTTCGCCGCCTCGTACTGCTGGTACCGGCACACGATCTTGATGCGCCGCTTCTTGGTGTCGGTCGCGAACAGCGTGAAGTGCGCCAGGATGTCCAGCAGCACCGCCGGGCTCAAGAGGCCCCGCACCGCCCCCTGCAGACCCGCCAGCCCCGCCGGCGACGCCTCGCCCTCGCCCCGCCACGGCCCCCACAGGTTCACCGGCATCCGCACCGAGCCGTACATCAGCTCCTTACCCTCGGTCGCCACGCTCAGCACGTTCGCGACGAACAGCTCGGGCACGTTCCTCTCGTAGTCGTCGTGGACCTGCAGCGCCCCGTCCAGCCAGCTCACCGCCTTGCGCACCGGTGTCTTGGCCTCGATGACCACCAGCGGCAGCCCATTGACCAGCAGCACCAGATCCGCCCGGCGCTCGGCCGCCCCGGCGCGAAAGGTGTACTGAGTCGTCACCACGAACTGGTTGTTCTCGAGGTTCTCGAAGTCGACCAGCCGCACCGTCGTGTGCTCGTGGTGGTCTCCGAAGGGCATCGAGCGGTCCCCCCGCAGCCAGGCCGTCATCTCCTCGTTGGCCTTGATCAGCCCATCCGAGCGCACCGCCAGCACGATGGCCCGCAGCCGGTACAGCACCTCGTCCGCCAGCTCGGGCCGGGCGGCGATCTCCGGATTGAGCCGCTCCAGCGCCTCGCGCACCCACGGCTCGACGAAGACTTCGTGCGTCCCCCGCGGAATGTGGGCCGAAGCGAGGAAGTGCCAGCCGCTGCCCTGGAGCTTGCCCGCTCGCCGAGCTAGACCGGGGCCGGCGACAGTGTGAGCCGTGCGCCCGCCAGAGAGGAGGTCGCGGATCATCGTCTCTGCGGTGTTGGCTTCATTGAACATAGCGGTCCCCGTCTACTGCACGCTGAAGCAGGCCGAGCGCGACGTTCAGCCGATCGCCGACGGCTCCCCGCGACGATGCGAGCTGGGTGAAGTTATTCGCAATTTCGGCTTGCTCAGCACGAGGCGGAATGGGCAGCAGCATCTGAGCGAAACGAACGGCCGTCAAATGGGCCATCGAAGTGGTTTGCACCACGACTCTCGCAAATTGGCCAGTGTACAGCATGTGCTGGAAATATGCGTGAGCAAACTCAGGAACGAGCTGGGAACCGCATCGATACCGGATGAGCGTCTTCTGAAAGCATGCTCCTGGAACTTCACCCCGGTAGATCGCACTTCGCCCCACGAGCTCGGTGCTCTGCCCTTCATTCAACAGAATGTCGCCCGGTCGCAGCTCGAACTTCCTCAGTTCGGTTTCCGGAAAATGCATTGAGTTCAAGTCGCTCAGGTCTAGCACCCCATCGAGCACATTAGCGACCCGCAGATACGGTCGCATGTTGAGGCCGGTGGCAAACGATGGATGTCGCTGCTGCCCCAACTGCACGTCCCCAGCTGCGCGTACTGGCACGATATGCCAACTCTCCGGAAACTCATCACGTGTCCCTCGGCTCGGCCGAAATACTTCGACCATGTACGCCAGCCGAGCTCGCTCGGTTGCTCCCTGCGCCTCTCTTAGTGCATCGACGACCGCCAGCATCGAGTTGAACTGGCCAAGGAGCCTAACCTGCTCGTCCAGCGGCGGCAGCGCGAACTCGTAGCGCGCCAAGCTGGACCAGTTGGTCCGGGGCGACAGCGAGCCGGCCGATGTTCCGACCGCGTGCTCGAAAAAGGCTTCGGTCTGGCAGATGAACGGCAACAACTCGGGAATGAGGGCCTGCGGGTCCTTGGACTCGAAGACGTAGATGTCGCCCGAACAGACGCCGTCGAAGTCGGCGACCGCGACTTTGCGCTGATAGGCCCGGCGCTTGCCGAAAAGCACCTGACCTGGCCGGAATCGGTTGGTGAAGGTCGTGCCATCGGCCACCTCGCCCCAGCTGCGCACCCGCAGGTCGCCAGGTTCGAGGTGCTCGAGGCCGACGTACCTCTCCAGCCCGTCGGCGAGCGGGTCGGGGCTGCGCTCCTTCGACAGCCGGACCACATCGCCGAACTTCACCCGCCGCCAGCCTGGCTTCAACTCACTCATCGATCCCCTCACTAATCCAGGTCCAGCAGGCCGTCCAGCATGTCGACCACTGCGTCCATCTGCTGCCAGAACTCGCGGCCCGAGGTCTCGAAGCGCTCCCAGGCGGCCTTCAGGGTCTCGGGCTCGCCGGCGCCCTCGACGGCCTGCGCGCTGGGTCGCTTGACGTACAGCGGGATGGACAGGCTGAAGCCCTGCGCCTCGATCTCCGGCATCGTCACCACGCGCGCGAAGCCCGGGTGGTCCTCGAAGGCGGCATAGGCGCCCTCGATGCGCGCCAGGTGCTCGGGCTTCAGGAAGCTCTGCGCCCGCTCGCGGGTCACCTCGTTCACCGCGTCGATGAACAGCACCCGCCCCCGCCGCGCGGCCGGCTTGGTCGTCCGGCAGATCAGGATGCAGGCCTCCATCGGCGAGTTGTAGAACAGGTTCGGCCCCAGCCCCAGCACGCACTCGACCAGATCCGCTTCGATCAGCTTGCGGCGCATCTCGGCCTCTTCTTTGCGGAAGAGGACGCCGTGGGGGAACAGGATGGCGCAGCGGCCAGTCTTCGGATCCAGGCTGCGCAGGATGTGCTGGAAGAAGGCGTAGTCGGCGCGGCCCTGGGGCGGCGTGCCCAGGAAGTTGCGGCCCCAGGGGTCGCTGGCCCAGCCCTCGCGGTTCCACTGCTTGATCGAGTACGGCGGATTGGCGACCACCAGATCGAAGGTCTTCAGCCGGTCGTCCTCGACGAAGGCCGGCGCGGCCAGGGTGTCGCCGCGGGCGATCTCGGAGTCCTCGACTCCGTGCAGCACCAGGTTCATCCGGGCGATGGACGCCGTCATGTGGTTGCGCTCTTGGCCGTACAGGCGCAGCGTTCGGTGCTCGCCGCCCTTGCGCTTGACCTCGGCCAGGGCCGAGATCAGCATGCCGCCGGTGCCGCAGGTCGGGTCGTAGATGCGCTCGCCCGGCTGCGGGTCCAGCAGCTGCACCATCAGGTGCACCACGGTGCGGTTGGTATAGAATTCCTGCGCCGTGTGGCCGCTGTCGTCGGCAAACTTCTTGATCAGGAACTCGTAGCCGTTGCCCAGCTCGTCCTCGGGGACGTTCTCGAGCGACAGCACCTGCCCCGAGAAGTGCTCCAGCAGGTTCTTCAACGTGACGTCGGGCAGCCGCTCCTTATTGGTCCAGGCGGCGTCGCCGAAGATGCCGTCCAGCCGCCCCGGGTTGGCCGCCTCGATGGCCCGCAGCGCGTTCTGCAGCGCCCGGCCCACGTCCTTGGCCACCGCGCGCACGTCCTTCCAGTACGCCCCCTCGGGGATGACGAAGCGGTCGTTGGCGGTGTCCAGCGCATAGCCCTGGTCGCCCGACTCGGCCAGCGCCTGCGCATAATCCTCGTCCCACACGTCGGACAGGCGCTTATAGAACAGCATCGGAAAGACGAACTGCTTGTAGTCGCCCGCGTCGATGAGCCCCCGCAGGATGACCGCCGCCCCCCACAGATAGGACTCCAGCGCCTGCTGGGTCATGGCCTTGCTCATGGTTCCTCTGGTGTCGGGACGGTGTACTTCTGGTCGGGGTGGTTCGGCATCTGCGGGATGGAGTGAACGAGGTCACCCGCAGCGATCATCGGGCGTAGATGCTCGCGCAAGAGGACCTTCGTATCGCGCCCGCCGAGGAGCACCGCCAGGTCTCGCCCCGCCAAAGGTCGCCAGGCGCACAGGTCGCGAATCAACGCACGGACGACCGCTCTGCGCGGCCGCGCTCCCGACGTCGGCAGTCGCCTACGAAGGTCGGACGGGAGCTGCTCGACGAGGAGCTGGTGACGATCGGCTGGCACCTGGTGACGATCGGCCGAGAGCTGGTGACGATCGGCTGGCACCTGGTGACGATCGGCCGAGAGCTGGTGACGATCGGCTGGCACCTGGTGACGATCGGCCGAGAGCTGGTGAGGATCCGCGCCGAGCTCGTGTGTTTCGCCGGGCGTGGGTGTCTCGGACGGGGTCAATCGCTTGCCTGGAACGTAGTAGGTCCGGCTGCCCGAACCTTTCATCGCGAGGAGGTCCTCGGCTCTCAACCGGCGGAGTACGGCCGACGCGCCGAGCGTGTCGAGGCCGGTGAGGGTACGGAGCACGGCGTTGTCGATGGCGCCCACCTCGCGGACGAAGACCAGCGCGCGCATCTGGTCGCCCGTCAGTGGCTCGGTCGTGAGGGCGCCGAGCCAGTCGAGGTCCTGCTGGTCGAGGAAGTGGTGGAACAGGAAGGTCGCGACGAACTGGTCGGCCCCGGGCTGCGACTCGAAGACCGGCGGCATCAACCCCCGCGCCTTCATGAGCTCGCGCATGATGCGCACGCCGCTGCCCTTGTTCTCGGCGAGGTGGAGATCGTGCATGACGTTCGCGATGCGGGTGTTCCGAGACCGGGACCCCGGCTCGCCGAGCCGGTCGACGGCGATGAGCGAGCCGCCAGGGTTTCGCACCTCGAGCCGATTGGCGTAGCGCAGGATCTGCATGGGGCCGTGGACGCGGTAGCTGCGATGGGTGACCGCGTTGACGATGGCCTCGCGGATGACGCGCAGGGGCAGGACGGTCTCTTCCCTGCGGGTCAGCGAGCCCTCGGGCAGGTGGAAGGACTTGGGCAAGTCGTCCAGGACGGCCGCCAGGGCACGTCGGACCGCGACGAGCAGCGGCGCGCGGATCTCGACCGTGTCGAAGCGCCGGTCGGGGTCGGACATCCACTCGCGTCCTGGCAGGCGGACGTAGTCGATTCGCGTCGACGGCAGGCACCGCCGGAGGGCCATGGGCTTGCCGAAGAGCAGGAGGCCCGCGACCGTCGGGCGCAGCGAGCCGGCGTCGTCACGGATGGCTCCGACCGCGCGGAGGAGCTCTTCGTCGGTCCACGTCAGCTCCTCGGCGGCCGGGTTGGCCTCGGCGCGGAGCTGTCGATAGACGCGCAGGGCGTCGGGGTCGATGTCGGAGAGGTCGGCGTCGCGGATGACGGAGCCGTCATAGGTCTCCTCGCGGTGGCCCTGGATGAGGGCGATGAGGTCGTCCTCGCCGCTGCGCTGGTCGGTGGGTCCGACCCGGCGAAGCGCGCCACGCGGCAGGCCGAGCGAGCGGAGGTACAGGGGCTTTTCGGCTGGAGCCAGCTCGGGGACGAAGACGACTACGACGCTGCGCCCTTCGACCTGCTCGACCGCGACCATGGGGCGCACGGGCCGATTGAAAACCGACGCACATTGAGTCACGAGGTCGGCTTGAAGGCGCTCGGGGTCGGGCACCCCCACGACGACATAGTCGCGCCCGTCGAGCCCGGGCTCCTCGGCCGCCGCGACACCGAGCAGCAGGTGACCACCGCCCAGGTAGGGTTCATTGGCAAAGGCGCAGACGGTCTCCATGATCGAGCGGTCGACAGCCGCGCCGGCCTTGGCCTCGATGGACGCGGACTCGTCGACCGCCCGAAGCTCATCGAGCAGGCTCTGGGCCGACCTCATCACTCGAGCCAGCCGCCTTCGGTCATCACCCGGCGCAGCTCGTCCTCGGCTTCGCGGGCGCGGGCCAGCGCGTCCTTGAAGGCGGCGATGGCCTCGGGCAGCGGCGGGATGTCGGCCCCGATGGGCGGCAGGACGTAGCGCGAGATGTTGAGGGTCCAGCCCTCCTTCTCGATCTCGTCCAGCGCCACGACGCGGGTGCGGTCCTCGACCTCTTCGAAGCCCTGAACCCATCCCAGGATCGCTTCGGCGTGCTCGGGCTCGAGGAAGTTCTGGGCGCGGCCCTTGCGGAACAGGGACGAGGCGTCTGCGATCAGCACCTTGCCCTTGCGAGCCGGCGGCTTGGACTGCCGCAGGACCAGCACGCAGGCGGCGAGGCCGGTGCCGTAGAACAGGTTGGGGGCCAGGCCTATGACCGCCTCGACCAGGTCGGCCTGCAGCAGGTGTTGGCGAATCCGCGCCTCGACCCCGCCGCGGAACAGGGCGCCCTGCGGCAGCACCACGGCCATGCGGCCCTTGCGCGGGGCCATCGACCGGACCATGTGCTGGACCCAGGCCATGTCGCCGTTGCTGTCGGTCGGCAGACCGGCGAAGGCGCGTCCCCAGGGGTCGGACTCCCAAAGCTCGCGTCCCCACTGGGCCAGCGAAAACGGCGGGTTGGCGATCACCACGTCGAAGGTCGCGAGGCCGCCGGTCGACGGGTCGGTGAAGATGGGGTCGCGCAGGGTATCGCCGCGCTCGACGGCGAAGTCCTCGATCCCATGTAGGAACAGGTTCATGCGGGCGACGGCCGCGGTGGTCAGGTTCTTCTCCTGGCCGTACAGCTTGCCGAAGAAGGTGCGCGGGTCACCGCCGCGGTCGCGGACGTGGGCCACCGCGGCCAGCAGCATGCCGCCGGTGCCGCAGGCCGGGTCGTAGACCGTCTCGCCCTCGGCCGGGTCCAGGATGTCGACCATCAGGCGCACAACGCTGCGTGGGGTATAGAACTCGCCGGCCTTCTTGTTGGTCGCGTCGGCGAACTTCTTGATGAGGTACTCGTAGGCGTCGCCGATGACGTCCGAGGCCACGTCCTGGTTGCCCAGCGGCAGGGCCGAGAAGTGCTCGACCAGGTCCTTGAGCAGCTCGTCGGGCAGCCGGTCCTTGTTGGTCCACTGCGCGTCGCCGAAGACGCCGTAAAGGTGCTTCTGGTTGGCGGCCTCGACCCCGCGCATCGCGTTGGCGAGGGCCGTGCCGACGTTCTTGGCGGCCGCGCGCACGTCTCGCCAGTGGCAGCCCTCGGGGATCTGGAAGCGGTGCTGGTCGGCGAAGTCCTCGCCATAGGTCGCCAGCATCTCGGCGTGCTCCTCGTCCCACACGTCGCAGATGCGCTTGAAGAAGAGCAGCGGCAGGATGTAGCTCTTCCAGTCCGTGCGGTCGACCGGGCTGCCCCGAAGGATGTTCGCGGCCTCCCACAGGTGCCCGCCCAGAGGGCTGACCTCGGACTCCGTCTTAGGCTTCGACCTGGTCATGGTCATCGTCGTCTCTCGTGGGCCGTGCTCAGCGCGTTTGCGGGGCGAAGCTAACGCGCGGCTCGACGCAGGTGCAAGGGCGGCCTCTCCGGCGCACGGTGGGTGCACCGGGAGGCCGAGTGTTCAGCCGTCGCCGTTCCCCGAGTTCGAGCCCGCCCCAGACTGTTCGAGCAGGATCACGGCGAAACGGCGGGGCCGAAGACGTTGGGGACGAAACGGATGCTGGCGGCGACTCCGGGCCCGTGGACGATGAGTTCACGGGGGAGCAGGGGCCCGGTGGGCGAGCTAATGGAGTAGCTGCCGCGTTCCATGCCGCCGCTGAAGCCACCCTCGATCATGTGGGTTGCGGCGACCTGGGTCACTGGAGTCACGGTAGCGGTGTAGCTCGTCTGCAGGTGCGTCACGAGCGCGGCCAGCCGGGAGGTCTGCCCGGGATGGCGTCGCCAAGCAGTGAGCTGCGCGAACACGGCGCCGCTCAGAGGCACCAGGGCGCTGCCATCGTGGAGTTGGACGCCCGCACCGGCCTTGCAGGCCTGCCGCAGCGCGTACCAGGCGAGGCCGACGAGGCGGTCGGTCTCGAGCCAGAGGCCCTCCGGGATGGTGAGAGGTTTGGCCACGGGCTTGAGGCGGCGGTTACGGAGAAATCCGCCGCAGCGGTCCCGAGTGCACTCGTTTGCGAGGCGCTGCGCCGCCGACGAGTCCCCCAGACTCGCAAGCAAGGAGTCGTCCCAAAGTTCGGGGTCCCGAACATCTTCGGCTCGCGCCAGCACGGTTGCCGCCTGCCCGCGCCTTTGCGACCATACGTTTTGAGTATCGTTCCAGGTGATCAGCGACGGCGAATCGTCACGACCGACCAGCGCGTCGGCGGTGCTCGGGCAGCCGAAGCGGAGCCAGGGCTGGACAGAGTCCGGTTCGAGCGCTTCTCGCTGGGATTGCGTAATCACCCGAGGCTGCTGCCACCGAGGTTTGGTCTCCTGGGTACGCGAGGCGTTGAGGTCGTCGTTCCGAATGATGAGCCGCGCTTCGGGCGGGTTGTCCGCAAAGACGGCCGAGAGCTGGCCCCAGGGATCGAGCATGGGTTCGGCGCTCTGCACGGGAGCGAGGCCGGCGTGGAGCACACTGGCCGCCGCATGCACGAAGGCCATGCTGTCTCGACCTTCCGGATCGAGGGCGCGTGTCGCGCGCAGCAGGAACGGGTCCTCGAGGAGCTCCGCCATGGTCCAGGCGGCGATGTGGTCGAGGAGGCGGGTGATGGCCGGGGGGCTCGGTTCGATCGTGTGGGCCTCGATGAGGGGGTGGTCGGAGGGGGCGCCGGGGCAGTTGATGGTGACGATTCGGTCGCCGATGCGGTAGGCGACGGGGTCGGTGGGGCGGCGGTGGGCGCGGGCCAGGGCCTCGGTCAGGTCGGACTCGGTGCCCGAGGTGAGGGGGACGCCGACGAGGGCTGCGGCCTGTTGCAGGGCGGCTTCGCGGCGCTCGACGGGGGTGCTGGTGGCGCGGATGCCCAGGGCCAGGGCGTAGGCCTGGCGCTCGCGGGCGGGGCCGTGGGTGGGGGCGCGGGACTCGTCGGCGAGGTCGAGGATGAGGCGACGCAGGGCCGAGCCCGTCTGCTCGACCGGGAGGGGGGCGACGGGGCTGGTCAGGACGTCGTCGATGAGGTGCTCGACGGCCGGGGCCGAAGGGAGGCGGCCGTCGCGGGCGAAGCGGTCGAGGCCGTCGGACGGGTCGAAGTGGACGCGGCCGTCGCGGTGGAAGTCGGCGGCGAGCCAGTGGGACAGCGGGACCAGGTGGCGGGCTGAGAGAGCCAGGGCGCCGTCGGAAGCGAGCTTGCGGACGAGGTCGGCGGTCTCGCCATCGGGGACCTGGTGGACCTGGGTGTGCGCGTCCCACAGGCGCGGCAGGTGGTTGTGCTGCTCGCTCGTGACGACCACGGCGATGGGGCTGACCTTGGGATCGACCAGCAGCAGGGACTCGAGGGTCTGGCAGACCTTCAGGAAGGGCTCGCCGGTGAGGCCGCAGCTCGCCAGGTCGACGATTAGCTTGGGTGGTAGCTCGCCATGGGTCTTCAGGGCGTCGTCGGCGGCGTCGAAGTAGGTTTGGCGGCCGTCGCCGGTGACGTCGAGGACGTCGAGGAGGACGGCGCCGCGGGCCCGCTCGTCGAAGAAGAACTTGATGCCGCTCAGGTCGCCCTTGAGCAGCTTGCTCAGCTTGGGGGCCGGGGTCGCGCCCTTCATGGCCTTGGCGCCGCTGGCCTCGGCCTGCTTGTTCCAGCGCTCGAGCCAGGTCATCGCCACCTGGTCCTGGGTCAGGGACAGCGCTTCGATTCGGGCCTGGACGAGCTCGACGATCCGCATGGGCAGGGCTCCGGGGTTCGGGTTGGACGGCCAGCGTAGGGCTGGGGGGCGGGCTGGGCTGCCGACGGCGGCTTGCCGGCAAGCGTTCTTGCCGGGGCGCTGGCAAGCCGGCGAGTTGCCCGAGGGGCTGGCAAGCGCCGGCAAGGTCGAGAGGCCGGGAGGCGCAGGGATCTGACAGTTGGACCGGGGTGAGGGGCGCGGGTCGGTCGCGCGATCGGGCGACCGGTGGGGTCGAGGGTGGGCGCGGGGCTGGTCGATTGGGGGGAGGCGGGGGTCGATACAGGATGCGAGGGAGCGCCATCAGGTTGGCGTTGGGGTCGACACAGGGGCCGAGGTGATCGCGACCAGCTGCGATGGGGGTCGATACAGCGAGCTAAGGAGTTCGATCAGGTGGGCGTGGGGGTCGACACAGGGGCCGAGGTGATCGCGATCAGCGGCGACGGGGGTCGACACACGGGGCGAAGGAGCGCGATCAGGTGGGCGTGGGGGTCGACACAGGGGCCGAGGTGGTCGCGATCAGCGGCGACGGGGGTCGACACAGGGGCCGAGGTGATCGCGATCAGCGGCGACGGGGGTCGACACAGGGGCCGAGGTGATCGCGACCAGCGGCGACGGGGGTCGACACAGGGGCCGAGGTGATCGCGATCAGCGGCGACGGGGGTCGACACAGGGGCCGAGGTGATCGCGACCAGCGGCGACGAGGGTCGACACAGGGGCGAGGGGGGCGAGCTGAAGGGGGGCTCAGGGAGGAGACCGCCGCCGGCCGGCTCGGGGGGAGCGGGCCGGCGGCGGTCGAGGGAGGGCGTCAGGCGACGGGCTCGG
The DNA here is from genome assembly GCA_041687695.1 of Myxococcota bacterium. Taxonomy (GTDB): domain Bacteria; phylum Myxococcota_A; class UBA9042; order PHBI01; family JAWLBL01; genus JAWLBL01. Next base: position 153,621 of record JAWLBL010000020.1, on the reverse strand, counting down.
CGTCGGCGGGGGCCGGGGCGTCGACCGGGCTGGTGGCCGGGGCGGGGGTGGCCGAGGTGTCGGGGGCGTCGGCAGGCGGGACGGCCGGCGTGGAAGCCGAGGAGGCCGCCTTGGCCTTGCGGGCGGCGACCAGGGCGCGGGCGGAGAGGTCGCCGAGGAGGAGGCGGCGGGGCTCGGCGTTGAGGGGGTCGGAGGCGGGGAGGACGCGGTCGATGATGGGCAGGATGTCGTTCAGGAACGAGACGGCGGCGTTGCGGGCCTGGGTGAGGGTCTGGGCCGGAGGGGTCGGGTCGGCCGGGGGGACGAGGGGGGCGGCGTGGCCGCGGAGGGCCTCGTTGCGCTCGGCGACGAGGGCGAGGAGCTGGGGCCAGGTGACGTCGCCGAAGACGAGGCCGTCGAAGAGGGAGGCGATGGGAGGGGCCGCGGCGAGGGTGCCGAGGCGCGAGGTCTCGCCGACCTGGGCCGGGACGGCGGCGCCGAGGAAGGCCAGGCCACTGCCGAAGAGGTCGTCGCCGGCCTGTTCGAACTCGCGGCCGCGGTCGGCTTCGTCGCGGGCGAAGGCGAGGGACTGGGCGACCTTGATGGCGTAGAACAGGGCGCGAATGGAGTGCTCGGCGCGGCGGTCCAGGCTCCGGCCGACCTCGGGGTCGGAGCTGGACGACTTGCCGCCCGGCGCCGCGGCCGTCTTCAGATCGTGGAGGACGGCGTCGGCCATCGGCAGGAAGACCTTCAGAATGGGGAGGGACTCCCAGACCTTGCGTGCGGCGATGAGCATCTGCTCGAGCACGAAGATGAGATCGCCCGTGGGCATGGCGCGGAGGTTCATGGCTTGCCTCGCTGAAGTCGGGGCCGGACCCGAGGGCGCCGTGCGGAGCGGCTGGACTGCAGGGCGCGCCTCCCGCGGTGCAGGAGAGGCCCTCAGCCGCGGTGGCTGGGTGGCGCGGACGAGGCCGGCGATTTCGTAGGTCTGGCCATGCTGGACCCGATCGCACGGATGCGTCAAGGGGGGCCCGGCAGCGCGGTAACCGGCGTGTCCCAGGGGATGCGGTGCGGTCTTCGGGCCGCACTCGCTTCGGTCACCCTCCGAGCCGGTCGACGCCTGAGGCGCGCGCACCGCGACGCCCCCACACGAGTCGCGCGGCCCCCGGGCCGCGTAGGCTTTAGCGGTTGGGGACCAGCGGCTGACTGGCTCACCTGCAGTGGTCCCCCAGGGTCTCAGGAAGTGGCCGTCGCTCCTCGCGTCGAACCGGGCGTGATGATCTGGACCGTCACGAGCTGGTCTGGGATGTGGCCGAAGTCTGCGTCGGTCGTGAGCAGGACGGCGTCGGCGGCGTGGGCACAGGCCGCAATCCAGAGGTCGTTCTTGCCCATGTTGCGGGCTCCCTCTGGATGCTGCTGCGAGTAGAGGTCCACCTCGACATAGGCGTCGATGACGCGTGGATGATTGATGTCGACGGTGACGACCTGGTCCAACGCTCGCTCCAGCGCAGCCAGCTTCGCCGCGCCCCAACCATTGCGGCGGGCCATCACCTTGATCTCGCCGTGCGTGACGATGCTGACCAGCGGCCGGGTCGAGGCCGCCTGCAGCCCGAATCGGGCATCGATGGCTCGCCCGAAGTCGCCGCCGCGAACGAGCGCCAGCAGGATGTTGGTGTCTAGCAGGTACAGACGACCGCTCACCCGATGGCCTCCAGCGCGTCGAGGAGAGCCTCGTCGCTCTCGTCGCCGGGCCAGGTGCCGAAGAAGGATGCGACGCCCGACGCGGCGTCTTGCCCGACGGAGCGCGGGATGGCGCGGCGCGCCTTGGCGGTTGGAGCGGCCGTGAAGAGTGCGTCGGCGTCGCGAGCCTCGGAGAGGTGCTCGACGCTCATGAGCAGGGGCTGCCCGGCTGGGCGAAAGTGAGCGATCCCAGACACCACCACGCGGCCGCCAAAGAGGCGCCTGAGCAGGTCGGGATCGTGGGCTTCGAGTCGACAGGGAAGCCGAGTCCCGTCATCGAGCCGGATGAGCACCTCGGCGCGAGAGGCCGAGATGGTGTCCAGGAGCCCCGTGACGCGCGCCGCCTGCGGATCGGGCGTCTGGTCGCGCAATCGATCGATGGCCTCCGCATCGGCTGGCCGCACCGTGACGGGCCCGCTGCGGTCGCTGAGCCCTTCGAGGCTGACCCCGTCGAACGATCCGGCCGCGACCCGAGCGAGTCGGCTGCACGTCTCGAGGATGGCGCGGTCGGCCGGCACATCGTCGGTCGCTCCCCCCACGACGGCCGCGAGCACGGTGCCAAAGAGGTCGATGGCCGTCTGCTGGGCGATTCGGCGTCCGGGATCATCGAACAGGGTTCCCTGTCCTCCTTCCCCGAACCTGGCTGGGTCCGCTTCTTCGAGCGCAGGCGCCTCGAGTGTCAGCGCCGCTGAGCCCGCCGTGAGCGACGTCACGTCGATGCGGCAGACCGGGTCCAGCCAGGCGGGACGCGGGCCCGATCGCGTGGAGGCGCCCTCCACGAACAGACGCGCGGCCTGTCGTGCCCCCTCCAGGAGCAGCCCCAGGGCGTCGTGCAGCAACTCGGCGGGGACACGCAGCTGCTCGGGATGCCCCCCCATGAGGATCAGCTTGTGTTGACGCATCGCTCCTCCGTCGAGTCTGAGGGCGGGTACCGCGGTCTCCGGGCGCCGGCCCTTCGCCATGTGGAACACCGTCTGCACGCCGAGTATGCGGCGCACGCGCCCCGACGTCACCTGTGTAGGTGACGCGTTCCCGGAGGGGGCCGGATTGTTCGCTGAGGCGAACGGTGCGTGCGCGAGGTGGAGGCTAATGGGTGGGGGCGGGTCGCGTTACGGTTGGGGTGTCGAAAGAGACGACACAAACCCACAGGAGAGTGACATGAGCGACGCGACCTGGAACATCGATCTGGCCCACTCGGCGGTGCACTTCAGCGTGCGGCACATGGTGTTCGCGAAGGTGCGGGGAAGCTTCAAGAAGTGGAGCGGCGAGCTGCGGCTGGACGAGCAGGACCTGACGCGGTCGTCGGTCAAGGCGAGCGTCGAGGTCGGCAGCATCGACACCGGCAACGAGCAGCGCGACGGCCACCTGAAGTCGGCGGACTTCTTCGAGGCGGACGCGTACCCGGTGATGACCTTCGAGAGCGCGCGGGTCGAGCGGACCGGCGAGGGCGAGTACCGGGTGGTCGGCGCGCTGACCATCCGCGACGTGACGCGCGAGGTGGCGCTGGACGTCGAGTACGGCGGCAGCGGCACCGACCCGTGGGGCCAGACCAAGGTCGGCTTCGCGGGCAAGACCAGCATCGACCGGCGCGAGTTCGGCCTGAAGTGGAACCAGGCCCTCGAGGCCGGCGGCGTGCTGGTCGGCGACAAGGTCGACATCGAGATCGAGGTGCAAGCCGTGAAGGTTGCGCAGGCCCAGGCGGCCTCGGCGTAGCGGCGCCAGCGCGGCGGGGGCATCCCGGGGACGAGCCGGCGAGCCGGCGTGCGGAAGCAACGCGTCATCCCAGGCGCCGCGAGCGGCGCGATCCAACGAGCCCCCGCGAGCGGGGGCACTCCGCGGACGACGCGGCGAGCCGGCGTGCGGGGGCAATGCGTCATCCCAGGCGCCGCCAGCGGCGCCG
>JAWLBL010000020.1:144746-149902 GCA_041687695.1 Myxococcota bacterium | reverse complement strand
GGGGGCACTCCGCGGACGACGCGGCGAGCCGGCGTGCGGGGGCAATGCGTCATCCCAGGCGCCGCCAGCGGCGCCGATCCAACGAGCCCCCGCGAGCGGGGGCACTCCGCCGGGTTGCGAGCCTCCGTGACTTGACGAACCGGACTGCACGAGCTCGCACGTGCTCCGGCTTGGCGCAGCTCGCTGCGCCGGATGGGTGCGCTGACTCCGCACTCGCGTTCGGCGCCCATGGAGTGCCCTCGCTCGCGAGGGCTCGTTGGATCGCGCCGCTCGCGGCGCCCTCAACGCTGCGTCCCCTCGAAACTCCGCTCGCTGCGCCGGATGGAATCGCCGCCCCCCCCGCCCCAGAGGTCAGCGGGACTTCTTCGGCTTGCCCTTCTTCTTGGCCGGCTGCGGCTCGGGGGGCTTGGGGGTCAGGTTGCGGCTGACCAGGTACACGCCCTGATGGCGCGCCGGGATGTCGAAGGACTCGACGTAGGGCTCGTAACCCAGGCGGCTGAAGGCCAGCTCGGGCTTGGCGCCGACCGGCAGGCCCTCGAGCACCAGCGGGGTCTTGCCCACCGGCTCGCCGTCCATCGTGACCTCGGCGCCCGCCGGGACCGTGGCCAGGAAGACGTCCGTCCCGGTCGCGATGCGCTGGGCCCAGATGAGCTCCGCGCCGGGACGCTCGGCCAGGAACGACACCGGCGCGCCCAGACGGTCGGCGTCGGTCTTGGCACGCTGCGAGATCATGCGCCAGGTGTCGACCGCCGACGCGTAGGCCTCGGTCACCTCGGCGCTGAGCGTGTGCTTGCGGTACAGCCCGCGCCGCAGCACGAACGCCATGCGCCGCGTGGTCGTGTACACCGTGTCCGCCATGTGCCGCGCGCGGCGGTCGATCTCGGCGTTGAGCCGGCCGACCAGGGCGTTGTAGCGGTTGACCTCCTTGCGGTCATAGGTGTTGACCACGATGCCCTGCAGACGAGGAAGCGGCTCGTCCAGGGCCGGCGGGTGGGCCGCCTCGAGCTCCGTCAGCCGCGCCTCGGCCGCCTCGAGGGTGAAGATCATCGGCGGCAGCGGCTTCAGGTTCAGCTTGGGGATGTCGATGGCCGGCATCGTCGCCCCGCCCACCGTGCGCGCGACCTCGCTCCAGGTGACGCCCGACTCCTTGGCGTCCAGCCGCTCGAGACGCAGCGCGACCAGGCCCTCCTTGGGCGGCCCTATCTGATCGTAGCGGTCCAGCAGCGCGTCGTAGCGGTCCAGCAGGGCCGTCATCTCCTTGTGGCGCGCCTCCTGGTCGGCAGCCTTCTTGGGCGCCGGCCCCGCCGTCAGCGCCACCAGCCGGTCCAGCTCGGGCAGCGCCGCCTCGATGTCGGCCGCCAACGCCGCGGCGGCCGCCGCCTCGGGGGCCTCGGGCGCCGTCACCAACAGATAGTGGCGCACGTCGTCGGGCTCGCCCTGGCGGCTGGTCGTGGTCTCGATGACCGTCTCGGGCCACACCAGCACCTCGGCCGTGACGCGCGCCCCCACCGGGGCCGAGCCGGTCAGCAGGGCGGCGAACGAGGCCTCGGGCGCCTTGGCCGGCGCCCCGTCGTGGGGCCGGCCCGGCGGCTGGCCCGGACGCTCGCGCTGGGTGCTCGCGCTCTGCGGGATCGGCCGAGAGGCTGGCTCGGCCGGATCGGACGAGGGCTGTTGGCAGGCCGCCAGGGCCAGGGCGAGGGTGCCGAGCAGTCGGGTCTTCATGGCCGGGGCGCGCTCCGGGTCGAGGTCGCGGGGCGACGCTACACCGGAGGGCGGGCCATTGGCGAGCGGCCCTGCTGCGGCGTCGGCGGGGTTGGACGGCGCGCGGGGGCGTGAGTTCCCGGGGTGGGTCGGGGCTGCCTCCGCCAGCGCGCCAGGCGTCAGGGCTGCTCGACGCAGCGCTCGAGCAGGGCCAGATCGCGGCCGATGTTGCGGCGGACCATGCGGGCGAGCAGCGGGCCCATCAGGCGGAAGAAGCGGCCGGGGTCGCCCTGGGCGCGGATGGTGGCGCGGGTGCCGCCGCCCTCGGCGTCGTCGAGCTGGTAGCGGACCCGCATCGGGAAGGGGTTGGCGACCGACAGCTCGACCGCGCGGTCGGGATCGACCGAGCGGACCTCGTAGGCGTAGCTGAAGGTGCGGCCGAGGAAGCGCACGGTGCGCTCGACGCGGGTGCCGGGGCCGTAGGGGCCGTCGGTCAGGGTGCGGCAGGCGATGACGGCCTCGGTCCAGGCGGCGTCGTTGGCGGGGTCGAACATGAAGCGGGCGACCTGGGCCCGTGGGCGGGCGATGGTGACCGAGGCAGAGACGTCGATGGGGCTGGCCATGGGGCGGCTCGCTGGGGTGAGGGGGACGGGGCGCGGGTGGGGTGCGTTGTAGCGCCGGAGGGGCGCGGGGACAAACGCCGGCGCGGGGCGGAGGCGGTTCGGACGGGCTTGGGTCATGGACGCGGGCGGCGCTTGGCGTACCCTGGGGCGGTCCCGAACCGACAGAGGTGACGTCATGGCCGCTCGCGCCGCCGCTGCAGCTGCTCCCGAGGTCCGTAACCTGCGCTTCGACCTGGGGCCCGAGGTCCCGCGCCACTGGCACGGCGGGCGCAAGGCCGTGTCGCGCTTCTTCGACGGGCTGTCGATCTTCTTCCCGCTGGGCGAGCGCTTCTTCGTGCAGGCGGTCAAGGCGCACCGCGAGTGGGCCGACTCGGACGCGCTGCGCGAGGCGGTGGCCGCCTTCTGCGCGCAGGAGGGCATCCACAGCCGCGAGCACGCGCGCTACAACGACATGCTGCGCGAGCGCGGCTACCCCATCGACCGGCTCGAGGGGCGGGTGGCGAAGATCCTGGGGCGGGCGACGCGCCGGCTGCCCAAGCGCGAGCACCTGGCCGCGACGTGCGCGCTGGAGCACTTCACGGCGGTGCTGGCGCACGTGCTGCTGTCGCGGCCCGAGCTGCTGGACGGGGCCGACCTCGAGATGGCGCGGCTGTGGCGCTGGCACGCGGCGGAAGAGACCGAGCACCGGTCGGTCGCCTTCGACGTCTACCAGCGGGCGGGCGGGGGCTACGCCGAGCGGTGCGCGGTGATGGGGGTCACGGCGGTGACCTTCTGGACGCGGGTGATGATGCACCAGGTCGCGCTGATGCGGGCCGACGGCATCGCGCTGTCGGCGCGCGAGTGGGCCAGCCTGATGCGCTTTCTGTGGGTGAGGCCCGGCGGGATGCTGCAGGTGGTGCGGATGTCGCTCGAGTACTTCCGGCCCGGGTTCCATCCGTCGCAGCTGGACAGCGACGGGCTGCTGGCGGCCTGGCGGGCGGCCGAGGGCTGAGCGGGGCGCGTCGGGGCTTGGACCGGCGGGCGAGGCGTGCGACAAAGGGCGCCCTCCCCTGTGCACGACCCGATACGGAGGCCCCCGTGAAGCTGCCCCAAGCCCCTCGCGCCGTGATCACCGGCGCCGCCAGCGGCCTCGGCCGCGCGATCGCCCTGCAGTTGGCCCGCACCGGCGGGCGCGTGCTGGTCGCGGACGTGGCGATGGACCGCGCGCGCGAGACGGCCGCCGACATCGAGCGGGCGGGCGGGCAGGCCGCGGTGGTCGAGTGCGACGTGGGCGACGCGGCGCAGGTGGCGGCGCTGGCCGACGAGGCCGAGCGGCGCTGGGGCGGGACCGATCTGCTGGTCAACAACGCCGGCGTGGCGTGTGCTGGGCCGGTGGGCGACATCAAGCTCGACGACTGGCAGTGGTGCCTGCGCATCAACCTGTGGGGCGTCGTCCACGGCTGCCACGCCTTCGTGCCGCGGATGAAGGCCCAGCGCGGCGGCTTCATCCTGAACGTCGCCTCCAGCGCCGGCATCGCGTCCTTTCCCGAGATGGGGCCCTACAACGTCAGCAAGGCGGGGGTCATCTCGCTGACCGAGACCCTGCAGGGCGAGCTGGCGCCCTACGGCATCGGCGTCAGCGTCCTGTGCCCGACCTTCTTCAAGACCAACCTGATGGACAACTTCCGCTCGCCCGCCGAGCGGCACCGCAAGATGGCCGAGGCCTTCTTCCGCCGCGCGACCATGACCGCCGAGCAGGTCGCGGCCGCCGGCCTGCGCGGCCTCGAGCGCGGCGAGCTGGTCATCATCCCCCAGCGCGACGGCAAGGCCGTCTACCACGCCAAGCGCTTCACCCCCTCGCTGTACTTCTGGGGCGTCCGCGCCCAGCAGCGCCGCGGCCTGATGTCCAAGCTGGTCGGCGCCGAGTAGCGCGCCAGGGGGCGCTCGCCGCGGTCGTCTACGGGGGCCTTGGACCGCGCCGGCCATGCCGGCGCCCCTGGGCCCCAGAGTTCTTCGCTACCACACAGCGCCGGCATGGCCGGCGCGGTCCAGAGCGGGCCTGCGGCCCGCGAGAACGACCGACAGACCTGCACGCGGCGATGGGATCCATCCTTGACGCGAGCGCGGGCACTCGGGGACTGCCGCAACGTCGGGAGCCGCCACGGACTGCACGAGCTCGCTCGTGCTCCGGCTCGGCGCAGCTCGCTGCGCCGAATGGGGGCGCCGCTCCCGCGCTTCGCGTTCGGCGCACATGGAGCGCCCTCGCTTGCGAGGGCTCGTTGGATCGCGCCGCTCGCGGCGCCATCCATGCTGCGTCCGCTCGTAATCCGGCTCGCTGCGCCGGATGGACACGCTGATTCCCCGCGCAGCGAGCTGCGCGACCCACGAGCCCGAGCGAGCTCGGGCAGTCCGGAAGCGCAGCGCAACCTGGCACTGCCACGGACTGCACGAGCTCGCTCGGGCTCCGGACTGGCGCCGCTCGCTGCGCTCGTGTCCGGGTCGGGGCCCCAGGCGCCGCGAGCTTTGCAAACCAGCGAGCCCGCGCGAGCGCGGGCTCTCCGGGACAGCCGCGAGGTCGGGAGTCGATTCGGACTGCACGAGCTCGCGCGGGCTCCGGCTTGGCGCAGCTCGCTGCGCTCGTCGCCGGGTCGAAGCCCCGGGCGCCGCAAGCGGCGCGATCCAACGAGCCCGCGCGAGCGCGGGCACTCCGGGACAGCCGCGAGGTCGGGAGTCGATTCGGACGGCACGAGCTCGCTCGGGCTCCGGCTTGGCGCAGCTCGCTACGCCCGTCGCCGGGTCGAAGCCCCGGACGCCGCAAGCGGCGCGATCCAGCGAGCCCGCGCGAGCGCGGGC
>JAWLBL010000020.1:0-144646 GCA_041687695.1 Myxococcota bacterium | reverse complement strand
CTCGGGCTCCGGCTTGGCGCAGCTCGCTACGCCCGTCGCCGGGTCGAAGCCCCGGACGCCGCAAGCGGCGCGATCCAGCGAGCCCGCGCGAGCGCGGGCACTCCGGGACAGCCGCGAGGTCGGGAGTCGATTCGGACGGCACGAGCTCGCTCGGGCTCCGGACTGGCGAAGCTCGCTGCGCTCGTCGCCGGGTCGAGGCCCCCGGGCGCCGCAAGCTCTGCAAACCAGCGTGCCCGCGCGAGCGCGGGCACTCCGGGTGAGGCGGGGCTGAACGGTGCCGAACGGCCGGTCGAGAGCCGAAGGGCGATGCGCTCAGTCCCACCAGAGGGCGAAGGCGCTGTCGTCGCTGAGCATGGCGAGGAGGTCGTCCTCGTCCTCGAAGAGGCCGTGGGCCGTTTCGGGGGCGAAGGAGACGATGCGCTCGCGCACGGAGTCGGGGTCGGTGAGGGGCTCGACGAAGAGGCCCTGGACGCGGTCGGAGGAGAGGCCGGTCAGGGAGAGCGGGTGGTCGTCGTGGAGGCGGCGGAGCCAGTCGACGATGTCGGCGGTCGTTCGATCGCCGTTCGGGTCGGCGGTGCCGACCAGTCGGACGGCCTCGAACTGGTCGTTGGTCGGGACAAGGCCGCAGAGGAGGCCCGCTTCTTCGGGTTCGGTCATGAAGACGTAGCAGCCGAGCGAGACGACCTCGGCGAACAGCTCGTCCATCAGGACCTCGTAACCGTCGAGCGAGGGCACGTGGAAGACGCAGCCCTGGGGGGAGTCGAAGGCGCCGCCTCCGTCGAAGGCGGGCTCGAACGCGACCGGGAGGCGCTCGGCGATGAGGGCCTTGGCCTGCGTGAGGCGATCCTGGGCAAGCCGCGGGTTGATCATGGAGCGGTCTCGGGAAGAGGCGCGGGGTGCTTGAGGCGGATGGCTCGGGCGGCCGTTCAGCCCCACCAGAGGAGGAAGACCTGCTCGTCGCGGACCATCTCGAGGAGCTCGTCGGGCTCGTCGAGGGCGACGTACTCGGTCTCGGGGGCGATGGAGCGGACGCGCTCGACGACCTCTTCGGGGTCGTCGACCGGGTCGAGGAAGATGCCCTGCAGGGTGTCGGGGGCGATGCCGGTCAGGGCGAAGGGGTGGTCCTCGTGCAGGCGCTCGAGCCAGGCGACGACGTCGTCGTTGGTCAGGCCGCCGGCGACGTCCTCGGTGCCGACCAGGCGCACCGCCTCGAACTGGTCGGCGGTGGCGACGAGGCCGCAGCGGTAGCGCTCGTCGGCGGTGGCATGGACGAGGAAGACGTAGCAGCCGAGATCGAGCAGCTCGTCGCGCCAGTCGCTCATCAGGCTCTCGAGGTCGTCGACCGACGGCAGCTCGAAGGCGAAGCCCTGGGGCGTCTCATAGGCGCCGCCGCCGTCGAAGGCCGGCTCGAAGTGCACGCCGTAGCGCGCCGCGAGGAGCCCCAGGGCCTGTCCCAACGCCTGATCCCGATAGGTGGTTCGACTCGCCATCGCTCAGGACCGTAAGTCAGCGGCCGGTGGCTCACAAGGGCCAGCTTCTGCCGACGACGCGGCGGCGGCGTAGGCGGCCAGGGTCTCCTCGAGCCAGGTGAAGGCCGCGCGGATGGGCGCCGCCGTGCGGAGATCCCGGTGGGTCACCAGCCAGAGCGGGACCTGGAAGGGGCTGAAGGCCAGCTCGACGGCGACCAGCTCGGGGTAGCGCTGGGCGATGGGGCGCTGCAGGACGGCCAGGCCGAAGCCGGCGCGGGCCGCCTGCAGCTGGGCGGTCAGCGAGTCGGTGCGCAGGGCGAAGCGGTCCGGGGTCAGGCGGGGCTCGACCGTCTCCATCGCGCGGGCCATGGGGCCGCGGGGGTCGAAGCCGATGAGGGTGTGCGCCAGCAGATCGTCGACCGTGGTCGGCGTGCCGTGGCGCGCCAGGTAGTCGCGGTGGCCGTACAGCGCCAGCGGGACCGTTCCCACCAGGCGGGCGACGAGGTCCGCCTGGGCCGGACGGAACAGGCGGACCGCGAGATCGGCCTGCCCGGTCAGCAGATCGGCGGGGCTGTTGTCGAGGACCAGCTCGACCTCGAGGCCCGGATGACGCGCGCGGAGGGTCGGCAGCGCCGGGGCGACGACCTCGACACCCACGATCTCGCTGGCGGCGACGCGCACCGTGCCGGCCAGCCGCTCGCGGGTGCCGCTGACGGCCCGCGACAGGCGCACCATGGCCTCCTCGACGTGCGCCGCCTCGTCGGCCAGGGCCCGGCCCCGCTCGGTCAGACGCACGCCGCGCGCGAAGCGCACGAACAGCGGGCCACCGACCGCCTCCTCGAGGGCGCGGACGTGGCGGCTGAGGGTGGGCTGGCTGGCCCCCAGGGCCTTGGCCGCCGCAGTGAGCGAGCCGTGGCGCGCCACGGCGACGAAGCTGCGGATCGCGTCCCAGTCGAAGCTATCCACGGATGCATACCTGCTGGTCGGTATTGGCCGAAGTCATGCATCGGCGATCTAGCTACCTTGTCTTCGCGACGCAAGGCAACGGCGCCTCGGGTCGCACGAACGCTGGACGGGACGGGTGATCGTCCCCGGGAGAGACGTCATGAAGACTGCTTGGATGGGTTCGGTGGCGATGGCGACGGTGGCGATGGTGGCGATGGCTCCGGCGGCGATGGCGGCCGAGGGCGCCGGGGCGACGCCGACCACGCAGGTCCGCGAGGCGGACGAGGCGCGGCCCGCCGGCTTCGACATCGAGGTGGACCCCATCGCCTACGTGTTCGGCGGGCACTCGCTGCACGTGGGCTTCGGGTGGGGCCGGGTGCGGCTGGATCTGGGGGCGTTCGGGATGGACGTGCCGACCTTCTTCCATGGCAACGAGGGGGTGGACATCGACTTCGCCGGCTTCGGCGTGAAGGCCGACGTGTTCCTGAGCGAGGACCGCAGCGGCCCCTTCGCCGGGCTGGGGGCGGGGCTGGTGACCATGCACACGCGGGACGAGGCGAGCAGCCTGTCGCGCGAGGCGAGCCGGGCGCAGGTCGGGGCGCGGATCGGGTACCTGCTGGACCTCGCCGGCGGGTTCTACGTGACGCCGTGGGTCAGCGTGGACCACGTGTTCGGCGGCGGTGACTTCGAACTGGCCGGCAAGACGGTCAAGGACTCGGAGTGGGTGGTCTTCCCGACGGTGCACCTGGGGTTCCGGATGTGAGGGCCGGGCCCGCCGGCGCCGGGCGCTGGGTCGAGCTGGCGTCCGGGCCGGCTGGAAGCCGGCGATCCCAGCGGGAGCGGGTCCGGGGATGGCAGTGAGGCTGGCCGGCTGGAAGCCGGCGATCCCAGGCGGCCGGCGCAGGGCCCAGCGCGAGCGGTCCGGGGATGGGAGCGAGGCTGGCCGGCTGGAAGAGGGTGTCGCATTGCTGCCGGCGGAGGCGGCCCTGGAGTGCTCCGGCTTGCCGGAGCCCCAGCCCCGGCGGCTTGCCGCCGGGATCTGGCCGCCAACCCGGCGCAGCAAGCTGCGCCGGATGGGGGCTCCACCAAGGTGGAGCACTCCAGTTGGCCTTCTGCGACACCCTCTGGAAGCCAGCTAACCCAGCGGCCGACGAAGGAAGCGTCGGAGCCTGGGCCGGCCTGAAGCCGGAGTCGTATTGATGCCCGAGGAGGCGGCCCTGGAGTGCTCCGGCTTGCCGGAGCCCCGGCCCCGGCGGCTTGCCGCCGGGATCTGGCCGCCAACCCGGCGCAGCAAGCTGCGCCGGATGGGGGCTCCACCAAGGTGGAGCACTCCGGTTGGCCTCTTGCGACACCCTCTGGAAGTCGGCGATGCCAGGCGGCCGACGCCCTGGGTGGAGGCGGCGGGGGAGGACGCTCCGGGCGGGGGGCGCCGCGGAGCGTCCGGCAGGCCGGAGGGTCAGTCCCAGCGCGAGGTGAGGGTCAGGGCGAAGTGGTGCAGGACGCCGGTCTGGCCCTTGACCACGTCGCGGACGAGGAGGGTCCAGGGGCCGTTGACCGACTCGTCGCCCGACAGGCCCCGGAGCGGGAGACCGCGGAGGTGGATCTCGGGGGCCGCCCAGGTGGGGTCGGTCAGGACCAGCTCGTTGCCGGCCGGGTTGGTGAGGGTGACGGTCAGGTCCGAGGGGCGCGGGTGCTCGATGAGCAGATCGATCGTCGCGTCCACGTCGACGCTGGCCAGGCCGTGGACCAGCAGCTGGGCGGTGGCGCCAACGCCGCCGTCGGGGATGGGAAGGTCGGGCTGGGTGTCGAAGTGGGCGCGCATCCAGGCGGGCAGGCACAGGCCCTGCTGCTCGGGGTGGGAGACCGCGCCACCGCAGACCAGGCCGGCTCCGGCCGGGCAGCCGTCGAGGCCTACGCAGGGGGCGCCGTCTTCGGGGTGGTCGTCGGCCCGCAGATCGATGCAGCGGCCCCAGGGGGCGCCCTCGGGGCGGCCGACGCAGGACAGGCCCTCGGCGCAGTCGTCGGAGGTCGCGCAGCGGCGCCGCTCGGGGCCCCAGGTGACGTCGCAGTCGAGCAGATCGCCGTCGTTGATGCGGGCCGCCGGGGTCAGGCTGCCGTGGTGGAAGAACAGACCGTAGGAGTTGTCGCCGGCGCCCAGCTCGTAGGCGGTGAAGGCGCGGCGGCCGGAGGCATCCCAGAGCTCGGTCTGCACGACCTGGCCCTGGTCGACGACAGTGAAGGCCTGGGGCGCCGTGTCGACCTGGTGGGAGGTGGTGCGGACGGCGCGGACGACCTGATCGGCCTCGAGGGCGGTCAGGGGGCTGGCCTGGGTGAGGGTACGGGACCAGAGGACCACGACGGCGTCCGAGCGGAGGGCGTCGCGGTAGGTGTCGCCGAAGACGCAGGCCTGGTCGAGCAGGGCCTCGGTCAGCTGGCGTCGGCACAGAGGCAGGTGGGTCGTGGCGAAGGTCTCGTAGTCGACCTGGCACAGCTCGGCCGGGGCTTCGGGCTGGACGCACAGGGCGTCGAGGGCGGGGGCGACCGGCTCGGCGTCGGCGCACTGCTCGATGAGGTCGGCGTGGCTCACCACAGCCGGGTCGTAGTCGGGGTCGGCCTGCCAGTCGGCGACGCAGGCCTCGACGGCTGCGGCGATCTGGGGGTGGCAGCCGGCCGGGGGCGCCGGCGTCGGCGCGCAGTCGCCGGCCGGACAGGTGGTGACCAGGCGATAGTGGCCGCGGCCGCGGCCGTCGCGGGTGCCGACGACGATCAGATAGGTGCCGGACGCGGCGAGCTCGAGCGGGCGCAGGCGCGACAGGCGTCCCCAGCCGGCGTCGTCGTCGAAGGCGATGGCGCTGGCCCCGAAGCCGCCGGCGTCGTTCTGGGGGCCGTAGACGTACAGGGTCGTGTCGAGCTTGGAGGACGAGCCCTTGTGGGCCACGTCGAGCCCGACCACGGCCCCGGCGGCGACAGAGAGGGTGTAGCCGTGGAACTCGAGGTCGTGGGCGAAGGCGGCGGTGACGGCGGCGTCCTCTCCGAAGGCCAGGGCGGCGCGGACCGGCACGACGTCGGCCACGTCGGCCTTGCCCGGCGGCAGAGGCGGGTCGACCAGGGGCCCCCGGTCGGCGGACGTGTCGCAGGCCGCGAGGGCGGCCGCGGCGAGGGCGAGGACGAGGCGGGTCGAAAGCCAGGGACGACGATGGCTCATGAGCTCCTCCGGAGGCGCTGGGGCGCCGGTCGATGGGCGAACGCCGGGCGGCGGAGGCCGCGTCGGCGGGGCGGCGCCTTGCGGGAAGCGTGCCAGCGGGTGATGGGCGCGGAGCTTGAGGGGCCGGGGTGACGCGGAGGTGACGCGGAGGGCGAAAGTGCGGTCTCGAGGCCGCGGCGGGTGGGGACGGCGGACCCGAGGGGCGAGCGGGGCACGGATGTTCAGGGACTCCGGAGCGGCCAGAGGCGGTCGCGGGGCGTCGGGGTGGGGTCGGCAGGCCCCAGGCGAGCCCGGCGCTTGGCGTCGGTCGGCGGCGCCCTACCCTTGCGGGCGGCGGGCGACGCGCGCAGAGTCGCGGGCATGACTCGCGTCGCCGCTCGGCCCTGGGAGCCGCCTCGTTTCGCGTCGCTGGACGCGCTGATCGATCTGATGACCGGGCGACGCTTCGCCGTGCTGACGGGGGCCGGATGTTCGACCGAGTCGGGGATCCCGGACTATCGCGGCCCGGAGACGCGGCGGCGCGCCCGCAACCCCATCGAGTACCGCGCGTTCGTGGGCAGCGCCGAGGCGCGGCGGCGGTACTGGGCGCGCAGTCTGGCCGGGTGGCCGCGGATGAGGGCGGCGGCGCCGAACGCGGGCCACGCGGCGTTGGCGGCGCTGGAGGCGAGCGGGCGGGTGACCGGGCTGGTCACGCAGAACGTGGACCGGCTGCACCATCGGGCGGGCAGCGAGGCCGTCGTCGAGCTGCACGGGGCGCTGGCCGAAGCGCGGTGCCTGGGGTGCGGGGCGATCGAGGACCGCGACGGGGTGCAGGCGCGGCTGCAGGCGCTGAACCCGGGGTTCGAGGGGCGGGTGGTCGAGCACGCGCCCGACGGGGACGCCGAGGTGGACGTCGGCGCGTGGACGGACTTCGTGGTGGCGGACTGCCTGGCGTGCGGCGGGATCCTGAAGCCGAACGTGGTCTTCTTCGGCGAGAGCGTGCCGAGGGAGACGGTCGCGCGGGCGTTCGAGGTGATCGACGGGGCCGAGGGGCTGCTGGTGGTGGGGACGTCGCTGGCCGTGTACTCGGGGCTGCGGTTCGTGCGGCACGCGGCGGCGCTGGGGCGGCCGGTCGCGATGGTCAACCTGGGCGCGCCGTCGCGGGGGGCCGAGCTCGCCGAGCTGCACGTGGACGGGCCATCGGGGCAGGTCTTGCCGGCGCTGGCCGAGGCGCTCGGGGTCGCGTCGCGTCCGGCTTGAGCGCGGACGCCCGGTCGCTACAATCCGCGCTCCGTTCGGGATGCCGGCGCGGCGACGTGCGCCTGCCGGCGCGTCCAAGCACCTACCCCACCGAGGACCCCATGGCTCAGATCACGCTCAAGGGCAACGTCATCCACACCGCCGGCGAGCTCCCCGCCGTGGGCGAGCGCGCCGCCGACGCGGCCCTGGTCAAGAGCGATCTCAGCGAGGTCCGCCTGAGCGACTACCGCGGCAAGCGGCGCGTGCTGAACGTCTTCCCCAGCATCGACACGTCGGTGTGCGCGACGTCGGTCCGACAGTTCGCCGAGCGCGCGGCGAACCGCGAGGGGGTCGTGGTCCTCAACGTCTCGGTCGACCTGCCGTTCGCGCTCAAGCGCTTCTGCGCCGCCGAGGGGCTGGCGAACGCCGAGACGCTGTCGGCCTTCCGCTCGGACTTCGCCGACGCCTATGGCCTGCGCATCACCACGGGGCCGCTGACGGGCCTGTGCTCGCGGGCGATCGTCGTGCTCGACGACGAGGACCGGGTGGTGCACGCCGAGCAGGTCTCGGAGATCGCGCGCGAGCCGGACTACGAGGCGGCGCTGGCCGCGCTGTGAGGCTCGGGCCCGGGGACCCGCCGATCACGGATCGGCGCGGCCCTCGCCGGTCTGGTGCAGCAGGGTCGTGATGAGGCTCAGCAGCGCCTCGAGGTCCACCGGCTTGCTGAGCACGGAGGCGCCCTCGAGGCCTTCTAGGCGCTCGGGGCGCACCGCGCTGAGGACCACGAACGGCACGTGGGCCAGGACGTCGTGCTGTGCGCGGTGGCCGAGCAGCTCCCAGCCGTCCATGGCCGGCATCATGAGATCGAGCAGCACGAGATCGGGACGGAGGCCGCGGCCCACGAGGTCGAGCACCTGGCGCCCGTCCGAGGCCAGTCGCACCTCGTAGCCGTCGTCCTCGAGGATCTCCTGGAGCGCCTCGCGAATGTCCTGATCATCGTCGACGACGAGGATGCACGCCCCCAAAGACGACCCCGCGGCTGAAGACCCGGCCGACCCTCCCGTCGGGGTCGGCGCGTCCCCATGCTCTCGGTTCGGGGCCGCCCGCGTCAACGGCCGGTCTGCAGGCGCTGTATCCCGCGCTGGGTGAGGGACGTCTCGCGCGCGGGGGCGCGGGTCGCGGGCTCAGCCGTGGGCCCAGCGGCCGTCGAGCAGGACGATGCGGTGGGGGGGCGCGGCCGGGTCCCGGGCGTCGGGGTGCAGGGGGTCGCCTGGCAGGGCCAGGACGAGGGTGCCGCCGTCGCGGGTGAAGTGCGGCATGATGCGCTGGACCGGCGCCGTGTCGTGGGCGATGGCGTCCAGGGCCGTCGCGTCGGTGACCCGACACAGGTCGACGAGGACGCGCCAGGTCGGCGGCGCGAGCGTGAAGCCGCCCTGGGCGTAGGCCGCGAGGGCCGCCTGCGGCGAGAGCCAGCAGGAGTCGGTCGTCTCGACGGTGTCGTGGGCGCCGCGCTGGCCGTGGGGGGCTCGGGCGATGAAGAAGCGGGCGTCGAAGCGGCGCTTCTCGACGTGGGGCGTGACCCAGTGGGCCAGGTAGGCCAGCGCGTCGGCGGTCAGGACCAGGTCCTCGTCGCGCAGCAGCTGGCCGATGGGGGCCTCGCCGGCGTGGACGCGCGCGCGCCAGTCGGCCAGGCGCGCCTCGGGCAGATCGAGCGGGCGGCCGTCGGCGTGGCGCGCGAGCAGGATGCCGGCCTCCTCGAAGGTCTCGCGGGCGGCGGCGACCAGGTGCGCGCCGGCGTGCTCGGGGGCGTCCAGGCCGTCCATGCGGCGGGCGAGCGCGGGCAGATCGACCGGGCCCAGGCGCTCGAGGGCGACGGGGTCGGAGTCGGCGGGGTCGACGCGGCCGCCCGGGAAGACGTAGGCGTTGGCCATGAAGGCGGCCTTGCCGTGGCGCCGCACGAAGAACACTTCGAAGGGATGGTCGGTCGTCCCGTCGCCGCGCACCAGGACGACGGTCGCCGCGGGCAGCGCCGGGACGGGGTCGCTCACGCCCCGCCCTCCCCCGTCGCGGTCGGCGCCTCGTGGCCCTGGCCGTCGGGCTCGCCCTCGATGGTGACCCAGTCGACGATCTCGAGGCCGAAGCCGCTCAGGCCCTTGAACTGCATGGGCTTGCTGGTCACGACGCGGATCCGGTGCAGGCCGAGCTCGTGCAGGATCTGGGCGCCGATGCCGAAGTCGTGGAAGCCCATGCTGCCGGCCCCGGGGCCGACCCGCTCGCCGCGCGCCATGGCGCCGTAGACGCGGACGCGGTCGTCGAGGGGCTCGTCGTTGCCCTCGGGGCGGACGTACAGCAGGACGCCGGAGCCCTCGGCCGCGAGCAGGCGCAGGCTCCAGGCGAGGCGCGAGCGGCTGGGCGCGAAGTCGAGGCCGAAGACGTCGGCGACCGTGTCGGCCCGGTGGACGCGCACGAGGACCGGGTCGTCGCCGAAGGGCTCGCCGATGCTCATCGTGATGTGGACCTGGCCGCTGACGGTGTTCTCGAAGCAGCGGATGCGGAACTCGCCGTACTCGGTCGGCATCAGGGCGGTCGACGCGCAGTGCACGAGCTTTTCGTGCTCGAGGCGATAGCGGATGAGGTCGGCGACGGTGACGACCTTGATGTCGTGCCGGGCGCCGAACTCGAGCAGGCGGGGCAGGCGCGACATGGACCCGTCGGCGCTCATGACCTCGCAGATGACGCCGGCCGGCTCGAGGCCCGCGAGGCGCGCGAGGTCGACCGAGCCCTCGGTCTGGCCCGAGCGGACCAGGACGCCGCCGCGGCGGGCGCGCAGCGGGAAGACGTGCCCGGGCGTGACGAAGTCCTCGGGGCGGGCCGCCGGGTCGATGAGCGCCCGGATGGTCTCGGCGCGGGCGCGCGCGCCCATGCCGCCGCGCTCGCGGTGGTCGACGCTGCGGGTGAAGGCCGTGCCGAGCGGGGCGGTGTTGTGGCGCGCCATGGGCTCGAGCTGCAACGCTTCGGCCCGCTCGGCGGACAGGGCGACGCAGATGAGGCCGCGGCCCTCGCGCGCCATGAAGTTGATGTGCTCGGGCGTGCACTTGTCGGCGGCGACGACCAGGTCGCCCTCGTTCTCGCGGTCCTCGTCGTCGACCAGGATGACCATCTTCCCGGCGGCGATGTCTGCGATGGCCTCTGCGATGGTGGCGATCCCGTTCACGGCGTCTCCTCGGCTGCGCGCCCGTCACCTATCACGCCGGTCCGCCCCGGGTCGACAGATCGTTACCGCGCGGGGCACGCGCCACCCCGCGGCCTGCAAGCGCGTCCTTGACGCGTCCTCGGTCGTCGGCAATGTTCTCGTGGTCTCGGCGTCGGCCCCGCCCCCGCGCGTTGGCGCTCGGCGGACCGGACCGCCCCCACCCGAGGTCACCTTCGATGAAGAACGTCGCGATCGTCGGCGCCACCGGCGCCGTCGGCACCGAGCTCCTCCGCGTCCTCGAGCAGCGCCGCTTTCCGGTCGGCCGCCTGCTCCCGCTCGCCTCCGAGCGGTCGGTCGGCACCACCGTCACCTTCCGCGGCGAGCCGGTCGAGGTCCAGCTGGCCGAGCCGACCGCCTTCGGTGGCGTGGACGTGGCCTTCTTCTCGGCGGGCGCGACCCGTAGCCGCGAGCTGGCCCCGCACGCCCGCGCCGCTGGCGCCGTGGTGGTCGACAACTCGTCGGCCTACCGCATGGACCCGCAGGTCCCGCTCGTGGTGCCCGAGGTCAACCCGGCCGATCTCGCCCGGCACGACGGCCTCATCGCCAACCCCAACTGCGTGGCCGCCATCCTGACCGTCGCCGTGGCCCCGCTCCGACACCTCGCCCCCATCCGCCGGCTGGTGGTCTCGACCTACCAGTCCGCCAGCGGCGCCGGCGCCCGCGCCATGCAGGATCTGCAGGACCAGACGCGCGCCGCGCTTGCCGGCGAGCCGGTCGTCCCCAAGGTCCTCAAGCACCCGTTCGCCTTCAACCTGTTCAGCCACGACAGCCCGATCGAGGCGAACGGCTACAACGGCGAGGAGAACAAGGTCGTCGCCGAGACGCGCAAGATCCTGGGCCGCCCCGAGCTGCCCATCAGCGTGACCTGCGTGCGGGTGCCCGTGCTGCGCGCCCACTCGATGTCCATCAACGTCGAGTTCGAGCGCCCCGTCACCGTCGAGGCCGCGCGCCAGGCCCTGGCCGAGGCGGCTGGCGTGCGCCTGGTCGACGATCCGGTCGCCAATCACTTCCCGATGCCGTCCGAAGCCTCGGGCGCCGACGACGTCCTCGTCGGCCGGGTGCGCCAGGACCCCTCGCTGGCCACCGCCCTGAACCTGTTCGTCAGCGGCGACCAGCTGCTCAAGGGCGCCGCGCTCAACGCGGTGCAGATCGCAGAAGCGCTCTGACCTCCGACGCCCCCGCCCGCGCGCGGGGAGCGCCCGCTCCCCAAGGAGACCCACGATGGCCCGCCTGACGCCGCTCTGGACCTCCACCGAGACCACGGAACCGCGAGAGATCGCGGCCTTCCTGTCGAACCACGGCATCACCTTCGAGCGCTGGGAGATGCCCGACGAGGTCCAGCGCCTCGCCTCCAAGCCGCGCCTATCCGACGACGAGAAGACGCGCCTGCTCGAGCTGTTCCGCGGCCACCTCGACCGCCTCGCCTCCGAGCTGGGCTACGTCGACGCCGACGTCGTGGCCATCCGCGCCGATCTGCCGAACGTCGAAGAGGCGCTCGCCAAGTTCGACAAGGTTCACTACCACGACGACGACGAGGTGCGCGCCATCGTCGGCGGCCGCGGCGTCTTCGGCTTCATCGCCGACGACGGCCGACAGTTCCTGCTGATGGTCGAGCCGGGCGAGTTCATCAGCGTGCCCGCCGGGACCTGGCACTGGTTCTACTGCACCGACGAGCGGGACATCACGGCGCTGCGCCTGTTCCGCGACACGACCGGTTGGATCCCGCACTACCGCCCCGTCGAGCGCGGCGGCCTCAAGCCGGCCCAGGCGTGAGCCGCGCCGCCCTGGGAGGTCCGCCGGTGCCGTCCGACGCCTCGCTCGCCGCTCGCCGCGGCCTGGTCTCGCTCGCCCACCGCTACCACGGGGCCGGGTGGCTCCTGGGCACCAGCGGCAACCTCAGCGCGCGCCTGCCCGGGCCCGACGGCGACTTTCGGGTCGTCGTGACGGCCTCGGGAAAGGACAAGGGCGCCCTGACCGTCGACGACTTCGTCGAGATCGATGCGCAGGGTGCGATCGTCGAGGCGGCGCCGGGCGAGCGCGCCAGCGCCGAGGCGTCGATCCATCTGGCGGTCTATCGGACGCACCCCGACGTTCACGTGGTGCTGCACGTCCACACGGTCTCTTCGACCCTGGCCCGCCCCGACGGGCCGCTGCCCGGGGCGCTGACCTTCCGCGACGTCGAGATGATCAAGGGCTGGGGGCTGTGGGCCGAGGGGGCCGAGGCTCGCCTGCCCGTCTTCGCCAACCACGCCCACGTGCCCACGATCGCCAGCGAGATCGAGGCCTTCTACGCGGCCGGACCGGCCGAGGTCCCGGCGCTGCTCATCGCTGGCCACGGGATCACGGCGTGGGGCGCCACGCTCTTCGACGCCAACCGGCACGTCGAGGTGACCGAGTTCCTCTGCCAGCTGGCGCGAGCGCGCTGACGGCCGACGCAAGGCGGCTTCGTCCCGCGCGGGCCCCCAACGGCGGCCCCGCCTGTCGGCCTCGAGCTGGATCCGGCCGCGGGTGAAGCGGCGGCAGCGCACGGGCGCGCTGCCGCTTCGAATCCCACGAGCTCCTGGAAGCCTCGCCCCGAGCTACTTCTTCTTCTTCTTGTCGCCCTTGTCGCTACCGCCCTTGTCGTCGGCGTCGGCGTCACCCTCGGCCTTGGCGTCGGCGGCCTCGGCCTTGGGCTCGGGCTCCTGCTTGGCCGGCTTGGCCTCGGCCTTGTCGGGCGCCGGCTCGGGCTCGGGCTTGGCCTCGGCCTTCGGCTCGGGCGCCGCCTCCTTGGCAGGCTCGTCCTGCTTGGCGGGCGCTTCGGCCTTGGCGGGCGCCTCGGGCGCCGCGGCGGGCTTGTCGGCGACCGGCAGCGGCTGGCCCGACGGGGCGGCCCCGAGGGAGCCCCAGACGCGATCGAGGTGCGTGCCGATCTGCGAGAGCTGATCGACGAATCGCTGCAGCTCCTCCTTGGAGTAGTTCGGCTGCTCCTTCAGTCCGGCCGCGCTGAGCGCCTGGCGGGTCATGGTCCGAGCGGACTGGAAGTCGTAACGCCGCTCAAGGTTGTTCACCAGAAAGTCGAACCCGCTGCTCATCTCCCTCTCCTTAGGCGACGCGCGGATCACTCCGCATAAGTGGTTGGAATCTGTAGGATTCGCGGGCGGATTATAGCAGTCGACCACAGCCGGTCAACTGGACCACCCCGCCTTTCGGAGGCCGATTCGCGGCACGATGGCTCGCATGACGGTGGCCTCGACGCGGCGCGAGCATGGCCCGAACTCGAGCGCGCGTCCAGCCCACCACCCGACGTGGTGTGCGAGGCCGCGAACGGTGCCGCCCCGCGCGCCCCATCCTGCAGCGCCCGAGCCGCGGCGAGCGCCCACGACTCGCCGGGACCCACCATCCGATTGTATGCGGCGGCCGCGCCCGCTATACTCCTCGCCGTTCTAGGACCTCAGAGAAAGGGACGACGGTCATGCGGACGGCACCAGCGCGATGGGTCTGGATTGCGGCGTTCCTTTTCGCCTCGGGGCTCGTCGCTTGCGGCGACGACAAGGTCGTGGCGGTCGGCGGCGGGCCGCCCCCGGACGCCTGGACGGACGCACCGGTCACCGACGTGCCCCCAGGCACGGACGCGATCGACGACAGCGGCAAGCCCATCGATCCGGGCCCGGTCGAGACCAAGCGTGAGATCATCCTGCTGCACGACGTCACGGCGCCGCATCAGCTGGTCATCACCGAGAACTTCCTCATCCGCGCCAAGGTCCTCGACTACACCATCCCCGGGCCGGCGCCCAGCGCGCTCGTCAACTACACCATCGTCGAGTCGCCGACGGACGGCGACGCCAGCCTGACCACCAGCCAGGCCTACACGGACGACAACGGCGAGGTCGCGGTCACCTTCCGCGCCAACTACCTGGTCGACGCCGCCTACACGGTCGAGCTGACCGCCAACAACGCCGAGCCGGTCCGCATCAAGTTCTACGTGACCGACGCGCCCAAGGGCGACATCCGCGTCAAGGTCGCCTACGAGGGCTCGATCGCCGTCAAGAACGTCCACGTGCGCCTGCTCCAGGGCGTCTACACGTGCAGCCAGTTCAAGGCGACGAGCATTCCGCTGGACATCATCGGTGAGAAGACCCTGCTGGGGCTGGGCACCGAGAGCTCGGTGGTCTTCAAGAACCTGCCCGAGGCCAAGAAGTTCACGGCCATCGCGACGGCCGTCTCGCCCAAGGGATCGCTCGCCGCCGCCGGCTGCGTCGACGGGGTCCTGGTCGTCCCGGGCGCCGAGAACGCCGTCACCTTGACGATGCACCTGCTGACGCTGAACCCGGCAGGCCTGTACGACACCGTCAACATCTTCGACTTCACGGGCGCCATCCCGGGCGAGCTGGGCGAGCTGATCGACGAGATCGTCCTGCTCTTCAACGACCCGGGTCAGTTCATCATCAACCAGGTGAAGAAGCTGGCGGCGCAGTGGGTCGGCGAGCTCATCACGAACATCGCCTTCGGCCTCTTCGAGGACGCGGTGTCGGACTGGATCACCGGCTGGCTCCTCAACGACTCGCCGGATTGGGTCCAGGACATCTTCACCATCGGCCAGGATCTCACCCAGGTCGTCAACAACCTGGAGATGCAAGCCGATCTCGTCATCTCGAAGCTGTCCAACGACTTCTACGTGCAGGGCGTCCTCAACTGGAAGGGCATCGTCCTGTACTGGAAGCTCGGCTGCGCCAAGGAAGGGCAGCCCGGCTACGATCCCGAGTGCGGCAAGAACGTCTTCAGCCTCGACGCCTTCAGCAACACCCAGTTCCCGATGGACATCATCCAGGGCAAGTTCACCGGGTTCATCCACGACTTCGACCAGCTCGAGATCGACAACCACATCATCAAGATCAACTACGGCAAGCTCATCATCTTCGTCCTCAACGAGATGATCCTCCCGGCCATCACCGGCGAGAACAACCTGACCGACGCCGTCATCAAGCTGATCAACTGCAAGGGCCTCGGCGGCGGCATCACCGGCGACATCCTGAAGGCGCTGGGCCTCAACTCCAATGCCGTCGAGGGCTTCTGCGTCGACGCCATCACCCTGCTGGTCAAGCCCGTCGAGGTCCTCATCGGCGGCCTGGCCCTCGACAGCCAGCTGCGCCTGTCCGGCAAGGCCGTGATGGTCGACAACGACAACGACCTGCGCGTCGACGAGATCATCGAGGGCGTCTACCTGGGCCACATGGAGCAGGACGGCCAGCAGGGCCCGCCGTTCTCCGGGATCTGGGACGCCGTCAAGACCACCCCCTGACGGGCGCGACGGGCGCGAACCTCCTCCGCCGGTGCGACGCAACACGGGCCGCGGCGGACCCGCGTGTTGACCTGCGGGTCCGCCCTGCCGCACCATCCGGCGCCATGCGAAACGCCCTCCCCTTTTTCGCCCTCGTCGCCCTCCTCGCCCTCGCCGCCTGCACGAACCGCGACGTGGTCCCCCTCATCGGAGAGGACCCCGAGGTTTACGAGCTCCTCGGCGAGCGGCCCCCCGAGGATCCGACCACCTCGCCCATCGCGGCTGCGCGACGCCTGCACCAGGCGCTGGCCCAGGGCGACACCGAGGTGGTGTGGACACTCCTCGCCGTGCCGACCCGTCGCGCCCTCGACGAGCGGGGGGCCGTCATCGGCACCAGCGGCCGCGAGCTGCTCGACGCGTCGACCCTGCCGGGTCCCGGCGGGACGCTGCACCGCGTGAGCTACGAGGACCTCCTCTTCGGCCCGAACGTGACCCGCCTCGCCCTGCGCGAGCCGGTCGCCGAGGGCGCGCGCGAGGGCGTCGTCTACGCCACCAGCGGCGATGGTGGCGTGACGGAGCTGCGCTTCGTGCTCGAAGAGGACGGCTGGAAGCTCCACCGCACCAACTTCTAGCCCGGCTCCCTCCCCGCGCCTGCGTCTCACGCAAGTACCGCGCCTCGCAGGTGTCCTCGCTCTGGGCGGCGCGACGTAGCGAACGACGCGGGAGCCGCGCCGCCCTCACCTGACAATGGCCGCTCCGAGCCACCCAGCGGAGCGCAGGGATGCCGCTCCAGGGCGCCCCCCGCACCAGACAACGACCGGGGACGACCCGCGGGCTGCGGCCCGCCGTGGGCCGGTGTCGGCGACCGTAGGGCCGAGACACGCCCGGCGAGTTGACGTCGCTCGCGACGCGCGACTACCCTGCCGCAGGCTTCGATCGCGCGGACGGATGTGGGGCCCGGGCCGCCACCGGCACCCGGCGCGCCGAGGACCACGGCCATGATCATCAGCCAGACCCGCAAGCGCAGGACCTTCGTAGGCTCGCTGAACCCGGGCAGCGATGTCCTGGGCTCGCTGACGAGCATCTGCGTCGACAAGACCATCTTCTGCGGTGTCGTCAGCGCCGTCGGCTACCTCCGTGGCCCACGCCTGCGCAACTGGGACCCCGAGCGCCGAACCTACGGGCCCGCGACCCAGCACGAGGGCGTGCTGCACCTGGTCTCGTGCCAGGGCAACATCTCGCTGGACAGGCACCAGACGGACATCCGGCTGCATGTAATGGGCCAGCTGACGACGCCGGCCGGCGCGATGTCGGTCGTCTCGGGCGAGCTGGTCGCCGCCGAGGTCCTGACCTGTGAGTTCACGCTGGAGACCCGGGACGACATGCGCCTATACCGGGCGCGCGACGACCGCACCGGGCTGGAGACCTGGCTTCACATGGAGCTGGGGTCGGGGCCGCTCATCTCGGACGAAGCCTCCGAGCCGGTCCCTACCGTCCGGGCGACGCGAAATACCCAGCCGCCGGCCCCACCTGCCGCGTCCCAGCAACGCGTGGCGCTGAGCCCGGCCGACATCGTCGCCGGCGACCGCCTGCATCACCCCACCCTGGGCGCCTGCCAGGTCGTCGAGACCGACGGTGACGAGCGCGCGACGATCCGACTCGAGAGCGGGCGCCTGGTCGAGCTGCACCTGGGCCTGCTGGACTTCACCCCGGTGGCAGCGACCGATGGCGGGCCGCGCCTGGTGCGGGTGAGCATCAAGCGCCGACGCTGAGGTTCGGTAGCCCCGCACGCGTGCCCATGCGAGCGGGACGCCACGTGCGCGAAGCCTGCCATCGCGGAACGACACCTGGGCGAAGCCTGCCGTCGCGACTCGCCGCCTGGGGGTAGAGGGTGTCGCAGACGGTCAACCGGAGCGCTCCACCTTGGTCGAGCCCCCACCCGGCGCAGCTTGCTGCGCCGGCTTGGTGGCCAGAACCCGGCGGCAAGCCGCCGGGGCCGGGGCTACGGCAAGCCGGAGGTCAACCGGAGCGCTCCACCTTGGTGGAGCCCCCATCCGGCGCAGCTTGCTGCGCCGGGTGGGGGGCCAGATCCCGGCGGCAAGCCGCCGGGGCCGGGGCTCCGGCAAGCCGGAGCACTCCAAGGCACCTCCGCCGGCGTCGATACGACACCCTCGAGTAGCCGCCCATCGCGATACGCCGCCTGGGGGTAGAGGGTGTCGCAAAAGCTCCAACCCGAGCGCTCCACCTTGGTGGAGCCCCCACCCGGCGCAGCTTGCTGCGCCGGGTGGGGGGCCAGATCCCGGCGGCAAGCCGCCGGGGCAGGGGCTCCGGCAAGCCGGAGCACTCCAAGGCGCCTCCGCCGGCATCAATACGACACCCTCGAGTAGCCGCCCATCGCGACTCCCCGGCTGGGCGCAGTCGGCCGTCGCTGAACGCCGCCTGGAAGTAGCCGACCGTCGCAGGACACCGAGTCCCATCGTACCGGGCGCCCAGATCCCTTCGCGAAGTCCATGCGAGAGGCTCGAAGGTCGCGAGCGCGCTTCGGCGCGAGCTACGTCGCGACCATGCCCTGGAGGGCCCCGCGGCGCGGGTTCGGAGGGGGCCCAGGGCTCCTGCAGCGAAGCGGGGCGTGCCTCGCGCCAGGCCCCGAGGTCCGACGCGCGAGCAGCGCGGCTTGGCGAGGCGGGGGGGCGCAGCGTACGGCGCCCCCCGCTCGCGTTCAGTTGAGCTTACGGTAGATGCCGACGACGACACCGAGGATCTGCGTCTCGCGGAAGTCCCCGGCGGCGACGTAGATGGGCTGCAGCCGCGGGTTCGAGGGCTGGAAGCGGATGCGGTCGCCCTCGGGGAAGTAGCGCTTGACGGTGGCCTCTCCGTCGATCCAGGCGACCACGATCTCGCCAGTGGGCGCGTGGTTCTGCTTGCGGACGAAGATGAAGTCGCCGTCCTGGATGCCGTCGCCGATCATGGAGTCGCCGACCACCCGCAGCCCGAAGAGCTCGGTCGCGCGCCCGACGAAGTAGCGATCGATGCGGACCCGATCCTCGATGTTCTCGACGGCCAGGATGGGCTGTCCGGCGGCGATGCGGCCGAGGATGGGGATCTCGAGCATGTCCTCGGCGTGCGCCGTCGGCGAGTCCGCGGCGTCGACGGGGACGAGGGCGCGGCTCTTGGCCTCGTTGCGGTTCAGGTAGCCCTTGCGCTCGAGCGCCTTGAGGTGGTCGTTGACCGCGTTGGTCGACCGGATCCCCAACTCGGCGCCGATCTCGCGGATCGTTGGCGGGTAGCCCGCCTGCTCGATCGAGCGCTGGATGCACTCGAGGACCTGCTCCTGGCGCTCGGTCAGCTTCTCGCGCTTGTTCATGGGCCTGCTCCGCGTGACGTCGGCGCGTGTGAAGGCGCGCCAGGAACCGCGCGGCTGGGCCACGCGTTGGGGTTGAACGAGGGGAACGTAGGCAAGCTACTGAACATGCGTGACAGCGTCAAGATTGTTCACGTCATTTATGTTCAGTGCGCCTGCGGTCTCCTCGGTCCCCCGTTCGTCAGCGGGTGCGGCGCGTCACGATGGCCTCGCGCGCCAGCTCGTCGGCACGCTCGTTGTCGTCGACGCCTGCGTGGCCAGGCACCTTCAGCAGGCGAACGTCCTCGAGGCGACCCACGGCGTCGCGAAGCGTGGCCACCAGCGCCTGGTTGGCCTTGGCCTTCCACCCCATCGTCAGCAGGCCGATGCAGTAGGTCGAGTCGGTCATGATGTCGACGGGCGTCTTGGGATCCCGCACCAGCTCGACGCCGCGCAGGATCGCCGTCAGCTCGGCGATGTTGTTCGTGCCCTGCCCGAGGTACTCCGAGAGCTCTCGCACCTCGCCTCGGTGGCGATAGACCACACCCAGCCCCGCCGGGCCCGGGTTGCCCGTGCAGGCCCCGTCCGTCCACAGCTGGATGGCCTGGTCCTCGGGCCGGCGCATGGTGTAGTCGCCGCCCCCCATGCCTCGCCGCGCCTTGCCCGGCGCCTTGGCGCCTGCGGCCTTGGCCTTGGCGGGCGGAGCCTGTAGCGGCCCGGGGGTCACGCCCTCGACGGGCTCGAGCCGCTCGGGCCGCGTGGCGTAGGTCTTGCCGCCCGCCGTGTACTTGATGGGGACCAGCCCGCGCTCGAGGACGAACTGGCCGTCCTTCGTGCAGCGGGCGAAGACCTCGTCGTCGCGGAAGCGGGCGGCGATCCAGAGCTCGTCGCTCAAGGGGCCGCCTGAACGTCCACGGTCACGCTGTGCGGGGCCGACGTCAGGAAGTCCGAGGTGGCCGAGTCGACCGCGTACACGACCAGCTCGACCGTGTACGAGCCAGCGACGTCAGGGACGAAGCTGGGGAACGGCCCGTTCTCGACGTTCAGCCTGGCGCGCGAACCCGCGGGCAGATCGGTCAGGTACCAGAGGTAGCTGTTCGCGCCGAGCGTAAAGTCGCCACCGGTCGAGCCGCTGCCGTCGAGCGTCAGCTCCTCGCCGACGGTGCCGGCGTAACCAGCCTCGGGCCCAGCGACGGCGGTCGGGGGCACGCCCGGGTCGTCGTAGAAGACGAGCGCGACCGTCTCGGAGGTGGCCTCGCCCGTGAAGCCGTGGATGTAGTGGACGTGCAGGAACTCGTCGAGGTTCTGCGGGGCGTACTTGCTGGCGTCCCAGGCGACCTCGAGGACCAGCGCGCCGCCGGGCGGCACGACCGTGTCGGCGGCGGGCTTGTTGGTCAGGTCGAACACGCGCTTGGTCAGGTCGCTCGAGCCCTGCATCGTCACGTCGTTCACGGTCAGCGCGCCGTTGCCGTAGTTGTAGACCACGACGTTGCGCGTGCCCGTCGCGCCGCTGGCCGCGTCGGCGTTGACGGCCACGAGCTTGGTGAACGGAGCGATGGAGACGAGCGGCTTGGGCGTGCCGGCCCACAGCTCGAAGACCATCTCGCCGCTGTCGGGCGCGGTGTAGGGGACGATGAGGCGGCCGTTGGGGCTCTTGGTCGGATCGGCGCCCGGCGCGTAGGTGACCTCGATCTCGAAGGACTTCCCGGCCGCGAAGGCCTGCGGGAACTTGGTGATCTCGGACGGCTCCTCGTCAGGCTTGGTCGCCGGCTTCAGGACCTTGAAGGAGAAGACGTCGTTGGCCTCGGCCGGCTCGATGCGCGGCTCCTTGATGGCCAAGACACCCGGCCCCTCGGAGAGCACGCTGACGTTGCGGACGTCGATGGCGTTGACGTTCGAGAAATCGAACAGGTCGACGTGGGAGTAGCTGACCGAATAGCCACCCGGGTTGAAGCTGCTGCTGAGCGGCACGTTGAAGGTGCCTTGATCGGTCTCGACCACCAGGGTGTTGGTGTCGTTGCCTTCGTCGACCGGGCGGTACTGCACCTTGAAGGTCACGGGCACGGAACCCAGGATGGGGTCTGGCTTGGCGACGGTGGCAGGCAGGTTCGGCAGATCGAGGAGCGTGAACTCGTCGGAGCTCTTGGCGAGGCGGATGCCCGTGACCTGGAACGAGGTGGTGGCCAGCTCGGTGTCGTTGGTGATGAAGAACGTCTGCTGCTCGGGCTTGGTGGGCGTGGCGTTCTGGAAGGTGTACGGGTTCGGCGAGATCTCGGGATACGCCCGGTCCTCGGGCATCGAGAAGGTGATGGCGATGCGGTCGATGTTCTTCTTGTTGGCGCGGTCGCGGGCGTTGGACTCGATGATCAGCACCGAAGACGAGAAGTCGTCGAGCGCCTTGCCGAGCGGCGGCGTGTAGCGGACCTTGAACGTCAGGCCGAACCCGTCGGTGTGGGAGACCGTCGTCGAACCGACGGGCTGACCCGAGAGGGTGACGTACTCGTTCTTGGCCGTCACCCCGGTCAGCTCGTCGACCTCCCAGGCCACCTTCGAGACCACCAAGGGCTTGTTGCCCGGGTTGGTGATCCGCACGGTCATGTCGATGGAGCTCTGCAGCGCCGTCGTGAAGCGGACCTCTCCGCCGGCCTCGTCCACGGGGTCGCCTTCGACCGCGACCTCGATGCGGGGGAACTCGTTGACCTCGAAGTCGTCGCCACATGCCGCCGTCATCGCCACCGCCATCGCGGCGGCCGCGGCCTTCACCATCCAACGTCGCACGTTCAGCCTCCCTCGGCGTTCGGACGCAGCACTTTAACGGCTCGGGCGCGCCGACTCAACGCCGACGCGCCCGCAGGAATCGGCGCGTCAGGCCACGGAGCGGTCCGTACCTGACGCGCGACTCGAAGCCCCCGCGCTCCTACTCGAGGAAGCAGAGGGTCTCGTAGTGAATCCAGACCTTGTCGCCGGGCTGCGGCATGCAGGCGCCGGTCTCGTTGAACACGACCGAGTTGCTGGGCTGGTCGTAGTGCCAGTTGGTCTGACCACCGCTGACCGCCGGGCAGGGGACGTCGGCGACCTTCACCTCGAGCGTCGCCGGCTGGGCCGTGCGGGTCAGGAAGAATTGGACCTTGAGGCCGAAGGCGATCTCACCGATCGACTTCAGGCCGGTCGAGAAGTCGGACTCGCAGATGCTGATGATGTTGCCGCCGGTCGCCTTGGCCACCTCGATGTAGCGGTGACCCGCGATCGCGTCGCCATTGGACGACGAGCAGCCACCCGACGGCCCGACGATGGCGTGCGCGTGCATCAGGTTGCTGTTGTAGAAGCCTTTGATGTTCTTGAAGAAGTTGATGTAGAAGTTGATGTCCGCCGGCGAGTAGTCGTCCTCGTCGCTGACGAACACGACCTCGAGGGCCGCGTCCTTGCGCATGAAGGCGCGGTTGGGCCCGCCGCAGAAGCCGTCGACGCAGGCCTCGCCCTGGTTGCACTGGGCGGCCGACGTGCATGCGGTCGTCGAGTCCGCCGTCAGCGGCAGGCTCAGGGCCATCTGGGCCGCAGCGAGACCCTGCTCGGTGCCCGACCCGTTGGTGCCCAGCTTCACGTTGTTACCGAACTGGCCGACGGTCGCCTTGGTCACGAAGCGCGGCGTGCCGAGCAGCATGCCGCCGTCCTTGTCGATGTCGGTCGAGATGACGCCAATCTGATAGTCGTTGTTCCAGGTCGTCGCCTGGTTGACGAAGTTGCCGAAGTTCTTGGACAGGTTGTTCTGCTCCTCGCTCATCGACCCGGAGTTGTCGACCACGAAGAGGACGTCCACGTCCTGACCGCTCTTCTGGATGAACTCGTCGGTGTGCTCGGTCTCGTAGGTCCCCGCGCCCAGCAGCGGCACGACGGCCGCCGGCGTGTCGGAGCCGTTGGTGTACAGGGCGAGCCCGCAGGACTCCTTGACGTACTCGTCGGGGTTCTCGGGCGACTTCTGGCTCTCGTCCTGTGGCGCGTAAGCGACCTTGAACTCGACGCCCGCCTCGGGGTTCAGCGTCTTCTTGAAGGTCCCGTCACCGACCGGCTCGTCGAGGGCGGGGTAGTCCTTGACCTTGAACTCGGGCGTGCAGCCGACCAGCTCCCAGTCGGTGATGTCCAGCGGCGCCGTGCCGACGTTGTACGCGGTCACCGTGAAGGTCTGGCTGTGGCAGCCGATGGTGACGACGCCGAAGTCCAGCTCCTGCGGGAAGACGCTGAGCTCGGCCATGCCCGACTTCGCGTGCAGGTTGGGCAGCCAGGTCCCGGCGCTCTGGGCCATGGGGTAGATGACGTTGCCGCCGCCCGGGTTGTAGGGGTCGGTGATGCGGACGCCGAGCAGGCCCGGGTAGGCCGTCGTCTCGTCGCCGAAGATGGGCGCCGACTGCGGCGGCGTGAAGGTCACGGCGACCGGGTAGGACATCCCAGGCTTGAGGTTGTTGGCGGCCGAGAAGGGCTTCTGCGTGACGGTGTAGACGGTGCTGTTGCCATCGATCTGCGGCGTGTTCGACGGATCCGCGCAGTTGGCCGAGATGGGGAAGCCGGGGATGGGGAACGGGATGCCCGACGCGCAGTCGTTGACGAAGGCGCTGTGGAAGCCGCACTCACCCGAGCCCACGTTGACCAGCTGGAACTTCATGGTCTTGGTGAAGCCGCGGGGGACGATGCCATAGTCGACGAGGTCGGGGACCAGCTGCACCTCGCAGGTGGGGGCGCCGGCGCGCTGCGCCTTGAGGGTGACCTCCCAGCTGGGGTTGTCGCCGTCCTGGCTGTCGATGATCAGCTTGCCCCAGGCCGTGCCGGTGTCGCCGCCGTTGTTCGTGAACAGGACGCCGACCTTGCGGGACTCGCCCGGCGGAATGACGCCAGAAGTGGCGGGCGAGGCCGTGGGACCCCAGGTCGCGTCCACGGCCAGCGTGTACTCGCCGGCCAGGGCGCCCGTGTCATCGAGCACCGTCAGGGCATCGACGACCAGGTCGGCCGATCCGCCGTTGTACAGCGAGACGATCCGCTTGGTGGTCAGGTTCTGCGCGACGAAGCCGAAGTCCACGAGCTCGGGCGGGTTGACCTGCAGCGACGGGGCGTCGGGGCGACCGAAGACCGGCACCAGGGTCTCGCCGGCGCCGGCCGGGTCGTTGCTGATGATGCGCAGGCCGGCCACGGGCGAAGTGAGGACCGGCATGTCACCCGGCGGCGTGAAGGACACCTTGATGCCCGCCGGGGTCGCGTCAGCCAGGGTCAGGCCGCCCGCGGGGACGTCCTCGACCGTGACGGTGTCGCTCCACTCGCCCATGTCGACGCGCTCGATCTTGGTGATGACCAGCGGGAGGTCGCCCTGGTTGGCCAGGTTCACCGTGATCTCGTGCGTCTCGTTCGTCGCGCGCTTTCCGAAGTCGACCGGGTTCGGGAAGATCACGAGGCGCGGCGCGACCTCCTCGCCACGAAGCAGGACCTTGTGCTCGCCGTCGTTCTGCTTGTCGGCGTAGGTGACGATCAGCTGATTGCTGTCGATGTCTCCGAGGGTCGGCGTGTAGGACAGCTCGACCTCGAAGGCGCCGTCCGGCTGGACCTTGAGCGGCAGCTCGGGGGTCGTGACGATCCCGAAGTCCTCGCTGCCGCCCTTGCCGATGGCGAGATCCGAGACCGTGACCTCGCTGAACCCGACGTTGCGGATGGAGACGGTCTTGTTGGCCGTCGTGCCGGTCTGCACCTTCCCGAAGTCGACGGTGCTGGGCTGCGCGAACAGCATGCCCGACGACTGCGGCGTCGTGACCGGCACCTCGAGCGTCTGGGTGCCGCCCGCCACCGGGATGTTGGTCGCGATACGCACCACGCCGCTGTCGGCCAGCTCGTCCGAGGGGACGTAGGTGACCGTGAAGCTGGTCGTCTCACCCGGGGCGAGGCGGAGCACCGTCGGCTGCGTCATCGACAGGTCGGCGCTGCTCGTGACCAGCTCGAGGCTACGCAGCTCGAGCGTACCCGACGTGCCGTTGTGGCTGATGATGACGTCGCGGACCTCCTGGTTGCCGACGGCGACGGCGCCGAAGACGATCGGGTTGGGCTCGACGCGAATCGCCAGGTCATCGGAGATGACGAAGTTGTCGCCCTTGCCGTCGTCGTCGCTGCACGCGGCGACGAGGCCGACTGCGGCCGACAGACCCAGGATCATGAGACGGCGCCATAGCGAGGCGTTGTGCGTGGCAGTGCCCATGGTGCTCCCTTCCGTTCTCATGGTCGGTCCTTCCCCAAAGGGTTGCCGGCGAGAGCGCGATGGGTGGTCGCGCGGCCCCCCACGGGCCATGGGCCCTCGCCGGGCGCGATACGAAGCGCGGGGATTGTACCCATCGAAGGGCGTCGTTGCACGCGCCTTCGAAACGCAAAACGGGCGCCATCCTCGAGGATGGCGCCCGTCCGCTGACCGGCCGCGCGACCAAGCGCGCGGGTGTCGACTCAGAGCCCGCCGAACAGGGGGTTCTCGTAGTTGGGCATGCACTTGTAACCACCGTCGGGCCCGGTGACGGGGAGCACCTCGCCGCTAGGCCAGTCGATGGTGGCGAACTCGCACATGTCGTGGTGCATCATCTCGACGCCGGCGACCTCGAACACCAGCACGCTGAAGATGTACACGCGGACGGTCGCATAGCTGGCCCCGAAGCCGTGGTCGTTCCAGTAGTGGACGCCGACCCGGTACTTCAGGCCGTCCTCGGGCAGGTTGAGGTTGATGTTCTCGGGGCCGGCGCCGTCCGTGTCGTCGCGATCGAGGCTGGGGTTGTCGTCGACCGCCGGGTCGTGCGAGGCCCAGTCCGGCTCGGGGTTGAACCAGAAGGTGTCGAAGGGCATGTCGAAGAACCCGTCGGGGATGCCGTCGCCGTCGACGTCCGCGCCCGTCGCGAAGGGATGCGTGAAGTGGAGATCCATGTCGGCCCCGGCCTCGGGCCCCTCGTCGGTCTGGTCCGGGTCGTTGGGCGTGTCCCAGAGCAGCTCGATGTGGATGGCCTCGTCCGGGTTGACGATGACGGTGTACTCGGCCACCTCGCAGGCGGCTTCGCCCTTTTCGTCCCAGACGTTCAGGTAGAACACGTAGGTACCGGCTACGTTCACCTCGAAGGTCGGGTCCGCGAAGCTCTTGCTCGGGTGGAAGACCGACTTCGAGCCCGGCGGCTGCTGGACCGACCACTCGTAGGTCTTGATGCTGCCGCTGGGCGCCGTGCTCTGCGAGCCGACGAGGTGGAGCTTGGTCTGCGGGATGACCTCCTCACCCTCCTGGACCTGGATGATGGCGGTCGGGCAGTCCACCTCGACGCCGAACCCGCGGACCTCGACATCGATGACCGGCAGGTAGGTGTTGCTGTGGATCTCGATGAAGTTGAGGTCGGCGATCGGCTTGCCGTTCACGTCGGTCGGGTTGATCTCGTCGGGCACATAGGTGACCGAGAAGGTCTTGCTCGAGTTCTTGGGGATGACGACCGGCGCGTCTTCTTCGGTCAGCTCGCCCGAGTTGGACGCGCCGAAGGACGTCAGGTCGAGCGTGAAGTCCTCGGACGCTCCCTCGCCGTCCTTGAGGCGAACGCCGGTCACCTGGAGGTCCGCGTCCCCGCAGGACGTGACCTGCACGTCGATGGTGTAGGCGCCGCCGAAGAGCTTGCCGCCGAAGTCGACCCGCTGGGGATCGATCTGGATGCAGGGCCCCCCGACGTTGCCGCGCAGCTGAACGGGCGTGCCGCTGGTGGCGGTCGGATCGTTCGAGAAGAACCGCAGGTCGGCCGTCGCCGCCTCGGGGCCCTCCGGCGCGAACTTGACGTTCATCTTGCGCGTCTTGCCCTCGGCGATGGTGATCGGCTCGGCGAGCTGAACGCCCTGGCTGGTCTCGGCGGAAGGCGACCACTGTCCGGCGCCGTCGATGAGGGTGAAGGACTCCGAGCCGGCGAAGGTGAAGCTGTTGATGGTCAGGGGCAGGCCGCCGACGTTCGCGATGTTGAACGACAGGGTCTTTTCCTGGTTGGCGCCGACGTTGGTGAAGTCCACCACCGGGGGAGAGACCGAGATCTGCGGCTGGAGACCCTCGGTCTGGATCGGGAAGGAGACGACCGGGTTGGGGTCTCGGTTGGCAGGCTTCGAGTTCGAACGGATGGTCAGCGTGCCCGTCGCCGACGGTGACGCGGGGCGCGTGTAGACGACGGAGAAGAGATAGGTCCTGGTGCCGTCGGGCGCGGTTTGATCGACCACCTCGACGGGGGCGTCCGCGGTCGGGAGCGCAGCTCCCAGAGACTGAACCGTGAACGCGTTCGGCGGATCCGAGACGATCGAGATCTCGCTGACGCTGAGCGCCCCGACGCCGTCGTTCGCGATCTCGAAGGTGCCGACGATCGTCTGCTGGTTCTCGGCGAGACCAGCCACGTTGACCTTCTGGGCCTCGCCGCTGGAGATGGCGACGCCGTCGCGACGGACCTGGATGCTCGGGTTATCGTTGAGGATGAAGCCACCCTCGTCATCGCCGCAGGCCTGCCCACCACTCAGCGCGATGGCAGCCATCACGATTCCAAGCCATCTCTTCATCGTCGCTCCTCCAGCTTGCCGCCCCCCTCGGACGAAGGGACGTCGCAGTATCGCCATCGCCGTACCCTCGGGGCAAGCCGCCTGGCCCGAGCCACGCGTCACGCCTTCACGTCGGTGCGAGGGCAAGCAAGTTAGCCCGGGGCCCACATCGGATCAATGCCGCAGTGCGACCCGGCGGCCCCCTTCGAAACCAAGAAGCCACCCCGTAGGGTGGCCTCCCTGGCGACGGATGGGAACCCGACCAAGGTCGGGTCCCGCGTCCGGTCACTGCCCGACGAACAGCGGGTGCTCGAAGTTCGGCGTGCACTTGTAGCCGCCGTTCTTGCCCAGGATGGGCGCGATGACCGTGCTGGGCCAGTCGATCGTCGCGAGCTCGCAGAACTCGTGGTTCGACATCTCGAGCCCGGAGATCTCGTGCTTGAGGGAGCCGAAGACGTAGATGCGCACGGTCACGCTGCTGACCCCGAACCCGTGGTCGTTCCAGTAGTGGACGCCGACGCGGTACACCATGCCGTCTTCGGGCAGGTTCAGGTTGATGTTCTCGGGACCCGCGCCGTCGGTGTCGTCACGGTCGAGGCTGGGGTTGTCGTCCGGGTTGCCGAACGCCCCCCAGTCGGGGTTCGGGTTGAACCAGTACACGTCGAAGGGGTTGTCGAACCAGCCGTCCAGCTTCCCGTCGCCGTCGATGTCGTAGCCGGTGGCGAACGGATGCAGGAAGTGGAGGTCGACGTCGGCGCCCGCCTCGGGGCCCTCGTCAGACTGGTCGGGGTCGCCGGGGGTGTCCCACAGCGCCTCGATGTGGATGGCCTGATCGGGGTTGACGATCACCGTGTAGACGGCCGGCTCGCACGACTTGACGCCGTTCTGGTCCCAGACGTCGAGGCGGAAGGTGTAGATGCCGGCGATGTTGGCCTCGAAGTTCGCGTTCGGAGCCGTCGCGCTGGGCAGGAAGAGGGAGGTCGAACCCTCTGGCTGCTCGACGCTCCACTGGTAGCTGGCGATGGGTCCGGTCGACGCGAAGCTCTGCTCGCCGTTCAGGTGCAGCTTGGTCTGCGGCACGACCTCCTCGCCCTCGGCCACCTTGATGATGGCCGTGGGGCACTCGACCTCGACGCCGTAGCCCTGGACGTCCAGCACGGAGGTCCCGACGAACGTGTCGCTGAGGATTTCGATCTGGGCCAGGTCGGGTACGGCCTTGCCGTCCACCAGCTGGTTGACCTCGTCGGGGATGAACTTGACGGTGAAGCGTCCCGTCTTGTTGACCGGGATGGAGACCGCCGGCTCGTCGGGGGTCAGGATGCTGGCGTTGGTCGTCGAGGCGGAGAGCTTGCTGAGGTCGAGCGAGAAGTCCGGGGAGGCGCCCTCGAGGAGCCGGATGCCCGTGATGTTCAGGGCCTGGTCACCGCAGGAGAGGATCTCGACGTCGATGGTCGCATCGGCGCCGACCAGCTTGCCGCCGAAATTGACCGTCTTGGGAGAGATCGAGATGCAGGGTCCGCCCACGTTGCCCTTGAGGGTCACGAGCGACGGCCCGGTCGGGTCGTTCGAGACGAAGCGCAGCTCGCCGTTGGCGGCCTGGCCGTCGACGGGCTCGAACTTCACGCGCACCGAGTAGGTGCCGGCCGGAGGGATCTCCCAGGGCTTCTCGAGGGCGACACCTTCGGACGCCGTCTCGGCCGACGCGGCCCAGATCCCCTGCCCGTCCTGGACGCTGAAGACCGACGGACCCGAGAGCGTGAAGCCGTCGATGATGAGCGGGTCGCTGCCGGTGTTGAAGATCTTGACGTCGATGTTCTCGACGCTGCCGGCGCCGACGTTGCCGAAGTCGGCGATGGTGGGGCTGATCGTGATCTGCGGCTTGGACTGAGCGGTCCCGAGCTGGAACGTCAGGTTGTCGTTCGCAGTGTCCGTCGCCGTGCGCGAGTTGGAGCGTACGACCAGCTGCCCCTGGACGGCGGAGGCGCCCTGGGGACGGGTGTAGAGGATGTCGAAGGACCACGAGGCCGTCGTGCCTGCCGCCCCTGCGCCCGCGACCTTCACCGGCGCGCCCGCCTCAGGGAGCGCACCGGACGTCGGGACCAGCACGAAGGCCCCCGGTGGGTCCGACGTCACCGAGACCTCGTAGATCTCGAGCTCGAGCTCGCCGACGTTGACGAGGTCGACGCGGGAGACGATCGACTGCACGCCGACCGTACCGATGTCGAACTCGAGCTTGGTCCCGGTGGTCCAGCTCTGGCCCAGGCGCTGGACGTCGATCTCGGGACGCTTGGCGACGCAGAAGTCCGAGCCGGGCGGGCAGTCCCCGTCGCTCGAGTCGGAGCACGCCCCCAGGCTCAGCGCCAGGCCCGCGAAGAGCGAGAGGACGAAAGGCAAACGCGTGATGGGTCTGGTCATGCCGAGCTCCTCGGTCCTGGGCGCCCCTGCTTCCGCCGGCGGGCCGTCTACGACCGCAGGATGCTAGAGAGCGGCCTGCGCGGAGTCAACCAAGCATAGCGCGGGCCTCGAGATTGTCGCCGCAGAGGGCCCTTGCGTGCGGACCGTCCCGGCCGGCGCGCAGAGCCCCCGGAGGGGGCGGTTAGCTGGAACGAACCCAATGCTATGGCGGGGTTGCGTCAGCCCGGCGACCGCGGCCCGAGGCGGCGCATGTCCGTGAAGTTCCACGATAACCGGCTTGACAACAGGACGGCGTCTTCTGAATGATCGCGACCCGATTTCCGGGGGCCCGTCACTGGGCGTCCGGAGGGTCCCGGCCAGGCGGAACGCCAGGCCGACGCCGGCATGGCCCGATTGGGGCCCAAGACGAGGTGGACGACATGGCAGAACGCGCGAACGGTCAGCACACAACCCAGGGGCTCCGGGACGCGTCGCCGGGCGTTCGGTCTCGCTTCGCGGCGGCCCTCGTCGGATGCCTCGCCGCCACCGCGGCCGGCCCGGCCTGCGACACCAACGCGCGCTTCAACCCGAACCGCACGGTGTTCCAGGACCTGGTCGTGGTCAGCGCGTATCCGGCCGTGCAGCAGAACGGCCAGCTGGTCCGCCAGTGCGCGATGGACCCGGCGGTCGGGGGCGACCCCGACGGCTTCCTCGTCAACTTCGTGATGGTGTCCTCGCCCCGCAAGGGTCGCCCCGGCTCCAGCGACAGCCTGGACGCGGACAACTCGATCCGACCGGGCGACATCATCAACACGGTCGAGGTCCTCGGCTCGCGCAGCGACGCCATCAAGGTCAACCAGCAGACCCTCGACTTCACGATCGACTGCATCGACGGGCTGCCCGACGCCTCCCCCGGGACGTGCATGGCCGATACGACGCTCAGCGCGTCCGGCATCGCCTATCAGCCGTTCGCCAAGTCCCGCTCGGCGGCCCACTCCTCGGGCCACAACATCGTCTTCCTCGTCGACCACACCGCCTCCATCCGCGGCCTGGTCAAGGAGAGCGACCTCAAGGAGGGCACGCCCGGGACCTTCGACCCGGAGCCCAACTTCAGCCAGGTCGCCTCGGACTACACGCACCGCCGCATCGCCGTGGTCGAGGAGTTCATCAACAAGCTCAACCCCTCGGACCGCTTCGGCGTGCTCGCCTTCGGAGAGGGCATCGGCTCGGGCGCCGACAACATGACGACGGCCTGCTCCATGCCCGAGGTCGAGGGGCTGCCTTGGAACGAGGCCCTCGACATGTGCTTCGGCCGCTCGAACCAGAAGATCTGGACGGACGGCCTCGAGGCGCTGCGCAACAGCAGCTCGGGCGGCCGCTCGAACCTGTGGTACGCGGTGAACCAGGCCTACGGCTACTTGACGCAGAAGCGCGACCTCAACCGCACCAACCACATCGTCATCCTCACCGACGGGCCGGACACCTGCCTGCGTGAGTCCGAGTCCTTCACGAGCTGCGACAAGGGGACCTGTACCTCCGAGAAGGTCAGCGAGATCATCCGCCGCCTCGAGGAGGACAAGGCCAACCCTAACCTGCCGGCGGTCCACATCCACTTCGTGCAGTTCGAGTCCTTCGGCTACCCGGGCCCGGACCCGCGGCAGCAGGAGATCGCCTGCCTGACCAACGGCCACTACCAGTTCATCAACTCGAACGAGCTGTCGACCACCAACGTGGTCGAGTTCCAGAAGGCGCTGTCGAGCGCGATGACCAACGTGCGCCTCAGCCTCCAGGGCGTGTGGCAGGCGTCGGTGCCGGCGCCGGTGTTCAAGAGCAACTCGGCCCCTCCGTTCGGCACGCCGCGTGGCGGCCAGTACGCGCTCGGTGGCCGGGTGGACATCAGCCCGGAGAGCAAGCTGGTGAGCCAGGCGCAGCTCAAGACGTTCTCGAACGCGGGCGGCAGCACCTGGGACAAGCGGCTCGTCATCCGCAAGCCCTGCGCTGCGGACGTCGACTGCGGCCTCGAAGGGGACGGCGTGTGTCAGACGGGGTGCTCCGAGGAGACCCAGCTGTGCCGCGGCGAGCTCGAGCTGCCCAACAACATGGCGTGCCTCGATGGCAGCGGAGGCACCTGCTGCGACGGTGAGTGCCTCGCCGGAGGCGCCGTCTGCGGCTCCTGCAACCAGTGAGGTCCCCGGGTCGCGCCCCCGTCGGCGCCTCCCCTGCCCTTCAGTCGCCCACCGCGACGCCCTCGGGGCCACGCGGACGGCGCCACCTTTGTCTGTGCTCTAGCGCGCCTCGCCGCCGTGGGTTGAAGCGCAACAACGAGAGGATGCTCGCGATGAAGATCGTCAAGACGCTGCTCGGGTCCTGCTTGGCCGCCACCCTGGCGCTTCCCCCTTCGGGCGCGCTCGCCCAGCCGCAGGACACCGCCGCGGTCGACGAGGCGCTGGACCTGTACTGGGCGCGAAAGCGCGAGATCAAGACGCTGCAGAAGCGCGAGTTCCTCAAGGAGTCGCGCCACGAGTTCACGCTGTTTTCGGGTGTCATCCCGAACGACGAGTTCTTCTCGTACTACCCGATCGGCGGGCGCTGGGACTACTACTTCGCCGAGGATTTCGCCGTCGAGGCCTGGGGCTCCTACCTGGTGACGGTCAACAGCGATCTCAAGGACTTCCTCGAGCAGAACACGCTGTACAACATCCTGGTCGAGATCCCGCAGACCCTGAACTGGCTGGCGGGCGTGGACGTCCTGTGGAGCCCGATCCACGGCAAGATCGGCCTGTTCACGGACAAGCTCTCTCACTTCGACTTCCACGTGGCCTTCGGCGCC
This sequence comes from Myxococcota bacterium, assembly GCA_041687695.1. Taxonomy (GTDB): domain Bacteria; phylum Myxococcota_A; class UBA9042; order PHBI01; family JAWLBL01; genus JAWLBL01. The sequence goes on along the minus strand of JAWLBL010000020.1, from coordinate 112,179 downwards.
GGCGCCATCGCGACGACCATCGTCGACGAGGAGACGCGCCTCGAGGAGTCGAAGATCGACGTGTCGGGCAACATCGGCCTGGGCGTCCGCTTCTACCTGAGCGAGGCCCTGTCGTTGCGCCTGGATTATCGCCAGTACGCCTACCCCGCCGAGACGGGCGGTGTGGCGATGCCGGTCGAGATCACCCTGGGCGTGAGCTTCTTCACCGCGGCCCCGCAGTGACGGCGACCCGGTCCAGCAAGCTCCAACGCCTCGAGGAGAACCACGCATGATCCTTTCGCGAGCCCGTTTTTCGCGGACCCTCGTCACCCTCCTGAGCCTCGGGTCGTTGGGCCTCGGCACGTTGCTCGGGCCGAAGTCGGCCCTGGCGATTACGCAGGACGAGGTGGTCACGCTGACCAAGCTCGGCATCCAGGCCGACGAGATCATCAAGGCCATCGAGAAGGACAAGACCGTCTTCAACCTGACCGTCACGGACATCCTGGCGCTCAAGAAGGCCAGCGTCGACGAGAAGGTCCTCAAGTTCATGCTCTCGACGCCCAACCGCTTCGGCAAGCAGCCGGGCGGCGAGCAGACGGGCCCGGGTGAGACGACGCCGACCGGCCCGACCGAGCCGGTGGAGACCGAGGAGCAGAAGAAGGCCCGCGAGGAGCAGATGCGCCTCGAGGCCCTCAAGCTGCTCGAAGAGCGCAAGAAGGCCGAGGAGGCCCAGCGCGCGGCCTTCGCCAAGGGCGTTCTGGCCACCGGACGCGCGCTGGCCGACCAGGGCAAGTTCGTCGAGTCGATCCAGGCCTTCCAGAAGTTCGTCGAGCAGGGCGGCTTCGCCCCCGACAGCGAGGAGGCCTACCTCGCCAAGTTCGGCATCGCCAACGCGCTGGTGAAGGCGGGCCTGTACCAGGCTGCCGCCAAGGAGCTGGTCGAGGTCGTCCTGGCCGGCCCCGAGCGCCCCTTCTTCCAGACGGCCTTCCAGCAGCTCCGCGAGCTCCGGCGCAAGGTGAACTACTCGCCGCCGGATCTCGAGGAGATGACCCGGTTCTTCGTCGACAACTTCAGCCGCGGCTTCCAGGACGAGTTCAACTACGTCCTGGGTGAGTTCTACTTCGACTACAACAACTGGTCGCAGGCGCTGAAGTACCTCGACGCGGTCAGCCCGCAGGCGCCCGACTACGCGCGCGCCCAGTATCTCAAGGGCCTGGTCGAGATCCGCAATCAGCTGGCCAAGTCGGCGGTGCAGTCCTTCCAGAAGGCCATCATCGCGACCGAGGAGAACGCGACGGACCCCGAGGTCAAGGACCTCGCCTTCCTGGCGCTCGCCCGCATCGCGTACGAGGTCGGCGACGCCGACGCGGCCATCTACTACTACCGCAAGGTGCCCAAGGGGACGGCCAAGCAGGCCACGGCGCTGTACGAGAGCGCGTGGGTGTACTTCGTCAAGGGCGACTACTCGCGCGCCCTCGGCACGTTCCAGACCCTGCACAGCCCGTACTTCAAGCACCAGTTCTATCCCGAGCTGTGGATCCTCGAGGCCACGGTCTACATGAACCTGTGCCACTTCGAGTCGGCCGAGGAGGCCCTCGCGCAGTACGCCAAGGAGGTCACTCCCCTCGGCGTGCCGCTCAAGGACTTCCTGCTCAAGACGGTGCGGCCCGAGGACTACTACGACGCGCTGGTCTCGACGGTCAGCGGCAAGCAGTCGTCGGGGCTGCCGCGCGAGCTGGCCGCGCCGGTGCTGGGGAACGTCGAGTTCTACAACCTGTACAAGACCCTCAAGCAGATCGAGCACGAGCAGAAGATCATCGCGTCCAAGGGCCAGGCGCTGGGCGGCTTCGGTCAGGAGATCGCGACCAAGCTCGAGGCGCTCCACAAGGACCGGACGCGCGAGCTCGGCATCAAGATCCAGCGCATCTTGAAGGAGACCGAGGGCGTCCTGGCCGACTACGACCAGAAGAAGCTCGAGATCGAGGTCGACCTCGGTGACCTCCGCATCGAGGAAGAGGCCAAGAAGCTCGAGGCCCTCAACGGCGACGAGGAGACGACGACGCCGCCGCCGACCGCCGAGTCGGGCGGCACGGTCGCCATCGTCGGGTCGGACACCTGGGAGTGGCCCTTCGAGGGCGAGTACTGGAAGGACGAGATCGGCTACCACCGATCCTTCATCAAGGACCAGTGCGTCCGCGAGCAGAACTAGGCCTCGGGCCATGATGGGGCGCACCTTCGGGTGCGCCTCGTCGTATCCACGCCCCTCGCCGCCAAGACCCGTCAAGCCCCCGGGCACGAATCGTCGCCGTCACGCCTGTTCCCCGGCGTGACGCGCGGAGACAAAGGTGCGAAGCTCCGCGCCGTGAACCGTGTCCCCATCTCGAGGAGAGAACGCGCCATGCGCAGGTTGTCCCGGCTCCTGAGGACCAAGGTCGTCCCCGTCGCCGTCCTGATCACCATGCCCATCGGGGCGCCGGTGGTCTGGGCCCAGCCGGCCGCTCCGGCCGCCGAGACCGCGCCCGCGGCCCCGGAGGGCGGCAAGCCCCTCGCCGGCAAGGGCGGGTTCTCCCTCGATCAGCTCGAGCGCGCGAACTTCGATGAGAAGGCCAAGGCCATCCAGGCGAAGATGAGCGAGCTGCGGCAGAAGAAGATCGACACGCTCGACAAGCTCCTCGCGCAGGGGCCGCCCAGCGAGAAGAAGGCGGACGTGCTGTTCCGCCTCGCCGAGGCGCATTGGGAGGAGTCGAAGTACCAGTACCTGCTGGCGCGCGACACCTACGACAAGAACATGACGTGCTTCGAGGAGAAGCGCTGCGCCGAAGAGCCGACGGAGCCGGTCGAGGACTACAGCGTCGCGCTTGGCTACTACCGGCAGGTGCTGGCCCAGTTCCCGGCCTACAACCGCATCGACGAGGTCATGTACTACCTCGGCAAGGCGGCGATGCAGGCCGGACGCGGGCGCAAGGACTCGCAGCTGACCAAGGAAGGCGTCAAGCACCTGCAGGACCTGGTGCAGCAGCACCCGAAGAGCCGGTTCATCGCCGAGAGCCACCTGGCGCTGGGTGAGTACTTCTTCGAGACGGACTCGCTGTTCTACGCGAAGACCAACTACGAGAAGATCATCCAGAGCTTTCCGAACAGCCCGCTGTACAACTACGCGCTCTACAAGCTCGGCTGGGTCTACTTCAACCTGACCGAGTACGAGAAGACCATCGACACCTTCAAGAAGGTCGTCGCGGCGGTCGAAAAGCAGAACATCGTCGAGTTCCGCGAGCAGGCCCTGAACGACCTGGTCGTGACCTACGCCGAGCTGGACAACGGCTGGCGCATGGCGCGCGACTACTTCATGAAGCAGGTCGGCGAGGTCGACACCTACAAGAAGCTCGACCGCATGGCCGGGCTGCTCGGGTCGAAGGACCGCGACGACGAGGCCATCGACCTCTACAAGCACCTCATCGACCACGACAAGGTGGCCGCGAAGGTCGTCGAGTACTTCGACGCCATCATGGAGCTGCGCCGCAAGATCGGCGACATGGGTGAGATCGAGACCGAGATCAACACCCTCGTCGCCTTCCTGGACGACAAGGGCGCGTGGCGCAACGCCAACAAGGGCAACGCGGACGTCGGGCAGGCCGCCAACGACCTGATGGCGACCAACCTGTTCTTCCTGGCGAACCACTACCACCAGGACGCGCAGAAGGCCGACGACCAGAAGAAGCCCTCCGGGCCGCAGTACGAGCGCGCCGCGCACTACTACGCGATGTTCCTGGACCGGTTCCCGGAGCACAAGGAGGCCTACAAGCTCAGCTTCTACTACGCCGAGATCCTGTACGATCAGATCAAGGACTACGAGAAGGCGGCCGCCCAGTATGAGAAGGTCATCAGCCGCGACAGCAAGGGCGAGTTCGTCGAGGACGCGGCGCTGGGCGCGGTCTACGCCATCGAAGGCCTGATGGTGAAGGCGGGGCTGCGCCCCGAGGTCAAGCAGGGCGAGATCGAGTACGTCGAGGAGAAGCGCGACCTCAAGGACGAGATGGCGCCGATTCCGAAGACGCCGCTGCACGACCTCGAGCAGCGCTACATCGCGGCCGCCGACGCCTACGTCAAGGTCATGAACACGGCGCTCCAGGACGAGGCCTTCCGCAAGAAGTACCCGGACCGCGGCAAGATGATCCCGAACATCATGTTCATCGCCGCGCAGACCTTCTACATGCACGGCGAGTTCCGGGACGCGGTCGAGCGTCTGATGGTCATCTTCGATCTGTACCCCAAGCACCGGATGGCCAGCGTCGCGGTGAACGTCATCATCGACTGCTACGCGCGTCTGAAGCACTGGGAGAAGATCGAGGAGTGGGCGCGCAAGCTCATCAAGGAGCGCAACTTCAAGGTCAAGACGAAGGAAGAGCTCGAGCAGATGATCGCCATCGCCAAGACCGAGCACGCCCGCGACCTGACCAAGCAGCGGATGTTCGACGAGGCGGTGCGCGTGCAGCGTGAGATCGTCGACGAGTTCGGCCGGTCCAACCCGAAGCTTGCGTCGGCGGCGCTGTACAACGTCGGCGTCATCCACGAGTCGGCGCGTCGGTTCCCGCAGGCGGTCGAGGCGTACGAGGAGGTCATCAAGCGCTACCCCAAGGAGGAGGTGGCGGTGAAGGCCCAGTTCGACATCGGCGTGCTGTACGAGAACCAGACGCAGTTCGCCGAGGCCGCGACCGCCTTCATCGAGATGGAGCGGTTCAAGGAGAACGAGCAGGCGTCGGACGCCATCCGGAACGCCGGCCTCATCTACGCGGCGCTCGAGGAGTACGACAAGGCGCACGACACCTTCGAGCGGTACGTGAAGCTGTTCCCGAAGAAGGAGGACGCGTCGGTCGTGGCCTTCCAGAGCGCCGAGACCATCAGCCGCAAGGACGACCCCAAGGCGCAGATCGAGGCGGCCAAGACCTTCGAGAAGGTGGCCAAGGCGTTCGGCAAGAGCGACGTCCAGTACAAGATCCGCGCCGTCGCGGCGGCGGGCGTGGCCTACAAGAAGGCCGACAAGGTCAAGAACCGCCGGGTGGCGACCAAGCTGCTCGAGGGGGCGCTCAAGGACTGGAACAAGCTCAACGAGAAGGAGCCGGGCAAGGCCGAGGACGCGACGAAGGCCTACGCCGCGATGGCGGCGCTGGAGCTGGCCGAGTACGCGTTCGACGACTTCGACGCGATGAAGATCGAGGCGGTCAACAAGCGCGGCGACTTCGACATGAACCTGCTGGGCAAGACCCTCAAGGGCAAGGCCGAGGCGCTGCAGGACACGTCGGTCGCCTTCGACAAGGTGCTGGCGTTCCAGGATCCGGGCATGGCCGCGGCCGCCGCCTTCCGCCTGGGCCAGCTGTACTACGAGTTCGCCGAGGGGCTGTTCAACGCGCCGGTGCCGCCCGGGCTGACCGAGGACGACATCGACGAGTACCGGTTCCAGCTCGAGGAGATCGCCGCGCCCATCCAGGAGAAGGCGCTGACGGCGTTCACGCTGGCGCTCAAGCAGGCGCTCGACAAGAACGTCTACAACAAGTGGTCGCGCCTGAGCGCCGAGTACGCCGCGAAGGTCAACCCGGACGAGTTCCCGATCTCGAGCTTCAGGCTCAAGCCCGACAAGACCAAGGACACCGTGCAGTCGACGAACTTCATCCGCGTCATCCGCCAGGGTGACACGGTCGTCGACTTCACGAAGTAAGGGACCGAGGAGAACGCGACCATGAACCTGTACATCTGGAACATGAAGAAGCTGGTGCGCGCCTCGGTCTTCGCTGCGGGCCTGTCGCTGATGGCCTGCGGCGGGTCGGGGCAGCAGGTCAAGACGACGGACCCGGCCGGGACCACCGGCGCGGGGACGGGGACGGCCAAGGCGACCGATCCGGGCGCTGGGAAGACTGGCGCCGGGGCGCAGGGGCAGGCCGGCAAGACGGGCCTGAGCGAGGACGAGTTCAAGGTCCGCGAGCTCGAGGCCGTCAAGGCGCCGGATTACCTGGACGGCATCGACAAGGAGGCGCAGGACGCCTTCCGCGACGGCGTCAAGGCGGTCGTGAGCGCCAAGCCGGACTACAAGGCGGGCGCGGCCAAGTTCAAGGAGGCCATCGCCAAGGACAAGGGCTTCCTCGAGGCCTACTTCAACCTGGGCATGACGCTCGAGCGCCAGGGCAAGCAGAACGACGCGCTGACGGTCTACCAGAGCGCGCTGGACGCCAACCCCGAGAGCGCCTCGGCCAACGCGTACATCGCCAAGATCTATCTGGGCAAGGCGCGCACGGCCAAGCTGCTCGGGAACACGGCCGAGCACGACGACTGGATGGTCAAGGCCAAGGATCTGCTCGATCGCGTCCAGGCCAAGGCGTCCGACGACCCGGCCGTGAACAACGCGGTCGCGCTGTACTACCTGTCGCAGGGCGACCTCGAGACGGCCGAGCGCTACGTCAAGGAGGTCCTGTACGTCGACCCGACGAACGTGACGGGCCTGAACACGCGCGGCCTCATCAACCTCAAGCAGGGCAAGCTGCTCATCGCCGAGTGGATCTTCAAGAACAAGGTGCTGCAGCAGGACCCGGCGTCGACCGAGGCGCTGACCAACCTGGGCTACACCTACATCATGCTCGGGCAGCGCCCGCTGGCGATGCGCTACTTCAAGGACGCGCTCGACCAGGATCCCGACAACATGGACGTCCGCATGAACATCGCGGCCATGTTGCTCGAGCACCTGAACTACGCCGAGGCGAACGAGCACTACGCGCGCGTGCTCGAGGTCGAGCCGCTCAACGTCGAGGCGCACGAGGGCCTGTGTGACTCGGCGTTCGGCATGGCCGGCGGCGCCGCGGACCCCAAGGCGCAGCTGAAGAAGGCCATCGCCTGCTACGACGACTTCGTCGCCAAGCGCCCCGAGCGCGGCGAGCTGTACCGGCGCATCGCGGACATCTACCAGATCAAGCTGCAGGATCTGGATAACGCGGTGAAGTACTTCGACCTGTTCCTGGCCAAGGGCAACCCGTCGCCCGAGGACAAGACCAAGGTCGAGGGCATCGTGAAGGTCCTCAAGGACATCATCGCCAAGGGTGGCCTCAAGGCGATGATGCCGCCGGAAGAGCCGCCGCCGGCGCCCGAGGGGGGCGAGGGCGAGCCGACGCCCGAGGGCGACGCGGCGCCCGCGCCCGCGGCCGAGCCGACGCCCGAGGGCGACGCGGCGCCCGCGCCCGAGGCCTCGCCGGCTCCGGCCGAGGAGGAGGCCCCCACCCCGGCGCCGGAGGAGGCGCCCGCCCAGGACGCGCCGACCGAGTCCTGACGCGACCTCGGCCGATGCCCCTGCCCGCTTGACGCGGCGGACGGGCTTGCGCCATCATCTGTCGACGGTTGGAACCACCCGGAGGAATGTCATGAAGAAGCTGTTCGCCGCCTCGCTCGTCGCGCTCTCTCTCGGTGCGTTCACCGGTCTCGCCCACGCCAACGAGCCCAAGTCCAAGTTCTACGACTTCTCGGACCAGCTCATCGACGGCGAGATCAAAAAGCCGACCGCGCTGTACACCGACAGCCGCGACAAGGTGAAGTTCGACAAGCTCCTGAACCTCAAGAAGAGCTTCATGAGCGCCCTGCTGCAGACGTCCAAGGAGCGGGTCTTCAAGTGACCCGAGGCGACGTCGCCGCCTGAAGGAGCCCGCCTCGCGCGGGCTCTTTCGTTTCGAACACCCGACGGCTCGGTGCGACGATGGAGGCCGCGTGAACTCCTTGCTGCTCGCTGTAGCGGCCATGGCGATGGCCGTAGGTCCTGCGCGGGCGCATCAGGATGCGGCGAAGTTTCCCTGCTACGACGCCGAGGGGCGGGTGGTGGATGCAGCTCCCGAACCACCTGCTGCTCGGCGCTCTCCCCATGACTTCCACTTCTGCGTGGCGTGGAGCCGACCGACGAAGAAGAGCTTCATGCCCGCTCTCATCCAGACGTCGAAGGCGCGCGTCTTCAAGTAGGCGCCAGACAGCGGCCGTCGCGTGCAGATGACGCCGGGTTACATGCGCCGAGCGTGCGTCCTTCGACAGCGCTGACGCGGCGCGTCATGCTCGTCCGACCGGGTCGCCACCCAAGGAGGAGTTCCATGAAGCAGGTCGTCGCCTCTGTGGCCGTTCTCTCCCTCGTCACCCTCTCGGGCGCAGCGTTCGCCAAGCCGCCGCGTGAGCAGTTCATCGACTTCGGTGACCAGGTCATCGATGGCGCCAGGAAGGCGCCGTCGGCGCTGGTCTCGCAGTCGGATCGCCGGCCCGAGTTCGAGCGGCTGCTCAAGCTCAAGAAGAGCTTCGAGGCGGCGCTGCTCCAGACCTCGAAGGAGCGGGTCTTCAAGTGACCCGAGGCGAGGTCGCCGATGGAGAGAGCCCGCCGCGTGCGGGCTCTCTCGTTTCGAAGAGGGGTGGGACCAGGGGGCAGCGCCGACGTTGACCCGGGCGTGGGGGATGGATAGATTCGGCCTGGATATTTGTTCAGGCCACCCCTGCCCTGCCGTGCGCGCGCCATGCTGCTGGAAACGCGGACCCTCGACGACATCATCGCGGACCTGACCGGCGGCCGAGAGCACGGCCCGCAGGTGACGGCGCACCACGTGCGGCCGCCGCGGCTGCCGCGGTTCGGGGCGTTCCCGGACGACCTGCACCCGGTGCTGCAGGAGAGCCTGGCGCGGTTGGGCATCGAGCGGCCGTACGCCCACCAGGCCCAGGCCATCGCGACGGTGCGGGCCGGCAAGCATCTGGTGCTGACGACGCCCACGGCGTCGGGCAAGACGCTCTGCTACAACGTGCCGGTGCTCGACCGGGTGCTGCGCGAGCCCGAGACGCGCGCGCTGTACATCTTCCCGACCAAGGCGCTCAGCCAGGACCAGTACTCGGGCCTGCACGCGCTCATCGAGGCGACGGGCGCGGACATCGGGACGTTCACCTTCGACGGGGACACGCCCCCCGACGCGCGGCGGGCGGTGCGCGACCACGGCCACGTTGTCATCACCAACCCCGACATGCTGCACTCGGGCATCCTGCCCCAGCACACCAAGTGGCTGAAGCTGTTCGAGAACCTGCGCTACGTCGTCATCGACGAGCTGCACACCTATCGCGGCATCTTCGGCAGCCACGTCGCGAACCTGCTGCGCCGGCTGCGACGCATCTGCCGGTTCTACGGCAGCGACCCGCAGTTCATCTGCTGCTCGGCGACCATCGCCAACCCGGTCGAGCTGGCGACGCGCCTGACCGGCGTCGCGCTGGACCTCGTCGGCGAGTCTGGGGCCCCGACGGGCGAGCACCACCTGGTCTGCTACAACCCGCCGGTGGTCAACCAGCAGCTGGGCCTGCGCGCGGGCGTGCTGAAGACCAGCCACCGCCTGGCCGCCGACCTCATCACGTCGGGCGTGTCGACCATCGTGTTCGCCGGCAGCCGGCTGCAGGTCGAGATCATCCTCAAGTACCTGCGCGAGGCGGTGACCAAGGCCCACCTGCCGGCGGACCTCGTGCAGGGCTATCGCGGCGGCTACCTGCCCAACCACCGGCGGCGCATCGAGGCGGGGCTCCGGGACGGGTCCGTCCGCGGAGTGGTCGCGACCAACGCGCTCGAGCTGGGCATCGACATCGGCAGCCTCGAGGCGTGCATCATCGCCGGCTACCCGGGGTCCATCGCCAGCCTGTGGCAGCAGAGCGGGCGCGCCGGGCGTCGGCACGGCAAGTCGCTGACGGTCTGGATCGCTCGGTCGTCGGCGGTCGATCAGTACCTGGTGACCCACCCGGACACGCTGCTGGGCGCCTCGCCCGAGCACGCGCGCATCGACTCGAACAACCTGTTCGTGCTGGTCGACCACATGAAGTGCGCGGCCTTCGAGCTGCCCTTCGAGCCCGACGAGGCGTTCGGGGATCTCTCGCTGAAGGACACGACCGAGGTCCTGCGCTACCTCGAGAGCCACGGAGTCCTCAACGAGAGCCAGGGGCGCTTTCATTGGATGGAGCGCGTCTTCCCGGCGACCCACGTGAACCTGCGCGGCGTGCCCGAGGAGAACTTCGTCGTCATCGAGGTCCCGCAGGACCGCATCCTGGCCGAGGTCGACTTCCGCAGCGCCCACACGACGCTGCACGAGCACGCCATCCACAACATCGACGGGCTGCAGTACCAGGTCGAGCGGCTCGACTACCCGAACCACAAGGCCTTCGTGCGGCGGGTCGAGCCCGACTACTACACGACGGCGATGACCTACAGCCGCGTGGCCGTGCTGGACGAGGAGGAGGTCGACCACGAGGGGCGGCTGGGGCTGGCGCACGGCGAGGTGCTGGTCACGTCCAAGGTCACGGGCTTCAAGAAGATTCGCTTTCACACTGGCGAGAACGTGGGCTACGGCGAGGTCACGTTGCCCGACCTCGAGATGCACACGACGGCCTGCTGGTTCACGATGACCAGCGCGGTCCTCGAGGCGCTGCCCTACGACCGCGCGACGGCGCTGGACGGGTTGGTCGGGCTGAGCCACGCGCTGCACACGACGGCCACCGTGGCGCTGATGTGCGCTTCGGGGGACCTGGGCCGGGTGGTGGGCGACCGCAGCGCCGGGGTGTCGCTGCCCATCGAGGGTGGCGGGGTCGACGGCGGCCGAGGGCGGCTCGAGGACTTCGATCCGACCGTGTTCCTGTACGACAACATGCCGGGGGGCGTGGGCCTCGCGGGCGAGCTGCACAAGCGGTTCCCGGACGTCCTGGCGCGCGCGCTCGGGATGTTGGCCGGCTGCGGCTGTGGCGAGTCGGGCTGTCCGGCGTGCCTCGGCCCGATGACCGGATACGACGGGCGGGCGCGCGGCGCGGCGGTCGCCCTGGGGCGGCTGCTGCTCCAGGAGATCCGCCGGTGAAGGGGCTGGGCGCCCGGCTGCGGCGGACGCTGGGCGAGGCGGGCGATGCGTCGTCGGCCGCGGCCCCGACGCCCGAGCCGCCCGCGCCGGGGCTGGATCTGGACGGTCTGGCGCGCCACGCGCGGCTGCAGGCGCGGATGAGCCGCTGGGCGGAAGCGAACCGGGACCTGCCAGCGCTCGAGGAGACGGTCGGCGGGCAGGCGCGGACGACGCCGCACGGCGACGCGTGGGTCGTGCGGCGTCCTCACAGCGCGGTGTCCTGGCACGGAGAGCGCCGCCTCGGGGCGCTGTTCGAGCGGACCTGCGACCATCTGGCTGGGCTGGTGGGCGATGCCCGCCTGGAGGGGTTCGACCCGTCGAAGGCGCTGTTCCTGGACATCGAAGCCTCGGGCCTGGACCACGGGGCGGGCACCCTGGCCTTCCTCATCGGCCTCGGCTACCTGGACGGCGACGACGTCGTCGTGGAGCAGCTGCTGCTGCGGGAGCCCAACGACGAGCAGGCGCAGTTGCACTTGCTGGTCGAGGCGCTGGAGCGTCATCCGTTCCTGGTCAGCTTCAACGGCAAGAGCTACGACCTGACGGTCCTGCAGAGCCGGCTGGTGCTCAACCGGTTCTACACGTCGCGCGAGTGCGATCTCAAGCTGAGGCCGCACCTGGATCTGCTGCACGTCAGCCGCAACCTCTACAAGGGGCTGTGGGAGGACACGCGGCTCGGGACGCTCGAGCGGCGCGCGCTGGGGTTCGAGCGGGTCGACGACATCCCGGGGAGCCTCGTGCCGACCTGCTGGTACCACTGGCTACGCTCGGGCAACCCCGAGCCGCTGGCCGCCGTGGTCGAGCACAACCTGTACGACGTGCTGTCGATGGTGACGCTGGCGGACCGGGTGGCGCACGACAGCGACCTGGGGACGGGCGAGGCCGCCGAGAGGGACGCGGCGGCGGCCGTGAACCTGGCGCGGCTGCTGCTGCGGCGCAAGGACGCCGAGGGCGCGGCGCGGGTGCTCGAGCCGCTGGCCCGTTCAGCCGTCGACGCCGCGTTGGCGCCGGTGCTGGCCGCCCTGGCCGAGGCGCGGCGGCGGCTCGGAGACGCGGCGGGTGAGCGCGAGGCCCTCGAGCGGCTGGTCGAGGCCAGCCCACGCGATCTCCAGGGGCTGACGCGCCTGGCCATGGTGCTCGAGCGGGCTCGCGAGCTCGAGGCCGCGCTCGCCGTCGCGCGCCGGGCACACGAGGCGCTGCCCACCAGCGCCCTGGGCCAGCGCATCGCCCGGCTCGAGGCGCGCCTCGCCCGCGCGCGTGAGGGCTGACGCGCTGGCGCTCGCGGTGGACCGCCAAGGACCGCTGGCTTAGACTCCGCCGCATGACCAGCACACCCCGGATCGCCGCCCTGACCGCGGCCGGAGCCCCGCTCCCGCTGCCCTTCGCCCGACTGGTGGACGCGCTGCGCCGCGCCGGCGCCGAGGTCGTCCCGGTGCCCGTGCCGCGCAAGCCTCCGCCCGAGCGCGCGGAGGCGCCGCCGAAGCTCTCGGACCTGAAGGCCGGCCTCACGGCCCTGGCGGGGTCGGTCTTGAGCTCGCTGCGCGAGGACCGCGCGGGGCAGGGGCCCGACGGGTGGCTGGTGTCGCACCTGCGGTCCATCGAGGGCGCGGTCGACGGGGTCGTCGCGCTGGACCCGGCCGTGGCGCAGCTGGCCTTCCCGGCGGCCGCCCAGGTCTGGCCGGACGCGGTCCGCGTGGCGGTCGACGGCGACTACCATGTGGATCCCGAGTGGAGCCAGGTCACGTGTGACGACTTCGTGCTGGCCCATCCGGCCGCCGCCCGCGAGCTCTCGGCGCTGCGCGATGGCCGGATCCGCGCGCGGGTGGGCGGTCCCGTGGTGGGCGGCGCCGAGGTCGAAGCGCGGACGCTGGACGAGCAGCCGCACGTGGTCATCAGCTTCGCCCGGGTGGGCTCGGGCGAGGTCGACCCGCTGCTGTTCCAGCTGTCGCTGGCGCACCCGGAGAAGCTGACGCTGCTGTTCTTGCCGTCGGGGCGGCCGGGGATCGACGAGCTGGTCCGGACGCGCGCGGCGAACTACGGCCTGGCGGGCAAGCGCCCCAAGGCCGGCGCCGACCTCGAGCCGTGGGTGCGCGGGGCCGCGCTGCTGGTCGGACGCCCCAGCCCGACCGAGGCGGCCGCCGCGGTGCATGCGCGGGTGCCGCAGGTCCTGTTCTCCACCGACCGCACCCTTTCGGGCGGCGATGCCTTCCTGGTGCAGCACGGGGCGGCGGTCCACGTCGACAACCCCATCCTGCTGTCGGTGCGCGTCGAGGCGCTGCTGCCCGGGGGGCCCGACCGCGCCGAGGCCGACAAGGCTTTGGAGGCGCTGGCGTCCGAGGGGACGGCGTCGGCGGCGCGCGCGGTGCTCGACGCGGTGGCGGCGGGGCGGCCCAAGCCGGGCGAGGCGCCGGCGGCGCCGGTCGAGGAGGCGGGCGACGCGGAGCTCGAGGACATCGGCGGAGCGGCGGCGCAAGCTTCGACGCCCACGGGGGCCATGCCGCTCGAGCTGCGGCGGGCGTACCTGAGCGAGATCATCCTGCAGCACAAGGACATCGAACGTCAGCTGGGGCGCGCGCGCACGGGGCTGGACACCTGGGGGCACAGGCTGCAGCTGGCGCGTCGGGCCGGGGACGCCGAGCTGGCGCGGCAGGCGCAGGCGCGTGTGGACGGCCTGTCGCGCATCGTCGGGCGGCTCGAGCAGCAGGACCGCGAGCTTCGGGACCTCCGCGACCGCTTCGCCGGGCGCAACCCGCTGGCCGCCGCGGATCGGGAAGCGGCCGCGCGCTACATGAACCCCGAGATGGCGGCCATGCTCGACCGGATGCAGGGTCAGGATCCCGAGGCCTTCACGCGCCTGGAGCTGAACGACGCCCTGACGCGCCTCAAGGACCGGATGAAGGGGGCCTGAGTCGGGGTTGTTGGCCCGGGCGCCCCCACCCCGCGCCGCAGCTGGAGCGGGCCCGTGAGGCCCCTGGCCGTGCCTTGACTCCACGGCGATGGCGCCATTAGGGTTGCCAACCCGCAGCGGCCCCGGCGGCTGCGACCGCCCTCGCGGAGATGCCTTGCGACGCTTCCTCTCGAGAACACTGCTCGGTCTGGCGATCGGCGCCTTCTTCGTCTGGCTGAGCGCCCGCGACTGGCCGATGGACAAGCTCTCCGGGGCCCTGCACGTCGAGGCCGGGCACCTGCTCGTCGGCGACGCCCACCTCCCCACGACGTCCAGCGCGGCGCCGGCCGTGCTCAGCGCGACGCCGCCCTCCGCCACGGTCGCCGCCTCGGGCGACGGCTGGCTGCTGGACCTGACCTGGGTGCTCCCCTACCTGCTGGTCCTCACCCTGGTGCACGTCCTGCGGGTCATCCGCTGGAAGCCGCTGCTCGACCCCATCGTCGAGCTGGACCTCAAGACCCACAACCGCATCGGCGCGGTCGGGTTCATGGCCATGTTCCTGTTCCCGCTCCGCCTGGGCGAGCTGGTGCGCCCCTACCTGGTCAAGCGCGAGGCCCCCGGACGCACGCGGATGAGCGAGGTCCTCGCCACCGTGGTCGTCGAGCGCGTGATGGACGGCCTGATGGTCTCGCTCCTGCTCTTCCTGGTCCTCCCGTGGCTCCCCGCCGAAGACCTCTCCGCTCAGAACAACCTGCGCCTGGGCGGCTTCGCCGCGCTCGCCGTCTTCCTGGGCGCCTCCCTGGTCCTCGCCGGGGCGGTCTGGCAGCGCCAGCTCACGACGCGCCTCATCCGCGCGACCGCCGGCCGCCTGTCGCCGCGCATCGCCAGCAAGATCAACGACCTCCTCGACGCCTTCCTGCGCGGTCTGCGCGCCCTGCCCAGCGCCCGCGCCTTCGTCGCCTTCACGGCGTTGACGGCGCTCTACTGGGGCATCAACGGCCTCGGCGTCTACTTCATGGCCTTGGCCTTCTACCTGCCTGTCGACCTCCTGGGGGCCTACGCCATGATGGCCTGCGTGGTCGTCGGCATGATGATCCCCAACTCGCCCGGCAACGTCGGCAGCTTCTGGTACTTCCTGCTCGTCCCCCTCGGGCTCTACGGCATCTCCACCGGCAGCACCCAAGCCATCGCCTTCGGCCTGACCGTCTGGTTCTTCCAGCTCGTCCAGCAGACCGCCTTCGGCCTGTGGTACGTGGCCACCGGGCAGGTCTCGTTCAGCCGTGTGCTCGCCGCCACCCACGAGACCGAGGACTCCCTGTCCGCCCCCGACGGCGAGGCCGCGGCCCTCGGCCGCTGAAAGGCCCGCGCGGCCACTCCGCCCAACGCCCCCCTGCCCCACTCCCGAGGACGCCATGAAGCTGGCCCACCTGTCGGATCTCCACGTCCTGGACCTGACCGGTGTCCGGATCCAGCAGTTCCTGAACAAGCGCGTCACGGGTCTGGGCAACCTGGTCAGCTTCCGCCGCCACGCCCACTCGACGGACATCCTCGAGGACGTCGTCGCCGACATCCAGGCCCAGGGCATCGACCACGTGGTCGTGACCGGCGACCTCACCAACCTGTCGCTCGACAGCGAGTTCCAGCGCGCCCAGGAGCTGCTGGCCCCCATCGCCGACTTCGCCAAGCTGACGCTGGTCCCGGGCAACCACGACGTCTACACCCGCGGGGCCCGGCGCACGCTGCGCTTCGAGAAGTACTTCGCGCACCTGCTGCGCCGCGCCGGCGACGGCGACGGCCCGCTCGAGTACCCCATCGTCAAGCGCGTCGGCCCACTTCGCGTCGTCGGCCTGTCGTCGGCGCTGCCCCGGCTGCCCTTTTTGGCCTATGGGCACGTCGGGTCGGACCAGCTCGAGCGCCTCAGCGCCCTGGCGGGCCCCGACGGGTTCCAGGACGGCTTCACGGTGGCGCTGGTGCACCACAACCTGCACCCGCGGGGCTGGCGCAAGGACCGCATGCACGGCCTGGTCAACCGCGCGGCCGTACTCGACGCCTGCCAGCGCGCCGGCGTGCGGATGCTCTTGCACGGCCACACCCACGTGGCGCACCACTTCGTGTACCGGACGATGCACGTCGTCGGGTGCGGCAGCTCGACGTGGGAGGCCGAGCACCCCGACCACATCGCGCGGTACAACGTCTACGAGTTCGACGAGGGGCGCTTGGCCCACGTCGAGGCGCGCGTGCTGGATCGCCCCGGCAAGGGCTTCGTCTCGCGCTCGCTGCCGGCGCTGATGGCCCAGGACGAGCGGACGGCCGTCCGGGCCTGAGCGGCCCCTGCAGGCACGAAGGGCGCGAGGCCACCCACGGCGCTGAACGCTGACGGACGCCTTCAGGCCCGCCGCGCACGCAGGGTGATCCGCCGCGCGGCCAGCGCGTCAGCCGAGCCGGGCGTCGATGACTTCAGGGTGCGCCCGCGCAATACGCGCACGAGCGCTCGGCCCGCGTGACGCACGCGACGGCGGCTGCCCGCGAGACGAGCGCGCGGGCGCCTGGTCGGACCCGGCCGCGGTCTTCGTTCAGCGGCCCTTGGCCTGCGCCTGGCGACGCATCGCCTTGCGCAGCCGGCGCTCGGCCTCGCGCTCCTTGCGCTTGCGGCGCTCCGAGGGCTTCTCATAGAAGCGGCGCTTCTTGAGCTCCTTGTAGATGCCCTCGTTGGCCATCTTGCGCTTGAGCTGGTTGATGGCGCGGTTGATGTTGTCGCCCTCAACCCTGACCTCGAGCGGACGGAGGTCACTATCGCGGCTGGACATGAACGATCACCTTCTCGCTGGCATGGCTCGAGACCGAAGCGGGCCCGGTCAAAAGGATGGTGTTGCGGCCGAAACGTCCGACGCGGCCGTCGTGGGCGGCCGACCAGTGAGGCGTCCGGCGTCAGAGTGGCGCGCAAGCTAGCGAATCACCGTCGGGCTGTCAATGCGATGGTCGCGCGCGCGGAGCCGACGGGCGCCGACGCCGACGCGACGTGCTGGACCGCCCCCGCGCCCGCTTTTCTTGCGCCCTCGCGAGCGCCGCCCAGACTGGGGGGCCCATGACGCGACGCGCCCCCGCCTCCGCCCCCCGCGCCGCCCCACGCGCGCCCGCCCGCCGCGAGGCCGCGTCGACGCCTCCCCTCTGGTGGCGTCGGGTGACCTGGTACCACGCGGCCTCTCGCTCGGGGGCGACGGCCGCCCTGTGCTCGCTGCCCCTATTCCTCGCCTACGGCCTGGGACAGCTCATGGCCTCCGAGGACGCCCTCAACGGCGTCGATCTCGTCAGCGGCGGCCTGCGGGCCCTGTTCGGCGAGCAGGGCTACGCATGGGCCATCGCGGGCGTCGCCGCCCTGACCGTCGTCGTCGCCGCGCTGCGCCTGCGGGCGACGCTGCCTCGCCACGCGCTGCTGACCCTGCCGGTCGCCCTCGAGGCCACGGTCTATGGGCTGCTCATGGGCTCGGTCATCCTCGTCCTCATGGAGGAGGCCAAGCTCCTCGGCCCCCTGCTGGTGCCGTCGGAGTGGGTCGACCGGGTCGTCATCTCGGCCGGGGCCGGCTTTCACGAGGAGCTGGTCTTCCGCCTGGCCATGGTACCGCTGCTGCTCGTGGCCGCCCGTCGCCTTCTGGGGATGCCTCCGACACTGGCCGCCCTGGTGGCCGTCGCCGCGTCGAGCGCCCTCTTCGCGGGCGCGCACCACCTGGCCGGCGAGCCCTTCGAGGCCTTCGCCTTCACCTACCGCACCCTGGCGGGGGGCGTGTTCGCGGCCCTCTTTCTGGCCCGCGGGTTCGCCGTCGCGGCGTGGACCCACGCCGCTTACGACTTCTACGTGCTGAGCGCCTGACCCGCCTCTATCGGACCGACGCCTGGAGGTCCCGCCGCCGTCGGCGCGTCACCAGCAGCCCGAGCGCCCCCAGGGCCGCGAGCAGCTGCAGGCCGAAGCCGCCCGGTCCACCCGCCTGGCACCCGTCCGACGTGGTGCCGTCGTTGCCCGAGCCGATGCCCACCGAGCCGTCGTCGATGACGCACTTCTGGGCGTAGGAGCTCCACATCTGCCCCGCCGGGCACTCGCCCGGGGTGCCGGGCCCCCCGCCGCTCTTCGCCAGGCACTGCCCGCTGGTCTCGTCGCAGAAGAAGTTCCCGGAGCACTCGCCGCAGCTCTCGCCGCAGCCGTCGTCGCCGCAGACCCGCCCGTCACACGAGCAGACGGCGCCCGGCTCCTGGCACAGCCCCGAGGCGTTGCAGATCTCCTGCTCGACGCACTCGCCGCAGGCCCCGCCGCACCCGTCGTCACCGCACTCCCGGCCGGCGCAGTCGGGCAGGCAGCCCTCGGCGCAGGCGCCGGTGATGGTGCAGAACTGCCCCTCGCCGCACTCGCCGCAGCTGCCCCCGCAGCCGTCGTCGCCGCACTGCTTGCCGGTGCACTGGGGCACGCAGGTGTTCTTGCACTGCCCGCTCTGGCAGACCCACCCCGCCTGGCAGGTTCCACAGACACCGCCGCAGCCGTCCGTCCCGCAGGACTTGCCCGCGCAGTCCGGCGTGCAGCTGCCGCTGGTCTGGCACGCGCCCGACACGCAGGTCTCGCCCGCGCCGCAGGCGCCGCAGCTGCCCCCGCACCCGTCGTCGCCGCAGACCTTGCCCGCGCAGGAGGGCGCGCAGCTGCTGGTGCACTGGCCCGACACGTTGCACACCTGGCCGCCCGGGCAGCTGCCGCACGTCCCGCCGCACCCGTCCGGGCCGCAGACCTTGCCGGCGCAGTTGGGCGCGCAGGTCGACACGCACTGCCCGCTGGCGTTGCAGGTCTGACCGCCGAAGCACGAGCCACAGGTCCCTCCGCAGCCGTCGTCGCCGCAGGTCTTGCCGGCGCAGCTGGGGGTGCAGGAGGACACGCACTGCCCGCTGGCGTTGCAGGTCTGCCCCGTGCCGCAGAACCCGCACTGCCCGCCGCAGCCGTCGGCCCCGCAGGTCTTGCCGCCGCATTGGGGCGTGCAGGTCGACACGCACTGCCCGCTGGCATTGCAGGTCTGGCCCGCGCCGCACGTGCCGCACAGCCCGCCGCAGCCGTCCGAACCGCAAGCCTTGCCGGAGCACGACGGCGTGCAGGTGCCGTCCTGGCACACGCCGGACTGACAGCTCTGGCCGCTGAGGCAGGTGCCGCAGCTGCCGCCGCAGCCGTCGTCACCACACTGCTTGCCGAAGCAGGTGGGCGAGCAGACGCACATCCCGCCGCTCGAGCACGAGTGGCCCGTGGGGCACGTGCCGCAGGTCCCGCCGCACCCGTCGGGGCCGCACTGCTTGCCGCTGCAGAACGGCACACACGAAGACTGGCAGGTCCCGCCGACGCAGGTCGCCCCGCCGCCGCACGTGCCGCAGGTCCCGCCGCAGCCGTCGTCGCCGCAGGTCTTGCCGGCGCAGTCGGGGACGCAGCCGCCGCACATCTGCGGATGGGTGCCGGTCGGTTCGGCGGTCGGCGTCGAGTTGCAGTCGTAGTAGCCGGCCGCGCCTTTCCAGCCGCAGTAGATGGCCGACGCCCCGCAGTTGACCCCGCAGCTCTCGGCCTGGCTGACGCACAGCTCGTCCCAGTAATTGGTACAGCACCACGAATCTGCGTTGCAGACGCAGTTGACGACCGCGGGATCGCCGCACGCGTCGGCGCCGGCGTAGGTCGTCGTGGGCTGGCAACAACTCGGAGGCAGTCCGGCATTGCTCGAGCAGTCGATCTCGCACAGCGCGGCCCCCTCGCACCAACGCACGACGCTGGCCGTGTCGCAGCAGCCCTCGTAGCCGATGCCGGCGGGGCAGGCGCCGACCTGCGTGCCAGCCGAGCATTGGGCGGCGGCCGGGGGCGCCACGAGGAGCGTGAGGGTGCCGAGGGCGAGGCAGGCGACGAGCGAGCGGGACATCATGGGCGTCCGGCCTCCAAGCGACAGGGAGTCGGAAGCATAGTCGGCGCCCGGCCCACGATCAAAGGGCAAACCCCGAGTCGGCGCGCAGGATCGGGCCATGGGGCCGCCGCCGCCGCGACCGGGTCGCGAAAAGCTCCACGATCGCCTACGGTTGCGCTACATCTGACGGCCGCGCCCGGGCGCGCTAGAATAGCCCGGACGGGACAGGCGTTTCCGGGGCGCCGCCTCCCAGCCCGCTCCCGTCACCCTCCCACCGGCCCTCCGAGCTGCCGCGCCCATGGACACCGGACCCGCACGCCCTCGCTTCCTCCTGCCCGCGCGCCGACGGTGGCCGCGCTGGGCCTGGGCGCTCACGGGCGTCGTGACCGCCCTGGCGGTCCTTGGGCTGGGGGCCTCGGTCGCCGCGTCGATGGCCCAGGGCGAGCTGCGCGCGCGGCTGGACACGCTGGAGCAGCGGACCGGCCGGCGCGTCGTCGTGGGACGCATCGAGCTGGGCGTGACGACCGGGCTGGTCCTGCGGGACGTGCGCGTCACGCGACCGGACGGGGTCTCGCCCCAGATCGCCGTGGCCGAGGTCCGGACCGATCTCACGCCGCTGGCCGTCCTCTCGGGGCGCCGGAGGCCCGATCACGTCACCCTGGCGGGGCTGGAGGCCGCGGTCGCGGCGCGCGTCGACGGCGGGCACGATCTGGAGGATCTGGTCGAGGCGCTGCGTGGTCCGGGCGCGAAGGCGCCCGGAGCCGAGGCCGGGCCGGCGCGGCCGCTGACGGTGGAGGTGGAGGGCGGCGCGCTGGACGTGACGCTCGCCGGGGTCCGCGACGTGTCGCTTCCCCGACTGAGGCTGCGCGACGTGTCGGGCCGCCTCGCGCGAGACGAGGAGCGCCGCGTGTCGGCGCGGGCCCAGGCGCGGGTGGACGCCGGGGCGGAGCCGGTGGCCGGACGCTTCGAGTGGGACGCGGGCGTGGCGCGGGCCGAGTTCGCGTCGGGCCTGTCGGTCCGGGGCGTGCACGCTGGGCGACCGGTCGTCGCGAGCGTGGGCGGGGTGTCGCGGGCGGTCGGCGAGGGCGCGACCGAGCTCGCCGATGTCTCGGTGACGCTCGGCGATGCGACCCTCGCGGTCGGACGGCTGGTGGCGACGGACGACGGAGCGTCGGTGGTGCCCCGTCCCGAGCGCGTGCGCGCGGTCGAGGCCGCGAAGGTCGTCGCCGCGCGGGGTGGGCGGCGCCTCGAGGTGGCCGAGGTCGAGCTGGCGCTGGCGCCGGCCGACGACGGGCCCCTGCCGGTGCGTCCGACGCGAGTGGTCGCGCGGGACGTGAAGCTGGCCCCGGGGGGTGGCGCGGCGCGGATCCGGGTGGGGGCGGTGGCCGTGGATCTGGTCGAGGCCCCGTGGGCGCCGCTGATCGCGGGCGAGCCGCTGGACGCGCTGAAGGCGGTGACCGTGTCGGGCCCCGAGCTGCGGCTGTCGGTGCACGATCGGTCGGCGCTGCAGGCGATGCCGGGGCACCGGCTGCTGTCGACGTTCCTGGACGCGGCCCAGCCGGCGGCGGTGGCCGGCACCGAGGGGGCGCCGCTGCCCGCGTTGCCGGTGCGCGCCGGGTTCGAGGACGGACTCCTGGCGCGGCTGGGTGAGCTGGCGTTGGAGGTCCGTGACGGGCGGCTGCTGATGGTCGACGACGCGGCGGGCGGACAGGGGGTCTTCGGGCTGGATCAGCTGGGC
Organism: Myxococcota bacterium; assembly: GCA_041687695.1. Lineage (GTDB taxonomy): Bacteria > Myxococcota_A > UBA9042 > PHBI01 > JAWLBL01 > JAWLBL01. The sequence goes on along the minus strand of JAWLBL010000020.1, from coordinate 90,753 downwards.
GTGACCGTCGCGCGGCGGGCGGACGGGACGCGGGTCGTGGCCTCGGACGCGCTGATCGTCCGGGCGTCGGGGGCCACCGGGGCGTTCGAGCTGAGCGTGTCGGTGGGGCGCGACGGGGCGCTGCAGCAGGTGCAGGGGCAGGTCCGCGGCAAGGACTTCGCGCACATCGTCAGCCGCTTCAGCGATCACCTCGTCGTCGAGCCGGACGCCGAGGTCGACGTGCGCTTCGACTACCGGCCGCCCGAGGGGCCGGGGCGGCCGCACAAGGCGGTCGGGACGGCCAAGGTGCGGGACTTCGGGTTCCAGAGCTGGCGCATCTCGCACGCGCCGGTGCGAGGGCTCGAGGGTGAGGTCGGGTTCACGGTCGAGGTCGAGCCCGAGCGCCACCGGGCGCGGCTACAGCTGGAGTCGATGCGGCTGGGGCAGGCCCGGCTGACGGGGAGCCTGACGCTGGAGCGGCCGCCGGGGCAGCGGGGCAAGGTGGACGCGCGGGTGTCGATGCCGCGGCAGCGGTGCGATCGGGTGGCCGAGGCGATCCCCGAGGTGCTGGTGCCGCGCCTCGCCGGATGGCGGCTGCGGGGGGAGATGCAGTTCGATGCCCTGCTGACGGTCGATCTGGACAAGCCGGCCGAGCTCGAGCTGAAGGTCGACGGCGACGTCGAGCGGTGCGAGGTGCTGTCGCTCGGGCGTGAGATCGATCTGGAGGCGCTCAGGGGGCGGGGGTTCGTGCACCACCCGGTCGAGCCGACGCGGGGGCGGCTCGAGCACGTCAAGGTCGGGCCGGGGACGCGCGAGTGGGTGGCCTCGCACCTGCTGCCGGACTTCGTGAAGGCGGCGGCGATCGTGACCGAGGACCGCAACTTCCTCAACCACAAGGGCGTGCGCTGGGAGCTGGTCGCGCGGGCGCTGAAGCTGGACCTCGAAAAAGAGCGCTTCGTCTACGGCGGCAGCACGATCACGCAGCAGCTGGTCAAGAACCTGTACCTGACCCGAGAGAAGACGCTGGCGCGCAAGCTCGAGGAGCTGATCATCAGCTGGCAGATGGAACGCGTCCTGACCAAGGACGAGATCCTGACGATGTACATCAACGTCATCGAGTACGGACCGGATCTGTACGGCATCAAGCGGGCGTCACGGCACTACTTCGGCAAGCTCCCGTGGGAGCTGTCGCCGCTCGAGGCGGCGTTCATCATGGGGCTCAAGCCGTACCCGCACGCCGGCTACAAGCAGTGGGAGGCGCAGACGCTCAACCACTGGTGGGTCAAGCGCGTCAGCCACGTCATGGACATGATGCAGCGGCGCGAGAAGGCCATCACCGAGACCGAGGTGCTGGCGGCGGCGCCCTATCAGCCGCTGTTCCGCAAGCCCGAGGAGCCGCTGTGGCTGGGGCGCGAGTACGTGCGCCCGACGGAGCCGCCGCCGGGGGCCGAGCGGCCGACGCCGATCGAGGGCGAGCTCGAGGACCGGCTGCCGCCGAGCCCCTGAGGCGCGGGCCGGGCCTCGCGCCGACTGGAAGCCGATTGGAAGCCGAGCGGCTCCGGTGCTATATCGCTCGCGTGAAGCGTGTTGCCCCTCGACGGACGCGGCCGAGCCGCGTGATCGCCCTGTCCACCCTGCTCGCGAGCGTCGCGGCGCTGGCGGCGTGCCAGACGGCCGAGCGCGGCCAGTCGGCGCCGTTCCAGGCGACGCCGGCGCCCGACACCTACGAGCCGCCCGAGGTGGCGGCGGGTGAGCCGGCCGCCGAGCCGGCTGCGGGCGGGGTGCAGCGGATGCACGGGCGGGACGCGTGGCCGTGCCAGGGACACCCGGTGTGCGACGAGCGGCCGCCCGCCGACGGGACGCTGGTGACGACCGGCGGGGGCGCGACCAGCATCGACCCCAGCCTGGCGCAGGAGACCGAGGGCTTCTTGGTCATCCAGAACGTGTTCGAGCCGCTGCTGGTGCCGGGCCCCACGACCGGGCCGCCGCAGCCGGGCATGGCCGAGCGCTGGGAGGAGTCCGAGGACGGGCTGACCTACACCTTCCATCTGCGCGAGGGCGCCAAGTGGTCGAACGGCCGTCAGGTGACGGCGCAGGACTTCGTCTACTCGTGGCTGCGGAAGCTGGACCCGGCGACCGCCTCGCCGTCGGCCGAGCAGCTGAAGTATCTGAAGAACGCGGTGGCCTTCAACGAGGGCCGGATCACCGATCGCGCCCAGGTCGGCGTCGAGGCGGTCGACGACCTGACGCTGAAGGTCACGCTGCAAGACCCGGTGCCGTTCTTCTTGCAGTACGTGATGACGCCCCACTACGCGCCCGTGCCGCGCGAGGCCGTCGAGGCGCACGGCCCGCGGTGGACGGACCCCGAGACGATCGTGGTCAACGGGCCGTACACCGTCCAGGAGATGCTGCTGCGCGACCGGACGACGCTGGTGAAGAACCCGACCTACTGGGCGGCCGACACCGTGCGCATCCCGCGGGTGCGCATCGTCCACACCGAGAGCGAGAGCCAGGCCCTGACGCGCTACGAGGTCGGCGAGGTGCACTGGTCGCGGACGCCGCCGCCGCCCGAGCGCATCTCGGAGTTCATCGAGTCGGGGCGGCCGGACTTCTTCATCGATCCGTACCTCTGCTTCTACTACTACGCGATGCGCATGGATAAGCCGCCGTTCGACGACGTGCGCATCCGGCGCGCCGTGAACATGGCCATCGACAAGACGGCGCTGGTCCAGCACGTCACGCGCGGCAAGCAGCAGCCGGCCGACGGGCCCGTCCTGCCGTTCTTCGACACCGCGATGGCCTACCCGGGGCAGCGCGGCGACGCGTTCGATCCGGCGCGCGCGCGCGAGCTGCTGGCCGAGGCGGGCTACCCACAGGGCGTGGGGCTGCCGACCGTCACGCTGGTCTACAACACCTACGAGGCCCACAAGCTCATCGCCGAGTTCGCGCAGCGGTCGCTCAAAGAGAACCTGGGCATCGACGTCGTGCTCGAGAACATGGAGTGGAAGAGCTTCTTGTCGCGGACGCAGCAGGGCGACTTCCAGATGGCCCGATCGGCGTGGTGCGGGCTGTCGGACCCGTACAGCTTCCTCATGCTGTTCGAGTCGGACAGCGTGCAGAACTACGCCGGGTTCAAGAGCGACGAGTTCGACCGGCTCTCCAAGGGCAGCCTGGCCGTGCGCGACCACGGCGAGCGGATGCGGCGTCTGGCGCGGGCCGAGGCCCTGGTGCTGCGTGACATGCCCGTGGCGCCGCTGTACTACTACACGAAGTCGTACCTGAAGAAGCCGTACCTGCGCGGCTTCGAGCCTGAGATGTCCGACACGCACCTCGTCCGCTACATGTACTGGGCCGAGTAGGCGCCGACGACAAGGAGCAGCCGCCGTGAAGGTCACCATGAACCTCATCGACGTTCGCCGCTGGCCCCGAGCGCTGGGCCTCACTGGCGCCGCCCTGCTGATGGCGCTGGGCGCGCCGGTCACCGGTTGCAACGAGGACGGGCTGACGCTGCCCGAAGACTTCAACGGTGGGCGGTACCGCAAGATCACCATCTCGGCGACCTCGAAGCAGATCGGGCAGACGGTCACGCCGCTGACGGGCATGGACGGGGCCCCGAAGCCCATCCTCACTGGCGACTACGATCTGACGACGGCCTATTGGGGCAAGTACGCGACCGACGTGGGGCCCGACGGCGCGCACCTGAGCATGGTGCGGGTGGGCACCGGGACGGTCTGCGACCTCAGCCTCGAGGGCATCTTCCCCAACCCGGGTAAGGACCCGTCCAAGGCGGCCGACTACAACTTCACCGTGCTCGACCAGCACATGAAGGCGGCGACCGACGTGCACACGGCCGCCATCCTGTGGCAGGTCGGCTTCAACCCGGGCGCGAACGGCGGTTGCAAGACGTCGGGCAACGGCCAGCAGGCGGGCACTCCGATCTCGAGCCAGGAGCCGGCGAAGGCGACCTGGGTGAACGTGGCCGTCAACACGCTGCGCCACCTGCGCGGCGGCGACAGCTGGGACAAGGACAACGGCAAGAACTACCCGGTCGGCTGGGTCGAGTTCATGGACGACCCGGTCGGGGCGATGGGCTATCCCGAGGCCCACGACACCAGCTGGGACACGCTGTACGAGGTCTACGGCCGGTTCGCCGAGGGCGTCAAACAGCACTTCCCCGACGACCCCGAGCGCGGTCCGACGGTGCACGTCGGCGGGATGGGCTTTCACGTGAAGGTCCCCGCCGGCGCGAAGGCGGACGACTACTTCGTCGGCAAGCCGCCGGTGACGCGGTTCATCGACTGGATCGCCAAGGACAAGGCGCCGCTCGACTTCATCAGCTTCCGCACGACCACCAACACGCCCTTCCAGGCCGCTGAGGTCGCGCGGGAGATCCGCGCCTACCTCGACGCCAAGGGCCTGCAGGCCACGAAGCTGGTGATGACGGGCGCGGACTACTTCCGCGACGACGCGCATCTGCAGACCGTGGCCATGATGCAGAACGAGCACATCAAGAGCGCCTATCTGGGCGCCTTCCAGACGGCGGTCCGCATCTTCATCCAGGACGTCGGCGTCGCGCACTTCATCGCCGGCCGCGGTCCGCGCGTCTACTCGGACCTGCGCTCGCACGCGGGCGAGGACCCGGGCTCGCTCAAGCACATGATCGTCGAGAGCGACTACTTCCACCCGCGCACGCCCAGCGACCCCTGCGCCAACCAGGCCTGGGACGTGAACAAGCCCATGCCGACCTGCGCGCGCCCGGCCTACATGGCGATGTTCCCCTTCCGTCAGGTCAACGGCCACGTCCCGGTGACCGTGACCAGCGGCCACGACGCCGAGGGGATGACCGCGATGGCCAGCTTCGACAAGGCCTCGGACGACGTGATGCACATCATCGTCGCCAACGCCAACGTCGCGCCGGGCACGGCCTCGATCACCTACGATCTGGTCATCGACAACTTCGTCCCGGCGACCATCCGGGCCGTCAAGTACAGCCTGGCCGTCATCGACCGGAACAGCTACGGCGTGCCCAGCTTCCACTTCTCCGAGACCGGCACCGTCGAGACCAACCCGCAGACGGGCTCGGTCCGCTTCGTGCACGAGATGGCCGTGCCGTCGGTGCACTACATCCAGCTCGAGAAGATCAAGTAGGCCGTGACGGGGGCGCCGCCGCGGCGGTTCCGGTTCGCGCCGACGCCCTCGCGGCCCCTGCACGTCGGCAGCGCCCTGGCGGCCCTGGTCGGCTGGGGTGCGGCGCGCGCGGCCGGTGGGACCCTGGTGCTGCGCGTCGAGGACATCGACGTGGCGCGCTGCCGGCCCGAGTTCGAGGCGACGCTGCTCGAGGATCTCCGCTGGCTGGGGCTGGACTGGGACGAGGGGCCGGACGTGGGCGGGCCGTTCGGGCCGTATCGGCAGTCGGCGCGGTTCGAACGCTATGACGCGTGGCTCGAGGCGCTGGCGCGGCGCGGGCGGGCCTATCCGTGCACGTGCAGCCGGGCCGAGGTGCGGGCCGCGCAGTCGGCGCCGCACCTGCACGCCGGGGGCGAGGTGCCCTACCCCGGCACGTGCCGGCCGGGTCCGGGCGAGGCGCCGCGCGCGCTGCACGTCGACCGAGGGGGCTACCGGCTGGACGTGACCGCCGAGGGCGAGCGGGCGCGGGTCGTCTGGGACGACCTGTGGTGCGGCCGGCACGTCGAGGACGTGCGGCTGACCTGCGGCGACTTCCTGCTGGGACGCCCCGGGGCGCCCACCTACCAGCTGGCCGTGGTGGCGGACGACGGCGCGATGGGGATCACGGACGTGGTGCGTGGGCGGGATCTGCTGGGCTCGACGGCGCGGCAGCTGCTGCTCCACGAGGCGCTGGGCCAGCCGGCGCCGCGGTTCGGCCACCACCCGCTGGTGACCGACGAGGGCGGCCGCAAGCTGTCCAAGCGCGAGGGGGACCTGGCGCTGGCGACCTTCCGCGAGGCGGGCGACCACCCGGGCGAGCTCATCGCGCGGCTCGGAGCCAGCGTCGGCATGTGGTCGCCCGCGATCCGGCGGGCCGACCCGGGCGACTTCGCCGAGGTGCTGCGCGGGGTCCCCGCCTGGCACGACGGGCCGTTGCTTCCACGGGTGCCGTGATCTATACGGCCCCCTTGCGCCGGGCCGCGGGGTCCGCCGCCACCCGCGAGAGGCGCCCATGTCCGTGACCACGTCCGTCACCGTCCGCCCCGTCACCTCGAAGAAGGACCTCGAGGCCTTCATCCGGATGCCCTGGGTGGTCTACCGCGGCGAGACCCCGGATCCCGCCTGGGTGCCGCCGCTCTTGCAAGAGCGGCGCGAGTTCCTGGACCGCCGCAAGAACCCGTTCTTCCGTCACGGCGAGGCCGAGCTCTTCGTCGCCTTCCGCGACGGCAAGCCGGTCGGCCGCATCAGCGCCCACATCAACGGTGAGCACGACCGGGTCCACGGCGACGGCGCGGGCTTCTTCGGCTTCTTCGAGGCCATCGACGACGAGGCGGTCGCCAAGGCGCTGCTCGAACGCGCCGAGGCCTGGCTGCGCGCGCGCGGCCGGGCCAGCATGCGCGGCCCGTTCAGCTTCACCATCAACGACGAGTGCGGCGTGCTCGTCGAAGGGCACGACATCGCGCCCTACCCGATGATGAGCCACAGCCCGCCCTACTACGCGCGGCTGCTCGAGGCCCAGGGCCTGACCAAGGCCAAGGACCTCTTCTCGTGGGGCTACAAGACCGGCGAGCTGCCCAAGCCCATCCGGCAGATGGCCGACGCCGCCAAGAAGTCGCCGGGGGTCACGGTCCGCACCATCGACATGAAGGCGCTCGAGCGCGACGTCCGCATCATCATGGACATCTTCAATGAGGCCTGGGCGAAGAACTGGGGGTTCGTGCCGCTCACCGACGCCGAGATCACCAAGCTGGCCGCCGACCTCAAGCTCTTCGTCGTCCCCGACCTGTGCCTCATCGCCGAGATCGACGGCGAGCCCGCCGCCATCAGCTTCGCCCTGCCGAACATCCACGAGCACATCGCCGATCTGGACGGCAAGCTGCTGCCGTTCGGGTTCGCCAAGCTCTTCTGGCGCGTCAAGCGCGTCCCCTACAAGTCGGCGCGCCTCGTCGCCCTGGGCATCCGGCCGAAGTTCCGCGGCACCGGCATCGGCGGCAAGGGCCTGAGCGTGCTGCTGTACGCCGAGATGAACGACCGCGGCGCGCGCCTCGGGCTGACCCACGGCGAGCTGGGCTGGACCCTCGAGGACAACGACAAGATCAACATGGGCATCAAGCTCATGGGCGGCAACGTCCACCGGCGCCATCGCATCTACGAGAAGGCGCTGGTGCAAGCCCAGGCGGCGGCGGCCCCGGCGGGTGGCGACGCGGCGGCGCGGCGGACGCCCGAGGAGGTGGGCTGATGCGCGTCTTCGTCACCGGCGGGACGGGGTTCGTCGGCACGCACGCCGTCAAGCACCTGCGGGCCGCGGGCCACGAGGTGCGTGCCCTGGTCCGCAAGACCAGCGACACGTCGGCCCTGGACGCGCTGGGCGTCGAGACCTTCGAGGGCACGATGGCCGACGCCGACCGCCTCGAGGAGGGCATCCGAGGCTGCGACGCGGTCCTGCACATCGCGGGGCTCATCAAGGCGCGCAGCGAAGCCGAGATGATCGACGTCAACGGCGCCGGCACCGGGCGCCTGGCCGAGGCCGCGCTGAGGGCCAACCCGCAGCTCCAGCGCTTCGTGTACACGTCGTCCATCGCCGCGGCCGGGCCCGGCGCCCCCGACTTCGCGCCCATCAGCGAGCGCGACGAGCCCCACCCCGTCAGCGTCTACGGCCGCAGCAAGCTCATCGGCGAGCAGCGCCTGCAGGCGCTGTCGGGCGACCTGCCCGTGACCATCATCCGGCCGCCGGTCGTCTACGGGCCGCGCGACCGAGAGGTCCTGCGCTTCTTCCAGATGGTCAAGCGGCGCGTGCTGCCGGTCCCCGGCTCCGGGCGCTCGCGGCTGTCGGTCGTCTACATCGACGACCTGTGCCGGGCGTTCGAGCAGGCCCTGACCCGCCCGCACGACAGCGGCAGCCTGTTCTTCGTCGAGGACGGCCACGCCTGGACCTGGCCCGAGCTGGGCCGCGAGATCGGCGCCGCCCTGGGCGTCAAGCCGCGCGCCGTGCGCCTGCCCGTCTGGGTGTTCGAGGCCGCGTCGCGGGCTTCGGCGACCTACGGCCGCGTCGCGCGCAAGGCCGTCATGCTGACGCCGGACAAGGTCGCCGAGATGCGCCAGGACAACTGGCTCGTCAGCTCCGACGCCATCCGCGACGCCCTGGGCTGGGCGCCCACCACCGACTTCCACCAGGGGGCCAAGGTCACGGCCGACTGGTACCGGCAGGCCGGCTGGCTCTGAGGCCTCGAGCCGCCGACGCGGCTGCGGGGCCTGCGGACGCCGCGTGCGTCGCGCTCCGGCTGGTGTTAGCCTCCGGCCCATGTACGACCTCATCCTTCGCGACGGCCTGTTCATCGCCTCCCAAGGTGACGTCCGCGGCGACCTCGCCGTCGAGGGCGGCGTCATCGTCGCCCTGGGGGACGTCGACGGGACGGCGCGCGAGGTCATCGATCTCGGCGGACGCGCCGTGCTCCCCGGTGGCGTCGACACGCACGTCCACTTCCGCACGCCCGGCCACACCCACAAGGAGACGTGGCGCACGGCGACCCGCTCGGCCGTCGTCGGCGGCATCACGAGCGTCGTCGACATGCCCAACACGCAGCCGCCCACGACCGACGCCGAGCGCCTGCGCGAAAAGCTCGCCCTGGCCGCGGGCGAGTCGCGCTGCCACTACGGCTTGTTCATGGGCGCCACCAACGACAACCTCGACGCCATCCGCCGCCTCGAGGACTCCGACCTGCCCTGGTGCGGCACCAAGGTCTTCATGGGCGCCTCGACGGGGCCGCTGCTGGTCGACGCCCCCGGCGCCCTCGAGGCCCTGTTCCAGCACACGCGCCGCATCATCGTCGCCCACGCCGAGGACAACCGCGTCCTGCTGGCCGCCGGCGCCCCGTACGCGGGCGTCGACGATCCGCGCGTCCACCCGCTCGCGCGCCCGCCCGAGGCCGCCGTCGTCGCCGTGCGCCGCCTGCTCGAGCTGTCGAGCGCCTACGATCACCCGGCGCACGTGTGCCACCTGTCTACGCGCGCCGAGCTGGCCCTGCTCACCGGCGATCCCGTCTACGCCGGCCACCGCGTCTCGTCCGAGGCCTGCCCGCACCACCTGGCCTTCGACGCCTCGCGCCTGGCCACCCACGGCAACTACGCCAAGATGAACCCGTCGCTGCGCGCGCCCGAGGACCGCGAGGCCCTTTGGGAGGCCGTGGCCGCCGGGCGCGTCGACTTCGTCGCGACCGATCACGCGCCGCACCTGCCCGAGGAGAAGGAGCAGCCCTACCCCACGGCGCCGGCGGGCGTCCCGGGGGTCGAGACGTCGATGCGCTACATGCTGCACGAGGGGCGCCGCCGAGGCCTGGGGCTGCGCGCCATCGCCGAGCTGATGGCGACCCGCGCGGCCCGCCGGTTCGGGATCGTCGGCAAGGGAGAGATCGCGGTGGGCGCCGACGCCGATCTGGTGGTCGTGTCCGACGCGCCCTCGGCGCCCTACCAGCGCGCCGAGGTCCTCAGCCAGTGCGGCTGGAGCCCCTTCGAAGGCGAGCTCCTGGCCGCGCCCCCGCACGCCGTCTTCGTCGCCGGGCGACAGGTGGCCGCCGCTGGGCGCGTCGTCGACGACGACGTGCGTGGCCGTCCGCTGCGCTTCGCCGCGGGCGGTTGACCCCCGGCCCGGCGATGCGCGAGCGCCCCAAGACCGACTCCCACCCCTTCGGCCCGCCGCGGCGCCCGGTCATCCTGCCGGCCGACGCCGCGCGGCCCTCGATGCGCGCGGTCGCGACGACGGTGGCCATCGGGATGCTGCTGGTCGGCATCGTGACGGGCGTCGTCTATCACCGCACCTGGGAGGGCGCGAGCACCGACCCGACCCGGCTCCTGCCCGCCTCGGCGCAGGCCTACGCGCGCGTCGACCGGCCCTGGGGCGCCCTGAGGGACGCGCTGGCCCTCGAGCGATGGCGCGATCCGATGGCCCTCGAGCTTGGGCTCGAGGCCGAGGGGTTCCTGGCCGGCCGCATGACCGACCAGATCGCCGGGATCCCGCTGGGCACGGTGCGGCACATCCTGGACGCGGTGGACTCGTTGCAGCTGGCCGTCGTGCCCACACCCGATGGCGTGGGGGTGCTGGCGTTCCTGCACGTGGAGGACGCGTGGGAGCGCCGGCGGGTCCTGGCGCGGCTGACGCCCTGGACGGAGCCCATCGACCGACAGCTCGGCTACGACATGCGCGCCCTCAGCCACCCGGGCGAGCTGCTCCCCTGGTCCGAGCCGGCCGTCCCCATCCGCATGTCGGCGATCGATCCGCATGTGGTCCTGTCGTTCGGCCCCGAGGCGGCGCTGAGCGACCTCATCCACGCCAAGGTCAGCGGCCGCAGCCAGCCCATCCGCGCGCGCGACGGCTTCGCGCCGCCCGCGGTCCGCGCGCCCGGCGACCTGTGGGCCTTCTTCGACCCGGCCTCCACCTATGACGCGCTCGTGCGGCGACGCGGGACCGCCCCCGAAGACGTGGCCTGGCGGCGCGCCCTGCTGGTCGAGGGCGTCCGCTCGATGTCGGCGCGGGCCTCGATGGAGGCCGGCCGAGAGGAGCTCGAGCTGACGGCCCGCCTGAGCGCGTCGGGGACGCTGCAGAGCCTGCCGGATCTCCTGCAGGGGGAGAGCGGCGCGCTGCTGGGGCGGGCGCCAGCGGACGCGCTGCTCGTCGCGGACGTCGCGCTGGACGACCCGCTGCAGAGCCTGGCCGCGTGGCGCGACGTGACCTCGCGCATCCGGGCCGAGCTGGGCGACGCCGCGGTGGCGGGCGATCCCGCGAACCGCGCGCTGGCGAGCGGGTTGGAGCTGCTGCAGCGGATGGATCCCGAGGTGCTCGCCGGGTTCGCCGGCGAGGCCATGCTGGCGCTGCTGCCCAGCCAGGATCTGGCCAGCCTGCCGCACGCGACGCACCTGGGCGGGTGGCTGGTGGTCGCCCGGGTCGAGGCGCCGCGCGCGGTCGAGCGCGCGCTCGAGGTCGTCCTGCCCACCATGCTCGAGGGGGAGCTGGCGTTCGGACGCCTGGCCATGGACGACCACGACCTGCACCTGGTGCGGCCCGCGGTCGCGGCGGAGGGCGCGCGGCCGCGCGAGATCCTGGCGTGGCGCGTCCGCGGTTCCCTCCTCGAGGTCGCCTCCGATCGGGCCACGCTCGACGCGCTGGACCGGGTCGCCGCCACGGGCCGCACCGTGGCCGATCTGGGCCTGTCGGACGAGGCGCGTCGCGTCGGCCGCGGGACGGCCAACGCCCTCCTGATGCTGCACCCGCTCGCGCTGGCCGAGGCCGGTGGTCCCCTGGCCGTCCAGCTGACGGAGCGCCTGCGCGAGGACTTCCGCGTCTTCGTCGCCCTCGAGGGCGGCCCGCACCTCCTGACCGCACGCACCAACCTGGGTCCGTGGACCGTCGGCCTGTCCGCCGCGGCCTCGACCCGGGCGGCCATCGACCGGCTGGTGCTCGGTGACGTGTCGCCCGAGTGCCGCGGCGCCGTGGACGCCTTCTGCGAGCGTTGGCCGGCGGGGCTCGCCTGCCACCCGCTCGACCCCGGCCGCGCGGCGCTCATCCGCGCGGCGTGTCGCCGCCTGGGCCTGTGACGGCCCGGCGGCGCTCGGGATCGTCTCAGCGCCCCTCGAAGACCGGCCGCCGGCGCTCGAGGAGCGCCTTCATGCCCTCGTGGGCGTCGCGCGTCGCGAACATGCGCTCGATGCCCTCGAGCTCGGCCTCGAGCCCCCGGGAGACGTCGCCGCCGCGGTCGGCCATCGCGACCAGGCGCGCGGCCTCGGCCAGCGCCAGGGGCGCCTTGCGCGACAGCAGCTTCTCCAGCTCGAGCGCCTCGGCGTCCTGCGGGTCGCGAGCGCCGCGCACCAGCCACGTCTCGGCCGTGGTGTCGCCCAGCAGGCGCTCGGCGGCCGCGGATAGGGCGTGCGGCGCGGCGGCGCGGGACGGCAGATCGGCCGAGGTCTGGCCCGTGCGCGCCAGCTCGAGGGCGATCGTCAGGGCCTGGTCGGCCGGCGCGAACACGTCGACCAGGCCGATGTCGAACGCGGTCCGCGCATCGATCGGCTTGCCGGCCAGGACCAACCACCGCGCGAGCGGCCGCCCGACGCGCCGCGTGCTGCGCTGCGTGCCGCCCAGCCCCGGGTAGATGCCCAGGCCCGTCTCGGGGAAGCCCAGGCTGCCCTTCGGGGTCGCTACGATGTGGTCGGCGGTCAGGGCGAGCTCGCTGCCGCCGCCCAGGCTGAGGCCCGACAGCAACGCGACGACGCGCTTGTCCGAGGCGTCGATGCGGTTGAACAGGCGCGCGGCGCGCCCGCTGAAGGCCGTGATGGCCCCGATGTGCCCGGCCTCGATCGACCGCACGAAGAACTCGACGTCGGCGCCGGCGCCGAAGGCCTTGCCGGTGCCCCGCAGGACGACCCCGCGCACCTGGGGATCGGCCTCGACGGCGTCCCAGGCGGCCTCGAGCTCGGCCACGAGCTGCGGCGACAGGGCGTTGAGCTTGTCTGGCCGGTCGAGGCTGATGATGGCCACGTCCCCGCGCCGCTCCGTCACCACGACCGGCAGGGCGAACGGGTGCTCGGGGCCGCCCCAGCCGCGGCGCGACGCGAAGACCGTCGGGAGCGGCAGGTCCCAGGCGCGCGCCAGCGCCTCCATCTCGCCCAGCGCGGCGTCGAGGCCGACCTCTCCCGCCAAAGTGAACGGTCCCCGCGGCCAGCGCAGCCCGACGCGCGCGCCCAGCTCGACGTCGCGGACGCTGCCCACGCCCTCGTCGACCAGCTGCCCGGCCGCGATCCAGGCGGCGGCGCGCAGCCGGGCGGCGACCCGGGCCCGCACCAGGGGATCGCTCCCCGCCTCGGACGTCTCGAGCTCCCAATGCGCCCCCGAGGCCACCTGCCGCTCGAGCCCTCGCGCCGGCGCGTAGAAGGCCCCGAACGCCTCACCCAGCGTGTTGGCCGCGTGGCACGCGATGGGCACGCCGGTCACGTTCATCAACTGGAAGGGGCCCATCCCCACGCCGAAGACCTCGCGCGCGATGGCGTCGATGTCGCCGGGCGCCGCGACGCCCTCCTCGTGCAGACGGACCGCCTCGTTCAGCCACGGCACGAAGAAGCGGTTGACGATGAAGCCGGGGGCGTCGGCCGAGCGGATCGGATCCTTGCCGGTGCCTTCCATGACGGCCCACGCGCGGTCGAACACGTCGGCGCGCGTGTGGTCGCCGGCGATGACCTCGACCAGCCGGTTCTTGGCCGGGTGGAAGAAGAAGTGCAGGCCGACGAGGCGCTCGGGGTGACGCAGCCCGGGCTGCAGATCGGTCACCCGGAAGCTGGAGGTGTTGGTCGCGAGGACGACCTCGGGACCGCAGACGGCGTCGAGCCGCTCGAAGACGCGCCGCTTCACGCCGAGATCCTCGAACACCGCCTCGATGACGAGCCCACACGCCGCGAGCGCGTCCACGGCGTCGACCGGACGCAGCCGCCCCAGCACGGCGTCGGCCTGCGGGCGGGTGAAGACCTTGCGCTCGACGCCCTCGTCGAGCAGCGCGGCGATGCGGCCCATGCCCCGCTCGACCGCCTCCGGGTGCGCGTCGTACAGGAGGACCTCGGCCCCCTCCATCGCGAGCTTCTGCGCGATGCCCGACCCCATGTTCCCCGCTCCGACCACGCCGACGACCAGGCGCCCCATCCGTGCCTCCTCTGGGTTCGGCCGTGTCATACCCGCCCCGCCCCGCGAGGGCAACGCCGTCGGCCGGAGCCCCGACGCGCTGGCCCGCCCCCACGGTTGCTCCCGCGCGGGAACCGGGTACAGTGCGCCCCTGCGGCGGCTGCCGGGGGGCGCCCGCCACGCGCCGAGAGTACGCCAGAATGTCCAGCCCATCGATCGCCCCGACGTCGGCAACGACGCGTTGCGCGGCCTGCCAGACGGCCCTCGAGCCGGCCGCCCGCTTCTGCAGCGTCTGCGGAACGCCGGTGCCGTCGAGCCACGAGGGGCCGGCCGAGTGGCGGTTCGTCACGATCGTCACCTACCAGCTGCCCGGGCTGACGGAGATCCTCGAGCTCCACCCCGAGCTGCTCAGCCACCCGGTGCTGGGGCTCATCCGGCGCCGCCTGCGCGAGCTGTTCGGGTCGGCCGGCGCCGTGCTCGTCGAAGGCAAGGACCGTGACGAGATGAACGCGGTCTTCGGGGCGCGCGTGGCGTCGGCCGACACCGCCGAGCAGGCCCTGCGCGCGGCCGTCCAGGCGCGCGAGGTGATGCGCGAGGCCTGCGCCGAGGCCCTGCGCGCCACCGGCGCGTCGCTGCACATCAAGATGGGCATCGACAGCGACAAGGCCCTCATCCAGGTCGGCGACGGCGACGACGGGCTGGTCGTGCGCGGCGTCCCGCTGCTGGCGGCGGCCCGCCTGGCCGAAGCCGCCCGCCACGACGCCATCCTGGTGGACGAGACGACGCGCCGCGCGGTCGGCGATCGCTTCACGCTCGTGCCCATCGAGCCGATCGTCTTCGGGTCGCGCACCGCGCGCCTGCCCGCCTACAGCCTCGAGATGCACGGCGCTCGACCGCGCCCCGCCAGCCGGCTGATGACCTCGCGCATGCTCCGCCCGCTGGTCGGCCGCGACCAGGAGATCGCGACGCTGCGGCGCCACCTCGAGCAAGCCATCGAGACGCGCTCGCTGCACCGCGCGACCCTGCTCGGGCCGCCGGGGTCGGGGCGCTCGCGCCTCGTGCAGGAGCTCATCCAGCAGCTGCGCGGCTCCTGGGGCCAACTTCGCGTCGTCGAGGTCGAGGTCCCCGCCCGCGACGGCGTCGCGGCCGCCTTCGGCATCGTCGGGCGCATCGTGGCCAGCCAGGCGCGCCTGGACGCGGCGGCGAGCCTGCAGGACGCGCGCGCCCGGCTGCGCGAGCTCATCGCCTCGATCCACGGCACCGGACAGCGCCCCCTCGACGCGATGGAGGAGCAGTGGCTCTTCCACCTGACGGGGCTCGGCGACGCGCCGGTGGTCGCCGGCGGCGACCCCGAGCTCGCGGGCGAGATCAGCTACCGCTCGGTCATCGAGCTGCTGCGCACCGCGGCCCAGGGCGCGCCGCTGCTGCTCGTGCTCGAGGACGCCGGGGCCGCCA
The DNA here is from genome assembly GCA_041687695.1 of Myxococcota bacterium. Classification (GTDB taxonomy): domain Bacteria; phylum Myxococcota_A; class UBA9042; order PHBI01; family JAWLBL01; genus JAWLBL01. Next base: position 75,497 of record JAWLBL010000020.1, on the reverse strand, counting down.
TCCCGCCCCACCTCGCGGCCGTCGCGCGCCTGGCGGCCGACCTGGCCGAGCTGCCCGTGATGCTCCTCCTCACGGCGTCCGATGCGCTCGACGAGCGCGGCGAGTGGTTGCCGCTCGCGGATCGGGATCTCACGGTCGCGTTGGGCCCGCTGTCGCACGAGGCGGGCCGTGTGCTGGTCGATCAGGTGCTGGGCCTGCGCGACGCGCTGCCGCGCGAGGTCGCCGACGCGATCGTGGACCACGCGAACGGCATGCCCCTGTTCATCGAGGAGACCCTGGGCGCGCTCACCGACGCCGGGCTGCTCGCGGCCGATCCCACGACCGGCGCGTGGTCGCTGCACGCGGGTTCACTGCCCTCGGGCCTGCCCGCCACCCTCGAGGGGCTCGTCGCTGCCCGCCTCGACCAGATGCCCGAGGGCCTCGTCGCCGTGCTGCGCAAGGCCTCCGTGGTCGGCGACATCTTCTGGCGCGGCCTCATCGAGGATCTCGGCGAGCCGCAAGCCGCCTTCAACCTCGAGCAGCTCGAAGCGCAGGGCCTGATCCGGCGCAGCTTCGGCAGCACCCTGCTCGGCCACATCGGCTATCGCTTCAACCACGTCGTCACCCGCGATGTCGCCTACTCCGACGTCCCCGACGCCGAGGCGCGCGCCCTGCACGCCCGGACGGCCCGCTGGCTGGCCGTCAACTCGGGCGAGCGCTTCAACGAGTGGCTCGGCGCCATCGCCTGGCACTTCGCGACCGCGGACGAGCCGGCGCGTGCGGTCTCGTACCACATGCAGGCGGGCAGCTGGGCGCGGCAGCGCGGGGACGTGGGCGAGGCGGCCTTTCAGTTCGAACGGGCGCGCTACATCGCCCCGTCGCAGGAGATGGCGATGGAGGCCGCCATCGAGCTGGCCGACGCCTACTACCACGGCGGGCGCCTCGACGACGCCGCGCGCGAGCTGGGCGAGGTCGCCCCTTGGGCCGAGCGGCGCGGCGACCTGCGCCTGCGGCTGCGGTGTCACGTGCTGGCGGCCCGGGTCGCGACCGAGCGCGGCGTGTACGAACGGGCCGAGCGCGAGGTCGAGGAAGGGCTGGTGCTCGCGCGGCGCATCGGCGGCATCAAGGAGCGGCAGGCCTTGCTGCTCGACAGCTCGCGGATCGCGCTGCAGCGGGGCGACGAGGCGCTGGCCCTGAGCCTCGGGCAGGACTCCGAGCGCATCGCCATCGAGAGCGACGACGCGCTGGGCGCCCTGAAGGCGCGCATGCAGATCGCGCGGCCCCTGTTGAACGTGGGGCGGCTCGAGCAGACGCGGGCCCTGCTCCACTCCGTCGAGGAGCGGGCCCGGTCGGCGCATCACTGGGTGTACGTGCACCGCGCCCGCCAGGGGCGCGCGTGGCTCGACTGGCTGCAGGGTCAGCCCGCGCAGGCCGCGACCGTCTTCGGCGAGACCTCGGGCATCTTCGCGCGCCTGGGTGTGCAGCGCCTCGAGGCGATGGCCCTGCTGGGCCAGGCGCTCAGCGTCCTGGCGCTCGGCCGCCACGCCGAGGCCGCCAACGCCGCCGCCGCCGGCCTCGCCGCCGCCGAGCGCGCCGGCTCACGCGCCGTCCGCGGCCTCGCCCACGCCTGCCTCGGCCACATCTACGGGTCGGTCGAGCAGGGCCGGCACCGCATCCAGGCCAACCAGCTGACGCCGCTGGCCATCCAGGCCGCCCGCACCGATCGGCTGAGCCACCTCGCCCTCGGCCGCGAGCTGGTCGAGGCCGCCCCGCCCGCCCCGCGCCTGTTCCGGCTCCTCGCGGCGGTCGCGCAGGCCGAGTACCTGCTGGGGCGCGATCCGGCCGACGAGACGGGGCTGCGGGCGCGGGCCGACGCCGTCACCCTGGCGACGGGCTTCGACCCCTGCGTCCTGACCGCCCGCATCGAGCGGCTGGGCCACCGCGCCGCCTGACCCGCGGTGGTCAGCGCGTCGTGAAGCTCCAGGACTCGGTCGTGGCCTGCCCGCCGACCGTGCCCTCGAACACGACCGTGTACCGGGTGCCGGCCGCGAGCGGGTCCAGCGCGTACAGGGCCCACGAGTCCATCAGGTGCTGGTCGTCGGCCGGCGTGCGCACCTGGACGGGCACCTCGACGTCCCCCGGCCCCAGCAGCCGCGCCTCGGCGAGGGCCAGCTTGGTGCCGCTGGGCCACGTCACGGTCACGATGGGCCCCGACGGGTACGAGGCGCCCGGCGGCAGCGGCGGCTGCGGCGACTCGCGGCCGTCCCAGCTGCGGTCGACGTCCTCGGCGTCCGGCAGCGGCCAGCGCGCCGGTCCCGGCTTGGCGGCCGCGGCGAAGATCAGGTCGGCGACCTCGGCGCGGGCCGCCCCTTCGGCGGCGGCTCCGAAGCCCCAACGCACCATGCTGGGGTGGATGAGCGGCTCTCGGTGGTACAGCGTGGCCATCCAGCCGTCCATCGCGCCCTGCGCGCTGCCGGTGAAGGCCATGACCTCGCCGCCCGCGCCGACGCCGGTCACGCCGGCGTGCTGCAGACGCTGCATCATGGACACGCCCGTGAACCCCTCGGTCCAGTCCTGGTTCTGCTGGTGCGGGTTCAGCCCCGACTGGGCATAGGCCGAGGCGTGCGTCACGAAGTACTCGGCGTGGGCCTGCGCCGCCGCGTGGACGCCGTCGTCCCAGGCCGCGGGCGCGACCCCGACCGCGGCCCGCAGGTCGTCCAGCAGGGCCTTGGCCTGCTGCTGCGTCGGCCCGGCGTCGGGGCCCGGACCCGGCAGGTCGCTCGCGAGGGTGTCCGGCGGCCCCACGTCGGGCGGCAGATCGGGCGGGACGTCGAAGGTCACCTCGGGTTTGAACGCCGCGGTCCACGCGCCGCTGGCCTCGCACGCGTCCCCGTTCGGGCACGTCGCCTCGAAGCGCCAGGTGCCCTCGGCGCCGTCGCCCAGCAGCCGTCCCTCGATCGCGACGTCGCCCAGCTGCCCTCCGAACGCGCCCCCGCTCACCGTCAGCGCCCCGGACGGCAGCCCGGGAGCCCGCACCAGGCACAGGGCCAGCTCGGGGTGCTCCGGGTGCGGCACGCGGCACTCGATCCCGGTGAGCCGAAAGTCGTGCGCCGTCGCGCCGGTCAGCCGAAACGACACGCGGTCGCCCAGGTACTGCCCGTCACGGGTTCCGGTCGCCTCGCCTCCGCAGCCCGCCAACCCGGCCGCGGCCACCGAGAGGACCGAAGCGACCGTCACCGCCCACCGGCGCGTTCGTCCCATCCCGCCTCGCGCTCGCCTCATCGCTGGTTGAACCGGCCCCGCGGCCGGCTCGCCGCCGCGTCCTTGCGCCCGAACAGCCCCTTGAGCATCGCCCCGAGCCGGCCGAGCCCCGAACCCGACGCGCCGCGCTCCCGGGCCTCGGCCGCCGCCGCCTCGACCTGCGCCACGAAGGCCGCCGCGTCGCGCGGGCGCTGCGCCGGATCGCGCGCGAGGGCGCCCTCGATGACGCCGCGCAGCGCCGCCGGGAACGCGTCCGGCACCAGCTGCTCGAGCGCGATGGACGGGATCGGGCGATCGGACTCGAGGTAGGCGATGCACACGTCGGCGACGGGCCGCTTGAGCGCCAGCACGGGCCGACCCGTGACCATCTCGTACAGGATGGCCCCGAGGGCGTAGACGTCGGTGCTCTTCGAGGTCCCGGCGCCCGTCGCCTGCTCGGGCGCCATGTACTGTGGCGACCCGATGGCGCCCGGCGCCACGCCGTCTTCGGCGGAGTCGCGCTCGTGGGCGAGGCGCGCGGTCCCGAGATCGATGAGCTTGACGTGGATGCGACCGTCCTTGCCGAGCCGCACCATCACGTTGCCTGGCTTGAGATCGCGGTGGATGATCCCCTCGGCGTGCAAGCTGGCCACCGACCGCCCCGCCGCCGTGATGACGGCCACGGCCTCGACCCACGGGATGACGCGGCGGTGCGCGATCTCGCCCTCGAGGGTCATGGCGTCGACGTATTCGAGCGCCGCGTAGTAGCGGCCGTCGCGCAGCTGACCGGTCTTGTAGACGCGCGCGATCCCCGGGTCCTTGACCACCCGCGACAGGCGCAGCTCGCGCTCGAACGGGTGCTCGACCTGCCCCGGGCCGGTCATGCGCTGCTGGATCTCGTGCATGACCTTGAGCGCGACCAGGCGCTTCTCGCCCGCCGTCTCCATCGCCTTGTAGACGCTCGAGAAGGCGCCCGAGCCGACCTTCTCCATGACGACGTAGCCGTCGGTCGCGCGCCCGACCAGGTTGTCGAACCCCTCGTCTCGCTGAAAGTGCATGGCTCCCATCCGGCCGGGGACGACCGCGCGCGTCCCTCGCGGACCGCGACCTCCACGGCTGCGCCGCCGACTATAGTCGCGATCGCGCCGAACGTACCAAACAAGCACGACGGGCGCGCGACCAGCGCCAAGCAACCACCGGGCGCGGCCGATCGCGCACGACCCTCGCGCGCCGGGTGACAGGCCACCCCCGACTTCGCTAGTCTCCCCGTCGTGACTTCGTCCGCCGACCATCGTCAGTTCACCCGCCGCGCGCGCTCCATCCGCTTCCGCTTCGATGGCGCCGGAGACGAGCAGCGGGCGGTCGCCACCAACGTCAGCCCGGCCGGCGCCTTCCTGAAGGCCTCCTGGGTGCCCGAGCGCGGCCAGCAGATCGTGCTGCGCGAGATCGTGCGCGGCAACACCGATCTCGGCGTGCGCGTGGCCAGCCAGGTCGTCTGGACGATCCCCCGGCCGACCCTGCAGAACCCCGAGATCGGCTACGCCGTCCAGTTCGTCGAGGCCTACACGACGGGCGACCCGCAGCCGCTCAAGGACTTCCTCGCCCAGGTCTCCCCCGGCCTCGTCCCGCGCCTGCAGACCGCCGATCGCGAGGGCCGGCCCGCCTCGGTGTACCGCTTCGAGGCCGAGGCGGCGCAGCGGGGCCGCACGCAGCGCGAGGACGAGGAGCTGCACGCCGTCGATCTCCACAAGGAGCTCGCCCGGCTCGATCGGGCCGCCTCGTCGACCTCGAACGACCCGCTCGGCGTCCGCGAGCGCTCCTCGACGCGCCAGCCGGCCGCGGGTCGCGAGGTCTCCGGCCTCGACTACTACACCCGCGCGCGTCCTACCGCGTCGGTGCCGGCGCCCGCCCCGACCGCCGCCGCGCCGCCCTCCGCCACGGCCTCGGACTCGAACGTCACCGCGCGCCCGTCCGATCCCACGCCGGCGCGACCTGGCACCCGCCCCAAGCGCCGCGGCTTCGGCGGCCTCCTGGGGATCTTCGGCTTCGGCAAGGACGAGGCCGAGGAGACGAGCGAGGCCGGGTTCGACGACGAGTCGTCCTTCTCGCCGGCCTTCGGTGGCGACGACTCGTACTTCGACAAGGACGACATGTACGTCGACGAGGAGACGCCCGCCGACGTCCTCGTCGCGTGGAAGGACCAGGAGGCGCCCGGACGGGTCGAGCGCATCAGCGGCACCATGATCGCCGTCGCCGCGTCGGGGAACCTGCCGCTCAATTACGAGCGCGTCGTCATCACTCCGGCCTTTCCGACCTTCAAGTCACCCAAGGTCGTGATGCACGGGACCGTGACCCGCGTCCGCGAGCGCCAGGGCCGCGACGGGTACACGGTCATCGTCCGCTTCTCGAAGATCGACGAGAAGGGCCGCTCGGGGTCGTTCGCCGAATACCTGAGGTATTTCGGCGCCTGAGCCGCGTCCGCGCCTTGCCCGCGGGGCCCTCGTCTGCTACATGCGCAGCCCCATGCAGGCCTCTCTCGTCCGCACCTTCCAGTTCGAGGCTGCCCACCGGCTGCCCAACGTCGCCCCCGGTCACAAGTGCGCCCGCTTGCACGGGCACAGCTTCCAGGTCGAGGTCGAGGTGACCGGCCCCATCGGCGAGTCGACGGGCTGGGTCATGGACTACGCCGACATCAAGAAGGCGTGGCAGCCGCTGCACGACGTGCTCGACCACAACTACCTCAACGAGGTCGAGGGGCTCGACAACCCGACCAGCGAGCTGCTGGCCGTGTGGATCTGGCGCCGTCTCGCGCCCAGCCTGCCCTGGCTCACGCGTGTGACGGTCCAGGAGACGTGCACCGCGCGCGCGATCGTCCGCGCCGATCAGCTCCACGCCCCCTCGAGGTGACCCTTGCGCGAGTCCTTCGCGATCCGCGTCTACAAGCAGTACTTCAACTTCGCGTCGGCGCACTTCCTCATCTTCGGGGACGGCACGCGCGAGGAGCTGCACGGGCACAACTACCAGGTGCAGGTGAAGGTCGAAGGGGACCTCGACGGCGGTGACCTCGTCATCGACTTCATCCCCTTCAAGCCGCTCGTCAAGCGGCTGTGCGACGACCTGGATCACGTGACGATTCTGCCACGCGACAACCCGCACCTGACGCTGACCGAGCACGACGATCGCGTCGAGGTGCGCCACCGGGACGGCAGCTACTTCTGCTTCCCGCGGCGCGACGTGCGCGTCCTGCCGGTCCCCAACACCTCGACCGAGATGCTCGCGCGGTTTCTCGCGCACCGGATCATCGAGGCCCTGCCGTCCCGCATCCCGACGGCCGTCGTCCGGGCCATCGAGGTCCACGTCGAGGAGAGCGCCGGGCAGTCGGGCATCTGCCGCATCGACCTGGACTGAGGCGTTCGCCGGCGCCGCAGCGCGGTCACGCCGCGCCGTACACCCGCTGTACACACGCCGTCTAGCGCCTTTGCAGGTGCGGCGTAACTCCACACCGGCGTCATCACGGCCTCCGGCTTGGGAATGGGTTCGTGGGTGGTCTATGCTCGGTTCGGCTGCCCGGTTTCGGGCCGCTCCCCCCACTCGCTCCAAGCCCCCTCCGAACCACCATCGACTGGCACACGGATTGCTTATCTGACGGGTGTCACGCGGTGATCGCCGGCACGTTGTGCCGAGGTGACCGCCACCGCTATAGTCAGCCGCAACTCTCAGTCTGCCAGCCCAGCGACCACCCGCTCCGCGTCCAACGCATCCGGGGAGGAAGTCCATGAAGAACCGCCTGAAGCTCCATCGGGGTCTTCGCGCCCCACTCCTCGGCGCCGCCGCGCTCCTGCTCGCCGCAGGCGGCTGCGGCAAGGAGCCGAACCACCACCAGGACACGTTCCTCGAGTTCCCGCACGCGATGCCGCTGATGGCCCGCGCGCTGCAGACCCAGGCGGCCCCTGCGCCCTGGACCAGCGGCCGCTCCATCGCCGTCCACGGCGACGAGCTCTTCGTCGTCGACACCGAAAACGGTGACCTCGTGGTGCTCGACCGCCACGCGCTCGAGGTCACGCGCGTCATCCCCGTCGGCGAGCGCCCCGAGCAGGTCGTCGTCGGCCCCGACGGCACCGCCTGGGTCACGGTCCGCTTCGGCGGCGAGCTCGTGCGCGTGGCGCCGGGCAGCCAGCAGGTCGCGGCCCGCGCGAAGGTCGGCACCGAGCCCTTCGGCCTGGCGCTCGACGCCGAGGCCAAGACGCTGTTCGTCACCCTCTCGGGCGAGGACCGCGTCGTCGTCGCCGACCCGGCGACCCTGGCGACCGTGCAGTCGCAGACGACCCTCGAGCGGCCGCGCGCCATCGCGGTCAGCCCCAAGGGCTGGATCACCGTCGCCCACCAATCCGACGACGCCCTGACCTTCGATCTCGCCACCAGCGGGCTCATCACCGACGTCAGCGGCGCCCGGACCCTGCGACGCAACGTCCCCTCGGATCTCATGACCTTCACCGGCGTCGACGGCACCAAGCGGGCCACCCGCGCCATCGCGGCGACCGTCCACCCCGAGACCGGCGGCGCGCTCATCGCCCACATCACCGCCAACCCGGGCGACGAGAACGACGCCCTCTCCGCGGACCGGCCCGAGACGTCGGCGCCCTCCAGCGGCGGCTACGGCTCGACCTCCACCACGACCGCCAACGAGTTCTCCGTCCCGAGCCGCCCCGTCGAGCTGGCCGTGACGGCGCTCGGCGGCGACGGCAGCATCGTCCCGGCGACGGGCAGCCTGCCCGTCAAGGACCCCGCCTCGGGCGAGCCCATGACCCACCGGGTCGAGCAGCCGAGCGACATCAACCACCACCCGACCTGGACCCTCGCCTTCGTCACCGGCTTCGGCAGCGACAACGTGCTGGTCCTCAACACGGCCGCCGCCGACCCGATGGTGGCGCCGCTCGCCGAGTTCAAGGTGGGACACGCGCCCAAGGCCATCGCGTTCTCGGCCGACGGCCTGCACGCCTATGTCCTCAACGCCCACGACTACACGGTCAGCGAGCTGGATCTGGCGCCGCTGATGGCCATGAAGCCGACCGAGCAGGTCACGCCGCGCCAGGACACGCCTTTTGCGATGGGCGCGGCGTCCGACACGTTCGGCCCGGTCACCAAGCCGCTCAACCTCGCCGCGGCCCGCGCCAAGGCGTTCGGCGTCGACCCGCTGCCGCCCGCCGTGCGGCGCGGCGCGCGCGTCTTCACCTACGCGCGCAACGAGCGCATGAGCCACGCCGGCTCGTTCGCCTGCGGGACGTGCCACTTCGAGGGCACCGAAGACAAGATCGTGTGGATGATCGGCGACGGTCCTCGGCAGACGCCGGCGCTGGCCGGACGCCTGGCCGACACCGCGCCCTACAACTGGAACGGCACCAAGCCCGAGCTGCAGGGCAACATGGTCCAGACCGTCGAGCGCATGGGCGGCAAGGGCCTGACCAACAAGGAGCTCGAGGATCTCGAGCAGTTCATGCTCCACGGGCTGCACGCGCCGCCGAACCCGTACCAGCGCCCCGAAGGCCTCAACGAGCAGGAGGAGTGGGGGCGTCAGATCTTCAACCGCCCCGACGTCGGCTGCGGCACGTGCCACTCGGGCGTCGCGCTCACCGACGGACGCAACCACGACGTGGGCACGGCGACGCCGGCCGAGATCGCCTTGTGGAAGCAGCGCAAGGCGCGCGGTGAAGAGGTCGAGGCCAGCCCCGGCCTGCTGAACACGCCGACCCTGCGCGGCCTGCACTACACCGCCCCCTACCTGCACACGGGCGCCGCCGAGACCCTGCACGACGTGCTCGAGCAGACGGCGACCACCATGGGCAAGACGATTCACCTGACGGACGACGAGCGCGACGCCCTGGTGGCGTACCTGCTGACCCTCTAGCCCGTCTCCCCTCCCCGGTGCACGAGACGCCCCGGTCGAAGCCGTCGACCGGGGCGTCTGTCTTTTTTGGCGTGCCCTCTACCGGACACCCGGACGGGGCCGTGGCATCCTCCGCGCGTGACGCCCACCTCGCCGTCGCGGCCACGCGCCGCGCTCTTCGTCGCGACCACCCTCGCCTACCTGGCGACCGCGCCCGGTGGGGCGTTCTGGCTCGACTCGGGCGAGCTGGCCGCGGCCGGGGCCACCCTCGGTGTCCCGCACGCGCCGGGACACCCGCTGTACGTCATCGTGGCGCACGCCGCGAGCCTGCTGCCGCTCGGTCCCCTGGCCTTCCGGGTGGCCGTGCTCAGCGCGCTGTGCGCCGGAGCTTCGGTCGCGCTGGTCTTCGACCTGGCCCGCCGTGCCGTCCGGGTCACCGAGCCCAAGGTCTCGCCGGGCGTCGCCTCCGGCGTGGCTGCGCTCGTGGCGCTGGCGTTCGGGGCGACGACGGCGCTATGGCTGCAGGCCAACCGCGCCGAGGTCTACACCCTCCATCTCCTGACGGCGCTGCTGGCGACCCGCCTGGCCTGGGACGTCCACTCGGGGGCCGCCCCCCGCCCCTGGGCCACGATGGCCGCCGTCGCGCTGCTGGTCGGGCTGGGCGGCGCCAACCACCACCTGCTGATGGTCTTCCACCTGCCGGCCCTGGCCGCGCTGCTGCTCGCCGACCGCGCGCGCGTCCACGCCGTCGTGCGCGCGCTGCCCGCCCTCGTGGGCTTCGCTGCGTTGGGTCTCGCGCTCTACGTCCTCTTGCCGCTCCGGGCCGCCACCGATCCGCTGCTCAACTACGCGTCACCCGACACCCTGGGCCGCTTCGTCGACGTCGTCACCGCGCGCGTGTTCCAGCCGTCGGTCACGGGCGCGTCCACCCCGCTGACGCACAACGCGATCCTGGCCGCCGACATGGCCCTGGTCGACCTGGGCCCGGTCCTGCTACTCGCGGCGCTCGCGGGCCTCGCCCAGATGGCCGCCCGCGCGCCCGCCCTCGCGCTCGCCCTCGGCCTGGTCCTCGTCGGCAATCTCCTGACCAAGCTGCTCATGGACGTCGATCCGACCAACCCCGACGACGGCGGCTACTTCCAGATGGCCTGGGCCATGCTCGCGGTGCTGGCCGCCCCGCCCCTCGCGGCGCTCCTCGCGCGCCGAGGCCTCCCGCGTGTCGCGGGCCTGGCCACCGCCGGTCTGGCATTGCTCATCGCCGGCGTCAGCCTGGCCGAACGTCTGCCGCGCCTGGCGCTGGCCCAGGTGCGCTCGCCGGCCACCGTCGAGTCCCTGCTGCTGCGCGACGTGCTGCCGGGGGCGGTGGTGATGCCCTCGTTCTATGCCCTGCACTTCGGCCGCCTGTATCACGCGGCCGTCGAGGGGGTGCGGCCGGACCTCCTCGTCGTGCATCAGTCCTTCGAGGGCCACGTCGGCGGCGGCCGGCCGCTGGCCGAGGCGCTCGCCCGCCGCGGCGAGCCCTTCGCTGAAGTGTCGTGGGCCTTCGTCGCCTCGCAGCGCTTCCCGACCACCGGGCTGCTCGAGGTCGCCGCGCGTCGCCCGGTCTACCTCGAGCCGACCTTGAACCCGCCCGTGCCGGTCGACCGGCTGCGCTGGGCCGGTGGCCTGTGGCGCGTGGGGCGCTCCGCGGCGGCCGCCGAGCGCGAGGCGCAGGCCCGGGACGCCGCGGGCTGGAGCGCGGCCCTCGGCGAGGAAGGCCGCACCCTGCGCGAGGCCCGCTCGACGGCCACGCTCCTTTGGCTCGAGATCGCGACGACCCGCCTGTCGCAGGAGGACGGCCCCGCGGCGCAGCTCGCCCTCGACGCGGCGCGCGCCTTCACGCCCGGCAGCCCGCTGGCGGCGCGCCTGCAGCCCGTCGCCGAGGGGCTCGAGGCGGGCGACCCGGCGGCGCGTGAGGCCGTGCGCCGCGCCGACTGGAGCGCGCTCTTCGGCGGCTCCGACGGGGCCGCTCAGTAGCGGTGGCTGAGGGCGACGGAGAAGGTCAGCACCGAGCCGCCGTGGCTCATGTCGCCGACCGGGTCCCGCGGGTCGTCTCGGTACAGGGTGCGGCGCGCCAGCACGGTCCACTGGGCGGCCAGGTCGACCTCGACCGGGTTGGGATGGACCTCGAGCGGGTCGTCGAAGACGAAGCCGACGCCTCCGGAGACGACGTGGGCGTCATTGTCCAGGTACGCGGTCCAGCCGGTCTGGCGAGGCGCGGGCGTCGGCCGGAAGAAGTAGCCGCCGCGCGCGCGGAGCCACGGCAGCCCCCGCCACTCGACGCCGACGCGACCGACCAGCGTGTCGACGAAGCCCAGCTCGACGGGGTTGGCGCGCGTCGAGATGTCGATGGCCTGCCCCAACCCGAGCGCGTCGACGAGCCCGCCCGAGAAGTCGGCGGACAGCCGCGGCGAGGGATCGGGCGCGCGGGACCACTGCGCATAGGTGGCTTCGGTCGTCACCAGCAGATCCAGGTCGTCGACCTCGTAGGACACCCCGAACGTCAGCTGATCGGGTGCCCACAGGACCGTCTGCGCCACCTCGATGGCCAGGGCGAGCGCCTCGCCCTCGGTGACCAGGACCGGAAGATCGAAGCTGAGGGACGTCGAGCCCCGCCAGGTCAGGCCGATGGCGAGGCCACGCGCCGGGCGCAGGTGGACGCCCAGCATGGGCGAGGTGGAGGGTTGCAGCTCGACGGACAGGTCCGTGCGGCGGAACGAGCCGTTGAGGACGTTCAGGTTCAGCTCGGCGTGACCGACGAGATCGGCCAGGATCTGCACGCCGCCGCCCACCGAGAGCCACGGCGTCACCTCCCACGCCACGGCCCCCTGCAGCAGGAGCTTATCCTGCAGGTTCTGGTACATGTAGAACTGCGGGAGCTGAGGGTCGATCCCCTCGACGCGGACGATGCGCGTGGCCGGCAGGTAGCCGGCGATGGACAGGGCGAGCTTGTCCTTGAAGATGCCGCCGAGCGGGTAGAGCCAGCCGAACGAGACGCCCGCGTGCGTGTCGGGCAAGACGGTCGGGAAGTCGGGGTCCTGGCGGATGCGATCGACGGCCAGCAGGGGCGTCGTCAGCGTCAGCCCGGCGCCGAAGCTGACCTGCTTGGGGACGGTGATGGCCGCCGGGTTGTAGTAGGTCGCGGTGTAGTCGTCGACGGGCGCCGACATGGCGCCGCCCAGCGCGAGGCCGCGCGGGTGGAAGCCGAAGACGTCGAAGGTGCTGCCGGAGGCGGCGCCGTCCCAGGCGACGAGGGCGCTGGCCAGCGCCGCGGTCGCGACCAGCCGAGCCGCCGTCACAGGGGGCACTCGCGCGTGGCGAGGGCGCCGAGCAGTCGCACCACGTCGCCCAGGACGCCGGCGTCGAGCACGTCCGCCAGGTCGGCCAGGACACCCGGGGCGACGTCGTCGCGAAGCGCGGCGGTCAGGACCGCGATCAGGCTGGTGAGCGCGGGCGGATCGTCGGCGAGGAAGCGCAGGGCGGCGTGGAGGGGCGCCGCCAACGTCGGTGGCAGCAGCGAGCCGCCATCGGCGTCGGACTTTGGGAGGCTCAGGCTGTCCAGGAGGTCGAGCTCGGGATCGGTCGCCGCGTCGAAGATCAGGCCGACCAGCGAGAGATCCGCGTCGACCGTCAACAGGCAGTGAGCCAGGCCGACCAGGGCGTCCCGGGACGCGCCGGGGCCGAGCAGGTCCTCCAGCGCGGCCGTCACCGCCGGCCAGGGCTCGGCCTCGACATCGACGACGAGGCCGAGGAGGTCGATGAGGACAGCCAAGTCGAAGTCGGGGCTGGTGAAGGCGACGAGGACGTTGCGCGCCAGGGCGAGCACCGCGGGGCGGCCGGACTCGCCATCGATCGTGACGCCCTCGAGCGCGTCGCCCAGGTCGAGGCCGGCCAACAGCTCGAGCAACGCGCGCTGCAGCGCCTCGTCGGCGAGCAGGGCGTCGACGAGGCGCAGGATCGGCGGCAGCTCGCAGGTGTTCATCAGGATGCGGACCCGCCCGAGCTCGCTGGCGTGCGGGGCGCGGGCGCCGTCGACAGCGATCCAGCGCAGCAGCCGCCCGAGGGTCGCCTGCAGGTCGTCGGCCTCGGCCACCTGATCGGCCATCGCGCCGAGGGCCACGAAGGTGCCGGGCTCGAAGGCCGACACGACGCGGATCGCCGTGACCACCAGATCGGCGCGCTCGTCGTCGGTCAACGAGGCCTCGAGCAGCTGCCGGACGTGATCGAGCCGACCGTCCTGCAGCAAGGCATAGACCCGTTCCAGGTGGTCGTCGACGCGGGGGCAGCCCTTGGCGGACGCGACGTAGGTGGCCTCGTGGCCGTCGCCGCCGCACGACGGCGCGGCGAGCGAGAGGGCGAGCACGAGGGCGAGGCGCCGGGCGAACATGCGGCGCATCGTGACAAGCCCGCGACCGGAACACAACCGCCGCCGAGCCAGAGCGGTCACTTGGCAATCACGCGCGCTCGGGTGCGCAACCGTTGCGCATCGCGAAGGGGCCGCGCTCGCACCGAGCGGCGCCCGGACGCAAGCCGCTGCACGCTGGCACGAGCCTCGCATGTTCAACCGACGCCGCTGCGTGACAGGCCGTAGCGGCCTTCCGAGTCATCGGAAGGGCGACGGGGGCGTGCCGTCAGGCGTGTCGCCATCGCGCCTGGCTGCTCAGCGCCGTGGGGGCGGCGCTGGGCAGTCCTTCATCCGACCGGGGCGGCTCAGGTGCCGATGAGGTCGCGCGGCCCGAAGCCGTGCGGCATCAGGTCCGACAGGCGGTGGACGCGACGCGCGCCGGCGGTGTTGGCCAGCACGACGGTCATCCCGGGGTTGAACTCGTACAGGGTCTGCCGGCAGATCCCGCAAGGCGCCGCCGGCTCTACGGCGTCGGTCACGACCGCGACGGCGTCGATCCCACGGTCCCCCGACGTCACGGCGGCGGACACGGCGGACTGCTCGGCGCACATCCCACACGGGTAGCTGGCGTTCTCGACGTTGACGCCTACGTGCACGCGGCCGCTCTCGGTCAGCACGGCCGCGCCCACCTTGAACCGACTGTACGGGGCGTAGGCGCGCTCGCGCGCGTCGGCCGCGGCCGCGACCAGAGCGTCGAGCCGCGCGTCGTCGGCGATCATCGGACCGCCCCGGCGAGTGGCTCCTCGGCCAGCGCGCGGGCCAGGGCTTCGAGGACGGCGACCAGCCGCGGCCCGGCGTCGAGGGCGACGTGCTTGACGTCGTCGTGGCTGAGGAGCTCGGCGCTGACGCCCGCCGCGTGGTTCGACACGACGCTTACCCCGCCGACCCGCACGCCCATGTGCCGTAGCGCGATGGCTTCGGGCACCGTCGACATCCCGACGAGATCGGCGCCCAACACGCGCAGCATCCGGATCTCGGCCGGGGTCTCGTAGGAGGGGCCCGACATGGCGGCGTACACCCCGCGCCCGAGCACGACGCCGCGGGCGGCCGCCGCACGGTCGAGGCGGTCGCCGAGCACGCGATCGTAGACGGCGGACATGTCGGGGAAGCGCGGTCCGAGCCCCTCGACGTTGGGGCCGCCGAGCGGGTTGGCGCCCATCAGGTTCAGGTGATCCACGATGCGGCACAGCGAGCCCGGCAACAGCCAGGGGTGGATGCCGCCGGCGGCGTTGGTCAGGACGACCGACTCGCAGCCGAGCCGCGCCAGCAGGCGCGCCCCGAAGACGACGTCGCCCATCGGCCAGCCTTCGTAGTGGTGCACGCGTCCGCTGAGGATGGCGACGCGCAGGCCGGCGAGCGTGCCGACCACCAGCTCACCGCTGTGCCCCACCACCGACGGCGTCGGCATGTGCGGGATCGTGCCGTAGGGCATGCGGACGGACTCGGTCGCCAGATCGCCCAGCAGCCCGAGGCCGCTGCCCGCGATGACGCCCAGGGTCGGCGTGTGGGGCCAGCGCTCGCGCACGTACCGCACCGCGTCGTCCAGCCGGTTCAGCGTCGTCTCCGGCGCCGATTGGACCATCGTATTGCCTCTTCGATCGTGTCGGGACGCTCTCCCCTGGACGGGCAACCGGGCCCGGGGTCAGGGAATCAGCGGCGCGTAGAAGCTCGTTCCGGCCCCCTGCGAGAGGCCGAAGTTCTCTCGGATCGTGGCGCCCACGTCCGCGAGCGAGGGGCGGTCGCCCAGGCCGATGCCCGAAGGCGCCAGGGCGGTGTAGGCCAGCAGGGGCGCCCACTCGCGGCTGGTGCCGCGGCGCGCGGCCAGCGTGGCGTCGACGGCGCCGGCCGTCGTGACGAGCAGCAGCGTGTCCTCGGTCAACGCGTCGAACAGCCGCGCCAGCTGCGTGTCGATGCGCGAGAGGGTCCGGGCGAGGCGCGCTGGCCCGTGCGCGCCCAAGGGGTTCGCGTCTTCGGCGCCGAAGGAGGCGACGATCAGCCCCGAGGCGTCCATGTCGAGCGCGTCCAGGACGGTGTCGACGACGCGATCGAGGCGACGGGAGGGCTCGGAGACGGTGACGGGCTGCCCATCGAGCAGCTCGGCAGCATGACCGATGGCGATCACCTCGTTACCCGAGGCGACCAGGTCTTCGAGCAGCCCGTCGAGCAGCTCGGCCAGGGCCCCGTCGACGTCCGTGCCCGCCGACGTGCGGGCGAGGCGGCCAAAGCTCGCGGCCGGCGGATCGGCCGGCTCGACCCCGCGGACGGCCGCCACGTTGCCGAGGCCCATCCACTGCAGCATCGGCAGGTTGAGGCCACCCGTGTAGGTAGCCAGGTGGCCCAGGGTGTCGGCGCCGCGGTCGCGCGTCTCGCCCGCGTCCGGGAGGGCGCCGACCCCGTAGCCCTCGAGCACGAGGACGATGATTCTCCTGAAGATCCCGGCATTCGCGTACTGGCTCATGACCTGCTCCCCGCTGGTGGCTCCAGTGTGTTCCAAGGCTGCGCGTGGCGTCAATCGCCCCCCCGGCGCCCTCCCGAGTCGTCGTCGGGCGGGGTCGGGTGCTGCGAGCCGTCGGCCGTCGGCGATACGCCCCCGCCACGCGCCACGCGGAACGGGCTCGGCGGCCGCGTGCTCGGCGGCACCAGCGGCGGGACGGCGACCGCGGCATCGGCGTGCTCGTCGGCGTACCGCTCGGGCGCTCGCTTGAAAGCCAGCCGGCACGCCGACGAGCAGAAGAAATAGCGATGCCCCCGAAACAACAGCCGCGGCGCCCCGTCGGTCGCGATCCGATGGCCGCAGACGGCGTCGAGCGCTTCGGGTGGGGCGGGGGCGTTGAGCGGGTCGGGATGCATGCGGCTCCAGCGCGACGGGCGCGCCTAGCTTCTACTACGTCAGGCCGGACCGCCGCACCCTCCGAGCCCGGACAGCCGCTTACACGCGCTGACGTCTGGCCCCCGAGGCGCGACTCCCCTACCCTTGCCGCCGCTGTCAGGAGGCTCCCATCCGCGCGACCCGCCTCATCTCCTACCGTTGGCGCGCCCTCGGCCGCCGCGTCGGCGCGACCCGCGCCCCCGCCCAGCTCGCCACCGGCGTGCTCCTCGCCGCCGCGGCCGTGGCCGTCTGGGTGGGCCTCGCCGCGCTCGGCGCCGCCGACGCCGCCGCCCTCACGCCGGGCGAGCGCACCTACGCCGTCGTCCGCGAGCGCGTCTTCTGGATGACCACGCTCCAGTCCCTCCTGCTCGGCTACGCGACCTTCGAGATCCTCTTCCGCGCCGCCGACGCCTCCTTCGTCGGGCTCCTCCCCCTGCGCGGCCGCACCCGCTTCGTCGATCTCATGGTCCGCGCCTACGCGCTGCACCTCCCCCTCCTCCTCGCCCCCGCCGGCTACGCCTTCGGCCTCCTCGACGCCGGCGCCCCCACGGGCCTGCCCGCCTACGCCGCCGCCACCCCGGCCCTCACCCTCCTCGCCGGCCTCGCCCTCGCCGCCGCCGCCCACCTCGCCGCCGGCCGCTCGCTCCTGTCCGAGTCCAGCCACCTCCGCAAGCTCCTCGCCTCCCACATCGTCGCCGACGAGCACGCCCTGCTCCTGTACTCCCCCGCCGCCGCCCTCGCCGGCGCCCTCGTCCTCGGCGTCCTCAACGACCTCTTCCTCTTCCACGCCCTCACCGCCGATCGCGGCGACCTCCTCGCCCTCCCCTTCGCCTGGTCCGCCGTGACCCTCGTCGTCGCCCTCGTCGCCGCGGCCCGCATCGCCGACGCCGCCCTCTTCCCCATCATGGCCCGCTTCACCGAGGCCGAGGCCCCGCCCCCCTACCGCGAGGACGGCGTCCCCGCGACGACGCCCGGCGCCGGCCTCGCGCGCCTCCTGCCACCCCCCGCGCGCCCCTACTTCCTCCGCGATCTCAAGCAGCTGCGCCGCCGCCACCGCATCGATCGCGTCATGCTCTGGCTCCACGGCCTCATCGCCGGCCGCCTCGCCTTCACCGCCACGGCCGAGCTCACCCCCGCGCCGGTGTTCCTGCCCCTCCTCGGCGCCTTCGTCGGCCTCTTCCTCGTCTCGGGCTTCCGCCTCGAGGGCCCCGAGCTCGACTCCCCCTGGCTCGCCCGCACCCTGCCCTCCCGCCCGCGCGACGAACGCCTCGGCCGCCTCGCCGCGAGCCTCATCCACCCCGCCTGGGCCGTGCTCGCCGCCGCGGTCGCCGCCACCGTCGCCGGAGGGCTGGTCGCGGGCGTCGTCGTGCTCCTCGGCGGCGCCCTCCTCGCCCTCACCCTCACCTGGGGCGCCCTCCACCTCGCCCGCCTCGCCCGCGCCGACCGCATGATGGTCGCCGCCACCGCGTGGCGCGCCGCCGTCGTCTCGCTCACCGGAGCCGTCCTGTGGTCCATCCCGTGAAGCCCGCCGCCACGCCGCCACGCCTGGACGTGCGTGGCCTCGTCAAGCGCTTCCGCCAGCTCACCGCGGTCGATGGGTTCGATCTTTCGATCGCCCCCGGCGAGCTGGTCGGCCTGGTCGGGCCCAACGGCGCCGGCAAGTCGACGGCCATCAAGATCATGACGGGCCAGCTGCTCGCCGACGCCGGCCAGGTCCTCATCGACGGGCACGACATCGCGGCCGAGCCGCTCCTCGCGCGCACCCGGCTGGGCTATGTCCCGCAGGAGCTGACGCTCTATCCGTTCCTGACGGGACGCGAGGTCCTGGAGTTCGTGGCCGAGGTCCGGCAGATGCCGCCGCCGGACGCCGCCGCCGCCATCGACGAGCTGCTCGCGCGCTTCCGCCTGACCGAGGCCCAGCACCGCCTGGCCCGCGAGTACAGCGAGGGCATGGCCCGCAAGCTCGCCATCAGCGCGGCCCTGCTCGGCGACCCGGCCCTGCTCATCCTGGACGAGTCCCTCAACGGCCTCGACCCCCGCGCGTCGGCCGAGGTGAAGGCCGTCGTCGCGGCGCGCCTGCGCCAGGGCACCGCCGTCCTGCTGGTCTCCCACATCCTCGAGCACCTCGAGCGCCTGTGCTCGCGCGTGGTGCTGCTGCACCGGGGCCGCGTCATCCACGCGCTCGACCGCGCGGACCTCGACCGGATGCGCGCAGCGGGCGAGACCCTCGAGGAGCTGTTCCTGGCCCACACCGAGTGAGCCCTGCGAGGTCGCGGAGTTGCCCGCGCCGCGGCCGCCGAGCCACTGCAAGGTTGACGCCGCGAAGCCCCATGCGCTAGTGCGCTGGGTCCGGCCTGAACAGGCCACCCGGGCGCGCCGCCCCGGCGCCCCGAGCGAACGTCCCCACTGGCCCGGTGGTTCCCATGGCGCGCGCCCCCAGCGTGAAGTTCAACGGCCGCATCCTCTTCCTCACCGAGGACCTCGAGCTCGTCCGTCAGCAGCTCGCCGGCCTGGACCTCGACTGGGACCCCGAGCGCAAGCTCATCGACAACATCTCGACCGACGAGATCACGCCGGGCTGGGTCTGCTTCTTCTACGACGAGACCCTCGGCGAGTACTCGCTGGTCGGGCTTCGCGGCAAGGCCATCGGCCAGGGCGACCTCAAGCGCGGCGGCTTCTCGGTCATCGTGTCCGGCCTGTCCAAGGGCTGCGGCTCCAGCCGCGAGACGGCGCCCTACTCCGAGAAGTGGGCGGGCATCGAGCTGGTCATCGCGAGCTCGATCGAGAAGATCTACGGGCAGAACAGCCAGAACATCGGCCTGCTGACCTCGACCGACATGGGGCTCGTGCCCCGCATCCTGCGCGGCGAGGAGATCCCGCTGAGCGAGTTCACGGCCGACCTCGACCCCATCAGCGCGGCCATCGTCGAGCACGGGGGCCTGTTCGAGTACTCCAAGGCGCGCTTTTCCGGCTCGGTCGCGCCGCCCCCCGTCACCACGCCCGCGCGTCCGATGACGCTGGTCGAGAAGGTCATCGCGCGCCGCGCCGTCGCCGACGCCGCCACCGGGCGCATCGGCGTCGAGGCCGTGCAGCCGGGCGACGCGCTGTTCGTCCGTGCCGACGTGCGCTTCTCGCACGAGTACGTCACGCCCATGGCCGAGGCCCTGTTCACGGGCGCCTTCGGCAAGGACGCGCGCGTGACCCACCCCGAGTCCGTCTTCGCGTTCCGCGACCACCTGACCTTCCTCGGCCAGGTGATGCCGACCGAGCACCTCAAGATGGGCCTGCTCGAGCGCGCCAACGGCCTGGCCACCACCCAGCAGAGCTTCACCGAGCGCCAGGGCATCCGTCTGTACGGCGAGGTCGCCGAGGGCGGCAGCGAGGCCATCTGCCACAACGCCGTGCTCGAGGACATCGCCCGCCCCGGCGACGTCGTGGTCGGCACCGACTCGCACACCTGCACGGCCGGCGCGCTCGGCGCCTTCGCCTTCGGCGTCGGCTCCACGGACATGGCCAACGGCTGGTACACGCAGGACTATCGCGTCCGCGTCCCCGAGACCGTCCGCTTCGTCGTCCGCGGCACCCTGCCCGCGGACTGCTCGGCCAAGGACGTCATCCTCGAGATCATGGCGACCGACTACATCCGGCAGGGCCGCGCCATCGGCCAGGTCCTCGAGTTCGCGGGTCCGGGCGTGACGGCGATGAACCTCGACGAGCGGGCGACCCTGACCAACATGGCGGTCGAGGCGGGCGCCTTCACGGGCATCATCGAGGCCGACGACAAGGTCATCGCCGAGATCGCCGAAATCCGCGGCGTGAGCCCCGACGAGGTCCGCGGCACCGTCCTGCGCGCCGACCCCGACGCCCACTACGCCGCCACCTTCGAGATCGACCTCGACACCCTCCGCCCGATGGTCGCGACGCCGGGCGACCCGCGCAACGGCGTCCCGGTCGAGCAGCTGGGCGAGCCGGTGCGCGTCGACATCGCCTACGGCGGCAGCTGCACCGGCGGCAAGAAGACCGACATGGATCTGTACGCGCGGGTCCTCGGCCGCGCCGTCGCCCAGGGTCGCCGCGTCGCCGACGGCGTCGAGATGTACATCCAGTTCGGCAGCCAGCACATCCGCCGCTACGCCGAGAGCCAGGGCTACATCGAGCTGTTCCAGAAGGCCGGCGCGCGCCTGGTCAACCCCAGCTGCGGGGCCTGCATCAAGGCCGGCCCGGGCGTGAGCCTGAACGACAAGCAGGTCACCATCTCGGCCATCAACCGCAACTTCCCGGGGCGCTCGGGTCCGGGGCAGGTCTACCTCGCCAACCCGATGGTCGTCGCAGCCAGCGCCATCGCGGGCTACGTCGTCGCCCCGGACGCCATCGACGCCCTGCTCGCGTCGCCGCCCCAGGCGTTCAGCGCATAGCGTCGCGCAGCCGCTCGATGCGCGCGACCTCGGCCAACGCGCCCAGGTCGCGCGCCGTCGCCAGGGCCTGCGCCAGGCGCGCGTCGGCCTCGCCCGGCCGGCCCAGCTGCGCCAGCGCCACGCCGATGCGCCGCTCGATGCGCAGCCGCAGCAACCCTAGCCCCAGCGCTTCGGCCTCGACCCCCAACGCCTCGAGCGTGGCCAGATCAGCGTCGCTCGCCGTTCGCGTCGCGATCCTCAGCGACGCCGCCTCGAGGCGCATCGGCGCCGCCCCCACGCCCTCGGCCCGGTCCAGCGCCGCCGCGGCCCACTCCGCCGGACGCCCGTCCTCGGCCTCGCGGTCGAGCAGCAGCAGCCAAGCCCCCAGCGCCTCGATGGGCCGCCCGTCCGCCTCCATCTCCCGCGCGGCGCGCAGCAGATCCTCTCGCCGCTCGGCCGTGGTCTCGACCTCCCAGCGCAGCCGCGCCATCACCAGCGCCGCCTCGCTGCGATAGCGGCCCAGCCCGCGCGCCGCCGCCTCACGCGCGGCGGCCTCGGCCAGCGCGACGGCCTCTCCGAGGCGCCCCGCCGCGGCAAGCGCATCGGCCGTCGCCAACCGGCAGGTCACCGCCTCGGCGGGCATCCCCAGCGCGTCGAAGGCCGCCGCGCCGCGCGCGAACCCCTCGAGCCCCAGCTCGACGCGCCCGCGCGCGAACGCCAGGGCGGCGACGTTCACGCCGATGCGCGCCAGGGCCGGCTCGTAGCCGATGAGGCCCGCCGCCTCCCGGGCCGCCTCGAACGCGGCCTCCGCATCGTCGAGCCGCCCCAGCCGCGCGTCGATCTGCGCGATCAACGACTGCAGGTCGATGCGGGCGCGATCGTTGCCACTCGCACGGAAGGACTCCAACGCCTCGACGTACTGGCGGCGCGCCTCGTGCAGCTCGCCCCCCTCCAGCGCCAGGCTCGCCAGGTTCACGCGGTCGACCGCCAGCCCCTGCGCGAACCCCACCCGCTCGTGCAGCTCCGCCGAGGCCAGGTAGTGCCGGCGGGCCGCCTCGCGGTCGCCCCTGAGCGCCTCGACGTTGCCCAGGTTCGTGTGCGCGCGTGCCTGAGCCCGGGCGTCCTGGGCCTGAACCGCCAGCGCCAGCGCCAGCTCGAACTGCTCCATGGCGTCGTCCAGGCGGCCGGCGACCCGATCCAGGTTCCCCAGATTGCTCGCCGCCAGCGCCTGCCCCGCGGCCGAACCCGCGGCCTCCCACAGGTCCATCGCCTCCTGGAACGCTGCGCGTGCGGCGGCCTCGTCCCCGCTCGCCCGCTCGATCTCACCCAGGCTGTTGAGCGCGTTGGCGGCGCTGTCGGCGTCACCCACCGACACATAAGCCGCGAGCGCCTGCTTCAGGTATCGACGCGCCTCCTCCACCTCGGATCGCGCGGCCGCGAGCAGCCCCAGGTTGCCCAGGTGCGTCGCCATGCCGGCGAGATCGTCCAGCTCACGCGCCACCTCGAGCGCCTCGCGGTGAAAGCCGCCCGCCTCGCGCGCCCGCCCGCGCTCGCCCACGACCAGCCCCAGCTGACCGAGCAGCCCGTGCAGCCGCTCGCGCAGTCCGTGCTGCCGCGCGACGCCCACGGCCTCGAACAGCGCCTCCTCGGCCTCGTCCAGGGCGCCCGCGCGGTGGGCGCACAGGGCCGCGCGCGACCACACCTGGGCCCGGACCTCGGGCGCCACCCGCGGGCCCATCGCGCCCACCGCGGCCCGGTACAGCGCCGCAGCCTCGCCGAAGCGGCGCCCGCGCCGCGCTTCGTCGGCCCTCTGAAGCAGCTCCGTCGCGCGCGTTCGGGTGCTCGTGCTCATGGCACGACCGTAGCCCAGCCGGCCCGCCCTGTCCCGCCGCCGCCACTCGGAAAGTTGCGACCCGCGCGCCGGGCCCGCATCCTGAGCGCATGCGAGGCTCGTCTCCGGTTGCCGTCGCCGCCCTGCTCGTCGCCACCTCGGCGGCGCTCGTCGCGTGCGGCGGGTCGACGCCCGCGCGCCGCGTGGCCCCTTCCGCCAAGGCCGCTGCGACGCGGCCGGCGCCTCGCGCCGCCCCGGCGAGAAAGCCCCGCGCCGAGGGCGAGGTCAACCTGTCCAAGGCCGAGGTCTGGCGCGGCGCCCTGGGCGAACGCTGCCGCGCGATCGAGCCCCTCATCCGCACCGCCGCCGCGCGCCACGGCATCGACGTGGGCCTCATCGCAGGCGTCATCCGCGTCGAGTCCTCGTTCCGCCCCAAGGTCCGCAGCAGCGCCGGCGCGCTGGGGCTGATGCAGGTGATGCCCTCCACGGCGCGCGCTCTGAAGTGCGACGACCTCTTCGACCCCGAGTCCAACATCGACTGCGGCACGCGGGTCCTCAAGCGCTTCATCGCCTACTACGACAACCACCTCATCTACGGCCTCAGCGGCTACAACGCCGGCCACCGCCGTCCCAACGAGGCCCGCAGCCGCGCCGGCCTGCCGACCAACTTCCACTACGTCGAGCGCGTCCTGTCGGCGCGCGCGAGCTACCTGCGGCACGGATGCGGCCCATGACCCGAACCGACCCGGTCCTGGTCGCCATAGGCCTGGTCCGCCACGGCGCGCGCGACGGCGAGCCCACCTACGTCGTGACGCAGCGGCGCCCGGACGCGCACCTCGGCGGCTCGTGGGAGCTGCCGGGCGGCCGCGTCGAGCCGGGAGAGAGCCCCGCCGAGGCCGTCATCCGCGAGCTGCGCGAGGAGCTGGGGGTCGAGGTCACGTCCCCGACGCCGCTCACCTTCTCGTGGCACGACTACGGAGACCGGCGGGTCCTGCTGCTGTTCTTCCAGACGGCGACGCGCCCCGGCGAGCCCGAGCCCCGCCCCCTCGCCGCGATCGCCCTGCGCCTGGTCACGCGCGCCGAGCTGCTCGCCTTGCCCATGCCGCCCGCGAACGCGCCGCTCCTCGACGCGCTGCGCGCCTGACCCAGTTTCGAAACGACGAAGGCGGCCCCAAGAGGCCGCCTTCGCGCGAGCATCGGTCGCGGCTAGAAGGTGAACGCGGCCCCGAAGCCGGCGCCACCATCGGGCGTGAAGGTCGGCGACAGGGCCTGCAGGCGCGGGACGTTAGGCGCGTCGGCGTCGGCCGCCATCGCGTCGGTGTCCTCTTCGCGCAGCAGGATGAAGGCGGCCACGCCACCGGCGAGCAACGCGCCACCAACACCGAACCCGATGCCGCCCATCGTGCGCGAGAACTTGGCGTCGCCGGCCAGAGCCACACGCTCGGTGTAGGTCTTGCAGGCCGGCGGCCCCGCCGTGCAGTTGACCTCCTCGAGCTTGGCCTCGAAGTCGGACCACATCACGGCGCCGATCACACCGGCGACGACACCGGCGCCCACGCCCGACCACCCCACCACGTTGGTGTACCAGGGCTTGTAGACCGGCGGCGGCGGGACGTAGCCCTCGTCGGCGATGCCCATGGCCAGCTGCTCGGAGCGGTTGGCCGAGACGACGTTGGCCTTGGTGTACAGCGACTCGGTGCGCTCGACGGACACCTTGTCGACGTTGACCAGGTGACCCTCGAGGTTGGTGCGTCCGTCCGCCTCGACGAGGCCGGTCACCAGCACGTAGTCGACCTTGAGCAGCTTTCCGATGCGTGAGGCGAAGTCGGCGACGCGCGCCTTGAGCGTGCCCTGGTCGGGGAAGGTGAACCCGAACTGCGCGTCGCTGAAGGCCATGCTGGTCTCGTAGTCGATGTCGATGGTCAGCTCGGTCGTCGAGCCCGCGTCGACCTTGACCCGGTGGATCATCGACTCACGGCCGCCCTTGCGGGCCTGCACCGCCACCACGCCCGGGTAGATGCCGTCGAACGTGGCCGGGCTCCCCTCCTTCTGGACCTTGCCGTGGATGAGCACCTCGGCGCCGGCCGGCTCGGTGCGGACCATCACGCGGCCCTTCTGCATCGCGCTCATCTTGCGGTAGGCGTCGCGATACAGGGCCACGATGTCGGGGTGGTACTCCTCCTCGGTGACCTTCACCTCGTCGCCGAAGACGCGGATGATCTCTTCGAGGATCTCGGCGGCCTTGGGGCGGTTCTTGTTGTCGAAGTGCGACCGCGCCAACATCATCTGCGTCTTGAAGTAGTCCGTTCGAATCTTCTGGTTGAGCGTGATCGTCTCCATGATGTCCTTGAGCTCGTTCTTCGCCTTCGCCAGGATCTCGATGGCCTCCTTCGGGTTCGTGTAGAGGAGATCGTCGCCCTTCTTCATGAGCAGCTCGATCTCTTTGAGCTTGTCCTCGGTGACGCGGCGGACCGAGGTCGTCATGACGGCGCGGATCTGGCGCTCGGCGTCGGCGCGGTCGAGCAGCGAGAAGCGGCCCGTCTTCGCCAGCTCCTCGGTCACCTTGCGCACGTAGTCCGGCGTCTTGTCGTAGGTCTGGTCCCCGACGTACAGCTCGAGCACCGCGAGCGACGGCTCGAGGCCCACGCGGACGGGCTTGCCGCCGGTCTGGGCCTGAGCGGCGACGGGAGCGCCGAGGCTCATCAACGCGGCCAGGGAGACCGACAGGGCTCGCGCCCAGACAGGACGGCCGGAACGCGCCGCGCGGTTCCCGACGATGGCGCCGACGATCTGCATGAAGACTCCTGCAACTCCTGAGGCGCACAGGAAAAAGTCCCTGGCGCGCGGCCCATGTTAGCCGTGGCCCGACCGGTGTCAACTTGGGCCGGAGCCCTACCTGCGTCGCGGTGCCCGGGGCGGCGCGGGGCGGCGCGCGCCGGGCCTCGTGGCGAGGTGTCCCACGGGACCTGTGTCAGGTGTCCCGAGGTGTCCCGCGGATGGGACACTCCGGGACACAGCCAGCCGACGCAAGCGCTCGAAACGACACATGTCCCACCTTGGCAGGGCCTTTGCTACGGCCCGAGGCATGAAGCACACCCCGGTCCTCCTCCCCTGCCTCGCGTGGCTGCTGTTCGCCGCCGCGTGCACCCCATGGCCCGACCTGCCCGACGGGCCCGGCCTGCCGCCTCCGCTGCCGCCCGACCGCACGCTGGCCATCCTCGCGGCGCCCGTCCCGCCCGGCCCGGCGGTCTCCTGCGGCGCGCCCCTGCGGCTCGTCGCCGCCCTGCCCGACCCGCTCGACCGCCCCGATCGCGAAGGTGAGTGGGTCGCCCTGGCCCACGCCTCGCCGACGCCCCTGTCGCTGCGCGACTGGCGCCTGACCGTGGGTCGCCGAAAGCACGTGCTCCCCGAC
This sequence comes from Myxococcota bacterium, assembly GCA_041687695.1. Lineage (GTDB taxonomy): Bacteria > Myxococcota_A > UBA9042 > PHBI01 > JAWLBL01 > JAWLBL01. The sequence goes on along the minus strand of JAWLBL010000020.1, from coordinate 49,444 downwards.
GTGGTCCTCGCCCCGTTCGAGGTCCTGGTCCTGGGGGGACCGTCCAGCCCGTGGCCCATCGGGTCGCTTCGGCTCGCCAACGCGTCGGGCACGCTGCGCCTGTTCGACCCTTGCGGCGGCGAAGTCGACACCCTGCGTTGGGGCTCCGACGGCTGCGCCGCGCGTCCCGGCGTCCCGGTGGTGGGCGATGGCCCCGTCGGCGCGCGCGCATGGGCCGGCCAGGTCCTGCCCTGGAAACACGAAGGCCCCACCCGCGCGCTTGCGGATGGGGCCGATGGTGGCTGCGGACAGACTTGAACTGTCGACCTAGCGATTATGAGTCGCTCGCTCTAACCAGCTGAGCTACGCAGCCGAAACGTGCGCGCCGTGTAACAAGGAGCCCCAGTGCCGTCAAGACATAAGGGCCCGCCAAGGAAAAAGGGTTCGGATCGGCAAGGAGGCGTCGTGCTGGGCGCGTCGCCGAAAGTGAAGGTGTATCTGGATACTCCGAGCTTTCGGCGACGTGTCCAGTGCGGCGGATCCGCCGCGGAGGCGAGCACTATTTTTCTTGGCGGGCCCTAACATCGGGCCGCCCCACGGCCGTCCCGGAGGGGCGGCGCCGACGCGACGGTCAGGCCTCGTTCCAGCGCGTCTCGAGGCGCTCGCGTACCGAGCGCTTGTCCAGCTCGGCGCGCTTGGTCTCCAGGGCGCGAAGCTCGCCGAGCAGCTTCCAGTAGTGCTCGGCCAGGGCCGGGAAGTAGCGGCCGCCCACGAAGTAGACGGGCGCCTTGTAGCTGGGCGCCGCGTCGCCGACCAACCCGAACTCGCGCAGCAGGGTGGACAGGTCCTCCTCGACGTGGCGCACCTGGTTCCACACGCCGCGGGCGGCGACCAGCGAGCGCGCGTCGGCGGGCTCGTCGGCGGGCTCGAGCCAGATGTCCTCGCCCGACAGCGCCTCCTCGAGGCGCGTCACGGCGCGCTCGCCCACGGCCTTGGCGCGCTGCTTGAGATCCCGCACCTGCTCGCCCGACAGGTTGGCCGCCGTCTCGGGGTGGGCCAGAAACGCGGCCTTGGCCTCGCGCTCGACGAAGACCGGCAGGTCGTCGCGGAGCACGGCGCGGATGTCGGTGATGATCTGACGGAAGCGCTCCTTGCGGAGCGTGAGCTGCTCGTCCAGCTCTTCGGGGCTCGTGGGGGTCTCCACCGGTGCCTCCAGGGTCACGGACTTCGGCTGACGTCGAGCCCATCGTATAGCGCCACTTCCGAGCGCGGACAACCGGCCGCGCGCTCAGAAGGCCTGGTCGACCGACACGACGAGCGAGACGGGCGCGGTGACGTCGAGCGGCGGACGTCCGCCCGCGTACAAGGGCACGCCGACATCGAACGACAGCAGCATGGGGTTCATCCCGAACAGCAGATAGACGAACCGCAGGCCGTAGCCGGCGCCGGCGTACAGGCTGCGGGACGACGGCAGGGCGTCCAGATCGTCCGAGAGCAGGGCCGCGTCCACGAAGGCGACACCGTGCAGCCCGTAGACCCACCCGGCCTGCACGATGTTGAGGTTCATGTCGCGCGTGAAGCGGTGGCGCCACTCGACGGAGGCCAGGACGCGGTGTCGGCCCAGCGCCGCGACCGGGTCGAAGGCCCGGACCAGCCCCGGTCCACCGATCTGCCACTTCTGTTGCTCGCTCGCCTCGCCCAGCAGCAGGTTGGCGGCCCCATGCACCCCCAGCACGTCGGCGCTGGTCAGCCGGAACAGGCGCGCGGCGTCCAGCTGCCCGAACACGGCGATGTCCGGGTCGCCGCCGGTCGCAGAGAACAGCCCGCCGACGCCGGCGTACAGTGTCCGGCCCTGCATGGGCGTGACGCGGCTGATGTAGTCCGAGGTGCCGACGCCGACCGAGGCGATGGCCCCGAAGCCCGAGTCGACCGTCTCGCTGGCCTTGAGGCGCTCGAGGGTCAGGTGCGTCTGGACGTAGTGCCCTCGGCGGTTGGGACGCACCTTGTCGCCGAACCCGGCGATCCAGGTCGTGGCGACGCCGGTGGACGTCGTCAGCTCGAACGGCTGCAGCAGGATGAGGTTCCCCAGGTCGTTCTTGCGTTGGAGGATGCTCGACAGGGTCCCGTTGAGCTGCCCGTTGGCGGAGCTGAAGCTGAAGAAGAACCCTTGGACGAGGAACTTCCAGTCGTCGTAGTTCCGGTTGTCCATGCGGGGATCGTCGTTCGAGCCGAGATCCGATTCGTACAGCCGCCCCATCGGGTCGACGATGACCTTGGGCCGCTCGAGCTCCGTGCGAAGCCGGACCACGCCCCGCGGACCCGGGCCGTGCCAGGTCCCGGTGACCGGCGCCGCGCCCGAACCGAAGGCCTTGACCGTGACCGGCTCGCTCACCGTCAGGTCGCCCTCGCGCACGACCTCGACGTCGACCCAGGGGCCCTCGGCGTCGCGCCCCTGCCGGACCTCGCCCAGCCGATAGGCGACCACCGGGTACTCGCGATCCCACTGCGCCAGGAAGGCCGCGTCGGCCGCGGGGATGCGCTGCCCGACCAGCGTGGCGAACGGCGGCCGCTCGCGCTCGAGCAGCCGATCGACCAGCGCCACCAGGCCTTCGGCGCTGGTCAGGTCCTTGAGCTTCTCGTGCAGCCGCCGACCGTTCGGATGCGGGTGCGCGAACAGCGTCACGTGGTCGCGGAACGGGTCCGTGTCGTCCAGGGTCCGAAAGTAGACGTGCTGGTACGGCAGCTGCGGGGCGTAGATGACGTCGTCGACCGCGGCGACGAACGAGCCCCCCTGCAGCAGCTGCTGCGCGCCTTCGACGGTGCCGTACCGCTCGTCCTCCCAGCGTTCGGTCAGGTGGACCGCGATCAGATCCAGCACGCGGTCGCGCCAGCGGACCGGCTCGGCGGCGAAGATCCGCCCCTCGAGCTGCTGGGTGAACAGCGCGCGCAGCAGCGCGATGCGATGGAACTTCTGCAGACGCTCGACCGCCAGCACCTCGAAGGCCCGGTCGCTCACCAGCACCATGCCCTGCCCCGCCAGCGCGATGTCGCGGCGCAGCGGCGCCTCGACCAGCAGGATCTCGCGCGGCGGCGTCCATCCCTCGCCCAGGGTCTTCTTCAGGTAGGACAGACCGCTGGCCATCGTCGCCAGGGTCTGGGCGTGGGTGTCGATGACCGTCGGGTCGGGGATCGTGTCGGGGCCTGCGGCGCGGCGGCGGGTGCGGGTGTGCAGGAAGCGGATCCGGGTCCCCTCGTGGTCCATCGCGCTCTCCTGGTGCTCCTCCAGCAGCACCAGGCTGATCCGGGACGACACGCCGGGCCCGAAGTCGACGCGCTGACCGGGCGCGACGGCCGCGACGCGCCCTTGAGCGATGGCCGTCGCCGGGGCTCCCTCGACCGACAGGGACAGACGCCAGGCGAAGTCCCCCGGGGGGCTCGAGGTGACGAAGCCGTCGGGGCCGAGCGGCGGCGGACGCGGGAAGAACCCTCCGTCGAGGGTCAGGCGTCCATCGTGCACGCCGAAGGGGCCGAAGCGGCGCGGCACCCGCGTGTGGAACGGCACATCCAGGGAGACGAGGCCCCCGGGCGCCAGCGCCTCGGCCAGGACGACCTCGGAGACGGTCGGGGTCAGCGGCTGCGTGACCAGGACCCGCCCACCGCCGTCCCGCACTTCGCCCAGCGTCAGGCCGCCCGGGCTGGGCCCAGCGGGATAGACCCAGTCCTCGCTGACCTCGTCCATGCGGGCCGGGGGCGCTCGCAGGTGCTCGGGGAAGCGCCACAGCGGGATCCTGGCCAGCGCCACGCGGCTGTCGTTCCTGACGGTGAGGCGGACGTGGCCGGTCAGGCGCGAGCGGGCCGGCGAGGCGGTGACCGAGACCTCGGCCACGATCCCGGGCGAGGGCTCGGCCGGTTGCGCAGCGCTGGGGGCGCTCAGGCCCGTCAGGAGCGTCAGGAGCAGCGCCGGGATCGGCCGTGCGCACCGTCGCGCCAAGGAATGTCGTCCGCTCAATCGCGCGCCGCCTGCACCGCGAGGGTCTGCCCGGAGGTCCGGCGCCCCGCGCCAGCCGCCGAGCAGGTGTTAGCGCGCCGCGCGACACGGCGCAACCCGAGACGGGCGCTCGCGGTCCGCGTCGGGAGGCCGCGAGCACGGTCACCGGGGATGCGGTCCGGCCCGCCGCGCTACCTTGACCCGCGAGCGCCGCCCCGCCTAGCATCGTCCCGGGCGTTTGCGGAGGGGGTCCCATGTTGGCAGGCCGATTCGAGGGTGTGGCGCAGCAGCCGGCGCGGTCGCGGGTGCGAGGCGCGGTGGGCTTCACGCTCATCGAGCTGATGATCGTCGTGGTCATCGTGGCGATCCTGGCGGTGGTCGCCGTGACGTCGTACTCGCGCTACAAGCGCAACGCCCGGCGCAGCGACGCCCTGGCGCTGATGAACGACATCCGCATCAAGCAGGAGACGTTCTTCAACACCTACTCGCGGTACGTCTCGGCCCCGGACGCCGACGACGAGACCCAGTTCACGGGCACGCCCGTGAGCGGCGACAACCTGCACGGCTACTACCAGTGGGACGCCGAATGCCCGGGTGCCTCACCCTGGTGCATGCTGGGCTTCAGGCCCCGCGGCGAGACCATCGGATCCAACGACAACCTGCTGTACTTCCAACTGCAGACGATCTCGTGGGCCCCGGGCGCCACGGCGCCGAGCTTCGTCAACGACACTTCGGGCCGCTGGTGGAGCGTCCAGGCCCGCGGCCTGCCGGACGACCAGGACAAGTTCTGTACGCTGCTGCGGCTGACGAGCGACAGCCGCGAGGCGATGATCTTCGGCGAGCACGACGACTGCCCGTAGCCGCCGTCGCCCCGCCGCGCCGGCCGCAGGCCAGCGCCCCATGTCCAGCCTAGAGGCCCCGGTCACGCGACCGGGGCCTCTGTCGTTCGGTGGCCGCTCCGTGAAGGAGCGAGGCCCAGCCCATCTTCGCCCGTCCGATGCTCGGGTTGGGGCCGGTCACCGCTGACGCCGCGCCTTCGAAAGCAACGAGGCCCCGGTCGGGGGACCAGGGCCTCGTGGTTCGACCGTAGGAGCTGGCCTGTTCGGCCTCCTATGGGAGGGTGTCGTGTTGATGCCGGCTGAGGCGGCCTTGGAGTGCTCCAGCTTGCTGGAGCCCCGGAGCCGGCGGCTTGCCGCCGGGATCTGGCCGCCAAGCCGGCGCAGCAAGCTGCGCCAAATGGGGGCTCCACCAAGGTGGAGCACTCCGGTTGGGCTTTTGCGACACCCTCTATGGGGCGGCACCGCTGACCCCGTGCGTTTTGGGCCCCGGTCGGGGGACCGAGGCCTCGTGGTTCGACCGTAGAAGCGGGCCTGCTCGGCCTCCTTCTTGGCGGCACCGCTGACGCCGCGCCTTCGAAAGCAACGAGGCCCCGGTCGGGGGACCAGGGCCTCGTGGTTCGACCGTAGGAGCGGGCCTACTCGGCCTTCTTCTTCTTGGCGGCGGGCTTCTTGTCGGCCGCCTTCTTCTCGGCGGGCTTCTTCTCCGCCTTGGCGGCCGCCTTCTTGGCCGGCGCCTTCTTCTTGGCGCGAGGACGCTCGTCATCCTCGTCGTCGTCACCGTCGTCGAGCTCGACGTCGTCGTCGTCGTCGTCGTCGGTGTCGGCGGGGTCGCCGACCGGGAGGTCGTCCGCGTCGCCAGAGGACTCGGCGGCGCCCTCTTCCACGCTCTCGTCGTCGGCGTCCTCTTCGCTGTCCTCGTCGAGATCGTCGATGGGGCCGATGGCGTCGAGGTCGCCGAACACCTCGAGGTCGTCGTTCACGGCGACGTCCACCTCGGCGTCGGCCTCGTCATCATCGTCGTCGTCCGCCTCGACCTCGTCGTCGACGTCCTCCTCGAGGTCGATCTCGTCGATGTCCAGATCGTCGTCGTCCTCGTCCAGATCGATGTCCAGCTCGAGATCCAGCTCGTCGTCGAAGGAGTCGGCCTTGCGCGCCTCCTCACTGGCCTTCTGGCGGAGCTTCTCGGCGATGCGGCGGCGACGCGCCTCGGGATCGTCCTCCTCGCGCCGGGCGGACGGGCGAGCGCCGCCGATGCCGCCGAGGAGGCTGCCGGCCTGCCGCAGGACCATCTTCTCGAGCGACATGATGAGCTCGAAGTCCTTGTCGATGTTCAGCTCGGCCTGCTCGATGTTCTTGACGTGCAGGAAGAACCGCTTGGACTTCGGGACCCCGCGGTCGCCCGGGTACGTGATGACGATCTCGCCGCGCGAGATCGCCATGTCGTAGCTGGTCTGCTCCTGGATGAAGTCGCGGAACTGCTGAATCTCGAAGCGCCCGTCACGGCGGGGCTTGACCGAGAAACGCGTCGTCGGTGGGTTCTGCTCGAGGGTATAGCGCCGGCACTCGATGCTCTGCGAGCACCCGTCGAGCGGGTCCTCCACCTCGCTGAGGCGGTAGCAGGTCTTGCTATTCTCCCAGCTGCCGAAGCACGCGAACGCGCCGGTCGCGCCGGGCTCGAGCTCGACCGCCTGGGGAGCGCCACTGGTCACCGAAATATCGCTCACACCGCCTCCTGTCTTTGCCGCGCAGGCGCGGACTGATACACGACCGCATGCCCGCTGACAAGGCTCCGGAATCGAGCGAGGAACCCCCAGGGGCGCGCCCGTCTTCCCGTCCGCCCGGGCGAATCAGGGGGTCGCGCAGAGCTCCGGCGCGAGCGGCGCGAAGCGCACCAGGTTGGCCCCGCGGTCGAGCGCGGCCGCGGCCGAGACGGTGGTGAAGCCGCCGGCGACCAGCCAGGAGCCGTCGGTCAGCCCCACCGGGGTCGAGCCCATCGGGCCCACGCTGAGATCGAGGTCGCGCACCGCCGTGAAGGTCCCCGCCTCGTCGACGGTGAAGGTCAGGGTGTCCGCGGGCAGGCAGTCCGGCGCGTCGCCGCAGATGGCCTCGGTCTTGGTGAAGCTGGTGATGCCACCGAGCAGCCAGAGCCCCCCGGAGGGCAGCGGCTGCAGCCTCGCCGCCGCGCGCTGGAACAGGGCCGCGTCGCCGCCAGCGTCGACCGGGCTGACGCCGACGGTCCCGGCGGTCGTGTCCACCGTCAGAAGGTCCAGCCGCGGCGTCGCCACGGTGCCGACGTACTGCGGGAAGGTCGTTCGGACATCGCCGCCGCCCGCGACGAGCACCCGATGGCGCCCCGACGCGTCGGTGCCCAGGTAGGTACCAGCGGCCAGCACCGGGATCGCCGTGAGACCCGAGACGTCCAGCGCCGACGCCGTCCCGGCGGACAGATCCAGCAGCTCGGCCGCGTGGGCCGGGTCACCGTCCGCGTTGCCACCGAACACCAGCGCCCGGTCGGCCCCGAGGGCCACCACCGTCGCGCCGAAGCGCGCGTGCGCCATGTCGAAGGTGGCCTCGGCCGCACCGGACCGCGTCGTCACCTGCGTGGTCGGCACGCCGCGCGGGTCCGCCGGGTCTGCGACCACGCCGCCGACGGCCACCACGCCCTCGACCCCGTAGGCCGCCATCGTCGGCAGCGCCGGCAGGACAGCGGTCGACAGGCAGCTGGCCGTCCCGGTCTCGGGATCGAAGGCCTCGAAGCCGCAGTCGGGCCGGTCGGCGGGCAGGCTCCAGATCATGGGATACGCGCGCTGCAGCGCGCCGTTGGGCGCCAACGCCACGGCCAGCGCCTTGGTCCCGCCCGCGACCAGGACGCTCCCGTTGGCCAGCGGACGCGCCAGCGCGCCGCCCCGCGGCCCGGTCAGGTCGCCGGCCACCGTGAAGGCGCTGTCCTCGAGATCGTAGCGCTCGACGGTCGCCGTGGCCGGCGCCGCCTTCGTCTGCGGATCGAACTGGGTGAAGCCGCCCAGCAGCAGCGCCCCGTCGGCGGTCGGCGACTCGGCCGCGAAGGCCCGCGCGACGCTGGACCGGCGCTGCGCCTCGGGCGTCGTCGCCCGCCCGACGCACGCCATCTCGCCCACCGGCGTCAGGAACACGTCCGGGAACGACTTCATGTGCGCGGTGACCGACAGGCCCTCGCTGCGACCGGCCCAGACGACCTCGGCGCCCTGACAGCCGACGACCTCGAGGCGCATGCCCTGTCCCGGCGGGACGTTGGTGATGACGACCGACCCCGACGCCCCCTGCTCCTGAGAGAAGCTGGTGACGATCGGCTGGTCGGCCGGGATCTCGCCGCCGGTGATGCGCGTCACCACGCGGTCGGCCCCGGACGGGAACGTCCGGTTGCCGTTCTCGTTGTCGACGCACGGCGCCAACGCAGCCGTCGTGACCGACAGGCCCTCCGCGCCGCGGGGCTCGCCGCCCCCCTCGCACGCGCCGACGGCCAACGCCGACGCCACGAAGGCCCCCGCCAACGCCCCTCGCCCGATTCCCTGGCCACGCATCATCGACACCCTCGCCATGCTGGCCGCGCATCGTGCCGGGCCCGCGGACGGCGGTCAAGTGCGCCCGTCGCCTGCGAATGGCCCACGGCCGGCACACGGCGCCGCGGTTGCCGGCGGTCCCCGGCGCTGTTAGAAGGTGCGGCCATGACCGTCAGGAGCCCGCACCCTCCCTCCGCGCCGGCTGCGGCGCCGGACGACGCCCCGGAGGACGCCGGCGGCGGGCCTCGCTGGGTGACCGACCCTGCCTCGCCGCACCCCGCCGCCCAGACGCCGATGATGCGTCAGTACCTGGACGCGAAGCTGCAGCACCCCGAGGCCATCGTCCTGTTTCGCATGGGCGACTTCTACGAGACGTTCTTCCAGGACGCCATCGACGCCGCCCACCTGCTCGAGCTGACGCTGACCAGCCGCAACAAGGCCGACGACGCTCCCATCCCGATGGCCGGCGTCCCGCACCACGCCGCGGCGGCCTACATCCGGCGCCTGCTCGAGGCCGGCCGCAAGGTCGCCGTGTGCGAGCAGGTCGAGGACCCGCGCGAGGCCAAGGGCCTGGTCCGCCGAGAGGTCGTCCGCGTGGTCACGCCGGGCCTCGTGCTCGACGACGACGTCCTCGAGAGCCGCAGCAACAACTACCTGGCCGCCTTGTGGCGCGACGCCGCCCACCCCGAGGCGGGCGTCGGCCTGGCCTGGGTCGACGCCTCGACGGGCGAGGTGCGCGGCACCCAGGCGCCCGATCTCGCGCGCGCGCTGGACGAGCTGACCCGCATCGACCCGGCCGAGGTGCTCGTCGACCGAGGCGACGCCGCGGCGGTCCAGGCCGTCCGCGCGGCGCTCGAGCGCGCGGTCCTCAGCGCCACCGCCGCCCCCACCGGCGAGGACGACGCCGTGTCGAGCGCGGCGGCCATGGTCACCGAGTACGTGGCCGAGATGCAGAAGGGCGGCGCCCTGCCCCTGCGGCCGCTCGAGCGACAGCCCCTCGACGGCGTCATGCGGCTCGGGCCCGCGACCGTGCGCAACCTCGAGCTGGTCCGCAGCCTGGCCGACGGCCGCCGCCAGGGCTCCTTGCTGGCCCTGCTCGACCAGACGCGGACGGCGATGGGCGGGCGACTGCTCAAGCAGTGGCTGCTGTTCCCGCTGCTGGACGTCGAGGCCATCCGCGCCCGTCACGACGCGGTCGCCGCCCTGGTCGACGACCCGCGCGCCCGCGCGCTGGTCCGCGAGGCCCTGGCGGGCGTGTACGACCTCGAGCGCCTGGTCACCCGCGCCGTCGCGGGCACGGCCGGGCCGCGGGATCTCATGGCCCTCGCTGGCTCCCTCGAGCGCATCCCCGATCTCGCCGCCACCCTCGCGGCGACCGGCGCCCCGGCCCTGACCGCCCTCGCCGCCGCCCTCGACCCCGTGCCAGAGGCCTCGGCCGCCGTCCGCCGCGCCCTGGTCGACGACCCGCCCGCCACCTTGAAGGAGGGCGGCGTCATCCGCGAGGGCTGCCACCCCGAGCTCGACGAGCTGCTGAGCATCGCCCGTGACGGCAAGAGCTGGTTCAACGACTACGCCGCGCGGCTGCGCGAAGACAGCGGCATCGCCAGCCTGAAGATCCGCTACAACAACGTCTTCGGCTACTTCATCGAGGTCACCAAGGCCAACCTGCACCACGTCCCGCCGACGTGGCTGCGCAAGCAGACCCTGGCCAACGCGGAGCGCTACTACACGCCCGAGCTGAAGGAGCGCGAGGACAAGGTGCTTGGCGCCGACGAGCGCCGGGTCGCCCTCGAGCAGGAGCTGTTCGAGGCCGTCCGCGCCGAGGTCGCCGCCCACGGGGCGCGCATCCAGGCCGCCGCCGGGGCCATCGCGCGCCTGGACGCGCTGGCCGGCCTCGCCGAGCTGGCCCACCGCCGCGGCTACGTCCGCCCGCAGATCGAGGACTCGCTCGCCCTGCGCGTCGAGGGCGGCCGCCACCCGGTCATCGAGTCGCTGCTGCCCGCCGGCGAGTTCGTCCCCAACGACGTCTCGTTCGACGCCAGCGAGGCCGGCGCCGAGGGCCCGCGGCTGGTCGTCATCACGGGCCCCAACATGGCCGGCAAATCCACGGTGATGCGCCAGGTCGCGCTCATCGTCGTGATGGCGCAGATGGGCAGCTTCGTCCCCGCCGACCACGCCGTCGTGGGCCTGGTCGACCAGGTCTTCACCCGCGTGGGCGCCTCCGACGACCTGGCCCGAGGCCGCTCGACCTTCATGGTCGAGATGACCGAGACCGCCTCCATCCTGACCGAGGCCACCTCGCGCAGCCTGGTCGTCGTCGACGAGATCGGGCGCGGCACCTCGACCTACGACGGCGTCTCCATCGCCTGGGCGGTCGCCGAGCACCTGCACGACGTCACCGGCGCCCGCACCCTGTTCGCGACCCACTACCACGAGCTGACCGAGCTCGCCGCGACCCGCCCGCGCGTCGCCAACATGACCATCGCCGTCAAGGAGTGGAAGGAAGACATCATCTTCCTGCGCCGCCTGGTCGCCGGTGGCGCCAACCGCAGCTACGGCATCCAGGTCGCGCGACTCGCCGGCCTGCCGACCCCGGTCGTCGCGCGCGCGACCGAGATCCTCGCGAACCTCGAGGCCGTCACCCTCGACCGCGACAGCCGCCCCCGCCTCGCCCGCGGCCAGCGCCGGACCGCCTCGTCCATCTGGCAGCTCAACCTGTTCGCCAACTCGCCCGCGCCCGCCGAGGCCCCGCCGGCCGGACCGCCCGACGCCCTGACCGAGCGCCTCAGGGCCGTCGACCCCGACCGGCTCACGCCGCGCGCCGCCCTCGACCTCGTCTACGAGCTGCGCGCCCTGCTCGCCCGGCAGGAGGCCTCGTGAGCTTCTTCTCCCAGCACCGCGATCGCGTGATGGGCTCGCTCGCGACCGAGCCGCAGCTCAGCGGCCACGCCCTGTGCGAGAGCTTCACCCACGCGGTGGACACCCTGGTCCTCGGCGCGCTCAAGGCCGCCCTCGAGCAGACCGGCCTCGAGGACCCGGGCACCCACGGCCTGCCCCACGGGTGGGCCCTGATGGCGCTCGGCGGCTACGGCCGGCGCCAGATGTGCCTGCGCTCGGACGTGGATCTACAGCTGATCGTGCCCCCCGGAGGCGACGACCCCACCGAGCTGATGCGGGCCCTGCTGTCGCCGCTGATGACCGAGCGCCTCAAGCTCGGCCACGGCGTCCGCACGGTCGACGAGGCCCTCGACCTCGCCCTCGGCGACCTCAGCTTCGGCACCGCGGCCCTGACCTCGCGCCACCTCGCGGGCGATCCCGCCATCACCGAGGCGGTCCGGCAGCCGGTCTATCAGCACTACGCGCGCGAGGGCTTCCACCAGCTGGTCGACTGGATCGCCGCCGACCGCGAGCAGCGCGCCCGCCGCCACGGCGACACGGTCTACGTGCTCGAGCCGGACCTCAAGAACGGCGTCGGCGGCCTGCGCGACGCCCAGATCGCCGGCTGGATCGCGCGCCTGACCGGCGAGCCGGTGGATCTGCGCGTGCTGCAGGCCGAGGACACGCTCCTCAAGGTGCGCATGGCCCTGCACGGCGTCGCCGCCTTCAAGAGCGACCGCCTGACCTTCGAGTACCAGGACGAGGTCGCGCGCCGGCTGGGCCTCACGGGCGGCCCCGACGAGGATCCGGCCATCCCCCTGATGCGCGAGGTCCACCTGTCCAGCCGCGTGCTCGACCGCCAGGCCGTGCGCCGCCTGACCATCGCCCGCGACCGCACCGAGGAGCCGACCCGCGCCGCCCTGCCCGGCCGCCCCGGGTTCGTGACCGTCGGCGGGCGCCGCCTCGCCCGCGCCGACGGCGCCGCCCCACACACGGTCGAGGACGTGGTCGAGACGCTCCACACGGTGATGGCGACCGACCTGCGCGTCGAGCCGCTGCTCGAGGACGGCCTCGAGGCGGTGGGCCGCCAGCTGGGCGACGCCCTCGCCAACGACTCCGCGATGCAAGGCCTGCTGCTCGACCTGCTGCTCGACGCGTCCCAGGGCGCCAGCCGCGCGCTGCACCTGATGCACCGCACGGGCCTCTTGGCGATGGTCCTGCCCGAGCTGCACGCCATCATGGGCCGCATCCAGCGCGACCTCTACCACGTCTACACGGTCGACGAGCACAGCCTGCGCGCGGTCGACCGCCTCAAGGCCATCGCCCGCGGCGAGCACGCCGAGGACCTCCCCCTGGCCACCGCCGTCATGCCGCCGCTCGAGGAACGGCGCGCCCTGGTGCTCGCGACGCTCCTGCACGACATCGGCAAGGGCTACGGCCCCCAGCACCACTACCGCGGCGCGGCCCTTTCCGGCCCCATCAGCGCCCGCCTCGGCCTCGACGACGCCGAGCGTGGCCTGGTCGCCTCGCTCATCGAGCACCAGGCCGACCTCGCCCTCATCTGCATGCGGCGCGATCTCAGCGACCCGCGCCCCATCACCTACGTCGCGCGCGTCGTCGGCGACCTCGCCACCCTCGACCGCCTCTACCTCCTGACGGTCGCCGACTGGTCCAGCGTCGGCCCGGCCACCTTCACGGCCTGGCACCGCGATCTGCTCGACACCCTCTACCAGCGCACCCGCGCCTTCCTCGAGGAGCCGGGCCTGTTCGCCGACCCCAAGGGCATCGTCCGCGAGCGCCGCCAGCACCTCGCCTCGGCCGAGCTCGGCTCGGTCCCGCAGGCCCCCGACGCGACCAGCGACCCCATCGACGACTTCTGCGCCGCGCTGCCCACGCGCTACTTCCACGCGACCACCGCCGACCAGACCGAGCGCCACTACCGCCTGTGGCGCCGCGCCCTCGCCTCCGGCCAGCCGGTGGTCGAGCTACGCCCCGAGCCGGGCCGCGACGACGCCGAGCTGCTCGTGGTCGGCGACGACCGCCCCGGCCTGCTCGCCGACCTCACCGGGGGCCTCGCCAGCATCGGCGTCGACGTGTTGTCGGCCGACATCTACTCGCTGGTCGGCGCCAAGGTCCTGGACGTCTTCCGGCTGGCCGATCCGCACCGCCGCCTGTCCGACCCCGACCAGGCGCGCCGCCTCGCCGAGCGCCTCCGCACCGCCATGCTCGACCCGCAGGCCGTCAGCCAGCGCCTGGCCGAACGCCGCGACGCCCACCGCGACGTGGGCGGCCTGCCGCCCGTCGAGACGACGGCCACGGCGTCCAACGAAGCCGCGAGCCACCACACCGTCTTCGACGTGGCGACCGGCGATCGCACGGGCCTGCTGCACCGCATCGCCACCTTCTTCCGCGATCGCGGCCTGTCCGTCGACCAGGCCTACGTCGCCACCGAAGGCCGCATCGCCCGCGACAGCTTCTACGTCGTCACCGGCGAGGGCGCCAAGCTCGACGGCCCGCTCGCCGAACGGACCGCCGCCGACCTCGCCGACCTGCTCCAGCAGTGACGGCCCTTCCGCTCGCGCGCCGGATGCGGTAACCCAGAGCCCTCCCCGACGCCGAGGCCGCCGCCATGATGAAGCCCCCGTCCGCGACCCTGGTCCTGACCCGGCGGGACGTGAAGGCCGTCCTGACCATGGACGCCGCCGTCCCGGCCATAGAGGCCGCCTTCGCCGCCCACGGACGCGGCGAGGCCGTGATGCCGCCCAAGGTCTACCTGCCTCTCGAGGCCTACGAAGGCGACTTCCGCGCCATGCCCTCGGCCGTGGACGGCTGCGCCGGCCTCAAGTGGGTCAACGCGCACCCCCGCAACCCCGAGCGGTTCGGCCTGCCGACGGTGATGGGGCTGTACATCCTGAGCGACCCCGAGACGGCGCTGCCGCTCGCCGTGATGGACGCTACCCTGCTGACCGCGGCCCGCACGGGCGCCGCCGCCGCGGTCGCCTCGCGCTTCCTCGCGCGGCGCGACGCCCGCACCATCGGCTTCGTCGGCTGCGGCGTGCAGGCCCGCTACCTGCTCGAGGCGCACCGCGTCGTCTACCCGGATCTCGTGCCCAAGATGTTCGACGTCGACGCCGAGGCCGCCCGAGGCTTCGCCAGCAAGGTCGGCGGCAAGCTCGTCCCGGTCCAGGAGGCGGCCAGCTGCGACATCGTCTGCACGGCGACGCCCTCGCGCCGGCCCATCGTGCAGCGCGAGTGGGTCGTCCCGGGCAGCCACATCAACGCCATGGGCGCCGACGCCCCGGGCAAGCAAGAGCTCGAAGGCCGCATCCTGGCCGACGCCCGCGTCTTCATCGACGACTTCGAGCAGGCCACCGAGAGCGGCGAGATCAACGTCCCGCTCCACAACGGCGAGCTCGAGGTCGCGGCCCTGGCCGGCACGCTGGGGCAGGTCGTCGCGGGGCTGAAGGCGGGGCGCGTCCACGACGACGACGTGACCGTCTTCGACTCGACGGGGCTGGCCATCCAGGACCTCGCCCTCGCCCGGCTCATCCACCGCGCCGCCCGCGAGCGCGGCCTGGGCCTCGAGGTCGACTTCGTCGGCGACTGGTAGGCGCGACGGCTGCGAAACTGGCGCGCGACCGGCCGCCGGGCGACAGTCGCCCGGTGCAGTCCGCCGTCGACGCCTTCCTGGTCCACCTCCAGCTCGAGCGCGGCCTCAGCGCCCACACGCTCGACGGTTACGCGCGCGACCTGCGTCGGCTCCTCGACTTCGTGCCCGAGGGCGCCGGGCCCGAGGCCCTCGGGCGCGCGGAGCTCGAGCGCTTCGTCGCCTGGCTGCGCGACGAGGTGGGGCTGTCCGCCCGCTCGACCGCCCGCGCGCTCAGCGCCGTCCGCACCTTCTGCAAGTTCCTGGTGCGCGAGCGCCTGCGCCCGGACGACCCGTCCGCCCTGGTCCCGGCGCCGCGCCTCGGCCGCCCGCTGCCGGTGGTGCTCAGCCCGCCCGAGGCCGTCCGCCTGGTCGACGCCCCACAGGGCGAGGACCCGCGCGCGCTGCGCGACGCCGCGATGCTGGAGCTGCTGTACGGCACCGGGCTGCGGGTCTCCGAGCTGGTGGGGCTGCGACTGGGCGACCTCGACCTCGACCGCGGCATGGTGCGCGCCACCGGCAAGGGCAACAAGACGCGCGTCGTGCCCGTCGGCGAGCACGCCATCGCCCGGGTTCGCGCCTGGCTCGAGCGCGGGCGCCCCGAGCTGCTCGACCGGGCCACGCGCCGCGGCCTGCGCCGCCTGCCGACCGCGCTGTTCATCACGGCGCGCGGCGCCGGCCTGACGCGCCAGGGCTTCTGGAAGAACCTCAAGCGCTATGTGAACGAGATGGGCCTGAGCGACCGCATCAGCCCGCACAAGCTGCGCCACAGCTTCGCCACGCACCTGCTCGACGGCGGCGCCGACCTCCGCAGCGTCCAGGCCATGCTCGGCCACGCCGATCTCGCGACCACGCAGATCTACACCCACGTCTCCCAGCGGGCCATCCGCGACGCCTACGACCGCGCCCACCCGCTGTCGCGCCCCGCCTCGCGCGACGACGAGTAGACCGGCGGCCATGCGGTGCCTATGCTCCCGGCCACTCCTCGCCCAAGGCGCCTGGCATGACCCCTGAGCTGCTTCAAAACCTGGTCCTCGTCCTGGTCCCGCTCATCCTGAGCCTCGCCGTCCACGAGTGGGCGCACGCCGCCACCGCGCGCGCCCTCGGCGACGACACGGCCCAGCGACAGGGCCGCCTGACGCTCAACCCCATCAGCCACATCGACCCCATCGGGACGCTGCTCATCCCGGGGCTGCTCGTCCTCAGCGGCTCGGGCCTGTTCTTCGGCTGGGCCAAGCCGGTGCCCTTCAACCCGACGAACTTCTCGCGCAAGATCCGCATGAAGCACGGCGTGCTGCTGACGGCCATCGCCGGCCCGGTGTCGAACCTCGTCCTGGCGCTCATCGCCGCCGTCCTCTTCGCCTTCGCGTCCGGCAACGAGGCCGCCCAGCACCTGCTGGTCATCATGGTCACCCTCAACGTGACCCTGTTCCTGTTCAACATGCTGCCCGTCCCGCCGCTCGACGGCAGCAAGGTCGCCTACGGCCTGCTCCCGGACCGCGCCAACGCCATGCTGCGCTTCTTCGAAAGCCGCCCCTGGGTGGTTCCGGTCGCCTTCATCCTGGTCTTCTGGTATGGCGGGCGCCTCCTCGGGCCGCCGATGATGGCCATCTCGCACTCCTTGCTGAGCCTGTTCAACTGATGACGACCTCTTCGACCGACCGCGTCCGCCTCCACAAGCGCATGGCCCAGCTGGGCGTCGCCTCACGCCGCGCCAGCGAGGCCCTCATCGCCCAGGGGCGGGTCAAGGTGAACGGCCGCGTCGTCACCGAGGTCGGCACCTCGGTCGGCCCCAAGGACCGCATCAGCGTCGACGGGCACGAGGTCAGCGTCCCCTCGTCGGCCATCGCCATCGTGCTGAACAAGCCCACCGGAATCATCTGCACCAAGAAGGATCCCGAGGGCCGCCGCACCATCTACGACCTGCTCCCCGCCGAGCTGCCGCACCTCGCCTACGTCGGCCGCCTCGACATCAACACCGAGGGCGTGCTCGTCATGACCTCGGACGGGGACCTGGCCCAGGGGCTCATGCGCCCCGACTCGGCGGTCCCGCGCGTCTACGAGGTCAAGATCCGCGGCCGCCTGACGCCCGACGAGCAGCGCCGCCTCGAGCGCGGCATCCCGCTCGACGACCGCCCCACCCGGCCGGTCGCGGTCGATCGCATCCCGACCACGTCCAAGCACGACTGGCTTCGCGTCACGCTGTTCGAGGGCAAAAACCGCCACGTCCACCGCATCCTCGAGGCGGTCGGACACTCGGTGACCCGGCTCCGGCGCGTCAGCTTCGGCACCGTCGACGCCGCGGGGCTCGCGCTCGGTGAATACCGCTTCCTCAGCGAGGCCGAGGTCGAGTCGCTCCGCCGCTTCCTCTGAGGGACGCGCCGCGCGCCAGAAGTGGACAGACGCAGCGGCGGCGGGCCGCGTAGCTCCGTGGGGAGGAGTCCACACCGCCGCGCGCGATCCTTCGGCCGTCGGCGCCCGGGGCGGGTGCGAAAGTTTTTTCGCACCTCGCGACGCGAACCAAGTGCCCGAAATACCAAGCCTTCGCCCGTTTCGGCCAGCGGTGGTGCGCTCCTCGTGCGCGTCCGCCGCCTTGCCTCGACAGATCCAGGCCCTTACCTTCAAAGGCAAGAGGACATGACGATGAGGGTGCGAAACCGGCTTCGCACTCCACGAATCCTCCCGGCCGGAGCGCGCATCCCGCTGATGTGCTCCGGTGGACTCCGTGCAGCGGAACGGGAGCAGTGTACCCATGAAAGTCGCCGTCATTTCCGACCTCCACCTGGGGCGTGGCGACGCGGCGGACCTCTTCGGCCATGACGAGGCCGAGTTCCTGCGGTTCCTCACCTTCCTCGAGGCCAACTTCGAGCGCATCGTGCTGCTCGGCGACGTCTATGAGACGCTGACCAGCCCGAAGCCGTTCGCCCAGGCCGACGAGCTGAAGGCGTGCATGCAGGCTCACCCCGAGATCGTGCGCCGCTTCGAGCGTCCGCCTTACACCTACATCCACGGCAACCACGACCTCGTCGCCGGGCAGGTCGGGGCCGCGCCGAGCGAGCTGTACCTCAACGTCGACGGGACGCGCCTGCTCTTCCAGCACGGCCACGGCTACGACTGGCTGCTGCGCCGCGCGCGCTCGTTCTCCGAGTGGAGCGTCTGGGCGGGCGGATGGCTGCTGCGCCTCGGGATGCGGCCGATGTTCCGCATGTTCGAGAAGCTCGACTTCCTCATCCGCGGCGCCAAGATCGACCCCAAGATCTGTAGCTTCCAGAGCTGGGCCGTCGGCCTCGCCAAGCGCCGCGACGCGGACGTCATCGTGACGGGCCACACCCACATGGGCACCCGCGCCGAGCACGGCGACCGCCTGTTCCTCAACAGCGGCTCGTGCGCCGAGGGCGCCTACAGCTGGCTCAGCATCGACACCAAGGCCGGTCACTACGCGGTGAACACCTCCTGGTGAGGTCGCGCCACGCCGCCACGCGTCGGGCCCCTCCCCGCCTGGGGAGCGGCGCCGCAACGCTCGCCTCCAGCGACTGACGCAGCCCTCCGGTCAGTCCCCCGTCTCCAGCCCCTCCGGTCCGTCCGCAGTCTCCAGACCCTCCGGTCCGTCCGCCGTCTCCAGCCCCTCCGGTCCGTCCGCCGTCTCCAGACCCTCCGGTCAGTCCGCCGTCTCCAGACCCTCCGGTCAGTCCGCCGTCTCCAGACCCTACGGTCAGTCCGCCGTCTCCAGACCCTACGGTCAGTCCGCCGTCTCCAGACCCTACGGTCAGTCCGCCGTCTCCAGACCCAGCCCGCGGTCCATCACCTCGAGCGCCTCGCCGTAGCCCGACGCGGCCGCGCCCGTCTCGCCGAACAGCGCCGCCGTGGCCTCGGCCACCTGCAGCAGCCCCTCGAACGAGGTCACCTCGGGCCGCGGCACGAGGCCGACACGGTAGGCGTTGGCTACCAGCCGCCGCGAGGGCACGACCGCCGCCGACGCCAGCTCGGGCTCCTCGAGGACGCCCAGCCGCAGCAGCTCGCGCAGCGTCCAGAACGGCGCCTCGACCCAGCGCTCCCCGAACAGGGCCCCGCGCAGCACGCCGATGGCCTCGCGGCCGCTGGTCACGTCGCGCAGCTGCTCGAGCAGCTCCGGGGCGTCCGCGATGCGCTGGCCGAGTGCAGCCGCGTGGACGAGGCGCTCGACGAACGGGCGCATCCACGGCTGCCCGTCCCAGTCTCCGAGGCGCTCGAGCGCCGGCCCGAGGCCGCCCTGCTCGAAGGCGTCGAAGAAGCCGGCGTCCATCAGCCGTCCGA
Source organism: Myxococcota bacterium (assembly GCA_041687695.1). Classification (GTDB taxonomy): domain Bacteria; phylum Myxococcota_A; class UBA9042; order PHBI01; family JAWLBL01; genus JAWLBL01. The sequence goes on along the minus strand of JAWLBL010000020.1, from coordinate 30,283 downwards.
CGAACGCGAAGACCTGCGGGCGCGGGCGCTGCCCCTCGACCAGCACGGCCAGGACCGACAGCTCGAGCAGCAGCCGCGGGTCGGGCTTGGGCGGCTCGACCTCGACACCCAGGTCGGCCGCGGTGAGCGCCGGCCAGTCCCCCAGCGCCTTCCACCAGCCCACGAGCTGCTCGGCGACGACCCGCGCCTCGGCGCTGGCCGCGATGACCGCCGGGCTGTACGCCGCGGCCAGGTTGGGCAGCGGCGCGTGCAGGCCGACCGCGCCGTGGCTGACGGGCCGGCCGGTCGCCGCGCTCGCCTCGGGCTCGGGCGGCTCGGCCTCGGCGACGGCGACGTCGGCGAAGCGGGCCTCGAAGGCGGCCTGCGCGGCGGCCAGCTCGTTGGCGGACGGCGGCTCGGGCTCGGGCGGCAGGTCCGCCCACTCGTCGTCGAGCTCGTCGTCAGGGGCGGCCGCCGCCCGGGCCTTGGCTGGGGCCGGGGTGGGCGCGGCCACCGGGCGCGCCGTGGACGCCGGCCGCGTCGCGACCGGGCCGGCCGGGGTCGCGTCCTCGTCGCCCGCGTCGTCGTCCTCGTCGGGCGCGTCGACGTCGTCGTCCTCGTCCTCGTCTCCCTCGTCCTCCGCCTCCTCCTCGAGGTCCTCGAGGATCTCCTCGACGTCCATCGATTTGAGCTCGGGCAGGACCTTGAGGCCCTTGTCGCTCAGCGCCCAGCGGATGCCGACCAGCTTGATGTACCCGGTCGCCGCCAGCCACTCGATCCAGGCCTGGAAGTTGGGCAGCGTGATGTACGCGCCGGGGTACACGTAGCTCGTGATCATCCGATACAGCTCGTGCACGCTGTGCAGGCGGCCGCCGCTGTCGACGTCGAGCGCCTCGAGCACGTACTTGACCAGCAGGATGTTCGCGTCGCACAGGCGCCGATACAGCAGATCCTGCACGGCCGAGTCCGAGCCGGCCGAGCCGATGGCGCGGGCGAGGCGACCGAGCTGGACGTCCTTTCGGTCCCACGTGACGTCCACGAGCGAGAACATCACCTCGGCCTTGTCCTTGTCCCACAGCCCCATCTTGCGCAGCTGATCGCGCAGCGGCTTGAACTTGGCGGCCCCAGGCGTCTGCAAGAAGCTCACGACCGACTGCAGCTTCAGGACGTACTGGTCGTAGCGCGTGCCCGGAAGTGCGGCGAATTCGACCCTCTGACCCATGTTCATCCCCTCGCTCTCGACAAGCCGACTGGGCTGGCAAGGTAGCCCGACGTCGGGACGTTGTCACCTCGCCCTTGCCCGGGCGCGCCGGCCGGGGGAACATCCGCGCCCGGCGGAGCCACGACGGCCCTGCCCTCCACGACCCCGCGGGTGGCTCGCGTGCGCACGTTCCTCATCCGGCTGTTCACCTTCGCCTCCATCGCCGTCCCCAGCGCGGCCTGTCAGGAGCGGCCGACGCCGCCCGCGCCGAGCCCGACGACGCCCACCGAGGCCGTGCGCCTCGCGCCCGCGCCCCAGCCGGAGGCCACCGCCGACCTCGGCGCCGACCACCCGCTGACGACCCGGAAACCCGCCGACCTCGCGCGCATGCCCACCGACGCCCTGCACGCCTCCTTCGCGGGCGGCGGCGCCCACGGCGCGGCCCCGTCGAACGCGGCGGGCGCCCTGCCGCCGGGCCACCCGCCGCTGCCCTCGGCGCAAGCGCCGCCCGCCGCGCCACCCGTCGAGGCCCAGGGCGATCTCCCGCTGCCCCTCGAGGGCGCCGGCAGCGCGGCCGAGCTCCGCCGCCGCGCGCCGCGCCTTCAGGCGCTGCCCGAAGCCGCGCGGCGCGACCTCGAGCGCGCCTTCCGCCTGGCCTTCACGGCGCGCCGCGAGCTCCGCGACTACGCCGAGGCCGCGCGCCTGGCGACGCCGCTGCTCGAGGACGCCCAGGCCGGCCCCATGGCCGCCCGCGTCCTGGGCGCCGTCGCCCTGAACACCGGGTTCGACGCGCCGGCCGCCACGGCGCACTATCGGCGCGCGGTCGAGCGCGACCCCGAGTACGGAGAGGCGCACTACGCGCTGGCCTTCATGCTGTCCATGACGCCCGCCGAGGCCGACGCGGCCCGCCGCCACTTCGCCGAGGCCGCGCGCCTGGGGGTCGAGGACACGGCGGGGCTCGAGGGCCGGCTCGCCGCGCCCGCGCACCCCTAGACCGCCCGGGCCCGCGCGACGCGTCCCCCCCGCCGGACCTATCGCACGGGTCGTGACGACTTTCGCGTCTTGACCATTGACCGGCCTCCGGGGCGTGCCTAGTCTCGTGGCACTCGAGCGCCCCGACTGCCAACCACGGGCCGCTTTACCCAATTAAATCATACAGTTGAGAGCTCTCGGAGGAGCCGTCATGAACTTCAAACCCCTGTACGACCGCATCCTGGTCAAGCGGGTCGAGGAGGAGACTCGGACCAGCGGCGGCATCATCATCCCCGACTCCGCGAAGGAAAAGCCCGTCCAGGGCCGCGTCCTGGCGGTGGGCAGCGGGAAGCTCAGTGAAGACGGCAGCGTCCGCGCCCTCGACGTCAAGGTCGGCGACACCGTGCTGTTCGGCAAGTACGCCGGCACGGACATCAAGATCGAGGGGGTCGACCACCTCATCCTGCGCGAGGACGACGTCCTCGGCGTCGTGGAGGGCTGAGCATGGCGGCCAAGGACATCTTCTTTTCGGGTGAGGCGCAAAAGCGCGTCCTGTCCGGCGTCAAGCAGCTCGCGGACACCGTGAAGGTCACCCTCGGCCCCAAGGGCCGCAACGTCGTGCTCCAGAAGAGCTTCGGCGCCCCGCTGGTCACCAAGGACGGCGTCACCGTCGCCAAGGAGATCGATCTCGAGGACCGCTTCGAGAACATGGGCGCCCAGATGGTCAAGGACGTGGCGTCCCGGACCTCGGACAAGGCCGGTGACGGCACGACCACGGCGACCGTCCTGGCGCAGGCCATCTTCGAGCAGGGCGCCAAGCTGGTGGCGGCGGGCGTCGACCCCATGAGCATCAAGCGCGGCATCGACGCCTCGGTCGAGCGCATCGTGGCGCAGCTGTCGGAGCTGTCGCGCCCGACCTCGGGCCGCGGCGACATCGAGAAGGTCGCGACCATCTCGGCCAACGGCGAGGTCGCCTTCGGCGAGATCCTGGCCGACGCCATGGAGAAGGTCGGCAAGGACGGTGTCATCACGGTCGAGGAGGGCAAGGGCATCGACACGACCCTCGATCTGGTCGAGGGCATGCAGTTCGACCGCGGCTACCTCTCGCCGTACTTCGTCACGGACGCCGAGGCGATGCGGGCCGAGCTGGCCGATCCCTACATCCTGCTGTGCGACAAGAAGATCTCGAACCTCCGCGAGCTGCTCCCGGTCCTCGAGGCCGTGGCGCGCAGCGGGCGTCCGCTGCTCATCATCGCCGAGGACGTCGAGGGCGAGGCCCTGGCCGCGCTGGTGGTCAACAAGCTCCGCGGGACCCTGAAGGTCGCCGCCGCCAAGGCCCCCGGCTTCGGGGATCGCCGCAAGGCGATGCTGCAGGACATGGCGATCCTGACCGGCGGCGAGGTCATCAGCGAGGAGGTCGGCGCCAAGCTCGAGAACGTCGGCCTCGAGCAGCTGGGCACCTGCCGCAAGGCGGTCATGACCAAGGACGACACGACCCTGGTCGAGGGCGCCGGCAAGCCCGACGCCATCAAGGGCCGCATCGGCCAGATCCGCGCGCAGATCGAGGACACGACGAGCGACTACGACCGCGAGAAGCTCCAGGAGCGCCTGGCCAAGCTCGCGGGCGGCGTCGCGGTCATCCGCGTGGGCGCCGCGACCGAGACCGAGATGAAGGAGAAGAAGGCCCGCGTCGAGGACGCCCTGCACGCGACCCGCGCGGCCGTCGAGGAGGGTATCCTCCCGGGCGGCGGCGTGGCGCTGGTGCGGGCCTCGAGCGCGCTCGAGGGCCTGTCCTTCGGCGACGATCGCGACTATGGCGTGCGCCTGATGCGCCGCGCCATCGAGGAGCCGCTGCGCCAGATCGCCGGCAACGCCGGCGCCGACGGCTCGGTGGTCGTGGGCCGCGTCAAGGACGGCTCGGGCGCCTTCGGGTACAACGCCCGGACCGACGTGTTCGAGGATCTCATCGCCGCCGGCGTGCTCGACCCCACCAAGGTCACGCGCACCGCGCTGCAGAACGCCGCCAGCGTGGCCTCGCTGCTGCTGACGACGGGCGCGATGATCGCCGAGCACCAGGACGACAAGGACTGAGGTGAACGGCGGCCCCGACGCGGCGACGCGCCGGAGCCGCCCTGACCTTCGCGAGCGGCGGGCGCCACGTGTGGGCGCGCGGGGACGTCCCCGCGCCTTGCGGGTCGGCGCCCGTCGTCTTGTGCCCTACCTCTCAGGAAAGCCATGACGGAACCTACCGATCGTCGCGAGCCCGAGCCCGCCTCGGGTGAGCAGCAGGAGCAGACACCCGAGGCGGCCGACAAGCCGCGCGGGGACGACGCCGAGGCGACCGGAGCCGAAGCCGAGGCGGCCACCGATCGCACCAAAGGGCCCGAGGCGGGTGCCGAGAGCGAGCCCGAGGCCGGCAAGGAGTCCGAGCCGCGCCCCGAGGCGCCGCCGCCGACCGACCCGCGCGAGCTGCGCATCCGCAGCCTCGAGCGGCAGCTCGCCGAGCGCGACGCCACGCTCCGCGAGTACATCCGGGCGCACAAGAAGGCCGAGGCCGAGTTCGAGGCCTTCAAGGCGCGCATGCGGCGCGACCGCGAGGACGATCTGAACGCGGCCCGCGGGCGCCTCGTCGAGCGCTTCCTGGACGTCGCCGACAACCTCGAGCGCAGCCTCGAGGCGACGCGCGCCGGCGGCTCGCTCGAGTCGCTCCGGCAGGGCGTCGAGATGGTCCTGCGTCAGTTCCACCAGTCGCTGGAGGAGATGGGCCTCGAGCGCTACGAGCCGACGGGCGAGCCCTTCGACCCGAACACCATGGAGGCGCTCGGCCTGGTCCCGGTGACGGACGCGGCCCAGGACAACCGGGTCGTGCTGACGCTCAAGGCGGGCTTCCGCCTGGGCGACCGCGAGATCCGCCCGGCCCTGGTGCAGGTCGGCCGCAAGATGTGATCACGCCCGATCGGGCGGTCGAGACGACGAAGGCGGGCTCTCGGGCCCGCCTTCGTCACTTTCGAATGGACCGCCGTCCGGTCAGGAGCGGCTCCAGAGCTCGGCGAGGTCGTCGGAGCCGCAGGGCTGGCGCAGCTTGACCAGGGCCTTGGCCTCGATCTGGCGGATGCGCTCGCGCGTCAGGGTGAAGTCGCGGCCGACCTCCTCCAGGGTGTAGTTGCGGCGCTCCTGGATGCCGAAGCGCTTGCGGAGGATGCGCGCCTCGCGGTCGGACAGGGTCGCGAGCAGGGCGCGGGTCGCCTCGCGCAGGCTCTGGCGCTCGGCGATGTCGGCCGGGTTGATGGCGTCCTCGTCGGCGATGAGATCCCCCAGGTGCGTGTCGTCGTCGCCGACCGGCGACTCGAGGCTGACCGGCGTGCGGGCGAGGCGCAGGGTGCGCGAGACGACGTCCACCGGGATCTCGAGGACCTCGGCGACCTCCTCGTAGCTGGGCTCGCGGCCGAGCCGCTGCTCGAGGTCGACGCGGGCGCGGGTGATGCGGTTGAGCATCTCGACCAGGTGGATGGGGATGCGGATGGTGCGTCCCTGGTCGGCGATGGCGCGCGTGATGCTCTGGCGGATCCACCAGGTCGCGTAGGTCGAGAACTTGTGCCCGCGGCGGTACTCGAACTTCTCGACCGCCTTCATCAGCCCGATGTTGCCCTCCTGGATGAGGTCGAGGAGCGGGAGCGAGCGGTTCATGTAGCGCTTGGCGATCGAGACGACCAGGCGGAGGTTGGCCAGGATCATCACGGCGCGGGCCTGCTCGGCGCGGCGGAAGCCGTTCTGCAGCTTCTTGTGCAGGGCCAGGAACTCGTCGGGGGTGACACCCATGTCACGGGTCACCTTGTCGACCGTCTCGACGAGCGCCTCGGCCCGGCGGACGGTGCCGCGGTTCATCCCTTTGGGGATCTCGCCGGCGGCGATCGCGCGCGACAGCGCGTCGCGACAAAGACCCGAACAGGTCGCGCTGCGGTCGAGCTGTCGGATGGCGCGGCGCAGCTCGCGCGCGTTGGTGTTCACCGTGGCGACGACCTTGCGCAGGATGCGGTAGCCGAAGCCGAACTCGCGGAAGAGGCGGAAGAGCTTGTTCTGCGCCTCGCGCAGGCGCTCGGCGACGTCCTCGCCGTCCGGGGAGGCCTTGGCGCGGACGGTGCACAGCTCCCACTCGGCGCGGGCGGCGCGGAGATCCTCGCGGAAGCCCTCGAGCTCCTTGGTCGCCGTGCCGTCGTCGAGCTCGGGCATGTCGCTGTCGCCGGTGTCCATGACCTCGCAGCGATAGCTGACGTCCTCGATGAGCCGCTCGGGCGCGTCGAGCAGCTCGCGGCGGCCGTAGGGCATCGCGAGCAGCGCGTCGAAGATCTCGAGGGTCCCCTCCTCGATCTGCCGCGCCACCTGCTGCTCGCCCTCGCGAGTCAGCAGCCGCACGTCACCGAGCTTCTGCAGGTAAAGGACGATGGGGCTGACCTCGGACGTGTCCTCGTCCGGGGCCATCCGGCCGAGCTCGGCCTGGCGGCTGGTCGCCTTCTTGCGTCGCCGGTCGGTGCCGGCCTGGCCCAGGGACTCGGGCTGCGTCGCCATAGGACTCTTCCTCCTGCGCGGGTTGGTCCGCGCCCGGGGTGGCCTTGTGCAATAACGGATCCAACGCCGTAGCGTCACAGCCGACGCCAAGGCGGACAGGCCCGCGGATCGCCGCCGGGGCGCATGGAATCGAGCGATGAGCCCAGCTCATTGCCCTGCGCGTCGGCGCGTTGCACCGCCCACCGAGGTGACGCTTTACGGCCCCGGTATGACATCGATGTCACCCTCGAGTCCGTTATCGCCCCACGCCATCCGCCGACGATGACCCGCGCACGAGCCGACGGCCGGCGTCGAAAGCTCGCGAGGGAGGGAGGTCGTCCAGAACGGAGGCCGGGAGACTAGCGGAGCCCCCTGCTCGATGCCAGCCCCAGCCGAAGAATTTCGCGCCCCTCACGGCCACGGCCACGGACTCGGCCTCCGCCACGGCCCACGGTCCCGACCTCCGCCACCACCTCGGCCACCGCCACGGCCACGGTCCCGGCCTCCGCCACGGCCACGGTCCCCGCCTCCGCCACGGCCACGGTCCCGGCCTCCGCCACGGCCACGGTCCCGGCCTCCGCCACGGCCACGGTCCCGGCCTCCGCCACGGCCCACGGACTCGGCCTCCGCCACGGCCTCCGCCACTGCAACGCTCACGGACTCGGCCACGGCAACGCTCACGGCTTCCGCCACGGCCCACGGACTCGGCCTCCGCCACGGCCCACGGACTCGGCCTCCGCCACGGCCCACGGACTCGGCCTCCGCCACGGCCCACGGACTCGGCCTCCGCCACGGCCCACGGACTCGGCCTCCGCCACGGCCACGGACTCCGCCACGGCCACGGTCCCGGCCTCCGCCACGGCCACGGTCCCCGCCTCCGCCACGGCCACGGCGAGGGCCTCCGCCACGGCCCACGGACTCGGCCTCCGCCACGGCCCACGGGCTCGGCCTCCGCCACGGTCCCGGCCTCCGTCTCGCCCTCCACCACGGCCACGCTCACGGCCTCCGCCACGGTCCCGGCCTCCGTCTCGCCCTCCGCCACGGCCACGCTCTCGGCCTCCGCCACGGCCCACGGCCCCAGGGCCCGGGTTGCGACGCGACCGCGCCCGTGTAGGATGAGCCCGACCACGCCCCGTCACGCTTGGAGGGAACCGGAATGCTTTGGGTCGGGCTCATCTTAGTCGTCGTCGCCGTCGTGCTCTTCGTCCTCTCCAAGAAGAGCGAGTCCAAGGCCTTCGAGATGAAGGCCACCGAGACCTCCCGGGTCGGCGACCTCCAGGGCCTCGTGGCCGAGATCGCCGCCGACATGCCCGGCGGTGGCGGCTCGGGCTACAGCGACTTCGTCGAGCTGAAGGGGACGATCGTGTGCGACCAGCCCGTGACGGGCGAGATGTCCAACCAGCCGGTCGCCCTGTACGAGACGCGGGTCGAGCGGCAGATCGAGACCCGCCGCGAGGTGCGCGACTCGCAGGGCAACGTCCGCACCGAGTGGTCGAAGTCGACCGAGACGGTCAGCAGCAACCGCCGGGACGCCACCTTCTACCTGGACGACGGCACCGGACGCCTGCGCGTGCGCCCCGAGGGGGCCGATCTCCAGCTCGAGACCATCGTCGATCGCTTCGAGCAGCCGAGCGCCGTCGAGCAGGGGGCCTCGCTCGCCATCGGCGGGATGCGGCTGGCGGTCGGCAGCGGCTTCGGCATGTCCATGGGCTCGGACCGGCGGACCATCGGCTACCGCTTCATCGAGCGCGTGCTCCCCATCGGGCGGCCGCTGTACGCGCTGGGCGAGGTGGCCGACACGGACGACGGCCTGGTGCTGCGCAAGCCCGCCGACAAGGACAAGCCCTTCCTGCTGTCGCTCAAGAGCGAGGAGGAGCTGGTGCGGAGCGCCGAGTCGAGCGCGAAGTGGCTGCGGATCGGGGCCGTCGCCCTGGGCGTCGGCGGGATCGCGCTGGCGGTGATCGGGGCGATTGGCTAAGGTCCGCCGCCATGCGCCCGAACGCCCTCCGCCGCCCGCATCCCCTCGTCTTCGTAGCGCTCGCCGTCACGGCCGGGCTGGCCGGGTGCCCCGACACGCCGAGCTCGCCCGACACCAAGGCGCCGGACGTCGAGGTCACCGATACACCCGAGGACGGCGACGGGGGCGGCTTCGAGGTCATCCCCGGCGCGTGCCAGACGGTCGCCGACTGCGCGACGACCGGCCCGCTGCCGGTCTGCCAGCAGCTGGCGTGCGTCGATGGGCAGTGCACGACGGCCGCCGCCGCCGACGGCACGGCCTGCGACGACGGCGACCTGTGCACCAGCGGCAGCCAGTGCCAGGACGGCGTGTGCGGACAGGGAGACGCCCTGCCCTGCGACGACGGCAACGAGTGCACCAACGACGCCTGCGACCCGGCCAGCGGCTGCGTCCACACCTATCATCAGAAGCCGTGTGACGACGGCAGCGTGTGTACGACGGGCGACCACTGCTTCAAGGGCGTGTGCCAGGGCACGGCCGTCGACTGCGACGACCAGAACGCCTGCACGGACGACAAGTGCGACAAGGCCAAGGGCTGCCAGTGGACGCAGCGCACGGGCGCGTGCACCGACGGGAACGCCTGCACGCAGGGCGACCAGTGCGTCGACGGCCTGTGCGTCCCGGGCGCCGAGGTCGACTGCGACGACGCGAGCCCGTGCACGACCGACGTGTGCGAGCCTGCGGTCGGCTGCCAGTACACCATCCTGGACGGCGCCTGCGACGACGCCGACGCCTGCACCACGGGCGACCTGTGCAAGGACGGCGCGTGCGTCGGGACCCTGGTCAAGTGCGACGACGGCAACCCGTGCACGTCCGACTACTGCGATCCGGCCATCGGCTGCGTGTTCACGCCGCACACCGGTGCCTGCAGCGACGGCGACCCCTGCACGCTCGGCGACAAGTGCAGCGCCGGGGCGTGCGTCCCGGGCGCGCCCGACCCCCTGTGCTGCGACGCCGACGAGGGCTGCGACGACGGCGACGCCTGCACGCTGGACGCCTGCGTCGACGGCTACTGCGCCTTCACGGCCATGGACTGCGACGATGGCTCTCCGTGCACGCTGGACGCTTGCGTGGACGGCCTGTGCCAGCAGACGCCGTACGGCCCACTCGGCGGCGGAGCGCTGCTCGCCGAGGGCTTCGAGGAGGCCGCCCTCGCCGGCTGGACCCTGACCAGCAACAACAGTGACGTCGTCTGGCAGCGTGACACCACCCAGAGCCACACCGGCGCGGCCAGCCTGTACGTGGGCAAGGTCCCCAACTACACCTACGACTTCGGCCTGACGCAGGCGACGGCGTCGCGGCAGGTCGCCCTGCCGCCGGGTCAGTCCACGCTGCGCCTGTGGGTCTTCCACGACGTCGCCGAGGACGGCTGCAGCTACGACCGGACCGAGATCCTGGTCGATGGCGTCATCCAGACGCCCCTCGTCTGCGACAACGAGCCCACCTGGAAGGAGTACACCTACGACCTGACCCCGTGGGCCGGCGCGACCATCACGGTGGGGATCCGCTTCGACACGGTCGACGGCGCCGTCAACGACGGCCAGGGCGTCTGGATCGACGACCTCGCCATCGACTCGCAGGCGCCCGAGGGCTGCTGTCTGACCACCGACGACTGCGAGGTGGGCGGCGAAGGATGCCTGGCCAACGCCTGCCACCCCGAGCTGTTCGTGTGCGGCATCGTGCCGGCCGAGGTCGCCTGCGACGACGAGAACCCCTGCACGGTCGACGCCTGTGACGGTGACGGGGCCTGCACCCACACCGAGTCGGCGCCGGGCTGCTGCGTGACCGACGCCGAGTGCCCGGGCGAGGACGCCCTGCCCTGCGCGACCGGCGTCTGCCTGGACGGCACCTGCACCCTGGACGCCTCGGCCTGCTGCGAGGGGGACGAGGCCTGTCCGGGCGACCCGGCGCGGCCGTGCGCGACGCCCGTCTGCCAGGGCGGGTTCTGTGGCCTCGACGAGTCGGCGTGCTGCGAAGCGACCGGCTGCGACGACGGCGAGGTCTGCACGGTCGACACCTGCCAGGCCGACGGGGCCTGCGCGCACGAGGTGGACCCCGCCTGCTGCGAGGCGGACGAGGACTGCGAGGTCGGCCAGGCGTGCGAGACTGCGACCTGCCAGGATGGCGCGTGCGTCGTCGATGCCAGCGAATGCTGCGCCGAGGCGAGCGAGTGCCCGGGGCCCGAGCCCGGCAGCGAGTGCCAGGTCCCCACCTGCACCGATGGGGTCTGCGGATTCGACGTCTCGGGCTGTTGAGGGCCACCGGGCCCATTGCGGAGTTGGAGTATGAAGCTTTCTGTCACCGTCTCGGCCCTCGGGGCCCTCGCGTTCACCCTCTCGGCCTGCGGCACCCCCGGCGGCGGCGGTGGCGGTGGCTTCCCGCTGCCGGACGTCGTGCCGGATCAGACGACGTCGGACGCGGACAAGACCCCCGACGAGGGTGACCCGGACACCGGCCCCGGGGAGGACGGCACGACGCCGGGCGACTGCGTGGACGCGCAGACCCGGTGCAATGGCAACACGGTCGAGATCTGCGTCGGCGGCGTCTGGACCACCACGACGCCGTGCCTCGACGGGTCGACCTGTCAGGGCGGCAGCTGCGTGCCCGACAACTGCGTGCCGGACTGCTTCGACCGCGAGTGCGGCTCGGACGGTTGCGCTGGCTCCTGCGGGACGTGCCTGGCTGGCGAGTCGTGCATCGATGGGATGTGCGAGGCCCAGGTGTGCGTGGGTTCGTGCGCCGGCAAGCAGTGCGGCGACGACGGGTGCGGCAACTCCTGCGGCCAGTGCTCCGGAGGGACGAGCTGCGTCGCCGGCCAGTGCCAGAGCACGTGCGCGCCGTCGTGCGCGGGCAAGGAGTGCGGGGACGACGGCTGCGGCGGCTCGTGCGGGACGTGCTCGGGCGGGAGCAACTGCTTCGCCGGCCAGTGCCAGAGCACGTGCGTGCCGTCGTGCTCGGGCAAGGAGTGCGGATCGGACGGTTGCGGCGGGACCTGCGGCACCTGCCCGGGGGGCTGGGCGTGCAGCGGTGGGATGTGCCAGCAGACCTGCACGGCGAGCTGCGCCGGCAAGCAGTGCGGGTCGGATGGCTGCGGCGGCTCCTGCGGGACCTGCGCCGGGGGCGCGAGCTGCTCGGCCTCGGGGCAGTGCATCGGAGGAGGCGGCGGCGTGAGCTGTGACGTCGTGTTCGGTTGCATGCAGGAGTGCGAGACCGAGGCCTGCGCCGACGCGTGCGCCGCGGAGGCCAGTGATCTGGCGCTGACGGAGTACAGCGGCCTGATCACGTGCTTGAACAACTGGCAGTGCGCCGATCTGATGTGCGTAGCCGACTTCTGCGCGGACACCTGGGCGGCCTGCTTCAACGAGGGTTCCGGCACCCTGACCTGCAGCGGTATCTGGGAATGCCAGTCGACGTGCGGCGAGAGCGATGTCTGCCTTCAGGACTGCATCGAGGCCGGGACCCTGCAGGCCCAGGGCGACTTCCTGGCGGTCTTGCTCTGCGCCAACGGCGCTTGCACCAACTCGACGGACCCGGCGTGCGTCGACAGCGCGCTGTCCAACGAGTGCAGCGGGCACGTCCAGACCTGCGTCCAACAGTAGTCGGCGACGCGACCTGAGCGCGCGGGGCGCGGCACCGGGTGTTGTCACCGGCGCCGCGCCCCCGTATCGTGAACCGGCCCGCCACACCCACCGCGAAGCTGGACCCATGGCCTACTTCCAATTCCTCGGCACCGGTCCCTCGACGCCCATCACGGACGCCACCGGGCGCAACTACCGACGACGCTCGAGCGCCCTCATCCAGAACATCTCGACGTACCTGCTCATCGACGTCACCCACGACTTCGAGGAGCAGATCGAGCTGGCGCTGTCGATCACGGGCTGCGTCGTGACCAACCCGACGCGCGACGCCGCCGGCGGGCTGGGCAACCTCGACCGCTGGACCGAGGCGTCCGTGCAGCTCTTCGCGCCCGACGACCTCTACAAGGAGCTGGCGACGCGCTACGGCCCGTTCACCAAGCTCGAGCACGTGCGCGCGACCCCCTACGAGCCCGTGTCCGCCGGCGACCTGTCCATCACCTGCTTCCCGCTCGAGACCTCGCCGGGCGCCGACGCGCCGCCCAACTACGGCTACCTGTTCGACACGGGCAAGAAGCGGGTCTGCTACGCCTCCGACGTCAAGCACATCCCCGAGCAGGCCCTGCCCTTCTTCCGCGGCAACGACCTGCTCGTGGTCGACGGCGCCGGCTGGGACAAGGATCTCCCGACGCACCGCGGCGCCCTCAACCACCTGCACGAGTACGTCGAGGCTGGTAACGATCAGGTCGTCTTCACGCACATCGGCCGCTCGGCGCCGCCGCACACGCAGGCGAGCACGCTGGTGCGGCGCATGTCGCACAAGGCCGATGTCGCCTACGACGGGATGAAGCTTCCGCTCGGCCGATAGGCGCGCGCCCCATGCCCTCGCGTCTAGCGCGGACCTCACGAGCCGCAGACCGCCTGCTGAACCGGTTCGAGGTCCGGCTGGGCCTCAGCGTGGCCATCATCCTGAGCCTGCTTCCCTGGGACGACGGCCGCTGGCACGCCGTGCAGTGGGGCTTCTTCGCGGTGTTCGCGGTCGAGCTGACGGCGCGCGCGCTCGCCTGGTTCCACGTCCCCGAGGAGGACGACGAGGAGCGCCAGGCGCCCGGCCGCCGGCGCCTGGGGCAGCTCGTGCTCCTGGGCGTCGACCTGGTCGCGCTCGCCTCCTTCGTACCCTGGTCCATCGGCGACGCGCACGCACGTTGGCTGCGCCTGTTCCGGCTGACGCGCCTGCTGCTCATCGCTGCCTACTGGGCGCCCCTGCTGCGCGACCTCTGGGGGGTCCTGTCGCGCCGCGAGCGGACGCGCCAGATCGTGCTCATGGGCGCCCTGGTCGCCGCGATGTCCTTCGCCGGCGCCATCGTCCTGTCGCACCTGGGCGCGAGCGGCCTCGACTTCGACGACGACGGCGCGGTCGACGCCTCCGACGAGCGCTTCCTGACGCAGCTGTGGTGGGCTTTCCGCCAGATCCAGGACCCGGGCAACATGCTGGCGGCGCCCGACCAGGCCATCGGCGTCATCGTCAGCCTGGCCCTGACCGTGTTCGGGCTGTTCCTGGTCAGCTTCCTCATCGGGCTCGGCGCCGACGTGGTCCGTGAGCTGGTCGAGCTCAACCGCAACCGACCGCCGGGCCTGCGCGGGCACACCGTCCTGGTCAACGTCACCCCGGCCTTGCCGCGGCTGCTCCACGAGCTGATGCGCTACTACCGCAAGCTCTTCGCGGTCCCCCGCTACGCCATCCTGGGCCACGGCGACGAGCGGCCGAACTTCCTCAACGACGCCGAGCTGGCCCGGGTCGTCTACCGCTTCGGCACGCCCGGGGAGTCCGACCTGATGGCGCGGGTCGACGCCGCCCGCGCCCGCCGCATCGTCATCCTGGCCGATCTCGAGGCCGCCGACCCGGACGCCGAGACCGCGGGCCTGATGTTGATGGCCCGCGAGGTGAACACGCACGCGTGGCTGGTCGCCGAGATCCTGCACCACGACAACGTCGCGGCCGCGCGCGTGGCCGGCGGCTCTCGCACCGTGGTCGTGCCCACCGAGCGGCTGCTCGCCCTGGTGATGGCGGCGATGTTGCGCCAGCCGGGCCTCGAGGACCTGCTCCGCATCCTGCTCACCAGCCACGGGCACGAGATCTACACCTGGTTCATGGACGAGCCGGGGCTCGACTGCCCAGGCCGTCGCCTCGTCGCCGACCGGCCCGTCTCGTTCGACGCCATGCTCGAGGCCGGCCTCGCCGCCCTCGAGGGCGACCGGCTGGTGCCGCTGGGCTTCATCGTGCCCTGCGACCCGGTGACCGGCCCCGGCCCACGCGGCTTCGAGTTGGTCATGGGCGGTCCGCCCGGTGCGGCGACGCGGCTGCCGACGCGCGAGGTCCGCGGCTTCGTCGCGCTGGCCCAGAACTTCGACGCGGTCCGCCGATTCGGCGAGCGCATGTTGGCGCACGGGCTGCCGGCCGAGGTGCCCGTGCGCTCCAAGCAGCGCGGCGCTCCGCCCGTCCGACGACACGCCGAGGCCGCGGCGCGGCAGGTCCTGCTGTGCGGGTTCCGGCCCGCGACCCTGCACCTGTGCGAGCAGCTCATCGAGGCGGATCCCGAGGTCGAGATCCTGCTGCTGGTCGAGGACGAGACCGCCGAGGCCCGCGCCCGGGCGGCGCTGTCGGCCCGAGGGGTGCGTTGGCGCGCCGGGATGCCGGTCGGTCCAGACGCCGAGGGCCACTTCGAGCAGCGCGCCGACGGCCGCTTCGGCTACCGCCCCGCCGGCGAGGTGCACGCGCGAGGGCTGGTCGAGTTGCGCCTGGGGGACTGGACCTCGGACGCCGTCCTGCTGAACCTGCCGGGGCCGCCCAACGCGCCGACGCGCCACATCGGCCAGATGGACGTCGTCACCTTCTTCGGCGGCTACGATCCCGCCAGCGACGGGCGCACGGCGGTCGCCGTGCTGAAGGTGGCCGACCTGATGGCGCGCGCGCCCGACGCCTTCGCCCCTGGCTTCCGGATGCTGGCCGAAGTGCTCGACGAGGCGCTCGGCCGGCGGCTCGAGCAGCGCTTCGCGCGCGCCGTCGGGCCCACGCGCGCGGCCGCGGGGCGGCCCTTGCGGATCGTCAGCAGCAAGACGCTGCGCGCGTGCTTCGCGCTGCAGTCGGTCACGGTGCCCGGCTTCGACGCCATCTTCGGCGAGATCCTGGCCCCGCACGGCCCGAGCTTCACGGCCATGCGGCCCGAGCCCGGGCACGCCCTGGAGGCGCGCTGGAGCTTCGCCGAGCTCGCCCAGGCGCTGCGCGTGGACGGGCTGATCCTGCTGGGGCTCGAGCTGGCCGGCGCCGAGGGGAGCGCGACGATCCTGTGCCCGCGCGCCGGGGCGCACGGCGACACGTTCCGCTGGCGCGACGTCCGGACCCTGTGGGTGCTCGACGGCGCGACCGGCGCCGGGGCCGTCAGGGTCGCGCCCGAGGCGGCGCCGTTCCGCCCCGGCCGCAAGGCGCAGGGGTCGGGTCGGCGGCCCGCCCGCGTCTGATCGTCAGTGGCGGCGGCGCTTGAAGACCGGCGGGTCGAGCGGCACGTCCGGGCGCACGATCAGCATCATCTTGCCGACGCGGTGCACCAGGTAGCCGCCCGTCGCGGCCGCAAGCCGGCGCGCGGCCGCGTCCTTGTCCAGATCGCTCTGGGGCGTCAGGCGGGCCTTCAAGATGCCGTGGCGCTCGAGGGCCGTGCGCGCGGCGGCGACCAGCTCGGGCGTCAGGCCCGCGCGGCCGATGAGCACGGTCGGCTCGAGGTCGTGGCCGACGCCGCGTAGGCGCTTGACGGCCTCGGGCTCCGGCGGCGTGCGGCGGGGGCCGCTGACGACCGCGACCCCGTCGGCGAGCTGGCCGTGGGCCCGAGCGAGGTCGAACAGCGGCCGGTGCTGCTCGGCGAAGGCCTCGATGCTGAGCCCGCCGGGGCCGCCGCGCACGGCGACGACGACGCGCCCGCCGGGGCGGACGCGCTGGGTCAGGGCGCGGACCTCGCGCTCGAGGGCCTCGGGGGTGACCTCGTCGACGACGACGAAGCCGGCCTCGGCGAAGGAGGCCTCGGGGTCGAGGCGGGCGCCCGCGCTGCTCGCGAGGCTGCCCAGGGCTTCGGCGAGGGCCGGGTCGGTCGTGGCGTGGGTGACGAGGAGCTCGGGCCGAAGCTCGAGTGCCCGGGCCACGGTCCGCGCCAGCGCGACCGGCGTGACGTCGCTCATGGTCGAGGGTCCCTGAGACGAAAACGGCCCCCGAGGAGGCTCAGGGGCCGAGAGGCGATTCAGTGCGCGGTACAGGATTCGAACCTGTGGCCTTCGGCTCCGGAGGCCGACGCTCTATCCAGCTGAGCTAACCGCGCTCGTTGGAAGGCGCCGAGGTAACACCGGGGGTCGGGGCTGTCAAGCGCCAGTCGCGCGCGCCGGCGCGACAAATTCAGCGCGCGCTGCCCTCGAGCACGACCCCGGCGTGGTCGACGGCGACGCGGCGGATGTGGAAGTCCAGGCCGAAGGCGGCGGGGCCCGAGTCGGGAGGCAGGCGGAAGGGGATGAGGTGGGTGGCGAGGGCGGGCGCGAAGGACTCGACCAGCGTGCTGGTGGACACGAGCGAGCCGGAGGCCAGCTCGGGCGCCAGCTCGACCTGCCCCTCGGGGGTCGCCCGGACGCGGACGACGATGTCGAAGGCGACCTCGGCGTCGATGGGCAGGCGGAGCTTCGCGAACTGCAGGACCGTGCGCACGCGCAGGCCGGCGAACTGGACCAGGACGGCGCCGTCCGGGGCGCCGCACCCGGTCACGACCGGAGGCAGCCGGACGTCCACGTCGACCGGCTCGACGGCGGGGCGCGCGGCCGACGCGGGGATCTCGACGTCCCAGCCGCCCCCCGCGTGGAAGGCGTGGCTGAGGGCGTTGACGACCTCGAAGGGGACGGCGACGGTCAGCGGTCCCTCGGCGCTGAGGTGCCCGGGGGTCCCGCAGCCGTCGAGGCGGGGGATCGAGCGCTGCGAGTCGGGGCCGCGCACCGTGGTGACGACCGAGGCCGACAGGCCGGTCCTGGCCAGCGTCGCGAACGCGGGGCGGATGTCGAAGGCGACCTCGACCGGCGCGGCGCCCCCGAGCGGCAGGGCGACGGCCGCGCGTTGGTGGCCTCGCAGGGCCGCGGCGACCTCGTCGACGGCGTCGGGCAGGGCGTAGTGCACCTCGTCGCGCAGGCGCGCGCTGAGCTGGCGCTCGATGGCGCCGCGGATGGTGCGCGTCAGCGACGGCAGCGTCCGGGGCAGGCCCACGTCGAGCCCTTCGAGGCTGACGACGACGCGGCCGGGGAGCGCGATCGGGCGCCCCCCGGCGATGCCGGCGAAGACGGACAGTTCGGCGACGATGGCGTCGGCCCAGATGCGCGCCCGCGCCTCGAGCGGGCCGCGCAGGACGACGTCGGCGGCGAAGGCGGGGATGCGCATGCGGACGCGCGCGCCGCCGGAGAGCGGCGTCAGGGTGACGCGCGGCCGGGCGTGGGTGAGATCCTCGAGCGAGACCGCGTGCCCGAGGGTCTCGACCAGGGGCGTGGGCAGGTGGTCGGCGACCGAGAAGTCGGCCAGCGCCTCCTCGACGAGGCGCCCGAGCGCGTCGCGGCCGAGCCCGGCCTGGGTCACCTGCACCGCGGCCTCGGTGGGCAGCGGGGCGTTGGGCGCCATCCAGGCGTCCGCGGTCACCAGCGGGTGCAGGACTCGGCGCCGGTTGCCCGCCACGTCGACCACGTCGATGGGCACGGTCGCCAGGCCGGGGCGGACGTCCACGTCGACGTTGGCCAGCGCCGCCCGCGCGCCCCTGGGGACGTCGACCGGGCGTCCTGCGACCTGGAGGCTGGCCACACCGCTCTGGGCGTCGGTCACGCTCAGCTCGAGCCGCACGCGCCCCTGGTCGGGCGTCACCGTCGCACCGGCGCGCGGGCTCAGGACCGCCACCTCGGGCGGCCGGGTGTCTCGCTCGCTCGGACGCTCGCGAGGCGGCGCCGGGCGGTCGGACACCTTGGCGGCCGACTCCATCCAGGCCGGCAGGACCGGCGGGTCCTGCGGCGCCTGCCGGCAGGCCGCGCCCCCGGCGAGCGCGGTCAGGGCTGCGAGGAGGGCGTACACGCGCGGGCTCCTGGGGGGCGGGGGGGCCGAGCGGGCCCCATGCGAGCGGCTGTCGATCGCCAACGGCCGACGACGCGGACGATTCCCGGCGCGCGGCCGCGACGGCGGGGACGCGGCGACGTGAGGGGGCACGGCCGCCGACCCGTTCAGGGTGCGAGCTGCGGCGCCTCGGCGTCCACCTTCGAGGCGAGGCGCGCGGGGGCTACATTCGTCGGCCGATGGCGTCCGGGCGTGTAGTAGACACTGTCCGCCGGGGAGCGGTAGACTCCTGGTCCCCGGACGTACGTCCAGCGAGCAGGATCGGCCATGCGCATCTGCCCTCAATGCGAGACCAAGACCACGGCGGAGACGTGCCCGCAGGACGGGTACCCGACCGTGGACGCGGCGCGCTTCACCAACAAGCGCCGCGACGGGCTCATCGGCACGGTCTTCCTCGATCGCTACCGCCTCGACGCGCTGCTCGGCCGTGGCGGCATGGGCGCGGTCTACAAGGCGACGCAGCTGGCCGTCGGGCGCCCGGTCGCGCTCAAGATCCTCAAGACCGAGCTGGCCGGGGACCTCAAGGAGGTCGCCCGCTTCCAGCAGGAGGCGCGCGCCATCGCCGCGCTTCAGCACCCGAACACCATCCGCCTGTACGACTTCGGCAGCGCCGACGACGGCACCCTGTTCCTGGTCATGGAGTACCTCGAGGGCCTGCCGCTGAGCGAGCTCATCAAGCGCGAGGCGCCCCTCGACCCCAAGCGCGTGGTCCACATCGGCATCCAGGTGCTCGAGGCGCTCGCCGAGGCCCACAACCACGGCATCGTCCACCGCGACCTCAAGCCCGAGAACGTGTTCCTGACCACGGTCTTCGGCAAATCGGACTTCGTCAAGCTGCTCGACTTCGGCATCGCCAAGCTGGTCGGCGACAACGCCCCCGACGCCAACCTGACGCAGACCGGCATGTTCGTCGGCTCGCCGCGCTACATGGCGCCCGAGCAGGTCCGCTCGCAGTGGGTCAGCGACCGCACCGACATCTACGCGCTCGGCGCCATCCTCTATGAGATGTTGACCGGGCAGCCCGTGTTCCAGGCGTCGACGCCGACCGGGTACCTCATCGCCCACGTGCAGGAGATGCCGGACCCGCCGACGCGCTCGGGCACCGTGCTCGCGGGGCCGCTGGTCGACTTCATCATGCAGTGCCTCGAGAAGGCGCCCGAGGATCGGCCCGCCGGCGCCCTCGACGGGGTGAAGGTGCTGCAGGCCTGCGCGGCGCAGCCGCTGGTCACCGGGGCGGCCGTCGAAGGGGACGGGGCCGACGCGCCGGGGGCCGCAGCCGGCGAGGTCGGGCCGCAGACCCGGGTGATGCAGCGCGACATCGAGGTGCACACGATCTCCGGCGAGCGCACCGACCGCCCGGACCATCCGGCCGCGGTCTCGACCGGGCTCGCCCGCAGCAGCATGGACGAGCTGGCGGCGCAGCACGCCCTCGAGATCGTCCAGGGATCGACCACGGTCGCTCGGTCGGCGCCCAAGCACGAACGCAAGCGCTCGTGGTTGCCCATCGCGGCCCTGCTGGGCGCGGCGGCGGTGGGGGCCGGCGCCTGGTTCGCGTCTCGCGCCCCCGCATCCCCGACGCAGGCGCCGCCCACCGTCGCCACCGAGGCGCCCCCCAGCGCAGCCTCGCCGACCGCCACGGCCGCGGCCGCCCCGGCGCAGCCGGCGACGCCGCCCACCGAGGCTCCGACGGCGGCGCTGAACGCAGAGCCGGCCGCCGCCGCGGAGCCGGCCGCCACCGCGGAGACGCAGCCGGCGCAAGCCGGGGCCGAGATCGACGGGGCACAGGCGCCAGCTGGCGAAGCGCCCGCCGCGCCGGCGGTGATCCGGGTCACGGTCGTCAGCGATCCGACCGGCGCCACGGTCAAGCGGGGCGACGAGACGCTGGGCAAGACGCCCTTCGAGGCGACGTGGAGCGAGGGCGAGACGGCGCCGGCGCTGGTCCTGGCCCTGGACGGCCACAAGGACGCGCCGGTGGACCTGTCCGGCGTCGAGCCCGGCGCCAGCCACTCGGTCCAGCTCACGCCGGAGCCCCGCAAGCCGAGCGGAAAGTCGGGCAAATCGGGCAAGTCCGGCGGCAAGAGCAAGTACCAGATGTTCTGAGCCGCGGAGCCTAGGAGGCTGTAGTGAATAATGGGATTTGTCGGTTCCGAGCCGAGGTTGGAGCAGATCCGGTTCCGGGAGACCGAGGTGAACCGGGCGGTTCGCCGCAGCGTCTCCCGGGGCCGGAGCTGCCCAAGATCGGCCGGAACCGGCTAATCAGCTTATTCGCTACAGCCTCCTAGCGCCCCACCCCGCGCGCAGCGAGCTGCGCGACCCACGAGCACGAGCGAGCTCGTGCAGTCCGGTGTCAGGGCTCCACAGGTCACGGTAGCCTCGGTCACGGGCACAGCTACGACCACGGCCGCGGACACCGCCTCGGCCACGGCCACGGACCACGGCCAGGGCCACGGTCCACGGTCCACGGTTACGGCCCACGGCCACGCCCACGGTTATGGCCCACGGTTACGGCCACGGCCACGGTTACGGCCCACGGCCCACGGTTACAGCCACTCCCCACCGCCACGGCCCGCGGTTACGGCCCTCCGGCTGACGGTTCGACCTGCCTACGCCCTGCCTGGCCGCCGGCGCTCGGGCGTCCGGGTCCAGTAGCGTCGACGGCCCCAACCCGGTTAGGATACGCCGTCCCGTCTGGTCTCGGGGGAGGCATGAAGCGAGTCTGGTTGGTGCAGGTGGTCCTGGTCGCCCTGTGTCTGGCGGCGCCTGCGGCCTGGGCGGCGCCCACGCGGGCCGAGCGGGCCCAGGCCCAGGAGTGGTACAAGTCGGCCGCGGCGCACATGGAAGCGCAGCGGTACGCCAAAGCAGCCGCAGCGTTCGAGGAGGCCCACCGCCTGGACCCGGACCCGGCCCTGCTGTGGAACATCGCCCGCGCCCACCACCTGGCCGGGCAGCTCGAGGAGGCCAAGCGGGCCTTCCAGGAGTTCGTGGCGACCGAGGGGGTCGAGGCCGAGCTGCGAAAGCGCGCCATCGAACACATCGCCGAGATCGACGAGCGCCTGACCGAGCAGCTCAAGCAGCAGATGACCGAGCGCGAGAAGCAGGAGAAGGCCGCGCTCGAGGCGCAGCTGCGCGAGCAGATGAAGGAGCAGCTGCGTCAGGAGCTGGCCGAGGCGCTGGCCGAGCGGCAGCGCGAGGCGGACGAGGCCGCCCGGCGGGAGGCCGAGCTGAGGGGGCCGGCCGAGGTGGTCAAGGGCGCCGAGCCCGGCGTGGACGGGACGGCCATCGCCGGCTGGGTCAGCGTGGGCCTGGGGGCGGCGCTGGGGGTGACCGCCCTCGTCCTGCACACCAACGCCGAGTCGCTGCGGGACGAGGTCCGCTCGCCCGGCGCGCCGAACGAGGCGGGGGCCGTGACGACGCTGACGCGAAGCCAGGCGCTCGCCCGTGAGCGCGACGCCAACGACCTCGACACCAACGCGGCGATGGCCGTCGCCGTCGGTGGCGGCGCCCTGGTGACCGGCCTCGTGTTGCTCCTGGTCAGCGGCGACGACGCGCCCTCGCTCGAGGCCGCAGAGCCGCCGCCCGCCGGGGTCAGCGTGGGCCCGGGCCACGTGCTCTTCACGGCCTCGGGGAGGTTCTGATGCCCGGGTGGTCCCTCGTGGCCCTGGCGCGTCGCGCGCCGGTCCGCGCGCCGAGCCTCATCCTGACCGTCCTGGGCGTCGTGGGCGCCCTGACCGCGTGCCAGCAGGCGGTCGGCGTCGACGACCACCTGTTCGCCTGCGTCACCGACGACGACTGCGGCCCGGGCTGGGTCTGCGGGCACGTGCCGGGAAACGCCGGCTTCAAGGTCTGCTATCAAGCCGGCAAGGCGCCGGACGCCCTGCCCTCGGACGACGTGCCCGATGCGGCGGACGGCGGGGACGACGCCGAGGTCCTCTCCTGCGAGAGCAACGACGACTGCCGGCAGGCGCTGGGCCTGGGTCCGTGCCTCGAGGCCGCGTGCGTCGACGGCCTGTGCTACGCGCCCAAGGCCGTCGAGGGCGCCTGCGACGACGGCGACCCGTGCACGAAGCTGGACACCTGCGTAGCCGGCGAGTGCGTCGGCGAGACGTACAGCTGCGAGTCTCCGCTGCTGTGCCGCACGGCCACCTGCGACGGCGGCGGCGGCTGCCTGTACGGCACGCTCGAGGGCTTCTGCCTCATCGACTCGCAGTGCTACGAGGACGGGACCGCGCATCCGAGCGACGCCTGCAGCCGGTGCGAGGCGACCGAGAGCCCCAACGGGTGGACGCCCAACGCCGACGGGACGGCCTGTGACGCGGACGGCGACGCCTGCACGGCGGGAGACGCGTGCGCGTCGGGGGTGTGCCAGCCTGGAGACGCCGTCGTGTGCGACGACGGGCTCGGGTGCACCGAGGACGCGTGCGTGACCGTCGACGGCGCGCCCGTCTGCGAGAGCGTCGTCGCCCAGGGGGCCTGCCTCATCGACGAGACCTGCTTCGAGGCCGGCGCGGCCAGCCCGGACAACGCCTGCATGGCCTGCGTCCCCGAGACGGACGCGACCCAGTGGAGCGCGCTGGCGGACGGCGCGCCGTGCGACGCCGACGAGGACGGCTGCACGGTGGACGACGCCTGCGCCCAGGGACAGTGCGAGGCCGGCGCCCCGGCCGACTGCGACACGGGGCTCGGCTGCACCACCGACAGCTGCGTGTCGACCGGACCCGACAGCTACACCTGCAACCACGTCCCGGTGGGGGGCAGCTGCTTCATCGGCGGCCAGTGCTTCGCCGATGGCGCCGTGGACCCCGACAACGCGTGCCGCGGCTGCGTCGCCTCGACGAGCGTGTTCGAGTGGACGCCGCTGGCTGGGGGCACGGCGTGCGACGCCGACGGCGACCCGTGCACGGTGGGCGACGCGTGCAGCGCCGGGACCTGCGTCAAGGGCGGGCCGGCGGACTGCGACGACGGCCTGGACTGCACGGCGGACGCGTGCGTCGACGAAGGCGGCCAGGCCGAGTGCGTCCACGACACGGGCGGCGCGGCGTGCGTCATCGACCAGGCGTGCGTCGCGGCGGGGGCCAAGAACCCGTCCAACCCGTGCCTGGTGTGTGACCCGGCCCAGGCCGTGGAAGGCTGGTCGCCGGCCGGCGACGGGACCGGGTGCGACGCGGACGGCGACGGCTGCACCGTCGGTGACGCGTGTCTGGCGGGCGTGTGCCAGGCGGGCGCGGCGGCCGACTGCGACGACGGGCTGGCCTGCACCCAGGACGCGTGCGAGTCGCAGGGCGCCGACGTCTTCGCGTGCTCGAACGCGATCGCCGCGGGCGCCTGCCTCATCGACGGGGTCTGCTTCGGCGAGGGCCAGAGCGCCCCCGAGGCCCCGTGCCTGGCGTGCGCGCCGGCCGTATCGGCGACCGCATGGACGCCTCTGTCCGACGGGGCGCCGTGCAACGCCGACGACGACGGCTGCACCGAGGGCGACGCCTGCAGCGCGGGCGCGTGTGTCCCGGGGCCGGCGCGCGTCTGCGACGACGGCGTGGCCTGCACCCAGGACCTGTGTGTGTCCACGGCCGCGGACGCCTCCAGCTGCGACCACCCGGTCGAGCCCGGCAGCTGCCTGGTCGAGGGCGTGTGCCGCGCGGCCGGCGAGGTGAGCCCGGACGGCGAGTGCTACGCCTGCGACCCCGACGCGTCGGCCACGGCTTGGAGCCCGCGGGCGGCGGGGACCGTCTGCGAGGCGGGCGAGGGGTTCTGCACCGAGGGGCTGTGCTTCGAGGTGCCGACGGCGGCGGTCCCGGCGAGCAGCTTCTGGATGGGCTGCAACACGACGACCGACGGGCTCTGCGACGCCAACGAGTCGCCGACCCATCTGGTCGACACCGAGGCCTACCGCGTGGACGTGTACGAGGTGTCGGTCGAGGCCTACGGCGAGTGCGTCGTGGCGGGCGGGTGCACGCCGCCGGTGGCCGACTTCGGCGGGTGCAGCTGGTTCCAGACGGGGACCGAGGCCCTGCCGATGAACTGCGTCAACTGGTCGCAGGCGGCCGCCTTCTGCGGGTGGATCGGCCGGCGGCTGTGCTCCGAGGCCGAGTGGGAGAAGGCCGCGCGCGGCGGGTGCGACACGCTCGGGGGCGACTGCCAGACCGGGATGCCGCTGTACCCCTGGGGCGACGACGCCCCGACCTGCGCGCTGACGAACCTGAAGGGGTGCGCCAACGCCCCGATGGACGTCGACGCCCTGGCGGCCGGCGCCAGCCCCTATGGCGCGCTGAACATGGCTGGTAACGTGGCCGAATGGGTCCAGGACTGCCGCCACGACGGCTACTCGGGCGCGCCGACCGACGGCTCGGCGTGGACGACGGGGTGCAACCAGTCGGGCCCCCAGCCCGACCGGACCTACCGCGGTGGCAGCTACAACGACTTCGACCTGCGGCTGCGGACCTCGAGCCGGCGCTTCTTCGACCCCGCGGGCGCCGGGGCGACGTTGGGCTTCCGCTGCTGTGCCGACGCGCCGTGAGGTCCGGGGCCGCGATGGGGCGGTCCCGGCGCGCGACTCGCACCCAAAGGAGAGACACATGACGAGGCCCGAGAGGACGTGGCTGGTTCTGGTGTTCGGAGCGCTTGGGGTGGGGCTCGGCGGCTGCCCGCCGCTGGAGCAGGACGACAAGCCGCCCATCGCGGCGCCAGGCAAGCCGGGGGCGGCGGACGGCGCGGCCTGCGACGGCGACGCCAAGTGCAAGTCGGCCTTCTGCCACGAGGGGACCTGCATGGACCCGGACGGCGACGCGGACGGCGACGGCTTGAGCAACGCGATCGAGGCGCAGCTGGGGCTGGACGTGGCCAGCGCCGACACCGACGGCGACGGGCTGGCGGACGGCGTCGAGGTGGGGTCCGATGTCTCGGCGCCGCTGGACGGCGACGCGGACGGCAAGATCGACGCGTTGGAGTCGCACACGGCCGACGCGGACGGTGACTGCCTGGTGGACGCGCTGGACGCCGACGATGCGGCGCCGGCGGACGCTGGGGTGGTCGCGCAGGTGGCGTGCGTGGCGCCTGGGCATTGCGCCAGCGTCGACGAGGTGGAGGGCGTGACGTGCGCGCCCGACGCTCAGGGCGTGGTGGTCGTCAGCTGCGAGTGCGCGGCGGCCTGCGAGCCGGATTGTGCGGACAAGGCGTGCGGCGACGACGGGTGCGGCGGCAGCTGCGGGGGCTGCGACGACGGCAACCCGTGTACCGCGGACGTCTGCCAGGACGCGGGCTGCGTGGCCGAGGCGGTCGCCGACGGGACGGAGTGTGGCGAGGGCGACGTGTGCGAGGCGGGGGCGTGCGTGCCTCCGTGCACGCCCAGCTGCGAGGGCGTCGCGTGCGGTGACGACGGGTGCGGCGGCAGCTGCGGCGCGTGCGACGACGGCAACCCGTGCACAGCGGACGCGTGCGAGGCCGGGGTGTGCCAGGCCGAGGCGGTCGAGGACGGGACGGCGTGCGGCGATGGGGACGTGTGCGAGGCGGGGGCGTGCGTGCCTCCGTGCACGCCCAGCTGCGAGGGCGTCGCGTGCGGTGACGACGGGTGCGGCGGCAGCTGCGGCGAGTGCGACGACGGCAACCCGTGCACGGCGGACGCGTGCGAGGCCGGGGTGTGCCAGGCCGAGGCGGTCGAGGACGGGACGGCGTGCCTCGACGGCTGGATCTGCGAGGCGGGGGTCTGCGTCGAGCCGTGCGTCCCGTCGTGCGACGGCAAAGAGTGCGGCGACGACGGGTGCGGCGGCAGCTGCGGCGGGTGCGACGACGGCAGCGTGTGTACGGCGGACGCCTGCGGCGAGGACGGGCAGTGCGTCCACGACGTCATCGCCAGCTGCTGCAGCGAGCTGGTCTACGACTGCCCGCTCGAGCAGGGCTTCGCTTGTACGCTCGAGGGCACCTGCGAGAAGGGCAACCTGGTCTACGTGCCCGCGGGGCCGTTCGTGATGGGCTGCGACGGCGCGCCCGAGGGCGGCTGCCAGAGCCTGGCCGTCGCGGCGCACGAGGTGGACGTCCCGGCGTTCGTCATCCACCGGCGCGAGGTCACGACCCAGGAGTACAAGAACTGCTGGTGGGACACCGAGTCCGACGCGCCGTGCATCGCGCCCGTGAACCAGGCGTTCTGCAACTACGTCGAGTCGCGCTGGACCCACCCGATGAACTGCGTGTCGTGGGCGCAGGCCGAGGCCTACTGCGCGTGGGCGGGCGGGCGCCTGTGCACCGAGGCCGAGTGGGAGAAGGCCGCCCGCGGGACGGACGAGCGCCCGTATCCGTGGGGCGACACCGAGGCGACGTGCGACTACGCGCACATGCACGGCTGCGGGACCCTGTGGACGGTCCCGCCCGGCTCGAAGTTGCTGGGCGACAGTCCGTACGGTGCGATCGACATGGCGGGCAACGTCAGCGAGTGGGTGCAGGACTGCCTCACGTCGAGCTACGACGGCGCGCCGACCGACGGCAGCGCCTGGGACGATCCCGAGTGCGTCCAGCGCGTGCATCGCGGCGGGTCCTACACCGACCAGAACCCGGTGGCCGTTCAGACCTTCTGGCGGCACTTCGACTGGGTCGACCCGGTCAGCCACCCGAACGCGGCCGGGATCCGGTGCTGCTTCGACCTGGAGGCGCCCTGAATTTGCGCCGCCCCGCCCTGCCCTCCGATACTGCTGCCATGAGCGTGGCGTGGCGCGGCTGGGCGGGTGTGGCGTGGGCGGTGGCGTCCGTGGCGGGAGCGCTCGCCGGCGCGGGGTGTGGCCACGGGGCCGCGCCCCAGCCGGGGGCCGCGGGTGACACGCGCGAGCGCACGGCCGCCGAGCTGGCCGGGATCGACGCGGCGGAGCCGGCGGTGACGGCGGCCATCGGCGTGGCGGCGGAGCCGGCGACGGCGGCCGAGCCGGTGCCCGAGCCTCCGCCGCCGGAGCCCGCCGAGCACGGCGTCAGCGGGCTGGCGCAGGCCCTGCCGCCGGTGTCGCGGCGTCCGTCGGGGCAGGTCGAGCAGCAGTGGCGCGCCATCAAGAAGACGCGGGATCTCGTCGCGCAGGCCGAGCGCCTGGACCAGACGCGGCTCGACGCGGTGGGGTGCGAGGGGCTGGTCGACTTCCGCGCGCTCACCGAGGGCCGGGCGTCGGGGTTCGCGTATCGCGACGACGTGCGCGGGCGCAGCTGGGTGCATCCGGCGCTGGCGCGAGCGCTGGTGACGGCGAACGCGGCGCTGCGCGCCGAGCTCCCGACGGCCGTGGTGACGGTGGGTGACATCGCGCAGCCGGGGTGCGGGCAGCTGTCGCACGGGGCGCTGGTGCGCGAGCACCGGGGCGCCGAGGCGGTGGCGCTCATGAACCGGGCGCGGCTGATGTACGGCGTGCCGACGGTGCGCCAGTGGCGGACGGCGGCGGACTGGCCCTCCGAGCTGGTGCGCTTCGCCGGGCCCAATGAGCCGATCCTCGAGGAGAGCGTGCTGGTGGCGCAGGCGTCCGAGGGCGCGCCCGGCGAGGACGGGTGGGCGGTCCGCGCGGTGACGCGGCGCTATCGGCGCTTGGCCGACGCCGACGCCACGACCGAGCAGGATCTGGACGAGGTCTCGCGGCGGCTGATGAAGGAGGGCGTCCTGGTGCGCGAGCGCGAGGTCCTCCACTGGGATCCCGAGCTGGGCGACCAGCGCTTGTGGCTACAGCACTGGGTGTCGCCGGACGAGGGGCGGCAGATGCTGGCGCTGTCGCGGGCCAAGCAGCGGCAGCGTCTGAAGCTGGAGACGCTGGTCGAGGTGCGGCTGAGCCGGTGGCAGGCCGGCAAGCCCGACAGCTTCCCGAACGAGCTGCGGTGGGTGGCCGAGCGCCAGCGGACGCCCGAGGCCGCCGAGGCGCCGGCGGAGGCCGAGGCGCAGATGGGCGCTGGCGTGCGCTGGCAGCGGTGGGAGATGGTGTACGAGGCCGGGCACCAGACGCACCTGGCCGGGCGCGACGCCGACCTGTCGTTCGTGACGACCGGAAACGCGGACCACTTCGCGGTGAACCTGGACGCCATCGACGCGGCGGCGACCTGGCGGTGGTTCGAACTGCTCGACGAGGCCGCGCGGGAGGCCGGGGCGCCGATCGAGCGCATCCTGGTGGACGTCAGCGTCAAGCGGGTGCTCAAGGCGCGGCTGCCGAAGAAGGTGCAGCGCAGCAAGCTGTGGCGCAACAAGCTGCGGCTGGCGTCGGGGCACGATGCGCATCACCACGTCCGCGTGTCGGCCGCCGACGCCAAGACGCCCGACGAGATCGCCGGGCATCTGGCGGTCATCGACGAGGTGCTCGGCGCCCGGGCGGCCGAGGGCCCGCGGGTGGCGGCGCCGCCGCAGCCCTAAGCGCGGCCTTCGAGGACGCGGCGGGCGGCCTCGAAGCCCGAGGCGATGGTGTCGTTGACGCTGACGCCCGCGACATAGTTGCCGGCGAGCCGCAGGTCGCCCTGGGCGGCGAGGCGCGCCTGCAGGTCCGCCATGCGCGCGAGGTGGCCGGGCCGGTACTGCGGGATGGCGCGGGCGTGGCGGGTCACCGCGACGGCGGTCGGGTCGCCGCGCACGCCGAGGAGGCGGCGCAGGGCCGAGCGCGCGGCGTCGACCAGCTGGGCGTCGGTTGCCTCGCGCGCGGCCGGGTAGCGGCTGCCGCCCATCATGACGGCGAGGGTGACGCCGCCGCGCGGGGCGCGGTCCGCGAAGAGGGAGCTGGGGAAGAGCACGCCGAGGACGGGCTCGCCGCCGGGCAGCGGGCTGTCGGGGGCGACGAGGAGGCCGAAGGCGTCGAGGGGGTGGACGACCTCGCGGCGGCGAAAGCCCAGGCCGACCGCCGCGACGTGGGGGTGCGGGACGGCCGTCAGGGTGTCGGCGGCCGCGGCGTCGAGGGGCCGCAAGAGCTCGGCGGTGACGGCGGCCGGGGTGGCCAGGACGACGCTGGAGGCCTCGAAGGCGATCTCGCCCGAGGGCGCGCGCGCCGTGACGCGCCACAGGTCGCCGGCGCGGGCCACACCGAGGACCTCGTGGCTGAGGTGGACGGCGGCGCCGAGCCGTTCGGCCGCGCGTCTGGGCAGCGCCTCGAGGCCGCCGCGGAGGCTGACCAGCGAGGCCGACCCCGGGGAGGCGCCGCCCTGGCGCCGCTTGGCGACCATGCCGCGGAGGAGGCTGCCGTGATCGCGCTCGAGGGCGACGAGGCTGGGGAAGGCGTCGGCGCCGATCTCGTCGGCGCGGCCGGCGTAGATGCCCGCGACGAACGGGTCCACGAAGGCGGCCAGGGCCTCGGCGCCGAGGCGTCGGCGCGTGAACTCGGCGAGCGTCTCGGGGGCGCCGTCCTTGCGGCGCGGGACCATGGGCTCGGCCAGCAGGCGCAGCTTGCCGCGGCGGTTCATCAGCTTCGAGCGCAGGAGCGCCGGCGGGCTGGTCGGCAGATCGTGCAGCTGCCCGCCGCGCCAGACGAGGCGTCGCTTGGCTTCGGGGGCGCTGGTGACGAGCTGGTCGTCGAGGCCCAGCTCGCGGACGAGCGCGCTCCAGGCCTCGCCCGAGGACTGGAGCGTGTTGGGGCCGGTCTCGAACCTGTGGCCGGCCACCGACACGCTGCCGAGCACGCCGCCCAGGCGCTTGCCGCGCTCGAGCAGGGCGACGCGGCGTCCGGCGGCGACCAGGCGCGTGGCCGCGGCCAGCCCGGCGACGCCGCCGCCCACGACCACGACGTCGACGGACTCGGCCACCCTAGATGACCCCGGCAGAAGTAGCAATCCGATGTTGACGGAGCCATCCGCGAGGATCATGCTGCGGAGATCTCGTTTCGGGGAGGTCATCCGGCATG
>JAWLBL010000019.1:0-174684 GCA_041687695.1 Myxococcota bacterium | reverse complement strand
GTGGAGCCCCCATCCGGCGCAGCTTGCTGCGCCGGGTTTGCGGCCAGATCCCGGCGGCAAGCCGCCGGGGCCGGGGCTCCGGCAAGCCGGAGCACTCCAAGGCCGCCTCCGCCGGCATCAACAC
Source organism: Myxococcota bacterium (assembly GCA_041687695.1). Classification (GTDB taxonomy): domain Bacteria; phylum Myxococcota_A; class UBA9042; order PHBI01; family JAWLBL01; genus JAWLBL01. Next base: position 174,560 of record JAWLBL010000019.1, on the reverse strand, counting down.
GACACCCTCTTCCTGCCGGCCCCAGCCTGGGATCGCCGGCTTCCAGGCGCTGTCACAGAAGGCCAACCGGAGTGCTCCACCTTGGTGGAGCCCCCATCCGGCGCAGCTTGCTGCGCCGGGTTTGCGGCCAGATCCCGGCGGCAAGCCGCCGGGGCCGGGGCTCCGGCAAGCCGGAGCACTCCAAGGCCGCCTCCGCCGGCATCAACACGACACCCTCTTCCTGCCGGCCCCAGCCTGGGATCGCCGGCTTCCAGGCGCTGTCACAGAAGGCCAACCGGAGTGCTCCACCTTGGTGGAGCCCCCATCCGGCGCAGCTTGCTGCGCCGGGTTTGGCGGCCAGCTCCCGGCGGCAAGCCGCCGGGGCCGGGGCTCCGGCAAGCCGGAGCACTCCAAGGCCGCCTCCGCCGGCATCAACACGACACCCTCTTCCAGCCGGCCCCAGCCTGGGATCGCCGGCTTCCAGGCGCTGTCACAGAAGGCCAACCGGAGTGCTCCACCTTGGTGGAGCCCCCATCCGGCGCAGCTTGCTGCGCCGGGTTTGGCGGCCAGCTCCCGGCGGCAAGCCGCCGGGGCCGGGGCTCCGGCAAGCCGGAGCACTCCAAGGCCGCCTCCGCCGGCATCAACACGACACCCTCTTCCAGCCGGCCCCAGCCTGGGATCGCCGGCTTCCAGCCGGCCCCAATGCCAAACCGGTTGAAAACACAGGACATCGCGCGCAGCGAGCTGCGCGACCCACGAGCACGAGCGAGCTCGTGCAGTCCGGAGCCGCGCCGGCCCCAGCCTGGGATCGCCGGCTTCCAGCCGGCTGATCGGCCCACGGTTCGGGGCGCCGCAAGCGGCGCGATCCAGCGAGCCCGCGCGAGCGCGGGCACTCCACCAGCGCGACCAGCCCCCCTGGGATCGCCGGCTTCCAGCCGGCTGATCGGCCCACGGTTCGGGGCGCCGCAAGCGGCGCGATCCAGCGAGCCCGCGCGAGCGCGGGCACTCCACCAGCGCGACCAGCCCCCCTGGGATCGCCGGCTTCCAGCCGGCTGTTCGGCCACGGTTCGGGGCGCCGCAAGCGGCGCGATCCAGCGAGCCCGCGCGAGCGCGGGCACTCCACCAGCGCGACCAGCCCCCCCTGGGATCGCCGGCTTCCAGCCGGCCCCGACCTGGGATCGCCGCCTACAGCGCGTGCGCCACCGGCGCCAGGAACCGCTCGGCCAGGCCCGGCACGACGTGCGACAGCGGATGAGCCGCCGCCGCGTCGCGCATGTCCCGCAGCCGCTGGGCGGTCGCCTCCAGCGCGCCTGCGCCCTCGAGCAGGGCCAGCCCCTCGGCGACGTTCTCGGCGCTGGTCTCCGCCCGCGGCCGCCGCAGGATGGCCTCCAGCCGCTCGCGCGCCGCCGCCGGCGCGTGGTCCAGCGCCCACACCACCGGGAACGACAGCTTGCCCTCGGCCAGATCGCTGCCCCGGAGATCGCGCCCCTTGTCACCGACCAGGTCCAGGTAGTCGTCCTGGATCTGGAACAGCAGGCCCAGCTCCTCGCCCCACGCGGCCAACGCCTCGGTGGTCGCCTCGTCGGCCAGCGCCGTCGCCGCCCCGGCCCGGAAGCACAGCCCGATGAGCGCCCCCGTCTTGCCGCGCGCCATCCGCTCCCACGCGGCCAGCGACGGCGCCATCGCCTCGGGCGCCTCGGGCGGCCGCTGCAGCTGGAACTCCATCGCCTGCCCCAGGATGACCCGGCCCATCGCCGCGGCCGTCGCCGCCATCAACGCAGGCCCCGCCGGCGCCACCAGCATCACCCGCATCGCCGTGAAGTACAGCGCGTCCCCGGCGTTGATGGCCTGCGCCACGCCCCAGCGCCGCCACACCGTCGGCTGGCCGCGCCGCACCGGGTCGCCGTCCTGCACGTCGTCGTGCACCAGCGTCGCGTTGTGCAGCAGCTCGAGCCCGGCCCCCAGCGCCAGCGCGTCCTCGCCGCGCCCGCCCAGGTTCGCCGCGATCCACGCCGGCAGCAGCCCGCGCAGCCGCTTGCCCCCCGTGCCCAGGTGATAGGCCACCATGCGCGCGATCAGATCGTCCCCGGCGGTCGCCAGGGTGAGCTGAGCGTCGAGCGCCTCACCCCAGCGCGCCCTGGCCTCATCGAGTGCTAACACCATCGGTGACTCAGTCGGCGTCCGCCGTCTCGACCCGCAACCCCTCGGCCGGCCACCGCAGGTCCAGCCGCTGGAACCCCAGCGCCTCGGCCGCCGCCACCGCCGCCTCGAGCCGCTCGGGGTCGTCCGACAGCGCCCACGCGCAGTCGCCCCCGCCCGCGCCCGCCGTCCGCGCCGCCGCGCCCGCGTCCTCGATGGCCGCCAGCAGCTCGGCGTGCCGCCCGGCGCGGATGCCGATGCCGCCCGCCCGGTCGAACAGGGTCAGCGCCTCTTGCGCGTTGGCCGCCGCGTCCAGGATCGCCCCCACGTCGCCCCGCTGCCAGGCGGCGACCAGGGCGCGCGCCGCCTCGACCATGCGATCGCGGTGGACGGCCATCGGCCCCGGGCTGGCGGCCTTCCAGTGGGCCACCCGCTGCAGCAGGTGCGTGCTGGACGCGCCCGACCCGGTGAACAGCACCGCCGCGTGCAGCCCCTCGGGCCAGCCGACCTGCTGCACGCTCGGCTCGGGCCCGGTCGAGTCGAACAGGACCACCCCGCCGGTCAGCGCGGTGGCCGCGTCATAGCCGCTGCCCTTTCCGTGCTGCGCCTCGGTGTGGGCGGCGACCACGTCCCACACGCTGGGCGGCTCGACCACGCCGGCCGCGCGCTTGAGCGCGCCCAGGACCGCGACGCACACCGCCGCCGACGCCCCCAGGCCCGGCTTGGTCCGGCCCAGGCCCAGATCGCTGTCGACGTGGATGAGCCCGCCCTCGGGCAGCCCCGGCACGCGCGCCAGCGCGGCCGCGATGACCGGCGCCTCCTCGGGGTCACCCTCGACCAGCGACAGGGCCGGCGACGTGACCCGCCAGCCGCCGCTGCTGCTGGGGCCGGGCTCGACGGTCACCACCGCGCGCACGTCGATCGCCACCGCGAGCGCGGGCCCGCCCGGGTCGGCGACGGTGTACTCGCCGGCCAGCATCAGCTTGCCGGGCGCGCTGGCTCGAATCATTTCGCCTCCATGGGGCCGGGCTCCACCCATACCGCGGGCCCGGGTCGTGACACAATTATTCGCTCCACCCCGGGGGCGGCCGCAAGCGCCGCGCGGACGGTTTCCACCGCCGAGGCCGGGCAGAGCACCTTGACGTTCGGGCCGGCGTCCATGGTCCAGCCGCACGGGACGCCGTCGGCGCGCAGCCGCTCGACCACCCGCATCAGCCCGACCGAGGCCGCCTGCCAGTACAGGACCGGCGGGTCGGCGGCCATCGCCGAGGCGTGCATGCGCATCGTCGAGACCTCCATCGCCCGCACCAGCGCCTCGAAGTCGCGCGCGGCGACCGCGGCGCAGCCGGCGTCGAAGGTCGCGCCGGCCTGCTGCACCCACTCGCCGTAGTAGGGCGAGGTGCGCGCCGTGTGGTTCATCGCGTCGCGCGAGCCGATGGCCTTGGGCCCGGCGTCCACCACCGCGACCAGCAGGGCCAGATCCCAGTGGTCGACCGGCGCGACGGGGCGCGCCGCGGGGCCGTCCCAGGCGACCCAGCCGCCGAAGACGCTGCGGGCCGCGCTGCCCGAGCCGATGCGGGCCAGGGCGCTGACGGTGGTCGGGTCGACGATGCCGGCGGCGCGCGCAGCGGCGGCGGCCAGCGCGGCCATGCCCGAGGCGGACGAAGCCAGCCCGGCGGCGGTGGGGACGTGGTTGACGCTGTCGACCTCGAAGGGCGCGGCGAGCTCGGCCAGGGCCCGCACGCGATCCAGCACGGCGACCGCGCGCGACAGCTCCTTGCCCTGCAGCTCGCGGCCGTCCAGGACCACCCGATCGGCGCGGGCGTCGGGGGCGAAGCGGACCCGGCTCTCGGTGTACAGCGCGTCCAGGGTCAGCGACAGGCTGGGCACCGCCGGCAGGTTCGCGTCCTCGGGTCGCCGCGCGGGCGCCTTGCCCCAGTACTTGATGAGGGCGATGTTGACGTGGGCGCGCGCGGTGACGGCGCGATCGAGCACCAGGCTCGCGGTGGCGACGGTCATGGGCGGATCACCTCGCGGGCGCCGGCGGCCTCGAAGACGGGTTGCAGGTCGACCTCGGGCGGGGCCAGCGCCACGACCGCCCCCCCCAGGCCCGCGCCGGTCAGCTTGCAGGCCGCCCCGGCGGCCGTCGCGGCGGCGATCAGCCGGTCGAGCGCGGGCGAGCTGACGCCGATCTCGGCCAGCAGCGCCTGGTTGTCGGCCATCGCGGCCCCCAGCGCGGCGAAGTCGGCCGCCAGCAGGGCCCGCCGCCCATCGTGGGCCAGCCGAGCGGCGCGCGCGGCCAGCTGGGCGAAGCGATCGGGGCTCGCCTGGGCGAAGCGGGCCACGCTGGCGACCGCCTGCCGGGTCGTGCCCTCGCGCGGGACCACCGCCAGCCACAGCGGCGGCAACGGCGCCTCGAAGGGCTCGGGCGCCTGGCCCCGCTGGAACCAGACCGGCCGCTGCCAGGTCACCACCGTGTCGTCGATGCCGCTGGGCGTGCCGTGGGCCAGCCGCTCCAGGGCGTGGGCCCGCGCGTTCACCCGCGCGGGATCGTCCTCGCCCAGCGCTCGCACCAGCGCGACCGCCAGCGCCGCCGAACCGCCCAGCCCCGCCCCCAGCGGCAGCGTGGTCGACAGCGCCAGGGTGACCGCCTGCGGGTCGACCCCCTCGTGGCGCAGCATCTCGCTCAGGGCCGGGCGCGCCGCCTCGGGCACGTCCCAGGCGCCCGGCGCGCGCCCCAGGCGCAGCTCGACCTGCCGCGCCGTCAGCGGCACCGCCAGCGCCGGCGCGCCGTGCACGACGAAGTGCTCGCCCAGCAGGATGACCTTGCCGCAGGCGCGGCCGAGGCTGGGCGGGGGCGCCGTCACCGCGCGGCCCCGGGCTCGACGGGGTGCACGCGGCCGCGCAGCTCGCCCGGGGTGCGGGCGCCGCAGACGAAGCACAGGATGCGCAGCGCCTCGACGTAGTGGTCGGCCAGCGCGAGCGCGGCGTCCTCGCCCTCGGCGGCGGCCTTGAGGAACGGCAGCGCGCAGGCGACCGCGTCGGCGCCCAGGGCCAGGGCGGTCGCCATCTCGACCGCCGTGCGCAGCCCGCCCGAGCCGATGACCGGCCGATCGGCGAAGGCGGCGCGGCAGGCGACGATGCTGTCGGCGGTGGGCACGCCGATGGCCCCGAGGGCGAGGCCGGCGGCCTGGGCGCGGGGGTCGGGCGAGCGCAGGGCCTCGACCCGGGCCCAGCTGGTGCCGCCGACGCCGGCGGTCTCGACCCCGGCGATGGGCAGCGAGGCCAGCAGCGCGGCCGTCTCGGGGCCGAGGCCGGCGCCGACCTCCTTGACGAAGACCGGCGCCGGGACGACCCGCGCCGCCTCGCCGATCTTGGCGGCCAGATCGCGGAAGTCGGTGTCGCCGCCCGGCTGCACGGCCTCCTGCAGGGGGTTCAGGTGCAGGTTCAGCGCGTCGGCCCCGGTCAGCGCCACCAGGCGCGCCGCGTCGTGCCCGCTCATGCCCTTGTTGAGCTGCACCGCGCCCAGGTTGGCGAAGACCAGCGCGTCGGGCGCCACCTCGCGCACCTGGAACGAGGGCAGCGTCTCGGGCCGCTCCAGCGCGACCCGCCCCGAGCCCAGGGCGAAGCCGAGGCCGCGCAGCTGCGCCACCCGCGCCAGCCGCAGGTTCAGCGTCCGCGCCTCGTCGGTGCCGCCGGTCATCGCGCCGATGACGAGCGGCGCGGCCAGCCGCTTTCCGGCCAGCGTCACCGACAGATCGACCTCGTCCAGCGCGATCTCGGGCAGCGCGCGGTACCCGAGGCGCCAGCGCTCGAGCCCGCCCGCGGCGCCGGACTCGACCGCCTCCTCGAGGCAGACCCGGATGTGCTCGGCCTTACGGCCCACGATGCCCGCGTTAGACATTGGCGCTGCCCTACCGCACGCGGGCGCGTGAGTAAAGCGGCGCCGCGAACGCTGGTTCCCTTTCTCGGCGGCTCGTGGCAGAACGCGCCCATGGCCGCGACCCTCCCGCTCATCGTGCTCGACGAGATCATGCTCCCCGGCGCCGACACCGAGGTGTCGCTCGACCCCGACGAGGCGCGCTTCCTGGCGCCGCTGCTCGAGGGCGCGGGCGGGACCGCCGCCGTGGTCGTCGCCTGCCGCCCGCCCAACGCGCCGCGGGTGACCGCGATGGAAAAGCGCGCCCAGGCCGGCCCCGGCCCCTTGGTCGAGGCGGCGCTGGTCGGCGAGGGCACGCTGCGGCCGCCGACCGACGACGATCCCCACCCGGCGCTTGCCATCTCCAGCACCTCGCGGGTGCGCCTGCGCGAGACCGAGGCGCGCGCCGGGGGCTTCATGGCCGGGGTCGACCCTTGGCCGCTGGCCGCCGGCGAGGTCGAGGCCGCCCAGGTCGACGCGCTGGTCCGCCGCTTCTACCGCATCCTGCTGGCGACCCGCGGCGACGCGCTGGACGCGGGCGGGCTGCGCGAGGCGGTCGAGGGGCCCATCGGCGAGCTCGAGGCGGCGCGCGGTCCGGCGCAGCGCCTGCTGCTGATGAGCGACTACCTGTTCGAGCGGCCCGGCATGCGCCACGAGGTGCTGATGGCCGAGGGCGCCGCCGAGGTCCGCGACATGGTCGAGGACGCGCTCGAGCTGATGGAGCAGGGCTTCCCGCCGGGCCCCGGCCTCGTCCGCGCGCCGATCACCGCCTACCTGCAAGAGGTCGCGGGCGCCGGCCTGGCCGATCTGGCCCGCACCGCGCGCGTCCTGGGCGCGGTGGCGCCGCTGCTCGAGCCCTCGCCCGACGCGCTCGAGCAGCTGCGCGCCCTGGTGGCCGATCTCACCGCCGCCCAGGAGCGCTTCGACCGGCTGACGGCCAAGCTGCTCAAGCCGCGCAAGCGCAGCTGATGCGGACGGCGGCGGCGCTGGCCCTGGCCGTGGCGCTGGCCCTCGGCTGCGGCGGGACCCCGGCGCTGACCGTCGCCGACGCGCCGGCCGCGCCGGACGCAGCCGCCGACGGCGACCCGGCGGTCGACGCGAGCGAGGCCCCGCACCCGCCCTGCAGCGCCCCGGCCCGCGCCGCCCCGGCCTGGTACGACACGGCGGTGGGCTACGAGATCTTCGTCCGCAGCTTCGCCGACTCGGACGGCGACGGCGTGGGCGATCTGAAGGGGCTGACCGCGCGGCTGGACTACCTGAACGACGGCGACCCGGCGACGACCACCGATCTGGGGGTCGACGTGCTGTGGCTGATGCCCATCAACCAGAGCCCCAGCTATCACGGCTACGACGTGACCGACTACCGGGCCGTCGACGACGAGTACGGCACCCTGGCCGACCTCGACGCGCTGCTGGCGGCGGCCCACGCCCGCGGCCTCCGGGTGGTGACCGATCTGGTGGTCAACCACTCGTCCAGCCAGCACCCCTGGTTTTTGGACGCCGCCCGCGGGCCGGCCTCGCCGCGGCGCGACTGGTACGTCTGGAGCGACACCTTCCTGGACTGGGACCGCCCCTGGGGGCCGGGCCCGGTCTGGCACCAGCGCGGCTCGTCCTGGTTCTACGCGCTGTTCTGGGACGGGATGCCCGATCTCAACTACGCCAACCCGGCGGTCGCCGCCGAGATGACCGACATCGCGCGCTTCTGGCTCGGCCGCGGGGTCGACGGCTTCCGGCTGGACGCGGCGCGCTACCTGGTCGAGACGGGCCCGGGGCCCGGGCAGTCGGACACGCCCCAGACCCACGCCTTCTGGCGCGACCTGCGGGCCGCGCTGGCCCCCGACCACCCGGACGCGCTGTACCTGGGCGAGGTCTGGACCGACACCGCCGTCGTCGCGACCTACTTCGGCGCCGCGGGGGCGCCCGAGCTGACGATGAGCTTCGACTTCGACGCCGCCGCGGCGACCCTGACCGCGCTGCAGACCGGCAGCGCCAGCGCGCTGGCTGGCGCGCTGTGCCAGCGGCTGGACGGCTTCCCCGCCCACGGCCGCGCCGCCAGCTTCCTGACCAACCACGACCAGGTCCGCGTCGCCACCGAGCTGGCCGGCGCCGGCCCCGACGCGCTGCGCCTGGCCGCGGCGCTGCTGCTGACCCTGCCCGGCACCCCCTGGCTGTACTACGGCGAGGAGCTAGGCCTGAAGAACGGCCCCGGCGGCGGCGACGAGGCCAAGCGCCTGCCCATGCAGTGGGCCGCCGGCCAGGGCGTCGGCTTCACCGCCGGCACCCCCTGGCGCGCCCCGGCCAGCACGGCGGTCCTCGACTCGGTGGCCGGCCAGACCGGCGACCCGGACTCGCTGCTCAGCCACTACCGCGCGCTCATCCACCTGCGCCGCGCCCACCCCGCCCTGTCGGTCGGCGCCACCCGGCGTCTCGAGGCCAGCGGGTCCGCCGGCCCGCCGCTGGCCCTGCTGCGCGAGCTGGACGACACCCGCGTCGTGCTGGCCTTCAACTTCGCCGCGACCCCCTCGACCGTCACCCTGGCCGCCGCCGATCTGCCGCCAGCGACCCACTTCACCGCGCTCGCCGGCCACGTCGCCCAGGCCAGCCGCGCCGACACCGACGCCCCGCTCGAGCTGCTCCTGCCCGCCCGCGGCTTCGCCGTCCTCACCCCCTGACGCGGCCGCCCGGAGTCCCCTCGCTCGCGAGGGCTCGCTGCTGCAAACCGGCCGGCTGGAAGAGGGTGTCGCTACAGCCCTACCGGAGTGCTCCGGCTTGCCGGAGCCCCGATGCGGCGCAGCTTGCTGCGCCGGGTCTGGCGGCCAGATCCCGGCGGCAAGCCGCCGGTGCTGGGGCTCCAGCAAGCTGGAGCACTCCAAGGCCGCCTTCGGCGACGGCGTCACGCCACCTGGAGTGCCCTCGCTCACGACGGCTCGTGGGTTTGCAAAGCTCGCGGCGCTTCGAGGCTCGAGACGGGCACGCCCCGTGGCCCCCTACAACCCGCGCTCGAGGTCCTGGCGGGTGCGCCACACGCGGTCGTAGTAGGGGCGCTTGATCTTGCAGTCCAGGCACTGCGCGCGACCCAGGTGCTGACGCTCGCGGGGTAGCAAGCAGCGGAAGCACAGGCGATCGTAGGCGCCCGCCTGTGCGCGCGCGACCAGGTCGGCGAGGCAGGCGATGAAGGCCGGGTGGGTGTCCAGGCCGCGGGTGACCTCGAACCAGCTGGCGCCCTGGGCCAGGGCCTGCTCGCGGTAGGTGTGGCCGATCTCGACCAGCGTCTCGATGTGATCGCCGACGAAGGCGATGGGCACCACCAGGATCTCGCGCTCGCCCTCCTCGCGGAGGAGGCGCTCGATGGCCAGATCGGTCGAGGGGTCCAGCCACTTGAGCGGCCCGACGCGGCTCTGCCAGCTGAGGCCCCAGCGGCCGGTCCAGCCCAGCCGGTCGACGATGAGGCGCACGCTCTCCTGGACCTGCCCCATGTAGGGGTCGCCCTTGCGCACGTAGCGCGAGGGCAGCCCGTGGGCGCTGAACAGCAGCGCCGGCCGCGCGGGCGCGTCGGGGCCGGCCAGCGCCTCGCCGATGCGGGCCACCACCGCCTCGACCCAGCCGGGGTGGTCGAAGAAGGCCGGGACGTAGGAGACCGGCACCTCGCGCCGCCCCAGCGCCTCCAGCGCCTGCGCCACCGCGTTGTGCACCGACCCGGTGGTGGTCAGCGAGTAGTGGGGAAAGAGCGGCAGCGCGACCAGCCGCTGGGCCCCGTCGTCCAGCGCCCGCTTCACCGCGTCGGCGATGAAGGGCGCGGTGTAGCGCATGCCCACATAGATCGGGGGGACCGCATCGGCAGGCTGGCGGGTCTTCAGCTCGGCCTCGAGCGCCGCCGCCTGCTGCATCGTGACCGGCACCAGCGGCGAGCCGCCCCCCATGCGCGCGTACTCGGGGATGACCGCCGGCGCCCGCTTCTTGCTCACCCGCCGCGCCAGCCACGCCTGGAAGGCCGGCCCGAACGGCAGGTGGATGACGTCGGGGTCGTTGAAGAGGTTGAACAGGAAGGGCTCGACCTCTTCGGCCGACTGGGGGCCGCCGAAGTTCTCGACGATGATGGCGGTGCGCGGCTCGGACATGGGCGCGAACGATAACCCCGCCACGTGGCCGCGCCAGTGGAAACCGCCGCCGAGCGACTCCGAGCTCGGCCTCGACGGGTCTGAACCAATCACGGGCGACTCCGAGCTCGGCCTCGACGGGTCTGAACCCATCACGGGCGACTCCGAGCTCGGCCTCGGCGGGTCTGAACCCATCACGGGCGGCTCCGAGCTCGGCCTCGATGGGTCTGAACCAATGCAAGGCGACTCCGAGCTCGGCCTCCGGCTGGTTCGAACCAAACGGGGGCGACTCCGAGCTCGGGCTCGATGGGTTCGAACCACTGCCAGGCGACTCCGAGCTCGGCCTTTGGCTGGTTCGAACCAATGCAAGGCGACTCCGAGCTCGGCCCCGGCTGGTTCGAACCCATCAAAGGCGACTCCGAGCTCGGCCTCCGGCTGGTTCGAACCAATGCAAGGCGACTCCGAGCTCGACCTCCGGCTGGTTCGAACCAATGCAAGGCGACTCCGAGCTCGGCCCCGATTGGTTCGAACCAAACGGGGGCGACTCCGAGCTCGGCCTCGGCTGGTTCGAACCCATTCAAGGCGACTCCGAGCTCGGCCTCGGCTGGTTCGAACCACTTCGGGCGGTTCGCCGAGCCGGGATAAGTGGTTCGAACCACCTCGGGCGCTTCGCCGAGCGTCCGGAGTGGTTTCGCCCTCAGCCCCTCAGCCGCGCAGCGCCGCCATCAGCGCGCCCAGCGCCTGGCGGGCGCCGGCCTCGTCGGTGCCGTCGCCCAGGCGGTAGCCGATGGCCACCGGGGGACGCGCCGGATCGCTCTGCACGCTCAGGCGCACCTCGACCCGGTCGGCCCGCGGGCCGGCGAAGGTCACGCCGGTGCCCAGCCCGTCGTCCAGCGGCCGCGCGCCCTCGTAGCTCCAAAGGGGCACGCGCGCCCGCTCCAGCTTGGACGTGAGGCGCAGGATGCGCGCCCGCGCCCGCTCGAGCCGCTCGGGCGTGGTCCAGCGCGCGACCAGCTCGGGCGCCGGCACGCGCATGATCGGCGCCCCGGCCCCAGCCGCCGCCAGCCGCGAAGCCAGCCAGCCCAGCAGCGCGACGACCTGCTCGGCGTCGGCGCCGGGGTCGGGCAGCGCGCTCAGCCCCAGCCGCTCGAAGGCGACCACCGGCTCGGGGGCCCCCGCCGCGTCGGGCGGCGTCAGCGCCAGCGTCGTCAGCCCCGCCGACCCGCCGGAAAAACGCAGCTCGACCCGCCGGTCGCGCGTGTTGCGGAACAGCTCGGCCAGCCGCCAGGGCGCGGGCGCCGCCTCGGCCAGCGCCGCCTCGAGCAGCGGCTCGACCTGCAGCACGAAGAAGCGCTGCGCCCGGTCGACCTGGGCCAGCCGCGCGCGCGTGACCGGCCGCACCTCGTCGTCGCCGTAGAAGGCGCGGTACTTGTCGAACAGGCCGTTGCACTGCGGCTTGAACACGCAGCCGTCGCAGGCCGCGGGGTGGCGCTTGTCGCTGCGCTTGCTGGTGTACTTGTCCCAGGGCTCGCTCAGCTGGTCGCCGTCGACCGCCACCGTCATGGTGGCCTCGCCGTCGTGGTGGACCTTGTGGGCCCACTCGGGGACCAGGCAGTAGGGGTAGTTGCCGATGTTGACGTCGACCTCGGGCGCGAGGCGCGCGAAGCCCTCGAGCATCTGCGCGATGAAGGGCGCCATGTCGGCGTACCTGGGCATGATGTCTCGCAGGTACGCGTCGGTGCGCGCCCCGGCGTCGGCCGGCCGGATCATGTCGATGTGCAGCTGCCGCAGGCCGTACTCGGCCGCCAGCGCCGGATAGTCGGGCAGCGAGCGGTAGCTGAGCTCGTTGATGCACATGTTGGCGGTGATGTCCTGGCCCAGCGCCTTCAGGTGCGCCATCCCGTCCACGATGCGCTGGAAGGCGCCCACCCGCCCGGTGACCCGGTCGTGGGCCTCGGCGTTGCCGCCCTGGATCGAAAAGCGCCAGGTGAAGCGCCCCAGCCGGACGATCTGGTCGATGTACTCGGGCCGCCGCGTCTTCACCCCGTTGGTGAAGATGACGATCTCCTCGAAGCCCAGGTCGACCGCCTTCCTCAGCGCCGGCAGGAAGCTCTTCTGCAGGGTCGGCTCGCCGCCCAGGAAGGTCAGCTTGCGCGCCCCGCGCGCCCGCGCCGCCTCGAGCGTCGCGAAGACCGGGTCCTCGGGGATGCTGCGCGCCAGCCCCTGCTCGGTCAGCTGCCCGCTGACGCAGAAGACGCAGCGGTTGTTGCAGACGTGGCCCAGCTGGATCTCGATCTGCGCGCTGGAGGCCCCCTCGAAGACCGCGACCTCGCGCGCCTCCTCGAGGTGCTTGTCCAGATGCCCGCCCGCCGCCGCCTGTCCCCCGTGCGTCATGCGCGCCAATCTACCGGACCGCCGCGGTCCCCGAAAGGTCGGCCGACACCAGCGGGGCCAGATCGCCCACCCAGGCCGGCCGCCGCATCCCCACCAGCGCCGTCGACACCCCCGGCCGCGTCGCCACCCAGGCCGCCGCCCGCCGCGCCCACGGCCCCTCGGCCACCTCCGCCGGCAGCTCGCCCGCCGCCCGCGCCATCAGCGGCCCCAGCCGCAGCCGGTCCCGCCGCGCCAGCTGCGCCCGCGCCGCCGCCATCAGCCGCTCCCAGCCCGCCCCGAAGGCCTCGAGCCAGGGCCCCGCCGCCTCGGCCTCGCCCCGCCGCGCCTCGATCTTGCCCAGGGTCGGCTGCAGGCTCGCGTCGGCCTGCACCCGCCGGAACACGTCGAAGTCCAGCGCGCTGCCCAGCCGCCGCATCGCGTGGGGCAGCTCCTGCGACCAGGTCGGCAGCGCCGCCGGCGGCATCCTCAGCGCCGGCCCCACCTCGCGCCGATACGCGCCCTCCAGCTCGCCCAGCGCCCGCCGCGCCTCGGCGAAGTCGTCCGCCGCCGCGTCGTCGCCCGGATCGGCCAGCCGCACCACCCGCTCGCGCCCCGCCTCGACCACCAGCCCGTTCAGCGGCCGGTTCGCTAGCACCGCCAGCCCCAGCTCGGCGCACCGCGCCGCCAGGGCCACCCCGGCGTCCTCGACCAGGTTCAGCGGGAACTGCACCACCCGCAGGCGGTGCCCCTCGCCGGCCACCTCGCGCGCCGCCCGCAGCAGCCGGTCGGCCTCGACCCGCGCCGGCGCCTCGGCCCCCGCCGGCAGCGTGTTCGACGACACCCCGTAGGCCGCGATCGCCCCCGCGTCGGCCAGCGCCTCGAGCCGCTCGAAGGCGGCCCGCACCTGCGCGTAGAACCCGTCGGCGTCGCCGACGAACAGGTGCTCGGGGTTGTGCAGCAGCGCCACGTCGACGGTCGCCAGCCCCAGCCGGCGCCGCGAGCCCTCGATGAGGCGCGCGACCAGCCGCGGATCCAGCGTGTGCCAGTGGTCGTCGCGCATCGGGCGCACGGCGTACTCCGCCCCGGCCTCGACCTCGTCCCGCACGGCCTCCAGCACCCCGCCCTGCAGGTACCCGGCCTTGGTCACGATCAGCACCTCGTCGCGCGCCAGCCGCCCGGCGCCCAGCTCGGCCGCCAGCACCCGCCCGATCAGCGCCTCGCTGCGCCCCAGGCCGTAGTTGTGGGCCGTGTCGACCAGGTTGACGCCCATCGCCAGCGCCTGCCCCAGCGCCGCCGCCTCGTCGTCGCGATCGGTGACCCGGTAGGCCCCGAACCCCAGCGCGCTGGCCGTCCACCCGGTCGCCCCGAAGGGCCGCCACCAGCCGGCCCCCGCCGCCGTCCGCGCCGCCCGCCGCGCCGTCCCCTCGCTGGTCGCCCGTCCTTCGATCACAAGCCCCCCTTGCCACCGCGCCCAAGCGCTGTCACACCCTAGCTACCATGAACGACCTCGCCTCGCTCACCGCCTGGGCCACCGCCGCGGGCGCCACCGCCGACCTCGACCCCGCGCCGCTGGCCGCGACCCTGCTCTCGGCCGAGCCGACCCGCCGCCTGGCCCGCCTCTCGCTGACCCGACAGGCGCCGCCCAGCGCCGCCGTCGTCGTGGGCGGCCCGCGTGAGTCGATGCTGCCGGCCCTGCAGCGCCTGACGGCCACCGGCGTCGCCCCGGCCCGCGCCCCCCACGCCGACCCCACCTGGCTGGCCCGCTGGCTGGTCGGCCGCTGGCCCCGCGGCCCGGTGGTCATCGATCACCCGCTGGCCGCGGGCGACCCGACGCGCGTCCTGGGCCTGGTCGCGCCGATGCCGCCGACCCGCCTGTCGCTCAGCGCCAGCCCCCTGCCCTTCCCGCGCGCCTCGGTGCTGCACTTCAACGCGCTGCACGCCCTGACCGGCGAGCCCGGCGTGGTCGGCTGCCGCCTGGTGTCCAGCCCGACCGGCGTCCGCCACCTGCGGCCGCGCTGGTCGCTGCGGCACGAGACCTTGCCCGCCCTGGCCGATCACCTGGGGGTCGGCGCCGCCGCGCGCGAGGTCCTGCAGCCCCTCCTGGACGACCTGCGCCAGATGGCCGGCCGCCCGGTGCCGGCGGTGATCGAGGTCAGCTACGACCCCGAGCCGCTGCCGCGGCTGACCCTCGAGTGGGGGCCGGTCGGCGTGCGCCTGGCCACCTCGCTGGCCCGCGCGCTGGTCGGCGGCGAGACGGCGCTGGAGGCCGCCGCGGGCGCGCTGTCGGCCCCGGCCGCGTTCCGCCTGCGCCTGACCTGCGGCGCCGAGGGCCCCGAGCAGCTCGAGGCGCTGTTGCCGCTGCCCGGCGACCCGATGAAGGGCCCCTGGTAGGAGCGAGGTAAGACGGGCTCGCGACGCGTCAGGGAAAGGCGCGCCGCGAGCCACCCCCCGAGGCGGTCGGCCACTCGCGACACGAGCGGCCGGCGCCTCATCCGGGTTCGGGAAGGATCAGCTGCAGCCGGTGGTCGAGCCGCAGGTGACGCACTTGAGGCAGGTGCCGTTGCGGACCAGCGTCATGTGGCCGCAGTCGGGGCAGGCGTCGCCCTCGTAGCCCTTGAGCCGCGCCATCAGCGCCGCGTCCCCCGGGCCGGTCAGCGGGCCGGCCGCCAGGGCCGGCAGCACGGCCGCGCCCGCCGCTGCGGCCTGACCGCCGCCGGCGACGACCTGACCGCCGGACTCGACCGCCAGCGCCGGGGTCGCCTGCACGACGCGCCCGACCGAGGCCGCGCCCGCCGCCATGCCGCCGCCCAGGTGCAGCCGGTCGGTGCGCGGCACCAGCGCCGTCGCCCCCACGTGGCCGCCGCCGTCCGCGCCGGACCGCACGTCGTCGATGGCGGACCCCTCGGGCTTGACCTGCGCCAGATCGTGGCGGTGCAGGTAGGTCACCGCCAGCTCGCGGAAGATGTAGTCGATGATCGAGGTGGTCATCTTGATGTAGGGGTTGCCCTGCACGATGCCGTTGGGCTCGAAGCGCGTGAACAGGAAGGCGTCCACGTACTCCTCGAGCGGCACCCCGTGCTGCAGGCCCAGCGACACGGCGATGGCGAAGCAGTTCATCATGCTGCGGAAGGCCGCGCCCTCCTTGTGCATGTCGAGGAAGATCTCACCCAGGGTGCCGTCCTCGTACTCGCCCGTGCGCAGGTAGACGTTGTGCCCGGCGATGACCGCCTTCTGGGTGTAACCCGCGCGGCGGTAGGGGAGCTTGCGGCGCTTGGCCAGGTACTTGACGACGATGCGCTCGGCGCGCTCGACCGGCGAGGGCGGGGGCGCCGGCTCGGGGGCGACCTCGGCCAGCAGATCCTCGAGCGACTCGCCGCTCGACGAGCTGAGCGGCTGCGAGAGCTTGGAGCCGTCGCGGTACAGGGCGATGGCCTTGACGCCCAGCTTCCAGCTGAGCAGGTAGGCCTGCTGCACCTCTTCGACGGTGGCGTGGTTGGGCAGGTTGATGGTCTTGGAGATGGCGCCCGACAGGAACGGCTGCGCGGCGGCCATCATGCGGATGTGCGCCTCGGGGTGGATGTAGCGCGTGCCGTAGCGGCCGCATTTGTTGGCGCAGTCGAAGACCGGCAGGTGCTTGGCCTGCAGGAAGGGCGCGCCCTCGACCGTCATGCGGCCGCAGATGACGTCGCTCGCCTCGCGGACCTGGTCGGCCGAAAAGCCCAGGGCGGTCAGCAGATCGAAGCCGGGCTTGTCGAGCTCGGTCGCCGGGACGCCCAGGCGATCGGTGATGACCGAGTCGCCCACCGTCCAGCGGTTGAAGGCGAAGCCCAGCTCGAAGCTGCGGCCGAGCTCGCGCTCGATGCGGTCGAGCACCTCGGCCGGAAAGCCCCGGGCGGCCAGGGCGTCGCGGTTGACGTGCGGGGCGCCGACCAGGGTCTTGGTGCCCACGCAGTAGGTGATGATGGCCTGCACCTGCTCGGGCGAGTAGCCCAGGTTGGCCAGCGCCTCGGGGACCGACTGGTTGATGATCTTGAAGTAGCCGCCGCCGGCCAGCTTCTTGAACTTGACCAGGGCGAAGTCCGGCTCGATGCCGGTCGTGTCGCAGTCCATCACCAGGCCGATGGTGCCGGTCGGGGCGATGACCGTGACCTGGGCGTTGCGGTAGCCGTGCTTTTCGCCCAGCTCGAGCGCCCGATCCCAGGCCTTCTTGGCGGCCTGCAGCAGATCGGCGGGGGCCTTGACGCCGTCGATGCCCTTGGGCGCCGTGCTGAGGCCCTCGTAGCCCGAGCGAGGGGCGTTGTAGGCGGCCCGGCGGTGGTTGCGGATGACGCGCAGCATCGGCTCGCGGTTGCGCTGGTAGCCCGGGAAGGGCCCCAGCTCCTTGGCCAGCTCGGCGCTGGTCGCGTACGACACGCCGGTCATGATGGCGCTGATGGCGCCGCAGACGGCCAGGGCCTCTTCGCTGTCGTAGGGGATGCCCTGGACCATCAGCAGGGTGCCGATGTTGGCGTAGCCCAGGCCCAGCGTGCGGAACTCGTAGCTCAGCTCGGCGATGCGGCGCGACGGGAACTGGGCCATCAGGACCGAGATCTCGAGCACGACGGTCCACAGGCGGCAGGCGTGCTCGAAGCTCTCGATGTCGAAGCGGCCGTCCTCGGTGCGGAACTTCATCAGGTTCGCGCTGGCGAGGTTGCACGCCGTGTCGTCGAGGAACATGTACTCGGAGCACGGGTTGGACGCGTTGATGCGGCCGTCGTTCGGGCAGGTGTGCCAGTCGTTGATGGTGGTGTCGAACTGCAGCCCGGGGTCGGCGCAGCTCCAGGCGGCGTAGGCGATCTCCTCCCAGAGGCTGCGCGCCTTGACGACCTTGGCGACCTTGCCGTCCGTGCGGCGGCGCAGCGTCCAGTCCTCGCCGCGCTCGACGGCCTCGAGGAAGGCGTTGTTGACGCGGACCGAGTTGTTCGAGTTCTGGCCGCTGACCGTGTAGTAGGCCTCGGAGTCCCAGTTGGTGTCGTACTCGGGGAAGTAGACCTCGGTGATGCCCTGCTCGCCCAGCTGCATCACGCGGTGGATGTAGTTGTCGGGCACGCCCGCGGCGCGCGCGTCACGCAGCGCCTTGGCCAGGTCGGGGTTGCTGCGGGCCTTGGTGGACTCGCCGTTCATCCCGCGGCGCTTGGCCTCGCCGATGGCCTTCAGGATGGCGTTGAGGTGCTTGTTGTTCAGGCGCGAGCCCAGGACCAGGCTCGCGACCTTCTGCTCCTCGAGCACCTTCCAGTTGATGAACTGCTCGACGTCCGGGTGGTCGACGTCGAGCACCACCATCTTGGCGGCGCGGCGCGTGGTGCCGCCCGACTTGATGGCGCCGGCGGCGCGGTCGCCTATTTTGAGGAAGCTCATCAGGCCGCTCGAGCGCCCGCCGCCCGACAGGGGCTCGCCCTCGCCCCGCAGGTGCGAGAAGTTCGACCCGGTGCCCGAGCCGTACTTGAACAGGCGCGCCTCGCGGACCCACAGGTCCATGATGCCGCCCTCGTTCACGAGATCGTCGCCCACCGACTGGATGAAGCAGGCGTGCGGCTGCGGGTGGGCGTAGGCCGTCTCGCTGGGCTTGGCCTCGCCCGTCTTCGGGTCGACGTACCAGTGGCCCTGCGCCGGGCCGTCGATGCCGTAGGCCCAGTGCAGCCCCGTGTTGAACCACTGGGGCGAGTTGGGCGCGACCATCTGATTGGCCAGCATGAAGCACAGCTCGTCGTGGAACGCCCGCGCGTCCTCCTCGGTCGCGAAGTAGCCGTGCCGCCAGCCCCAGTAGGTCCAGCAGCCGGCCAGGCGCCCGAAGACCTGCCGGCTGTCGCGCTCGCTGGTCGACCGCTCGGCCTCGTCGAGCTTGGCCAGGGCCGCCTCGTCCGGCACCGAGCGCTGCAGCCAGGCCGGCACGCCCTCCTCCTCGACCGCCTTCAGACGCGCCGGGACGCCGGCCTTGCGGAAGTACTTCTGCGCCAGCACGTCGACCGCGACCTGCGACCAGCCCTCGGGGACCACCACCTCCGGGGCCTCGAAGACCACGCTGCCGTCGGGGTTGGTGATGCGCGAGGCGCGGGTCGTGAAGCCGAGGCGGGCGAAGGGATCCTGGCCTTTCTTGGTGTAGCGACGGGCGATCTTCATGAGGTCACGCTTCCTGGGGCTCGGGGTTCGAAGGCGGATGTGGGGTGCGCGAGGGCCGGTGGCAGCGCTCGCGCCGAGACGCCCGGGCGCGGCGGCGGGCGTCGGAATCGATGACTGGAATGTCGCGGAGGCTGGTGGGGCGCTTCGGCGCGAGGCGTCAGAGCGCCGGCCGGGGCCGCGCGCAGGTCGCCGGTGGCGAAAGTCGTGATTGGGCTCCCTCGACGGTCCGCGCGCCCACGGGCGGCGGTCGCGCTCGCGGGTCGGCCCCCACCGAGAGCGCACCGAGGCGCTCGTCGGCCGTGGAGCCGGAGGCGGACGAGGCCGGCACGCCCCTCCCCCCGGAGGGCTCGTTTCGCCGAACGCGTCGTCGTTGAAGGCTTGCTAAGATGGCGACTCGCTCGGCCGCCGTCAACCCAAGATGTTGGTGCACTACCCATGCCGGACACTACATGCTGCGCCATATATGGCCAGCATGGGGCCTCGACCGGGGGGCGCAAGAAAGCTGGGCGCGTCCCCCCCGGCGACGGCGAGGACCCCTTGTGCCACGCGGGTCCGCCGGGGTCACCCGCCCCGGTGACGATCGGATGACGCCGCCGTAAGTCGGCGACAATTCGAACGATCATCAATCCCCATCATCCACAGGCCTCCGGCGCGCTGGGGGCGAGCTGTGGATGGTCGCGCGCAAGGTGCCCGGAATTCGGCCCGATCCGCCCTCGGCCGGCGGCCAGGGTTCCCCAGGCGGCGGCGTTTCGTGGTAGTCAAGCGCTCACTTCAGGGAGCCGACCGAGCCATGGGCAGCCGCAAGTCCGACAAGAACAACCAGACCATCGCGACCAACCGCAAGGCGCGCCACGACTACGCCATCGACGAGACCTACGAGGCCGGGCTCGTGCTGATGGGCAGCGAGGTCAAGAGCCTGCGCGAGGGCAAGGTCACCGCGGGCGACGGCTACGTGGCCGAGTTCGGCGGCGAGCTGTTCCTGGTCAACGTCCACATCGCCGAGTACCCGTTCGCCAGCGTCGAGCAACACGACCCGATGCGGCGTCGGAAGCTGCTGCTGAGCCGCGACGAGATCGAGCGCATCTCCGAGAAGATCGGCGAGAAGGGCTTCACCGGCGTCCCGCTCCGCTTCTACTTCAAGGACGGGCGGGTCAAGGTCGAGATCGGCCTGGGCAAGGGCAAGAAGCACTACGACAAGCGCCAGGATCTCAAGGAGCGCGACGCCAAGCGCGAGATCGATCGCGCCATGCGCTGACACGCCCGGACGCCCGCGCCGGCCGCTGGGGACGACGGCGCCGGCCTGGCGCGTTCGCGTCAACGAACCGCGCGCGCGGTCCCAGGCGTCTCCCGCGGGTTTTCCGGGGGCGCCGTTCTGGTATGCTGCGCCCGCCTCGAACCAGGAGTGGGCATGAACACCAAGGCGCTCGTCCTCATGTTGGCGCTCGCGGCGGCGCCGCTGTCCGCCGCGCCCGCGCGCGCGACGACCGTGCTCCAGGTCGACGTCCCCGACATGACCGTCACGTCCGAGTGGGTGGTCCGGGCGCGGGTCGTGGGCGTCCGCTGGGTCGACCTGCGGCCGCAGGGCGGCGGGCTGTTCACCGACGTGGACCTCAGCGTGACCGAGGTCTACCGGGGCGCCGAGGTGCCCGCGCGCTACACGCTGCGCATGGTGGGCGGACGCGGGGCCGACGGCATCGAGCTGCGCATCCCGGGCATGCCGACCTTCGTCGCGGGCGAGGACGTCGTGCTCTTCCTCGAGAAGACCAGCGTCGGCCACGTGCCCTGCGGCCTCGGCCAGGGGGTCTGGCGCGTCGCGGTCGGTCCGGACGGTCAGGCCTGGGTGCGCCAGTCGACCGGCGGCGTGCATCTGATGCGCCGCGACGCGCAGGGGCGCCTGGCGCACGCCGAGCCGGCGCTGATGAGCGACGCCCGCCCGCTGGGCGAGCTGGTCCGGGACATCTACCTGGCCCAGCAGGCGCCGCCGACGCCCTGATACGGCGCGCGCGTCCTCCGTCCGTCCCACGACCGACCTCGGGAGCCGTGGCATGCAACGTCTGGTGACACACGGGCGCACGCCCCTGGTGACGATCGGGCGCACGCCCCGCTTCGGCGCGCCGCTCGCCGCGGCGGTCGCGCTCGCCGTCCTGGGTGCGGCCCCGGCCGCCCTGGCGTACTCGGTCACGCTGACCGGCGGCGACACGGGCGCCATCGTGCGCTGGAACAAGAAGTCGCTGGCCTACCACCTGCACCCGTCCTGCTCGTCGGATCTGCAGACGGCCGCCTGCCTCGACGCCGTGCGCGCCAGCTTCGCCGCCTGGAAGGCCAACTGCGCCGACGTGAGCTTCGTCGAGCAGGGCTTCAGCCAGAACCTTCAGCTGACGTCGATCGGCTATGGCGACAACGGCAAGAACGAGATCGCCTGGATCGAAGGCAGCCAGTGGACGTACGGCAAGTACACGCTGGGGGTGACGGGGCCGATCTTCTGGACCAGCGGCCCCGACGCCGGCTCGATCTTCGAGGCCGACATCGCGCTCAACGGCTACCTGCAGTCCTGGAGCCTGTCGGGCGCGAACTACTCGACCGACGTGATGAACGTCATGGTCCACGAGATCGGCCACTACTTCGGGCTGCAGCACAACCTGGGCGGCTACGACGAGAGCAACCCGCCGACCATGGCGCCCACGGCCGACCCGTTCATGCGCTCGCGGACGCCCGAGGCCGACGATCTGAAGGGGCTGTGCTTCCTGCAGCCCAAGGGCAGCCACACCTGCGCCTCGAACGCCGATTGTCCGCTGGTGGTCGACGACGGTCCCAACGGCGAGTTCTACGCGGGCCAGCTCGCCTGCACCGGCGGCTACTGCGGCGGCATCTCCAACGAGATCCCGACCGGGGCCGGCGCGCTCGGTGACGGGTGCTCGGGCAGCTACGACTGCGCGGACCCGCTGTTCTGCCAGCCGCTCAGCGGCGGGTCGGGGGTGTGCGCGCAGGAGTGCTCGCCGCAGAGCGGCAACTGCCCCGGCGGCTTCACGTGCGTGCCGTACTCGAACTCGCCCAACCTCGGCGTGTGCCTCGAGGGCACCAGCCCGACGACGGGGACCAAGGACAACGGCCAGGCCTGCACCTCGAGCAGCGAGTGCAAGAGCCAGCTGTGCGTCATCGAGGACGGCGGCCAGGTCTGCCGTCAGAAGTGCACGTCGGCGCAGCCCTGCCCCGCCGGGTACGTCTGCTACGGCCTGAGCGGGGTCAACTACGGGGCCTGCTTCGAGGACGCGCCCCCCGCCACGGGCAGCAAGGCGACGGGGGAGCCGTGCCAGAGCAGCAGCGAGTGCGCCTCGGGGCTGTGCGCCGGGGACGGGTTCAGCTACCTGTGCACCGATCCGTGCTCGAGCAGCGCGCAGTGCCCGGACGGCTACGGGTGCTTCGCCCTGTCGCAGAGCCTGGGTGGGTGCTTCAAGACCGAGCAGAAGTCCGTGGGCGAGACCTGCGAGGGGAGCTTCGAGTGCGAGAGCGACCTGTGCGCCAGCATCGGCGGCAGCGCCTACGTCTGCACGGGAGGCTGCGGCTCGCACGATGACTGCCCGTGCGGCATGCAGTGCGTCGGCACGACCTCGGGCGACGTCTGCGCGCCGGGCGCCAAGGTGGCCTGCGTCCCCGACGGGGCCAGCTGCCAGGCGGGCAGCGAGTGCGTCAGCGGCGTGTGCGACGACGGCGTGTGCGCCATCGCCTGCTCGATCTTCAACCCGGCCGCGACCTGCCCTTCGGGGCTGACCTGCGGCCGCGTCGCGCCGACCAAGCCCGAGGGCGTCTGCGTCGCGCCCGGCCCCAACAGCCTGGGCAAGCCGTGCGGCCAGGACAACGCCTGCCAGTCCTACCTGTGCCACGACAACGTCTGCGTGCAGCCCTGCAGCCCGTTCGGCGCCTCGACCTGCGGCGTGGACCAGGTCTGCGAACAGATCTCCAGCACCGTCGGCCACTGCGCGCCCAAGCCTCCGCCGGTGGCCGAGCCCGAGCCCGACGCCGCTTCGTCCCAGGGCGCCGACGCGACCCAGACCGCCGACGACGGCGCCGACCTCGGTCCGCACCCCAGCGACGACACCGGCCCCAAGGGCGGCGCCGACATCCAGGTAGGCCAGCCGAGCCAGCCGACGAGCGGCGGCGCGGGGGGCACCTCCAGCGGCCTGGGCTGCTCGGGCGGCGGCACGGCACCGTGGCCGGCGGCCCTGCTCACCGTGCTGGCGCTCGGGCTCGTTCGGCGCCGGCGGTCGGCCTGAGGCGGGCGACCGGACGGTAGGCCGCGAGCCTGTTCGGGGGCGCGGCCGTGGCGAGGCCCGTAGTCGTCGGGTAGGCGGCGGTGGCCGTGGCCGTCGTCCGTGGTCGTGGCCGTCCTCCGTGTCCGAGGCCGTCGTCCGTGGCCGTGGCCGTTGTCCGTGGCCGTCGTCCGTGACCGTGGCTGTCGGCCGTGGCCGTGGCCGTGGCCGTGGCCGTCAGCCGTGGCCGTCGTCCGTGGCCGTCGTCCGTGGCCGTGGCCGTCGCCGTGGCCGAGGCTGTCGTCCGTGACCGTGGCTGTCGGCCGTGGCCGTGGCCGTGGCCGTCGCCGTGGCCGTCAGCCGTGGCCGTGGCCGTCGCCGTGGCCGAGGCTGTCGTCCGTAGCCGTGGCAGCCCGTGCCTGGCTTCAGTATCTGTCACCGTGGCGACGAGCGGTCGCGACCCGGCGCACGGAAACGATTCGCGTCGCATGCGGGGATGCTCCGGCTCGCTGGCCATGCCCTACGCTGAACGTCGATGGAATCGCGGCGGCGCCGAGGGACTGAGGGCGACCGGACGCGCCGAGCAGACCGCCGCCGTCCAGCGGGGCCACGTCGAGGCGCCAACCGAGACGTTCACGCTGCCAGTCTCGTCGTGGGCGCCGTGCCGTTACGCGTCGCCCCTTCCAGCGCCGCTCGTCCTTGCGCGGCGTCGAGAGCCTAGAAGCGCCCCGAGGCGCCGAGCAGGCCGCCGCCGTCCAGCGGGGCCACGTCGAGGCGCCAACCGGAGACGTTGACGCTGCCGGTGCCTTCGGGTGGGGCCTCGGGGAACAGGAAGTACGAGATGCCCATCGTGACGACGCCGACGCCGACCAGCGCGGCCCCGACGATGTGCTCACTGCCGGAGACCCGGCGGAGCTTCTCGTCCTGCATCCGCTGCTCGTCGTAGACGTAGTACTTGTAAAGGAATCCGCCGCCCACGCCCGCCGCGACGATGCCACTGGTCAGCGTGACCCACCCCGCCGCGCTGGACGGCTCCTCGGCGCGCAGGAACGTCTTGAAGTCGCAGGAGACCTCGACGTCGGCGTCCGCCTCGACCTGGAAGGGCTTGTAGAAGCGCGGGGTGTCGGGGCGGGTGCAGACCAGGTCGTGCTTGCCGATCTGCACCTCGACGGGATCGGCCGTCGCGCTGGCCGGGTCCGACACGGAGAGCGGGCGGTCGTCGATCATCACGCGGGTGTTCGCGAAGGTGCCCGAGTCGAGCCGCACCCGGACGCGCCCGACCAGCGGCTCGAGGCCGGCCTCGACGACCAGCGTCTCGGTGCCCTTGGCCACGAAGCCCGAGATCTCGAACGGCTTGTAGCCTTCCTTGACCACGCGGATGGAGTGGGCGCCGCGCGGCAGCTCGAGCACCGACGGCGTCGTGCTACCGGCGTCCTTGCCGTCGACGATGATGCGGGCCCCCGTGACGCTGCCGCTCAGGACCGACACGGACACCGGCTTGGCGAGCAGGCCCTCCAAGCGGCGGAGCGCGGGCGTGACACGCTTCTTCATGTCATCGCTGGCCTTCGAGACCTCGACGTAGTCGGCGTGCGACTCCTCGATGAGCCCCATCGCCTCGTAGGCCTCGGCCCGCTTGAGCAGGATGAGCGGCTTGGGGAACATCTTGTAGGCGCGCGTGAGCTTGTCGACCGCCGACGCGAAGTCGCGCTTGTCGAAGTCCTCGCGGGTGGCCTGGTAGAGCTCGAACGCTTCCTTCTCGGAGCTGTTGGCGTAGGCCGGGACCGAACCGAGCATCACGACGGCGGAGAGCCCGCACGCCAGGATTCGTGAAGTGAGCCGCACCGATCACCCTCCCCTTGGCCGCGCGACCGCGGCCCCAGACCACCGCACGAGCTCCCCGTGCGCACCGTCGAACCTACCCCAAGCCGGCCCATCGGGGCAACGGCGCCACCGGACGACGGCTCGCGACTGGTCGCGAACCGACCGGAGCGAGGCGGGCCGCCCCCGACGCCCGGGTGAACCAACGCGAGCGGACCCAACGAGCGCGCGCGAGCCCGTGAGGCCCGCGTTCATCGCTCAGAAGTCCTCCCACTTGGGACCGTCCGGCTTCTTGTCTTTCTTGCCGCCGGGGTTCGTCGGGCGCGTGACCTTCTTCTCGGGCTTTTCTGGCTCGGCGGCCTCGGCCTCGAGGGTGACGGTCAGGGCGGACTGGCCGGTGGCCTGCAGCGCGCTTCGGTCCACGACCAGCTCGCGCTCCTTGTGACCCGACAGCTTGAGCGTCAACTTGCGCTGCGCGGCCGACTCGTCGAGGGTCAGCTTGAGGGGCGTGTTGCCCAGCATCGTCGCCCCGTCGAAGACTTCGGCCTTGCTGGGGACCGTGTCGATGGTCACCTCGAGCGCCGCGGTGGCTTTGGCCTCGACGACCGGATCCGGGTCCTTGATGTCGAGCACGGCGACCTCGCCGTTCGCCGGGTCGGCGGCCACGCCAGCCTGGGTGGTTCCGGGCACCTCCCCCTGGGTGGGCTCGATCAACGCCGTCTTGTCGTCGCCGGCAGGCGGCTGGACGCCGGGCTGCTTGGCGCTCGCCTGCGCGTCGTCGCGGGCGACCGCGGGCGCCTGCGGGGCCTTGGGTCCCGAGAACAGCCCCGCGGCCCATGCGCCTCCGACGCCGAGCGCGACGACGGCCGCCGCCGCGAGGGCCCAGACCAGCCCTCTGCCCTTGCCGGCCGAGGCGCCCGCGGCGCCGTCGTTGCCGACGTTGATGGTGCCGGTCTGCGTCGGGCTGTGCACCATGGCGCCCGGCTGTAGCTGCGAGCTGGAGCTGCCGACCGCCCGCTGACCGGACGCCACGGCCAGGGCCTCTCCGGGATCGAGGGCGAGCGTGGCGTTGTTCGGGTTGACGCCGGACGCCGCCTCGGGGAGATAGGCCGTCGCCGCCATGGCCGCCGCCTCGGCCGCCGGGGTCGGCGGCGGACCACCGACCGCGCCCTCGGGCAGCGCGCCCAGGTTCGAGACCGTGCTGGGGCGGCGTTGCGGCCCCAGCAGGCCCGAGGCGAGGATGTCCTCGAGCAGCAGGCCCACCTCTTCGGCCGTAGAGGGCCGATGGCGCGGGTCCTTCTGCAGCAAGGTCATGACGAGCTGCTCGAGCTCGGGCGGGATCTCGAGATCCGGCTTGATCTCGCTCATCGGCGGCGGCGTGTCGTGGATGTGCCGCATGACGATGGCGATGGGGGTGTCCGCGCGGAACGGCGGCTGGCCCGTCAGCATCTCGTAGAGGATGACGCCCAGCGAGTACAGGTCGGTGCGAGGCGTGACGGGACGGCCGAGGGCCTGCTCGGGCGCGATGTACAGGGGCGTGCCGCAGATGAAGCCCGTCTGCGTCAGCGACTCCTGCCCTGGGATGTCCTCCATGAACTTGGCGATGCCGAAGTCGAGGACCTTGACGAAGTCCTTTTCGCCGAAGAAGTCGCAGAGGAAGATGTTGTCGGGCTTGAGGTCGCGGTGCACGAGGCCGATCTGGTGCGCCTCGCCGATGGACTTGGTCATCTGGCGCGCGATCTTCAGCGCCCGCGGGGGCTTCAGCGCGCCATCGGACCGGATGACCCGCGACAGCTCGTAACCCTCGAGCAGCTCCATCGCCAGGTAGAGGAACCCGTCCTCGGACTTGCCGTAGTCGAGCACGCGGATGGTGTTCGGGTGCTTGAGTCGGCTCGAGGTCAGCGCCTCCTGGTTGAACCGTTGGACCTGACGCTCTTCCTCGGCCAGGTGCTTGGCGAGCACCTTGAGGGCGATGGGCTTGTCCATGCTGAGCTGCTGGGCCCGATAGACCGCGCCCATGCCGCCACGCCCGAGCAGCTTGTCGATCCGGTATCGGCCGTCGAAGGTGCGACCGATCAGATCCTGCGTGCTCTTGGCTTCCGGGCTGCTCTGTTGCTCTTTAGCTGGTTCAGCCACCGTCGGCTCCCCTGGACGACCCGTCCCCAACGCGAACGAAACGCGTGGCGATTTGCCGGAGGTGACCGTAGCAGATTCGCGACATGGCGCCAACACCCGCGCCGGCGCGGGGCGACCGCCTCCTGGACCTGCCGATCAAGGGCGCCCCCCGACCGTGCGCTCGTCGCCCTGGTCGACGGCCCCGGCCACCAGGTCGGCGTCCACCCGGTCGGGCGCCAGCCAGACCCCCTCGCCTCCGGGCGAGGCCTGCCCGGCCGCGACGGCGCGGGCCCGGGCGGCGCACCAGTCGCCGTAGCGCCGACGTTGGGCATCTCGACGGTGAGCGTCCACCGCGTAGGCGAACCGCAGGGTCACGGCGCCGCTGTCCACGTCGTCGCGCCGGCTGTCGAACAGGACGCGCTCGAGCCAGGCCCCGGCCCCGAGGTGGAGGCGGACGATGGGCATGACCGGCGAGCCGTCCTCGCGGGCCGCCGCGCGCAGCGCGACCATCGCCGCTCGCTCGAACGGGGCGCCGGGCGCGACGCGCTTTGCGAGATCGGGCAGGCCGACCGCGGGCGACAGGGTGCGGGCCTCGTCTGCACCGGAGGTGGCGCGGACCCAATCCAGAGCGACCTCGACCAGGCGCCGGCCCAGATCGGCGCCGCGGGCTCGCGGGTCGGTCGTCACCGAGATGAAGTGCCAGATGCCGCCCTGGGGGCGACGCGACGCGTCACCAGCGGGCCCACGCGGTCGATCGAACAGGTCGTCGAAGCGCTCGAGCGGCTCCGAGGCCCAGAGAGCGACCAGCGCGCCTGCGAGCGCCGGCGCGCCCGAAGCAGGCAGCGCGCCGAGGACCGCGACCGGCCAGCGACCGGCGGGATCGACCAGGTCGAGCCAGCGGTGCACCCCCCGGCGGGTCCAGGGACGCTGAAGTCCCACGAACGACGGCCGCAGGTCTCCGCCCGGGCCCATGCGAGCGAGCGGGACCTCGGCCAGGGTGAGCTGGGTGAGGTCGGTGGGCGGGTCCTTGGGGACTTCGGTCATCCAGGCGCCTATCGCATCATCCGGACGTCGCGCAGATGGAGGCCGCGCGGGTGGGTCAGGTGGTCGAACCCGAGGCGCGAGAGCGTCACGCCCTTTCCGCTGTCGCCGAACCCGGTCCAGGGCAGCGCCGGGTCGACGTAGTCGCAGCGGTTGACGAAGACGGTCCCGGCGACCACCCGCCGCGCGAGCGCCTCGCCGCGGGCCAGATCGGCGGTCCAGATCGAGGCGGTCAGCCCGTAGACCGTGTCGTTCATCAGCGCGATCGCCTGCTCGTCGCCGTCGACCGGCATCAGGCCGATGACCGGGCCGAAGCTCTCGTCGCGCATCAGCGCCATCTCGTGGTTCGCCTCGGCCACCACGGTCGCGGGGAACCGCCAGCCGGGGCCGGGCAGGCGCTCGCCGCCGAGCAGCAGCCGTCCGCCACGCGCGACGGCGTCGCGGATCTGGGCTTCGAGCGTGTCCAGGGTGCCGGGCGAGGCCACGGGCCCCATCATCGTGTCGGGCGCCAGCGGATCGCCCACCTGCCAGCGGCGTGCCTCCTCGACGAAGGCGCGCACGAAGTCGTCGTAGATGGCGCGATCGACGTAGATGCGCTCTACGCCGCAGCACGACTGTCCGGCGTTGTAGAAGGCGCCCTCCACCAGGTTGGGGACGGCGATCTCGAGCGGCATGTCGGCGCGCACCCAGGCCGGGTCCTTGCCGCCGAGCTCGAGCCCTGCGTCGATGAAGCCCTCGGGCCGCTGAGCGACCTTGCGATAGACGTCGCGCCCGCCCTCGACCGAGCCGGTGAAGAACACGGCCGCGACGTCCGGGTGCTGGATGAGGGCGGCGGCGTCGCGGCCGCGCACGGTCACGGCGGTGACGACGCCCTCGGGGGCGCCCGCCTTGCGGAAGGCCTCCTCGAACCACAGCCCGACGCCCGGCGTCTGGCTGGCGTGCTTGAGGAGCACGGTGTTGCCCGCGAGCAGCGCCGGGACGACCACGTTCCCGGCGATGATGAGCGGATAGTTCCAGGCAGCGATGTCCAGGACGACGCCCAGCGGCTCGCGAACGATGACGCGCCGGAGGCCGTCGCCGATGGGGACGTGCTCGTCGCGCAGGGCCTCGGGGGCGATGGCCAGCATCATCCGAGCGCGCTCGACGAGCCGCCCGACCTCCCCCCGGGCCTCGGCGACCGGCTTGCCCATCTGCAGCGAGACCGAACGGGCCAGCTCCTCCCGCTCGGCCGCGACGACGTCCAGGAACCGCTGCACCAGCGCCGTGCGCTCTTCGAGCGTCGTCGTGCGCCAGGCCTTCCACGCCTGCCGCGCCCGCTTCACCTTGGCCTCGACGACCTCGGGTCCGTCGATCGGGACCTCCAGCGCCACCTCGCCCGTCCAGGGATGCACGACCTGCAGTGTCTCCGCCATCGCCCTCTCCTCCGACGCCCTCGGGCGCCCTCTGGCCACGCTCTTCGCCTGCCGCCTCGGTGGCGCCCTTATAGCGGGGCGCCGCGTCACGGTCCACGGTCCGCGACGGACGGCCTCGTCGGCAAAGCCTCCCGGCCCGAGCCCGCCGGCCCCTGCAGGGATCGGCCCGCAGCCGACACGCCTGCTGTCGCTGCCAGCCCATGTCCGCGACCGGTGCCCTCGCACCCACCGCCGCTTCGGCGGCCAAGACGCGACCCGCGAGGGGGCCACGGGGAGGCAGGCCTCCCCGCGGGTCGCACCCGGGCCCGGGCCCGGGTCAGCCGTCGCCGCCGACACGCTCGCCCGGCGCCGCCATGGGCGCGTCGCGCGGGCTCCACGCGCCGTTCGCGGTGATGCGGCAGCTCCGTCCACGCGCCCGCACGTCGACCACGTCGAAGCCGGAGCGCTCGAGCCAGCGCTTGAGCGCGCCGACCGCCGGTGCCGCCGGCCGGGGCGCGACGATGCGCGCGATCCCGTCCTCCTCGACCCAGTGGGCCGAGGCCTCCGGCGCCTCGCAGCGGGCCGTGACCCTCAGCGAGACGTGCATGGCCGGCGCGTCGGCGCCACCGTCAGAACGGAAGGTCATCACGCACCTCCCGCCCCGCATGCGCCACCCCCACCGCGCCACCGCGACGCCCGGCTCCGGGCCCGCCGTCGTGTCCGCCGCTCGGGTGGGTCGTGGCCTCGCCCCGGCCGCCGAGGAACGTCACGCGCGAGGCGACGACCTCGGTCTTGTAGCGCTTGACGCCCGACTTGGGGTCGTCCCAGCTGCGGGTCGCGAGCCGCCCCTCGACCGCCACCAGGCTGCCCTTGTTCAGGTACTGCTCGCAGAGCTGGGCCTGCCGCTCCCAGACCACGATCGAGTGCCACTCGGTCGTGCGGCCCTTGTCCTCGCCGCCCCAGCCGTCGGTGGCCACGCTGAACTGGCACATCGCCTTTCCGCCCTGGGTCGTCTTCATCTCGGGCGCGGCGCCGAGCCGGCCCACCAGGAACGCCTTGTTCACGCTCATCGTTCGTCCTCCCGGGCGCGCCTCAGGCGGCCTGCGCCTCGATGCCGTCGTCGCCCGCCACCTCGACCACCGGCGCGGGCCGCCCCAGCCGGCGCGCCATCGTCTCGGCGCGCAGGGTCCGGAACAGCGCCTCGTCGGCCATCAGGGCCTCGCGCGCCTTCTCGCGCCCCTGGCCCAGGCGCCCCTCGCGCCACGAGTACCAGGCGCCGGACTTGTCGATGACGCCGACCTCGACGCCCATGTCGAGCAGCTCGCCCGCCTGGCAGATCCCGCGTCCGTAGACGATGTCGAACTCGCAGGTCTGGAACGGCGGCGCGACCTTGTTCTTGGCCACCTTCACCCGGGTGCGGTTGCCGATGGCCTGGTCGCCGTTCTTGAGCGCCCCGATGCGCCGGATGTCCAGGCGGACGCTCGAGTAGAACTTGAGGGCGTTGCCCCCGGTCGTCGTCTCGGGGTTGCCGAACATCACCCCGATCTTCTGTCGCAGCTGGTTGATACACCGTCATCGTGGAAGACACCCGAGCCGCCCTCTCCTTCCCCTGATCCAGCCTTGTTCGATGCGGGTGTCCCGGCATCCACCATCCCCATGATGGTCAGGGTCCCGTCCTGCTCGAACGTGATCCGGTACCCGTCCCGGCCTGGGATCAGCATCCTGACGAGCTTCTGGCGCTCTTCTGGTGACGCGGTGTCGAGGTTCTGCTTGAGCTTCTCGACGGTCGCCCGAAGAGCACGGGTCTCCTGCTCGGTCCTCTTGGCGGCCAGCAGGTTCTGGTTGGCCAGATCGCGCTGGCGCTCCAGCCCCTCTCGGTCCCGCTGCGTCGACACCAGGTGCTGCTCGTAGACGTCGTCGGCGATCAACCCCTTCATGTAGGAGTTGAGGACGTTCTGGGCCCGGCGATCGATGGCGGCCAGCTTGGACTCGGTCTCCTTGAGCTCGGCCTCCCAGTCGGTCTCGTTGGCCCGATCGATCCGGAGCTGGACCGCTCCCTCCAGGAGGTCGGGCTGCTCGAGCACGTAGCGGACCTGCGCCCAGATCTTCTCGTCGGTGGGCTCGACCTGCCGCATCGGGTTGGGGCAGCGCTCGACGTCCTTGCCCAGCCCCTTCTTGGACCGGCAGACGTAGTACCGCTTCTTGAGCTTGTTGCCCGTAAGCAGGATGTCCTGGCCGCAGACCCCGCAGACCCCGATCCCCTGGGCCAGGTTGTAGTGGTTGGTCTTGGGGTTGAGGTGGAACCGGTTGGCCTGCAGGGCGATCTCGGCCTGCTCGAACAGCCAGTCGCTCACGATCCTCGGGACCTCGATGGTCAGGTTCCTCTTCTTGTCGGCCGTGTAGGTCCCGATGTAGGCGCGCTGGCGGACGATCTGGTTGACCCGCGCCTGCTGCCAGGCGCCGCTCCTGGGGCGAGGGACCCCTCGCTCGTTCAGCTCCCTGGCAAGGCTGTGGCAGGACTCGCCGCCAGCGACCCGTTCGAAGAGCTCGCGTACGATCGCACCCTGGTCCTGGTCGATGGTCCAGGTACCGGTGGTTCGATCGTAGTTGTAGCCGTAGGGGGTTGGGCCGGAGGGCTTACGGCCACGCTTGATCGCGGTCTGCTTGCCATCGAGAGTTCGCTTCCGACGCTTGCGGTTCTCCTCGGCGCTGAAGAACCCCTGGAGGCTGGCGTGCAGGTCGCCCTCGGAACTCGAGAGGTCGAGCACCTGGCCGGTGGACTGAACCGCGATCTGGATCTGAGCCCGCTGGAGCGAACCCAGTATGTAGCCGCGCTCGACCAAGTCCTCCGATCGGGTGAGCCGGTCTTGGTCGACCACCGCCACCAGGTCGAAGAGGCCCGCCTCGGCATCCGAGAGCAGCTGGGCCCGGCCCTTGAGGTCGTCGAGTCCCCCGGCCTTGGCCGAGAACCCATCGTCTATATAGGTGTCGGTGGGCCTGACCAGCTCCCACCCCCGGGACTCGACGAACTCGGGCAAGACCCGGAGCTGGGACTCGATGGTCTGGCGGTCCCGCTGCCCCTGGCTCGAGACACGGGCGTAGATGACAGCTCGTCGCGCAGTCGATTGCGTGGGCTCGGTCATTGGCGTTCCTCCGCTCAGCTCTGAGTAGCGGAAGACGACAGACCCGATCAAGGTTCGTCCGTCCCGAACGACGTTGCGGATCCTTGAGGGTCCGCTAAGCTCTGGCCCCCTAGGAGAGGAACATGACGAGCTACGAGCCGAAGGCCCGGGTTACCTGCCCCCACTGCGAGCAGCCCATCAACCTACCCGAATACACACAGGTTTTTGCGCTCGACGACCGCGACCGACAGACCCTCGTGTCCTTGTTCCTCACCTGGCAACGGAACAGAAGCCAGCAGCGTCAAGAACTAAGGGGTTACGTCTGCCCAGTCTGCGATCAACTCGTGCTCGTCCTGAGAACCGTGCAAAACGACATCACAGGTGGGAAAGTCCTTGACGAACGGATCGTCCACCCTGCCGCTCGAGTCCGCGCGCCAGACCCAGTCGTACCTGCCGACATCGCCAAGGACTGGCAGGAGGCATGGGCGATCCTCGACCTGAGCCCACGGGCCTCGGCGGCGCTCTCGCGTCGCTGCATCGAGGCGACCCTCGTTGACGCTGGCAAGCAGAACCCGAAGACTCGGCTGGTCGACATGATCACCAGCGTCGGGCCCACGCTGCCGTCAGACCTCGAACAGCACCTCGACGAGGTTCGGAAGATGGGCAACATCGCAGTCCATCTCAAGTCGGACTCCACGACGGGATCCATCATGGAGATCAACCAGGACGAGGCCGAGGCGCTGCTCACCATCGTGGATGAGTTGCTGGACTTCTACTACGTCCAGCCGGCCAAGCGTGCTCAGCGGCAAGCTGCCCTGAAGGCCAAGACCTCGAAGGCTACCTAGTTCGTCAGCGACAGCTCGCCTCCGTCGACCTCGGCCAGCGACAGACGCCCACGCAGGGCCTCGTAGTACTGCCGAGCCGACTCATGGTCGGGACCGAAGGCCACCCAGTAGTAGGTGCCGGGCGTACTGCTCTGGCTGAGGCGACGGGCGATGTAGTCGTAGTCGACCGCCTCACCGGGCCTGTGCTCGACCAGGAAGCAGTATACGTCGTAGACCGTGTAGCAGCGCTTGGTCCTGTTGAGCCATCCGGTCAGGACCTCGATGCACCAGGTCCAGCTCGTCTGCTGGGCCATCAGCTCGAGCACGGATGCAGGGACGTCGTGGGTAGGTCTCATAGCTCTGATGAGGATCGCGAGATCCCACCCTGTCAACGTCCTGGTCTTCTACGCTCCTCTCGACTCCTGCCTTGACCGCCGCGTCCTTCATCAGTTCGGACGCCGTCGCTGAAGCAGGTCGATAGCCTCGACCATCGACGCGGTTGCGCATCGACGCCGGTGGGGTAGGTTGACCACGAGAGCAATCGTCGGAGACCACGATGAACGACGAGAACGTCTACTATCAGGGCTCGCGGGTGACCTGTCCACACTGTCAAGAGAAGGTCAACCTGGGCGAGCCCATGCGCGTCCGTGGTGGCCAGAGCTGGCAGCAGGAGAGCGAGTGGGTTCCGCTGACCTTTCACTGGGTCTGCAGTCGAGGCCGGAGCGAGTGGGCGCTCGTCGGATTCCTATGTCCAGTCTGTGACTTCCCGATCCTGGTCATCGGAGCCGACATCGGTCTCGCTTCCGGTACTCCCTGGCCTGACCAGGTCATCTATCCCCGCTTCCGCTCTCGCGCCCCAGACCCGGCCGTGCCCGAGGGGATCGCGAAGGACTGGCGCGAGGCTTGGGCCATCCTCGACATCAGCCCTCGGGCCTCGGCGGCGCTCTCCCGCCGGTGCATGGAAGCCATCCTGCTCGAGGCCACCAGCGCCTCGCCTCGGACCAACCTTGCCGGGCTCCTGAAGCTCGCCGAACAGCGGTTCCCGGCGCACCTCCACGAGGAACTGGACCACGTCCGGCAGCTGGGCAACATCGCGGTTCACCTGAAGGCCGACGGCGTGACAGGTGAGATCCTCGACATCGAAGAGAACGAGGCTCAGCTCATGCTCCAAGTCCTCGATGACCTCTTGGAGTTCTTCTACGTGCAGCCCGCTCGGAGCCGAGAGCGCAGGGCGACACTCCAGGCAAAGATTGACCGTTCCAAGGGCAGCTGACGACCGAAGCGTTGCACTTAGCACGAGCTCCCTGGAATTCTGTGGAACGGTTGCCCGTCTGCGGGTTACCGGCACCTACCACAGAGGCTCCCATGAAGCTCATCATCATCGCGGCTGCGACCCTTCTGGCCACCGGCGGCTACTCGGGTGGTGGCTTCCTGATCACCTCCCACGACAGCAGCGGAACCACCGGCGGCTTCACCGCCTCCGCCGACAACGGCGTCGAGCGAGGTGGCTTCACGGTCGCCGCGAAGGAAACCGAGATTGGAGGCGGCTACGACGACGACGGCCGCTATAAGGGGACCGTCGGGTACGAAGGCACCGTCGGCAACGGCTTCGCTGCAAACGGGACCGGCGTCGGCAACGGCTACGAGGGCGGCGGGACCCGCGTCGGGGGCGGCTGAGCGCCTGTGAGGTTACGGTCGGGTTCACGGGACCGTTCCCCGTGAACCCGCCGCGCGATCAGGCTCCCCTGCTACTTCTTCGCCGGCGGACGGGTGCCACGGGGCCACACGTCGCGAGCGATGATGCCGAGGATGATGCCGAACAGGAACTCGACCATGGCTTGATGCCTTTGTGCGGAACGCACGGAGGCGTACTGCAGGTGGCCTGCAGTACCCGGGAAACCGGTGCAGCTACGGTGGAACGCCCACGCAGCCGACCCCCCAGGTCTCTGGGTTGCAGCAAGCCCGCTTGACATCTACTCGACCGGGACCTACGAACGCCTTGGACAGAGTTGTTCGCACGCCTGGTTGCCAACCTGCGGCGCGCCGGCCAGCGCGCTGAGCAGTTGCCAGCAAGCTCTGGTGATTTTTTGGTTGGTCTAGGTCTTCACGGGGCTGCTTCGTAGCTTGGCTGCGTTGCAGCCCCTTGTTCGTTCTCTGTCTCCTGGTCTTGGTTCGCACCTGCCGGAACGCAACCCAGCCCTGGTTCGGGCGAGGTGGCTTCTCCTGACCGAGGCTACGGAGCACTGCTCCGTTTCCGTCGTCAGGCCCGAGCACCTACGCCCGGGCATGTGCTGCCCTCCCCGTGTCAGAACGGGAAGCGTGCCGTGACGGACTGTTCGTGTGTTGGCTGGAACCTGCTGTGGGGGAGGCTTACGGGTCAACACACGTCGCCGCGCTTCGGCCACTGGGGCCGGAGGCGGTAACGAGGTCGGCACGCCCCTCCCCCCGGAGGGCTCGTTTCGCCGAACGCGTCGTCGTTGGAGGCTTACAACGATGGCGGCTAGATGGGCCGCCGTCAACCCAAGAAGTTGCAGAATTCCCCATTCCGACCACTAGGCCCTGTGCCTGCAAGGCTCTGTGGCGGGCCGCTAGGGAAACGGTCTCAAGAGGAACACGCTAGTCGCGAGCAAGCGGGAAGCGTCGAGCCCGCGTCAGCGTCGTTCGACCAGCAGGTCCAGTCGGCCGTTGAGATGGCTGCGGGCCTTGTCGAGGACCCGGCAGAGCCCCTCGTCGACCCCGGCAATCGTGAGCCCCTCGACGAGTGCGATCATCATCGGCGTGACCTGTAGGCCCTGACCGGCCAGCCCCTTGAGGGCTCGGACCGTCGCCTCTCTGACGACCAGCGCGGACACGTCGCCCAGGTGGATGGTGACGGTCGCGTGTTCGGACGCGATCGTCACCGTGCATGGCCCGGCGCCCAGCTCGAGCGGGGGGAACTGGTCAGGCCGGCGCTGCAGGTCGACCGAACAGCCGGCCAGCAGCGCCGCGAACAGGACCCGCTTCACTTGCTCGTGCCCAGGATGGCGTCGCGCCCCTCCATGCGGGCGACGACGCGGGCGAGTTCGGCCAGCGTCACGTCCAGGCGTTCGATCGTCCGGTCCAGCCGAACGAGCACCTGGTTGGCCGCCTCCTGTTGGACACGGATCTCGGCGATCGCCACCGTGTTGGCCGCGACCCGGGCGTCCAGGCCCTGCACGGTCGCGGTCGTCACCGTGGTCACGCCTTCGGTCTCGCCCAGCCCGTAGACCCCGCCGCCGATCGCCACCAAGGCGGCGATGATGGCGGCGACGATCTTCGCGTGCGGGTGCCTCTTCGTGGTCTCGGTCATCGTGGAACCCTCCGTCGGAAGCCCGCCGATCAGGCGACGAACGTGA
Source organism: Myxococcota bacterium (assembly GCA_041687695.1). Lineage (GTDB taxonomy): Bacteria > Myxococcota_A > UBA9042 > PHBI01 > JAWLBL01 > JAWLBL01. Next base: position 137,962 of record JAWLBL010000019.1, on the reverse strand, counting down.
ACTGCTTCCAGACGGCGGCGCCGGTCGCCCCGCTAGTGCAGAGGTAGGCGGTACCCGCCACGGTGTCGACCCACATGGAGCCCGGCCCGTAGAGGCTGTCCTCGTCGTCGGCGGCCGTCGGGGCGGAGGTCGCGCTGAAGTTGTGGCGAGCCGGCGTCAGCACGACGGGCATCCCCTCTTCGGCGTCCGTGACCGCGATGATCCTCCCGCCCCAGTCGTCGCCCTCGAGCACCACGAACGCCGTCCCGGCGGTGAAGCCGATCGGACGGTCGTCGCGCCGTGTCATCGGGACGGCCGCGCCGTTCCAGTCGTAGATCCCCGCGCCCTCGACACCGAGCACCGCCACGCTGTCCCCGACGACCATCGTGACGCCATCGATGGTCGCGCCCGGTTCGGCCACGTCCGTCCCGATGCCGACCACGCGCACCGGTTCGACGTGCGCCTTCCTCTTGTCTCCGTAGGTTGCCATCGTGCCGCCTCTTCGATTGGGGGCGCTCGACTGCGCCTTCACTGGCCTACGTGCGATAGGACCGGTGCCGACCTCCATCTCAACGGGTGACCACCATGCGGAGCTTGATCGTTTGCGCGCTCGCCGCCCTTCTCGCCGGGTGCGAGGCCGACATGCCGACCGGCTACGAGCCCGGGACCCAGTGCTGTCCCGGCGGCGACATGGCCCGGCAGATCATGGGCTGCGAACCCCTCTAGCTGGCCGCCAGCAGCGGGTGCAGCGGCTCGAGAGCCAGGCTGTAGAGCTTCGCGAACTCGTGAACGTCCGCCGTCGCCGCGTCCAGCGACAGGTGAAGGATCACGTCCTGCCAGGCCATCGCGCTGGACGCCGACACGATCAGGTGCCGTCGCGCGTCCGTCGCCGTGTCGTCCAGCTTGGTCGTCGAGACGGACATCCCGAACTCGACCGTCAGCAGCGACGGGTCCATCTCGTCGGTGTACCAGCTGAAAAGCGCGCCCTCCGCGTCCAGGTCGACGCCGGCCAGGTCGGTGCTCGTCACGCGCAGCGTCCCCCTGCCCTGGACCCGCGCCCGCACCTTCAAGTGCGTCACCCCGAGCGGAACCCGGTACAGGAGCTGGCCGGTCGTCGGCACGCCCGGTGACGAGCACTCGAGGTCCACCGGGAGCCAGGTCGCCGGTCCACCGAACGCGGTCGCCAGCGTGTGTTGGTTGATGTCTGCGTAGGCCAGGTGGGTCACGCGGGCGAGCGCCCGGTCCGTCAGCGCGACCGGCGCCATCATCGAAAGGGGCGTCGCGAGCGGGGCCTTCGTCACCATCTCAGCTCACCTCGCCGATGCGGAACACCTGCAGCGTGTGCAGGCTCGCCTTGATGCCCGTGGTTCGGAGCCGGACCAACCCGCTGAGGGGGGCGCCCGGGTTGTTGTGCGCGAACGTCGCGTAGCTCCACCCTGCCCCGCTGAACGACAGGCCGGCCGAAGTCCCGGGCACCGTGAGGTTTAGCTCCGTGTCGTCGCCGCCGGTGTAGACCGCGACCCCGTAGACCATCGGGGGCGTCCCCTTGGGCTGCGGGGGGATGGAGACCTTGCCGGCCGTGACCCAGTCGCTCGAGAGGGTCGACCAGCGACCGCCGCCCCGGTTGGCGTCCGCCGTGTCCTGCAGCATGGACGCCACGCAGGCCGGCCGGTCCTTCGCCAGGTAGACCGGCCCGTTGATCAGCCGCGCCACCCTCTCGCTGGTCAGCGGCTCGTCAGCGTCCGTCACCGGCGAGCTTGCCATGCGTGCCCAGCCCGACGGTTGGACGCCGGACGGGACGCTGGTCGGGGCGTAGTGCGCGCTCACCGTCAGGATGTCGGCGGCCGTCGCCAGCTCGGTAGTCGCCGCCATCTCAAGGCGCACCTCGCGCCCGTAGAGCGGCGCCGGCCCCGGCGACCCGTCCGGGGTGACCGTCAGGGTGAAGACGATCCACGTCGGGGACGCCACCCCGATGGAGTCCTCGTTCGCCCCGCTGACCAGCTTCACCCCCACCTGGTTTGCTGTGCAGCGCGCGATCACCGTCACCGCCACCGGGACGTTGTCCAGGTCCCGAGGCACGATCCAGCGGAGGTACGGCTGGTACGTCTCCGACAGGCTCGCGTCGGCGGTGTCGGCGACGACGAGGGGGTCCGCCTCCGACGACGCCCCATATGTGATCGGTGGGGCGTAGGCCTCGTACAGCGCGTCGTGGTTCGCGACGAGGCGCCCCCACGCCGGAGCGTTCCCCCGAAGCCCGCCCGCGAGCGTCCCGTACTTGATCACGTCGTAGGCCATCACGCGCTCCAGTGGGTGTCGGGTCGCACGTAGGCGTGGGTCCGCTGGTCGTCGTTCGCGGCCCCGTGCGGCGGGTACGTGACGATGGCGCCGGACGCCAGCCAGGCCGGATGGTCGGCGTCGAACGTCAGCGTCGCGCCCGCGATGGCCGTCACGGTCCGCGTGACTTGCTCGCTCGCTTCGGCGCCCGGCGTGTAGAGCGTGACCACGTCATCGACCGCGAACCACTGGGGCTCGTCGACCGTCACGTCCCGGACCGTGTCGACCGTCGCTACCTCGGCGCACGGGCAGAGGTAGCGGGCCACGTCCTGCAGCCCGGCCAGGATGAAGGTCGCCGCGTGCGTGCCGTCGACCAGGTTGGTCTCGACGCCCAGCGCGAGCGCGTTCACCACCGCCGGCCCCCGCGCCCCGACGTTCCAGTCGTAGAGCATCGGGTGCGACAGCGAGAGCCGGACCCGCTGGCCCGGCTGAACCCGCGCCCACGGGGCGAGGCGAAGCCGGACGATGCTCTGGCCGAGCCCGCGAGAGATCAGCCCGTGGGCGTAGACGGCCGCCAGGATGGGGTCAATCCCGGGAACCGACAGGTCGCGCGTCCGAGGCGCCTCCGCCTGAACCGAGGTCGTGTCCCGGAACAGGAGCTGCGTCCGCTCCACCCCAATCCCGCTCGGGTCGATCCGCACCTCGTTCGGGGTGTCGACCTCCGCCTCTGGCTCGAGGCGTTCGACCAGGACATCGTCGGCCGTGATCACCACCGCGTCGGGGTCATCGGCCGGATCCGTCTCCACCATCGTCAGAAGCCCGTCCGCCTGCGACAGGCAGAGCCCCGACAGCGACAACCAGCCACCGGCGAGCGATTCGATGGAGCTGCGCCCCTCGGCGACCAGGATGGCGGTGGGGTCCAGCTCCGCGTGCGCCTCGAGCCCGCCCTTGATCGCGGTGACCCCGTCGCCGTCGACATCGATCATCGCCTCCGGGACCCCGAGCCCCATCCCGAGTTCCAAGGTGTCCCAGGTGGCCGAGCGCAGCCCGGTCCCCGAGCTGGTCAACAGGGTCAGCAGACCATCCATCAGCGTCCCCGAGTAGCCGGACAGCGCCTTGATCCTCACCCCGTCCGCCCACAGCTCGGCCGGCTCCGTGAGGTTCATCGTCCGCTCGGCGATGTAGATCATTCGGATGGTGTCGCTGCCCAGGTCGAGCGCCTCCGACCATCGGAGGATCTCCTTCGGGTCACCGTCGACGACGCCGATCCCGCTGTCCCCGATGTCGTAGTCCTGAATCCCCTCCCCGGCGATCACCCGCACGGGCAGCCAGCCCGTCCCCAACGTCGGCCCCACCGGGATGTGCAGGTCCCCCATGACCGTCGTGTGCGAGACGGAGCCCAGGTAGGCGCCGGGCTCGTACCAGTAGCACCGTCCCTCATCGGCCGTGACCGTCACCGCGAGCGCGTACCCATCCTCCTTCAGGATGAGGTTGGAATGGTCGACCTTCCCGGGGCCGATCTCGTGGAACGTGTGGTAGCCGAACAGCGAGCCAGGCCCCTTGAACCACGGTTCCAGCGCGACCAGGGCCTCGAGGTCCGCCCGAACCAGGTCCCACCATTCGCTGTACGTCATCACCGTCGGGGTGAACGACGGGTCCAGCTGCGGGACCGTGTAGACGTTGTCGCCCGAGTTGAGCCCTTCGTCCCACACGATGCGGACCCGGACCGTGTCGGCCGACGTGACCACGATCGGGTAGTCCAGGTGGTGCTCGAACATCGACCCGGTGAGGCTTGTCGCCGTCTCGAGCGACACTTCGAACCCGATGTCCTGCGAGGCCAGCCGCACCAGCGCCTGCGCCCGCAGCTGCATCCCCTTCGCGGTCACCTTCGGGGTGCCGTCCAGGTAGCCCCGCCAGAGCACCCGCGAGTAGTCCCCGACCTGCCCCACCGTCCCGTCGAGTAGCCGGCCCTCCGGCGAGACCAGGTGCTCCGTCAGCGTCACCAGCCGGCCCTTCCAGACGGTCGGGCTGGTCGTCACCCATCGGTAGCTGGACGGGCTCTGCGCCTGATAGGCGTAGGGGTACCCGACGACGCCCCGCGTGACGGTCAGGGTCGTCGCCGTCGACCCCGAGACGGCCAGGCACTCGCGCCCCAGGTACAGGTGCGTGGCGTCGTCGACCTCGGCCGTGTCGTCGACCGTCAGGACGGTGTCGTCGCCCGCCACGTCCGCCGTCAGCTGCGCCCGCCCCTCCGGCCGGCGGAACAACGTCGACAGCAGCTCCGCGTCTTCCAGGGCCGCGAAGCTCAGGACGATGTCCCAGGCCTTCCCCGAGGCGATCCCGCTCTCGCGCTTCAGCTCCACGCTGATGCTCTGGCCGTCGTCGACCAACAGCGCCGGCACCGCCCCCAGATAGCCGGCCGGCACCGCCGGTGCCCCCGACGCCGAAGTCTGCTGGTACTCCCGCTCCACCCACACGTAGGGGATGCCTTCGATGGTCAGGCTGTAGACGGTCGAATGGCCCCGCTGGAGGGCTCGGCTGAACGTCGCGTCCGTCATGCGGGTTCCCTCACCAACAGCAGGGTCAGGTCGGCGACCAGCCGCGCGTCACCGCGCCAGGTCAGCGACTCCAACCCCATGACGTGACCGTCCAAGTAGCCGCCCGGGTTGGTCTCCGCGTCCCAGGCCCCGGCGGTCGCGGGGTGCAAGGTCGGGCTCAGCGTGACCTTTCCCCTGAGGACCCATCCCGCCTTCAGGGCGCGAACCGCCTCCGCCGACGCCATCGCACGAACCCGCCAGACCGCCGCCCCGCCCCACACGTAACCGTGCCCGCGAAGGTGGCGATCCACGCTCAGGTCTTCCTCTTGCGTCAGGTCGACCGCCTCCACGTCGGCCCCGTAGAGCGGGACGATCCCGGGCGGGACCGACGAGCTCGTCAACGAGGTCTTCCCGGTGTCGCTGTCGCCGGGTTCGGTCTCGAACCCCAACAGCCATCCGAGCCGGTCCGGCCAGGTCAGGTCGGCCGATGAGCCGGTGAGCCTGACGCGGCCGTTCGCCAATACCTCGGCGCTCCACCCGGACGCCGCCAGCTCGCTCGAGAGGGCGTCGACCGCCTCCGTCACCCGCTGGTAGGCGTCGGGGATCGTGTGCCCGGTCCCTCCGATGGTCAGCGACCGGTAGCCGGGCAAGCCGCTGTCGAGCCATCCGATCAGGTACCTCACAGGGCCACCGCCTCGCAGCGCAGCTCCGCCAGCATGACCGGCGCGCCCGACGACTGCCCCCGCTTCACCACCCGATGCCCGCGCACCTGCAGCCGCCCCAACCAACGAGCGCCCGGCCCGAGGATGTCGAACACCCGCCCGACCAAGGCCCGGTAGCCGAACGCGGTCACCGCCGCGTCGTAGACCCAAAGCGTGACCGTGCTGGCCGTGTTCCGCGTGCTCGGGGCGAGCGACCCATCGGCGACTGCCGCCGCCTCAGCCAACGCCACTGCCGGCGCCCCGTCGGCGATCAGGTCGACCCCGAACGCGGCGAGCCCGTCCGGGCCGGCCTCGGACGTGTACTGGAGCTGGCCCTCGTAGCCTGACTCATCGAACCCCAGCCGCTCTCCGGCGTTGCCGGTGAAGGCCAGCCTGAACCCCGCTTCGGTCAGTTCCTCTCCGACCAGGGTCAGCTTCCCCGTGGCGTCGGCCCAGGCCTCCCAGGGGGTCGCCTCCCCGTGAAGGCGCCGGACCCGCGCGAGCACCGCTTCCCAGACCTCGGCCGCGCTGGTTCGCGCCCTCGGGGTGACGGAGGTCTCGGCGCCGTCGACGGTCACCTTGACGGAGCCCGACCAGCCCGACGTGACCTCGTACAGGCCCGCCACCCGGGGGTCCCAGCGGTTGCGCGGGTCCGGCGGCAGCGCCGCCTCGTAGGCCCCCATCGAAGGTGGGTCCGTGAAGTCGACGCCGGCCAGGTCGACCGTCGCCAGCCCGGTGACGCCGGTCCCGATGCAGGGCGAGCCCACCTGCAGGGTGAAGTCGCCCGCCAACGGGTCCGTCAGCAGCGGGTCCGTGGTCCCGCAGCCGGTGGGGGTCGCGCCGCCGAAGAAGTCAGCCGTCGTGTGGTAGAGCGACCGGTTCGAGCTGAACGACCAGCTGTTGGTCACGTCGTCCAGGTCGGACCCGATCCCGTAGGCGGTCGGGTTGTCGACGGCGATGCAGCTGCGCGCCACCGCGTTCGAGCTGACTTCGATCGCGTAGGTGGCGCCCGCGTTCCCGAAGGCGGTCGCGTGCTCGAGCACGGCCCCCGCGCCGCTGACCCGCACGCCCCCGGTCCCGTTGTCGAACGCGAGCACCACGGAGAGCGTGTAGGAGCCGTTGTTGCCGGTCTGGAACCCGCGCCCGCCGTTGTCGTGGGCGATGCAGCGGTGGATCTCCGATTCCGGCGCCACGATGGAGAAGCCATGGCCGGCGTTCCCGTGGGCGGTGCAATCGACTGCGCGAACCCGCCGGGCGCTGGTCGATGCTGTGTAGCCCACGATGCCGTCGCCGGTCGACGAGTGGACCGTGAAGCCGCGCGCGGTCTGGCCGTTGTAGAGGTAGACCCCCCTGCTCTGCCCGGTCGCGTCGACCTCAGTCCCGCCGTCGGCCGCCTCGTAGGTGAGCCCGGCCTTCGTGCTGATCGGGATCGGGGGGACCGGGCCGGCGTTCAGGTACTTGATGGTGTCGCCGGACCCGAACGTGCTGTCACCGACAGTGGCCCGGGTCTGCGCCTCGCCGATCGTCTGCACCGGCGTCGCCGGGTTGGTGGCGTCAGGCGAAGCGTCCGAGCCCGCGACCGTATCGATGTAGATCGTCGCCATCGCGTCACCACCTCGCCGATTCGCGTCCGGTGCCCTCGGTGGACGACAGGGCCTTGCGGACCGCCCACGCCACGTCCTGCGCGGTCGAGAGCCCGCCGTTAATGTTGACGACGACCGTCCGCTGACCGCCGGAGCCGCCCGGCTCGCGCTGACGCTCCGGCGTCGGCATCTTCGGAGTCGCGGCGCCCTTGGGGGTTGCGGTCGAGGGGATCACCCCACCGGCCACCAGGCCGAACATCGCCGCCGCCGCCCCGTGGGCGATCATCGCCGGGACGTTCGGGTAGCTGGCCACCGCCTGCGCGGCCTCGAACGCCGCCATGATCGCGGCCTTCGTCTTGGTGTCCTCGACGAACTGGGCGGTCGCCGGCCCGAGCACCCCCAGGGTGCCGACGATCGCGTCCTGGACGCCCGTCTGTCCGGTCGCGTAGTCGCCCCAGACCTTCGTGATGTCCTGGATCGCCGTGCCGACCGCCGGCAGCTCGGCGTTGAACTGGCCGATCTTGTCGAAGGCGTAGGAGAGGCTGTCCCCGACCTCCCGGAAGCTGTCGGCGAGCTTCGCGTTCTCCATCTCGCGGTGAACCGCGCCGATGCGCTCGGCCAGGATCTGCAGCTGGAGCGACTCGCTCTCGGAGACCATCGGCCCCGAGCTGGCGAGCAACCGGTCCATCTCGGCCTGCAGCCGGATCAGCTCCCGCTCCGACTCGTTCCGCGCCCCCATGAGCGCGAGTTCGGTCTGCAGGCTGGCGACCTTCTCCGCCTCCTTCGCCGCCGCCTTCTCGGCCGCCGCCGTCGACTCCTTCTCGAGCTTCGCCAGCTCCTTCTGGAGCGCCAGGTCGGCCAGCTTGGTCTCGTACTCGGCACGCGCCGCCGTGACCTTCCGGGCGCGCAGGTCGGCATCGATCTCCTGAAGGCGGATCTCCCACGCGAGCATCGCAGCGGACCGCCGCTGCTCTTCCGTGAGGCTCACCTGCGCCTCGAGCTGCGCCTTCTGCAGCCGCAGGTTCGAGCCGATCAGCTCGCCCTCTGCCCGGAGCCCACCCGCCTTCACCTTGTAGAGCGCGTCCTGCTCTCGCTTGGCCTCAACGATCAGGCGCGACTCGTCCTGAAGCAGCGTCAGCCGCTCCTCCGCCGAGAGGCCTTCGGCCTGCGCGAGCTTCGCCTGCACTCGGCCGAGCTCGAGCAACAGGGGGCCGCGCCCCTTCAGCATCTCGTTGATCTCGGTCTGCGCCTTGATTTCCTCGGCGAGCGCCTTGTTCTTCGCCTCCTGAGCCGCCCGCTGCGCCGCCTCCGCCTGCAGGGCATCGAAGGTCACCCGGCGCGAGGCATCCCCGGCCTGTTTGACCACCCGCGCCCGCTCTTCTTCGATCGCCTTGATGCGCTTGGCCGCCTCCTCTTCGGTGATGAGGCGCGACTCCACCAGCCGGGCGATCGCCTGGACCCGTTCGATCTGCTCGGCGTCGTACTGCTCGGCCGCCTTGGCGCGCGCGTCCTGTTCGGCCGCAGCGATGCGATCGGCGTCGCCCTCGGCGAGGCGCTTCCCGGTCTCGAGCTGGATCTCCTGAAGGACCCGGGTGCGATCGATCGCCCGCTGGACGCTCGCGATGTAGCTGTCGAACGACTGCCGAGCCGCCGCCTGCATCTCATGGAGCGCGGGCGACACCTCCCGGATGTCGTTGACCAGGATCTTGGTCTTCTCGTCGCTGGTCGTGAACCAGTCGAGGACCGCCACCGCCGCGTCCGCCAGGTGGCTCTGAATCGACCCCTTCAGGTTCTCCCACCCGGCGCTCAGCCGCTCGAGACTGGCGGTTCGGGAGTTGGTCAGGTCGACCGGCTCGTTCGCCTTGGCGAGCTGGTCCAACGCCAGGGCGAGCATCCCCGCCTTCTTCTCTTGGTCCTCCAAGGCGTCGGCGGTCTTGCCGAACATCTCGGCGGCCCGCGCGTTGGCGTCGGACAGCTTCACCGTCAGGCCGAGGTTGTCCAAGATCATCGGCGACATGCGCGAGATGCCGGTGACCAGCGACGACGCCAGGAACTTGGCGTCCTCCCCCGTCCGCACCGCCGTCTTGCTGACCTGCTCCAACGCCTTCGGGAGCTGGTTCACGTCCAACCCGAACGACTTGAAGAGGGCCGCCCCTCGGATGATCTCCCCCTCGGGGATCATCCCGGCGGTCGACTCCTTCGCCTGCGCGACGATGCTCTCGAAGCCCCTGACCGACTTCGTCATCACGTCGAACTGGTCGGCCGCCTTCGCGCCGGCCACCACGTCCAGCGCCTCGCCCAGCTCGCCGACGGCCCTGTAGGCGACCCCGGCCGCCGCTCCCAGCAACCCGAGCTTGCCCGCGAAGCCCACGATCCCGGACAGGCCTTCGGTGAACTTCCCGAACTTGGTCGTCGCCTTCCCGGCCCCTTCCTCTTGGTCCTTCAGCTTCTCCCGGAGCTGGTCGAGGCCCTTGGACGTGCTCTTCAGGGTGGCGGTGATCCGATCTTCGGCGACGGCCTGGACGACGAGCTCGACTCTCCCGGCTGCCATGTCGTCACCCCCTCGCCTGTCGCTTCAGCCGCTCGCGCTCGTGTCGCTCCCGGTCAGCCCTCTTCGCGCGGATCAGCCGCACCGCATCGATCACCCAGCTCGCGTACTCCCCGGCGTCCAGCCGGATGAGCCCCTGACCAGCCAGCCCGTCCAGGTCCAGCGCGACCATCAGGTGACGGTCGCTGGTCAGGTCCCGGATCGGGCAGCAGGTCCACTCGCGGCCTAGCCACCAACCCTCTTTCGTGTCGCACTCGGGCGAGCACCCTTGGTCGACGCACTCGGCGAGGCCTTGCGCCCGGAGCTGGTCGAGCCAGACCGCCGTTCGGGCGCGACCAGGCCGAAAGGGTCGACGGCCCCGAACGTGTAGGAGAGGATCGCCGCCCCCAGCGAGGGGGCGAGCTTGTACGGGATAGCGTCGACCGCCTCGTCGCGCGTCTCCACCCCCGACAGGCTCACCAGCCCGGCCCTCACCGCCAGGTGGCACTGTTCCTGGAAGTCCCTCCCGGCGAGGCCGTGGACCTCGAGGTGAACGAGCGGACGGATGGTGACCACGGTCGCGTCGGCCCCGTGGGGGAACTTGTCCGCCTCCACCCACTGGACCGGCTCGCGCGAGGCGCCCTCGGGGAGGGTGACCGATTCGTCCGCCGTGCAGACCAGGGCCACCGTGTCGGTCTTACGGATCAGCTGGATCGCCATGTCAGCTCCACGCCATGCGGAAGACGGTGTTGCCGGGCTCGGTCGAACTGCCGTCGCCCGTGTAGTTGCCCGGGGCCAGCGTCAGCTGGTTGCCGACGACCCCCTCGCTGTCCTGCAGCGGCTCGAACTCCTGAACGACCGCCGCCGGCATCAGCAGGCTCAGCGCCTTGCCGGGCGTGTTCCCGCAGTCGACCTGGACCGTCCCGAGCTCGTCACCGGGGCTCCTGAGCGCCGACACGTCGGGCTGGCGCCCCGTCACCGTCAGCTGGACCGCGCGGTCCGTCGTCACGTAGGCGCCCAGGCCCTCACGGGCGCCGATGTCCGGGGCCTCGGCGAGCGTGTTGGTGATGCTCAGCTCGAAGCTCGAGAGCGGGATTGCCGCCCCGTCCACCATGACGCGCGCCCCGTTGCGCCCGATCGCCGCCGGCAGGTCGGGGAGCCCGAACGCATACTGGCCGGGCGCGGTCCCGGAACCGGCGTCGACGATCCAGCCGCCGAACTGGAGCGTCGCCGAGATCATCAGCCGCCCCGACGGCTCCCGGGTCAGCTGCGCTTGGCTCACCGCGCCGTCGTACAGGCGGATCTGCTCACCGCGCGAGCCCACCCACAGCAGGCTCAGCGGCGCCGACTGCGCCGTCGACAGCGCGACCCCGTAGGACCCAAACACCTGACCGCTCGCCGCCGGAGCCCCCGACAGCTCCGTCACCAGGACGAGCTCTTCCGGCGTCCCCGGGGTGATCGTCTGCAGCCACCCGAACGAGTGGCCCGACGCGAGCGGGATCAGGAGCGCCTGACCGGGGTTCAGCCCGGTGGCGTCCGTCCACTGAACGCTCGCAGCGGTCCCGCCGACCAGGTTGGTGGCGTCGAACCCGGCCGTCGTCGCCGCCCCGAACCCCAGGGCGGACTCGAACAGCAGGATGTCCGGCGTGCGGGTCGGCTCACCCGACGGGGCCGAGCTGGACAGCCCGTGCGCCGGCATGGAGACGGTGATCTGCACGCCCTTGCGCGAGCCGCCGACGACCCGGTGGGCGTGGAACGCGCCCCTGAAGGTCTCCGACCGCAGCGCCTCCTCGACCAGCTGGGGGACCCAGACCTCGCAGCCGAGCGTGTCCCCGGCGACGAACGACCCCGCAGCCACCGCGTTGTCGAAGCCCCAATCGGTCTGCGGGCGAATCCGAGCCCTGCCGATCCGTGTCTGCGAGTAAGCCATCCGGGGTCACTCCTGACCCCACCGTGTTCTTCGCGCCCCCGTCCAAGGGGCTCAGGCCGACAGGTCGTCCAGCCGGTACGTCACCTCGACCAAGACGACGACATCGATCCCGCCTTCGTCCTCACCAACCGAGGTCGATAGGACCGATGCCGACGCCACCTCGTTGTGGCCGGCCGGGATCTGAGGCAGCGCCCAGATCAGCTTCTCCACGTCGGCCCCGATTCGGTCATCGATCGTCGGCGACGCCGCGTAGAACACCTGAACCGAGTAGCCGACCTGGAACAGGTTGTCCGTCATGTCCGCCATGTCGCGCGGCGGCGACTCGAGGGCCACGTAGAACGACCGGTCCGGGAGCGACACCCCGGCGGTGATCTGCCCCAGGTCGACGTGACGAAACACGTCAGCCGGTGTCGCGCGGTGATCGGGCTGGATCGCCTCCACGGCCGCGATGATCGCCCGGCGTACTTCGCTCGCCCTCATCGTCGCAGCCTCACCACCCGGGCCACCGGCTTCGCGACCTCCGACGCCTGGACCGCCCCGTCGTCGTTGCGGTCGTGCCACTGGAGCCCGTCAGCCGCCTCGTAGACCGCGCGCCGCGCCGCCTTGTCGATGTCCTCGAGCGCGACCCCTTGGTACCCCGGCGCCCGCTGCCCCTGCAGCGCCAGCTCCGCCAACAGCGCCAGGCGCCCCGCCTCACGGAACGCCAGCGGGTCGCCCGCCAGGTGCGGGTAGCACCCCTTCGCCTGCAGCAAGCGACGCACCCGGTCTGACGCGCGCTCGGCCAGGTCGGCGTACCACCCGGCGTCCCTGCCCCTCGTCATCCCCGGGAAGAGCTGCCCCACGTAGCGCGACACCTCGTCGGGCGTGCAGGCGTCGCGGAACCGCTGGCGGACGACGTGCGCGGTCTCTTGCTCAACCGTAACCCGTCCGTCCGCGTCCGTGATCGTCCACCGAAGCGACCAGTGCAGGCCCCGCATCCCCAGCGCGGAAGCGGAGACGGTCGCGCGGAGCGTCGCTCCGTGCAGCGTGTCCCCCTCGAGGACCGTCGCGGCCGGCGCCCCGTCCACAGTGACGGTCGTTCCGCTGACCGTCGACACCTTCACCACGCTCCCGGACCCGCTCTGAGGCTGCAGCCAGAGCCGCTGACCCGGCCGGATGTTCGTGGCGTCGTCGACCTCGAACGTCGCCTGGTTGGTCAGGCTGGCGATCGTGGCGGTCCCCCCAGCCCCGATCGCGTCGACGGTGACGGCCGGGCTGGCGACCTCCGCGCCGGAGTCGTCGACCAGGACGAGCTCGGCCGAAGCCGGGCGGACCGTCGGCACGTAGCTGACCGGGCAGTCTCGCGACTGAAGCAGCTCCACCGCCATCACGCCGCCTCCCCTACGATCTCCACCCCGAGCGCCCGCAGCTGCGCCCGCAGCTTCTGCGCCTTCGCGACCGCCCGAGCGGCCCGGTCATCTTGCTGCCGCTGCCGGAAGTCCCCGGCCATCTTCGCCGTCCGGTCCAGCCACTGGCCCGGCGCCAGGGTCGCCAGGTGCTCAACGAACTGCGCTTCCTCGCGCCGGCTGGGGGCCAGTAGCTCGGCTCGCTCCGGCCGCTGCAGCAACCAGGCGAGCTGAGGGTTCGTCAGCGCCGACTTCCCGCGCTGGGTCCGCTTCCCCCGGAACATGACCCGAACGCGGCCGGGCTGCGTGGCGTGAACGTGCAGGCTCCGCCACAGCTCGCCCGACTTGTAGAACCGCCGGACCTTCCGGGTCGGCTTGGTCCGGCTGCGAGCAACCAGGGGCGAGAACTGGCCGCCGTCGGCCGTCTCGCCCCGGTTGGACACGCGCGCCCGGATGGACTTCGCGAGCCAGGACGTGGCCACGGAGAGCGGGATCGTGAACCGGCGCTCGTCGTCCGTGATGGACTTGGCCCAGCTGTAGTGTATCCCGATCACCGTGGCCGCCCCTGCGCTCGCTCAGACCACGGACATGACGATGCCGGCCTCGAACGGGTCGACGCCGAACACGCACTCCATCTCGCTGATGAGCGAGACGGTGTTGGTGCCCGGGATCGGCTCGATCCGCAGGTCGGGCGCCTTCCGCATCCACATGATCAGCGGGGTCGTCGGCTTGTGGATCACGCCGAAGTCGTCGCTGTCCGACAGGTACGGCGAGTCGATCACCTGCATCCCGTGGAAGGTGCCGGTGGTCAGCCCGGTGCCGTCGTAGGTCGGCTCGCGCACCGCGACCAGGTCCATCGCCTCCGTCAGCATCGTCGACGGGACGACCAGCGCCAGGTTGCTGGACGACACGTCCAGCGAGAGCGGCAGGCCCTTCTTGTTCTTGTAGGCGCGGAGGCGCGTCCGCGCGAGCGCGAGGCTGTCCGCCGACAGGCTCACGGTGAGCTTGTTCGACTGCGTGACCGTCTCGCTGAACGAGTCGACGAAGTACTTGCCCGCGCCCGCGTAGGCCTCGTCGGGGTGGGCCAGCGTCGGGAGACCGGCGAAGCCCGCCCAGAACAGGTTGCGGACCGTGCTCGTCGCCGCCTGGATCACCTGCTTCGCCAGGTGCTGCGGCAGGTCCGGACGGTCGCGCACGTCCTTGCGGAAGAAGATCAGCTTCTTCTCGCGGGACACGCTCGACAGGACCTTGCTCGACGACGACATCGCGTCGGCGTTCGGGCTGGCGACGGTCGTCGAGTAGTGCCCGACGCCGTAGAGGTCCGAGAGCTGCAGGGTCGGGGAGTCGACCGTCTTGATCTGGCAGATGTCCTCGAACTCGAGGCGAGTTGCGTCGAGTCCGTCCTCCACCATCTCGACGACGGTCTCCAGGAGGTGCGAGAAATCGTTGTTGGTCGGCACTTTGGGTCACTCCTAACGAATGACCCCACCTGGTTCTCGACGACTCCCCGTCCAGAGGGAGCGACCCCTTCGGGTCAGGCTTCGGTCGGCGCCTCGGCGGCGCGTCGCGCGGCGTCGTCACGGTCCTTCCGGTCCGCGAACAGCGCCTTGTAGTCGGCCTCGGAGATGCGCCAGACCTCCCCGCCCGGCACCGTCGGCGAGTAGGCGGTGTCCCCCACCTTGGAGCACAGCTCGTAGCCCTTCTCGTACAGGCGCGAGCGGAGCGCGGTCAGCGGCCCCGGCTTGCGACCGTTCGGGTCGACCACGTAGTAGCGGTATCCCGGGGTCGTGCCGAGCACGTCGGCCACGCTCCCCTTCTTCCGCGACTCGATCCACCGCTTGGTGCGCTCCGACGGCGCCATCTCGGCCTTCGCCGCCTTGTCCTGCTTCACGTCCGCCATCGTCAGCCTCTGCGTCCGAAGAGCTTGTTCTTGGCCTTCGCCGGGTCGCGCTCCTTCCGAGCCGGCGCCTGGTTCTGCTGAGGCCGGCGCACCTCGGGGTGCTTGCCCGCCCACTCCTCCGCCGCCCGCTTCCCCTTCTCGCTGAAGGGGTCGAACTCGGGGACGAAGCTCCGATACGTCGGGAGGATGCCCAGCCCCTCGAGCACCGTGTCCCGCATCGCCTGCTTCGCCGCTTCCAGCGTCTTGGCCTGTTCCTGGTTGGCCGCCTCCAACGCGGCCAGCCGCTTCGCCGTCTCGTCGTCGCCCTGCGGCTGCGCCGTCGCCGCCTCGGCGCCATCGCCCTTCGCGGGCGCCTCCCCACCGTCCTTGGGCTTGGTCTCCTGCTTCGGCTTCTCGGCCGAGGCAGGCGAGCCCGGGGGCTGGACGTGGGGCTCGGACGCCGGTGGGGTCTGGTGAGACGCGCCCGACCCCGCCCCCGGGCTCCCTGACTGGTCGGCCCCGCCCTGCTGAGCGGGCGCCGTGTTCGTGTTCTGGTTGGCTCCTGACATGAGACCCTCCACCGGTTCACCATGGG
Organism: Myxococcota bacterium; assembly: GCA_041687695.1. Lineage (GTDB taxonomy): Bacteria > Myxococcota_A > UBA9042 > PHBI01 > JAWLBL01 > JAWLBL01. Next base: position 122,572 of record JAWLBL010000019.1, on the reverse strand, counting down.
TGGTCCGATAGGATCGGTGCCGCTACCCGGGCAGCTGTTTCGCGCTCAGGTCGGCCACGCGGTTCAGCCCCTGCGGGGTCTGCGGACCCGCAAGCTCGAGTAGCTCCCGCCGCTTCTGCAGCCGCCACCGAATGAGCCGCTCGGCCTCTTCCAGCGTCAGGCCCTCGGCGCGCGCCACGTCTTCGATCTCCGACGAGTGGCCGCGCGCGTGATCGATCTCTCGGGCCTGCGCGGTCTGCAGGTCGTTCGCCCTCGGGGCCACATACAGGTGATCCACCTCCACGGTCGCGGACTCGGGCAGCCGCAACGCCACCTGCCCCGCGTTCAGCACCTGGACGATCAGCGTCAGGAGGTCCTGTTCGGCGTCGCGCCAGATCCCCTCCATCCGGCGCTGGTGTTCGACCACCTCGAGACGTTCGGCCTCCTTCGCCGCGCCCGTGATGCCAGTGCTGCCGAGCAACCCCTCGGGCTGCGCGTACCCGTACCGGGCGACCAGCTCCACCATCGAACCGACCGTGGTTCGGTAGCCCTCGAGGTCCGGGTTCGAGTTGACCACCTTGTATTCGAGGTCCTCGCCGTCAAACGCCTTGATGGCGTCGGCGGCCAACGCGCTCCCCACATCGGCCAGCTCGGGGTTGTTCTGCGCGTCATAGAGCGCTGTCACCGCCTGCATGGCGCCCGGCCCGGTCAGGATGCGCTCGCCCGCCGACTGGGTCCGAGCGATGAACTCTTGATCCGACAGCGCCGCGCACAAGGCTTCGTTCAACGCCAACAGGTCCAGACGCAACGCCGGCAGGACTTCACCGCGACGCGGTTCCTCCAGCCGCACCAACACGATCGGGACGGACCTGAACGGGTGGGTCAGGTCGGGCCGGAAGATGCCGACCCGAAGCGGCTCCCCCTCCCCGCTCGGATGCTCCGTGTAGGCCTCCGTGGGCGTGTAGACCCGCTTCCCGATCACCAGGTTGCCCTTCGCATCCTTCGCGACCGGGCACTCGAGTTCCACCCGAACAGCCCGACGGATGTCGGTCTCGAGCGCGTTCGGCATCACGATGTCGAGCACCTCGCCGGGCACCCACGACTGGAGCTGCAGGCGGTCCAAGTCGGGCGTCGGGTCCGCCGTGATGAGCACGGCGTTCTGCGGGACGCTCTTCTGCTGCCCCTTCAACAGGACGCGGTCGACCCGCGAAGCGCGGTACACGCTCGCCAGCTTCTCAGCCTGCGTCGGCGACACCCCGTCGAACCGCCGGCGCGGCGCACGCACGTACTGACTCGCCCCGTCGGACGCGATGCGCTGGATCAGCGGCGCGTACCTCGGCTGCAGCCCGTCCGTGTCGCTGAAGATGGCCTCCAAAACGCCATCCATGGCGGTCGCGAAGTCGCCGGCCCTGAACGCCTCGAGACGGAGGCTGTTGGACCGGTGCGCCCCCCGGTCGCGGGAATCGATCTCGTAGCGGCGGACCCTCGTCAGGCGCCGGAACAGGTTGCCGATGAGGTTCATGCAGCGAACTCCTTGGGCTCGTAGGACGCCTTGAAGTCGATACGGGACGCCGCCGCCGCAAAGGGCAGCGCGCGTCCGCCGTGGAACTGAGGCTTCTTCGCCGTCGCGACGATCGGGTAACGGAGCGCGTCAACCGCGTGCTTGTACGGGTCGGTCGCTGACTTGATCGGGATGTTCGTCAGCACCCCATTCCGCCCCCTCATGTACGAGTAGGACAGGAGGGAGCCCACGATTCCGGGGTTCGGATCATGCGGGTCGTAGGCCAGGGAGTCGGCGAACAGGAGACGCGGCGGCTCGTCGTCCGCTGCTGGGTCAAGCAGCGCCCGCAGGCACTCGAGCCCGTAGACCAGCTCTTGCTCGGCACCGCCGTCCAGCGTCGCCACCCAGCACTTCGCGGTGAAGTGCTCGCGCGCCCAGGCGTTCTCCGACTTCACGGCCTTGTCCGCCGCCAGCAAGCTCGGGAGGTACCCGATGGACCGGACCTTGCGGCTCAGCGCGTCACGGAACTGCTGATACGAGCCCTCGACCGCCCGAATCTCGTCGGCCACGATCCACGTCCCGTCCTTCTGCACCTGGACGAAGAGCGCCGACGCGGCCGAGGTCCCCCAGTCGACCCCGACCAGGTAGTCCAGCGACTTGTCCCAGGTCCACGGGATGCGGTGCTTCGCCAAGTCGAACTCGGGGAAGACGGCCTCGGACGCGGTCAGGACCTGCCCCAGGCCCTCTTGCATCCAGCTCCGCTTGGAGCTGCCGCGTCGGATCGTGTCGAGGTAGTCGGTCCCGGCCAGGTGCGGGTTGTCCTCGGCGGTCCCGGTGATCACGAAGTAGCGCGCTGCCTCGACCGGGTCATTCCCGTTAAGGCGCGAGAGGAACAGGCCGCCGATGCCAGAGATCCCGGCCGGGGAGGTCCCGAGGGCCAGGCAGGGCATCGGGCAGGGCTCGCGAATCAGCTTCTGGAGCGAGTCGAATACGTCGGCCGCAACCGACTGGCTCCAGTCGAGCTCGTCGGCCACCGCCCACCCCAGCGACAGCGAGCGGAGCTTTGCCATCGTCTCGAACCCACGGATGTGGATTCGAGACCCGTTGGTGAGGGTCAGGCACTTCTCGCCCTTGTTGAACGAGGCGACGAGGTCGATTCCCGTCACCTGCGCGAACGTCTCAAGGTGCGCGAGCAGGTTGGTCAGGAGCGGCCCGGACTTCGCCTCCTGATAGGTCCGGCCGAGGATGGCGCCGTCGACGCCCGGGTTGATCAGCGCGAGCCAGAGACACTTCAGCGCCAGACACCAGCTCTTCCCGAACCCGCGCCCGCACAACGCAAGCTGGTACCGGCGCCCGCTCGCGACCACGAAGCGGACCTGCTGACGCGCCTTCTCGGCCTTGTCGCCCCAGAAGATCCGGACGAAGTCGCACTGGAGCGTGTCGGCGTTGAAATGCCGAAGGTCCGCTCGCTTTCGTCTCCGCTGCGCCAACCAGGGTCTTCCCGACCCCACCGGTTCACCCGGCCCCGTCCAAGGGCCTACTCGCTCGCCAGTCCTTCGCCTCTCGGGCTCGCCACCGAGATGGTGTCGCCGGGGCCGTCATCCCTCAGCGACGGGTCCAGCGTCACCGTGATCTCGATGTTGCCCGGGACGGTCTCGTCGGGCTCCTGATCCGCCTCCGCCAGCTTCCGAAGCGACTCGATGATCTTCGCCACCTGGACGTGCATCTTGCCGGCTTCGATCTTCTCGTCGCGGAACTGCTTCTCCAGCTCGAACATTCGGCTCACTTCCCAGGCCTGCAGCTGGCGCAGCGAGATCCCCCGCTCCCGCACCTGACGCAGCAACGCGAGCTGCGCCTTCCCCGCGCTCGTCCGCTTGTCGATCCCCCGCGAGATGTGCTCGAGCAGCAGGTCGACCGTCTCGTCGGCTTCTGGAGGCGCAGATGCCCTGGACAGGCCACGATCAGCCATCGCTCGCGCGGTCTCCATCTTGCTCTGACCCTTGCTCATCCCGGGCTCGTTTTCCGGTTCAGGATTTTTTCTTCGGATCCGCCGCTAAATCGGAGGGGAGAGAGGCCGGGCTCGGTGTCTCACCATGAGACCCAAACGGGGGGGTGTCCGCCCTCCCCTGCCTCACCCTGAGGCACCACCATGGCGACAGCCCGTCTTCCTGGGCCTCCTCGCCTTGCTCGCTCTAGTGGGCAAACACCGGAACCAGTCACCAAGGCGCAGCACCGAGCGCACCATGACCACTAGCAGCGGTACGTGTTCGACTGTTTCGCGCTTGACCCTGTCCAGCTCCATGGTCGCCTCCGCTGGAGGACGGCTAATCAATCCCGTGCCGCATGCGTTCGTGCCCCGCCTCATGCCGCCCTGCTGTCCTCGGCCATGGACCTCCACGCCAGGAGTCGCTCGGCTGCCGTACTCCGGGCCGCATCCCATCGAGACCATGCATCCACGTCAGGCCCCACGATGAGCACCGGACCTGCCGGCAAATGCACTCCCGCAAGACGACGAACCGTCGCGTTCGAGGCGTGGTCCGCCAGCCACTCGACCAAGGCCTCGCTCGCGCGTCGATGGTCGGGTGTGTAGGCCTCGTCGAGCACCCCTGCGACTGGAGCACGACGACCAGTCGCGGCCCATGTCCTGACCGCCAGCCTGGTCACCAGATCCTCGCCCCTCGCCATCTCGACCACGATGGCGGCATCGCGGTCTGGGTCGCCCCGGTAGCTTAGGAGCTTCCTCAGGCCGGCCAAGGTCACCCGACGACGCGCGCAGACCGTCGGCTGACTGACGCCCAGTTCGCGCGCGATCGCCGCCTGCGGGAGCGGCGCTAGGGCTGCACGATGTCGCAGCGTCACACGTGACATCGCCCAGCCGAGGCGCTCAAGCTCGGCATCCGACGACCGAGCGGTGGATGGCCACCAGACCTGTGGGTCGACAGCCCCCCATGTCCTGTACGCCTGCCATGAGACCTGCGCCTCGAACGCGCTCATGGCCGTATTGCCGCAGCCCGAGGGAGACTGACGTCCGAGCGCACCATCAGTGGGCTCTCGCCATCGGGCCGCCACCAGCCATCCGATTCAAGACCAAGGAGTCGTGCTCCAGGTCCTGAATGACCTGCGTCTCCAGCCTCCGGACCTCCTCCGCCGACGATCCCACCGCGACCACCTCAAACGTCCAGTCGTCCGCGTGGTAGCCCTCTCGGGCGATGATGGCCAGCACGCCAGGGTTCCAGTGAGTGGCGGTTCGTAGCGCGTAGCGGTGGCTCTGCTCGCGCGAGGTGGGCTGGTGCGTCGAGCCCACATAGTACTGGCCGGTCGGGACGTGGGTCAGCCGATAGACCACGTGCTTCTTGCCGCGCTCGTAGGCCCGACGCTTGGCTGCGGCGGCTCGCTTTGGGTTTGCCTGGGTCCAGGCCTTGGTCGCTGCCTTGGCGCAGGCCCGGCACCGGGACGACAGGCCATCCTTCTTACTCTTGTCCCGCGCAAAATGGGAGTGCGGGAGTAGCTCACCACAGGCTCCGCTGCACCACTTGCTGCTCATCGCCCGAGTTCCTGAGCGAGCAGCTCGAGCCGTGACTCGATGCTGCGAAGCTGCTGGTCGACGTCGGCCATACCAGGCGGCGCGCAGGTCAAGCAAAGCCAAGCCAACACCCACGCCATACGCCACCTCATGGACTAACGCATCCCCAATGACCGAAGTCGACGACTAATGATCGCAGGCGGATGGCGTAGTCGTCAACAGATACGCAGCTTTCGAGCGGTTATCTATTCCGTTCCTCTCGCCAGGCCACGAAGTCAATCACATTTGGGCAGAGCTCATGTTCACACGACTTGTCGCGTGGATCCCACAACACCCGGTCCCCGACAGGGATCTCCTTTCGGCACTTGCGACAGCGTACACCGGTCCTCTTCATGAGCATCAGCACTCGGAGTTGCTTTGGGTTTCTGCGTGCGCGGCTGCGCTTCCAAAGGTCGATCAGCGCGCGCATGCGGGTGCGATTGACGTCGTCCACGGGAGGCCTCCGGTGTGGGGTTTCCCGATACCGGATGCACTCATCATCCCCGATCAAACTCGCGCAATCGATTGCACTTCTTACGACTCATGCCGCCGCCAATCCTCAAGCCGGACAACGTCGGCCTGACCGCGCAGGGCCTGGACGATCCCACCGACGAGCCCGAGCTGCCGGGGCATGTGGGGCTGTACGTTCACCCCCTGTCCGCGCACGTCCACGTAGCCGAGTTCGGCCAGCCTCTGGATCGCCTTGTGGGTGGTGTTCCTTGAGGTGCCCAGCTTGGTCGCGACGGCGTACTGCGACCTCAGGACCCATGCGCGCGGGTGAACCATTTCGCGGCGGTCCTCTCCCCCAGCTGCCTGGCTCTCCTGCTCGCACAAGCGGAGCAAGCGCGCGAGCCAGATGATATCGATGGGCTTGCGGCGAGGGTCGACGACGATCTCACTCGGGATGGCCAGCCAGCCGCTGATGGATTCTCGAGTGGGCACGCGCATCCCGTGCCACGTCCCGGTCTCGTCGCGAGCGATGCCGATCTCCTTGAGCATTGAGACCGCTCGCCAACTGGTCGCCTTGCTGATCCCTAGCAGTTCGGCCGACGTCGCGACGCATCTCGTGACCTCGCCGCCCCGACTCGAACAGTACAGCAGCGCGGCCAATGCGAACGCTGTAACACGGGCCTTGTCCTCATCGGCCCAGTCGAGCAGGTCCTCAGGGATCAACGTCGTGGTCCAGGGCACCTTGCTGAAGTCTCTTTGAATCGAAGCGCAGGCTGGACTGCCGACACGCGCGACCGTATTCTTCATATCAGTTTCTTTTCCTTTTGACCCCGGTAGGCGACCGACCAAAGCAGCCTGCCGGGGTTTTTCTTTGTCTACTCGACGAGAGTAGCCTCCTCCGGTCACGGGTGACAAGTTCCTCCTCAGAGTCAAAGCGTCCCCCAGATGAGACGGTCAGCGTCCCCCAGATGAGACGGTCCGTCCCCCAGATGAGACGGTTTCGTCCCCCAGATGAGACCCCATAGAAAGAGAGGAGAGAGGTTGAAAGAGAGGGACCTAGAGGGGGCGAGCTGACGCTCGCGCCGAGTTGGCACTTCCGTTGAAAAGTGCAATCACTTGCACCGAGCTCCGGACCCGGGGTAGATCTCGTCAAAGGCCCGAAGGGCCACACGCCAAGAAGAACGCCGCGCGCGAGGACGCCACGCCCATGACCCAGCCCGCCACCGCGATCCACCCGACCCTTGCCCGCATCGCCAGCCTGGTTCGCCGTGGCCACCTGCGCGTCGTCCGCCCCGAGCCTGAGCCCGAGCCGGTCGTCCCGGGCGTCCGCTACATCGGGCCCGTGGTCGAGGACCCCCACATTCGGAAGCGGCTCATCTCTGCTCTGGCCGACCTGGGCACTTGATACCGTCCGCTATCCCGTGCCTTCACCCACAGCCAGCCCCAGGAGACCTGTTATGACTGAACAGCTCGATACCGTGACGTCTCTGCTGGCTGAGCTCGAGGTCGCGCTCGACCTGAGGGCCGGCACCCTCCGTGAGATGGGCGACCCGAGCGGGATCGCGGCTCATGCGGCCGACCTGATCGACGAGGTCACTGCGCTGGTTCGGGCTCGGCAAGGGTCTCCCGCACCGCTCGAGCGATAGCGGCCACCATTGGGGTATTGGCCTCTCGGAGCTCACGCTGCCAGCGGACGAGGTTCTTCTCGTCGACCAGCCCGATCAGCTCCTTGGCCTTCGCCACCCCGATCTCGGCGATCCACTGTTGGACCTTGGGGCTCGCGGTCCCGAAGTGCTCCGCGACCGCGACCATGTACTGGGTGATCCGCTTCTGGTACCCGAGCTCCTCGCTCGCCCAGGCGAGGTAGTCCTCGTACCCCCAGTCGCGGTACAGCTCACGCTCCTTCGCCTCGGCCATGAGCAACGCGAGCTCGTACCAGCCGGTCCGGATGGTGTCGGCCAGGTTGTGGATCCTGACCCTGGTCTGCTTTGGCGAGTTCATCTTTGGACCGGTATCCACGTCCTATCACGGTTCAAGCTTACACGGCGCCTGCCGACCGCCAACCCAGCACTCGGTCCTGATCAGCACTCCGTCCTCATCGTAGTAGCGTCGCTGCCCGTGGGCTCGACCTTTGCGGACCATCACCTCGGAAGCGAGCTGCCCGTTCTCATGCCAGGTCCGTACCGTCCCTACGATCTTGCCTCTACGATGGCTCCGCTCCTTCGCGAGCTGGCCGTTGGCGTGCCACTTGCGCATGACTCCCTCGAATCGACCACGCGAGTAGGTGGCCTCCCACTCAACTGAGCCGTCCTCGTGGAAGGTGCGCCACAGACCTTCCTTCTTCCCCGCCCGGTAGTGGCCAGCCGACGTCAGCCTACCTTCCAGGAAGGTGTAGCTGGTCCACAGGCCATCTCGCTTGTCGTTCAGGTAGTAGCCCGACTCGGCGATGAACTTGGCGTCCCCCTTGCCAGCGCTCCAGGTGACGATCGGCCCGGTCCGCCTCCCGCGACGATCAGCGCACCACTCAGTAGATAGGTCGCCATCCGAGACTTTCTCGGTTCCCTTCGGGCAGGGGCACAGGACTTCGTTCCGGTGCTCGTCGAAACAGTCGATCGCCGTGAGGTGGCCGTCCTTCCACCACCTCCGCACCAGGTTATGATCGTCCTTCCACTCGAACTCCCAACGGCGCTGATGGTCGACCGCCCAGGAGACCTCGAGCCCCTGGCGACGTCCTCGATCATCTGCGCACCACACCCCGAAGGTCCCGTCCTGAGGATCGTAGCTCACCCGCTTCTCGGTCTTGGCAGGACAGCTGTGTCGCTTCACAGTCGCTTCCTTGATACATGCATGTATCGCGTCCCTCTTGCCCTCAAGAGGGTACTGCCTAGGCTCCCCTCCTTCCCGGCAGAGGTGCGTCGCAGGATCATGCGATACAACGTGGTCTAGGTCGGAACCAAGGAAGAGCAGGATCGGGAGCAGGTAGGGGGGGACCATGTTGAGCCTCCGTGATCGTGATCGAGACGTCCGACCGGATCACGGATGCCCGCGTTAGTCAAGTCTCCGGTCGCGCAATCCGATTGCGCGGGCTCGCCGTGGCGGGTCGCTTGCGTCGAGCCGAGTTCTTGGTAAGGATCGCACCAGCACCGAGGGGCGGTGGTACGTGCCAGCACGCGGGGAGCGGCTGGCACGACCCGATGGGCATGGACGATCGGTTGCCCGACCATGACAGTTCCGGCTAGACCAAGGCCCGTCACGAAGGTGGATGAAGGCCGCACGGCGCTCAGCGGACTGAGACGTCGGCTGAACGAAGCGCGCCGTAAGGCTTCGCCCGAGCAAAGTTTTGTGCTCGATCAGATCGATTCGGACATCGACCAGTTGAGGGACGATCTCACTACAGCCGCCTCACCCCAGGAGATCGACGCGCTGCATGCGAAGATCAACGACCATGTCAAGCGTACGGATCAGATCCTTGACGCCTTCTTCCCTCGGGGGCTCAAGGCTGTCACAGCCCGGCTCGCCAAGACCGAGCCTGAAGGGTTGCTCCATGACTTGCTTGTCGGCTCCTTTTCGGGCATGACCGCTGGCCCGATTGTCGCGGCCTTGGCCGGCGAGAGCCTCAGCATGGCCCTCGTGAAGGGACTCTTTTACGGCGGTCTCGTGGATTTCCTGAAGGCACTGCTCCGTAGGATGCTTAAATGAGACCGTCCACTCCGCTTCAAATCAACTTACTTGCAGCCGGTATCGGAATAATTGGTGGCGTGGTCCCGATATTGGCGATAGTCGGCACCACATTCCTGGTGTATGGCGGGACAGTTTCCGGTGAGGGCGCTCCGAAGTCGCTGGTCGAATTGGCCATCATCTTTGCTGCGGTGTCGGCCAGCTTGATTTCTACCGGGATTGCTCGCGCAATCAGGGCAGATTTTAGCAAGCGAAGCAACGAAAAGACTAAGCTGATGGAACTTGAACTGCGATACGAAGCGCTCAAACAGAAGCTCGATTCGAGCCCACCACGGCCAACTTCGCTCACTCCAGCGGCAACCGGTACTCGCTCGAAGGTAGTGATTTCATATGGAACCACCACATCCCGAATTGAAGACGGGCAAGAAGTCACGTTCGCAAACGAGGAGCTTCCGAGCTTTTACTTGACGGAGGTATCTGCTGCAGCGGACGAAGTGGAAAGGGACGTTATCAAGAAGTGATTGTGGATGGGTAGTCCCGTTCCTTGGAACGGAGGAGAGACTTCCTGAGATGCAAGCAGCCGCGCCCATCGAAGGCGTTGGTCTGCGGAGCCAGTGCGACTACAGTTTGCCTTGGCTACTCAGCCGAGTCACATTCGGACCATATCGATGCCGAACACGCACTGAACAATGGAGTCCACCATGTCGACCTGGACACCCATCACCCTGATCGCTGACGACGTGAAGATCGAGCCCATCGACCGCGAGCTCTACAGCGCTCCTGTCTACGACGGCTTCAACGTCCTGCTGGCCATCAAGCTCTCCCGCACCCCACCGCCCGAGTGGATCGACGCCTTCGACGGACCGGACCAGCACACCTGCTTCGAGTACGACCCTGAGATCGAGATGGTCACGACGCCGGCCTCGCTCCACTCGATCGAGGACGCGGTCGACTCACTGATGGGCCGGGTCGCGTTGGCCAACGAGGTGTATCAGAACGGTCACCTGCGGCACGTGAGAGCTGACCAGCGTGCTCAGATGAGGATTGACGCCGCGATCGACCTGGCGCTGACCAAGGTCAGGAAGAAGCTGACGGAGCCTGAGGAGTAAGCTTCTTCAGAGAGGGCCCTCGCCTTCTCGATCTTCGATGTCGGCGCCCTCGGCCACGACGAAGATCTCGATGTACGCCCAGGCCAGCACCCGCACCAGCCTGCGCCGTAGACGCATCCAAGCGGCTATCAGCAGGCAGAGCAGGACGAAAACGAGTAGAGCGCCTGCCGTGCTTCGCGCTGCCCCAGGATAACCCAGCGCCGAAATCCAGACGTAGAGCAGCAAGGCCGCGCCGAACATCTCGAACGTGCGCATCTGGTCTTCAAGCAGTTCGTACTTGCGCTGGTCCTGGGTCAAGCTCGTGGCATGCGCGAGTTCCGCGATGAACTCGTGATGCTCTGGTTTCATGAGGGACTTCGAGATTCTGGTCATCAGGTCCCGGACAAACTTCTCCTGCTCTTGAGATGTGTCCGGCTGGGTCGCCGATCGTGCAACCACGTAGTCGACCAGGAACTGCTTGTCCTTGTTGAGGAGCCGAACCACCTGGGCGGAGCGAGGCAAGAGCACGCCTGGGAATGATGCCACCCACCGGGGCCGAGATGTCAGCACCGCCCTCGAGAGGCCTATGGTCACGGCCGCCAGCCCCTCTCGAAGCAGCAAGGCGACGAAGACTCCCAAACCGCAAATCGCCAGCCCGCTTGAGAACAGTATGAGGAGCCTCGTCCCGCCATCAGTATTGGCCCGAAACCACTCCCAAGCAGCGCTCGAATACGCCCAAGTCGCGTTCCCTCCGACAAGGATCGCGACCTCGATGAAGATCAGAATCGCGGCCACATACTTCGGGAGGTGCAGCCAGATGCGGGCGTATAGACGTTCCATTACCGAAGGCTCCTTCGTCTATCGATGCCCCTGCTACTCGACCTACTCTGCAGCCCCTACTGCCGGGAACTGTAGTTGGACACCGACAGTTCGACCGAGAATCTTGAACCTTTCCCTTCTCTGCTCACCGAGTTTGATATCGATCTTGTAGCCGTCGGTCTTTTCCTCGAGCCAGGGGACGACGTCCTTCTTCACCGGCTGGCGAAACAGCTCCTTTACAAGGGCATCGTCCAAGCGCTTGTGCTTAACCAAGGCTCCGACTTCTTCGAGCAGGAGAATCTTTCGCGTATGAAGGTACTTCTCGTATGTCTCTGGTGTCAGGTTCTGGTCCCGCATCGCCGATACGATCACCGCGAGATCGGGCAATATGGCCGCGTATCTCTCATATAATCGCAAAGTCAGATCAGCCGTTCGGGCCTTTCCGTTAGCGCGACGAGTCACGAATGCGGCAGTCAGAGGACCAACAAACAGCGTAACTCCCGCTGAGATGAGGGCCGCAATCAGCGCAGGATGTAGCCCTGCTTCTTCTGCTGGCATGCTTACCAACCTCTGCCTGCGACGTAGGCGTTGATGTCCATGATGATGTCGACCATGTCCCGGCCGGGCTGAAGCCTATCGGCCCAGACCCGCCCAGGATGGAGTACGTCCCACGCGGACCGTTGTTGGCCGTGTCGCCCGCGTCCAGGGTCGTGGTTCCCGTACCCGTCGACCACCCGGTTCCAGAGGGGCTGGAACATCTCAATCAGCATTGACTCCGCGAGCGGAATCCAGATGTCGTCGACCGCCAGGTACCGGCAGTAGAAGTCATCGATGTCCAGAGTTGGTGTCGCCCTGATGGACTCGGCATGTTCGCACAAGCGTCGGAACAGGACCTGTCCAGGGTCAGCACCGAGCCCGAACCCGCCTCGTCGAGCACCAGCCGGCACTGCCTTGCCGACGTAGATCGGGACCTCGAACCGCCCCTCTCGGTTCCGCTCGGCGATGCGCTCGTAAACCGGAAAGTCGCCAGCGTAGTAGATCGCATACACGCCCGCCGCGATGAACGGCTCCTCGGGCGGAAGAGGTCCGACTGGCCGATGAAGCGTCGCCTCGGCTACGCTCTCGCCCAGGTGTCGCTTGTCCAGCGGGTTGAAGACGGGTTCACGCCTCACCTCGACCACCCGCTTTCCGATCCTCTAGGTGGGATCGAACCGAGTCGGCGACCGCTTGGGCGAGCTTGACCGGGACGGCGTTGCCCAGCTGGCGCATCGCCTCCGACCACGAGCCCTGGAACTCGTAGTTGTCCGGGAACGTCTGGAGCCTCGCCGACTCCCGGACAGTGAAGTACCGGACCGTGCCGTCCTCTCGGGCCAGCATGTTCTCACCACCCGGAACTCCGTGGTCACCCGCCTTCAGGGTCTTGGCTGGCCAGTCCCAAGGCGAGCCCGTGTGGCCTGGGTACGACCGAGCTCCAGGGTTGAACCGGTGGTTCAGCACTCCTTGAGCCAGCAGCGGTTCGCGCTCAGGGTCGGGCAGGTCGCAGATGGCGTCGCGAACCGTCAGCCACCTCGACTGAAGACAGGCGGGCTCGGTGGACTTCAGGCGCGTGATGCGGCCGGCGTACCGGGTCGGCTGCTGAGGTCGGCGCTTCTTCGAGATCTTGTGTTGGTCCCAGTACTCGCCGGTCACCCACTGGCTGTGGAGCAGGGCCTCGGCCGAGTGCGTCGCTCGAGGGAAGGACCACTCCATCTGTAGGTCCGACCTGAACCCGACGATGAAGACCCGCTCCCGACTCTGCGGAACACCGAAGTCGGCCGCGTTCAGGAGCTGGTGGACCACCCGGTAGTGGAGACCATCATCATGTCGCGGGCCCGTGTGGTGTCGCTCGAGCCGGGCCAGGTGGTCCTGCCACTCCTCTCGATCCTTGCGAACCATCTCGGGATAAGTGAGCCGGAGGATGACGTAGCCGAAGTAGGTCGAGAAGGCCTCTCGAAGAAGACCCTTGACATTCTCGAAGATGAAGACTTCCGGTCGCAGCTGACGCACGACCTCGGCCGCCATCGGGAACATGTCCCTCGAGTCCTTAAAGGCGCGATGCTTGCCGCCCAGGCTGAAGGGCTGACAGGGCGGACCGCCCGAAACCAGCGTTACGCCTGGCGCGACGGTCCCGAAGTCGAAGGCCCGTACGTCGCCCTCGAAGACCGACCACCCCTGGACGTCAGGCACCTGGCGCCGCTGGTTGTGGCGCACCGTCTCGCAGGCGTCGTGGTCCCACTCGACCACCACCTCGTGCTTGAAGCCCGCTCGACCGGTGCCGATCCCCAGACCGCCCGCGCCCGCAAACAACTCGACCGCTCTCATGCTCGACCAGCTTTCCCTTCGATGAAGGTCCGAAGCCTCTCCTCCAGAGCGGGAAGGTTCTTCAGCTCGCACTCCCATACCACCAGGCTCTCCCACCCCAGCTCGCACAGGAGCTTGAGGTTGACCTCGTCGCGTTGACGGTTGGCCTCGAGCTTGGGGAGCCAGAAGTCCTGGCGCGACTTCGGCGGACGGTCGTTGGGGCATCCCTCGTGCCGATGCCAGAAGCACCCATGCACGAAGACGACCTTCCTCCTCGGACCGAAGACCAGGTCGGGCGAGCCAGGAAGTCGCGTCTTCCCGCGCTTGCCGTGGATGCGGTAGCGGTACCCCATCGCATGAACCATGCGGCGGACCACGAGCTCGGGCTTCGTGTTCCCCGAACGAACCCTTGACATCCGCTCGCTTCTCTGAATCGGAGATAGCGGATCAAGTCTGGGCTCTTCGTTGGTCATCGACTGGAGGCTCCTCTCTCCTCATCCACGCATGGGGGCCAAGAACCCCGGCCTGGGTGACGGTGTCAAGTTCACCCTCATGACCCCGATAGCCCTTGGTATTCCTTTCGGGGGGTTACGGTTCGTTGGGTTGACAGGGTCGAGGTTGGGCTCGGTCACCACCGATCGTAGTGGGATCGGGTCGCGCAATCGACTGCGCGGGTTAGACGACCAGCCGAAACCGGAGAACGGTGGAGTCCCAACCATCTTCCAGACCCACGGTTTTCGTTGATGAAGATGACGGTCGTCCCGTGCTTGCTGGCCGAGCCGGTCAGCTTGCGCAGGGCCTGGCTCATCAGGCGGGCCTGCAGGCCGACGTGGCTGTCGCCCATCTCGCCTTCGATCTCGGCGCGAGGCGTCAGGGCGGCCACGGAGTCCACGACCACGAGGTCGATCTCGTCGCTGCGGGTCAGCATCTCGGCGATCTCGAGCGCCTGCTCGCCGCAGTCGGGCTGGCTGACGAGCATGCGCGAGGTGTCCACGCCCAGGGACGCGGCGTACGACAGATCCAGGGCGTGCTCGGCGTCGATGATCGCCGCGGTCCCGCCCGCGCGCTGCACCTCGGCGACCGCGTGCAGGCACAGGGTCGTCTTGCCCGAGGACTCGGGCCCGTAGATCTCGATGACGCGCCCGACCGGCAGGCCGCCCACGCCCAGCGCCGCGTCGAGGCCCAGCGAGCCCGTCGAGAACACCTTCACCTTGGCGCTGTCCTGATCGTCCATGTTCATGATGGTCCCCTTGCCGAACTTCTTGTCGACCATGCCCATGAGATCCTTGAGCTTGTCGAGGTTGCTGCCCTTCTTCATCGCCCACTCCCTCCGGCCGCCGAAGCGACCCGTTTCGGCCTGACGCGATCTCGGCCGCTCGCCCGTCGAGCGCGCCGGTCGGTCGGCCACCCTCATCGTCCGCGCGGCGCGAAGGCGCCCCGCGCGGTCGCGCTCCCTTCGCGCTCGAAGAGCCGGTAGGTCAGCGCCTCCGACAGGTGCCGCGCGTCCACCCGCTCGGCCCCCTCGAGGTCCGCGACCGTGCGGGCCACCTTGATGACCCGATGCCAGCTGCGCGCGGTCAGCCCCAGCGTCCGCGCGGCGTTCGCGAGGTGCCGGCGCTCGGCCCGTCCGAGCGGGGCGACCTGCTCGAGCGCGCCGGGCGCCAGCTCCGCGTTGGTCGCCGCCCCGCCGGCCTCCTCGCGCCGGGCCAGCTGCCGCTCGCGCGCCGCCATGACCCGCTCCCGCACCGGCTCCGACGCCTCGCCCGGCGTCGCCTGCGCCAACAGCTCGGGCGGCACGGGGCTGAGCGCGACCTGGATGTCCATGCGGTCGAGCAGCGGCCCGCTGAGCCGCGACCGGTAGGCCTCGACCTGCCCGCGCGTGCACCGGCAGGGCCGCGTCGGGTCGTCCTTGTGGCCGCACGGACACGGGTTCATGGCGCAGACCAGCGACACGGCCGACGGGAAGGTCACCGCGCGGGCCGCCCGGGTGATGGTGACGGCGCGGTCCTCGAGCGGCGCCCGCAGGGACTCGAGCGCCAGGCGGTTGAACTCGGGGGTCTCGTCCAGGAACAGGACGCCCCGGTGCGCCAGGCTCAGCTCGCCCGGGCGCGGCGGGTTGCCGCCGCCGACCAGGGCCGCGAAGCTGGCCGTCGCGTGCGGCGCCCGAAACGGCCGCACGCTGGCGAGGCCGCGGCTGCCGCGCGTCAGGCCGCTGACGCTGTGGATGCGCGTGACCTCGAGCCGCTCCTCGAGGCTCATCGGCGGCAGGATCCCGACCATCGCCCGCGCCAGCAGCGTCTTGCCGCAGCCCGGCGGGCCCACCATCAGCAGATTGTGCCCGCCCGCGGCGGCGACCTCGAGCGCCCGCCGCGCCCTGGCTTGTCCGCGGATGTCGGCGAGATCCAGCGTCGGCCGACGCGCCTCGCCCTCGGAGACCGGCTCGGCGCGCCGCAGCGACGCTCGGCCCTCGAGGGCCTCGACCAGCTCGTACAGGGTCTCCGCGACGTAGACCTCGATGCCCGGCACGGCCGCGGCCTCGTCGGCGTTCCCGGGCCCCACGACCAGGGCGCGACGCCCGCCGGCACGCGTGGCCAACGCCGCGTTCACGGCGCCGGGCACCTCACGCACGCTGCCGTCGAGCGCCAGCTCGCCATAGAAGACGAAGTCGGCCAGGCGCGCGCGGAGCGACTCGCGGCTGAAGGCGAGGACCGCCATGGCCAGCGGCAGGTCGTAGGCCGTCCCCGCCTTCGGCAGGTCCGCCGGCGCGAAGTTCGCCACGAGCCGCCCCTCGGGCCACGGATAGTCGCTGCGGCGGAAGGCCGACTTCACCCGAAACCGCGCCTCGCGCACGCTCGCCGCCGGCAACCCCGTGATGTCCAGTCCGGGCAGCCCGTCCTGCGCGCCGATCTCCACCTCGATGAGCACGCCGTCGATCCCGACCAGCCCCACTCCCGATGCCTTTACCGCCATGTCGCACCTCCCGGGCGACGGCGAGAGCAAGGGGCGTTCCAGGACGCGCCCTCAATGATTCAGCGCACTTGCATCAGCGCAGGTGTCCCACTGTCCCATCCCTCTGACACAGCTGGGACACCCTCTCCGGCGAATGAATGCGATTTCGAGGGGTTACGGCGCTCCGCGGCGGCGCCGGACGGGACACCCCTGAGACAGTGCCGGCGCTGCGCGTCCCCGGCCCCATCCCCGGTCCTGGGGCGCCTTGACGCCGCGCCGAGGCGGTCGATAGCCTGCGCTGCGCTCCCGAGGAGAGGTCATGTCCGTTCGTCTTTCGCCCGCGCTCGCCCTCGCCGTCGCCCTGACCGTCAACACGGCTTGCGGCAGCGGTCCCCAACAGGCCCCCGCCGACGCTGCAGTCGCCGACGTGCAGGACGCGGCCGACCTGCCTGGCGACGACGCCGACCCCGAGGTCGCGACCGACACCAAGTCGCCGACTGGGCTGTGCCCGGCGGGCTTCGCCACGCTCACGTTCAGCGTCGACGACAGCGCCAACCAGACCTACGGGGCCGGCGAGCTCATCTGGACCGGCTCCTTCGCCTGGGACGAAGCCACCAACACCCTCCAGTACGCGACCAGCTGGCTCCCCGAGGAGGGCCCCTACCCCACCCTGCACGACGACGGCCCCCGCAGCGAAGGCGGCCACGAGCCCGAAGGCGCCACGGCCGGCGACCACGTCTTCGGCGTCGCCGTCTGCTACCAGGCGGACCAGGACCGCACCTTCGCCTATGGCGCGCTCAACGACGACCTGCGCTGGATCTGGGTCGGGCCGAACGGCGTGTTCGACATCCCGAAGGGCTCCACCGAGGTCATCGACGTCCCGGGCATGACCATCACACCCCATGGCGACCGGGACTTCCGCGTCCACCTGGACATGGCGGGCCTGCACCCGGACTTCGAGGGCGTCGACCTCGCCACCTATCGCGTGTGGGTCAAGGGCACCATGAACGCCTGGACGCCCATCCAGCTCCTGGACGACGGCGCCAACGGCGACGCCGCCGCCGGCGATGGCGTGGTCACCTATCAGCACTCGCGGTTCCTCGGCGCGCACGACGGCCTGCTCGCGCCCGGCCAGGAGGCCCAGTTCGTCTTCGTCTTCACCAAGGGCGAGACGGACCCCGACGCTGGCCTCGAGTACAAGGTCGACGGCGACGCCGTCCTGGACGGCGTGAGCGCCGCGGGGTTGTGCGGCGGAGCCTGGGTCGACCACCCGGTCGCGCTGGCGCTCGACAGCAAGGGCAAGAGCATGAACACCGCGGTCGTCGCCTGCCCGGGCGACGAGCCCACCCCCGAGTGCGGCCCCGGCAACCCGTGCGCCACCCCGAACACCCACTGCGTGGACGGCGCGTGCGTCCCCGACACGTCGACCGGCGAGGCGCCCGAGCTGCACCTGGTCGTCCCGAGCACCGGCGGCGCCAACGGCGGCACCGCGGTGACCCTCCACGGCGAAGGGTTCACCGAAGGGGCCACGGTCACCTTCGGCGGCGCGCAGGCCACCGTCGTCTCGCTCGACGCGACGCAGATCGCCGTCACCACCCCGCCCGGCTCGCCCGGCAAGGTCGACGTCGAGGTCACGCTCGCGGACGGGGCCTCCGCGACCTACCCCCAGGGCTTCACGTACGTCGACGCGGCGGCCGCGCCGACCCTGACCGGCCTGTCGCCCAGCAGCGGCCCCATGGGCGGCGGCACCCAGGTGACCCTCAACGGCGCCAACCTGGCCACCGTCGACTCGGTCCTGTTCGGCACGGCCACGGCCACGGACGTCGAGGCCGCCGCCGACGGCACCTGGGTCAAGGCGACCACGCCGGCCGCGCCCATCGGCTCCGTGTCGGTGACCGTCACGACCGAGGACGGCCAGAAGGCCACGCTCGCGTCGGCCTTCTCCTTCGTCGCCGAGCTCCCCGACTGGGGCCAGCTCCTCAGCGGAGCGCAGCTGTCGGCCTCGGCCGGCCAGCCCTCGGCGATCATCGAGGCGCAGGTCTACGAAGGGGGCGTCACCGACCAACCGGGCGCCGGCTTCGGCCTCACCGCCGAGGTGGGGTACGGCCCGTGGGGCACCGACCCCACCGCCAATGACGGCTGGGACTGGTCCTCCGCCACGTACTCGCACGATGTCGGCAACGACGACGTCTGGTCGGCCAGCCTCATCGCCCCGACCGGGGTCTGGGCCGTCACCTTGCGCTTCAGCGTCAACGGCGGCACCTCGTGGCTGTACGTCGATCGCGACGGCGCCGACAACGGCTTCGACCCCGCTCAGGTGACCAAGCTCACGGTGGCCCCGGCCGGCCCGGTCTCGGTCACCGCGCTCGAGCCCGCCACGGTCTCGCCGCTCGGAGGCGTCCCGGTCCAGGTCTCCGGCGCCGGCTTCGAGGCCGGCTGCACCGTCAGCCTCGACGACCTCGCCGTCTCGCCGACCGACGTCGACGTGACGAACGCGACCACGCTCACCGTCCTGGTCCCGGCGCACCCGCCCGGCAGCGCCGAACTCACGGTGACCTGCGACGCCTTCAGCGCCGCCGGGACGCTGCAGATCGCGGGCGCCTGGGACGGCGATCTCGGCGAGTGGCCCGCCTCCTCCCTGCTCGCCACCGCCACGACCGCGTCGGCCTGGGGCCCCGACGACAACCACCTCCAGGCGCTCCACGCCGCCACCGACGGCCAGACGCTGTACGTCGCCGTCCAGGGATTCGCCCACAGCGACCTCGGCCAGAACGCCATCACCGTCTACGTCGACGCCGACTACGGGTCCGGGACCGGCTTGACCTCGACCGCCGCCCTCGAGAGCGACGGCGCGGTCGACGACGCCCTCGGTGGCGTCCTCACCTTCGACATCGACGGCTTCGGCGCCGAGGTGGCCTTCGCGGCCATCGAGAAGGCCAGCTATCTCCCCGCGGTCGACGACCCGGCCGCCAAGGGCGCGGGCTGGCGCGGGCTCGCCCCCGCCCAGGACCTGCCGTGGCTGCTCGACGGCGCCGTGATCTCCAGCGCCCAGGGCCTCGAGGCCTACCTGCCGCTCCAGGTGCTCTTCGGGCCCCCGACCGGCGCCCTGCGCACCGTCGCGCTCGTCGCCCGCCTCGGTACGGCCGACGGCGCCTACCTCTCGAACCAGAGCCTGCCCCAGGGCACCTCGGGCTCGGCCCACGAGGTCTCGACCGAGGCCGCCACCCTCACCCTGGTCTGGTGATGGCCACTGTAGACGAAGTCCCGCTGGCGACGCTGGTCGGCTGGCTCGACGCGCTCCTGAGCGCCCACGACGTCCGCGACTACGGCCCGAACGGCCTCCAGGTCGAAGGTCGGCCTCAGGTCCGCCGCGTCGCGACCGGCGTCACCGCCAACCTCGACTTCATCGAGGCCGCCGTCCGCTGGGGCGCCGATCTGCTGGTCGTGCACCACGGCCTGTTCTGGGACGGCGCCCCGGTCACGGTCACCGGCGCCCTCGGGCGGCGCATCCGCGCCCTGGTGCGAGCCGACGTCAGCCTGGCCGCCTACCACCTGCCGCTCGACGCCCACCCCGAGGTGGGCAACGCGGCGGCCCTGGCCCGCGCGCTCGGCCTGGGCGAGCCGACGCCCGACTTCCAGCACCGCGGCATCCCCGTCGGCTGCATCGGCACCTTCTCGCCGGCCATCTCGGCGTCCGAGCTGGCGAACCGGGTGCGCCGCGCGGTCTCGCCGACCCTCCACCACTTCGCGCACGGCCCCGAGCGCGTCGCGCGGCTTGGCATCGTGACCGGCGGGGCCGCCCGCGACGTGCGCCGCGCCATCGACGCCGGCTGCGACGCCTACCTCACGGGCGAGGCCGGCGAGTACTCGCAAGCCACGGCGCGCGAGGAGGGCATCCACTTCCTCGCCGCGGGCCACCACCGCACCGAGCGCTTCGGCCCGCGCGCGCTCGCCGAGCGCCTCGCCGCCGAGTGGCCGCACCTCGCGGTCGAGTTCATCGACGTCGACAACCCCGTCTGAGGCGACGCCCAAGCCTCGCACCCGTCCTGGGCGCGCCCGCGCCCAGGCCACGCGCCCTCGACGCACCAACGAAAGCGGCCCGGCCTCCCCTGGGGGTGACCGGGCCGCATCACGTTGGCCATCTGGCGCGGCGGCGCGGCGGATCACCCCACCGCGCTCCCGGTCGGACCTCAGTTGAACTTGATGGCGTCCACCAGGATGGCGGTGTCGTAGATCGAGTCGCCGGTGTCCGTCGCGTAGATGCGCAGGTTCACCTTGCCGGCGCCGGCGAGCGCCTGGATGTTCTTGACCGTCTTCTGCCACAGGACGTTGAAGACGCCGCCCACGTCGAAGCTGACGTCGCTGGGCGTCAAGCCCACGAAGTACTTGCCGCAGTTGCACGGATAGGTGCCCGTGCACAGGCCGGTGTTGATGTCGGCCTTGCAGCCGCCGGTCCCCATGCACACCTCGTCGCAGGCGACCGGGTTGGCGCAGCTGCCGCAGCTCCCGTCCGAGTAGCCACACAGGTCGTCCACCTTGACGTCGACCACGGTGAGCTTGCCGGCGGCGCCCGTCAGGGTGACCTGGAAGGTGTCCTGGAAGGACGACCCACAGAACTCCTTGAACTCCTCGGAGAAGAACTTCCAGTAGACCTCGATCTCGGTGCGCGACTCGGGGATGCAGAAATCCTGCTCGAGTGTGCCGGTCTGAACGGTGAAGCCGAGGCCCGTCGAGACCAGGCCCATGAACTTGCCGTGCACCGCGGCCGAGCTGCCGAGCTGGCTGATGACGCGGCCGTCGCCGTCGCGGCGCCAGCCGGTCGTGTCACCGGTCTCGAAGCTGGCGTTGATGATGTCGGAGCTGGAGAGATCCAGGTTCGTCGCGCCGAGGATCCGCCACGCCGTGGCGGGGTTGGACGGGTCGCGACCGCCGTCGTGGGCGTGGCCGACCATGCCCTGCCCGACCGAGCCCTCGATGAGCTTGGTCACCTTGGCGCGCGCCCAGTTGCTGTCGACGTAGTCCGAGAACCCGGTGATGGCCTTGGCGCCGAAGGCGAAGAGCGTCGTGGCCAGCGACCCGTTCCAGAAGGTGCGGCACGCGCCGAGGTTCACCAGGCTGTTCGGGTAGCCAGCGCCTGCGTACGCCTCGAAGAACGAGGGCGTCATGGCGTAGCCCTTGTTCGTGAGGACGAGCCGCCCGAGCCGCAGATCCGCCTGCGTCTGGTCGAGGCAGGTGCCCGAGCTGGAGCCGCCGCCGGTGCCCTGGGTCACGACGCACACGCTGCCCGAGGGGCAGCCGCCGGTCGGGTTGGCGCCGGTCACGGTGCAGCTCTTCTTCTCCTGCAGCATCTGCGAGCAGACGACCGGCTCGCCGGACCAGACCACCTCTTGCGCGCCCATGTGGTCCCAGTGGTACTCGTCCTTCTTGGCCGCGGGGTCGAGATCGCCGAACAGCGCGTCGCCGTGCGTGCTGATCGAGGTGATGCCGAAGTTCGAGATCGACCGGAAGCGGCTGAGCGAGGCCGCCACTCCCGACAGGGCGGCGCCGCCCTCGAGCGCGAAGGACGGGCAGGCGCTGGCCGCGATGGCCGCCGCGACCGCCGGGCCGTCGTCGGTCGCGCCGAACTCCTGCTGGAAGGGCGCGAGGACGATGGCGTTGCGCGAGCCGATCTCGACGGTCTGCACGCCCATCGGCTGGGGATCGAAGCCCGGCGGCGCGTCGAAGCCCGAGCCCCCGGCGCCGCGCATGCCCGCCGGCGGCGCGAGCACCGCGCCGAGCAGGCCGTTGGTGAACTGAATCCAGATGGTGTGGCCGTCGCCCTCGGACTGCCCCGCGTCGGCGACCTGCGGGTTGCCGAGCAGCGCGTCGACAACGTCCTCGGCGCTGGTGCCGGCCAGGATCTGCGCCTCGGCCTGCATCACCACCGCATGGTGCGACTGGCACTCGGTCGCCGTCAGGTGCTGCGCGCACCAAACCGGCACTGGCGCCGAATAGGCGGTGTAGGAGCTGGCCCCCTTGACCGTGACCTTGGCGCGGAACCACAGCGGCTTGGTGTCCGAGCAGCTCATGTTGTACTTGCGCGAGTAGACGCCGTCGCCCTGGATCTCGTCACCCGTCGAGCCGACCTGGCCGTTGTCGTACATCTGGCCGACTTCCTTGATGACGTTGCCGTCGGCGTCGACCTGGACGAGGGCCACCGAGCTCGGCTCGAAGTTGGCGTACAGGCCCATGGCGACCGTGAAGATGCCGTCGATGGGCTGATCGAGCCACACGACGTTCGGGCGCACGTTGACCGGGCCGTCGAACTTGAACAGGGGGTTGTAGGTCACGACGATGGTGTCGGTGACCACGACGTCGCCCTTGACGGCCGTGACGGTGATGGTGTTGTCGCCCGGGTCGAGCGCGATGGGGCCGCTGCGCCAGAAGGTCGCGACGTCGATCTCGCCGTCCTGGCCCTTGGACGACTGCCAGAACATCTGGTCGGCCTCGCCGAAGAGCAGTCCGGCGACCATGGTCGTCCCGCCGACCACCGCCTCGTGCAGGCGGCCGCCCGGGCTGGTGATCTTGATGAGCAGCTCGCCCGCGGGGTAGCCCTTGTCCAGCGGCTCCTCGATAGGTCCGCCGTCGGGCTCGTCCGGCACGTCGAGCTGCACGTCGGGGGTCGCGTCGGGCACGTCCGTTTCGTCGACGTCGTCGTCGCCGTCGGGCTCGAGGACGTCCGGCATGTCGAGGTCGTCGCCCTTGATGTCGGGTGTGTCCGTCTCGACGTCGGCGCCCTCGTCCTTGTCGCCTCCGACCGTCTCCGGGTCCGAGCACGCCGAGGCCGTGACCAGGAGCGTCAGCGCCGCGAGGCAGCCGAACCCCCTCAGGGCGCGCAACACATCGAAACTCGAGCTCATCGGCTTTCTCCTCACCGGACACCCAATTCGCCAACCCCGGCCAGCGCCGAAGGCGAGGCACTATAGCGATCGGCTCTCGGCAGGGTCAACGCCGACCACGCGCGCGCCGCGCCACACGCCGGGACGGCGAGCGGTTACGGGTTACAAGGCACCGAGAGCGGTGTGACCGGGCCCGGCGCGGCCCAGGCGTCGGGCTCGCAGTCGCCGTCCGTGTCCACCCGGTTCTCGCGGGAGTCACCCGCGCAGGCGGGGTCGCGCACGGCCTCCCAGGCGATGGTCCCACAGCCGCCCTTCGACAGCTTCAGCGCGTTGACCTTGTCCTTGTTGGCGGCTTCGTCGCCGAACAGGTCGTACCGGACGACGAGGTGGTCGCCGTTGAGGTCCTCGAGCTCGAGCAGCCGCTGGTTGCCGGGCCACTCCTCGGTGTCGGTCCACCCCTGCCCCGGCAGCCCGTAGGTGTACTTGTAGGCGAGGCGCACGCCGGCGCCGTCCGGTGAGGTGGCGGTCGGGATGTAGGGCAGGTCGAACGCGACGGTCCACACGTCGTCGCCGGCCTTGGCGTCGCCGCCGGTCCCGTCGTCGAACATCGCGACCTGGTTCGGCACCCAATTGCCCAGGACGCCGTTGATGGCGTCGACCTGCGCCTCGGTCAGGCAATGGTCCGTGCGCCCGGCGCCACAGATCGGCGCGTCGGTGTGGACCCCGCCGGTGAAGAAGACGGCCTTTTGCGTCCCCTCCGACGCCCACTTGTGGGCGTCGACCTCGGAGCAGTTTCGGTTCTTCACGCCGCTACGCAGGTCGACCTGGAACACCACCCGGATGGTGTCGTCGGGGTAGCAGACGCCCAGCTCGATCTCGGCGGCGGCCGCCGCCAGGGCCGCGTCGAAGGGCTGCGTGTCGAGGTCGGCGACGCCGTCGCCGGTGTAGTCGACCCCGGCGGCGTCCAGCCACTGAGCCGAGAGCCACGAGCCCGGCCCCTTCCAGCCGGCCAGCCTCAAGGCCGGCTCGCCGACGGCGCTGGCCGCCGACGCGGCGTCCACCCGATCGAGCACCTGCGCGAACACCTGCACGGGGCTCCCCAGGCGCGCCAGCTCGTCCGCGGCGGCGTCCAGCCCCTCGCGGAGGACGCCCGGCTCGAGGCCCGACAGCGAGACGCCCTGGCGGCGCGCCGCCTCGACCACCACCAGGGTGAGCGCGGTCGACGCGGCGTTGAGGTCTCCCAGCGCCGAGTGGGCGTCCCAGGCGAAGACGTGTTGCACGTCGTGGTACACCGAAGGCTGGCGAGGCAGCTCGGGCAGCAGCCCGGTGAGGGACCGATCGCCCCTGGTCGCCCAGAGGCCCAGGCCCCGATGGCCCTCGGCGCCCGAGAAGGTCTGCGTGAACCGACCGTCCTCGGCGATGACGGCGACGGCCCCGTCGATGGCCTGCCCCGCCCCGGTCACGAAGGTGGCCTCGCCGCCGGCCGCGCCGGTGCTGCGACCGTGCAGGACCGTCGGGCGCGGCGCCGGGGTCACCACGTGTCCGCGGTCGGTCGCGAGGCCGATGAGCTCGTTCTCGAGCCCACAGCCGAAGAGCCCGGCCGCCGCCGCCAGGGCCGCCGCGACCCGGGCCCCCGTCCCTCGCTCGGCACGCCCCCTCACCACAGCACCTCCACGGTCGCCTTCGAGCGGAACACGCGCCACAGCTGGTCGGGCTCGCGCTCGCGCTGCTGGTCCTTGTGGACCATCTCCAGATGATAGCGCAGGTTGAAGCCCGACCACGCGTAGACCAGGCCGGCGAACACCTTGGCCTTGTCGGTGGTGTCGTCGCCGTAACCCAGCTCGAGGGTCCCGCGGCGGTTGCGCTCGTCCCAATGCTCGAGCTGGGTGCCGACCTTGACGCCGAGCTCGTCGGTGACCCGCGCGTCCAGCGCGAAGCGCCCGATGTAACGGTCGCCCGCGTAGTCGTCCGAGGTCGTCGCGTGGCTGCGCGCGTCGCGGTCGATGACGGTCTTGAGCTTGACCTCGACGCCCAGGTCCACACCCAGGCCGACGTCGTAGCGGCCCTGGACGACCCCGATGAAGCTCTGGCGGTCCTGGTTGCGCCTGTAGACGCTGCGCGGGTCACGTCCCCGGTCGGTCGTGTTCGCGAAGTCGTACAGGTCGGTGTCCGTGAAGCCGTCGGTGTGCAGGAAGTCGGGGTAGACGTGCTCGACGTCCCGCTCCTGGCCGTTGGTGTGGTAGCCGATGTAGGTCGCCTCGGCGGCGAGGCGCAGCCGATCGAGCTCGAGCTCGGGCACGACGGTGGCGCCGTACCAGCCGATGGCGCTCTCGAACCACGGCTCGTCGAAGTCCATGAACTCGTTGGCGATGTTCAGGGTCGGCAGCTGCCCGCCGTCGACGAAGCCGTCGGTCAGCAGGACGTCGGCCTCGCGCCGCGCGCCGAAGATGCTGTTCCAGTGCTCGCCGATGGAGAACACCTCGGCCTTGAGCGACAGCCCCGCCTCGAAGGGGTCGAGGAGATCGGCGCGGACGACCGTGGCGAAGTCGGTGACGTCGTCGAAGACGATGGGGAAGACGCCCGCGTTGCCAGCGACGCCGTTGAAGGTGACCGCCTCGTTCACGTCGCTGCGGCTGACGCCGACCAGCGCGTCGAGCGACAGGAAGTCCAGGGGCATGCCCTTGTATTGGAGGGTGCCGACCGCGTTGGAGTAGCGGGTGACCCGCTCGACGGCGTGGTCCCGCACGCATCCGGGGATGGGGTACCCCAGGGCGTCCTGGCAGCTCGGGTTGACGCTGCCCTGGGCGTCCGGGTCGGCGACGTCGATCTCGTGGTCGCGGGTCACCGTGCCGACCAGGGTCACCTGGCCGAAGTCCAGCGGCTGCCAGTCCAGCTTGACGGCGTACGCCCAGTCGGAGCTCCAGAACGGATGGTCCAGGGCCGCGTCGCCGACGCCCGTCGACCAGCCCGGGCCGGCGAACAGCTTCGGCAGCGCGATGGCGGCGACGGTGTAGCCCAGCTCGCCCTCGTCGCTGCCGCCCGTCAGGAAGGCGCCCTTGGCGTTGTCGCGGTCGATGTAGCGGACCTTCCCGATGGTCCAGGGGTTGAACATCCCGAGATCGCTCGATCCGATCAGCACGGAGCGCACGGTCGGCAGCGGCAGGTTGGCGTCGATGAAGGCGCCGCGCAGGCGGATGTACTCGGCGTGGTTCATCCCCAGCGACTCGCCCGAGGTGTTGGGCTCGGGGTAGTTGACGTCGCCGTTCTCCCACCAGTCCTGCCAGAGCGCTCCGAACCGGCTCTTGAGGCGCACCTCGGCGCGCACGGCGTTGGCCACGGCCCCGCGGATCTTCAGCTCGAACTCGCTGCCGACGCCGTTGCCGCCGGCGATGTTGTCCGGCCAGAAGGGG
The DNA here is from genome assembly GCA_041687695.1 of Myxococcota bacterium. Taxonomy (GTDB): domain Bacteria; phylum Myxococcota_A; class UBA9042; order PHBI01; family JAWLBL01; genus JAWLBL01. The sequence goes on along the minus strand of JAWLBL010000019.1, from coordinate 95,918 downwards.
TTGCCCCAGGTCAGCAGGCCCTGGGAGTCGTCGTTGGTGTACATCCACTTGGTGTAGATGCGACCCGCGAGGTCGAAGCGCGCCAGATCGCCCCGCGCCGGCCCCGCCGTGAGCAGGGTCGCGACCCCCAGGCAGGCGACCGTCCCGGCTCGCAGCCCCGCTGAAATTCGACGTAAGGGCGCGAAACGCCGCGAGGTGTTACGGTTCATCGGCGTGACCGTAGTGAAGGTGGCGGCGCCCTGTCAACGCGGCCCCTTCAGGCGTCGGGACAGCGGTCCAAACCGGGGGAAGGTGGCCTCGACGGCCGCCTCGGCGGCCGCTATCCTGGGCGGACGATCTCGTGAGGATGCCTATGAACCGCGGAACCCTGTTGTCGGCTCTGGCGCTCGTGGTCGCGGGCCTGGCGTCGCCCCCGTCGGCGCGCGCCGACGGTCCCTCGCGCCTGTGCCGCGCCACGGCCAAGTGGTTCGAGACGACCCGCCGGCTCGACCCGCTCGAGGCCCGACGTCGCCTCGAGCGCGTGATGGACGCCGAGCCCGGCTGCGCGCTGGTCCAGGCCGCGGCGGTCGCGCGGGTGGACAAAGACTGGGAGGGGCTCGTGCCGGTCGCCGATCGGGCGATGCCGCGGGCCCGCCTCAACCGCGAGGTGGCGCGCATCAAGCAGCTCAGCGATCTCGCGCAGCTGATGCTGCGCCTGCGGGCGGCCCCGGATCGCCCCCGGACGGCCTTGACCCTGGGCCGGCTCTACGAGGGCATGGCGGTCTTCCTCGATCAGATGGGCGGCGCCAGCGGCCAGACCTTCGTCATGCGCGAGCAGGCCGAGTCCCTGTACCACTCGCGCGCCGTCGACCTGCGCGAGCTGCTCAAGCTGCGCGCCGAGGAGGCCTACGAGCTGTCGATTCGCCTCCTTCGGGACGCCTCGACCCAGAACGAGACCCTGCTCGAGGCGCGCGCCCGCCTCTCGGGTCTCAAGGAGCGCTACGCCGCGCGGCAGGCGCCGCCGCCGCTCCCCGTGGACGACGAGCAGCCGCCGATCGCCGCCCCCTGAGCGGCCGGTCGGCTCACGGCCCCTCGGACCACGCCGTCGACGGCCCCGGGGCCGCCGCCAGCGCGCGGATCGCGACCAGCCCCGACGCGAGCTCCAGGAGCAGCCGCCCGTCGTCGTCGGCCGTCAGCCGTCCAGCGACCTGTTGGTGCGCCGGACGCGACAGGACCGCCGGCGGCCCGTCCACGGTCGCCCAGACGTAGAAGCGCTCGTCCGGTCCGATCGCCAGGTGACGCGCGTCGGCCTCCACTTCGCGTCCATCGCGCAGGCGCAGCGCGAGGCGATCCCGAAAAAACCGTACGCCGTCTACGAAGCGCGCCACGCCGTCGCAGCCCACGTAGGCCCACATCTCCCCGACGTGCAGCACGACCTCGCCGTCGTCGCGGACGGCCAGGCCCTCGTGGAACAGGCGTTGCACACGCGGGTTCGGCACCGGCGCGTCCTGGAAATGGAAGGTGCCCTCGCGGTCGAGGCGCAGGCCGCTGTTGCGGCGCAGCCGTTCGAGTGTCTCGGCGTCCATGCCGCGAGCATGGCCCCATCGGTCCAGTCGTCGCAACCGGCGGGTCGCCCCCCTGCTGACACGAAGCCCGCGGGGTGTTAGGTTGCCCGCCGTGGTGCTCTGGAGGTGACACGTTGAGCGCGCCCGAAATCCTGACTGCGACCGATGGAAAGCTCGTCCTGAGCCTGGACAAGACCCTCTACCCTCTCGAGGCGGTCTATGGCGCCGCCTACGTGTTCATCGACCGGGCCTACGTCCTGCTGGGCCGCTCGGACGATGACATCACGGTCGAGATCGCGACCAAGGCCCCGGCCGACGAGGCCGCGCTGCGCGCGCTCGCGGGCGAGTTCGGCAACGAGCTGCTCAGCCAGGCCCTGCGTCGACGGATCACCGCCGACAACCAGGCGATCCTCGAGAGCATCGTCTCCCAGGCGCTGGCAGGCGCCACCGGCGCCGCCCTGCCCGCGGCCTTCGTCGACGACGAGGACGACGACGATCTCGACTTCCTCGACGATCCGCTCGGCATCGCCGTCCCGTGGGAGGAGCGCTTCAAGAAGAGCGGCAGCGCCCCCGTGGCGGCCGGCCCCGACACCGAGCGCGTCGCCGGCCCCGGCGACAGCGGCGGGCACAGCCCGGTCGGCGGGGGTGAGGCGTGAGCGCGGCTGAGGCGGCCCCGGCGGCGACGCCCGCCACCCGCACCTTCGACAAGCGCGTGTACGCGATCGCGGCCATCCAGGACGCCCTCGAGGCCTATGCGTCGCTCGCCGAGCTGACGGTCGACAAGGGCGACGAGGCCTGGACGGTCCACGTGACCGCGACGGACGAGGACTTCACGTCGGAGACGCTGGCCAGCGAGCTGGCGAACTTCGTCCTCGCCGGGACCATCGAGCGCAAGCGCTGAGCGGCGCGGGCCCCGCGGCCCGCCCAAGCGCCCCGCATCCAGCCCGCGCGTTCGCGGCGGCCAGGCCGTCCGCGAACCGCGGGCTTTCTTGCGTCTCACGCCGACGTGGGCCTTCGAAGCGAGATCAGGGCGCGCGGGGTCGGGGCCCCCGTCCTCGCGCGGGCCCCGACCGCCGCCCATCTCAGCGGCAAGACTGCTGGCGGCTCTCGTCGTCGTCGATCTTGCAGCTGAGGCTGGAGATCTTCCACTTGCAGTCCAGGATCCAGGTGCCGGTCTGGCCGCACTCGGGCACCGACCCGTTCCAGCCGAGCTTCTCGGTGCTGCAGCCGACGGTCCCGGAGCACTTGCCGATCGCCTCGTCCTTCTTGGTCACGACCCCGTCGCAGTTGTAGTCCCACGACCCGTTGGTCGGCTGGAAGTAGTAGTTGGGGTTGTTCGGGTAGACCTCTTGGCTGGCGTCGTCGCAGTCGAGCTTGTTGGTCGCCGTCCACGGATGCGCCGCTGCGCACACGCACGCCGTCTCGTCACGCCCGTAGCCGTCGCCGTCCTGGTCCTTGTACAGCGTCGTGCACCCATACGAGCCGGGCCCGTCCGTGACGCCGTCGCAGTCGTTGTCCTTGCCGTCGCACGTCTCGACCGCGTTGGGGTTGATGGCCGCGTTCGAGTCGTTGCAGTCGTTGGCCTGCTTGGCCGTCATGAACCCGGTCGGCTTGCACAGGCACTGCGAGACGGCCATGTTGCCGAACCCGTCGCCATCCTTGTCCTCGTAGTAGTGCACGCAGTTGGGCAGCGGCGCCGCGCCGACCTCGTCGGTCTGCCCGTCGCAGTCGTCGTCCTTGCCGTTGCAGACCTCGTTGGCGCCCGGGAAGATGGCGCTGTCGGTGTCGTTGCAGTCGTTGCCGGCCGTCGCGGTGTGCGGGTAGACCGGGTTGCAGATGCACACCTGGCTGTTCGGCTTGCCGTAGTTGTCGCCGTCGCCGTCGTAGTAGCGGTTGACGCAGCCCTGGGCCCCGACGGTGTCCTGCTGCCCGTCGCAGTCGTCGTCGACGCCGTTGCCGCAGATCTCCTTGGCGCCGTGGTGCACGTCCTTGTTCTTGGGCGCGCAGTCCGAGGCGTCCGGATCCCCGTCGTTGTCGTCGTCGGGGTCGCAGGCGTCGCCCAGCCCGTCCACGTCGAAGTCGGCCTGCGTCGGGTTGAACGTCGTCGGGCAGTTGTCGTTGCCGTCGAGGACGTTGTCTCCGTCGTCGTCTTCGTCGCAGGCGTCACCGTACCCGTCGCCGTCCAGATCCTTCTGGTTGGCGTTGGCGAGCAGCGGGCAGTTGTCGATGGCGTCGGGCACGTTGTCGTTGTCGTCGTCGGGGTCGCACGCGTCGCCGAGCCCGTCGTTGTCGTTGTCGAGCTGGTCCAGGTTCGGGAAGTCGGGGCAGTTGTCGAGCCCGTTGGGCACGCCGTCGCCGTCGCGGTCGCTCGAGCAGGCGTCACCCTGCCCGTTGCCGTTGGTGTCCTTCTGGTCCGGGTTGAAGACCTTGGGGCAGTTGTCCTGCGTGTCGAGGACGCCGTCGCCGTCGTCGTCGTTGTCGCAGGCGTCGCCGAACCCGTCGCCGTCGGTGTCCAGCTGGTCGGAGTTCTTGAGCCACAGGCAGTTGTCGCCCGTGTCGTTCACGCCGTCGCCGTCCGCGTCCGAGTCGCAGGCGTCACCGAAGACGTCGCCGTCGAAGTTCGCCTGCTGCGGGTTGTAGACGCTCTCGCAGTTGTCGACGACGTTGGGGATTCCGTCGCCGTCCATGTCATCGTCGCAGGCGTCGCCCTTGCCGTCGCCGTCCAGATCGGTCTGCTGGTCGTTGCTGACCTTGGGGCAGTTGTCGTCCTCGTTGGGCAGGCCGTCGCCGTCCATGTCGTCGTCGCACGCGTCGCCCTGGCCGTCGGCGTCGCTGTCGGTCTGGTCCGAGTTGTGATCGAACGGGCAGTTGTCGACCGCGTCGCCCACGCCGTCGTTGTCCGAGTCGTTCTCGCAGGCGTCGCCCAGCCCGTCCTTGTCCGAGTCGGCCTGGTCGGGGTTGTAGGTCGTCTTGCAGTTGTCGGTAGCGTCCGGGACGCCATCGTTGTCGATGTCGTCGTCGCAGGCGTCGCCCAGCCCGTCACCGTCCAGGTCCGCCTGATCGGTGTTCGGGAAGTAGGGGCAGTTGTCGTAGATGTCGATGATGAGATCGCCGTCGTCATCCACGTCGCAGGCGTCACCCACGTAGTCCTGGTCGAAGTCGGCCTGGTCCGGGTTGAAGGCGCTCTTGCAGTTGTCCTTGTTGTTCGGGACGCCGTCGCCGTCGATGTCCTCGTCGCAGGCGTCGCCCAGCCCGTCCTCGTCGAGGTCCAGCTGGGACGGGTTCTGGACGGTCGGGCAGTTGTCGACCGCGTCCGGAACGCCGTCGTCGTCGTCGTCGAGGTCGCACGCGTCGCCGAAGCCGTCGAAGTCCAGGTCCAGCTGCTCGGGATCGTAGTGCTTGGGGCAGATGTCGAACAGGTCGTCGATGCCGTCGCCGTCGTCGTCGGGGTCGCACACGTCGCCCAGCCCGTCGCCGTCGAGGTCCCCCTGGTCGGGGTTGTAGATCAGCGGGCAGTTGTCGGCCGCGTCGGGCACGCTGTCGTTGTCGTCGTCCGGGTCACAGGCGTCGCCGATGCCGTCCTTGTCGGTGTCGATCTGCCCCATCGGCTGCGCCACCAGCGGACAGTTGTCCGTCGCGTCGGGGTAGCCGTCGTTGTCGTCGTCGGAGTCGCACACGTCCCCCAGGCCATCGCCATCGGTGTCGATCTGGGTCACGTTCGGGATGAGCGGACAGTTGTCGACCTCGTTGTCGACGCCGTCGCCGTCGGTGTCGGGATCGCAGAAGTCGCCGATGCCGTCGCCGTCCTGGTCCTGCTGCGCCGGGTTCTTCACCGTCGGGCAGTTGTCGCTCTCGTCGGGGACGCCGTCGGCGTCCTTGTCGGTGGTGCAGGCGTCGCCGAGCCCGTCCTTGTCCGAGTCCTTCTGGTCCGGGTTCCACGTCTTCGGGCAGTTGTCGACCACGTCGAGCACGCCGTCGTTGTCGTCGTCGCCGTCGCAGGCGTCGCCGAGGCCGTCGAGGTCCGTGTCCTTCTGGTCGACGTTGGCCACCGTCGGGCAGTTGTCCACGCCGTCCTGCAGCCCGTCGTTGTCGTCGTCGTCGTCGCACGCGTCGCCGAGCGCGTCCTTGTCGGCGTTGCTCTGGCTGGGGTTCACGACCGTCGGGCAGTTGTCCTGCGCGTTGGGCACCCCGTCCCCGTCGATGTCCGGGTCGCACACGTCGCCGACGCCGTCGCCGTCCGTGTCCTGCTGCGTCGCGTTCTTGAGGGTCGGGCAGTTGTCCGCGACGTCCGGCACGCCGTCGTTGTCGTCGTCCGCGTCGCAGGCGTCGCCGAACGCGTCGCCGTCCGTGTTCGCCTGGTCCGGGTTGAAGACGAGCGGGCAGTTGTCACCCACGTTGATGACCCCGTCGCCGTCCATGTCGTTGTCGCAGGCGTTGCCCACCCCGTTGCCGTCGACGTCCTCCTGGAAGGGGTTGGCCACCAGCGGGCAGTTGTCGCTCGCGTCCGGGATGCCGTCGTTGTCGTCGTCCGCGTCGCAGGCGTTGCCGAGGCCGTCCCCGTCGCTGTCGAGCTGGTTGGCGTTCGCCGCCTTGGGGCAGTTGTCCATCGCGTTCGGGATGGAGTCGCCGTCCATGTCGGGGTCGCAGGCGTCGCCCAGCCCGTCGCCGTCGACGTTGCCCTGGGTCGGGTTCGGCAGGTTGGGGCAGTTGTCCTGGCCGTTCGGGACGCCGTCGCCGTCCATGTCGTCGTCGCAGGCGTCGCCCAGCCCGTCGCCGTCCTGATCGGTCTGGTCGGGGTTCACGACCACCGTGCAGTTGTCGTAGATGTCGGCGATCCCGTCGTCGTCGTCGTCCGGGTCGCAGGCGTTGCCGAGCCCATCCTGATCGGTGTCCGTCTGGCTGGTGTTCTTCACGTCGGGGCAGTTGTCCACGGCGTCCTTGATCCCGTCGCCGTCCTTGTCGTCGGTGCAGGCGTCGCCCTTGCCGTCCCCGTTCAGATCCTCCTGGTCGGGGTTGGGCACCAGCGGGCAGTTGTCCTCGGCGTTCGGGACGCCGTCGCTGTCGGCGTCGGGATCACACACGTCGCCCACGCCGTCGCCGTTGACGTCCGACTGGGTCGGGTTCGCCACGAACTGGCAGTTGTCCGACTCGTCCGGCAGCCCGTCGTTGTCGTCGTCGGGGTCGCAGGCGTCGCCCTTGCCGTCCTTGTCGTTGTCCGCCTGACCTGCGTTCTTCACGAACTGACAGTTGTCCGACGCGTCGGGCACGCCGTCGTTGTCGTCGTCCGGATCGCACGCGTCGCCCTGACCGTCCCCGTCGTTGTCCGACTGGCTCACGTTCGGGTGCAGCGGACAGTTGTCCTGCGTGTTCAGCCACCCGTCGTTGTCCTGATCGGGGTCCACGCAGTCGGCCAGCTTGTCGCCGTCGGCGTTCGGGAACCCTTCGTCGGTCTTGCCGTTGCAGTCGTTGTCCACCCCGTCGCAGACCTCCTCGGCGCCCGGGTAGGCCTTCTTGTTCAGCGGGTCGCAGTCCGCTTCGTTCGGGACGCCGTCGCCGTCGATGTCGGGGTCGCAGGCGTCCCCCTGCCCGTCCAGGTCGGTGTCGGTCTGCTCGAGGTTCTTCACGGTCGGGCAGTTGTCCGCCACGTCCGGGACGCCGTCGTTGTCGTCGTCCGGGTCCACGCAGTCGGCGGCCCCGTCGAGGTCCGTGTCGAGCTCGCCCTCGTCCGTCTCGCCGTCGCAGTCGTTGTCGATCCCGTCGCACACCTCGGGCGCCGGCTCGGGGGCGCCGCAGCTGAGCGCCGACCCGTCGCACACGGCCGTCCCCTTGCACGACCCGTAGTCGTTGTCGCGTTGGCAGGGCGCGCCGGTCAGCCCCTCGTCCGCCTGCCCGTCGCAGTCGTTGTCGACGCCGTCGCAGACCTCGGCCGCGGGCGTCGCCGCCGCGCACGCCGAGAGCCCGTCGGGGCCGCACACGCGCGTCGCCTCGCACTTGCCGTGTTCGTTGCTCACCGAGCAGGTCGTCTGCCGCGCGTCCGCCACCGCCAGCGGCGAGCAGCCGCACTCGCCGTTCGCGGGCACGCACTGCGGCTGATCGAGCCCCGCCGGCTGCGCGCACTGATAGCCGCTCGGGCACTTGCCGCTCTCGCACGCGACGCCGCAGAAGCCGCCGCCCGGCCCCATGACGCAGCTCGCCCCCTGCGGCGCGCCCTCGACCACGCACTCGGCGGACGTCTCGCACGGCGAGCACAGCCACGCCCCGACGTCGACGCACAGGTAGACGGACTGGCCGCTCTTGGTGACGAGCGCGCAGGTCAGCCCGTTGGGGCACGTCTCCTGGCAGGTCTTGCTGCACCGATAGCCGCCCGCCATCGGCTGGCAGTACCCGTCGATGCAGTCGGCGTCGCTGGCGCACTCGCAGCCGAACTCGCCCGCGGCCTCGCACACGAAGCCCGGCGTCGCGTCCTCGCCGTCGCCCTGGCCGTCTGTCGCCGTCCCGTCCGCTCGGGCGTCCCCCGCCCCGTCGGCCCCATCGACCTGCGCGTCGAGCGTGGCCTTCGCGTCGGAGTCCCCGCCGACGTTCGCGTCCGTCCCGCAGCCGGTGACGAGCCCTGACGCGGGCCAGGCGACGAGCAGCAAGGTCCCGAGCGCGTGGCGTAGCTGGCGAGTCCGCATGATTCCCCCTTCCTGGACACACCGGTCCCTTCCCAAGGCCGGCGAACCCGCCACCTTATAGCGGAAGCGAGGCCGAGGAATCCACCGCGGCCGGCTCTGGCCCTGCCGCTCACCCGATCGCGCTCCGGCCTCGGCCTCCGCCAAGGCCTCGGCCTCCGACCCGGCCACGGTCTCCGCCACCGCCACGGCCTCCGTCACCGCCACGGCCTCCGACACGGCCACGGCCTCCGCCACCGCCACGGCCTCGGCCTCGGACACGGCCCCGGCCTCCGCCACCGCCACGGCCCTCGGCCTCGGTCTCCGCCACGGCCATCGGGACCGTTCCCGTCGGGCGCGCGGCCTGCTATGCTCCGCCGCCGCCAATGACCGACCCAGGATCCGCCAAGATGCTGTTTCCGCGCGAGCACCTCGACAGGGACGCCATCGAGGTCGTGGAGCGCCTCCAACGCTCGGGCTACACCACCTACCTCGTGGGCGGCTGCGTCAGGGATCTCCTGCTCGCCCGCACGCCCAAGGACTTCGACATCGCCACGGACGCGAGCCCGGACGAGCTCAAGGAGCTGTTCGGCCGCCGCTGCCGCATCATCGGGCGTCGCTTCCGCCTCGCGCACGTCCGCAGCGGGCCCAAGATCCTCGAGGTGGCGACCTTCCGCGGCGCGCCCGAGGAGCAGGAGTCCGAGGGGGACTCCGGCTTCGTCGTGCGCGCCAACACCTTCGGCACGCCCGAGGAGGACGCGCACAGCCGCGACTTCACGATCAACGCGCTCTTCTACGATCCCATGCGCGACGAGATCATCGACTACGTCGCCGGGCGCGCGGACATCGATCGCCGGCGCATCCGCACCATCGGAGCGGCGGACCAGCGCTTCCGGGAGGACCCGGTCCGCATCCTGCGCGCCATCAAGTTCGCGGCCCGGCTCGGCTTCGAACTCGATCCCCCCGTCGCGCTCGCCTCGCGCAGCCTCGTCGAGCTGGTGCACCAGTGCCCGGTCGCCCGAGTGACCGAGGAGATCTTCCGCATCGCCGAGTCCGGCTGCGCCCGACGCGGCTTCGAGATCATGATGGAGCTCGGCCTCCTCGAGACGCTCCTGCCCGAGATCCAGACGCACCTGTCGCGCGCGCCCGAGCTGGTGGCGCCATGGCTCGACGGGCTGAGCGATCTGGACCGTCTGACCGCGGCCCACGGCACGCTGCCCCGCGAGAGCGTCTACACGCTGCTCACCTGGCCCCTGGTCCAGCACGCGATCGCGCAGCTCGAGCACCCCGAGACGGGCGACTGGGCCGACATCGCCACCGAGCTGACCGCGTCCCTCGCGGCGCGCATGGCGATCCCGCTGCGGCAGCGCCAGCGCCTGCGCGGGGTCGCCGGCCTGATGCGCCGCCTGCTGCACCCGCCGCGCCGCTTCCGCGCGACCCGTCCGATGCTGATGTCCCCGTCGTTGCCGCTCGCGTTGGCGCTGTTGCGCCAGGGCTACGTCCGGACCGGCGAGCACCGCGAGACCTACGAGCGCTGGGCCGACGCGGCCCTGGCGCACGGCGTGTGGGCCGCGCCCTTCGAGCCACGGACCGAGCAGAGCGTCACCGACGACCCGAGCCCGCCCCCGCCCGACGAAGGCGGCCCCGACGGAGAGGATGGCGGAGGCCGGCCGCGCGGTGGCCGGCGCCGGAGGGGGCCGCGACGCGGACGTGGTCCTCGCTCCGAGGCGGGCTGATCACGCGCGGGGACTGACGGCCCGCGCTGGAACACGACGCGATCGCGCCAGGGCCGGTCGAGGTCGGTCGAAGGCCCGCACCGAACTCGGTCGCGGGCCTCGCTCTCCCCTACTCGCCCCCTCGCACTGGCCGCGCCCAGGCAAGGCGCGCGGCCGCGCGGCGCGCGAACACGTGGGGCGCACGACCGAAGGCGCTACTTCGGATCGTACTGCGCCACGATGGCGCGGCCCTCCTGGTGCGGCCTCTGCGAGAGCAGCCCTGCGTCGTTCAGCGCGGCGAGATCCTTCTCGAGGGCCTCGCACCACCGTTCGATGTAGGCGTTCTCGCGACCGCGAAGGCGCATGACGAACTTCACCCGGTCGCCGTCCGCGAGGAACTTGCGCGCCATGTTGAACTTCGTCTCGAGATCGTGGTCGTCCGTCTTGGGACGAAGCTTGATGGTCTTCGTCTTGGCGGTCTTCTGGGGCTTGGACCGCTTCGACTGCTCGTAGCGGAACTTCCCGTAGTCCATGATCTTGCAGACGGGCGGTCTGGCGTCGGGCGCGACCTCGACCAGATCGAGGCCCTGCTCCATGGCGATCCGCCGAGCGTCGTCGGGGTTCATGATCCCGAGCTGCTCGCCATCGGCACCGATGACACGGATCGTCGGGATGCGAATCTCCCGATTGACGCGATGCTTGGCAGGGGCCGGACCCGCTGCGCGCTGCTGGCCTTTCGTAGGACACCTCCTGGGCCGGGTCGGCCCGCCGAACGTTGGGTATGGGGGTTGGGTGAGTTCGTGAGAATAGAGCGCGCGTGGCTCGTGTTCAGGTCAGATCACGTGCGCGCGTCGCTCGCGGCGCATGTTAGACAAACTGCGGCCTCAGCGGCAAGCGCTTGGCGCCGCCCTTCGCATGAGACGCGCCGCCGCCGAGCCCCGCGTCGCTCAGAAGCGCCAGGTCAGCTCGACCTGCCCCGGCCCACGCACCGTCGCGGCGTCCGGGCTGGGCTGGGCGCCCTCGACGAAGTACAGGACGATGGCGGCGCCGACCAGCAGCCCGCCGCCCACGTACAGTCCCGTCGACAGCGTCTCGAGGTCGCTTGCCACGGCGCGATCGTTCTCGGTCAGGTTGGCCGCGCCGCCGCGATCCTCGATGGTGCCCTCGCGGTACAGCTGGGTGACCAGGCCGCCCGCCACCAGGGCGAGGCCGGTGCCGCCGCTGACCCAGGTCCAGGTGCGCGACGGGGCCGACGCGTCGTGGCTGGCCATCACCGAGGTGACGCGCACGATGCCCGAGGGCCGCGCGTCGGAGCCCTGCGAGACGAGCTCACCCTGGCGCCGGTCGCTGGGGCTGTCCGCGCCCGGGGTCCACGTGCCGATGAGCGCGCGCCCGATCGCCGTGCGCACGACGTTGGCGCCCTGGAACCCCGCGCTGGCGCTGATGGACTCGACCAGCTGCGCGGCGTCGCCCTCGGAGGGGCGCACCAGCGTGACGACGCCGGTGCCCGGATCGACCTGCGCCGCGAGCTGGGCGCGGACCGGGACCGTGATCGTGACCGGCCGAGCGCCGACCTCGACCCGCTGCAGCCAGCCGACGCGCGCGCCGCAACGCACCTGCACGAGGTGCGGACCGGCCGGCAGGCGCAGCCGCCCCGCCTGGGGGAGCGTCCCGCGGACGGCGCCGTTGACGAACACCGAGCAGTCGCCGGCCCGCTCCCACTCGAGCGGCAGCGCGTGCACCGTCAGCGCCCCCTCGTTCGCCATGACCGCGCGACGGATGACCTCCCACAGCTCGAAGTGGGCGGGCGGGTGGTTGGCCCGAGGCGGGAGCGCGTCCGGATAGCGCCGAATGAACGCCTCGAGCTCGCGCCGGCCCTCGGCCTCCTGGCCCGAGGCCGCCGCGTTGCGGAAGCGCAGCGCGGCCGCGTCGGCGATCGCCTCGAGCGCCTCGGCCTGCGTCCCGAGGATGTCGGGGCGCTGGTACAGAAGGCCGAAGCCGCGCGCGAAGTGCTTCTCGGCCTGGTCGAGCTGGGTGGCGTAGTGGGCCTCGGAGGCCGCCCGGAAGTCCTCGATCACCGACGCCAGATCGCGGGGCGCCGGCCCCTCGAGCAGGGCCGGGTAGGCCCTGGTCAGCTTCTGCAGGACGATGGCGGCCTCGGGCACGTCCCCGGTCGCGGCGCCCTCTCGGGCGGCGGCCTGGACGAAGTCGCGATGAGGGAGGTCCTGCGTGACCAGGAGCACGAAGCGGTCGGCCGCCGTGGCGACGGAGGGCACCAGTAGCGCGGCCCCAGCGAGCCAGAGCGCGAAGCACCTCGACGTGCTCATGTCGTCCCCATCCGGCGCGTTCGGCCGCGCCCTACCCCTGCGTGCTTAATTTGCGACGCGCCCTTCGATGAGGCGCTTGAGTTCCTCGCGCGCCGTGGCCACGTACTGCTGCTCGGTCGGCAGCTTCTCGGCCGCCGAGACGTAGCGCTGCCAGGCGTCGATGGCCTTGGCGGTGTCCTTGCGATCCTCGTAGGCGTACGCGAGGTTGTACAAGGCCTGCGGATAGTTCGGACGCGCCTCGAGCGCCTTCTCGTAGGCGCCGATCTCTTCGTCGATTCTGCCCATCTTGTTGTAGGCGATGGCGAGGTTGTACCAGCCCTTGTAGTAGCGCGCGTCGGCCTTCACGGCGCTGCCGTACGCCTGCTGCTCGAGCTCGAGCAGACGGGTCCGCTCCTGCTCGTCCTCGGCCTTGTCACCGAGGCGGGCGTACGCGATGCCCATGTTGAACCAGGCGTCCGCCATCTCGGCGTCCTTGTCGAGCGCCTTCTTGTAGGAGGCGATGGCGGCGTCGAGATCCCCGGTGCGCGCCTGCAGGATGCCCATGTTCACGAGGGCGTCGGCCGCCTCGGGGCTGACCTCGACGACGCGCTTGTAGGTGTCGAGCGCGTCCTCGAACTGGCCGAGGTCCTCGTAGGCCACCGCCAGGTTGTACAGCGCCTTGGCGTAGCGCGGGTCGACCTCGATGGCCTTGCGATACGCCGTGATCTCGCGCTTGTACTTGCGCTGCTTGGCGTACGCGATGCCCAGGTTGTACCAGGCTTCCTTGTAGTCGGGCTTGAGCTCGACGGCCTTCTCGTAGGCCTCGACCGCGTTGTCGTACAGCTTGGCGTTGAAGTACTCGTTGCCGAGCTGGAACTGATCCTGGGGCGTATCGGCCGCGCGCGCGCCGGTGGCGCCGAACGCCAGCGAGGTCACGGCCACCAGCGTGAACGCCATCGCGCGGACCGCGCGACCGCCGCGCCTCGAGGGCATGCTGGGCGTCATGAGGTGGTGTCGTCCTTTCACAGCGGATGGGTTCCCCATCATTGGACTCCGTCGGCCGCTATCAGTAGAGGAGCGGGCCCATCGTGTCAATCTTGCCGGCGGCGCCGCCTTCCCGCCGCCGAGGAGGCGCGGCAGGCTCGACGCTGGCGCTCCATGCGCTCTCACGCGGGTCGGGCGACGCGCGCCCCCTGGTCCGAGCGGGTCCGCGACCGGGGCACAAGCGCGCGGCTCGGACGATCCATTCCCACCTGCGCGACCGCCCCGTTGCGCAGCGCCCCCGGGTGGACGGGGCGGCACTCCCACCACTATACAGGGCGCCATGAAATCGACGGCCCCGCCCACCCGCCTCCTCGCCCTCGCCGCCGCGGCCCTGATGGCGCTCGCCGGCTGTAAGCCCGACAGCGAGCCGCAGCGCCGCCCGCCGGCCTCTCCCGTGGTCGGCCCGACCGACGGCCCCCTCCACGCCGGTCCGCTCGACGCGCCCGACGCCTCGGCCGAAGCGGACACGTCGGTCGCGGCTGGACTCGACGTCGGCGACGCCACCTCCGTGTCGCCCGAAGAGGCGCGCCTGGCGCGGCTCCGCGAGGCGCCCTCGCCCGAGGCCGCCGAGGCGGCCACCGTCGCCACCGCGGCCGCCCGCAGGCTCCACCGCAAGCTCGACGTCCGCGCGTCGGTGGCCGAGTACGAGCGGGCCCTGGCCGCGTGGCCCGGCTCGCCCGAGGCCAACTACGGCCTCGCCGGCGCGCTCGCCCTGCTCGGCGACGCCGAGGGCGCCATCGCGCGCCTGTCGGATCTGGCCAGCCTCGAGACCGAGGCGAGCGTCGCCCGGCTGTCCGCCGCGCGCCTGGACCCGGACTTCGACGGCCTGGCCGGCAGCGACGCCTTCCGCCGCCTCACCGGCTATCTGCCCGTCACGGTCTCGTGGGCCTCGGCTGGGGTCGACCGCAACGCCGCCCTGGCGCGCATCGCGGCGCTGCGCGAGGCCCGGATTCCCGCGACCCTCGGCACGGTGTGGCCGGACGCGGTCGAAGGCACGGTCGTCTTGTACCGGGCCGACGTCGAGGGGGCCCGAGCCCTGGCCGAGCAGGCGCGCGAGGCCCTCGGGGCGGCCAGCAGCCGCGAGCACGCCCAGCTCGAAGGCGACCGCCCCGTCGTGGCCGTCCTGGCGCCCGCGTCGGCCGAGGCCGCCGGACCCGGTGAGGGGGGCGCGCCGAGCCTGCAGGCCTTCGTGGGTCCGCGGCTGCGGGCGCGCGTCGAGGGCGCCATCGAGGAGCTGCAGCTCAAGGGGACGGGCTTTTTCACCTGGGAGCGGGTCGAGGACGCCGGCAAGCGCGTCAAGCGCACGGGCCGCTACATGCTCCACGAGGACGGCCGGCTGCACATCGACTTCCGACAGACCACCGAGATCCCCGGCGACGACCCCCTGTCGCCCGACGTGAGCGTCGAGCAGGGCCGGCGCAGCACGCACACGGTCGCGGGGGCGGCCGGCGGCCTCACGGTGGACGGCGTGGTCTTCGAGGTCGTCCCCTGAGCGGCGCGGATGGGGGCTTTGCATCCGACGGCGGGCCCGCTATGCTGGCACCGTCTCGGGTTCGCTGGGGGTGATCTGCCAGCGCGCGCCGCCTGGTTCGCCCAGGGCGCGCCGACCGATTTGCGGAGACGAGCATGGCCGGCCAGGACGACAGAGAGCTCATCGACGAAGGCTTGGAGCAGCTCGCGGAGGACGAGCGCCCCGAAGACCGCGAGCAGGTCGCGGCCTTCGAGCAGCTGGCCGCGCGCGTCGAGGAGCCGGGGCTGCAGGATCGCATCCTCGAGCGCTACCTCGGACACGGCAAGCGCCTGCTGTCCGACAGCCTGCCCAGCTCGCTCGACCCGCGCATCGCCCAGCGCCTGACGCCGCTGCTGGGTGACGTGTCGAACGTGCGCGTCCACCGCGGCGCGATGGCGACCGCCGCGGCCCGCGCCATGGACGCGCGCGCCTTCGCCATCGGCGACCAGGACATCTTCGTCGACGAACGCGAGTACGATCCGAACTCGCCGGGCGGCGCCGCCCTGCTCGCCCACGAGGTCGCCCATACGCGGGACGCGGCGACGGGCTTCGCCCTGTCGGCGCGCTCGGGCGGCGCGACCAGCGACCGCGAGCGCTTCGCGCAGGAGGTCGAGCGCGAGTTCGCGCGCGAGGCCCGCGAGGAGCCCGCGCCCGAGGTCGAGCGGATGACCGCGCCCGCGCCGGCGGCCGCCGGGCCCGCCCAGCCGGCGGGCGAGCCCAAGGTCGACAAGGACGAGCTGACCGAGCTCATCTGGAAGACCATGCGCCAGCAGGAGCGGCGCTTCCGCGAGCGCCACGGCGCCTAGCCGCCCGCGCTGGCCTCGGGCGGATCGGCGCGCCAGGCCGCGATCTCGGCCTGGACACGGGCCGCGAAGGCCGCCTGCAGCGCGCGCGTGACCGGCCCGGGCCGCCCGCCTCCGACGGGCGCGTCGTCGAGCGCGACCACCGGCGCGACGGGCAGCGTGCTGGACGTGATGAACACCTCGTCGGCGGCGCGCACGCGGGCGAGGGGCAGCGGCTCCTCGTGGGCGGTCAGATCGAGGGTGGCCGCCAGGGCCAGGACGGCGCGCCGCGACGTGCCCGGCAGCAGCCCCAGGTCGACCGGCGGGGTCACCAGGCGGCGCCCTTCGACCGCGAAGACGTTCGAGCCGGCGCCCTCGAGCACCTCGCCGCGATCGGTCACGAAGAGCCCCTCGACGCGCGGGTCGTCCGTGCGTTCGCGCAGGACGATCTGGCCCAGCGCGCTGGCGAGGTAGGCCAGCGTCTTGTGCTGCGCCAGCGCGTCCGTCGCGTGGCGGACGAATGGCAGCCGTTGGGCGAGCACCCCTTCCGAGCGCTTGCGCCGGTGCCCCTCGGTCAGGCGCCTGAGGAACATGGTGAGCGTGGGCGGCCCCGTCGGCGTCGTCCCGCGGGTCAAGGTCACGCGCAAGGCCAGCTCACGCAGGCCGGGATCGTCGGGGTCGGGACCGACGCCGTTGCGCCGGAGCAGCTCGGCCGCCAGAACACGAAAGCCGGCGCGATCGAACGGGACCCTCAATCGCATGAAGCGGGCCGAACCCTCGAGCCGCTCCAGGTGGGGCTGAAGCTCGAGCGGGACGCCCTCGACGACGTGGAGGGTCTCGAAGAGCCCGTCGGCGAGCAGCAAGCCGCGGTCGAAGGCGCTGACCCGCGCCTCGCCGGCCGGGACGAAGGCGCCGTCGACGTACACGATGGGCAGGATGTCGCCGGGGATGTTCATCGAGGGCTGCCAGGGGCTGGTGAGGGGCGGCTTGGCAAGGGCTGGCGGGGCGCGGGTTGCCGAGCCGGGGGCCGCGGGACCGGCGGCGCGGTTGTCCGCCCCGGTGACCCTGGACTATAACGGGTCCGGCCGCCCGGGCCGAGGGCCCCCCGGTCACGTTTTCGGCGACGGGCAAGGACACACGTGGCCTCCGCACTCGAAGAACTACGCACCCAGCTGGCCCAAGACCCGACCGACGCTGACGCGCTCGGCCGCCTCGAAGGCGAGTGTCTCGAGACCCGCGACTTCGCCGCGCTGCGCGCCACTTTCGAGGGGCTCGCAGGGGCGGCCGACGCCGCGACCGGACGCGAGCTGCTCGCGCGCGTGGCCCGGTTCGCCGAGGCGGCGGCCGGCGTGACCGAGGCGCCCCGCGAGCGGGTCGAGCTGCTGCTGCGCGCGGCGGATCTCCAGGCCGGCCCGCTCGACGACCCCGAGGCGGCGGCGCGCCTGCTGGCGGCGGCGTGGGCGGTGGTGCCCGATGCGCGCGTGGTCGACCGGGTCTGGGCGCAGCTCGGCCGCCCGGAGGCCGCGCGGGCCCCCGAGTTCCTGCTCCAGGCGCGCGCCGCGACCGACGACGGCGACGGCCGTGTGGCGGCGCTGCACCAGCTGGCGGCCCGCCGGCTCGAGGCGGAGCGGTTCGCCGAGGCGCGCGAGCTGCTCGAGGCGATCACCGCGGCGCGCCCCGACGATCGCCGGGCCCGCGAGGGCCTGGAGACGGTCGAGCGGCTCGAGCGGGAGCGGGTCGAGGCGCGTCAGGCGGCCGAGGCCGCGGCCAGGAGCGCGGGCGACGAGGGACGCGAGGCCGCCGAGGCCTGGACCCGTTACGCCGCGGAGCTGCGCGCGGCCGGCGACGAGGCCGGCGCCGAGCAGGCGCTGCGCAAGGCGCTGGCGGCGGGGCCGGCGGGCCGCGCCGAGGCCGAGCTGGAGGCCTTGCTGCGGCGGGCGGGGCGGCTCGAGGAGCTGGCCGCCTTCCTGCGCGAGCGGCTCGAGCGCGCCGACGAGGCCGGCCGCGGGGGCGTGCGGGTCCTGCTGCGCCGCAAGCTGGTCAGGCTGCTGCGCGAGGATCTGGGCCGCCCCGACGAGGCCCAGCGGCTGCTGATCGTGCCGGCCGACCAGGCGACGGTGGACGCGAGGGCGGCGCTCGAGGCGGCCCAGGCCGAGGCCGAGGCCGGCGCGTGGGCCCAGGCCGTGGCCCGGCTCGAGGAGGCCGAGGCGGGGGCGAGGACGCCCCAGGACCGGCTGGCGCTCCTGGAAGCGGCCGCCCGGGTGCTCGACGAGCAGGCCGGCGACGCCGAGGCGGCCGAGCGGCTCTACCGTCGCGTCCGCGTGCTCGACGCGCGGAGCCTGGCGGCGCTGACCTTCTATCGCGGCTGGTACGCGGCGCAGGGCGACGCGCGCCGGGCGCACGCGACGCTGGCGCAGCTGCTCGAGGTGCTCGAGGGGCCGGAGCTGGCGGCCGAGCGGATCGAGGTCTCGGCCGAGATGGCGCGCCTCGCGGCGACCTTCGAGGGCGTCGACCCGATGATCGACGCGTGGCGGCGCGTCCTGGCCGAGGATCCCGACCACGAGGAGGCGCTGGCCGCCCTGCGAGACGGGCTCGCGGCCGCGGGGCGCTGGCATGCGCTGGTCGAGCACCTCGAGCGCTGGCTCGCGCGGCTCCCCGAGGCGGCGGTCGATCGCAAGACCGCGCTGCTCTTCGAACTCATCGAGGTCTATCAGGCGCCGGATCGCCTCCCGATGGAGGACATGGTCACGGCGACCTACGAGCGCATCGTGCGCCTCGCGCCCGCCGAGGCCCGCGCCGCCAAGCACCTGGCGACGCGCTACGAGGACCGCCAGCGCTACAAGGACCTGCTGGGGCTGCTGCGCCGGCGGGTCGAGGCGACCGACTCGCCCGAAGAGCTGCTCGAGGTCTTCGGACAGATCGCGACCCTGCTCATCGACCACGTCCGCTCGGACGCCGAGGCGATCCCCGCGCTCGAGCGCATCCTGGCGCTCGACCCGGGCAACCTGGAGGTCGTGCGGCGGCTGCGCGACATCCACGCCCGGCGCCATGACGGCGAGCGGCTGTACCGCACCTACCAGCGCGAGCTGGAGCTCCTCGAGGGTGCCGAGCGCCTCGAGGTCCTGGTCGAGCTGGCGCGCCTCGCCTCGGACGAGCTGCTCCGCCAGGGCGAGGCCGTCGCCTGGTGGCGGCAGGTGCTCGCCATCGAGCCGACGCACGAGCGGGCGCTGGCCGCGCTCAAGGAGCTGCACGCCGAGCGCGAGGACTGGGACGGCTACGTCAAGGTGCTCGAGGAGCGCCTCGAGGCCGCCGGGACGCGCAAGCAGCGCGTCGAGGTGCTGCAGGAGCTGGGCGAGGTCCTCTACGGGCGCCTCGGCGACGACGAGCGCGCGCGGAGCATCTTCGCCGAGATCTGCGAGCTGAGCCCGTTCAACACCCAGGCCCGCAACTTCCTGCAGCGGATCTATGTCGCGCGCCGCGCCTGGGACGAGCTGGCGCGCCTGTACACGCCGGGCGAGGACTGGAAGGCCTACGCCGCGCTGCTGGTGGATTTTTCCGGCAAGACCAGCGACCCGGCCCTGCTGGCCGATCTCCACGTCGAGATCGCCCGCGTGCACGAGGCGCACCTCGAGGATCCGCGCCGGGCGGTCGGCAGCCTGGAGAGCGCGCTGGCCGCCGCGCCGGAGCGGGTCGACGTCGCGCGCATGCTGCTCGAGCGCTTCTCCGACTCGACGCCCGCGCCGCGGCGCATGGCGGCCTGGGAGAGCGTCGCGCGCCACGCCGAGGAGACACGCGAGCGTGGAGAGGCCTGGGCGCGCCTGGCCGAGCTGCGCCAGGGCGCGGGTGACGCGGCCGGGGCGTTCGCGGCGTGGACCGAGGCGCTGCTGTGCGGCGCCGAAGCCGGCGAGCTGGCGCACCTGAGCGCGGTCGAGGAGGCCGCCGCCAAGGCCGACGCGCTGCCCGAGGTGGCCAGCGTCCTGTCGGACGCGCTCGGCCGGCTCCCGCGTGAGGCCGTCGAGGCCCGGATCCGAGGGCATCGCGCCCTGGGCCACCTGGCCCGCCACCGCCTGCTGGATCCCGAGCGGGCCATCCCGCACTTCAAGTGGGTCCTGCAGCTGGCGCCGGGCGACGCGGACGCGCTGGCCTCCCTCGAGGAGATCCACCTCAGCCGCAACGACTTCGAGGGGCTCGAGGAGGTCCTGCGAGCGCGCGCGGAGACCGCGGCGGACGCGGCCGTTCGCCTGGCGGCCCTGCAGCGCCTGGGCCGGCTGTACGAGGACGTGCTGGCCGACGCCGAGCGGGCGGCCGCGACCTACCAGCGTATCCTGGCCGAGCGGCCGGAAGACGCCGAGGCCCTCGCGGCGCTGCGGTCGGTGCTCGGCAGCGTCGACGCGCACGCCGAGCTGGCCGAGGCGCTCGAGGAGCTGCTCGGCCGGCTGAGCGCCTCGCCCGAGGCGCACCCGCTGCGGCTCGAGCTGGCCGGGCTGTATGCGGGACCGCTGGACGACGCGGCCGCGGCGCTGGAGCACCTGCGGATCGCGCTGGCCGCAGCCGAAGCCGAAGGCGGCGAGCGCTACGCCGAGGTGGTCGAGGCCCTGGTGGCGCTGCTGCGATCGGCGCGGGACGCCCAGCCGGTCATCGGCGCCCTGGAGCCGGCGCTGCGTCGGCTGGGGGACCTCGAGCGGCTGGGTGAGCTGCTCGAGACCAAGCTGCAGGTGGCGACGACGCTGGACGACCGCCTGGCCATCCTCGGCGAGCTGGCGCTGCTGGCGCAGGAGGTCCGCGGCGACGACCTCGAGGCCTTCACGTGGCACACGGCCCGCTTCCGGCTGGTGCCGGACGATCGCGACACGTGGAGCGAGCTGGCGGCGCTGGCCGAGCGCACGGCCGCCGTGGACGGCCTGGTCGCGCTGTGGGCCGAGGCCCTGGCGCCGCCCGAGGGGGACGACGCGGCCTGCGTCGACGCGCCCGAAGATCGCAAGGCGCTGCGGCTGGCCATGGCGGCGCTGCTGACGCGGACCGGCGCGCACGAGGAGGAGATCGCCGCGGTCTACGAGGGGATCCTGGCCGAGTCGGAGCGCGCGGCGGACCACCCGGACGTCCTCGAGGCGCTCGAGGGGCTCTACGAGGCGGCCGGGGCCCACGAGGCGCTGGTGCCGGTGCTGCTGGCGGCCGGGGAGGCCGCGCTCAGCGGCGTGCACCGGCGCGACAAGGTGCTGCAGGCGGCGGTGCTGCTCGAGGACGCCCTCGGGCGGGACGACGAGGCGCTCGCGCAGTACTGCCGCCTGTTGGACGAGGATCCGGCGGACGCGCAGGTGGGGGCGCGGGCCGAGGCCCTGGTGCGGCGGCTCGAGCGTTGGGAGGAGCTGGGGGCCCTGCTGCTGCAGCGCGTCGAGGCGCTGCCCGCGGGCGAGGCGCGCGATCGCGAGGCCCTCACGCTGGCGCGGCTCGAGCTGGACGTGTTGGGGCGGGCCGAGGCGGCCCAGGAGCGCCTGACGGACCTCGTCGGCAGCGCGGCGGTCGGCGCCGAGGCGCGCGTCGACCTGCTGGGGATCGCGCGCTCCGACGACACGACGTCCGAGCGTCGCCTGCGGATCCTGAAGGCGCTGGACGCCTGGTTCGAGGCCGAGGGCCGGATCGAGGCGGACCCCGAGGCGTACGCCGAGGTGCTGCTGGTCCACGCCATCGAGGCCAAGCCGGGGCCCGCCCGGGCGCGCGTCCTTCGCCAGGCGGCGAGCCTGCTGGCGCCGGCCGAGGGCGCCGAGCTGCCCGCCGGTGAGCGGCCGCGGCGCGCCTTCGCGCTGTTCGCGCGCGCGCTGGGCGAGCACCCGGGCGATCGCAGCGCGCTCGACGGGCTCGACGCCCTGGCGGGGCCGCTCGACAACTGGCCCAGCTACGTCCAGATCATGTCGGTCTGCGCGGACAAGGCCGACGTGCCGGCGGTCGCGCACACCCTGTGGCAGCGCGAGGCGACCGCCGCCGAGGAGCGCCTGGGTGACCTGCCGCGCGCCATCGCGGCCTGGGAGCGCCTGGTCCAGAGCGCCAAGGACGGCTCGGGAGACGCCGTGCGCGCCATCGAGGCGCTCGATCGCCTCTACGACGTGACCGAGCAGCACGCCGAGCGTATCCGCATCCTGCGCATGCGGCGGGCGGCCGTGCGCAAGCCGACGGTGCGGCTGCCGCTGCTGGCCGAAGAGGCCCGGCTGCAGCATCGCATCCGCAAGACCGACGAGGCGATGGTCGCCCTGCGGGCGATCCTGGCCGAGACGCAATCGGCGACGAAGAGCGATCTGCTGGACATCCGCAAGGACGCGGTGCGCCACGCGGCCGAGCTGATGGCCGAGGCGGGCCGCTACGACGAGCTGCGGCAGTTCCTCGTCGAGACGGCCGACGATCTGCGCGCCAAGGACCCGGCGGCCGCGCTGGAGCTGCGCTTCGAGGCGGCGCGGGTCGTCGAGGAGCACCTCGACGACCCGGAGGGCGCCCTCGCGCTCTTCGAGCACGTCCACCGCCAGGCGCCGCGGCACGAGGGGGCCCTCGACGCCCTGGACCGGCTGTACCAGTCGGCCGGCCGCTGGGCCGACAAGGTCGCGCTCATCACCGAGCGCCTCGAGCTGCTCGCCGAGGGGGAGCGGGTCGAGGAGCAGACCCGGTGGCTCTTCACGCTTGGCCAGATCTGCGACAACCGCCTCGGGCGCCACGCCGAGGCGCTCGCGGCCTATCAGCGGATCCTGACGCTCACCCCCGGCTTCGTGCCGGCGCTGGCGGCGCTGCGCATGCGCCTGACCAGCGACTCGGACGAGGCGCAGCGCGCCCTGCCGCTCCTGGTCGCCGGCTACGAGGCGATCGGGCAGTCCGAGCAGGTGGTGGCCTTGCTGACCCAGGTGCTGGGTTCGGGCGCGCCGCGGCTGGACGTCGCGGCCATCCACGGCGAGCTGGCGCGCCTGCTGCTGGCCCGCGGCGCGGCCGAGCAGGGCTGGACGCACGCCTCGCGCGCGTACCTGGCCGGGCCGTCCGGCGAGGCCGGCGAGGCGCGGCGGGCGCTGATGCTCGAGGCCGCCGCCGCCGCGGCGGTCGAGGAGGGGCTGGCCAGCGTGCTGCTGCGCGCCAGCCTCGGGATCACCGATGCGGCCGAGCGCCGGGCCCGCCGAGAGGCCGACGTCGCCCTGCTGCGCGACCGGGGCGTCGGCGAGGCCGAGCTGCTGCCCTTCTGGAAGGCCCTGCTGGCCGACGATCCGAGCCATGGCGAGGCGCTCGACCGCCTCGAGCAAGCCGCGCGCGAACGCGGCGACGTGGACGATCTCATCGCCGTGCTGCGCGCCCGCGAGGCGACCGAGGTCGACGCCGACGCGCAGCGCGGCGCCCGCGAGGAGCTGGTCGCCCTGCTGCTGTCGAGCGCGGGCCGTCGCCCCGAGGCGGTCCCGTTCCTGGAGGCCATGCTGGCGCAGGAGCCGGACAGCCACGCCGTCTTCGAGCAGCTCGAGGGGCTCTACCGCGAGCTGGACCGCCACGCGGACCTCGCCGACCTGCTCGAGCGGCGCATCGACGTCGCCGCGCCCGACGAGCAGCGCGAGGTCCGAAAGCAGCTGGCGCTGACCTGGTGGCAGGGGCTGCGCGACGTCGACCGCGCCATCGCGCTGTACGCCCGCGTGCTGAAGGACCACCCCGACGACGCCGAGGCCGCCGAGGCCCTCGAGGCGATGTGGGGCGAGGGCGTCGAGCGCGAGCCGCTGCTGGGGATCCTCGAGCCGCTGTACGAGGCGCGGGCCGACTGGGATCGGCTGGTGGCCCTGTACAACAGCACGCTCGAGCAGGAGGGCGAGGCCGAGCTGCAGACGATCTGCCTCGCCAAGATGGCGCGCATCGAGCTGCACCAGCTCGCGCGGCCCGAGGCGGCCTACGGCACCTTCAAGATCCTGGTCTCGGGCGCCGAGCCGATGGAGCCGTGGCTCGACGAGATCGAGGCGCTGGCCGAGCAGCTGGGGGTCTGGGACGATCTGGTCGGCTTCTACGAGGAGCAGGTCGCGGCCGGGCGCGGCGAGCCCGCGTTCGTGCATCGCGTCGCGTCGCTGCACGAGACGCGACGTGGCGACGTCGATCGGGCGCTTCGCTTCCATCGCCTGGTGCTGGCGCGCGAGCCGCACTTCGAGGCCGCGCGCGACGACATGACGCGCCTGCTGACGGGCGCCGGCCGCTGGGAGGAGCTGTCGCTGCACCTGCACCACGCGGCCGAGACGCATCTGGCGCTGGCCGACAAGGTGGCCGCGTACCGCGCCGAAGCCGACGTGCTGCGGCGGCGCCTGGGCCGCCCCGACGACGCGGTGCGGGTGCTCGAGCGCATCGTCGAGCTGGACCCCGACAACACCGAGGCGCGCGTCGAGGTCGGCGCCATCCTCGAGGCCACCGGCCAGCAGGACCGGCTCATCGAGCACTACCGCCGCTGGCTCGAGCGCGCGCCGGACGACCGCATGGCCCGCGACGTGCAGGCGCGCCTCGGGCGGGCGCTGTCGCTCAAGCCGGAGACGGTCGGCGCGGGCCTGCACGAGCTCGAGCAGGTGCTGCGGGCGGCCCCCGACCACGTCGAGGCGCTCGAGGCGATGGCCTCGGTCGTCGAGCTGGCCGAGACCCAGGCCAAGGGCGCGACCGGACGCGAGCTGGAGCACTGGCGGGCGGCGTCGACCTTCGTCGCGCGCGTGCTTGGCGAGCTGCTGGGCGAGGACGGGACGCCGCAACAGCGGGCGGCGCTGCTGAGGGCGCGGCTGCCGGGGACGCCCGACGGCAAGGAGCGCGCCGAGGTGCTGCGCCAGCTGGCGGCGCTGTACGAGGAGGCGGGCCAGGCGCGCGAGGCCTTCAAGTACGGGGCGCTGGGGCTGGTCGAGCACCCGGCCGACGAGCCGCTGGCCACGCGCATCGCGGCGCTGGCCGAGGCCAACGGGCTGCTCGAGGGGCTGGCGACGCTCTGGGACCGCTGCGCCACGGCCGCGGCGAGCCAGCCGGACATCGTGGGGCGCTACGCCCTGCGGCTGGCCGAGCTGCTGGACGGGCGGCTCGAGCGCGGGGCCGAGGCGGTCCGGTGGTTCGAGAAGGTGCTGGAGGCGCAGCCCACCCACGAGCGGGCGCTGGCGGCCCTTTCGCGACACTACCGCGACTCGGGGGCCAAGGCCGACGAGGCGCGCGTCCTCGAGCGGTACGCGGCGCTGGCGGCGGTCCCCGAAGAGACGCTGGCCCGCCGCGTGCGGCTGGCGACCCTGCAGATGGACCACCTCGCGCAGGAGCAGGCCGCGCTGGCCACGCTCGAGGCCTGCCTGCCCGAAGGCAGCGCCGACCCCGAGCTGCGACGGCGCCTCGAGCGCCTGTACGGGGCGCGTCAGGACTTCGCGTCCCTGGTGGCGCTGTACGACGCGGCGCTCGCGCGCGAGGTCCCCGATCCGGCCCGCATCGAGCTGCTGGCCAAGAAGGCGCAGCTCTGTGAGGTGCGGCTGCGGGACCTGGACGCGGCGCAGGCGGCCTGTCAGGCGATCCTGGCCATCGACGGGACTCACAAGTTCGGCCTGACCAGCCTCGAGCGCATCGAGCGGGCGCGCGGCGACTGGGAGGCCGTGGACGCGGTGCTGGCGCGGCGGGGCCAGGCGGCGGAGGACGACGCCGAGCGTCTGCGAGTGCTCATCGAGCGGGCCCAGGTGGCGATGTCGCGCCGAGAGCGCCCCGAGGCGGCGGTCCCGCTGCTCGAGGAGGCGGCGACGCTGGCCGGCGAGGCGTCGCTGCCGGACGGGCTGCTCAAGGCGTGGGAGGCGCTGTGCGACCACGACAGCACGCGGCTGACGGCGGCGGCCTGGCTCGAGCCGCGTTATCGCGCGCTCGCGCGCTGGGACGGGCTGGTGGCGGTGCTCGATCTGCGCCGAGCGTCGGCGAGCCCGGACGAGCGCGCGCTCCTGGCGATGGAGATGGCCGAGCTGGCCGAGGCGCGCCTGGGTGACCCGGAGGCGGCCCTGCACGTGCTCGCGGACGAGCTGAGCAGCCAGCCCGGATCCGCGGTCCTGCGCGAGACGTTGACCGACGTGGCGCTGCGCACCGGGCGATGGCAGGAGCTGGTCGCCGTCGTCGAGGATCTCATCGGACGGCAGCAGGCGGCCGGGGTGACCGTCACCCTGACCCGGTGGCTGGCGACCCTTCAGCTGAGCGGGCTCGACGACGCAGCGGCCGCGGCGCGGTCCTACGAGCAGATCCTGGCGCTGGACGCCGACGACGCCGAGGCGCGCGAGGCGCTGGAGGGGCTGTATCGGCAGCTCAAGCAGTGGGACAAGCTGTTCGCCCTGGCGCAGGCGACGCTCGAGTCGGTGCCCGCGGCCGAGCGGCCGGCGCGGCTGCTCGAGATGGCGCGCGTGGTGGCCGAGCAGGACGGCCCGCGGGCGGCGGTGCCGCTGCTGCGGGACGTGCTGGCGCTGGACCCGACCCACGCCGAGGCGCGGGCCTGGCTCGTGGGGCTGCTGAGCGATGGGGAGGCGGCGGCCGCCGCGGCCGAGGTGCTGGAGCCCGTGCTGCGAGAGGCGGGCGACTTCGCGGGGCTGGCGAACGTGCTGGAGCTGCGGGCGCGCGGCGTGGGGGACGCCGAGGCGCGGGCGGCGACGTGGGCCGAGGTCGGCGATCTGTTCGACGAGCGGCTCGACGACGAGCTGCGGGCGTTCGAGGCCTATGGACACGCGCTCGAGGCGCGGCCCCAGACCGGGGACGTGCTGCGGCGCCTGGGCCGCATCGCGCACAAGCACAACCTGTGGGGGCGCATGTGCGCCCTGCTCGAGCGGGTCATCCCCGCGTCCGACGACCTCGAGGCGCGCCGCGACCTGCTGCTCCACCTGGCGCAGCTCCAGGAGATCAAGCTGTCCAAGCCGGACCGCGCCGTCGACGCGCTGCAAGAGGTGCTGGCCCTCGAGGACCATCACCGCGGGGCGCTGATGGGCTTGCGGCGGCTATACCTGCAGCTGGGGCAGCTGCCCGAATTGATGGAGGTGACGGCGCGCTGCGACGAGCTGGCGCTGGACGCGGGCGAGCGCCAGCGCTTCTGGCACGACGTGCTGCGCGTGGCGGAGGCGCGGCAGGATCGGGCGGCGATGACGCAGGCCTGCGAGGCCGGGCTCGAGGCCGATCCGTACGACCAGTTGTTGGGCGTGCGGCTGGTCGGGCTGTACGAGACCGCGGGGCGGTACGCAGAGCTCGAGAAGCTGCTGGCGACGCAGGCCGAGGGCGCCGTCGATCCCAAGCGGGTGGCGAGCATCCGGCTGAGCCTCGGGCGCATCCGCGAGCAGCACCTCAAGGATCTCGACGGCGCGCTGTCGGCCTACGAGGAGGCCTGGGCGCTGGACCCGACGCTGACCGACACGGCCGAGCGGCTCGAGGCCCACTACCGCGAGCGCGACGACTGGCCGCGCCTGTTCGCGCTGCTGGCGTCGCGCGGCGAGCGGTCGCGCGACAAGCGCCAGGCGGTCGGGCTGCTGGTCGAGGCGGCGAGCCTGGCCGAGACGCGGCTCGAGGACGTGGGCGAGGCGATCCGCCTGTACGAGGCGGCGCTCGAGCGCGATCCCAAGAACGAGCGCGCCATGGACGAGCTGCTGCGCATCTATCACCGGCACCAGCGCCACGAGCCGCTGGCGCGGCTGTACGAGCGCAAGGCCGACATCACGGGCGCCGTGGCCGACAAGCGCACGTTGAAGGTGCTGGCGGCCGAGATCCACGCGCAGCGGCTGGGCGACGTCGATCGGGCCGAGACGCTCCTGGCCGAGATCGAGGCGGCCGACCCCAAGCACCCCAAGGCGCTGGCGGTCCGGGCGCACATCGAGGCGAGCCGAGGGCGCGGGTTCGAGGCGGCCGCCCTGCTCGAGGGGCTGCTCAAGCAGTCCAAGGGCACGCAGCGCTTCGAGACGCTGATGAGCCTGGGGCGGCTGTACCTCGAGCGGCTGACGCGGCCGAACGACGCGCTGCGGGTGCTGCTCGAGGCGCAGCAGGTGAACCCCGCGCACCCCGACCTCAAGCCGCTGCTGCGCCAGGTCTTCGAGGTCACGGGCAGCTGGAGCGATCTCCGCGACGTGCTGGCCGCCGAGTACGAGGCCGCCGCGACGCCGCTGGACAAGTGCGAGCGGGCGCTGGCGCTGGCGCGGCTGAGCCGCGAGCACCTGCAGGACGACGCGGGCTTTCTGGCCTGGGTCGACAAGGCGGGCGCGGCGCGGCGCGACAGCCCGGAGGTCGCCGAGGCGCTCATCGGCTACTACACCGAGCGCGAGATGTGGGCCGAGGTGGCGCCGCGCCTCGAGTGGCTGGTGAGCTACCTCGAGGGCAAGAAGATCGTCGAGGAGCTGCCGCGGCGAGCGCACGAGCTCGGGCGGCTGCTCGAGCGGCTGGGGCAGACGGCCAAGGCGCTCGACTACTACAAGATGGCGCTGCAGGCCGACGGCATGTACGTGCCCAACCTGGTCGACTACGGGCGCCTGCTGGTCGAGCACAAGCAGTGGGAGCGCGCGCTGCGCGTGCACCAGAACCTGCTGATGCAGAGCCAGAAGCTCGAGGGCGAGGCGGCGCGCAGCCAGGTGCTCTTCAACCTGGCGATGGCCTCGCGCGAGCTGGGCGAGGTCACCAAGGCCAAGCAGTACCTGAACCGGCTGCTCAAGCAGAGCCCGGACCACGCCGAGGCCAAGGCGATGCTCGCGCGGCTGTAGCCGGTGGCCGCTGGCCAACCGACATGACCGCCGCGGCCGGTGGGCTCCACGACTGGGGTCCACCGGCGACGCGGCGGCGTCATGCTGCCCCAGAAACGCGAAAGGCCCCGACCGTGGGGTCGGGGCCTTGGTGGCCAGAGACGGAATCGAACCGCCGACACGGGGATTTTCAGTCCCCTGCTCTACCTGCTGAGCTATCTGGCCGTGCGCGTCGCGTGCCGTGAGGCCCGGAGCCGTGCTGGCGTGCGCGCGATAGTAGTCATGCCCGTTGGGGTGTCAAGGACGATTGTTCGCGCGCCGCGCTCACGCCACGAGGTCGACGATCAGCAGCTGCAGAAAGCCGATGAGGCCGCCGAGCAGGCCGCCGTAGATGATGAGGTAGACCTCTTCGCGCTCGAACAGGCCGCGCAGGAGGCCCTCGAAGGCCGACTTGTCGAGCCCGCGCACCTTGTCGGAGATCATGGCCTCGACCTCGATGTTGCGGGCCGCGAGGTCGACGAAGGCGGCGCGCGCCTCGGGCAGATAGGCCGGCAGGCGCTCGAGGGCGCGCTGGCGCAGGGCGTCGCGTTCGTCCTCGGTGAGCATGCGATCGAGCATCTGGGCCACGGGGGGCCACCTGTCGCGGACCGTGGCCTCGGCGAGCGCGAGGTGCTCGGGCGCGACGGCGTTGGGGACCACGCGATCGAAGAGGGTGTCGAAGATCTCCGCCGGGCGGATGAGGTCGCGGGCGGCGACGGTGCCGAGGTTGCCGGCGATCTCCTGTTGGCGCTTGGGGAACATGCCCTGGTACTCGACGAGCCCGAGGTAGCGCGTCGCCTCGCGCGGGTAGAACAGCATCTGGATGGCCAGCCAGTTGGTGACGGTGCCGACCGCCGCGCCGACGATGGGCAGCGCCGAGTCGCCGATGACCTGCAGGACGCCCCACTGCACGAGGCCGAGCAGGGCGCCGAAGATGCCGCCGTAGTACTCGATGAAGACCAGCTCGCGGCGCGAGACCTCGTAGATGACCTGCTCGAGGCCACGCGGCCCCAGGTCGACCACCTTCTGCGTGACGTAGGCCTGCAGATCGAAGGCCTCGGCCGACCGGGCGCGCAGCTCTTCGACCAGGCGCGGCGTCAGCTGCCGCACCTCGCGCGTAATCTGGCCGAGCAACGCCTCGACGAAGGGCGGCGACAGCAGCGTCCGGCGTGACGGCTCGAGCGCCTCCTTGAGGTCCTCGACGACGCGCGTCCACAGCTCGCGCGCGAGCACCTCGACCTCGTCCTGGACCTTGGGATCCTCGAGGACGCGCACCAGATCGTCGGTCTGGATGAAGTCGCGGTGGATGACCTTGGCCAGCTCGGCCGCGAAGTGCCGCTGGTGCTTGGGCAGCACGCCCTGGAAGGCCACCCCCAGCACGCGCACCCGATCGTGCGGCCGGAAGATCATCTTCACGGCCAGGACGTTGGTGATCCAACCGATGAGCGCGCAAACGGCCGGAAAGACGAGGAGGAGGATGACCCACTGAGGCATCGACGGGCTTCCCACGGGCTGCGAGTCGGGACGCCGCCGCGCGCTCGATCGGCGCGCAGAGCGGCCCCTGATCTACCCGCCGGGCGCACGCCGGCGCAACCGCCCCGGTCAGCGCCGGGGGTGCCGCGCCCGGGTCAGAGGCCCGTGTCGCGGAGCGCTTCGAAGTGGGCCCGCTGATCGTCGGTCAGCTCGGCCGGGACCTCGACCAGGACGCGCGCGTACAGGTCGCCCGCGCCGCCGTGGCGCTTGGGGAAGCCCTCGCCCCGCAGGCGAATCCGCTTGCCGCTGCCCGTCCCGGGTGGCACCCGGACCGAGTGCTGCGCGCCGCTGGGCGTCGCCACCTCGACCGAGCCACCCAGCACGGCCGTGGTCAGCGCGACGGGCAGGTCCATCTCGACGTCGTCGCCTTCGAGCAGCCGGAAGGTCGGGTGCGGCGCCACCTTCACGCGCAGCATCAGGTCGCCGCGCGGCCCGCCGAAGCCGCCCGGCTGCCCCTTGCCGCGCACGCGCAGCTTCTGCCCGGTGCGGACGCCCTTGGGGATCTTGACGCTCAGCTCCTCGGGCCCGTCGGGGCCCGCCAGATGGAAGGTCCGCTCGCCGCCGTGGAAGGCCTCGTGGAAGCCGATCTCGAGCTCGCTCTCGAGGTCGTGACCCGGTGTCGGTGGGCGCGTCTGCGGCCCGCCGAACGGGTTGAAGCCCCCCTGGCGCCCGCCGCCCTGGGCCCCGCGCCCGAAGAGGCTGCCGAGATCGAAGAAGCGGCCGCCCCCGCCGCCCATCCCGAACTCCTCGAAGATCCGCCCGAAGTCGAAGTTCCGGAAGATCTCCTCCTGGCTGTACCGCTGGCCGAAGCCCTCGGCGCCGAACATGTCGTACTGCTTGCGCTTGTCGGCGTCCGACAGCACCGCGTAGGCCTCGTTGACCTCCTTGAAGCGGTCCTCGGCCTCCTTGTCGTCGGCGTTGCGGTCCGGGTGGTACTTGAGCGCGAGCTTGCGGTACGCCTTCTTGATGTCGTCGGCGCTGGCCTCGCGGGTCAGGCCGAGGATGGCGTAGTAGTCCTTGGCGGGCATCCTGGGCTCCCATGGGCGTTGAGCGGTCGTAGAGTCTGCACTGCGGGATGGGGCGTCAAGCGGTTCGGGCGCGGCTCACAGGCCGCCCGCCGCGCCCTCGCCGCGCGGGTCCGCCGCCCCGGTCAGGACGCCGTCGGCGGCGCGCCACAGCACCATCGCGTTGCCCATCGGCGCGCGCTCGCGGGGCGTGTGCCCGAGCGCCTCGAGGGCGGCGCGCGTCGGGCCGTCGAGGCCGCCGGGCTCGTAGCGGATCTCGTCGGGGTACCACTGGTGGTGGACGCGGGGGGCGGCGAGCGCGGCGGCCGCGTCGAGGCCGTGATCGAGCACGTTGAGCAGCGTCTGCAGGGTCGTCGTGATGATGCGAGAGCCGCCGGGCGTGCCGAAGGCGCCGACCGCGCGGGCGCCGTCGAGCACCAGCGTGGGCGTCATGCTGGACAGCGGACGCTTGCCCGGGGCCACGCTGTTGGCCTCGGTCCCGACCAGACCGAAGGCGTTCGGCGCGCCCGGCAGCGCCGAGAAGTCGTCCATCTCGTTGTTGAGCATGACCCCGGTGGCGCCGGCGACGCGCCCCGAGCCGAAGGTCAGGTTGATGGTCTGCGTCATCGCCACGGCGTCCCCGGCGGCCGTGAGCACGCCGAAGTGGCTGGTGTGGGTCTTCTGATCCGGGTGGACCTGCAAGGTGGACAGCGCCTCGGCGGGCGTGGCCCGGTCCGCGGCCCGGACCTCGTTCGCCAGGCGCTCGAGGACCTCGGGCCCGATGAAGCTGGCGCGGTCGACCTGCGCGTGGTCGGGGTCACCCAGCTCGCCAGCGCGCATGACGTAGGCGCGCTTCATGGCCTCGGCCAGGACGTGCAGGCGCCGCGGCGCGTTCAGGCTCCAGGCCCCCATGTCGAAGCGCTCGAGGACGCCCAGCATCTGTACGAGCAGCAGCCCCCCCGAGCTGGGCGGCCCCATGCTGACGATCTCCCGGCCTCGGTAGCGGCCCCGCACCGGCTCCCGCTCGACCGCGCGATAGCCGGCCAGGTCGTCCGTCGTCCAGAGGCCGCCCTCGGCGCGGACGGCGCGGACCAGCTCGGCGGCGACCTCGCCCGTGTAGAACGCCTCGCCCCCCGTCCGCGCGATGGCCTCGAGCGTGCGCGCCAGATCGGCCTGCACGAGCCGGCTGCCGACGGGCCGCGGCGCCCCGGCCGGGGTCAGGAAGATGGCCCTCGCCGCCGGGTTCAGGTCGTCCCGCGACGCCGTGATCGCCGCGTGCATCTTGCGCGTCACGGGGATGCCGTCGCGGGCGTAGGCGATGGCCGGGGCGACCGTGTCGGCGAAGGGCAGCTTGCCATGACGGGCGTGCACGGCGGCGAGGCCGCGGACCAGCCCGGGGATCGCCGCCGCCCGCGGGCTGGTCGTGCTCTCGCCGGCGACGACCTGGCCGTCGCGCACGAACATGTCCCGGGTGGCGGCGGCCGGCGCCGTCTCGCGCATGTCCCAGGTCGTCGTCGCGCCATCGAGGTGCAGGACCATGAAGGCGCCGCCGCCGACGCCCGACGACCAGGGCTCGACCACCGACAGCGCCAGGCTGACCGCCACCGCCGCGTCGACCACGTTGCCGCCGCGCGCCAGCATCCGTTGGCCGGCCGCCGTGGCGAGGGGATGGGCGCTGGCGACCATGGCCGTGAGGCCGCGAGCCGGCGCGGGCGGCGCCTCGGCGCGCGCCCACGACGCGGGCGCCGCGACGCCGAGCGTCAAGACGGTCCAGAGCACGGTGAGGCGAAGCATCGGGCCTCCGGGAGGGGGTCGGGGGCGTCCGAGCCTCGCAGCCCTCCGGGCCGCTGACAAGCACCGGTTTACAACTGGCGCGGCGGGCTGCTATGTCGTCCGCCACGTCCCCACCCCTTCCCTCGGGCGCGACGCCCGCCTTCGGCTTCGGAGGGCTGCTCATGGCCAGCATCGACATCCGACACCCGCACGGCACCAACCGCCAGGACGCGTCGGCCCGCACCAAGGCGCTGCTCGACGACTTCGCCGCCAAGCGCCCCGAGATCTTCAAGGAGATCGACTGGAGCGCCGACGGCACGCGCGCGAACGCCAAGGGGCCGGGCTTCAAGGGCGAGTTCACCGTGACCGACAGCGACGTGGTCGTCGCCATCGATCTGGGCCTGCTGGCGCGCGCCTTCAAGGGCAAGATCGAGGAAGGGCTGACCCGGCGCCTCCAGAACGAGTTCGGAGGCTGATGCGCGGGCGCACGCCGGGCCTGTGGCGCCTGGTCACCATCGCCGCCGCCCTCGCCATGGCCGCCTGCCAGGCGCGCGAGGAGGCCGGGCTGGCCTGCCCGATCCTGGCCCCGGGCGGCGCCGCCGCGCTGGCGTTCGGCCCCAGCCTGTCGGCCTTCGGCGGCCTCGAGCGCGCCAACGGGCAGCTCGCCGCGGGGCAGCTGGCCGCGCACGCCGTCTGGGTCCCCGCCGGCGCGACGGTGCGCGCCTCGGTCCAGATCCCTGGCACCCAGGCGCTGGCCATGGCCTACGGCCCGCGTGATCTCCAGGGCGGTTACCCAGCCTGTTCGGCGTTCGAACTCGGCTCGGGCGAAGGCGCCGAGGTCACGGTCGACCTGCGCACCCCCACCGACGCCGGCGCCGAGCACCTGGTCGTCGTCGGTCGCCGCCCCGGCGAGGGCGCCGCCGGCTACTCGGTCGCCGTCCGCTGCGTCGCCGGATGCGAGGACGCCCCGCCGCCCTGCCCCACCCTGGCCGATCGCGGCTGCCCGGCCGCCCGCTGCGACGGCGAACTGGCGCGCGACGAGGACGGCTGCCCGACCTGCACCTGCGAGGCCGCCACGCTCTGCGAACCCGGCCGCCGCGCGGGCCCCTGGGGCGCCTGCGTCCTGCCGGGATGCGACTGCTCCGGCGACGACGCCTCGCCGGTCTGCGGCGCCGACGGCCAGACGTGGCCCAGCGCCTGCGCCGCCGCCTGCGCGAACGTCCCCGTCGCCGCGCAGGCGCCCTGCGAGGACGCCTGCCCCAACCTGAGCAGCTGCGAGGCCCCCTGCTTCGGCCTCCGCGCCCTCAGCCCCCAGACCGGCTGCCCCGGTTGCGACTGCGCCCCGGCCTCGCCCGCGACCCCAGCCGACTGCGCCGCCTGCCCGCTCGATCTCGCCCCCGTCTGCGGCAGCGACGGCGTCACCTACCGCAATCGCTGCGTGGCGCGCTGCGCCGGCGCCCGCCTCCTCTACCCCGGCTCGTGCGCCGACACCTGCCGCGCCGCGCCCGACGGCTGCACCCTCGACTGCGCCTGGGGCCTGGTCCTGCAGCCCCTGCCCGACGACCCCGAGGCCGCGCCCGGCCCCTGCCTCAAGTGCGCCTGCGCCCCGCCGCCCGCCTCCAGCTGCGCGCCCCAGGGGGCGCCGGTCTGCGTCTCGCTGCCCGCCTTCACGCAGCCCGTGACCGTCGGCGCGCCCTGCCTGGCCGTCCAGCTCGGCGCCACCGACGGCCTGTGGGGCCCCTGCGCCACCGCCTGCGAGGGCGCCGCCGACTGCCCGGACGGCACCCTCTGCCGGGCCGCTGACACGCGCCTGGGCGGCCGCTGCGTCCTCGACGCTCCGGCGACGTGCGGTTGCAGCCTGCTGCACGACCCGGTCTGCGGCGCCGACGGCGCCACCTGGCCCAACGCCTGCTTTGCCGCCTGCGCCGCCGTCCCGGTGGCGCACCTCGGCGCCTGCTGCGAGGGCGAGGCCCCCGCGTGCGATGGCGACGCCGTCCGCCCGGTCGACACCGCCGGCTGCCCCGATCCCGACGCCGCTTGCGCCCCGCCGCCCACGGACCTGTGCCGCGAGGACGCCGTGACCACCGCCGCCTGCGCCATCGACGCCGCCCCGACCTTCGACAGCGCGTGCCTGGCCCACGCCGCAGGCGCCCAGGCCACCGCCGAATGGTGCGCCCCATGACCGGCCGCCTCCGCCACGCCCTGGTGGCCCTCGCCGCCCTGACCTCGGCCGCCTGCGACGGCTACGCCGAGCTGCCCCTGCCCACCCGCGAGGCCGGCGACCTCATCATCGAGCAGGTCGCCCTCTTCCCCGGCGCCATCGGCCGCATCCAGGTGCGCCTCGCGCCCCCCGCCGACGCTCTGGGCCCCTTCTTCGTCGTTGGCCCGCCCGTCAGCGGCACGCCCTCGGTGCAGATCGTCAACTTCGCCTTCGGCCCCTGCGATCCCGACGCGCCGCCGCCAGACGACCCCCAGCGCGTCCTGTGCCTCGCCGCCCGCGCTGGCGCGGGGACTCGCAGCGAGCCCCTGGTCCTGGGCGTCGTGGTCGACAGCCGCGCCGACGCGCGCCGCTTCACCCTCGTCGGCGAGGTCGAGGCGCCATGACCCGCTCCCGTCGGCTCGCCGCCCTCGCCGGCCTCGCCGGCCTCGCCCTGCCCGCCCCGGCCTTCGCCGCCGATCCCGCCGATCTCCTCGATCGCGCCGCCGCCTGCCGCCGCCGGGCGCAGCCGGCCTGCACCCTCGAGCAGGCCGACGCGGCCCTCGCCGCCCTGGGTGACGCCGAGGGCGACCTCCGCCGCGAGGCGCTGCTCCTGCGGGCCGAGGCCCTGGCCCTGCTCGACCGCCCAGCCGACGCCCGCGACGCGTTCGCCGCCCTCCTGGCCGCCTGGCCCGGCTGGCGCCCCAGCCCCGGCGCCGACCCCCGGATCATCGCCGCCGTCGACGCCGCCGAGGCCGCCCGGCTCGCCAAGCGCCTCCCGCCCGCCCTCGAGCCCGGCCCGCCTCCGCTGCCGTCGCCCCCCAGCCCGGCCGACCTCCTGCCCCCGCCGCTGCTCTACGCGCCGCCCGACCTGATGGCCCTCACGCCCGACGACACCACGCGCCGCTGGCGCCTCGGCCTGGGGGGCGGCGTCGCGCTCGTCGGGGGCGCCTCGGCCGACCGCATCGACACGGGCGCCACGGCGCTCATCTCGCTGGGCTACGCGCCCACCGAGCGCTGGGAGCTGCACCTGCAGGCGATCCTCGGCCTGCACTCCCTCGACGACGGCCTGCGGGCCGAGCCCAACTACAGCCGCGGCCTCACCACGGTGGCGGCGACCCTGGGTGCCACCTACGCGCACCCCGTCGGCGACGGGTTCGAAGTGGTCGCCGGCCTCGGCGCTGGCGGTGGCAGCTTCGGCCTGCGCTCGCTGGTCGAGGCGCCGTCCTTCGCGCTGACCGCCTGCGTCGGCGCGCGCTACTTCATCTCGCCGCACTTCGGCGTCCGCCTCGACGCCCTCCCGGTGCTCTTCGTGCCGCTCGACGGTCCCCCCGCGGCCGCGGCCCACACCGCCGTCGTCGCCCGCACCGAGGTCCGCTTCTGACCTGTCGCGCGCCGGGCGGGCGCCGGGCTCCCCCGGGCCGCCCGCCCCGCCGCCGCGCTCAGAAGTTCTTGGTCGCGTGCGCGCCCGTGGCACCCACCGGACCCGGCGCGCCGTAGCTGGAGCCGCCGACGCCTCCCGAGCCCGCCTTGCCGCTGGTCGGATACTCGTTGTCCAGCAGGGTCGCGACGTTCGGGTTGGCCCCGGCGTTGGCGACGAAGAAGCCGTAGCTGACGCCGCCGCAGCCGCCCGCGCCGCCGGCGCCGTGCCCGCCGTTGCCGCCGTTGCCGCCCCAGCCGCCGAAGTTGCCGCAGATGCTGACCCACGGCGAGCCGGGGCCCTGGCTGTTGCTGCCGCCTTCGCCGCCGGCGCCGCCGAAGCCGCCGAGGCCGCCCGCCCCGCCGTCGCCGCCGTCGCCGCCGCGGCCACGCACGATCACGTTGCCGTAGACCAGCGGCAGGGTCGCCGGGGGCGTCGCGAAGGTCATGAAGACGCCGAAGCTGCCCCCGCCGCCGGTGCCGCCCTTGCCGCCCGACGCGCCGCAGGCGCCCGACCCGCCGCCGCCGCCCGATCCGCCGACCGCCTTGTTGTTGCTCGTGCAGCCGCTGGGGAGGTCCACGCCGCCGCCCGCGCCGCCGCCGCCGCCGCCGCCGCCCGCGGTCCCGGCCTTGCCGTCGCCGCCGGCGTACGAGTTCCAGTGGCCGTTGAGGATGTAGCCCTGGGTGTTGGTGCAGGCCGTCGCGCCGACGCCGTCCTGGCCGGGCCGCCCCGCGGTCCCGTGGGCGCCGTCGGTGGTGTGCTTGCTGGGCGACGAGCAGGTCGCGCACGAGTTGCGGACGCGGTTGTGCCAGCCGGCCTCGCCGCCAGCGCCCTGCGAGGCGTCGTTGTTCGAGCCGGCCTTGCCGTGCTCGGTGGCCGTCGGGGTCTGGGTCGCCGCGCTGAAGTCGGCTTCGGCGATGCCAGCGACGTTCGGGCACACCCGGGTTCCGCCGACGCCGCCCGCCGTGCTGACGCCGCCACAGGTCTGCGCCCCGCCCGCCCCGCCCGCGGCGTGGTGGCTGGTGGTGCAGCTGGTCCCGGACGTGTTCTGCGCGGCCACGCCCGGCGCGCCCGGCTGGCCGTTGGCCCCGTTGGACCCCACGTCGCCGTTGGCGCCGTGCCCGCCGTCGCCAGCGACCACGTAGTTGTCGGCAACCACCAGGTTCGGGCCGACGTTGCGCAGGTACACGGCGTAGCTCGACCCGCCCGGCTCGGGGTTGTTCGCGCCGAAGACCGTGAACCCGTCGAGGACCGTCTTCTTGGCGCCCGTCCCCACCGAGACGCCGTTGACCGCGCCACGCAGCGCGTCGGTCGGCGTCAGCCCGATGATGGCGGTCTCGTACACGGCCGCGTCGCGCTGGTCGAACTCGGCGCTGTAGCCGCCGTACAGCCCGATGCCCTCCTGCAGCGACACCGACTCGACGTACACACCCGTCGCCACGTACACGTCCCGCTTGCCCGTGGCCGCCGCGCGCCCGAGCGCCGCCTGGATGGTGCGCATCGGCATGTCGACCGTGCCGGGCGCGCCGTCGTCGCCCGCCTTGGACACGAACACGCCGTTGTCGACCTCGCCGTCGACGCCGTCGCAGTTGGTGTCGGCGCCGCCCGGGAAGTCCGTCGCCGACGTCACCTGGCACTCGCAGCCGTCGTTGGGGTTGTCGTTGACGTCGAAGAAGCCGGCCTTGCACGCCATCACGCAGCCGGGGACGGCCGGCGCGGTGTCGCACTGGCCGACCGCGTTGGCGAAGGCCAGGTTGCCGCAGTCGTTGCCGCAGACGCCGCAGTGGGCGTCGCTCGTGTACTTGCCGGTGACCGGGTTCAGGTAGCCGTTGTCGATGACGCCGTCGCAGTCGTTGTCGAGGCCGTCGCAGACGTCGGCGGGCAGCTCGCAGCTCGCCCAGCCGCCCGGCGTGCACTTCTCGACGCCGGCGCAGGTGTAGGCCGGCTTGGTCGCCGAGCCCTGGAAGGTCTTCGAGCACCCGCGCTGCAGCGTCAGGTTGGTGCCGTCGCAGCTGCACGACCCGGTCGAGGGGACGCACTGCTTGGACGCCGCCCCGGCGACGGCCTCGCAGTCGTAGCCGCCGGGACAGTCGTCGACCGACCCGCAGGGCTGCGTGCAGAACTTGCCGTCGGCCAGCGCGAGGCACTTGGAGCCCTCGAACAGGCAGTTCGCGTCGCTCGAGCAGGCCTGGCAGACGGTGCTGACCCCGGCGACGCACTGATAGTCGTTCAGCTTGAGGAAGCCCGGGTCGCACGCCGCCACCACGCACTGCGGCGGGCTCTTGGCGGTCGAGCACAGCGCGCTGCCGTTGGCGACGGCGCCCGCGCACGACACGTTGCACGCCCCGCAGTGGGCGTCGCTCGTGTAGTTGCCGCTGGCGTCGGTGAACCCCTCGTCGGTCTGCCCGTCGCAGTCGTTGTCCTTGTAGTCGCAGACCTCCTGCGACGGCTGCGGCGCGTTGCACACCCAGCCGTCCTCACCCGCGCAGACCTGCGTGCCCGCGCACGTGCCGACGCCCGAGACGACGTTCTCGCAGGCGAGCCCCGTCGGCAGCCCGTTGTCGATGATCCCGTCGCAGTCGTTGTCCACGCCGTCGCAGGCCTCGGCCTGGGGCGTCTGGGCCGAGCACGCGGTCCACCCCTCGGCCCCGCCGCACGTCTGCAGGCCCAGGCACGTCCCGGCCGCGTTCGTCACCTGGCAGCTGCGCACCTTGCCGGCCTCGCCCGCCCCGCAGCTGCACGAGCCGCTGTCGGGCACGCACCGCATGCGCGCGCCCTCGCCGCCCGGCTCGGGGCCGACGTCCTGGCACGAATAGCCGACCGGACACTCGGCGCCCCCGTCGCAGACGCTGACGCAGTACTGCCCGTCGGAGAACGCCCGGCAGGTCCCGCCCAGCGGGCACTGCTGGTCGTCCACGCACGACTCGCACAGCCGCTGGACGTCCGGCAGGCACACGAACACGACGTCGGGTCCGAGCGACGTCACGCCCTTGCATAGGTAGCCGTCCGGGCAGCTCTCGGTGCAGGTCTTGGTGCACACGTAGCCGCTCTGGCCCTGCACGCACCAGCCGCCCTCGCAGTCCGCGTTCTCGTCGCACGGCTGGCCGAACCACTCGGGCAGCTCGGGGTCCGTGGTCGCCGCGTCACCGCCGCCCGGAGCGTCGGAGCCGCTGTCGAGCGCCGCGTCCTTGGTCGGTAAGCCGCCGCCGTCCGGGCCGGCGTCGAAGTCGACCTTGCCGCCGCCGCCCGACGTCGCGTCGTCCGAGCAGCCGGCGAAGATCAAGCCAGCCGCCGCCAAGGCCCATGCCCAACGCGCCATTGTCCCACGCATCGTGTCGTCCCCTCTCCCAGGAAGCCGCCCTTATAGCGATCCCGGCCCGGTGAGACAACCAGCCGCGCGTCGACGGCCTCGCGACGCCTGGGCGTTTCGGGGCGATCGCGCTATTCGCGGCGCGCCGGCTCGAACAGGTAGTACTCGACGTTGGGGGCGAGGCCGTAGGTGACCAGGGAACCCCGCTCGCCGTCCTGCCGCCGCCCGGTCTGCACGTACTCGCGCCCCTTGCCGAGCAGCGTCCGCAGCCGCGAGATCGCGACCTTCACCTTGGTCTTGAGCGTCTCCGACTCGTCCTCGACCCCCCACACCTCCGTCGCCAGCTCGTTCATCGTGAACGTGCGGTCCGGGTGGGTCAGGAAGTGGACGAGCAGCGGCAGGATGACGCGCTTTTGGCCCAGCGCGACGGCCTGACCGTAGTTGACCATCTCCTGTCGGTCGGCCAGCACGATGAGCGAGTGGGCGCCGCGCCCGGTCAGGATCTCGTCCAGACGCTTGTCGCTCGCGCCGGAGCGCCCGTCACGGGTCGTGACGACGTACTCGTCGTCGCGCTCGAAGCGCTGCTGGAAGCGGTTGTAGCGCTGGGCCGCGGCGTCCGGCAGACAGGCGATGGGGTCGTCTTGCGCGGCCTCCGCGTCGATGCGCTCGAGCATGCGCTGGCAGTAGCGCATGGCCTCCGGGTGCCCCAGGGCGCGGCCGACCAGGATGAGCTCGCGGAAGCGCCGCTCGAGGCCGAAGCACCAGCCCTGGCGGTTGGCCTCGGCGCAGGCCAGCTCCAGGTACGACACGACCGACTCCGGGGTGCCGCGCCGCTCCTCGAGGAACAGGCGATGGTGGATGCCCGCCGCGCGCCAGTACAGCCGCGAGACGTGGTAGCGCTCGCCCAGCTTCTCGTAGCGTTCGATGGCCCCGCTCAGGTTCGCGAGCGCGTCCTCGGGGCGACCGCGGGCCAGCATCAGCTCCATCGCGCTCTCGCGATGCAGCGCCACCAGCGACGCGTCCGACCGCAGCAACCCGCCGATGAGTCCCTCGGCGCGGTCGTACATGGACTGGGACTCGTGGATCTTGCCGGCGCTGGCCAGGAAGGCCGCGTAGCGGTCCAGGGTCTCGGCGCGCATCTTCAGATTGCCGACCGACTCGAGCATGCGCACGGCGCGGCGATAGGCGCGATCGGCCAGCTCCGGCTGCCCGGCCGCGGCGTGCAGCTGCCCGAGGGCGGTCAGGGTCTGCGTGATGCTGCCCGGGTGCCCCGTGTCGAGGCGGATGGCCAGCGCCTCCTCGAGCAGCTGCCGCGCCTCGTCGTAGCGGCCCAGGATCAGATGGTTGAAGCCCAGCTGGAACGCCAGCATGCCGTACAGCTCGACGTCCTGGTCGCGCTGGATGCGTCCCATCGCCTCTTCGTAGTGGCGCGTGCCAGCCGCGACGTCGCCGCGCCGCGTGGCGATGACGCCCAGGTTCTTCAGGGCCGTGGCCGCCTCGACCGACAGCCCCGCCTCGCGCGCCAGCGCCAGCGACTCGCTGAAGACCTCGGCCGCCTTGTCGTAGGCGCCCGCCTCGAGCTTGAGCGTCCCCAGCAGGTTCAGCAGCGCCAGCTGCAGGCCCACCGTCTCGACCCGCTGCTCGTCGGCGATGGCGCCGCGCCGCTCGAGCTGCCGGAGGTAGTCCAGGCCGCGGCGGCAGTAGGTGCTGGCGTCGTTCTGCATGCCGCGGCGCCAGTACATGCTCGCGTAGCCGAGACACAGCCGCGGGTGCCAGCGCCACAGGTCTCCCTCGCGCTCGCGCTCGCTCAGGGCGCGCTTGCAGCGGTCCAGATAGCCGCGCGCCTTGTCCCACTCGCCCAGCATCGAGTAGACGCGGCCCAGGTAGTAGCTGGCCCACAGCGGCAGCGTCGCGTAGCGCGCCTCGAGCTTGATGAGCCACTGGGACAGGTGCCGGTGGTAGCCGGCCGTGAAGAAGCGCTCGGCCTCGTGCTCGAGCACCTCCATCAGCCGTTCGTAGTCCTCGGCCTCGACCAGGTGGTCGAGCGCCGCGGGGCCGATCTCGCCGCCCTTGTCCAGGTGCCACTGCGCGGCCCGTCGATGCGCCTCGCGATAGACGACGACGTCCTCACGGGCGAGCACGCCGCGCAGGGCGGCGCCGACCAGCGGGTTGAACCGCAGCTGCTGCGGGTGCCCGGCCGACTGGACCAGGATCTGCGACTCCTCGAGCATCCTCAGGTAGGTCGCCAGCTCGCGCTCGGGCAGCTGGATGAAGGCCCGGCGCCCCTCCACCGAGCCGCGGTGCCCCTGCGTCTGCGACGCGAACAGCGCCGTCACGACCTCGTGGTCGACGCGCTCGAGGACGGACACGACCTTCATGAAGTACTGGACCTGGGGCCGCTGCTCTTGAAGCAGCCGCTGCACGACGAAGTCGACGAGCGGGCCCTCGCTGCCCGACAGCCCGTCCAGAAACTGCGCCAGCTCCTCCGGCGACGTGTCACGCGCCAGCATCAGCAGCAGCCCGAGGCCGCCCGCCCAGCCGTGGGTCCGCGCCCAGACGCGCTCGGCGATGGCCGGCGAGATGTCGCGCCCCACGTGCGCGGCCAGCAGCTCCTGGACCTCGCCCGGCGTGAACTCGAGCTCCTGGCTGGTCAGCTCGACCAGCGTGCCCGCCTGGCGGTGCACGCTGAGGTCGAAGGGGATGCTCTGGCGCGACGCCAGCACGTAGCGGATGGGCAGCGACGGCTCGCGCAGCAGCGCCGCAAGCAGCTCGGCCAGCGGCTCGCCGGGGCGCAGCAGCTGCACGTCGTCGAGCAACAGCACGAGGTTGTCGGAGCCCGCGCCGTCGACCGCGCGCTCCACCACGCGCGACAGCACGTAGGGCAGCCGCAGCCCGTACTCCTCGGCCGGGACGGTCTTCTTGAACGCCAGCAGCGAGCGGGCGTCGGCCCTGGGCAGCGTCTCCTGCAGGGCGGCGATGAGCGCGTCGAGGAACAGCCCGACGTGGTTCTCGCACTGCCCCAGCGCGATGAACAGCGCGCTCGGGAGCCCGCCGTTGCGCGCCGCCAGCGAGCGGAGCAGCGTCGTCTTGCCGTAACCCGCCGGCGCCACCATCGTGGTCACCAGCGCCCCGCCTCCTTCCGGCGGATCGATCCGCGCCGCGATGTGTCTTCGCGGCAACACCTGGGCCTGCTCCAGGATCGCCTGCATCCGTGCCCCCCCGGTAACCGATTCCGTGGGGACTGTAACCTACGTGTAACTGGCGATGCAACCAGCCCCGGTCGGCGCCGGCGGCCGCGCCGCGCCGCGCTCAGGGACGCGGCGGCAGGCTGGGGGGCGTGCAGCCGAGCAGCTCCGGCCGGTACTCGAAGTGCATCGTGTCGAAGTGGTACCACTTGCCGCCCCAGATGAAACCGTGGCGCTCGAACACGGCCACGACCTCGTCGGGGATGCGGTTGCGGTAGGGCAGCCGGCCCTCGGCGTCCGGCTTCACCCAGCGCCAGTAGTCCGACAGCGGCACGCCGACGTCGATGGCGATGGCGAAGGCGTGGGTGCTCAGCCGCGCCGTGCCGTGGATGCGGCGCCAGTTGAAGGTGCCGGCGGTCTTGGCGACCTTCTGCCGCAGCGCCGCGGGGAGGCCAGCGAGCTCGTCCGAGACGGCCTGCAGGCGCTCGTGCACCCGGTTGACGGTCGTCACGCGGACCGCGGCGCCGTCGAGCCAGCGGACGGGGGCCGTCTGGCGTCGCACCTGCGCGGCCGTGGCGCCGTACATCTTGTGGAAGAACGGCTCGTGGCGCAGGCGCCCGGGGTCGGCGTCGACGGCCGGCGGGGGTGTCCAGACGCCTCGGGTATAGGGCTGCGAGAGCTGCTCCTCGAGGTCGGCGTCGGCGAGGCGGGCCGCGTGGTCGGCCTTGTCGCGGCCATCGTCCCACGCCATGCGGGTGCCGTCGCACCAGACCAGCTCGGTGGGCGTCGCGCCGCACAGGTGGTCCGGGTAGGCCGCGACCAGGCAGCGCAGCCCCGGCGGGACGGGGTCGGCCGCCGGCGCGGGGGCCGGGGGCGGATCGGCCGGCGGCGGGTTGGAGATCGGCCACAGGGCGGCGAGCGCGGCGAGCGCGGCGACGGGGTGCATGCGGTCCACCCAAGCGGAGAACCCGGCGAGATGCAAGGCCGCGCCAGGAGGTGAGGCGCGTTCGGGGCGCCGGCCCTATCGGCGAGCGGGCCGTTTTGCTAAGGAGGGCGGCATCGACGCGAGGAGAGGACGATGCGTGGGATCCGAGGCGTGACCGGACGGTGCGGAGTCGTGATGGTGGCGCTGGCGCTGGTGCTGGCGGCCGGCGCGACGGGCTGCGAAGGGGATCCGGCGGTGTCGGCCGAGGACGCGAAGGCGCAGCTGGACGTCGCGTCGGACGCGGCCGGGCCGGACGTGCAGGCCGACGCGGACGGGCCCGACGGCTCGATCCCCGAGACCTCGCCCTCCGACGACGTCGACGAGGCCGACGCGACGACGGCCGACGCGACGACGGACGACGCGACCCAGGCGGACGCCGGCCCGATCGGCTGCGAAGGCCCGAACCCCGCGGGCTGCAAGCACACCGGCTGCCCCGAGGGCCAGGCCTGCGAGCTGCTGGGGTGTCTGCCGTCGCAGTGCACCTGCGACGAAGACACGGGCGGCTGGATCTGCACCGAGGACTGCGGCGGCGGCACCTGCGTGCCCGAGGAGCAGCCGGTCGCGTGCGAGGGGCCGAACCCGCAGGGCTGCTCGCCGGGTGGCTGCGAGGC
Organism: Myxococcota bacterium; assembly: GCA_041687695.1. Classification (GTDB taxonomy): domain Bacteria; phylum Myxococcota_A; class UBA9042; order PHBI01; family JAWLBL01; genus JAWLBL01. The sequence goes on along the minus strand of JAWLBL010000019.1, from coordinate 51,624 downwards.
GGGCTGGGTGTGCGAGCCCGTGTCCAGCTGCCTGTCGAGCGGGTGCCTGTGCGACGAGGCGACGGGCACCTGGGTCTGCACGCCCGACTGCAGCGGCGGGGTCTGCGTCCCCGACACGGGCTCTGGCTGCGACGCTCCCAACCCGGTGGGCTGCAAGGTCACCGGCTGCGACGACGGCTACGTGTGCGACACGGCGGCCGGCTGCGCGCCGTCGCAGTGCAGCTGCGACGCCGAGTCCGGCGCCTGGCTGTGCAACAAGGACTGCGGCGGCGGCGTGTGCGTCCCCGAGGGCGGCGGCGCCTGCGAAGGGCCGAGCCCGGTCGGGTGCAAGGTCACCGGCTGCGCCAAGGGCGAGACCTGCGACACCGAGGCCGGGTGTGCGCCGTCGCAGTGCAGCTGCGACGCCGAGGCCGGCGCCTGGATCTGCACCGAGGACTGTGGCGGCGGTGTGTGCGTCCCCGAGGGCGGCGGCGCCTGCGAAGGGCCGAACCCGGTCGGGTGTAAGGTCACCGGCTGCGCCAAGGGCGAGACCTGCGACACTGAAGCCGGCTGCGCGCCGTCGCAGTGCAGCTGCGACGCCGAGTCCGGCGCCTGGATGTGCAACAAGGACTGCGGCGGCGGCGTGTGCGTCCCGGACACGGCCAGCGCCTGCGACCCGTCGATGAACCCGGCCGGGTGCCTGCAGACCGGCTGCAAGAAGGGCTACCTGTGCGACACGACGCAGGGCTGCGCGCCGTCGTCCTGTGGCTGCGACGCAAGCACCGGCGGGTGGACGTGCTTGACCGACTGTGGCGGCGGCGTTTGCGTCCCGGACCCCGAGACCAACCTGTGCGACCCCGCCCACGACCCGTCCGGGTGCGTCGACAAGGGGTGCCCCGAGGGCAGCTGGTGTGACACCGAGCAGGGCTGCGCGCCATCGACCTGCGGCTGCGACAGCGAGACCGGCGAGTGGTGGTGCACCGACGACTGCAGCGGCGGCGTGTGCGTTCCCAAGGAGTGAGCGGCGCGCCCGTCAGGGCTCCAGGCAGCTCCAGTTGAGCGTGTAGTCCGCCGGCAGCGCCAGCCCGCTGGCCGCCTCGACGACGAAGTAGTAGGTCTCGCCCGGGTTGTAGACGAAGTTCGCCGACTTGGTCCCGCCGGCGGCGCAGTGCTTGGGGTTGCACTCGCCGGTCCCGCCAGCCTGGTTCTTCAGGACGTACAGCGACAATGGGCCCGCCCCGGTCAGCTGCACGTTGACCAGCGTCCCCGGAGCCGCCATGCCGTCCTTGAACGTGAAGCCCTCTTCCCGGCCGGCGGCCACCGTCGGGCCGCTCGGGCACGCGTAGTCGGTCGCGGTCGCCAAGGAGTCGCTCTTGACCGCCCACGCGTAGGTCTTGAGGCTGCAGGTGAACATGGGCGTCGACCAGACCTTGCAGGTCTGCTTGCAGTCCGGCGACGCGTCGCAGTCGTCGTCGGCGCAGTCGGTCAGCCCGTCCCCGTCGTCGTCGATCTCGTCGTCGCACACGGACTCGAACGGCGGCGCGCACCCCGACAGCCCGCCGCAGTCGTCCACGTCGTCACAGTCGGTCAGCCCGTCGCCGTCGTCGTCGACGCCGTCGGTGCAGTCCAGCTCGTAACCGATGTTGCACTGCAGCTGCACCTGCAGCGCCACCGGCGCGCCCACCGGGTGCTCGACCACGACGGCATACGTCTTGCCGGCCTGGGCCGCGAACGCCACCGCGCCCTCCCCGCCCCCGACGCACTCGTCACGCTGGCAGTTCTCCCCGTCCCACCCCAGGACATAGATGCCGCTGAGCTTGCTGGCCTTGGCCGTGACCTTCACCGGCCCGTCGGCCTTGGCCTCGAACAGCCACGTGTGCTCGCCGGTCTGCTTGGACTCGGGCCCGCAGGCGTACCCCGTCATCGACGCCGTCGCCCCGGCGTCGGCCGTCGACAGCTTGACCAGCTGCCCGCACTTCAGCGTCGCCGCCAGCGGCTTGCACACGCACACCGGCTCCTCGACGCACCCGCCCGTCTCCGGATCGCACACCGCCTCGAGGCACGCGTCGTCGGGCGCCTCGCACGTCACCGGCGCGCTGCCGTCCTGCCGGCACACGTAGTCGACGCACTTGACCGGCCCCAGGCACAGGTTCGCCACCTCGACCGCCTGGCAGTCGAAGTCGCTCAAGCACGGCGGCCCCTCGGGCAGCTCGGGCGCCGCGTCCGGCGTCCCCGGATCCGGCTCCTTGCTCGTGTCCGGCACCGTGACCACGTCGGGCATCGGGTCCACCACGTCGGCCGGCCCGGCCGTGTCGGCGACCTCGTCGAGGCCATCGGGGGCGCCCGCCCCCAGCGGACCGCCTTCGAAGCAAGCCGCCAGCGCCAGCCCTGCCATCAGGGCGGCCACGAGCACGTGAGGGGCGCGCGTCAGGGCATCCACGCGAGGTGCCTCCGGTTCATCTCGGTCATCTCGGCCAGCAGCACGCGGCCGGCGTCGGTCGGCTCGGCGTGCGCCTCGAGCGTCGCCATCGCGCTCGCGTTCTTCTGCACGATCTGGCGCGCCCGCGCCACGAAATCGGGCCGCGTCGCCTCGGGGACGCCCGCCTCCATCATGCGCCGATACAGCTCGGCCACAGGGAGGAACGCGTGCGCCGCCAGCAGCACCCCATGCAGCGGCCGCGGGTCCGGCCGCACCGGCGACGTGTACAGCGGCCAGTAGGCGTTGTGCAGCACCGGGTCCACGTGGAACAGCATGTTGACCTTGTTGTGCTGATACTCGTGGATCAGCGCCTCGGTCATGGTCATCAGGCGCGGGTGCAGCGTCAGGTAGACGGTGCCGATGGCCTCTCGGTAGCTGGCCGACAGGTGCTTCTCGTCGTCGGTGCCGACCGGGACCAGCTGCTGCAGGACGAGCCCCATCTCCTCGCGCAGATCGGGCAGCCACCGCCCCACCAGGGCCAGCCCCTCGGCGATGGACGCCGTCCAGGCCGACGCCGGCGCGTCACCCAGCGACAGCGCGTTGCCCTGCTTGTCCGGGTGCGCCTCGAAGTCGCTGATCGGGTTGTTGTCCACCAGCGCCAACACCGCGCCGGGGGCCACCTCGGGGAACCGCTCGCTGGGCGGCCCCGCCAGCGGCACCCGCGTCCCGGGCCCCACCAGCGTGACGAAGCCGTTTTCGAAGCGCAGGCCCGCGTGCCGGGGCAGCGCCACCTCGAGCCGCCGGCTCGGCGACCGCAGCACCCCGTCGGGCGCCGGCACGGGCACCCGCAGCGCCGCGCCCTCGGGCAGCGCCCCCTCCAGCGCCAGTTCGAACCCCAGCTGCACCAGCAGCGCCGTCGTCCGCGCCCGCGCGTCGAGCACGTCGCCGTCCTCGATGGCCCGCCACGCGCACGTCAGCAGCACGTGCACCTGCGGCCGCCGCAGCACCGCGAACAGCCCGCGCGCGTTCGCCTCGCCCAGCCGCCGCACCAGCTGCGCCGCCTGGGCGAAGGCCCCGCCCAGCTCGGCCGGCACCGCCGCGGGCGGCAGCGTCATCAGATCCCGAGCCAGCTTCTTGACCAGGCGCAAGACCAGCCGGCGCGTCGCCCCGTCTCCGCCGCCGTCGGGCATCAGCAGCCCGGCCCCCAGCGCGCTCACGGCGCCCCCTCGCCCGCCGCGTCCGGCCGATCCTGGCGCTCCTGCGCGACGCCCAGCCGCGCCGCCATCTTGGCCTCGGCCTTCCGCTTCTTCTCGAACAGGCGCTGCCCCTCCTCGGTCACGACCCCGACCGACAGCCCCGCGACGCTGCGCCGCGCCTCGGCCTCGGCGGCGGCCTTCACCTGCGCCTGCCGCCGCGCCTCGAAGTCGGCCTTCCACTCGGCCAGCGTCCGCAGCCGATAGCTGGGGTCGCTCGGGTCGGTGATGATGTGCTCGACGATGGCGTCGGGCGACACGAACAGCGGCGCCAGCTCGGCCGGGTCGTAGGCCCCGCCCTTGTCGTACAGGCCGCCGCAGATGCCGCGCACCGAGCACACGTCGCAGGCGCTGTCGTAGTGGTGCCCCCAGTCGGTCTGGCGCACCGTCTGCTTGGCGTCCAGGAAGTGCACGATGCGCTCTTCGCCCTTGACGATCTTGCGCGTCTCGGTGCTGGCCCAGGCGAACTCGGCCATGTAACACAGCGGCACGCGCTCGACGCGGAAGGTGCGCCCCGACCCGTGCAGCAGGCGCAGCGCGCGATACAGCGACGCCTCGAAGTCGGCCAGCCGCGGCGTGTACTGGTCCTGGTTGACCTCGGCGCGCCCCATCGACGGGTCCAGGTTGTTCCACACGAAGTGGCGGACCTGCGGGTGGTGGGTCATCCAGTAGCGGATGTTCTCGTCGAGGTGGTCGGCGTTGAGCCTATTGATGACGCAGTTGACGTCGACGGTCAGCCCGAAGCGGTAGGCGTTGTCGACGGCCGCGAAGGCCTTGTCGAGCGTCTTCGGCAGCCCTCGCAGCTGCGCCTCGACCTCGGGTCGCACCGAGTAGACCGACACGTGCACGTGCTGCAGGCCCGCCTCGGCCAGCTCGCGGGCGAAGTCGGGGTCCGCCAGCCGCCACCCGTTGGTGATCATGCGCACGTGCAGCCCCTGGTCGCGCGCGTAGCCGGCGATGCGCGGCAGCTCGGGGTGCAGGGTCGGCTCGCCGCCGGTCAGGATGACGCCGAAGTAGCCGCGCCGGACGAAGTCGTCGACCAGCACCTTCATCGTCTCGAAGGTGTGGACGTAGGGCGTGGTGGGGTTCGAGCAGAACCCGCAGAAGTGGTTGCAGTGCCGGACGACCTGGATGTAGCCGATGTTCGCCATCCGCGGTCACCCGACCGGCTGGAGCTGGGCGAACCCGTGGGCGCGCAGGAAGTTGATGTGCATCCCGCGGCACGTCTCGGTCAGCGCGCAGCCGCGGCAGCGCAGGCTCTTCTTGTAGTACTCGCCCTCGATGTAGCGCTGCACGTACGGGGTGACCGACAGCCGCCCCTTGTCGTCCAGCATGTCGCGCGACAGGGCGTGGTGGGCGCCGGGCTCGGCCTTGGCCCCGCCGATGCACGGCGCGACGTTCATCAGCCGCAGCCCCATCGCCGCCAGGGCGCGCAGCTCGTCGCCGCCGACGCCGTTGTCGCGCACGCCCGAGACGTACTCGAAGTTCGGCAGGTGCCCGACCAGGCGGTCGGCCTCGATCCAGGGGCGCGCCAGGGGCTCGTTGTCCTGCAGCCAGCGCGCCGTCTCGGCGGTCAGCCGCGCCTCGACCGCCGGCCCCCGGCCCTCGGGCGCCGCGGCCAGCAAGCGCTCGAGCGCCGCCGGCGTGTTGGCGACCACCCGCGCCAGGCCCGCGTCGTCCATCAGCTCGGCGCTGGTCGCCTCGTCGCGCGGCTCGGCCACCAGCTCGGGCGCGTACGCCTCGTCACGGTACGGATGCCCCTCGATCCACTCGCGAATCGCCGCGGCGTCGGCCCCCTGCACGTGCACGACGCGCGGGCGCTGCGTGTCCAGGGCGATGGCCGCCCGCGTGCTGGGCACCGGCACGTCGAGATCGACCCGCACCCGGTCGAACGCCCGCGCCTCGAGCCGCTGCCGGTACTCGAACATCTGATCGTGGCACAGGCCCTTCAGGAAGCAGTGGCCGCACCGCTCGCCGTGACAGTCCGGCGGCGTGCCCATCTCCAGGTAGCCCTGGAAGTTGTGCAACCCGCCCTGGACCTCGCTGTGCAGCTTGTGCGGGTCCTGGATGAGGTGCTCGTAGCCCTCGAGGTATTCGACCGGCAGCCGGTTGGTCCAGATGTAGACCCCCGGCTCCTTCGAGACCTCGAACGCCCGCTGGAGATCGTCGTAGTGCTCGCCCAGGTCGAAGTACAGCTGCGACCGGTACTCGGAGAACCCGCGCCCGAAGGGGACGATGTACAGCAGATCGAACTCGTGGATGCCCATCCCGCGGAACAGATCGATGATCTCGCGCAGGTGCGGCACGTTCTGCTTGTTGATGACGACGTCGATGTTGACGACCGTCCGCCCGCCCGACAGGGCCTGGATGTTCTTGATGCCCTCGATGGCCTTGTCGAAGGCGCCGGGGACGCCGACCAGGCGGTCCTGCAGCTTGGGCGTGTGGCCGTGGATCGAGATGGTCACCTCGTTCAGCCCCGCCTGGATGCAGCGGCGCGCGAACTCGGGGTAGGCGAACATCATCCCGTTGGTGACGGTCTGGATCCAGTCGTAGCCGGCCTTCTTGCCGTGCTTGAGCAGCTTGACGTAGTCCGGGTGGATGGTCGGCTCGCCGCCCGACAGGATGAGCCGCTCGCGGCCCAGCGCCTTGCCCAGATCGATGTACTGCATCAGCTGCTGCGTATCGACGTAGGTCCCGTTGTGGTTCCACGAGTCGAGGCAGAAGATGCAGCGCTGGTTGCACAGGCGCGTCAGGCGGACCCAGTGCCGCGCGTGCTTGACGGCGGCCTCCTTGGTCAGGTCCTTGACCTCGAGGGCGCGGGCCAGCTCGGCCTGCATCTCCTCGTCGATGACCGCGCGCGGTCCGGGGCGCGGGGCGCTCGTCTCAGGCGACACGGACATCGGAGGACTCCTCGGCCGGTTCGGGTGCGGGGCCCGGAGAGGCCGCCGGGGCCAGCGCGGCCTCCGGCAGCTCGAGCCACAGGCGCTTGCCGGCGCGCTCGGCGATGGCGCGGGCGCGCGCCACGTGCGGCGCCACCAGCGTGGGCTCGGGGGTGAGGCCGGCGGGGCCGCCGGCCAGCTCGCCCTCGGGACGCGGCCAGATGAGGCGCCAGCCCGAGGCGCCCAGCGCGCCGAACAGGAGCGCCGCCATCTCGCCCAGGTGCCGATAGCCCGGCCGCGTGACGACCGTGTTGACGATGATCGACGCGCCGGCCTGCCGCGCCCGCCGCACGCCCTTGACAGCCTGCTCGAAGCTGCCCTCCGTGCGGGTCAGCCAGTCGTGCAGCTCGGCCACGTGGCCGTGCAGCGCCACGGCGAACACGTCGACGCCGGCGTCGCGGAGCTGCTGCGCGACCCCCGGGTAGGCGAGCATGCGGCCGTTGGTCTGGACGAGGACGCGCTTGGCGCCGGCGCCTCGGGCGAGCCTGACCCACTCGGCGAGCTCGGGCCGCATCGTCACCTCGCCGCCCGAGAAGACGACCACGCCGCCGCCCTGCCCCGCGCGAACGGCCGCGTCGGCGACCTCGTCGGCCGCGCGGTCCCCACGGGTGGTCCGCCAATCGCCCTGATCACAGAAGCGGCAGGCGCTGTTGCACCCGTATCCGCTCCTGACGATCGGCGCCTCTGTCAGCCCCTGCGCCAACTGGGCTCCCTGGCCTGTCCGTCGCCCCGGCGCTACCCTAGCAAAACGGGAGGCCGTGAGGCAACTTGCGCACCATCCCCCCACCCGAGCCGTCGCCCCCGCGCCCTCCCGCCCGCCTCGACACGTTACGCCCACGGATACAGAAGGCCGCCACGTCGACGGTTGGTCGCGTTGACAGGACTCTGGTCGACTGGCACGCTCCTGACCTGACACAGGCACCCGTCCGACAGGCAATAGAGACGACCGCACCGAGTGGGGGGAGGGAACCGTGATGTCCGGCCAAAAGGACCAGAGTAACGGGCTCGACCGGCGAACCTTCATCGCCGCGTCCGCCGCCGGCCTCGTGCTGGCCAACCTGCCCAGCGCGGCGCGCGCCGCTGCGCCCGGCGCCGCGCTGACCGCCGAAGTGCGAGCTGCCCTGCCGGGTGGGCTCGATCTCGAGGACGGCTGGGCCGTCGAAGAGGTCACGGGCGTCGAGGCGGGGGCCCTGCGCGTCGTGGCGCGCCACGCGGCCAGCGGCCGTCAGGCGAACATCGGCATCTGCGCGGCCGAGCCGAACTCGCGCGCCATCGCCAGCACCGGTCGCGTCGACCTGTTCCTGATGAACGACGGCGGCGACGGCCAGCGGCGCACGCCCGACGACGAGGTCGCCCTCGTCCGTCAGGTCGCCCGGCAGCTCGCCGGGGCCGAGGAGCGCCTCGCCGGTGGCCAGCCCCTGCTCGGCCGCCAGGAGCGCCTCGCCCAGTTCGACCCCATCGATCACGTCGACTACTTCCGGCGCTGACGGAGGCCCGGCGCGGCTGCCATGACGCGGGCTCCTCCACGTCCCTCGGAGGCGACTCCGACCGACCGACAAGGAGCCCACGTTGCGCCGCCCTTCGCCCCTCTTCGCCACGCTGCTCGTCATCGCCGCCGCATGCGGTAGCGATCCGGCGCCCCCACCCTCTCAGGGTGGCGACGTCTCCGACGCGGTGGCCCACGACGACGCGTCGCCGGCCACCGACACCGCCGAGGACGGCGCCGAGGTCGTCACGACCGACTCGGGCGGCGACGTGGCCCCGTCACCCACGCCGCTTGGGTTGCCCATGGGCGTCGACGGCGTGACCTGGGTCGGCGTGGCCTCGATCGACATCACGCCCGAGGTCCTCGAGACGTTCTCGGACCTCGACGGCGACGCCGAGTTCGACGGCTGCATCGACGACCCCAAGGCCGAAAAGCCCGGCTGCGCCGAGCCGTTCGACGACGTCAACGGCAACGGCCGCTTCGACGCGGTCTGGATCGGCGGCTTCGGACCCAAGCGGGCCGCCGCCGGCGTGCACGACCCGCTCTCGGTGCGCACGATGGTCGTCGTCCGCAACGGCGAGTACCTGGTGCTGACCGGACTCGATCTGGTGGGCCTGCTGCAGTTCCGCATCGACGAGGCCGCGGCCGTGCTCGCCGCCGAGGACGGGATGGACCCCGACCGCTTCATCGCCTCGACCAGCCACGTCCACCAGGGGCCCGACACCATCGGCATCTGGGGGCTGGTCGACCTCGACAACGGCCAGCTCGAGCCGGGCTTCGACCCGGCCTACCAGGCCCGCGTGGTCCAGGCGATGGTCGCCTCGGTCCGGGCGGCCGCCGCCGCCGTGCGTCCCGCCGAGGTGGTCATGGGGATGCGCGACCTGGCCGAGGTCTCGCCCTGGTTCAACGGCGCCCACTTCGGCGGCACCAACCCCAAGGCGCGCGTCCACGGCCTGACCCACGACGGTCGGGATCCGGTCGTCGCGTCGACGCGGGTCTTCGCGATGCACGCCCGCGACCCCGAGACCCACGAGGGGATCGCCACCCTGCTCAACTACTCGGGGCACCCCGAGGTGTGGGGCTCGTCCAACCGCCTCATCTCGGCCGACTGGGTCGGCGTCGCCCGCGAGCAGCTCGAGGACGCCCTGGGCGGCACGGCCGTCTTCGTCCCCGAGTGCCTGGGCGGCATGCAGTCGATGCTCGGCGCCCCGACGCCGCTGGTCGACGAGGACGGCCAGTGGGTCATGACCACCGACGCCGGCGGAGAGCCCGAGCCCACCTGGGCGCCCAGCGACACCTGGGAGATCACCTTCAGCGCGGGCGTCCACGTCGCCGACGCGGCCCTGTCGGCCCTCGCGGGCGCCGAGCCGGTCACGCTCGAGCCGTTCGAGGTGCGCGTCGCCCCCATGCGCGTCCACGTCGACAACATGGCCTGGGGCTTCGTCGCGCTCTCGGGGCTCATCGACGGCGAGGTCGAGCAGCTCATCCAGGACCCCGAGGCGTGCCCCGGCCACGACCCGACCGACCCGTTCGATCTGGGCTGCCTGGACACCCGCACCTGGCGCCTACGCCTGGGGCCGCTCTCGGTGATGACCGCGCCCGGCGAGCTGCTGCCCGAGGTCTTCCACGGGCTGCCCACCGACGACCCGCGCTGGCAGGCCGAGTCCGCCGACCCGACGCAGCGCGGCACGACCGAGGGCCGCGACTCGGTCTACTTCCCGCAGCACCCGCCCGAGTGCGACGCCGTCGACTACGAGGCCTGCCGCCTCGAGCTCGCCGTCGGCGACTGCGACTGCCTGCGCATGCACGACGTGCCCTATCATCACGCGCCCGACCCTGCGAGCACGCCGCCGCTGGTTCAGCTGCTCCCCGACACGCCGTATCGGCTGGTCATCGGCAACGCGGGCGACTACCTCAGCTACATCATCCCCGAGAACGACTTCAACCTGAAGGTCAGCCTGCTCAGCGGCCCCGATCGCGACCACTACGAGGAGACGGTCTCCGCCAGCTCCACGCTCGCGACCCAGCTCCAGAAGGCGCAGGCCGCGCTCGGCGACGAGAGCCCCTGATGCCGCCGCGCCGCGCCGTCCTGCTCACCGACGCCCACCGCGGCGTGGGCCGCGCCACCGCCCTGCTGCTCGCCGAGCGCGGCATGCAGGTCCTCGCGTGCGCGCCCAGCCTCGACGGCCTCTCCGATCTGCCCCGCGAGACCGCCCGCGGCGGCCTGGTCGAGGTCTACGCGACCGATCTGTCGAGCGACGCGGCCTGCCGCGCCGCCATCGAACGCGCACGCACGCTCTTCGGCCACGTCGACACCCTCGTCCACGCGGGCGGCATGGGCCGCTTCGGCGCCATCGAGGAGACCCCCCACGCCACCGTGCGCGATCTCTTCGACGCCAACTTCTTCGGCCCCCTGCGCCTCATCCAGGCGATGACGCCCGTGTTTCGCGCGCAGCGCCGCGGCGTCATCCTGTGCATCTCGAGCGCCGCCGGCCGGATCGCCATGCCGCTGTCGGGCGCCTACAGCGCCAGCCAGTTCGCCCTCGAGGGCCTGTGCGACGCGCTGCGGCTCGAGCTGGGGGTCTTCGGCGTCGACGTCGTCCTCATCGAGCCCGGGCTCGTCCGCGCCGGCCTCGTCACCGCCGCCCGGCCGGCCCTGTCGGCCGCCGATCTGTTCGACCACGCGCCGGGGAGCGCCTACGAGAACGTCGCCACGCTGCTGACCGAGACCTTCCAGGAGCTCATGCGCCGGGCCGCCACCCCGCAGGACGTCGCCGAGGTCATCCACCGCGCCCTGACGACGCCGCGTCCCAAGGCCCGCTACGCCGTCTCACGCGGGACGGCCGCCCTGCTCTGGGCCCGCAAGGTGCTGCCCGATCGCCTCCTCGACAGCCGCCTCGCCAAGGCCATCGGGCTGGGGGATCTGGACTGAGCCGTGCGCGGACGCGTGGACCGTGCGTTCCCGTCGCCCCGATGCTATGACGGTCGACGCCGATGGATGCGGCTCACGCCCGCGCCACGCCGGGAGAGCCGCCGATGTCCTCGTCCTCACGCCGCCGCCTCGCCGCCTGCCTCGCGGTCTTGCCGCTAGCGCTCTCCGCCTGCCAGGCCGCGACCGAGCCACCGAGCGGCCCCTGTGATCCGGCCCCGGTGGCCGCCGCGCCGGCGCCGACACCGGCTCCGGCGCCGGTCGCGACGCCCCAACCGCCGACGGGGCCCCCGCCGACGAGCGCGCAGCTGGCCCCCACCACCCCCGAGGCGCTCTCCGAGGCCGACCGCCTCCTGCCCGGCTACTCGGCCCTTCGGACCGCCACGCCCGAGGCCCGCCTCGCCCTCGACGCGACCCTCGACCTCTTCGCCGGCCGCTACGAGCAGGTCCACGCCCTCTTCGACCCGTCGCTGGCCGCCACCCTGCCGCCGGGCGAGCTGGGCGCCATCATCCGCGGCGTCGTCGCCCATCACGGGCCGCCGGGGCTGGTCATGGATGCCTGGTTGAGCCGGATCGACGACGAGGAGGACGACATGCCGGCCGCGAAGGTGCTGCTTCGCATGAGCCGCAGCGACGTCCGCTTCCGCCTCTTGATGGTGTTCAACCCCGACCGCTCGGTGCGCGGCCTGTGGCTGCGGCCGCTCTAACCCCGTCCGGAGCCCCCGAATGAGCCCCATCCCCGCCTCCGCGCTGGCGCCGATCACCGAGTCCAGCATCCCGGGCCTCGTCCTGGGCTATCGCGGCAAGGTCCGCGACGTCTACGACCTCGGCGATCGCCTGCTCATCGTCGCGACCGACCGCCTGAGCGCGTTCGACGTCGTGTTGCCGACGGCCATCCCCGGCAAGGGCTGGATCCTGACGCAGCTGTCGAACTTCTGGTTCGAGCAGACCGCCCAGCTGTTGCCCAACCACCTGCTGTCGACCTCGGTGGCCGACGTCGTTCGGGACGCCGAGACGGCGCGCCTGCTCGAGGGCCGCGCGGTCGTCACCCGCAAGGCCGAGCCGCTCCGCATCGAGGCCGTCGTGCGCGGCTACCTGGCCGGCGGCGGCTGGTCCGAGTACCAGCGGACCGGGCGCGTCTCGGGCGTGGCGCTGCCCCCCGGCCTGCGCGAGTCGGACCGCCTCCCGGAGCCCATCTTCACGCCCTCGACCAAGGCGCCCAAGGGCCAGCACGACGAGCCCATCAGCTTCGACGAGGCGGCGGCGATCATCGGCGGCGCCCGGGCCGAGGCCGTCCGCGACGCCAGCTTGCGCCTGTACCGCTTCGCCGCCGAGCGCGCCGCCGAGCGCGGGCTGCTGCTGGCCGACACCAAGTTCGAGTTCGGCCTCGTGGGCGACGACCTCATCTTCATCGACGAGGCGCTGACGCCGGACTCGTCGCGCTACTGGGACGCCGCCGAGTGGGCCCCGGGCCGATCGCAGCCCAGCTTCGACAAGCAGATCGTGCGCGACTGGCTGCTCGACAGCGGCTGGGACAAGCAGCCGCCGGGCCCCGAGCTGCCGCCAGAGGTCGCCCAGCGCACCGCCGATCGCTACTACGAGGCCTTCCGTCGGCTGACTGGGCGGGACGGCTGACCCGCCCGCCCGCGGACCGTCCCGCCGGGCGTCACCTCGGCCCCGCCCTCCTGGCCCGCCTCAGAACTGGTACGTCGGCACACAGATCGGCCGCACCTCGACCGTGGTCTTCCAGATGTCGATGGGCTGCGAGATGGGCAGGATGAGCGGCTCGGTCGCCGCCTGAGCCAGGAGGGCGCGGTCGAAGCTCGCCACGACCCGATCGCCCAGCTTCACCACGACCTCTACGACGCAGGCCTGCATCACGCCCGATCGCACGGCGGCCAGGACGGTCCCACCGAACTCCGGCCCCTGGCCGCCACGTTCGGCCCCCAGGATCGCCTCGTTGGTGGTCGCCGTCTCCAGGCGCAACCCGAGCCGCAGGGTTCGGACGGTCGGCTCCTCGCGGATCGGCTCGCCGACGATGGCGTCGCGCAGCTCGACCTCGCACCAGCGCTCCTCCCCACTCACGACCGCCATGCAGCGTCGCCAGGCGATGGGGTCGGCGCTGGCCTTCCGGTCGCCACAGATCTTGGTGCCCTTCAACAGCGACGGCAGCAGCAGCTTTCGGAACGGCGCCTCGACGTCCGAGACCAAAATGGCCACGTCCTCGGGCTGGATCGGCCGCGCGGCCGCCGCCATGTACTCGCGGCACCTCGCGTCGTCGTGCTCCTCGCAGACCCTGGCTCGCCGGGCCGACAGCGCCCGGCAGGCGACCTGCAGCTCGGGCTTGAGCGCGTCGCAGGCCGTCGACGCGCCCTGCAGCGCCGCGCGCGCGGACCACCAGATCTGGCAGGCCTCCTTGTCGTCACCCGGCACGTCGTCGCAGACCTCGAGCGGCGGCGTGACGAACTCGTGGCAGTTCGGATCCGAGCTCGGCACGAGCGGCGGCAGGTCGCGCTCGGGGACAGGAAGGTTGTATGACCAGAGCCGAATCTGCTCGTACCAGTAGCGGCGGGCGATCGCTTCGGCCTGCGTGATCATCAGCAAGGTGCCGCGATCGAAGTACTCCTGGGCGTCCCGCAGCCGTCCCTCGGCCTCCTTGAGCCGCGCGCGCTCGGCCGACTCGCAGTAGAACCCGTCCTCGATCGGCTCGCCGTCGGGCCCCGTCGTGGGCCGCTCGGGCGGCACCCACCCCGTCGGCGAGGGCGTGCTCGTCGGGCTGCCCGGCGGCAACGGCTCGGGGATCGGGCGAGCCCCCGTCGGCCGCTCGGGCGCCACCCACCCCGTCGGCGGCGGCGGCGACGCCGTGGCGCGGTCCGCGACCGCGGCGGTCCCCATCAGCCCGAGCGCGAGCCCGATTCGCCACACCACCTTGCCGCCGACCGTCATAGCCCCTCCGTCGCGCCCATTTCACACCACCGACTCGCCCCGGAGCAAGGAAGGCGCGGCCGCGTCGCCATCGTGCTTGCGCAGATGGAGCAGCCACTGGTTGCTGGTCGCCGGCCCCACGTCGGCGCGCGCGAGCAGCGTCAGCGGCAGCCCGCGCATCGCCTCGAGCGCCTCGGCGGCGCCGTCGTTGCGGTAGTGCTCGTGCTCGGCCGACCCGGCCTCGGCCCGCGCCGCCGCCTCGCGGGTCCGGACCAACCCGAAGGCCTCGTTGTCGACGACCAGCAGCGTCCCGCCCGGCCTCAGGGCTCGCGTGACGGCGGCCAGCACCGCGCGAGGCGCCGCGAGGTGGTTGTAGCTCCTCAGGATCAGCACGTGATCGAACGACGCCTCCGCGAAGCGTGCCTCCTCGGCGGTGGCCGCGATCAGGGTCGCCCAGGGCCACCGCGCCCGCAGCTCGCGGACCCGGGCCTCGTCGGGCTCGAGGCCGACGTAGCGCAGCGCGCCGCCGCTCGCCAAGGGCGCCAGCAGCTCGCCGTAGGGGCCATGCCCGCAGCCCACGTCCAGCACGTCGCCGCTCAGCGTCGCGATGCGTTGCGCGACCAGGGCGTCGTCGGCGCCGAAGACATCGCGCTGGTCGACCTGCCACGCGCGGCCGCAGCGGCGTTGGCGAGGGCACTCGTCGCACTCGGTGGCCACGACCAGCTTGCGCAGGTCGGCGGCGAAGTCGTCGGGCGCGTCCTTGTCGCTGACGTCGACGTAGAGCTGGCCCGAGTCGCGCAGGACCCGCCGCAGCTCGGCGTCGACGAAGTCGCCGGTCGTCGTCTCGTGGCGAACCAGCGCGCCGTCCGAGCGCAGGTGGATCGCGCGGTCGGCGCTCGAGCGCGGCGCGGGCGCCCCGACCAGCAAGGGGCACGGCGTGCCGGCCGGCCAGTCCAGCCGCTGCCGGGGCACGAGGTTGAAGGAGTTCGAGCGGACCACGCGGAACGGGGCCACCGCCGCGTCTCCGAGCGCGTCGACCATCGCCGCAGGCAGCCCGGGGCAGCGGCTGCGGAGCGAGCAGTCGGCGCACGGGGCCGCGAACACCGCGCCTGGCCGGAGCGCGACGCCGCCGCTGGCGCCGCCGGTCCAGCACGGAGGCAGCGCCGCGACGTCGAGCCGCCCCGACAGCCTCGACCGCGCGAACCGGTCGACGAGCGCCGCGACGGCCACCTCGGCCGCGTCGCGCCGCGCGACTTCGACCCCCTCCTCGACCGCATCGGGCAGCTCGAGCGCCAGCCGGGCGGCGCCCGTCCGATCGAGCAGCGCCGGCAGGTCGGCGAGTCGGTCGAGCGACGCCGCGAGCAGGGTCAGCCGCAGCGTCACCTCGACGCCGCAGGCGGCCAGGTGGCGCGCCCCCTCGAGCGCCTGGTCGAAGCCCTCGGAGCGGGAGACGGCCTGGTGGGTCGCGGCGTCGGGCCCGTGGACCGCCACCGTCGCGGAGCCGAGGCCCGCGCGCGCGGCGGCCCGCGCGAGCCGCGCGTAGGCGAACATGCGCCCGTTGGTGACGACGCCGACCGCCAGGCCCGCTTGACGCGCGGCCCGCACGTGCTCCACGAAGCGCGGCAGCAGGGTCGGCTCGCCGCCCGCGAACACGACCGAGTCGGCCCCTTGGGCGACCGCGCGCGCGAGGCTGGCCGCGACGGCGGCCGGTTGGGCGGGCGCCACGCGTCGTGGCTCGGGCACGGGACAGACGACGCAGCGGTCGTTGCACGGCCCCTCGACGGCCACGACGGCCACCTCGCTTGCGACCCGAGGCGCTCGCTCGCGAGCCGACGTCGTCACGTAGGCGTGGCCCTCGCGGCGTCGTCGGGCGCGGCCGGGTGCGGGACCGGGACCATCTCGTCCCATCCGTACCGGGCGAGGTAGTTCTTCCAGACCCCTTCGCAGGCGGGCTCGTATCGGCAGCTCGCGCACTCGGGGCGCTTGAGGCGCTCGCTGCGGTCGAGGTCGGCGCGCGTCACCGCGACGAGGTCGTCGTCCGGCGCCGGCGCGTCGCGCTCGCCGAGCTCGAGCTGCTGGAACCCCTTGGGCTCGTAGTGCAGGTAGCGCTCGACGTAGCCGCGGTTGAAGTCCGGCAGGTTCGTGGTCGTGCACAGCGGGATGTCGACCAGGAAGGCCTGCGCGGGCTGCTCGGGCTCGTCCTTCAGGAACGCGGCGAAGCCGGCGGCGATGTCGGTGTACTTCGGGAAGAGCTGCTCGAAGTAGGTGTGGGCCCGGCCGTTGGCCTGCATGACGTTGAAGACCACCTGATCGACGCCGTGCGAGCGCAAGAACCGATAGATCTCGGCGAAGTAGGGGGCGTTGCGCCGCGTGACCACGGTCGAGGTGTGCAGGGTCACGCCCTCGCGCTTGTAGGCGGAGACGTTGTCGAGCCCGGCGACCGTCTGCTCGAAGGCCGCCGGCTCGCGAACGAGGCCGCTGTGGAGCTTTTGCGTGTGGCCGTGGATCGAGACATAGAAGAAGTTGATGCCGGCCTTGACGAGGTGCTCGACGTAGG
Source organism: Myxococcota bacterium (assembly GCA_041687695.1). Lineage (GTDB taxonomy): Bacteria > Myxococcota_A > UBA9042 > PHBI01 > JAWLBL01 > JAWLBL01. The sequence continues at coordinate 35,137 of JAWLBL010000019.1, read as the reverse complement.
GCGCGTGCGACAGGCGCCGGCCGTTGGTCATCACGCTGACGCGCCGGTAGCCGAGGCGCCGCGCCCAGCGGGCGTAGCGCGGCAGCTCGGCGACCATCGTCGGCTCGCCCGAGGTGAAGCACACCTCCTCGGACCCGGCGCTCGCCTCGAGGATGCGGCGCACGCGCTCGGGGGTCATCGAGCCGTTGACGACCTCGCGCGCGACGCGGTCCTCCTCCATGCAGAAGATGCAGTTGTTGTTGCAGACCGGGCCGATGGCGACGTGGATGCGCTCCTGCCGGGTCTGGATGCGCTGGACGACCTCTTCGCGCCCGAGGGCGCTGGCCTCGGCGGTCGTCACGACGTGCCCCCTTCGGTCGCCGGGACCGGCTGCAGGACGCCGTAGCCGTGCGCGCGCGCGTAGTTCACGTGCACCCCCTCGCAGGCGTCGAAGAAGGCGCAGCCGCGGCAGCGCAGCGACTTGCTCACGAAGCGCGACGCGATGAAGCGCCGCGCGTACCGGAAGATCTCGAGACGCCCCGACGGCGCCGTCATCGCCCCGTCCAGCACGGCCGGCCGCGGGCGCGGCGCGCGGCCCGAGATGCACCGGGGCACGCCCTCGACCGGGACCTCCGGCGGCAGCCGCGGGAACAGCGAGGCCGGCTCGACGTCGCGCTCGAGCGCCTCGGTGACGCGCTCGTAGGTCGGCTGTCGCAGCACCAGCCGCGCCGGCGCCGCCTCGAGCCCCAACACCCACGCGGCGCTCTCCTTGGTCAGCGCCAGCGCGACCTCGAAGGCCCCCGGGACGGCCAGCAGCTCGGCCGCCTGGGCAGCGTCGGCCGCCAGCGCCCGCACCAGCCGCCGGTCTCCCAGGCGGTCGCCGTCGCCGAGCGCCTCGGCCAGCCCCGCGTACGACGCCAGCTCCAGCTCCAGCTCCGCGAGCCCGGGGAACCGCTCGGCCTCGGCCAGCGCCGCCCCCAGATCGGCGGCCACCACCCACAGCGCGCGCGCCCCGGCCCGCGCCGCGAGCTCGGGCAGGCTGACCGCCGGCGCCGGCGGCCGCACCGTCACGATGGGCAGCCCCATGCGCGACCGCCGCCCCGCCTCGCCCTCGCCGCTCGCCGCCGCCTCGGCCTGCATGCGCTCCTGGGCCTCGATCCACTTCGCGCTGGCCGGATCCCCACCGATCTCCGGCGGCAACGTCGCCTCGAACGTCGGGTCGACGCGCAGCACCTCGAAGCGCGCCTCGGCCGCCACCTCGCGGACCTCGTCCAGCGTGTCGCACAGCGGCTCGAGGTAGCAGTGCTTGCAACGCGCCGGCTCGCGGCAGTCCAGCGGCACGCCCGCGTCGAGCAGCCGCTCGAACTGCTCCTTGCGCCCCCGCACCTCGTCGTTGAGCTTGTACGGGTCCTGGATGAGGTCCTCGAAGCCCTCGAGGTGCTGCGGCGGGAACCGGTTGAGCCAGATGTGCATCCCGGGCTTGCGCGCGTAGGCGAACGCCTCGAGCAGGTAGGGCCGCGCCTCCTCGAGGTCGTAGAACAGGGTCTCGCGCCCCTCGGTGAACGCGCGCCCGAACGGGACGACCTGCAGCAGATCGAACTCGCGCACGCCCATCTGCGTGTACAGCCGCATCATCTCGGGCAGGTGCCGCACGTTGCCGCGGTTGATGACCATGTCGATGTTGACGACCGGACGTCCGTCGGCCAGCGCGTTGCGCAGGCCCTCGACCTCCTGCTCCCAGGCGCCCTTGACGCCGACCAGCGCGTCGTGGACGCGCGCGTTGGGACCGTGCAGCGAGAACGTGATCTCGTCGAGGCCCGCGTCGAGCGCCTTGCGCAGGAACTCGGGGTAGGCGAACAGCCGTCCGTTGGTGACGGTCTGCACCTTGCGGTAGCCCAGCCGCTTGCCCAGGCGGACGAACTCGATGAACCGCGGGTGGATCGTCGGCTCGCCGCCCGACAGGATGAGGCGCGTCGCCCCCTTGTCGCGCCCCTCGACGATCTGCCGCCGGATGTCCTCGCGGTCGCGGATGTCGCCGTCGAGCGAGTCCGAGTCCAGGCAGAAGATGCACCGGTTGTTGCAGTCGAAGGTGAGCCGCACCCAGTTGCGGCGCTCGTGCGCGGCCTCCTCGTGGACGGCCCGCGTCTCCGCCATCACCGGGACGGCGTGACCGCCTTCCGCCGTCGGCCTCGTGGCCGCCACACCCGTCATCGTCGCCCCCGTCGCGTGTCCCGCGGTCGCCCGCCTTGGACGCGCAGCGTCGGACCGTCTATGCTGCCCTCATGTCGGGTCCGCGCGTCATCATCATCCATCCGCCCGTGACGATAGCACGGGACTTCATCGACTATCCATATCTGGCGGACCTCGGCGCCGTGCAGGTGGCGTCGGTGCTACGAGAACGCGGCGCCGCCGTGACGCTCGTCGACGCCTACGCGCTGCCCGGCTCGACCCTCGCCTGGCGCCCGGACGGACGCGCCCACCTCGGCGCCCCGACCTCCGAGGTGCTGGCCGCCGCCACGGCCGGCCCGACCCCCGACCTGGTCGTGGTGGCCTACACGCCCTTCCACCGCCCACCCGCGCGCGACGACGTCCTCGGCGAGCTGCTCGCCGGCCTGGCCGACGCCTTCCCCGCCGCCCCGGTCCTCCTGGCGGACTGCTACCAGTCGGGCCAGCACTACGTCGAAGCCCACGGCCCCGACGTCCTGGCCAGCTACCCCGAGGCCGCCGCCTGGGTGAAGTACGAGGCCGAGGTCACGGTCCCCGCGCTGCTCGACGCCCTGGTGTCCCGCGGCCAGCGTCCCGAGGGCACCCACCGCGGCGTCTCGCCGCCCAGCCTCGACGCCCTGCCCTTCCCGGCCTGGGATCTCGTCGACCTCGACGCCCGCGACCGCTTCTCGGCCCGCGTCGTCGGCAACCTCGGCCGCGGCCCCTGGGCCTTCCCCATCGACGGCCGCACGCTCCCGCTGGTCACCTCGCGCGGCTGCCCCTTCGTCTGCACGCACTGCAGCTCGAACCCGGGCCGCGACCCCGGCGCCCCCAAGACCCAGCGCCGCTACTCGCCCGAGCGCCTGCGCGCCTACCTGACCACCCTCGTCCGCGACCACGGCGCCACCCGCCTCGAGGCCATCGACGAGCTCATCAACGTCAACGAGCGCCACTGGGACACCTTCCTCGAGACCGTCCACGCCCTCGGCGTCCGCTTCGACTGCCCCAACGGCATGCGGGCCGACTACCTCGAGCCCGCCCACTTCGCCCTGATGCGCGGCCTCGTCTCGACGGTCAGCGTCAGCGCCGAGAGCGGCGTCCAGCGCGTCCTCGACGAGATCGTCCGAAAGCGCCTCGATCTGAACGCCATCGTCCGCGCCGCCCAGAGCGCCCACGAGGCCGGCGTCCCGCTGATGATCCATTACATCATCGGCTTGCCGGGCGAGACGGCGACCGAGATCAACCTGACGCTCGAGTTCGCCCTCGACCTCTACGAGCGCTTCGGCGCCTACCCGGCCGTCCAGTTCGCGACGCCCCTGCCCGGCACGCAGCTCGCCGAGGCCGGCCCCCTCCCGGCGGTCAGCGACTGGGGCCCCCTGTTCCAGACGCGCCCCAGCCAACCCGGCGCCCTGGTCGACGCCGAGACCCTCGGCCGCTTCAAGTGGACGCTGGACCAGCGCCTCGAGGCCATGCGGGCGCCGCAGAAGGTCATCCTCAACGTCACCTACGTCTGCAACAACCACTGCACCTTCTGCGCCGTCGGCACCCGCACCCAGTTCGACGGCCACCCGACCCGCCAGCGCGAGCACCTCGACCGCTACCGCGCCCAGGGCGTGCACATGGTCGACTTCGACGGCGGCGAGCCCACGCTCAACCCCGAGCTGGTCCCGCTCGTCAAGTACGCCCGCCGCATCGGCTACGACCGCATCAACGTCACGACCAACGGGCGCCTGTGCGCCTACGACGAGTACGCCAGCAAGCTCGTCCGCTCGGGCCTGACGACGCTCCTCTTCTCGATCCACGGCCCCGACGCCAAGAGCCACGCCCAGCAGGTCGGCGTCGCCGAGGCCTTCGAGCAGTCGGTCCAGGGCATCCGCAACTGCCTGGCCCACGCCCCGGCCGGCGTCGACCTGGGCATGAACATCACCATCACCAAGGGCAACTTCAAGCGCCTCGAGGACGTCGCCCAGCTCGCCTGGGATCTGGGGCTGCGCTGGCTGAACATCCAGTTCCTGACGCCCTTCGGCCGCGCGACCAGCCACATCGCGCCGGACACCCAGGCCGCCGCCGACATCGCCATGGGCGTCATCGACCGCTGGCACGAGCGCATGAAGCTGCAGATCATCAACCTGCCCTTCTGCTTCATGCCCGGCTACGAGCGCTGGATGACGGGCGACCTCGGCAAGCTCTCGCGCCACATGATCTTCGTGAACAACGAGGACGTGAACCTGGCCGAGTACCTGGCCGAGCGGCGCGTCCGGAAGCCCGTGTGCCACGGCTGCCCGCACGCCATCTTCTGCGGCGGCTTCTACGAGCTCGACAAGGTCCCCGAGCCGCCCTGGGTCATCGACCCCGAGGATCTCGACAAGCCGCTCACGCCCCTGCGGTCCGGCGAGACGACCCGCCTCGGCGTGCCCCTGCGGGTGGCCACGGCCCAGCTCGAGACCCCCGAGCCCTGACCCCCGCTCAGCGGATCGCGACCAGCTCGCCCGCGCCGAACCGGGCCAGGTAGTCCGCGCGCGGGCCCCCGCAGCGCGCCCGCGCCGCGCACGCCTCGCAGGCCGCCACCCAGGCCCCTCCCTCCATGGGCGAGCGCTCGAGCGGAAACGGCGCCTGCCCCGGGTTGGCCACCAGCATCCGAAGCTCGGCCGAGGGCAGGTACACGTCCGCCCGATCGCCCAGCACGCACGGCGGCGTGTGGAGGCTCCGTAGCCGAGCGCCCAGCGCCTCGGCGCGCTCCGCCGCCCGGATCACCTGCGGCCCCACCTCGGACAGGTGCGGCATCTCGGCGTCGACCGCCCCGTCGGCGACGTCGCTGGCCGACAGCAGCCACAGCAGAAAGCGCGTCACCCCCAGCGCCGCGAACCGTTCGACGGTCTCGACCAGCTGCGGCGCCGTCGAGCGCGTCAGCAGGACGTCGGCGTGCAGCGCCAGTCCGCGCTCTCGGGCGGCCTCCAGCCCCTGCTCGAGCAGCGCCAGGGCGCCAGGCCGCCCCGAGAGCCGATCGTGGACGTCGGCCTGCGCGCTCTTGACGTTCACGCTGACGTCGGTGAGCCCGGCCGCGACCAACGCGTCCAGGTACCGCGCGTAGCTCAAGCGCAGCCCGTTGGTCTGCACCAGCACCTCGCGGTACCCCATGCGCCGCGCCGCCGCGACCACTCGCGGCAGGTCGTCGCGCAGCGTCGGCTCGCCGCCGCCCAGCCACAGCCGCGAGATGCCCTGCCGCCGCCCCGCCTCGAGGCGGCCCGCGATCTCACGCAGGTCCATGGCCTCGCCGGTGTCCTCGCAGGCCCGGCAGCCCACGCAGCGCAGGTTGCACCGGTAGTCCAGCGTCAGCTCCAGCCAGCGCCACCCCTGGGACGCCGGCGCGCTCACGCCGACCGGGCCTCGGCCGCGAACATGGCCCCCAGCGCGCTGTGCTCGCGCGCCTCCTCGGGCACGCTGTCGAACGGCCGCAGCCCCGCCCCGCCCCGCAGCTCGTAGTACTCGCGGCGCACGCCCAGGCACCGGTCGCGCACCGCGCACCCGTCGCACTCGGGCGGGAAGAAGCGCCCCGACACGTCCATCGTGTCGAACTCGGCGCGGTCCGCCCACACGATGAACTCGGGCGCCTCTCGGAACACGCACGGCGGGAAGCCGCACGAGGAGCCGACCACGTCGACGGCGACCCCCGCCTCGGCCAGGATCGCCGTGGCGGCGCGCACCTCGGGCCCCACCTCGTCCAGCGGCGCCACGGCGTCCTGCCACAGCGACGCGTCGTAGTAAGAGCACGGGTTCGAGTAGGTGACCGACACGATCGGGTTGTTCGGGGTGGGCCGGACGAAGCGCTCGACGACGAACCGGGCGTGATCGCGCAGCTGCGCCAGGTTGGCCCGCTCGACCACGCAGTTGAGCTGCACGCGCAGCCCGTGCGCGAGGGCCTGCTCGACCCCGGCGACCGTCCCCTGCCACGTCCCGGGGGCCCGGGTCATCCGGTCCGAGACCGTCGGGTCCGGGCTGTGCAGCGAGACGAACAGCCACTCGAGCCCCGTGTCGACCAGCTGCTGCACGAACGCGGCCTTTCGCAGCCGGATCGCGTTGGTCTGCAGCTGCACCCGCATCCCGTGGACGCGGATCGCGCGCTCGAGCAGCTGGGGCAGGCCCTTGTACAGGGTCGGCTCGCCGCCCGTGACGGTCAGCTCTCCCACGCCGGCGGCCGCCATCTCGTCCAGCCACCGCATGAACACGTCGAGCTCGGGCTCGGGCCAGGTGCGTGACTGCCAGCAGAACCCGCAGTCCTGGTTGCACCGAAAGCCCAGGCGCAGGGTCCCGTAGTGCCCGTCGATGCCCATCGACAGCTGCCGGTACATCCAGTCGCCGACCTCGCGGCCGCGCTCAGCGGCCTCGAGCGCCCGGATGAACCCGGCCACCGACCGGGCCAGCGCTTCGGGCGTGAGCGACGTCACGCGCTGCCGGACACCGTCGAGGAAGCGTCGCGCGGCCGGCTGCGTCATCGGATCGGCGCCGTCGCGTCCGCGCCGGTAGGACACGCCGAGCCCGTGATGGGACAGCCACGTCGACCGGCCGGGGACGACCTCACTCAGCTCGAGGCCGACCGACGCCCCGTCCGGCAGCTCGACGAACACGACCAGCCGCCCGAGCAGCCCGGGGCGCGCGTCCGCCCTCGGCGAGACCACGACCCGGCCCCCATCGAACCCCAGCAGCGCCCCCGCCGCGGCGTTCAGGCGCTCGGCGAAGTCCTGGGTCCAGGTCGTGAACTGCTCGGTCCGCGGCTGGTTCATGGCCTACTCGCGCCCGCGAGGGGCGCCGCGCGGGCTCACCAGCTCCCGTGCGACCCGTGCGAGCCGTGGGATCCGTGTGACCCGTGGGACCCGTGCGAGCCGTGGGATCCGTGCGAGCCGTGCGACCCGTGGGAGCCGTGCGACCCGTGGGAGCCGTGCGACCCGTGGGAGCCGTGCGAGCCGTGCGACGCGTGCGAGCAGTGCTGCGCGTACAGGTCACCGGACTGCGGCAGATCGCTGCCCGCCATCGTCAGATAGCCGGCGAGGTGGTCCGCCTGCTTCTGCGTGATCCGCTCCTCTTCGGCCGACAGAAAAGCCCCTGCCGACCGCTTGATCGTCGGAAGCTTCTTTCCGCCCTTCGTTTCCATGGTCATGCCGTCCGTCCCTCCAGGCTCGCCTGTCCCCCGCTCGGCGCCTCGGACCGGCCGAGTCGCGCGCGCTCGCCGCGCCACGCAGCGTCAATGCCTGCTTGTTGCTGCGCTTGGGCCAAGGATGCACGGTCCGGCGAGTCGCAGCAAGTCCTTACCATCGAGCGTGTAACCTCACGTCCGGACGCCGAGCCGCTCGGCGCCCGCCTCGTCGCTCACTTCCCGTTCGACATGCGCAGCGTGTAGGCCGCGCAAGAGCTCGCCAGCCCCGGCTTGCGGTACACGCGCACCAGGTAGACCGAGGTCTGATCGGTGCAGAACTGCACGCCGGGCTTGGTCACTTCCTTGTTGGCGCCGGTCGCACACGGGCACTCGCCCTTCGGCGTGCCGCCCACTCCCCCGGTCGCATCGTAGAAGTTCGTCGAGTCCGTGAACTCCGTCACCTGCTTGCAGGTGTTCTGGGTGCCCGCGCAGCCGCCCTTGTAGACGTCGAACGCGAACTGCCCCTGCGGGTTGTGCACGAAGTACACCCGCACCTTGAAGCTGTCGCAGCCGTTGGCGTCGGGCCCGTCGAGCGCGGTGAAGTGGTACCAGTCCTCGTCGCCGTCCGGCGAGATGTTGTCGGTGACCTCGATCTCCTGCCCGGCGTCGCTGAGGATGCCCATCAGCGCCGGCGCCGAGCAGCTCTGCCCCGGCGAGCCGGGCGTCTCGAGCGCGCCCGCCGAGCACTCGCACCCGTTGAGCGGGTCGCCGTCGGCGTCGCTCCAGCCCGGCTCGCACTGCAGGAGCTGACACGACCCGCCCACGCACCCCGCCACGCCGTGCGCCACCTCGGGGCACATGCTGGCCGGCTCGCCCTCGTCGGTCTGGCCGTTGCAGTTGTCGTCGACGCCGTTGCACAGCTCGACCACGCCCGGGTTGATCTTGACCTCGACGTCGTTGCAGTCGCCGGGCTTGTCCGCGATGTAGGCGCCGGTCGGCCCGCAAAGGCACTTGACCTTGTCCGTCAGGCCGAAGCCGTCGCCGTCCTGGTCCAGGAAGAAGGGATTGCAGCCTTCGGCGTCCGCCTCGTCCGTCGCGCCGTCGCAGTCGTTGTCCTGCCCGTCGCAGATCTCGACCATGTCGGGGTTCTGGTCGGGGTTCTTGTCGTTGCAGTCACCCTTCTTGCTGCTCCAGCCCTCGGCGCCCTCGCACAGGCACTGCGTGACGCCGTCGAGGCCCCAGCCGTCGCCGTCGGAGTCCATGTAGTGGGTCTTGCAGCCTTTGGCGTCGGGCTCGTCCGTCTCGCCGTCGCAGTCGTCGTCGAGGCCGTTGCACGACTCGACCGCGCCGGGGTTGATGGTCGTCACCAGCTCGTTGCAGTCGCCGCCCTGCTTGACCCACTGACCGGCCGGCTGCTCACACAGGCACTGGCCCTGCCCCTGCCCGTACCCGTCGCCGTCCATGTCCTGGTACCAGCTCTCGCACCCGACCGCGCCGAGGTCCGTCGTGCCGTCGCAGTCGTCGTCGATGCCGTTGCAGACCTCCTCGGAGGGGGCGATGGCCGTGCACTCGGGCAGCTCGCCCTGCGTCTTGCACATGGCCACGCCCGCACAGGAGCCGTAGTCGTTGGTCACGGCGCAGGTCGTCGTCGCGCCCTCCTTGACGTACTTGGCCGTGCAGCCGCAGTGGTCGACGTCGGGCGGCACGCACAGGTCGATCGTGACCTGCTGGCCGTCCGACCCGTCGAGATCGATGGTCTGGCACTCGAAGCCCTCGGCGCAGTCGGTGCCCAGCTCGGCGCCGCACTTTCGCATGCAGTAGCGCCCCGGATCCCCCGCGTCGACGCAGATCGAGGCCTTGGGCAGCCCCGGCGTGTTGCAGTCGTCGTCGCTCTGGCAGGGCCGGCACAGGTGCGTGTCGTTCGGCACGCAGATGAAGGTCGGGTCGGCGCCGCTGCCCACCTGGCTGCAGTTCCAGCCGGCCGGGCAGGTGCTGTCGCAGGTCTTGGTGCAGATCTTGCCCTCGGGCGAGTCCACGCACCACCCCGAGTAGCACTGCTCGTTGTTCTGACACGGGTACAGGAACTCGCCGGGCTTGGGCCCGGTCTGCACGTCCTCCTCGCCCTCGTCGGTGCCCACGTCGACCGTGTCCGAGCCCGGGTCCGTGTCGGCCGGCTTCACGTCCGTCACCGGCACGTCGGGGCTCAGCGTGTCGGCGTCGATGCCGCCGTCCGCCGTCTTCTCGACCCCGGCCTCGGAGCAGCCGGCCAGGACGGCGCCCAGCAGGGCCAGAGTCCCCAACGCCATGGAAACGCCGTCAACGCGCGCGTGTCTACGCATCTTCACCGCACACCTCGCCCCTGGACCATCGGCCGCGTGAGTGGTCGGCGACGAGCATAGCGGTGCCGCTCGCTGGCCACAAGGCGCACCCGCAACTCGCGCCCCCGGCGTGGGCTACTGGCAGACCTGGCCCACGGCGCCGCTCATCGGCTGACAGCTGAACCCGGGGCCGCAGTCTTCGGGCCCCACGCAAGCCTTGTAGCAGGTGCCCCCGCTGGCGTCCGCGACACAGGACCCGGGGAACGGGCAGTAGTAGTCGCTGCAGGGCCCGCGACACATCCCGGTCGAGGTCCCCGACCCGATCGCGCACTCGCCGGTCGCGCAGTCGTCCGCGGACTCGCAGCTCTGTCCGATGCCCCCCTTGGGCTGCGTAGCACACAGGTACCTACCCCCTCCGGTCGTGTCCCCGAGGGCCAGGCCCCACGTGCACTCGAAGCCGTCCTGCTGGCGGCAGGCCGTATCCCCCAGGCCTTCGCAAGAGGGGCGGCACCAACCCGACGGCAGGCCCGGCTCCCCCACGCAGAAGCTGTTCCCCGGACACTTGAGGGAGAGCGAGCACTGCTGCGAGCAGATCCCGACCCTGTTCTCGAGCGAGATGAGGCACGACTGGAGCCCGGGGCAGTTCAGGTCCCCGAAGCACGGCGTGTTGGCCTGGCTGCAGCGCCCCTCGCCCAGGATCTGGCACAGCCCCGTCTGGCACTCGACGTTGGTCTGACAGAAGGCGCCGACGGCCTTGGTCTTGGTGGCCGACAGGCAGACGTCGGTGGGGACGTTGGCCGTGTCCGGCAGAGAGCCGCAGGCCCGCTCCTGGTCGGGCGAGCTCTCGCACTCGAGATCCGAAGCGCAGGTCTGCATGCAGGTCGGCTTGTGCTGGTACTTCACGCAGGCCGACCCGAGCGGGCACGACGTCGCGTCGCACGGCTGCACGCCGCAGTAGCCTCCCGGCATCAACGACAGGCAGGTCGCGGGTCCGAGGCAGTCCGCCGGGCTGGCACAGGTCGCGCCGATGGCGCCCGCGCCGTCCGCGAGGCCGTGACAGACGCTCTTGCCGGCGCCGTCCTGGCCCGGGACCGTCTTGCAGGCCTGCTCGCCGCCCGGACGGCACTGGGCGTCGGACTGGCACAGGGTCATGCACCCGGTGTTGCCGCCCTCGAGCGGCATGCAGAGGCTGCCGGCCGGGCAGCCCGATTCCTTGCAGTCCAGGCGCGTGCAGTAGCCGCCCGCCCACTCGAGGCAGGTCCCGTCCAGGCAGTCGGACCCCTTGGCGCACGCGTCGCCCACGCCACCCAGGGTCGGCGCGACGTCCACCTCCGGGGCGGTGTCCTTGGGCGTCGTCGAGTCCGCGGCGCCGTCCGCCGGCCCTGGGTCCGGGTCGGCGTCGGCGACGTCCTTGGCGAGCGGCAGATCGAGCAGCCCGCCGACGTCCTCGATGGGCCCGTCGGGCTCGTCCACGACGTCGGGCGCGCCCCACGGCACGCACTCGGCCCCGCGCGGCTCGGTCCCGGGCGGACACTCGAGCAGGGTGATGGTGTCGCCGCAGGCCGCGACCGCGAGGACCGCGGCCGCCACGCCCCACACGCCGATGAGATTCCGACCTGGGTTCACGCTCATGGCCGCGCAGTATAGCGGCGCCCGCACCCAACGATCCACAACGCCCGGCCGCCTTCGGCCGCGCTTGCGTCGAGGCGCGCCGCGTGTCATCGCTTGGGCCATGCGCAGCCTGGCCCTACTCGCCTCCCTCGTCGTCGTCGGGTGCTCGTCCGACGCACCCTCGCCGCCGCCGTCCGACGCCGGCTCCGACGCCCCGGTCGCTCAGCCGCAGCCGCTGGGCGGCCCCTGCTCGGCCGACGAGGACTGCCTGGCCGGCGTGTGCTTGACCAGCTCGTATGGGACGCCCTTCTGCACGCGCCCTTGCGAGGCCACCGCCGAAGCCTGCCCGGCCGGCCCCGACGCCGCGGCCGGCGCCAGCCTCTGCGTCGGCTTCGATGACCTGCCCAACCCCAACGCGCCCGCCTTCGTCGGCGAGCTGCGCGCGTTCTGCGTGCCGCGCTGCACGGATCTGGCCGCCTGCGACGCCGTCAACCCGGACTGGGAGGCCTGCGACGTCCCTCGCTGGCTGGGCGATCAGCTGTACCCGAACATCGGCGCGATCAAGGTCTGCGCGGCGCCGTCGTTCCAGGGCAAGGACCCGGTGGACCCGGCCCTGTGCGATTGGGAAAAGACCATCCGCCCGAACGATCCCGACGACGCGAACCGGGCGAACCTGTGCCGCAGCTACTGCGGGTACCTCGACGCGTGCAAGATCAGGCCCGACGGATCGCGGGACGCCTGCTGCGAGTGGGGCTGCTTCAACCGCATGGAGGTCGAGGGCAAGCTGAACGCCGCCTGGCGGGACGAGGTCACGTGCTTCGTCCAGCACCACAAGAGCTACGCCGGCACCCAGAAGGTGTGCGTCCAGGAGCCGATCGACTGCGGCAAGCAGCCCGAGGACCCGACGCCGGCCGCGGCCGCGGGGCCCTGAAAGGGTGTCAGCCCGCGCCGGCCGTCAGAAGGTCCAGACGGAGTCGGTCTCCTCCTCGTGGCACTCGGAGTCCTCGGGATCGCAGGCGAAGCGCACGTGCACGTGCGTGTCGTGGTTCGGGGCGTGCTTGACCAGGGCCCGCTTCGGCGCGCGGCTCACCGCCTCGAACAGCCGGTCGATGGTCTCGTCCGAGGCGAGCTTGCGCTTGCGGACGTACTCGGCCATCGCCTTCTGGATGCCCGTGTCCATGTAGACGCGGACGACGCGATCGCGGCTGAGCCAGCACTTGAGGAGCGCCCAGTTCTTGGCGTAGTCGAGGTCGTGCGGCCACACCCGGTGCATCGTCACGTTCTGGACGTTGCCCGTCAGGTAGTACCCGGCGTCCACGTCGCGCCCGGTCTGGTGGCTCTGATGCGGCGGGAAGTGGCCGCCCGTCGGCCGCGAGATGTCGCCGATGAGGATGTCGGCGGTCCCCGGGAAGCGCTTCTTGACCTGCGCCGCGCAGGCGCGAAGCGTCTTTCGCACCCGGGGGATGACGAACGCGTTGTTCGGAAAGCGCAGGCGGTAGCCGGCCCCCGTCCCCAGGTGCACGCCGTGCATCAGCCGTCCCGCGGTCGGCCGCCCCTGTGACCGCGCCGGCGGGCGCTTGCCGGGCCGCACGTAGCGCAGGTTCGCGCCGGCCTTGATGGGTTGCCCGGGGCGCAGGCCGTTCCAGGCCTCGAGCTCGGCGACCGTGACCCCCAGGCGCTTGGCGATGCGGCCCAGGGTGTCGCCGGGCCGGATGTCGTAGAAGCCCTCCCACTCGGGCTCTTCGGCCGCCGCGCGCACCGTCGCGGACTTCGCCTCGTCCGAGCCGGCCCCCGGGATGACGGCGGGCTGCTTGTGGCGCACGACCAGCCGATCGCCCGCCTTGATGAGCCCGTTCTTTCCGATCTTGCCCGCGTTCCAGGCCTCGAGCTGCTCGATGGTCACCTTGTGGCGCGCCGCGATCCCGCTGAGCGTGTCGCCCGGCCGCACGACGACGGTCCGCCCGCGGGCGCCGCTCTCGGCGGCCACCGCCGACGTGCCGTCCAGGTGTCCCAGGGCCAGCACGATCGCGAGCCAACCCGCTGCCTTCCAGCCGAGTCTCATCGGTCTCTGGCTGTCACGGCACCCGAGCCCTTGTCAAGGCTTCATCGGCCGCGGCCCGCGACGGTCGGGCCCGGCTGCGAACCGCGCGACGCACCCCGAGCGCCGCGCGCGCCGAGGCGCTGAGACGGTGCGAGCGCGCTTACGCGCATGTGTGACAGGAATGTCGCACCTCGGCCTGGCCGCCCGGCACCGAACCCTTCTCGCCCCTTTCATTTCAGCAACTTGCACATACGCGCCGGGCTGGCACGGGCCTTGCTTCGTTCTGGGGGCGTGTGGGAAGCCCATCCGAGGCCCTTCCGAGGGTGGGCTCCATGAGTTCCTCCTGATGATGAGAAGACGGTGTTCCGATCGAGCGACGGGCGATTCGGATCACCGTCTTCGTTTTTCGAAGGCTGGCGCACCGGCCCCGCGCCCCGCGCGATCGCCGCCGGCACACGCCCCTTGTCCGTGACGCTCGCCTCCGCTACACCTCGCGCGTGCTCAACCGCCTGGTGGCCAAGACGCTCCCGTGGATGCCGCGCTCGCTCGTCGGGACGGTCGCGCGTCGTTACATCGCCGGCGACGACCTGGACGCGGCCCGCGCCACCGTCGAGGGCCTGGTCGACCAGGGGTTCAACGCGACCATCGACATCCTCGGCGAGGACGTCGAGACCCCCGACGAGGCCGATCGCTCGGTGGCGGCCTACCTCGAGCTGCTCGCCGCCATCCCCTCCTGGCGCGGCGGCGCCGAGCGCGTCTCGGTGAGCCTCAAGCCCACCCAGTTCGGCCTGCGCGCCGACGCCTCGGCGGCCCACGCGCGGGTAGCCCACGTCGCCCAGGCGGCCGCCGATCGCGGCGTCTTCGTGCGCCTGGACATGGAGGACGCGTCGACCACCGACGCCATCCTCGCGTCCTACCGCGCGCTGCGCGAGCGACACCCGGGCGGCGTCGGCTGCGTCCTTCAGGCCACGCTCTTCCGCACGCGCCTGGACGCCGCCGCCCTCGCCGGCGAGCCCCACCACGACGTGCGCCTGTGCAAGGGCATCTACGTCGAGCCGCCCGATCGCGCCTGGCAGGAGTACGAAGGCGTCCGCCTCAATTACATGGCCGTCGCCCGCATCCTGCTCGAGGGCGGCGTCCGGCTCCGCCTGGCCACCCATGACGCCGCGCTCATCGCCGGCGGTCGCCGCCTGGTCGCCGAGCTCGGCCTGCCGGCGGCCCACGTCGAGTTCCAGGCCCTACTGGGCGTCCCCATCCTCAAGACCCTGTCCGAGCTGCGCGCCGCCGGCCACCCCGTCCGCCTGTACGTCCCGTTCGGGCCGGCCTGGTACGCCTACTCGCTGCGCCGCTTGAAGGAGAACCCGTCGATGGCCGGTGCCGTCCTCCGAGGCCTCGTGAGCCGCCAGCGATGAAGCGCCCGAAGCACCAACCGCTCCCGGAGGGCCCACCGCTCCACCTCGAGGTGCCGGGCAACGCGACGCGCCACCTCGCCGCCTTCGTGCTCCCCGAGCGCATGGATCGCCTGCAGGAGGTCCTGGCGCGTCGCACGCGATCCCTGACCGCCCTCATCGAGGGCGTGCACGATCCGCACAACGTCGCCGCCTGCATGCGCACCTGCGACGCCTTCGGCGTGCAGCACCTGCACCTGGTCCCGCCGCGCGGCCGGCCGCAGCGGATCTCGCGCGACGTCAGCCGCGGCGCCGATCGCTGGATCACGCTGCACTACCACGCGACCACCGAGGACGCCGTCACCGCCCTGCGCGCCGACGGCTACCGGATCGTCGCGACCGACCTCGGCGGCGAGCCACCGCCCACCCCCTTGCACCGCCTGCCGGTCGACGCGCCGCTCTGCGTGGCCTTCGGCAACGAGCACGAGGGCATCTCCCCCACCCTGCGCGCCCTGGCCGACGGCCGCATGGCCATCCCGATGGCCGGCTTCGTCGAGTCGCTCAACATCTCCGTCGCCTTCGCCATCGCCCTGTCGCACCTGCGCGCGCGGCTCGACGACCTGCGCGGGCCGGACGGCGACCTCGCCCCCGACGAGCGCGCCGCCGTCCTCGATCGCTGGATCGTCGGCGACGTCCCCCGCGCCGCCCGGGTCCTCGAGGAGCTGTCCCGGCGCGCTTCCTTGCCTGCGCCGAGGGGCGACGGGTAGGCTGCCCCTCATCCTGTAACTGCCGAGGAACGTTGGCGATGGAACGCTACCTGGCGATGGAGATGGTGCGCGTGACCGAGGCGGCGGCCATCGCGGCGGCGCGCTGGATGGGGCGCGGCGACGAGGAGGCGGCCGACCGCGCGGCCGTCGAGGCGATGCGCCGGGAGTTCAACTTCGTGGCCATCCGCGGCACCGTCGTCATCGGCGAGGGCGAGATTGACGAGGCGCCGATGCTCTACATCGGCGAGCGGCTCGGCGACGACCACCCCGAGTCCGACCCCTGCGACATCGCGGTGGACCCGCTCGAGGGCACGACCATCACGGCCTGCGGCGGCTCCAACGCCCTCGCGGTCCTGGCCATCGCGGAGCCCGGCAAGCTGCTCCACGCGCCCGACACCTACATGGAGAAGATCGCCGTCGGCCCCGAGTGCCGGGGGATCATCGACATCACCAGGTCCGCCGAGGAGAACCTGGGCCGCATCGCGGACTGCAAGCGGATGCCGCTCAGCGACATCACCGTTTGCATCATCGACCGGCCGCGCCACGCCGACCTCATCGAAGAGGTCCGGGCCCTCGGCTGCCGCATCCGCCTCATCCGCGACGGCGACGTCTCGGCCGCCATCTCCGCGGCCGTCCCGGACTCGCCCGTCGACGTCCTGATGGGCATCGGCGGCGCGCCCGAGGGCGTCCTGGCGGCCGCCGCGTTGCTGGCGTTGGGCGGCGACATCCAGGGCCGCCTCAAGTTCCGCAACCCCGGCGAGCGCCAGCGCGCCATCGCGATGGGCCTGAGCGACCCGGATCGCGTGTTCGCGCTCGACGACCTCGCCTCGGGCGACGTCATCTTCTCGGCGACCGGCGTCACCGACGGCGATCTGCTCGACGGGGTGCGCTTCGGCCGCCGAGGCGCGACCACGCAGTCGCTCGTGATGCGCTCGACCTCGGGCACGGTCCGCTGGGTCACGGCCAAGCACGACTTCACGCGCAAGCCCCGCACGCCGTAGACTCCAAGCCCTCAACGGAGCCGCCCGTGTCCCGGGCCGGCTCTCCACCCCCAGCGAGGTTGCGGTGAGACACCTGATCGGCATGGAGATGGTCTGCTTCGGCAAGTCGCGCCACTTCGAGCTCGAGTACGAGGGCGGCCGCTACGTGGACGACCGAGGCGAGCCGGTCGAGGACGTGGTGGACCTGGCTTGCTACGTCTGCACCGCCGCCTTCTACACGCGCGAGGGCGACTTCGTGCCCTTCTGCCCCAACTGCGGCCACATCGACCGCAAGCGCTTCGACAGCAAGGAGGCCCTGGTCGACTTCGTGCGCGGGCACGATCTGTCGTGGCTGAAGAAGAACGGCTGCGCGGCCGCGACGGTGCAGACGCTCGAGGGCGACTGGCAGCTGCGCTTCGCGCGCGATCTGGGCGCCCTCGAGGCGACCGGGCGCTACAAGCACGTCCACAAGCTCTGAGGCGGTGATGCGGTCCGACGGGCGGCCCACGGCCGGTGTGGTGATCATCGGCAACGAGGTCCTGAGCGGCAAGGTGGTCGAGCAGAACGCCGGCTTCTTCATCCGGCGCTTCCGCGCGCTCGGCACGCGCCTCGCCCGCCTCGCGATGATCGAGGACGATCTCGACGAGATCGCCGCCACCGTGCGCGAGCAGTCGGACCGCTTCGACTTCGTGATGACCAGCGGCGGCGTCGGCCCGACCCACGACGACGTGACGATGACGGCCGTGGCGCGAGCCTTCGACGTGCCCCTGGTCGACGATCCCGAGCTGCTCGCGCGCATGCAGCGTCACCTGGGCGACGGCCTGACCGAGGGACACCGCCGCATGGCGCGCATCCCCGACGGCGGGCGCCTGCTGGGCGCCGTCAGCCTGCCCTGGCCCACGGTGGTCGTGCGCAACGTCTACATCTTCCCCGGCGTCCCGAGCCTGCTCGCCGCCAAGTTCAAGGACATCGAGCACCTCTTCGCGGGGCGCGAGGTCTGGAACGCCGCGCTGCACCTGGGCGCCGACGAGGCCACCATCTGCGAGGCCCTCGATCGCGTGGTCGCCGCGCACCCCGACGTCGAGATCGGCTCGTACCCGCGCCTCGAGGCCGGCCGGTGGCACCTGCGCCTGACCGTCGAGTCCGTCGACCCCGACGCGGTCACGCTCGCCTGCGCGGCCCTCCGCGACGCGCTCGGATCGGACGTCCTGCGCGAGGAGCCGTTGACGTCCACCCGCGACCCGCGTGACGCGATCCGTTGAAATGACGGCGCGACGGTGGTAGTCGGCGAGCCACGCGAGGGGGAAACGAGCGCATGACAGCGAGCCAAGCGACGATCGGGATCATCGGCGGCAGCGGCCTGTACGAGATGGCCGGCGTCTCCGATCTCCGAGAGGTCTGGGTGCCGACGCCCTTCGGCGAGCCTTCGGACGCCCTGATGGTCGGGCAGCTCGAGGGCCAGGCCGTGGCCTTCTTGCCGAGGCACGGACGGGGACACCGGCACCCGCCGCACGACATCAACTACCGGGCCAACGTCTGGGCGCTCAAGTCGCTCGGCGTCCGGTGGGTCGTCTCGGTCAGCGCCGTCGGCTCGCTGCGCGAGGGCATCCAGCCCGGCGAGCTCGTCCTGGTCGACCAGTTCATCGACCGCACGCGCGCCCGGACGTCGACCTTCTTCGACCAGGGCGTCGTCGGCCACGTGGGCTTCGGCGACCCGTGCTGCCCCGTGCTTCGCCAGGCCCTGACGCAGGCCGCCGAGGCCGAGCACCTGCCCTTCCACCCCGAGGGCACCTACGTCGTCATCGACGGCCCGACGTTCTCGACGCGCGCCGAGTCGCTCCTGTACCGCAGCTGGGGCGCCGACGTCATCGGCATGACCAACCTGCCCGAGGCGCGCCTCGCCCGCGAGGCCCAGATGGCCTACGCCACCATCGCGATGGCCACCGACTACGACTGCTGGCACGAGAGCGAGGAGGCGGTCACCGTCTCGGCCGTGCTCGCCGTCATGAAGAAGAACGTCGAGCGCGCCCAGCGCCTGGTCCGCGCGGCCATCCCGCGCATCGCGGACCTGCCACCCTCCCCCACGTGGTCGGCGCTCGAGCACGCCGTCATGACGCACACCATCACCCCCGAGGTCCGCTCGCGCCTCGGCCTCCTGCTCGACGATCGGGCGCACCACGGAGCCTCTCACAATGGCCAATAGCGTCGTCGCCGTCGGCTCCGTCGCCTACGACTCGGTCGAGACCGCCTGGGGCAAGCGCGAGGACGTGCTGGGCGGCTCCGCCACGTTCTTCTCGGTCGCCGCCTCACTGTTCACCAAGACCTCGCTGGTCGCCGTGGTCGGCGAGGACTTCCGCGCCGAGGACGTCGCCCTGCTCGAGGCGCACCAGGTCGGCCTCGAGGGCCTGCAGCGCGCCCCCGGCCGCACCTTCCGCTGGGGCGGCCGCTACCACGACGACATGAACGGGCGTGACACGCTCTTCACGGCCCTGAACGTCTTCGAGACGTTCGCGCCGGTGCTGCCCGACGCCTACCGCGCGACGCCGATCCTGTTCCTCGGCAACATCCAGCCGACGCTGCAGCACACCGTCCTCGAGCAGGTGGCCAGCCCGCGCTTCGTCGCCGCCGACACGATGAACCTGTGGATCGACACCGCCAAGGGCGACCTCGAGCGCGTCCTCCGCCGGGTCGACGCCGTCTTCCTCAACGACGAGGAGGCCCGCCAGCTGACCGGCAAGCGCGCCATGCGCACGGCCGCCAAGGCCATCCAGGCCCTCGGCCCCGAGCTGGTCGTCATCAAGCGCGGCGAGCACGGCGCCCTGATGTTCAACGGCGACGACACCTTCTACGTCCCGGCCTACCCGCTCGAGAACGTGGTCGACCCGACCGGCGCCGGCGACACCTTCGCGGGCGGCTTCGTCGGCTACCTCGCCGCCACGGGTGACTTCACGCCCGACAACATGAGGCGCGCCGCCGTGGTCGGCAGCCTGATGGCCAGCTTCTGCGTCGAGGGCTTCAGCTTGGAGCGCCTGCGCAAGGTCGACCTGCCCGCGGTCCGCCAGCGCTACGACGACTTCCTCGGACTCACCGCCTTCGACGCCTTCACGCTCTGAGCCTCGCCGCTCGGACGCTCCCGGAGCCCCCATGCGCCTGACCAACCGCCCCTCGAACCTCCGCGCCCTGGCCCTGGCCGCCTGCCTGGCCCTGCCCGCCGCCGCCTGCGACGACGACTCGGGCAGCACCACCCCGGTCACCGACACCCAGGACGCCACCACCGACACCGGCGGCGACGCCTCCCCCGAGGCCGTGGGCACCGACTGCGAGCTGGCCAAGGATCCGGTCGGCACCACGTTCTTCGTGGACAGCCTCGTCCTCGAGCAGCCCGACGCCCTCAAGGACATCATCAACGATCTCTGGGCCAAGGACATCGAGGTCGGGCGCTTCATCCTGCTCTTCCACATCGCGGCCTACGACGCGGCGACCGGCGCGGCCCAGGTCTCGGTCGGCACCGGCGTCATCGAGGAAGACGTCTACAAGTGGGGCGAGACCCCGTCGACGCTCAACCTGCAGTTCGACGGCTGCCAGTTCGTCACCGTCGGCGACGCCCAGATCACCCTGAACCCGGCGACGGTCTCCAAGCCCATCGTCGTGTCGACGCTGGACGTCACCGGCGTCATCGACGCCGACGTGACGACGCTGGCGCCGGCGAACCTCACCGGCGGCATCACCAAGACCAACGCCGCCGGCCTCGATGTCCTGCTCGACCCCGAGGACCCCGAGAACAGCATCCGCCTCGACCTGCTCGAGCTGCTCGAGGGCGCCGGCGTCCCGGCCGTCGACACCGACAACGACGGCGAGGGCGACACCTTCGAGCTGTCCGGCACGCTGACGGGCACCGTCGTGACCAACGTGGACCTGACGGAATGACCGCCGTCGCGCCGCTGTGGGACAAGGTGGCCCGCGGGCTCCAGCGCGGCCTCGCCGGCCACCAGGACGCGCTGCGCGTCGCCGCCGAGCGGGCCTTCGTCGAGGCGGCCTCCACGCCGGCCCTGAGCCGCGCGATGGCGCGCCTCGCCGACCTGCGCCTGCCGGCCCCCGTGCTCCGTCGCCTCATCGAGGGCTACATCCGCCTGTACGACGTCGACATGGGCCAGGTCGCGCAGCCGATCGAGGCCTTCGAGACCTTCAACGACTTCTTCACCCGCCACCTGCGCGACGGCGCGCGCCCCATCGCGAGCGGCGGCGACGTCATCGTCTCGCCCGCCGACTCGTTCCAGGCCTCGGCCGGCACCATCCCCGCCAACGCCCGCTTGGAGCAGATCAAGGGCCGCAGCTACTCGGTCGACGCCCTGCTGGGCTCGCTCGAGGACGCCGCCCCCTTCCGCAAGGGCGTCCACGCGACGCTCTACCTCAGCCCGGCGCTCTACCACCGCGTCCACTGCCCCGTCGACGGCACGATCCGCGCCTGGCGCTACATCCCGGGCAAGCTGTACCCGGTCAACAGCATCGCGGTCCGGCAGGTCGATCAGCTCTTCGCCGTCAACGAGCGCGTGGTCGTGCTCATCGACTCCGAGCGCTTCGGCCCGGTGGCCGTCGTCCTGGTCGGCGCCGCGAACGTGGGCCGCATCACCCTCAGCTTCACCGAGCTGACGACCAACACGGGCGGCGCGCCGCAGCACGTCGTCCCGCCCGAGCCGATCCCGGTCCGCCGGGGCGACGAGCTGGGCGTGTTCAACCTGGGCTCGACCGTGGTGATGCTCGTCGCCGACCCGAACCTGGCCCTGGCTCAGACGACCACGCGGCACTTCCACCGCATGGGCGAGCCGCTCTGGCGCAAGTCGAAGGCCTGACCCACGGAGGAGGGCCCGCGCCGAGCTTCGGCGGGGCCCTCTCGGGGTGCTCTGGGCGGACCGTGCCCGCCCTCGCCTACTCGGCGCCGTCGCCGTCGCCGTCGCCCTCGCCCTCGACCTGCGCGGCCGGCGGCTCGGGCTTGTCCTCGAGGTTCATGACGCCCATCTGGCTGACGTACAGCCCGTCGGGGCTCGAGATCTCGAAGCGCCCGGTCAGCGTGGCGGTCGCCCCCAGCTCGAGATCGGCCAGCGGGCTGTACATCGAGCCCGCGACCAGCAGCTTGTGGCGGTCGCCCTTGCTCACGTCGGCCAGCAGGGCCTGCGGCTTGGGGTTGCAGGTGCGCGCCCGCTGGAAGGGCTTGGGCGGCGGCACCTGCTCGTCCACCTTCTTCTTGCCGTAGCGCTTGATCAGCTCCTCTCGCTTGCGGAGCTGCTCGGCGTCGTAGGCCGCGATCTCCTCGGGGGTCGGGTCGGGGCAGTGGACCAGCTCCACGACCACGCCGCGGACCATGACCTCCTTGCCGAGGTAGCTCTTGCGCTGGCGCACGAGCCCCTCCACCGTCAGGGCGCCGTCGTCGTGCGCCTTCTTGTACTCGCGGACCTTCAGCTCCGGCTTGGCGGGCAGCGCCACCTGGACGTTGCTGCGGACGCTCGGCTCGAAGGCCGGCTTGTCGGGCTCGCAGGCCGACAAGGACATCAGCCCGAGGCAGCCGGTGATGGTGAGGACCCGTGCGCGCGCGATCATGTCGACTCCTGCTGGAGCGACCCCCAGGGGCCGCTCGCTCGTGCCCTACTGTTGGACCCAGTGGGGCGCCAGACCCGGCGTCGAGACGACGCTCAGGCCGTATGGGAAGACGTACACCCGGGTGGCGCCGATGCTGACGACCTCGTCACCCACCCGCACCGCCCCGGACAGCAGGTTCCACCCGACGGGCACGTCGAGCGCCGCGAACCGGCCGAGGATGTTCGTCGTGACCCGACTCTCCAGAGGCACGGTGTCGTCCTCCAGATTGTTGAAGTAAACGAACTTCTTGGGGGCGTTGGCAAGGCCCAGGCTGGCCTCGGCCATGGCCCAGCTGTTGCGCTCGCCTCCCACGCGGCAGTCGCGGATGCGCCCGCCGACCACGCCGCGGGTCTCGGGGATCTCCGGCAGCTTCACCGTGTTGGGCGTGTTCAGCCACTGGCCGTGGGACACGATCGTGGCGTCGTAGTGGGCGCGGCCCTGGCCGTCGACCTGGTCCGCGTACAGGTAGACGTTGAACGCCCATGTCGTGTGCCAGGCCGAGGACGCGCCAGCCGGCGGCCTGGTCCGGATGACCAGCATCGTGTTCGTGGGGACGTCCGGGATCTCGAAGACCCCGTACTGCTCGAGGCACTCCTTGCCCAGATCACCGGCGACGCACCGGAACCCCAGCGGGCAGTCCGCATGCGCCAGGCACTCGTCGGGCACGTGGTCCGGCGTGGCCGGCGCGCTGGTGGCCGAGCCGATCGGCGTCCCGTAGGCGTCGTAGCAGTCGCGCTTGGCCTTGTCCGACGCCTCGGCCTCGCAGCCCGACGGATCGAACGTGTCGGCCAGGAAGACGTCCACGATCATGCCGTTCGTCTTGTCTCCCGAGCCGAAGCGCGCCACCGCCCCGAAGAGCGTGGCCGTCTCGGGGCCCTCGGGCGTTCCAGGGACGGCCCCCACGCAGCCGAGATTGGGCGGCGTCGACGTGGGCTTGTCACCGACGGGATCGGTGATGCTCGCGATCGACGTCGTGGGCGGGTCCCCGACGCAGACGCCGGAGCGGCACACCCTGACGCCGCCGCACGGCTTGGTGTCGCTGCAGGCGAGCGGCAAGAGCGTCAGCGGGTCGACCGTCGCGTCCTCGACCGCGTCGGACGTGCCGTCGCCCGCGGCGTCCTGCTCCTTGCCGTCGTCGGATCCCGACGTGTCGCGGACCAGCTGATCGGAGTCCCCGCACGCGCCGAGCGCCACCGCCACCACGAGGCCCAGGCCCCGGACACTCGCCCCCAAGGAGGCTCCCACGCCACGTCCCATCATGATCATCTGCGACTCCCCTTGCCGTTGCCGCCGAAGCTATCACCGGCCCCACCGCGTGTCGCCTGGCTTTCGAGCGCCCGGGCGCGAGCCCGCGCCAGCGCCGCGCGTAGCGCTGGATCAGCGACCCCGGCCACCTCGGCCTCGGCCTGCGCCAGGGCATCGGCCCCGATGGGCGGGGGCGGCGGAGCCTCGAGCGTGGGGCGCCGGCGCTTGACCAGCCCCGGCCGGACCCAGCACACCAGCTCGCCCGCCAGCCGAGCGCCCAGCGACCGCGCCACGGCGTTCCACGAGGCGATGATGTGGTGCGCTCGCGCCTCGACCTCGCGCCGCGCCGCGTCGTTCATCGCCATGACCCGCAGCCGCCCGTCGTCGCTGAGCCCGGACAGGACGGTCGCGTCCGCCAGCGTCGCCCCGACCAGCCGCTCCCAGGTGTGTTCGAAGGCGCGCCACCGCTCCGGCAGCGCGTCGCCCGCCTTCACCCAGGTCCCGCGACGCCGCGCTCCGCGGCCGTTGTCCGTCCCGTCCATGTCACCGCTCTTACCGCGCGCGCGTTACCAGAACAAGGCGCCCCGCCGCGCGTCGCGCCCCCCACGCCGCGGCATGCTTTCTTGCTTGACGGCCCGAACCGAGGCCGCTAGCTTCCCCGGCCTGTGGTGGCCGCCCCTCCGGGGGCGACGTCTTTGACAGCGCGGCTTCGAGACTCGGCAAAAAACAGGCTTGACAGCAGCGCGCCTCGTGCGCACTCTGCCGCCCGGTCGAGCGGGTCCCACCTTGTAGGCACGTAGCTCAGTGGGAGAGCACTACCTTGACGCGGTAGGGGTCGGCGGTTCAATCCCGCCCGTGCCTACCACCCCGCTCGTCACCGTCCGGCCCAACCTCCACGCGAGGGCGGGCCGGACCGGTTGCCCGGTTCCGAGGCCGCGCAGCCACGCGCGTCGACCCACCGTCGTCGCATCGCCTGGCCCCGGTCAGCCGCCCCCGTCGCGAGGAATCAGTCATGCCGAAGATGAAGACCCATCGGGGCGCCGCCAAGCGCTTCAAGCTGACCGGCAGTGGACGGGTCAAGCGTTCGCAGGCCTTCCACAACCACATCCTGACCAAGAAGAGCCCCAAGCGGAAGCGCAACCTCCGCGGGACCACGCTCGTTCATCCGGCCGACGAGCCGATGATCAAGCGACTCCTCAGGGCCGGCTGAGTTTCGGAGAACCCACATGTCACGCGTCAAGCGCGGCTTCAAGGCCCGTCGCCGTCGCAATCGGCTCCTCAAGGCCGCCAAGGGCTTCCGCGGCGGTCGTAGCCGTCTGTTCCGCGACGCCAAGAACGCCCTGTTCAAGGCCTGGTCCTACGCCTACCGCGACCGCAAGCAGAAGAAGCGCCAGTTCCGCAGCCTGTGGATCGCGCGCATCAACGCAGCGGCTCGCATGGTCGGTGTCAAGTACAGCGACCTCATCCACATGCTCGACGTCGCTGGCGTCGAGGTGGACCGCAAGGTCCTCGCGGATATCGCCGTCCACGATCCCAAAGGCTTCGGTCGTCTGGTAGACTTCGCTCGTCGCGCCGCCTAGAACACCCCGGCGCAACAAGGAGCTCCCGATGACCAAGGCCGACATCATCGAAGCTGTCTACGAGAGGCTCGGCGGCTACTCCAAGAAGGAGTCCGCCGACATCGTCGAGAGCGTCTTCGAGACCATGAAGGACACGCTCGGGGCCGGAGAGAAGATCAAGATCTCCGGGTTCGGCAACTTCGTGGTCCGTCAGAAGAAGGAGCGCATCGGCCGCAACCCGCAGACGGGCGAGGAGATCAAGATCTCGGCCCGTCGGGTGCTCACCTTCAAGCCCAGCCAGGTCTTGAAGACCGCGCTCAACTCCTAGACGACGCGTTGAACACTCAGCGCATCGTCGGTTCCCTTCATGGCCGGCCTCGGATTTCGGGGCGTAGCGCAGCCTGGTAGCGCACTTGACTGGGGGTCAAGGGGTCGCAGGTTCAAATCCTGTCGCCCCGACCAGGTCGGCCACGGGGAACACCTTCGGGTGTTCCCCACCCTCTCCCTCTCGCTCGGGCGACCGCGTCCACGCGCGTCGACCCGACGGGAGACGCGAGGACGCACCCTGCGTGTTCGGCTCCGGCGCCCCCCAGGTGCCCGGCGTCGTCACCGTCAGGATCTTCGCCTCCGCCGAAAGCGTCCAACGGGACGCCTTCGGCGTTCGGTGCGCGGGAGCCGCGCGACCCGTTCCACCCCCTCACCGGGGAGGACCGGGTCGGCCCACTCAGCTCAGGCCGCCCTGCGGCCCGGCGCCCAGGCTGCCGTCGCCACCGTCGAAGCGGAAGAACTGCTCGGCGAACTTGTTGAGAGCCTTGCGATGCTCAGGCTCGCCCATGTGCAGCCGGTACTCGTTGATGACCTTGATCTGCATCTCGAGCCATTCGCGCCAGCAGCTCTGGCACACGCCGGCGCGGATCCGCTCGGCGAGCTCGCCGGAGAAGGTGAGCCGCGATGAGACGGCCGGAGCGTCTCGCTCGCAGCGGGCGCAGTGGACGAGGGTCTCGGACATGAAAGGCTCCCGGTTTCGCCGGTTGAGGTCACGCGTTCGAGACCGGGCAGTTCCGGGCCCGAAGCGGCGCCTACCCTAGGCGCCGCCCCTGTCGGAAGCAACCCCCAGCGCGTCTGGGGACTTTGACCCGCCGATGCGCAAATTCATCGAGCAAAGCTCTTGCCCATCGGTCCACCCTTTGATAGAGGGCAGAACATATGGTGCTTGCGGTCGACATCGAGTCGCTCCGCACCCGTAAGCTCCGGAAGCAGGTCGGCCAGAAGACGTTCACTCGAGGCTGCCAGTATTTCGCCAGCGGCCGAGTGATCGATGCGCGACGAGAGGACGAAGCCGTTGTAGGTACGGTCACTGGAAGTGGCCGAGACAACTACACGGTCCGCGTTCAGCTATCGAGCAAGGATGGGGGTCTCATCAAGGCCGAGTGTACGTGCCCGTACACTCACGGACACTGCAAGCATGAGGTCGCGCTGGCTTTGGCCGCACTCGCCGACCCGACGCTTCGCAGCGCCGAGAGCGCCGGATGGGGCCGCATCCTCGATGAAGCCGAGGATGTTGCTGCCGAGTTTGCGGGTGCCGAAGAGCCAGAGGACAGGCTGGTCGTTCGCCTCGATCTGCCTCTGACCCCCGACGACGTGCTCAAGGCTCGCTTCTCGAAGGCCCGCTTCACCAAGCGGGGCCGTGGGAGCGAGCGGCCCGTCCCGGCCTGGCAGCTCCGCGCCGCCCTCGCGGGTGAGACGGACACGCTGGCGCTGCGCCGACCCGAGGAGCTCGTGGTCGCGCGGCTGGCCGGTCTGCTGGAAGAGGACGAGGACGAAGAGCACGTCATGCTGGCCGACGAGGCCACGCTGGATCTGCTGCTGCGATCGCTCGCGCGGGTGCAGGAGGTCTACCTCGGCAACACGGATCGCAAGCTGCAGATCAAGCTCGATCCGGTGCGGCCGCGCGTGCGCGTGGACTCGCTCAAGAACCAGGGGCTGTCGCTCAAGATCCAGATCATCTTGAACGGAAAGCGGCGCACGCTCGACAAGCGCGCCCGCATCGCAGGGAGCCCGCTGCAGTATTGGCTCTTCGACGGTGAGAACGCGCTGATGCCCATCGTGGGCGGTCCGGGCGTGGGCCCCATCGTCTACGGCCTCAGCCGCAAGCAGGCGCGCATGCCGCTGCGCGAGGTGCCGACCTTCCTCGAGCGCGGCCTCATCCGCATGCGGGAGCTCATCCGCGTCGAGGCCGAGCCGGGTGTCCTGCCCGAGGTCGGACAGGTCGAGCCGATCCTGGTCCTGGGCGAGCAGGGCGACCACCTGAAGGTGCAGCTGTCCTTCCGCTACGGCGATCCGCACGAGCTGCAGGTGATGAGCGAGTCGGCGCCGGCCGTGCTGCGCGCGCCGGACGGCTTCGAGCCGCCCTTCGTCATCCGCGACATCGAGGCCGAGAAGAAGGCCCTCGAGGCCGCGCGCGAGGCGGGCCTGCCGGTCGGCGACCACCCGGGGACGGTCCTGCTCAACACGTCCGAGGCCCTCGCGTTCCTCGAGGAGCGCCTGGACGGGCTGGGCGAGCAGTGGACCATCCTGGGGCGCGAGCGCTTGCAGCGGTTCAAGACCAAGCACCTGACGCCGCACCTGACGGGCCGCATCGAGAGCGGCATCGACTGGTTCGAGGTGAACCTCGAGATCTGCGTCGACAAGTCGCGCTACGGCCTCGACGCGCTGCTGCAGCTCTACCAGAGCGGGCGCCGCTACCTGGCCCTCGAGGACGGCAGCCTGGCGCTGCTGCCCGACGACTGGGTGACGCACCACCTCAAGGTGGCGATGGAGCTGCCGCAGCTGCTGCTCAGCGGCGGCATCGGCCGCGTCCCGCGGTATCACGCGCCGGTGCTGGACGCGCTGGTCGGCGACGCCGAGATCAAGGCCGACGAGGAGTGGCAGCGCCTGTCCAGGCGCCTGCGCAACTTCGCCGGGCTGATGGACGAGCCGCTGCCCGAGGGCCTGCAGGCCGAGCTGCGTCCCTACCAGAAGCACGGCTACGACTGGCTCGCCTTCCTTCGGGACTCGGGCTTCCACGGCATCCTCGCCGACGACATGGGCCTGGGTAAGACCATCCAGACCCTGACCTTCCTGCTCGCCGAGAAGGAGTCCGGGCGCGCCGAGAACCCGACCCTGGTCGTCTGCCCGACGTCGGTCGCGTCCAACTGGGTCACCGAGGCGGCCAAGTTCGCCCCGGCGCTCGAGGTGGTGAAGCTGACCGGCCCCAACCGCGACGCCATCTACAACAAGCTCAAGAAGGCCGACCTCGTCATCACCACCTACGCCCTGCTGCGTCTGGACATCCAGCGGCTGCAGCGGCGGACGTGGCACGCGGTCGTGCTCGACGAGGCCCAGAACATCAAGAACCCCGAGAGCCAGACCGCCATCGCCGCCAAGAAGATGACGGCGCGGCACCGCCTGGCCCTGACGGGCACGCCGCTCGAGAACAACCTGCTCGAGCTCTGGTCCATCTTCGACTACCTGATGCCCGGGTTCCTCGACACCGAGAAGAACTTCCGGGGGCGCTATGTCATCTCGGGCACCGAGAAGCCCGAGGACATCGAGGGGCTGCGCCTGAAGGTCGCGCCCTTCATGCTGCGCCGCGACAAGAACAACGTCGCCAAGGAGCTGCCCGAGAAGACCGAGCAGGTCATCCGCATCCCGCTCGCGCCCAAGCAGCAGGAGCTGTACGACAAGGTGCGCGCCCTGTCCAAGCAGCGCGTGCTCGAGTCCATCAACGAGCGCGGCATCAAGGGCAGCACCGTCACGATCCTGGACGCCCTGCTCAAGCTGCGCCAGGTGGCCTGCCACCCCGACCTGGTCAAGCTGGACCTCGCCGAGGACGTGCACGAGAGCTCCAAGCACGAGATCCTGCACGACCTCATCCAGGAGGCGATCGCCGAGAACCACCGCGCGCTGGTCTTCAGCCAGTTCACGGCGCACCTCGGCATCCTCCGGGACTGGCTCGACAAGGCCGGCATCGCGTACCTCTACCTCGACGGGCGCACCCGCAAGCGGCAAGAGCTGATAGATCAGTTCAACGCCACCGACGGGCCGCCGCTGTTCCTCATCAGCTTGAAGGCGGGCGGCACGGGCCTGAACCTGACCGCGGCGGACTACGTCATCCACATGGATCCGTGGTGGAACCCCGCGGTCGAGGCCCAGGCCACCGACCGCGCCCACCGCATCGGCCAGACGCGCCCCGTCTTCGTCTACAAGCTGGTCAGCGAGAACACCGTCGAGGAGAAGATCATCGCGCTGCAAGAGGCGAAGAAGGAGCTCTTCGACGAGGTCGTCAGCGGCGAGGGCCTCTCGGGCAGCGGCCTGAGCATCGAGGACATCCGGAGCATCTTCGAGGACTGAGCGTCTCGGCAGGTGCGACGACACGACGGGGGCCACCAGGGCCCCTGTCGCGTTTGGGCGCCGGGCTCAGTCGACCATGGGCGCGAAGTCGGGCGCGCGGACGTAGCCCAGGACCAGGACGCCCTCCAGCGTCCGCACCTCGAGCCAGCCGTGTCGCTCCGGCCTTTGGGCCTCGAGCGGCACGTCGGCCGGCGTCAGTCGACCACGGGCGCGACGTCGGGCGCGCGGACGTAGCCCAGGACCAGGACGCCCTCCAGCGTCCGCACCTCGAGCCAGCCGTGTCGCTCCGGGCCCTGGGCCTCGAGCGGCACGTCGGCCGCCAGCCTCGCGACCACCGGCGCCGCGGGATCGGGGCGGCTGCGCAGGGTGGCCCCGCCAAGGCCGGTGAGCTGCAACGGACCCGCCGGCCATGGCATGACGGGGGCCGCGCCGCCCGGCGGCGATGGTGGCCGCAGCGGCGCATCGATCAGGACCTTGTCGCTCACCCAGCCCGCCGCCTCGATCGCCTCGGAGGCCAGGGTGACCGGCACGAGCCCGCCGGACGGCGGCCCACGGACGATCAGGGGCACATGGGCGCCCAGGCGCAGGCGCGGGGGCCCGCCGGGCGTCGCGATCAGGTCACAGGGAGCGCGGGTCCACCGGCTCGGCCGGTCGCTGTCGCTGGACGGCGCTTCTGACGCGACGGCCGCCGGGCCCAGATCGCGGCCGTCGACCCACCCTTCGGCCTCGGTGCCCGTCTCGGGGTCCTTCCAGCGGACGCGGACCCGCTCGCGGTGCCAGTCCAGGTCGACGACCAGGGCGCCCGGCCGCAGCTCGCCCAGCAGCTCGGAAGGCCCGGAGCCGACCCACAGCGGCGTCGACCGCTGCACGAAGGCCGCCAGCGAGCCGCTGGGCAGCCAGCCCTCGACCTGCACCGCGCCGAGGGTGCGGACGCGGATGAGGTCACCGCGCGGCTCCAGCGCCTCGACGGGGATCGGCGCGCTCGGCCACGCGACGAGCTCGGCGAGCGGGTGGCCGTCCGGGGCCTCCAGCAGCGGGACGTTACCGTCGACCACCACGCGCCGAGGCGCCTCGGCGAGCCCCGAGGCGGCAAAGGTGGCGGCCGTGAGGACCGCGACCCCGACCGATACGGCGCCGATCATCGCGCGCCGCCGCGCGTCGACCCCCGTCGTCGAGGGACGCTCGCGCCCCGACCCGGCTCCGGGCCGTCCGCGGCGGGACGGCCGGAGCGTGGGCCGGGTCGGCGCGAGCCGTCAGTGGCCCTTGGCCTTGGGGTACTTCTTTCGGAAGGACTCGACCGCCGCATGGACCTTGGGCTCGTCCTCGATCGTGCGGCCGAGCTGCACGGTCGCGTAGCGGATGAAGTTGGCCTTGGGATCGGGCTCGGGCGCGTCCTCGAGCTCGAGCTCGAGGAGCTGCCGGTCGGCCCGCAGCTTCACCAGCTGCTCCTCGTAGAAGCGGACGCCCACCTGCGGGGCCCGCGCACGACGGGGACCGGCGTCGGCCTTGCCCTCGGGGGCATCCCCCTGGGCCTTGCGGGCCTCGACCATGCGCTCGTAGCTGGCGATCTGGGCCTCGACCTGCTGTAGGCGCGACCTCAGCCCCTCTTTCTTGAAGCGATCGATGAAGCCGCTGGCAGCGTCGCGCCCGGTCCAGACGTGCAGGACCAGCGTGCTCAGCAGCTTGCCCTTGGAGAAGGCCTCGGCGACGAAGGTCGCGCCGACCTGGTCGGGGTGCTGCATCATCCGCTGCCCGTGGCCGCCCAGGATGGCCGTGATGCCCGGCACCTGCTGGGCCAGCTCGGCGGCCTCGTCCTCGGACAGGTGCGCCAGGGCCACGACGACCTGCGCGCCTTCGCCCTTCAGCGCGGCCACCTGCTCGCGCGCCGCCGCGATCGGGTCCTCGACCTTCCAGGTCGGCTCGCCCGGGCCGCGGTGCATCGCCTGCTTGGTGGTGACGCCGAAGACGCCGACCTTGACCCCAGCCTCCGTGACCAGGGTCCGCGCCCGGAACAGGGGCCGACCGCTGGCCGCGTCGACCAGGTTGGCCGACAGGAGCGGGAACTTCGCCTTGCGCTCGAGCTTGCGCAGCGTGTCCACGCCCAGCAGGAGATCCCGGTCGCCCACCGTCATGGCGTGCAGACCGATGGCCCCCACCTGCTCGACGAGGAAGGCCGCCGTGTCCTCGACCTCCTTGCGCTTCATCTCGGGGATGGTGAACGTCTCGACGAACAGATCACCGGCGTCCAGGACGACCGCACCGGTCCACCCTTCCGCCTCTGCCGTCGCCTTCAGGGCTGTCGCTTTCCTGGCAAGACCGCCAAGAGGATTGCCCGCTCAACCACAGGGCTCGAGCTCGCCCACCACGTTGGCCGTGTGGACGAGCGCGAGCTTCACCCCTTCGAAGGCCACCTCGGGCGCGCGCGGCGCCACCGCGCGCGGCGCCGGAGCCCGACGCGCCGGCACCGGCCGCTCGACCGACGCCGTCCGCCGCTCGGGCGCCTGCACGACGCCCTCGAGCACCCTTGCCTGCCCCGCCGCCGCCGGCGCGGGCACGCCCTGCCCCACCGTCAGCTTCGCCGCCGGCTCACCCTTGCCACACCCGACGAGCGCCAGCCCCAAGGCCAGCCCCGCCACCACCGTCCACTGCCTCAAGGTCCACCTCTCCGTACGACCCGGGCGGAGCCTACTGCACCCCCGCCCGGCTTTCCAGCCCGGAGCCATCCCCTCACTGACACTGCAACCCGTCCGCCGAGTTGATGCGGGCGAGGTAACCATCGTGACCAACGGCGCTGAGGCTCGTCATCTTAGCGGCACCGAACTGAGTCGCGGACTTGAACGTTCCCCCTACGGTCATGGCTCCCGAAGCATCCGACGCGACTGCCATCCACGATGGATCCAAGAAGCCATCGGTCCAGCCAACGTGCAACGCATTTTCGCCGCCGATGTGCTCGAGAAACTTGACCTGACCGCCGGCCGTGACCTGTGCCGCGAAGAGCGCTCGGCTGTTGAGTCCGCCGGCCGTCGCCAGGAACTTCGCGTTCGCGCCAACTCCAAGAGTCATGCTGCCCATCAACGTACCCACCAAGGACACCCCATCGGTTGACCCCAAAGGAGCTACTGCGTATCCAACATCGTCGCCTGCACCAACCGACCGCAGGACCCACGAGCTTTGGCCCAAGGAATCGAAAGCTGCGACAAAGACGTCCTGGTCGGTCGTACCAGAAGCTCCTGCCGGCATTGCAACCGCGGACATACCGGTTCCAGAGATTGTGGCAGCTCCAATCACGCGACCAGTCACGATAGCTTTCCCATCCGCCATGAAGGCCGCACCGAAACCCTGATCTGCGCCAGTGCCTCCCATACGGCGGAACCACTCGGGGTCGCCATCCTGCCCCACTCGAAGGGCGAACGCATCGTAGCCTCCGGCACTCGCTATGGACTGTCCCGAGACCGTCGTTGAAGACGCCCGACCCGTGATAAGCGAGTCACCGAGCGCACTCACTGCGATACCATACCCGGTTACGTCGCCCGTTTCGAAGGGAACGCTAGTCCACTCAAGCCCGCCAAGTGAATCATAGGCCGCGAGTACTCCTCGAGGCTGTGGAAACGAGAACGTTTCCGTGTCCCCTGCCGTGCTCGACAGCACCAACTCGGACCCAGAAATCATAGCTCTCGTGTTGCCGCTTCCGTCGACGGCTGCAACGACGAAGCAACCAAAGCCTTTCATGGATACAACCCACTTCAACGCGAGCGCTGAGCTCATGCGAACCAGGAAGCAAGCACCGCCACCCTGCTCGTTCAGTATCGAAGCCCCAACCTGGACAGTCCCAAGGCTCCAACCGGCGAGCAACACATCGCCACCGTCAGTGACCATCAGCGATGTCGAACGAATGGTAGAGTCTGGCGACTGCCCCACCAGCTTCGTCGCGCCGACGTTTCCGTTTGAATCGTACGATGCGAGAAACAGGCCCTCGTTGACGCCTGAGGGCAACATTAGCGACTTGGTCGAGCCTGAAGACGTCGTCCCCAGATTCAGTGAAGTGCTCGAGAACGATCCAGCGACGAGAACGCCTCCATTGGTTGTGGAGACGACCGAAGTCACACCATCCGAACTGCCACCTGAAATGCGCTTGGCCCAATCGTTCGGCGCATCATCGGGAGTTCCGCTTCCAACGCATGTCCCCGAGGAGCAAACGTCGCTAGCTGTGCACGCGTCGTCATCGTCGCAAGCACTGCCGTTTGGCTTGAGAGGCGTCGAGCAGGCTCCCGTCACGGTGTTGCAAACGCCCGCATTGTGACACTGGCTCAAAGCTGTACATGACTTCAGATTCGAGCCGACACAAGCGCCATTCTGGCAACTGTCCGTCTGAGTGCAGGCGTTTCCGTCGTTGCAGCTCGAGCCGTTCGTCTTGACTGGATTGGAGCAGACGCCGGTCGCCGCATCGCAGACTCCGACCTGGTGACACTGGCTCTGCGCGGTGCAGACGACCGGGTTGGAGCCGGTGCACACGCCGCTCTGGCACTGGTCGGTCTGGGTGCAGGCGTTGCCGTCGTTGCAGGCCAGTCCGTTGGCCTTGGGGGACTTGGCGCATTGGCCGGTGCTGGGCGAGCAGACGCCCAGGTTGCACGCGTCGTCCAGGTGGACGCAGCTGACGGCCGCGCCGGACTTGCACTGGCCGGCGCTGAGGTCGCAGGTCTCGACGCCGTTGCACGGGTTCCCGTCGTCGCATTGAGCGTCGGCCGTGCAGCCGCAGGCCGAGGCGTCGAAGACGCACCCGCCCGCGCGCTCGCTGCAGCTATCCACCGTGCAGGCCTTGCCGTCGTCGCAGGGCGTGGCGACACCCTGGCACACGCCGTCCGAGCAGACGTCCCCCTGGGTGCAGATCGAGGCGTCGTCGCACGCCGTCCCGTCGCTGACGGCGACCTTGACGCAGGCCCCGGTCGCCGGATCGCAAGCGCCGGTGTTGCAGGCGTCGTCCGACGACGTGCAGTCCACGACGGCTCCCGCGACGCACTCGCCTATCAGCGTGTCGCAGGTCTCCTGGCCGTTGCAGGGGTTCAGGTCGTCGCAGTCGGCGTCGACCAGGCAGTCACACCCGCTGTCGTCGCTGGCGCAGGCGCCCGACGCCTCGTCGCAGGCGTCGACCGTGCAGCCGAGGCCGTCGTCGCAGGTCACGGGCTGGCCCTCGCACGATCCCGCCTTGCACGCGTCCCCGGTCGTGCAGGCCTGGCCGTCGTCGCAGCCGGCGCCGTCCGCGACCGCCACGGCGCTGCACGCGCCCGTGCCGGGGCTGCAGCTGCCCTTCATGCATCCCTGGGTCAAGTGGCTGCAGTCGACCGGGGCGCCGGCCTTGCAGGTCAGCGACTGCGGGTCGCAGGTCTCGACGCCGTTGCAGGCGTTGGCGTCGTCGCAGTCGCTGTCCTGCTCGCAGCCGCAGGCGCTGCTGTCGTGGACGCAGCCGCCGAGGGCCTCGTCGCACGCGTCCAGGGTGCAGGCGACGCCGTCGTCGCAGACGAGCGCCGTGCCCGTGCAGGCCCCTGCGCCGCACCCGTCGCCGGACGTGCAGGCCAGCCCGTCGTCACAGCTGGTGCCGTCCGCCAGCGGGGCCTTGCCGCAGGCGCCCGTCTGGGGATCGCAGGCGCCCTTGTTGCAGGCGTCCCCCTGGGACGAGCAGTCGACCGGCTGGCCCGCCTTGCACAACGAGGTGGCGGCGTCACAGGTCTCGACCCCGTTGCACGGCTTGCCGTCGTCGCAGTCGGCGTGGGTCTCGCAGGCGCAGGCGCTGGGTAACCGTCCGATATCAGGTGTCCCTCAATCCCCTTGCGCGCTTGTTGCCACAGGTCTAAGGGTCGGGCGGTGGTCGCGGCTTCCAGTTGTGGGGTAG
>JAWLBL010000018.1:0-175124 GCA_041687695.1 Myxococcota bacterium | reverse complement strand
CCGGAGTGCTCCACCTTGGTGGAGCCCCCATCCGGCGCAGCTTGCTGCGCCGGGTTTGGCGGCCAGATCCCGGCGGCAAGCCGCCGGGGCCGGGGCTCCAGCAAGCTGGAGCACTCCAAGGAAGCCTCAGCCGGCATCGATACGACACCCTCTTCCAGCCGGCCGCCCCCCCGCCCACCTCCGCCCTCGCGACCAGCCCTTTGACACCTCGGCTCGCACGCACTATTCAAGCAATCACTTGATCACTTGCGAGCCGCCCATGACGACCACCTCCCGCGACCTCAAGAACACCGTCTACGAGCACCTCGCGCGCCTCGGCAAGGCCTTGTCCAGCGGCCCGCGCGTCGAGCTGCTCGATCTGCTGGCCCAGGGCCCGCGCACCGTCGACGACCTGGCCCAGCAGGTCGGCCAGTCGGTCGCCAACACCTCCCAGCACCTGCAGGTCCTGCGCCGCGCCCGCCTGGTCGAGGCCGAAAAGCGCGGCCTGCACGCCGTCTACCGCCTCGCCCACCCCGACGTGCAGGCCTTCTTCGGCGCCTTCCGCCGCCTCGCCGAAGATCGCCTCCTCGAGATCCAGGACGCCACCCGCCGCTTCCTCGCCGAGCGCGACGCCTTGGAGCCCGTCGACGCCGACCGCCTGGTCGCTCGCATCCGCGCCGGCGAGGTCACCCTGCTCGACGTCCGCCCGCCCGAAGAGTTCGCCGCCGGCCACCTCCCCGGCGCCCTCTCCGTCCCCGTCGCCGATCTCGCCGACCGCCTCGCCACCCTCCCCCGCGACCGCGAGGTCGTCGCCTACTGCCGCGGCCCCTACTGCGTCATGGCCCTCGACGCCGTCCAGCTCCTGCGCGCCCACGGCTTCCGCGCCCTCCGCCTCGACGAGGGCGTCACCGACTGGCGCGCCCGCGGCCTCCCCATCACCACCGCCCTCCAGCCCCACCCATGACCGCCCCGCCCCGCCTGGGCCTGCGCGAGAACCTCGCCCAGTTCTCCCTCCTGGTCGTCGTCAACGCCTTCGTCGGCGCCATGGTCGGCCTCGAGCGCAGCATCCTGCCCGCCATCGCCGAGGACGAGTTCAACCTGGCCGCCCACAGCGCCATCCTCTCGTTCATCGTCGTCTTCGGCGTCACCAAGGCCCTCACCAACTACCTCGCCGGCCGCCTCTCCGACGCCTTCGGCCGCAAACACGTCCTGGTCGCCGGCTGGCTGGTCGCGGCGCCCGTCCCCTTCATGCTGATGGCCGCCCCCACCTGGGGCTGGGTCCTCGCCGCCAACGTCCTGCTCGGCGTCAGCCAGGGCCTGACCTGGTCGACCACCGTCATCATGAAGATCGATCTGGCCGGCCCCGCCCGCCGCGGCCTCGCCATGGGCCTCAACGAGGCCGCCGGCTACGTCGCCGTCGCCCTGTCCGCCCTCGCCACCGGCTGGATCGCCGCCCGCTACGCCCTGCGCCCCCAGCCCTTCTACCTGGGCGTCGCCTTCGTCGCCCTGGGCCTCTTCCTGTCGGCCTTCCTGGTCCGCGAGACCCGCCACCACGTCGCCCAGGAGAGCCTGCTCGCCGGCGATCTCCCCCCCGAGGGCCGCCCCACCCCGCGCCAGGTCTTCTGGCGCACCACCCTCTTCGACCGCGACCTCTCCTCGGTCACCCAGGCCGGCCTCGTCAACAACCTCAACGACGGCATGGCCTGGGGCCTGTTCCCCCTCGCCTTCGCCGCCGCCGGCCTCGATCTGAAGCAGATCGCCGTCCTCGCCGCCCTCTACCCGGCCGTCTGGGGCCTCGGCCAGCTCTTCACCGGCGCTCTCTCCGACCGCCTGGGCCGCAAGGGCCTCATCGTCGGCGGCATGTGGGTGCAGGCCGCCGGCATCGCCCTCACCGCGATCGCGACCGACTTCGCCCTCTTCGCCGCGGGCGCCGTCCTGCTGGGCCTGGGCACCGCGATGGTCTACCCGACCCTGCTCGCCGCCCTCGGCGACGTCGCCCACCCCTCCTGGCGCGCCTCGGCCGTCGGCGTCTACCGCCTCTGGCGCGACCTCGGCTACGCGCTCGGCGCGATCCTCGCCGGCCTGCTCGCCGACGCCTTCGGCCTCCCCGCCGCCATCGCCGCCGTCGCCGCCCTCACCTTCGCCTCCGGCCTGCTCGCCGCCCTCCGCATGCGCGAGACGCACCCCGGCGGCGCCCCGCGGGACGCCGCCAGGGCGCCGCTCGTCAAAAGCGTCCGCCGAACTGCACCCCGGTGAACTCGCCCGCCGCCGGCGCGACGTACGTGTCCGACACCTCGCCCTTGGGCTTGTCGTAGTGCAGCCACTTGGGCAGCAGGTAGCCCGACACCAGCCCCACCGCCGCGCCGGCCGCCACGTCGGACACGTAGTGCTTGTCCGCCGCGATGCGCAGCGCCCCGGTCGCCGTCGCCGCGCCCAGCGCGATCCCGCAGGCCAGATCGTCGGCCGTCCCGCCGCCGTACAGCGGCAGGTTCTCGTGGTGCGCGCACATCAGCCCGGCCGCCGTGAAGGCCATCGCCGCGTGGCCGCTGATCATCGACTCGTTCTTGCTGCCGTCCTCCTCGCAGTCCGTCTGCGTCGGATCGACGCCGCAGTTCTGCTCGTAGGGCCGCGCCCGCTTGAACACGCGCTTGGTCACCTGCTGCGCCAGCCCGCTGACCGCGTACGACTGCGCGTTGATCATCGCCATCTGCCAGGCGACGTCCGAGTTGCCGTGCGCCACGCCGGCCGTCAGCCCCGCGTCCAGCATCGGCGCCGCCATCAGCGACCACAGCAGCACGTCGCTGGCCGCTCCGGCCTTGTCGCGCCCGGCCTGGGTCTCCTCGCGCAGCCCGTCGCGCACGAAGTCGTCCATCAGGACGCCGCCGCGCCACTCGATCCCCGACGACTTGGGGCTCAGCAGCTCGATGCCCAGCATCGTGCCGACCAGGGCGCCGGTCGCCGCGTACTCGCCGCCGCTGAAGCGCCGGAACTTCCACTCCAGCGCGTCGTTGCCGCCCTGCCGCAGCACCGACCCGGCGCCCGCCTCGGGCCCGGGCCGCACCTGCGCGCTCGCCGTGGGCGCCGCCAGCATCAGGCAGGCCGCAAACGCCGCGGCGCTGGAAGATGCAGTGATTCTCATGAGGTCCGCTCCTTGCCCGGCTCGCCCGGGCGGTGGGAGCGGCGACCCTAACGGCCCCCTGCAGAGCGCCACAAGGTACGGGAAACACAGAAGTTTGCCAACTCGCCCGCGCCGGTCTATTCCCAGCCCCTGGCCCCTCCGACCGGGATCGCCCGATGACCCACACCCAGCTCCACCGCGTCGTCGGCGTCCCGGGCGCGGTCCTGATGGGCCTCGGCTCCATCCTGGGCACCGGCATCTTCGTCAGCATCGGCGTCGCCGCGGGCGTCGCCGGCCCCGGCGTCCTGCCCGCCGTCGCCCTGGCCGCCCTGGTCGCCACCTTCAACGGCCTGTCCAGCGCCCAGCTCGCCGCCAGCCACCCGGTCAGCGGCGGCACCTACGAGTACGGCTACCGCTACTTGAACCCCGCCCTCGGCTTCACCGCCGGCTGGATGTTCCTGTGCGCCAAGGGCGCCTCGGCCGCCACCGCCGCCCTCGGCTTCGCCGGCTACGCCCTGACCTCCCTCGACCAGTCCCAGACCACCGCCCGCGTCCTGCTCGGCCTGGCCCTTGTCGCCGCCGTGACCCTGCTGGTCGCCGGCGGGATGCACCGCTCGAACCGCACCAACGCCCTCATCGTCACCTCGACCCTGGTCGCCTTGGCCGCCTTCGTCGCCTTCGGCCTGCCCGTCGCCCTCGAGGCCCCCGCCGACCCGACCTCGCCCTTGGACACGCCGCTGCCCGACCTGCTCGAGGCCACCGCCCTGATGTTCGTCGCCTACACCGGCTACGGCCGCATCGCGACCCTGGGCGAAGAGGTCCGCGACCCGCAGCGCAGCATCCCCCGCGCCATCGTCCTGACCCTGTGGGCCACCGCGGCCCTGTACGTCACCGTCACCGCCGTCGCCGTCTACGCCGTCGGCTCGGCCGGCCTCGCCGACGCCACCCGCGCCGAAGCCGCCCCCCTCGCCGTCGTCTCCCAGGCCTTCGACGCCCCCGCCCTGCCCTGGCTCATCTCCCTCGGCGCCCTCACCGCCATGGCCAGCGTCCTGCTCAACCTCGTCCTGGGCCTGTCCCGCGTCCTGCTCGCCATGGCCCGCCGCGCCGACATGCCCCCCGCCCTCGCCCACGTCACCGGCGGCTCCCCCCGCCGCGCCGTCCTGGTCATCGGCGCCCTGGTCGCCGTCCTGGTCCTGCTCGGCAACGTCAAGACCACCTGGTCCTTCAGCGCCTTCACCGTCCTGGTCTACTACGCCCTCACCAACCTCGCCGCCCTGCGCCTGCCCCCCGAGCACCGCCGCTACCCGCGCCTGGTCCCCGCCCTGGGCCTGGTCAGCTGCCTCGCCCTCGCCTTCTGGGTCGACCCCGCCATCTGGCTCGCCGGCCTCGGCCTCATCGCCGCCGGCCTGGTCTGGCACCTCGCCGCCCGCCGCCTCGCCGCGTAGGCACGGGCGGCCGTAGGGGTCGGGCGGCCCGCTCTGCTATCGTGCCCCGCATGACCAGCCCCTTCGCCGCCCGCGCCGCCCCGCGCTGCACCACCCACCCGCTCGCCGTCGCCCCCTGGCGCTGCACCGGCTGCGACCGCCAGCTCTGCGAGGCCTGCACCGCCACGGCCACCGTCGCGCGCGTCCAGCTCCCCAAGTGCACCGCCTGCCGCGCCGAGGCCGTCCCGAACCGCGTCCCGCGCCAGACCACCGCGCCCGCCGCCGCCCTCCCCGGCTTCGTCCGCGCCATCGCCACCGCCGACGGCCTGCTCCAGCTCGCCGCCATCGCCTTCTTCGTCTGGGCCCTCGGCTTCATCCCCGTCGTCGGCTTCATCCTCGGCCTCGCCGTCCACGCGGCCTACACCCTGCTCGTCATCCGCTTCGCGGCCTTCGGCGGCGAGCGCCTCCCCCACTTCGACGACGTCGAGCAGGTCGGCGGCCTCGCCGCCAGCTTCTTGCGCTTCCTCCTGGGCTACGCCCTCGTCTGGCTGCCTACCGCCTTCTACGCCCACCACGCCCACGGGTCGGTCTTCGCCATCTTCCACGGCGGCGCCCTCCGCGACGACCCGCTGCTCGTCCTCTTCCTGCTCCTCGGCCTGGCCTACCTCCCGGCCACCCTCATCGTCGCCGCCGTCTCCCAGAGCATCCTGGCCATGCTCGACCCCCGCCTCACCCTCGGCCTCATCTCCCGCATCCCGCGCCCCTACCTGCACGCCTTCTATCTGTGGCTGGCCATCCAGGTCGGCGGCCACTTCCTCGAGGCCGGCGCCGCCTGGGTCCTCCTCCGCCTCCCCGTCCCCTTCCTCCCCTCCATCGCCGCCGGCATGCTCGACGTCGCCATCGCCTCCTGCGCCGCCTTCGTCCTCGGCCGCCTCGTCTTCCAGCACGGCACCACCTTCGGCACCCTCCGCGACGAAGACCTCCACGTCCCCGTCGCCCCCGACGCCGTCCCCCGGGGCACCCTCCCGCCCGAGCCCGCGCCCGCCCTGCCCCCCAGCTTCGGCGCCCACGACGCCCTCGACCTCGTCGACGACGCGGACGCCGCCGACCTCCGCGCCGCCCTCGCCGCCGGCGACGACCCCACCGCCCTCGCCCTGTGGCGCGCCCGCCTCGCCACGGGCGCCTCCGCCCTGCCCACCACCCTCGAGCAGGACCTCGCCCTCCGCCTCGCGCGCGCCGTCGCCGCCACCGGCGCGGCCCAGGACGCCGCCCGGCTCTGCCGCGATCTGGCCCACCTCGACCTCACCACGCCCGCCGCCGGCCAGGCCCTGGTCCTGTACGCGCGCCTGCTCCTGTCGCACACCGACGCCCGCGAGCAGGCCCGCGCCATCCTCCTGCAGGTCACCCGCGCCTACGAGTGCCAACCCTGCGCCGACGAGGCCCGCGCCCTCCTCAGCGAGCTCGAGGCACCCGCCGCCTGACCCTTCGTCGTCGGCCGCTTCGTAAGCCCACGTTAGCGGCTCCGCTTGTCTCGGCCCCGCGGAATACACGACATTGGCGCGGTCACCCCTGGGAGGTCCCGATGCGTTCGCTGCTGCTGACCCTGTCCCTGCCGGCCCTGCTCCTCATCGCCCCCGCCTGCGGCGACACCCTGGGCGAGCCCTGCCGCGGCCACGGCGACTGCTCCGGCGACACCTTCTGCTGCCGCAGCGACAAGTGCAGCCGCGACGGCATGTGCACCCTGTCCTGCCGCGACGACCGCGACTGCCCCGACGACATGTTCTGCCGCGACAAGGACTACTGCCTGTTCGCCTGCGACTCCGACCGCGACTGCGCCCAGGGCTTCTGGTGCAAGTCCAAGGACGGCCGCAAGATGTGCCAGAGCTGACGCGCCCCGGCCCAACCCCGCGTCGTGCCGGCGCGCTCCCCCTCTCCGGCCCCGAGCCCGCGTGACGCCCCAGCCCGCCTGGCCCGACCCCGCCCCCGACGCGCTGCTCGGCCGCGCCGACGCGCTGGCGACCCTGCGCGCGGCCCTGCGCCAGCCAACGCCCGCGCTGGTGTCGCTGGTCGGCGCGCCGGGCGCCGGCAAGACCCGCCTCGCGCGGGGCCTCGCGACCGAGCTGCACGAAGCGGGCGTGCGCGTCGCCTGGGCCGATCTGTCGGCCGCCCGCGATCTGGACGACGTCCTGGCGCGCCTGGCGGCCGCGGCGGGCGCCTCGCTCCAGGCCCCCGACCGGGCGCCGGCCATCGAGGCGCTGCGGCGCGCCCTGACGGCCGCGGCCCCGACGCTGGTGGTCCTCGACGACGCGGACCGGGTGACCAGCGCCGTGAGCGAGCTGCTGACGGCCTGGCGGCGGACGCCGGGCGGCTCGCCGGCGGTGCTGGTCACGGCCCGCGAGCGGCTGCGCCTCGAGGCCGAGCAGGTCGTCCGGGTGCCCCCGCTGGCCCTGCCCGAGGCGGTGGCCCTGCTGCGGCGCGGCGCGCGGGCACTGGTCGCCGACTGGGACGCCGCTGGCGCCGAGGCCGAGGCGCTGGCGGCGCTGGCCGAGCGCCTCGATCGCCTGCCGCTCGCGCTCGAGCTCGCGGCCGCGCGGCTGCCCATCCTGGGTCCGGCCGCCCTGTTGGCGCGCCTGGACGAGCGCCTGGACGCCCTGGTCAACCGACGGCGCGACGCCACGGCGCGCCACGAGAGCCTCCCGGCGGCGCTGGAGCTGTCCTGGGAGCGCCTGTCGCCGGACGAGCAGGCCACCCTGTCGCAGCTGGCCCTGTTCGAGGGCGCCTTCGAGGCGGGCGTCGCCGAGGCGGTGGTCGACGGCGTGGACGACGTGGCCCTCGCCCTGGCCGGGCTGGTCGATCGCAGCCTGGTCACCGCCGAGCGTGGCCGCCTGCGCATCCTGCGCACCGTGCGCACCTGGGTCCGCAGCCGCGCCCCCGCCGAGGCGGACGCGGTGGCGCGCTATCACCAGCGGGTGGTCGCGCTGGCGTCCGAGACCCTCAGGGCGAACGCGGGGGATCGTCTGCCGGCGCTGCGGGCGCTGCGCGACGATCTAGAGGCCGTCTGGGGCGCGCGGCCCGACCAGTGGCCCGCCATCGCGCTGGCCCTGGACGTCCCGGGCCGCCAGGACGAGGCGGCGAGCCGGCGCATCGCGCGGCTCGAGCAGGCCCTGGGCGCCTGTGACGGCGAGGCGACGCGCCGAGC
Organism: Myxococcota bacterium; assembly: GCA_041687695.1. GTDB lineage: Bacteria > Myxococcota_A > UBA9042 > PHBI01 > JAWLBL01 > JAWLBL01. Next base: position 167,404 of record JAWLBL010000018.1, on the reverse strand, counting down.
GGTCGCGCTGGCCCTGGGCGAGGCGCTGCGCGGCGCCGGCCGGCTCGACGAGGTCGCGGCGCTGCTGGCCTCGCTGCCGGACGCGCCCGAGGCGCTGCTGCTCGCGGCGCGGGCCGCCCTGGACCGCGGCCGGCTGGCGGACGTGACCACCATCGCCCAGCGCGGCCTGGCCGCCGGGCCGCCGGCCGCCGTGGGCGCCGGACTGGAACAGGCGCTGGGCTCCGCGCTGCTGTACACGGGCCGGCCGCGCGAGGCCTGCGAGGCCTACGAGCGCTCGCTGGGGCTGGCGCGGCAGGCGGGTGACCTCGACGCCGAGGCCGCGGCCCACGGCAACCTGGGCGTGGCCCTGCAGCACCGCGACCCCGCGCGGGCGGCCGAGCACCTCGAGCGCGCCCTGACGCTGGCCGACCGGCTGGGCGCGCCGCGGCTGGCGGCGACGGCGCACACGGTGCTCGGCATCCTCGCGGGCGCCCAGGCGGACTGGGACGCGGCGGCCCGGCACTACCACGCCGCGCTGGCCGCCCACCGCGCCTGCGGGCACCCCCGCGACGTCGCCATCGTCTGGACCAACGTGGTCGAGCTCGAGCAGGCGCGCGGCCGCCTCGACGCCGCCCACGAGGCGGTCGGGCAGGCTACCGCCGCGGCCCGCGAGGCCGACGCCACCCACGTCGCGGCCGTCGTGGCGGCGCAGGCCGGGCGGCTGGCGCTCGAGGCCGGCGAGCTGGCCGAGGCGGCGCGGCTCCTCGACCGGGCCCGGGCCGACCTCGAGGGGGTCGGCGATCGGGTCCACGCGGCGGTCGCGGCCGGCTACCGGGCCCTGGTCGCGGCGCTGCTGGGCCACCTCGAGCCGGCCCGCGAGGGCATCGCCGCCGCCCGGCGCGTCCTGACCTCCAGCGGCGCGCCGCTGCTCTTGCCGCTGCCGGAGCTGCTCGAGGCGTGCCTGCTGGCGCTCGAGGCCGACGCGGCGGCGCTGGCCGGGCTCACGGAGCGCGCCCGGGACACCCTGGAGCGGGCGCGCGGGGCGCTGGGCGGCGGCGGCGGCGGCACCGACGGGGTGGTGCTGCGGCGGGTGCTGGCCCAGCTGGTCGCCCGGGTCGAGCGGCGCCAGCCGGCCGCCGGGGTGGAGCTGGTCATCGGGCCCGGCGCCGCCTGGTTCCGCCTGGCCGAGACGCCGGCGGTGGACCTGTCGACCCGCCCGACCCTGGCGCGGGTCCTCGACGCGCTGGCCGACCGGGACGCGCCGGTCGACAGCCTGACCCTGTTCGCGCTGGCCTGGCCGGGCGAGGTCGCCGAGCGCGAGTCGGCCATGGAGCGGGTCCGGGCGGCCATCGCGGCCCTGCGCCGCGCGGGGCTGCGCGACGTGCTGGTGCGCGACCGCGACGGCTACCTCCTCGCGCCGGACGTTGCCGTCGTCCGCTGGTCGGCCCCGTAGAACCTGGAGGGCCAGCCCAGCCCGCCGAAGGTCAGCCCCGGCGCGTGGCCAGGGCGTGGTTGTGACGTCGCTCCATGCGGTGCACAGTGGAGCCAAAGAGGAGGCCATCATGAAGGTCGCAAGGGTCTGGTGTGCGGTGGGGCTGGCGTGCTCGTTGCTGGCTGGCGCGGCGCCAGGGGCGCATGCCGCCCCCGAGAGCTTCGAGCCGGGCAGCCTCATCATCCCCATGGACACCACCTACCAGGACCACGGGATGCTCGAGGCCTATGGCCTCCTCTACGCGCTCCTGCGCGCCGAGGTGCCGGTGCGCTGGGTCATCATGCCGGGCAAGGAGGCTGGCCAGGCCGACTTCGTGGCCTCGGCGGTCGACCACGAGACGGCCGCGGTCATCGACCAGCACGGCTACCGCGCCGGGCCCTTCGTGGTCCCCGCCGCTCACGCGGACGCGGCCCTCCCGGTGGTGGACGTCTGGCAGGCCTCCCACGTCACCGCGGTCCACGTGGTGACCCAGGCCTTCACGGCCAACGTCGCCAAGAAGCTCGCGGCCGCGCCCACCATCGCCATCTTCGCCGACGGCAACGAGGACATCCCCTTCCGGTACTTGAACGCCGCCGGCATCCCCGACTCGAAAGGGCAGCCGTGGCCGGCCAAGAAGCTCGGCAGCTACGCCGACTACCCCGACGTCCTCACGGCCGAGATGGTGGCCGGCCCGACCACGACCGATCACGCCGACGGGGCGCTCTTCGACGCCGACGGCGTGCCGGTCTTCTGCCAGCTCATGACCATGCACTGGGACGTCAAGAAGTCGGCCGCCAACCCCGAGGTCGTCGCCGAGATGCGCAGCTTCCTGACGCACCCGACCCACCTGTACGCCCAGTGCCAGGCGGTCAACGCCATCGAGAACCACCCCAACGGGCGCTTCCTCACCCCGAACGGCTTCAACATCGCCGCCCAGCCCAGCGCGGTCACGCTCCTCAACGCCAGCTACCCCTTCGTCCAGCTCGACGGCCCCTTCGGCACCGTCGGCGGCAGCGAGGCCGCCTACTCGCTGCCGGCCGGCGACACCTATCACGACAAGGACATCGTGATGCTGACGGGCCAGGGCTCCCCGGCGGGCGTCCAGGACGTCTGGATGACGGGCTACCTGGACGGCGCGTGCAAGATCGAGCCGCCCTCCATCGTGTTCGGGGACGAGGAGCCCGAGCCCGCCTGCACCTCGTCGGCGGGCAAGATCAGCTACCTCGGCGGCCACTCCTACGAGACGAAGCTGCCCATCACCGCCAACCCCAAGACCCAGGGGACGCGCCTCTTTCTCAACTCGCTCTTCGAGGCCGACTGCGCCACCGCCGAGGGGCAGCCCTACGTGACCCTCGAGAAGACCGGGCCCGCCGTGGCCGACTCGCCCGAGATCACCTGGCACCTGACGGTCACCAACTTCGGACCGGCGCCCGCGCTCTCCGCGGCCCTCGTCGACCCGCTGCCGCCCGGCAGCACCCTGGTCGGGGCGACCGACCCCTTCACCTACGACGAAGCCTCACACACGGTGACCTGGTCCCTCGGCAACCTGGCCGTCGGCGCCACGACGCACCGCGAGGTCACGGTCTCCCTCGGCCCTCAAGGGGCCTACGCCAACATCGCCCGCCTGGACTACCTCGTCGGCACGAGCGAGAAGTCCCTCCTGAGCCCCGAGGTGACCACCTGGTTCGACGGCGACGACGACCTCGACGGCTGCCCCAACGCGCTCGAGCTCGAGATGGGCACGGACCCGGACCTGCCCGACACCGACGAGGACGGCGTCTGGGACTGCGACGACACCTGCCCGCTCGCGCCGAACCCGCTCCAGGACCTGGCCGTGGATCCCGAACACTGCGGCGCGTGCGGGGTCGCGTGCGGCGCGCCCCCCAAGGGCCTGCCGGCGTGCTCGGACGGCGACTGCGTGGTCACGGGCTGCGAGGCCGGCTGGCACGACTGCGACGGCGTCTTCGAGACGGGCTGCGAGACCCCGGAGGCCGACCTCGCCTCGTCGGTCGACCACTGCGGCGCCTGCGGCGTCGTCTGCGCCGCCCCCGGCGCGGTGGGGAGCTGCCTCGACGGCGAGTGCGTCCTCGAATGCCAGCCGGGCTACGCGCCCGTCGCAGAGGACCCGGCGGAGGGCTGCGAGTGGGTCTGCCTCGAAGCCGACCTCACCTGCGACGACGTCGACGACGACTGTGACGGGCTGACCGACGAGGACGCGGACTGCGAGCCCGGCCCCGAGTGCGACGCCGACGACGACTGCGAGGACGCCCCCTGCGCGGTGGTCTCCTGCATCGCCGGCGCCTGCGTCGCCACCCCGGCCCCCCTGCCGGGCTGCGACGACCCGACCGACGCCGGACCCACGGACGACGCCGACGCGGGGCCTGGCCCCGACGGCCAGGGCGACGAGGACGCCGACCCGACCGACCTCGGGCCTGAGCTGCCCGCGGACACCGCCGAGGCCGACGCGGACCCGGACGCGACCGGCCCCGACCCCGACGCCGACCCCGCGGACGGCGAGGCCACCGACACCGCCGGCCCCGACCTCGACGCCGACCCCGCTGACGGCGAGGCCACCGACACCGCCGGCCCCGGCCCCGACGCCGACCCGGCTGACGGCGAGGCCACCGACACCGCCGGCCCCGGCCCCGACGCGACGGACGACGCCAGCGGAGACGACGCTGGGCCGATCAAGGGCGGCACCGACCTGTCGGTGGGCGACGCCGGCGTCGACGCCAACGTGGGCGGGGACGGGGCGGCGACCGACCCCGGCGGGTGCAGCTGCCGCGCGGCGCCCGGCGATCCGAGCCCCAGCGAGGCGGCCCTGACCCTCCTCGCCACCCTGGCGTTCATGCTCTGGCGGCGACGCCGGCTCGACCGGGCCTGACCCGCTCCTGCTCGCCGGCGCCGCGGCGCCTGAGAGCAGACGAGGCTCGCGAGGGGCGCCACGGCCCCCCGCGAGCGCCGCTCAGTAGTTGGCGGCGCCCGCCGCCCCGCCGGCGCCCGCCGTGCCCTGCTTGCCGAGCGAGGGACCGCCCGGCCCGCCGGGGCCGCCCGCCCCGCCCGGCGCGAACGTGTTGGTGGTCTTGTAGCTCGCGACGAGGCCGCTGTCGCCGCCGGCCATCCCGACGAAGAGCCCGAAGCTGGCGCCGCCGCAGCCGCCGCCGCCCCCGCCGCCGTGGCCGCCCTGCCCGCCGGCGCCGCCGTTGGTCCCCGGCTGCGCGCAGGCCGCCTTGGGGTCGCCCGAGGCCGAGAGCCCACCGTCGGCGCCGGCGCCGCCGGGTCCGCCCGAGCCCGCCGGGCCGCCGCCGCCGCCCGCGCCGCCCGCGCCGGCGCGCAGCGTGTTGTCGTGCAGGACCGGCACCGCCGAGGGGGGCGCGTCGAAGACGACGAACACGGCGAAGCTGCCGCCGCCACCGCCGCCGCCGCCGCCGCCCGTCGCGCCGCAGCCGCCCGAGCCGCCGCCGCCGCCCGAGCCGCCCACGTCGTGGCCGCCGAGGTCCTGGCTGCCGGAGGTCTGGGTGCACGAGGTCCCCTGGACCTCGACGCCGCCGCCGGCGCCGCCGCCGCCACCTCCCGATCCGTGCGTCCCGGCCGCGCCCCCGGTGCCGCCGCCCGGCACCCAGTGGCCGGCGGCGACGCTCCCGGCCGCGCTCGCGCAGCCCGCGCCCGCCTGGCCGTCGGCGCCTGACAGGCCGCTGGTCCCGGGCTTGCCGTGGAAGGAGTTGCCGCTGGGCGGGGCGTTGCAGCTCGCGCAGCTCGAGGCCGTGTTGTAGCGCAGGTCCCAGCCGGCGCTGCCGCCCGTGCCCGCGTCGCTGCCCTGGCCGTCGGCGCCGGCCTGGGCGGCGACGGGGGAGACGCTGTAGGCCGGGCACCGCCCGAGGCCGCCTGCGCCCCCCGAGACGTCGGCGCCGCCGCAGCTCAGCGCACCCCCGAGGCCGCCCGGGTTCTCGTCGCCGGCGCCGCAGGTCCGAACGCCGCCCGAGACCTTGCCCACGTCGTAGGCGTCTTGGCCGGGTTCGCCGGCCACGCCCGCGGCGCCCGAGTCGCCCGCTTCGCCGGGGCTGCCGGCGCCGCCCGCGCCCGCGAAGATGCGGTTGTGGCGGATGACCAGCTCCGGTCCGCCGTTGCGCACGTAGACGCCATAGGAGTTGGCGCCCGGCAGGTTGGCGGCGCTGGCCCCGAAGACGGTGAAGCCGTCGAGGAGGGTGGGCTCGGCCTGCGACGGGCCGCCGAGGTCGACCGCGTTGACGGCGCCCGGCGCCTCGGGCGTGGGGTCGTCGCCGAGGATGGCCGTCTCGAACAGGACGATGTGGCGGTTGAGGAAGCTCGACGCGTAGCCGCCGAAGACCCCCACCCCGGGGGCGAGGACGACGCTCTCGGAGTAGACGCCCGTGGCGACGTAGACGTCGCGCTTGCCCTCGTCGAAGGCGCGCGCGATCGCCGCGCCGATGGTGAGCATGGGGGCCTCGAGGGTGCCTGGGGCGTCGTCCGAGCCGTTCTTGGCGACGAAGATGCCCTCGGCGACGTCGCCGTCGATGCCGTCGCAGTTCGAGTCGACGCCGTCCCCGGCCAGATCCGGCCCTTCGGTGGGCTGGCATTCGCAGCCGTCGGCCGGGTTGCCGTTGACGTCGTACCACCCAGCCTCGCACTGGAAGGCGCAGAAGGGGATGGCGCCCTCGGCGTTGCAGTGCGGCGTCGCGTTGGGGAACGAGAACGCCGCGCACGAGATGTTGCAGGCGCCGCAGTGCAGGACGTCGCTGTAGGCGCCGCTGGCGTCCTTGTAGCTCTCGTCGGTGAGGCCGTTGCAGTCGTTGTCGACGCCGTCGCAGACCTCCTCGGGGACCTGGCAGCCGCCCCAGCCGTCGGCGGTGCACTGCTCGATGCCCGAGCAGGCGTAGGCGGGCTTGCTCGGGTCGGGGGGCACGAAGGTCTCGACGCAGGCGCGCGTGAGCTCGAGGTTGGTGCCGTCGCAGCTGCAGGTGTTGCTCTTGGGGATGCACATCTTGAGCGGCTTGCCGACGTCCTCGCAGGCGTAGCCGCCCGGGCAGTCCTGGTCGACGGCGCAGGCGTGGGAGCAGTGGGTCCCGCTGCCGACCGGCACGCAGGCCGCCCCCTCGCCGAGGCAGTTGTCGTCGGTGGCGCAGGGCTGACAGAGGCTCACCACGTTGGGGATGCACTGGAAGTCGTTCAGCTTGACGTAGCCGGGCAGGCAGGTCTGGACGATGCACTGGGCCGAGGTGCCGGTCACCTGGCAGTCGGTCACCGCCGCGTTGGGGAAGCCGGTGGCGCAGGAGACGTTGCACGAGCCGCAGTGCTGGGGGGTGTCGTAGACGCCGTCCGTGTGGAAGCCCTCGTCGGTGGCGCCGTCGCAGTCGTTGTCCTTGTAGTCGCAGGTCTCCGCCTCCGGGACGCCGCCCTGGCAGATCCACCCCTGCGGCCCGAAGCACACCCGGACACCCGGGCAGGCGCCGACGCCCTCGACGACGTTCTCGCACGCCTGGCCGCCGCCGCCCCCGTCGCCGTCGAGCCCGTCGTCGACCAGGCCGTTGCAGTCGTTGTCGAGGCCGTCGCAGACCTCGGCGGAAGGCGGCGCCGCCGTGCAGGCCAGCCAGCCGACGTCGGGGTCGCACGCCTCGAAGCCGAAGCACGTCCCGAGCTCGCTCGACGCGGCGCAGCTTCGCTGTCCCCCATCGACGTTGGCGTTGCAGCCGCAGCTGCCGGTCGTCGGCTGGCACCAGGTGCCCTCGACGGCCTCCTCCGGGTCCGGCAGGCAGGCGTAGCCCGGCAGGCAGTCCTCCTCGCCCGCGCAGGGCAGGCCGCAGCGCTGCTCGCCATCGAGCAGGAGGCACCGCCCGCCCGCACACTGCTGGTCGCTCGTGCACGGCGTGCACAGCTTGAGCGAACGCGGCGTGCACAAGAAGACGACGTCGGCCATCGAGTTGCCGATGCCCTTGCAGACGTACCCCTCGGGGCAGCCTTCGAGGCACTCCTTGGTGCAGACGAAGTCCTGGGGCCCCTCGATGCACCAGCCTGAGTAGCAGTCTTCGTTGGACTCGCAGAAGGCGCCGAAGGTGCCCGGCTCACTGACGGCGTCACCGGTCGCGTCCACGCCCTTGGGCGCGTCGGCCGCGGCGTCCTCCCCCGCGACCCCGTCGCTGGGCGGCGCGGTCGCGTCCCCAGCCCCGTCCGGCCCGCCGCCGGGGGCGTCCGTCGAGACCCCGTCGGCCTCGTCGGCCGGCCCGGCCGCCGGATCGGCGCACGCGGCCAGCGCGGACACCGCCAGGACTACGGGAAACCACCGTCGGCTCGCCATGCTCGCCTCCACGCGTCGAGGGTTCGGGCGCGAAGCCACGACAGGTCGACCGGCCCCACGCGTCCGGGGACTCGGGACCTACACCCTGCGGCCCGGACGACGGCCAGTATGCGCGACGGACTGGAAGCCTGTCACCCGATCCAGGCGCCGCCTCGGCCGCCCCGACCGGGCCTGCCCACCTGAAGGTTTCCCGCCGCTGCCGCCGCCTCGCCTGGGCGGGCTCCTCGGCCCCCCGAGCGGCCGACGTGGTAGGCGACAGCCGTTTCACGCGGCATTTCACGGCGCCGTGCTCGGCCGATCCGTATGAGGTCTCCGAACCCCAACGCGGCAAGGAGACGACGATGCGGATGAAGAGCTTGGTGATGAGCCTGTCGGTGCTGGCCCTGGTCGCCTGTGACGCCAGCGGCGGCGGCGGCGGCGGCGGCGCGATGCCGACCGGGGCGCAGGCGTGCGGGACCACCTTCGAGGGCGCCCCGGTCGTCTGCAAGGCCGGCCAGTACTGCCAGGATCAGAACCTGGCCATCTGCGAGAGCGGGTGCCTGTCCGACGACAACTGCGCCTCGAACCAGACCTGCGTGAAGACCAGCGGCGCCAACGTGGGCGCCTGCCAGAACGTCTCGTCGCCCGAGCCCGACGTGACCTCGACGCCCGACCAGGGCCCCGGCCCGACCGACACCCCCTGCCGCAGCGCCTGCGACGAGGCCCGGACCTGCGGCTTCCTCAGCGCGACCGAGGTCGCGGCCTGCAAGCAGGGCTGCGACTTCGACGCGCAGCTGGCGCAGGCCATCGCCGACTGCGTCGACGCCGCCGGCTGCTCGGCCGAGCTGCCCGAGTGTTTCGGCGCCGACTGCGGCGGCTCCTATGGCTGCCCGGCCGGCCAGAGCTGCGAGGACGGGTTCTGCGAGTAGCCCGCAGCCGGCGCGGGCCAGCCCGTGGGCGGGGGCGGCGTCGGTCCGGACGGGGCGGCGCCGCTCAGGCCTTCGGCAAGGCGAAGCACACCGTGGTGCCCCGACCCGGCTCGCTGTCGGCCCAGATCTGGCCGCCGTGCGCTTCGACCAGCCCCTTGGCGATGGCCAGGCCCAGCCCGGCGCCGCGGCGGTCGCTGCGGGCCTGCCAGAAGCGGTCGAAGAGGTGCTCGAGGTGGTCGGGCGCGATGCCCGCCCCGGTGTCGCGCACCCGGAAGAGCACCTGCCCGTCCCGCGGCTCGGCGCTCAGGACGACCTCGCCGCCCGCCGGCGTGAACTTGATGGCGTTGCCGACGACGTTGTCGAACACCTGCAGCAGCCGGTCCCGGTCCACCCGCAGGTCGGGCAGGTGCTCCGGGACCTCGAGGCGCAGCGCGAGGCCCGCGGCCGAGGCGGCGGGCTCGTGCGCCCTCACGACGTCGTCGAGCAGCACCCGGCTGGCCACCGTCGCCGGGTTGACGCTCAGCTTGCCGGCCTCGAGGCGCGCCACGTCCAGCATGTCCTCGACCAGCCGGTTCATCCGCTGCGCCGAGCGCCGGATGATCTCGGCCGCGTCGCCGCAGTCCGCGCCCACCCGGATCATGAAGTCCGCCTGCATCAGCACCGCGCTCAAGGGGCTGCGCAGGTCGTGCGCCACCATCCCCAGCACGTCGTCCCGCGCGGCGATGGCGCGCTGCGCCAGCTCGTAGAGCTGCGCGCTGTCGACCGCCAGCGCGGTCACCCGGGCCAGCTGCTGGGCCAGCACGAGGTCCCTCGCGTCGTAGCGGCGCGACCGACGCGAGGTCATCAGGGCGAACGCCCCTAGCAGCCGCCCGCGCGCCACCAGCGGGACCGTGATGTACGACCGCAGCTCCAGCTGCCTCAGCAGCCGCAGGTGGGCTTCACCCTGCGCGATCGTCTCGAGGTGCGCCGGCGTCACCTCCTCGACCAGCCTGGCCTCGCCCCTGCGCAGCGACGCGTACATCAGGTGAGGACGCGAGCGATCGAGGCTGCCCCGCTCCAGCGCGGCCGCGAGCGCCGCGTCGCCCGGGTCGGCGTGCTGCACCTTCAGCCGGCGGAACTCCAGGGGCCCGGTCAGGTCGATGACGAACCAGTCGGCCAGCCCCTGGACGCACACGCGCCCCAATTCGGCGAGCAGCCCGTCGACGCTCTGGGTCGCGGTCATCAGCGCGGCGCCGGCCTCGGCCAGCGCGCGCTGCTCGTCCTCGCGCCGCCGCTGATCGGTGACGTCCCACGAGGCGGCGATGATCCCGCGGACGCGCCCCTCCGCGTCGCGCAGCGGCTCGATGGTCATGTCGTAGTGCCGAATCCGTCCGCCGACCGTCGTGCGCAGAATGGTCCGCGTGCCCTCCCCGCTAACCATCACCTGCCGCTTGAGGGCCTCGAGCGGCTCGGCGTCCTCGGCCGGCAGCAGCTCCCGGTCCGTCTTGCCCAGCACCTTCTCGACCTCGAACGGCGCCGCCGGGTTGTGGACCCACGTGTAGCGGAGATCCTCGTCCTGGTTCCAGACCACCACCGGGGCCGCCTGCATCGAGACCCTGAACCGCTCCTCGCTCGTCCGCAGGGCCTGCTCCGCCCGCCGCTGCTCGGTGACGTCGCGCACCCACACCGTGAACAGCCGCTGCCCGCCCACCTCCACCTTCGAGATGGCGGCCTCCGCCGGGAACGCCTCGCCGCTCTTGCGGAGCCCCCAGACCTCCAGCTCTCCGGCGCTCGTCCGGGCCGAGGCGGCCTCCCCGTCCATGAAGGCCTGCACCCGCGCCCGCAGGACCTCGCGCATCCCCTCGGGCATCAGCACGTCGAGCGGACGCCCCAGCACCTCGTCCCGCGACCACCCGTAGATGCGCTCGGCGCCCCCGTTGAACAGCAGGATGCGCCGCGCCTCGTCGAACGAGACGATGGCGTCCGGCGCGATGGACACGATGGCGTTCAGGCGCTGCTCCCACAGCGCCTGGTCCAGGGCGACCCGCTTCTGCTCCGTGATGTCCTGCACCACCCCCAGGCCGCCCCGTGGCGCGCCGTCGGGGCCGATCTCCAGCTCGGCCTTCTCGCGCACCCACCTGACCTCGTCCCCGACCAGGATGCGGTGCTCCAGATCGTACGGCGCCCCGGCCAGGGCCTCGGCCCAGGTCTGCTCTACGTAGACCCGGTCCTCGGGATGCACGCGCTTCAGGAACTCCTCGTAGGTCATCAACGTCCCGGGGACCGTCCCGAAGATGCGATGTGCCTCGTCGGACCACCGCAGCGCGCCGCTGCCGACGTCCAGCCGCCAGCTGCCGATCCGCGCCGCCGACTGCGCCCGGCTCAGCTCGGCGTAGCTCTGCCGCACCGCCCGCTCGAGCTGCTTGCGCGCGCTCAGGTCCCGCACCAACCCCTGCCATCGCCCGTCGGGCAGGATCTTGGCGCTGACCTCGACCGGCACGAGCGCCCCGTCCTTGCGCCGCAGCCGCCACTCGGCCACGTCGACGCGCCCGCCCAGCATGCGCTCGCGCGCCTGCCACAGGCGCTCCACGTCCTCCGACGGGATCAGATCGACGATGGTCTTGCCGATGATCTCCTCGCGCGGGTAGCCCAAGAGGCGACAGCCCGCCTCGTTCACGTCGGTGTAGCGGCCCTCCAGATCGGCCACGAAGATCCCGTCCGGCGCCTGCTCCATCAGCGCGTGCAGCCGCTGCCGCTGCTCCTCCCGCGCCGCCACGCCCTCGGTCACGTCGACCCCGGTCAGCAGCCGCCGCCCCTGCCCGTCGAGGTTCACCGACCAGGCGATGCTCCGCGCCGGGGCGCCGCCGGCCGCCCAGCAGCTCTCGAAGCACACCCGCTCCTCCGAAGCCGCCCGCTCCAGCGCCTCCCGCACCCCCTCGGCCTCCCCGGGCGCCGCCACCAGCTCCCACACCCTCCGGCCCCGCACCTGCTCGCCGCCCAGCCCGCTCAGCCGAACGCAGGCCTGGTTCCACGCCAGGATCCCCCCGGCCCCGTCGACTACGATCACGTAGCCGCTCAGGCGATCGTAGGCGCCGAGGTCGTCCGAGGGCGTCAACCGCACTCTCCGTGGGATGGCGTGTAGCGAGTGGCGTGTGGCCACGATCGAGGCACGCCGCCACCGCTGTCAACGTCGGCCCCTCCAAACCGGAGACCCGCCCACCTCGGCGCCGCCGCGCGCGGACAGCGTGCCCTGGTCGCGGTCGCGCGACGAATCGCGTTGACGGGCGCTGGACGCGCGGGCATAAAACGAACACGGCATTCACTTATGGCAGATCCATGGCGCAGGTGCTCAAAGAGGAGGTCGAGCGCGCGATCCGGCGGGCGGCGCTCGAGGTGTTCGCGCGGGACGGCTACGAGGGCGCCACCATGGCGGCGATGGGGCGCGAGGCCGGCGTCTCGACCGGCAACATCTATCGCTACTTCGGCAGCAAGGAGGCGCTGTTCGAGGCGGTGATTCCCGACGCGCTCGCCAAGACGCTGATGGCGCTGGTCGAAGCCCGTGTTGCGGCCCTACGTGGGGTCACCGATCTGTCGCAGCTGCCTCCGCAGGCCCCCTTCCGCCTGTTCAGCGCCGAGCTGCTGTGGCTCTGCATCAGCCACCGCCACGCCGTCGTGGTCCTGCTCGCGCGCGCCCGCGGCACCCCGCACGCCGACTTCGGCCAGCGCCTGACCAGGCGCCTCGTGGAGCTGGCGCAGGCCCACTTCCAGGCGCTCCCCCGCGCGCGCCAGCTCACCCCACCCGAGCGCTTCCTGCTCGAGCGCATCTACCGAAACCTGCTCGGCGTCCTGGTCGAGGCGTTGGCCGAGTGGTCGGAGCCCGACGCCATCACCGCCGCCGTACGCGCCTACGAGCGCTACCACCTCGCCGGCCTGCTCGCCCTGTTCACGACCGAAGACCCGTGAGCCCTGGGTCGGCGTTCACAACCTCGCGGCTGCCCGCGCCCAAATAATGAACCGCCCATTCACACAACCACCCTCGAATCCCCAAGGAGTCGCTCATGTCTGGTGAGATCCTCGTCCTGGGCGCGACCGGCACGGTCGGCGCCGAGCTGGTCCGCCTCCTCGTCGCTCAGGGCGCCCGCGTCCGGGCGGCGACACGCCGTGTGCAGGCCGCGGCCGCCCTCGAGGCGTTGGGAGGAGCGCGCCCCGTCGCCTTCGACCTGGAGCGCCCGGCGACCTACGCCGCGGCGCTTGACGGGGTCGAGCGCGTGTTCCTCATCGCGCGTCCCGGTGACGACACGCCCGAGCGCCACTCGGTGCCACTCATCGAGGCCATGCTCGCCGCCCGCACGGTGCGCCACGTCGTCAACCTGACCGCCATCGGCACCGAGCGCCGCCCCGACTTCGGCCTGCGGAAGGTCGAGCTGGCGCTCGAAGCCTCGGGGCTGGGCTTCACGCACCTGCGCCCGAACTTCTTCATGCAGCTCTTCGCCCACGGCCCGCTCCACGAAGCGATCCGCGCGCGCGGCGTCATCGCGGTGCCGGCGGCCGACGCGAAGCTGTCGTGGATCGACGCGCGGGACATCGCGGCGGTGGCCGCCCGCGTCCTGTGCGCCCCCGACGCCCACGCCGGCCGAGGTTACGACCTGACCGGCCCGGAGGCGCTCGACCACGCTCAGGTCGCCGCCTCCATCAGCGAACACGGTGGACGTCCCGTGCGCTACGAGGCGCTCGACGAGGAGACCGCCCGCGAGCTGATCGTCCACAGCGGCCTGACGCCAGCGCACGCCGAGCGCCTCATCGGCTTCTACCGGCTGGTGCGCAGCGGCCTGGCCGCGCCGGTCTCGCCGGACGTCGAGCGCGTCCTCGGGCGGCCAGCGACCTCGTTCGCCCGCTTCGCGCGCGACCACGCGGCCACCTTCGGACGCCCCTGAACGCGCCCGACGTGACCCGCGCCCGATGGCCGAATCCAAAGCCCCGCCCTCCCCGGCGCCGCCGCTCGCGGCCGCGTGCCCGGGTGGGGGCGGGAGCGAGGCCATCACGATGTCGGGACTGTGTCGTCCGCCGCCGTAGGCGGCCACGCGCCGGCCACGCCGGCGCTGTGGACCGCGCGGGTGCAGAGGAGACGCGGTGATCGCACAGCGCAGGCACAGCCTGCGCGGTCCATAGCCGCCTGCGGCGGCCGAACGGCACCCCAGCCCCCGAGCAGGGGCGCAGGTTCGTTCGCGCCGGCCACGCCGGCGCTGTGGACCGCGCGGGTGCAGAGCAGGCGCGGCGATCGCACAGCGCAGGCAAGGCCTGCGCGGTCCATAGCCGCCTGCGGCGGCGGAACGGCACCCCAGGCACCGAGCAGCGTCGCAGGTTCGTTGGCGCCGGCCACGCCGGCGAGATACACACGAGCACCGCAGCCCAGCCGGCCGCGTCCCAGGACACCGGCTGCGACGGCTGCGCGGCCGGCCATTGCGCGGACTGCGCCGACTGCAAGGCCGGCGACTGCGCCGACTGCCCCCACTGCAAGGCAGGAGGCGACTGCGCCGACTGCGCCCACTGCTCGGCGCACGACGGCAAGGGCGGGCACCAGCAATGATGGGTCGGAGAGGCGCCGAGGGCCACGACGCGCGCCTTCGGCGCCTCCGTCCACGAGGTACGAACGTACCGGGGCTCGGGTTGCCAAGCGCGTCCACGGCTGATAACCAACGAGGGCTTCCCTTTCGACAACCTGGAGGACCCTCATGACGACGAGCAGCCTCGGCGACTACGTGCGCCTCTATCGTTTCACGAGCGGCCGGCGCGAGCATGCGATCAGCCGCGTGGCAAAGCTGGCCGACGGGACCGAGACCCTCGCTCCGTGGCCCGAGCTGAAGGCCCTGTGCCAGGACGCGATCGCCCACGAGCAGGGCGCGCGCGACCTGAAGCGCCGCTGGGAGGTCCAGAAGAAGATGGGCGCTTCGGACCCGCGCCTGGCCGAGCTGGACCCGCAGATCGACGCCACCCTGGGCAGCTTGTCACGGACCGCCGGCGAGATCGCCCGCACCTTCCCGGACACGCCCAAGGGGCAGGCCGCGGCAGAGTTCTTGAAGCAGGCCCTGCCCAACGGCGCGACCGGCATCATCCACCTCCCCTACCCCGAGCAGGAGCGCCAGCTGGCCGATCTCGTGCGCGACTGCCGCGAGGGCGGCCCCTACGCGGATCCCATCGCCTTGCTCGGCCTCGGTGACTTCGTCGACCGCCTGGACGGGCTGAACACCGAGTTCGGCGACATCCTGCACCGCGGCAAGGCCCGTGGCATCGAGTACGTGAACGTCCAGGCCGCCGACCAGGAGGGGCAAGACCGCCTCCTCGAGATCGTGGCCAAGGTCCTTGGCCGCTTCTCCTCGCGATCCGCGGCCGACGCCAAGGCGCGGGCCGAGTACCTGGCCCCCATCGCCGAACAGAACGAGGCCATCGGGCTGGCGCTGCGCAACCGCCGTCCGGTGCGCGACGTCAACCCGGCCACCGGCGTCGAGATCAACGAAGACCTGGCGCCCGACGCCGCGGCCCCGACCGCCGCTCCTGCCCCGACCACGCCCGAGCTGGCCCCGGCCTGATCGCAGCCCGGCCCCCTCGCCGTGCGCTCCCTCAGCGCGCGCGAGGGGGTCGAACCCCTCCCCCGACCGTCGACCCGACCCCTCTCTTCGCGCTCGCCCCCCTCTCGATCCGTCCCCCCGACCCCCGCCGAGGGGGTCGAACCCCCTCTCGAACCGTCTCCCGGACCCCCGCCGAGGGGGTCGAACCCCCTCCCAAAGCGTCGACCGGACCCCCGCGGAGGGGGTCGAACCCCCTCTCGAACCGTCGACCGGACCCCCGCCGAGGGGGTCGAACCCCCTCTCGAACCGTCCCCCGGACGCCCGCCGAGGGGGTCGAGCCCTACCGCCTGGCCCAGGCGTTCAGGTCGTTCGCTCTACTTCGCGGCTACGCCTGCGAGAAGCTCGGCGCCGGCTGGAGTGATCGCGTAGCGGACGCGCTTGGTTCGGCCGACCATCTCCTCCACACGGTCGACCAGTCCACGGGCGACGAGCGAGTCGCGTCGACGACGCAGACCAGCACGCCTCCGTGCTCCAGCCGGAGGCACCGTTGGTGCGCTTCGTGATGGGGAACAACATCGACCAGGTCAGGCTGTCTGCTCACGGCCTGGCGCTCATGAGCTCTGGCAAAGGGGGTGGTCCACTTGCTCGATCAGCCGATCGTGGTGCCCACCCGAGCCGGGCTCCACATCCAGCGAACCGTCGGGTTTCAATGCGATCATCACGGTGCCTGCGCAGGGCACCTCGCCCGGAGGGCGACGGCTCGGATGCCCGGGGACGGCCCGGTGGCGGTACGGATACTCAACCAGACCGGCGTATTCGAGCGCATCGGACCGCAGCTCAAGAGGGTCGTCATGACAGCGAGGCGTGAGCTGGGTGCAGAGCATACGGCAGGAATGGCCTCGGTGGGCCGCCGTGACATACGCCGCTAGTGGGTGATGGTGGGCGTTGTTGGTCCCCACCGACACCACGGCCGATTCGGCTCGAACGGCGTCGTAAAGGTCTTCATAACGACGCCAATCCCTTCCGCGCTCCAGGATGTTGCCTCCGTGATGCGGCACCCTGATGGCATGCGCCGGCCGCAAGTGAGGCTCGAGCCGTTCCCACGAGCCCAGAGGAGCATCGCCGCCGATGAGGATGCTGTTTCCGGCCCGGGTGACGCGAAGCACTGCTGAGCAGTAGTTCGTGGCTTCTCTTCCGTCCAGCAAGTTGGACTGGAAATTGTCCCACATGGGCAGAACTAGCTCTACACGCCAGTCCGAGCCCGGGCTACCGCCGCCGGCCAAGAGGATGGGCCCGTCGCCGTCGCGCTGGGCCGCCTTGAGGACGAAGCCTTCGTGCGGGGGAGTACGCCCCCAGTCGAGGGCTGCCGCCATGAACGCGCGTAGGTTCACGTCGCCGTCGGGATTGGGTATGCGATCGAGCGCCACCACCAACCGCCGAACTCTCCGGCCAGCTGCGAAGTGGTTCTTCAGGAACGCTAGCATGCCGCGGACGTGGTCGATGTCGAGATGCGAGACGACCACGGCCGCGAGGTCGGTAATGCCGTGGTTGGCGACGAACCGTTCCGCGACGTACTGGTCGGCGCAATCGAAAAGGATGGGCGCTCCCTCGTCAGTCGGCGGGACGATGAAGGTGCAATCGCCCTGGCCCACGTCGAGGAAGAAGATCCGCAGCGGCTGCGAGCTAGTCGCCATCCGCCATCCGCCGACGCCAGCGGTCCCACAGGTCTTCGTCCGTCCCGCGGAACGGTTCGTCGATGTCAGTGACCGGCCCGACGGGCACCCCCGACTCGTCCGTCTTCACTGCGAAGAGCCGCGGTAGCGCGTCGACGACGAGACCCTGGGCCTTGTCCGCCGGGATTTCGAACCAGAGGTCTCGCTCGCCCTCGGTGCGCATCCAGAGGCCCCCATCGGGGCCACGACAAACGCTGCCGACGAACCAGTAGCTCGGCGGGGCGGCCCCCCCCAGCCTGCTGGCGGGCACGTCGACGGCCCCTAGCAACAGCCGCTTTCGGAACCGTTCTTGTGGGCTCAGGTCGGAGGTGTACGCGCGAATCAGGTGCGAGATCTCGCCACGTGCCGCGACGACGAGCGCTTCCAAGGCCTCGAGCGGGCTTTGCCCCCGACCGGAGAGTTCGAGGTCGCGCACCTCGGCCCTCCACGTTCGATTGCGTTGGCGAACTATTTGCACTCGTCTCGAGCGATGCAGGATCAGCGACGCATCGTCGACCAGTTCGATCCTCATCGTGTCGAAGCCGACATCCAAGGACCGCTGTAGGCGTCCTTCGATCTCTTGTGCGTACGGCGTGTCCGACTGGTAACCACCCCAGACCTGTAGCGCCTCCAAGACCCGGCCGTGTACGAGCAATCCGTTGGCCGTGCGGGCGATGAGCACGGTTCGTTTCTGAGGATGTTCCGGGACCTCTTCCTTCGCCTCCTCGAGCGCTCGAAATGCGGCTCCGCTGCGGCCTTGATAGAACAGGCTTCGCACGTATCGAGACCAGAAGAGCGCATTGTCGCGCCAGTCCTCCAAGGACTGATGATATCCGGCCTCCGTCGCCCGAAGTCCCTCCAACCGCGCGCGCGCGCGATTGAAGTGCAAGTAGTGTCGCACGTACGCGCTGAGGCGTCTCGGCATCGGAACGCAGCGGGTCCGAGCGATCGTCAGGACTTGTTCGTATTGCTGCGCAGCGTTGGCGAAGTCCTGGGCCAACGAACGCTCCCGAGCGTACTGGGTCAGGAGTGCCAGACCGTAGCGAGCATGCTGACCTGCACGCACGAGGTCTCCGGCCGCGACGAGATGTCGATGCGCCTCGAGGATGGAGAGTGCGCATCGTCCCGCCGTCGGATCGTCCAAGTCGTAGTCGGCCAGAAATGCTTCGGCCAACTCGAGGTGGACGCTCCGGCGGACGTCCTCGGGTTGCGCCGACGACATCCAATCACGCCAGGGCTCGGCCACGACCAGACCAGTCGGGGTTCTCACCCACAGACCCAAGTCGGCGCCGACCTCGATGGCGCCATCTGGGATCTCTACTGGGAGGAAGCGACGCTCGAGCGGCCGCCCATGAGCGCTCAACCGCTCGAGTACACAGCGGACGTTAGGCGGTAGAAGGGCCACGACCATGCTGGTCAGCGCAGCCGCGCCACCGCGCTCCAGTACCTCGTCTTCTTCCGCGCCCAGGGCGAGGGCGGTGAGTCCAAGAGAGTACAGTGACGCGTCCTGCGCGAACCGATCCCAGAGGTCCGTTGGGCGCTCGACGCCATTCCGCAAGTAAATGGGACAACCCTGCGGGGGATCAGCATGTCCGATGTCGGGGCGCTCACGGTGGCGCGAGAGGAACAAACCAGGCTGATGCGTCAGCCAGTTCTTTAGCGTTCGCCAACGAGGATCCAACGCGAGCCGTAGCTCGAGGTCCGCACCCAGCTGACCAATGGCATCCCAACCATCCACCACGAGCGGTCGCTGCTCCAGGCGGTCCCTGAGGTAGTCGAGCGCCGGTTGGAGTTCATTGGAGGGGTCCCGCAGTTGCTCGTCCAAGCGGAACTGGGCATCGGAACCCAAGGCGGCCCCCAGTCCCAGGACGATTCGCTCGACCTGGTCGGGGGTCGTAGGCACCGCGACGTGAACAGCCTCCGCGCAATGTTCCAGGACCTGGGCCGCGAATCGCTCACCGCCGTGTGGGAGCCTGAGCGCAAGTTGCGCATCTACGGAGAGCTTGGAGGCGGCTTCTTGGGCCGCCGAGCGCCAGGTCTTGGAGTCTTCGACTCTCAACATGGGTCCCAGCTCGAAAGGGTACGTCCGCTCGAGGTCATGCTCTGAGGGTAATGCGGAGCTTCGAACGCGTGAAGGTGGAGGAGCGGAGGCCATTCGAAGTGGGCTTCATCTCGTGAGGTCGTGTTGACGAACGGTGCTGTATCTCGAATGGGTCCTCATGACAACCGATCCTGAGACTCAGGCGGCGGCCGTCGTTCGGTAGCGGCACTGGGGGCGGCCAGGAGGATGCGGTGCTCGGCGAGGCGATCGAGGATGGCCTGGATGCGCTTGCGCTGCCCGAAGTGGGAGGCCGAGGCGACGCCTTCGAGGTCGAAGGGGACCGGCGAGGCTTGCAGGAGCTGCAGGACCGCGTCGAGCTGGTCGAGCGGGTCCTCGGGCCAGGGCAGGCGGGCGTGGTCGTCTCGGAGACGATGACGAGCGCGGCCGTGCGGTTCGAAACGATGACGGTCGCGCAAAAACAGTGACGCAGGGCGGGGGCGGCGTCAAAACGCTGATCAGGCGGCCTCGGTGGCGGCTTCGTCGGGGCTGGCCGCGGGCGCAGGGCGGCGGCCGAGGCCGACGAAGCTGTAGAGGGCGGGCAGGACCAGCAGGGTCAGGCAGGTCGAGGAGAGGACGCCGCCGATGACCACGGTGGCGAGGGGGCGCTGGACCTCGGCGCCGGGGCCGACGCTGAGGGCCATCGGGATGAAGCCCAGGCCGGCGACGAGGCTGGTCATCAGGACCGGGCGCAGGCGGCGTTCGGCGCCGCCGAGGATGGCCTCGCGCAGGGGCAGGCCCTGGTCCAGGCGCTGGCGGATGGTCGAGGCCAGGACCATGTCGCCCAGGACCGAGACGCCGGTGAGGGCGACGAAGCCGACGCCGGCCGAGATGGAGAACGGCATGTCGCGCAGCCACAGGGCGACGACGCCGCCCAGCAGGGCGGTGGGCACGCCGGTGAAGACGCGCAGGGCGTCCAGGACCCGGCCGTAGGTCAGGTAGAGCAGGAGGAAGATGAGGGCCAGGGCCAGCGGGACGACGATCGTCAGGCGCTGGCGGGCGCTCTCGTAGTGCGCGAACTGGCCGCCGAACTGCAGGTCGTAACCGGGCGCGAGCGCGACCTGCTGGTGGAGGGCGGCGCGGGCCTCGGCGACGAAGCCGGCCAGGTCGCGGCCGCGGACGTTGGCCTGCACGATGACGCGGCGGCGGGCCCACTCGCGCTGCACGGTGCCGGGCTGCTCGACCGTCTCCAGGGTCGTCAGCGCCGACAGCGGCACCTGGGCGCCGGCGGGGGTGGTGACCAGGACGCGGCCCAGGGCCTCGTCGTCGGTGCGCAGGTGCTCTTCCAGGCGGACGGCGATGGGGAAGGTGCGCTGGCCCTCGTACAGGGTCGCGACCTCGGTGCCGCCGATGGCCTCGATGGTGGCCAGGATGTCGCTGGGCGGGACGCCGTGGCGGGCGGCGGCCTGGTGGTCGACGCGGATCTCCAGCACCGGCTGGCCGGTGACGGTCTCGGTCGTCACGTCGACCGCGCCGGGCAGGGTGTTCAGGACCGCCTCGACCTCGCGCGCCTTCTTCTTGAGCACCTCGTAGTCGGGCCCGAAGACCTTGACGCCCAGGTCGGCGCGGACGCCCGCGACCATCTCGTTCAGGCGCATCTCGATGGGCTGGCTGAAGACGGCGCGCATGCCGGGCAGGGTCGAGACCAGCGCCTGCATGTGCCCGACCAGCTCGTCCTGGGTGCGGGCGGCCTTCCAGGTCTCGCGCGGGGTCAGGGTGACGAAGACGTCGCTCACCTCGAGGCCCATCGGATCGGTCGCGACCTCGGCCGTGCCGGTGCGGGTCCAGAGGCGGTCGATCTCGTCGGGGAAGCGCTCGAGCAGGGCGCGCTCGATCTGCGTGCCGTAGCGGACCGACTCGTCGAGCGAGACGCCGGCCAGGCGGACGGTGTTGATGGCGATGGCGCCCTCGTCCAGGCGCGGGACGAACTCGGCGCCGAGGCGGCTGGCCAGGTGGACGCCGCCGGCCAGCGCCGCCACGACGCCGGCCAACAGGGCCACGCGGTAGCGCAGGGCGGCGCGCAGCAGGGGACGGTACAGGGCCAGCAGGCCGCGCATCACCAGGCCCGGTCCGGTGCGGCGCGGGGGTCTCTTCGGCAGCAGCAGGCTGGCGAGGGCCGGCATCAGGGTCACCGACAGGATCATCGAGCCGAGCAGGGCGAAGATGACGGTCAGGGCCATCGGCCGGAAGAGCTTCCCCTCGACCCCCTCGAGCAGGAGGATCGGCAGGTAGACCACCATGATGATCAGCTCGCCGAAGAGGGTCGGGCGGCGGACCTCGAGGGCGGCGTCGCGGACCACGTCCAGGCGCGAGCGGCCGGGCGGGGCTTCCGACAGGCGGTGCGAGGCGTTCTCGACCATGATGACCGAGCTGTCGACCACCAGCCCGAAGTCGATGGCGCCCAGGCTCATCAGGGTCCCGGTGAGGCCGGCGCGGCTCATGAGATCGAAGGCGAACAGCATCGACAGCGGGATGGCCGAGGCGACGATGAGGCCGGCGCGCAGATCGCCCATGAAGGCGAAGAGCACGGCGACGACCAGGGCGGCGCCTTCGAGCAGGTTGTCGCGGACGGTCTTCAGCACCCGGTCGACCAGATCGGTGCGCTGGTAGACCGGCTCGACGGTCACGCCGGCGGGCAGGGTGCGGCGGACCTCGTCCAGGCGGGCGGCCAGGCGCCGGGTGACGTCGTCGCCGCTGTGGCCCATCAGCATGAAGCCCAGGCCCAGGACCACCTCGCCCCGGCCGTCGGCGGTGACGGCGCCGCGGCGCAGCTCGCGCCCCTCGACCACGCGGCCCAGATCGCCCAGCCGCAGGGGGACGCCCGCGCGGGTGGTCAGGGTGATGTCGGCCACGTCCTGAGGGGTCTCGAGCAGGCCGATGCCCTGCACCAGGCGCGTCTCGCCGGCCGCGTCGATGGCGCCGCCGCCGACGTTGGCGTTGGTGCGCTCGATGGCGCTCACCACGTCGGCCAGGGTCAGGTCGCGCTGTTGCAGGTCGCGCGGGTCGAGCAGGACGTGGACCTGGCGCTCGTCCCCGCCCCAGGCGTTGACCTCGGCGACGCCGGTGACGGCGCGCAGCTGCGGCGCGATCTCCCAGTCGTGCAGGGTGCGCAGCTCGGCCAGCGAGTGCTCGTCGCTCGTGACCAGGTAGTGGAAGACCTCGCCCAGCCCGGTGGCCACCGGGCCCAGCTCCGGCCGCTCGACCCCGGGCGGCAGGCGCGCGGTCGCGAGGCGCTCGGTGACCAGCTGGCGGGCGCGGTAGATGTCGGCGCCGTCCTCGAAGACCGCCGTGACCTGCGACAGCCCGAACTTCGACAGCGACCTCACCTCGAGCAGCCCCTCGAGGCCGCCCAGCGACTGCTCGATGGGGAAGGTCAGCTGGCGTTCGACCTCGAGCGGCCCCAGCGCGGGCGCGGTGGTGTTGACTTGGACCTGCACCGGGGTGGTGTCCGGGAAGGCGTCGAAGGAGAGATGACGAAAGGCCCAGAGCCCCGCGGCGGCCATCAGCAGGCTGCCGGCGATGACCACCAGCCGGTGGCGCAGCGAGAACGTGATGAGGGCTTGCAGCATCTCAGTCCTCGGCGCAGCAGCCGGCGCCGATGCTGTCGCGCAGGGTCTCGGTCTTGAGCAGGAAGCTCCCGGTGGTGACGACCTGCTCGCCGGGCTTGAGCCCCGAGGTGATGCGGACGAGATCGCCCTCGTAGGCACCGACGCGGACGCGCCGCGTCTGGTAGAGGTCGACGTCCTTCTTCACGAAGACCAGCTCGACGCCCTTGGCGTTCTGCACGGCGGCGCGCGGGACCAGCAGCGCAGGGGCGCCGGCGGCGGCTTCGACCCGGGCCTCGGCCAGCATGTTGGCACGCAGGCGGCCGTCGGGGTTGTCCAGCGGGACCCGGACGCGGACGGTGCGGGTGTGCTCGTCGACGGCGGCGCCGAGGACCGCGACCGTGCCCTGGAAGCGGGCGTCGGGGCCCAGGGCGGGGACGGTGATGGTCACGGCTTGCCCCACCGCCAGGCGGCCGATGTCGCGCTCGGGGACGTCGACCTCGGCCCAGACGACCGAGGTGTCGACGATCTCGAAGAGGACCTCGCCGGCGTTGACGGTCTGGCCGATGGTGGCCAGGCGCTGCGTGACCGTGCCCGCGATGGGGGTGGTCAGCGCATAGCGTCCGTCCTTGCCGCCCGCGCCCGCGGTGGCGGACAGCGATGCCCGCGAGGCGGCCAGCTCGGCGCGGGCGACGGCGACGGCGGCCTCGGCGCGCTGCACGTCGGCCAGGGGCGACAGGCCGCGGGCGTGGAGATCGCGCTCGCGAGCCAGCACCTTGCGGGCCGCCGTCAGACGGGCGGAGGCGGCCGCGCGTTCGCCGCGGGTGGCCCCGACCTCGGGGCTGTCGACGGTGGCCAGGGGCGCGTCGGCCGCGACGACGGCGCCCACGTCGGCCGCCAGCGAGCGGACGACGCCCGAGGAGCGGGCGCCGATCCGGGCCAGCCGGGTCGCGTCCCAGGTGAGGCGGGCCGGGGCGACCAGCGTGCCGGCGACCGCGCGCTCGATGACCGGGGCGGTATCGAGGCCGGCGATGCGGGCGGTCTCGGCGGCCGCGAGCCGCACCTCGAGCCCGTCGGGCGGGGCCTCGTCGACCGAGACGTCGACGGCCGGGCGGCCGCCGCGCTCGGGGTGGCAGATGGGACAGATCGACTCGGGCAGCCCGTGCTCGCCGCACCAGTCGCCCTTCTTCTGGAAGATGGGCGCCAGGCTCGGGTTGCACTTCGTGCACAGGGCCTCGAGCACGCCGTGCTCGGCGCACATGTCCGCCGCCGCGGCCGCCGTCGGGCGGGGCTCGGCCGGCGCAGGGGCGCCGGTCGGGGCGTCCGCCTTGCAGCCGGCGGCCATGGCCAACGCCAGGGCGCCGAGCATCGCTCGTGTCACATCGCCACGCATCGGAGCCTCCTCAGCCCTGCTTCGGGGGGCGCTCGATCTTCAGGTCGGGGTTGCAGGTGAGGCACTGCGACTTGGGCAGGCCGTGGTCGTCGCACCAGTCGCCGGTCGCCTTGAAGGCGGGGATGAGCTTGGCGTTGCAGCGCGTGCACTGCGACTCGGGGACGGCGTGCTCGCCGCACCAGTCCTCGTGCGAGCCGGG
Organism: Myxococcota bacterium; assembly: GCA_041687695.1. Lineage (GTDB taxonomy): Bacteria > Myxococcota_A > UBA9042 > PHBI01 > JAWLBL01 > JAWLBL01. Next base: position 143,241 of record JAWLBL010000018.1, on the reverse strand, counting down.
CTCGGCGCCGGGCTTGCCGTGCTGAGGCGCCTCGGCGGGCTTGGCGGCCCCGGCCTCGTCCTTGGCCGGGGCGACGGTGCCGGTCGGGGTCTCGGGCTTGGGCGCCTCGGACTTCTGGCAGCCGGCGAGGGCCAGGGTCAGGGCGGCGGCGCAGAGCAGGGAGCGGACGAGGGGGCTGATGGTCATGGGTCGGTCCTGATGGAGTCGTCGAAGGGCAAGGGAGCGCCGGAGGCCGACCACACGGCGACCCCGGCGAGCGCCTGCACGAGCAGGCGTTCCTGGAGCGCGGCGCGGGCCTCGAGGGCCTGGCGCCGCAGGGTGATGACGGTGGTGAGGTCGATCTTGCCCGCGAGGTAGGCCTCGCGCGCCATCTCGACGGCGCGGTCGGCCCGGGGCACGACCTCGTCGCGGGTCAGTCGGGTCGCCTCGGCGGCCTGCCGAAACACGAGGGCGGCGCCCTGGCGGGTGGCGACGAGGCGGCGCTCGGCGGCCTCGCGCTCGGCGGCGGCGGTGGCCTCCTGGGCGCGCGCCAGCGCCAGATCGCCCTGCCCGCGATCGAAGACGGGCAGCGTGACCGAGACGCCGGCGGTCGCGATGTGCGCGCCCTCTTCCTGGGCGTACCAGGCGCCGACGGCGACGTCCGGGAGGGCGGCGGCCCGGGCGAGCGTGGTCTCGGCGCGGGCCACATCGGCGCGCGCCGCCAGCGCCTCGAGCTGCACGGGCGCGACCTCGGGCACCGCGTCACCCAGCTCGGCGAGGCTGGTCAGATCGACGTCCAGCGGCGCGGTCAGGGCCTCGGGGGCGCCGACCAGTCGGGCCAGCCGCGCTCGGGCCTGCACCACCTCGCGCTGCTGCGCGGCGAGCTGGGCGCGCGCCTTGGCCAGCTCGGCCTCGGCCATCACCCGGTCGAGCCCGCTGGCGGTCCCCGCGGCCTCGCGGCCCTCGACGGCCGCGACCAGCTCCTGGGCCAGCGCGACGGCGGCGCGGCTGACGTCTAGGGCGCCCTGGGCGGCCCCGAGGCGCGCCCACTCCTCGATGACGGCCAGCGCGACCTCGCGCCTCGCGACCTCGAGCTCGGCCTCGGCCTGGGTGAGGCGGGCGGCGGCCACGGCCAGGCGGCGAGCGCGGCGGCCGGGCACGTCGAGGGGCAGCGTGGCGCCGACCTCCAGCTCGAGCCCGGTGCCGCCGTCGTGGAAGCGCGGCCCGGCCGCCCCTTCGACGGTGGGGTTGTCACGCAGGCCGGCGCCGACGCGCAGCGCGCGGGCCTCGGCGATGCGGGCGCGCGCCGCCTGCACGCCTACAACGCGGGACAGGGCCAGGTCGACCAGCTGCGCGAGGGTCAGCGCCGGCGCGTCGCTCGGCTGCGCGCGCACGGGGGCGGCGGCGAGGATGCCCGCGAGCACCAGCGCGCCCATTGGAAATCGCAAGGGAGTCTCCGCGAAGGTCCACGGCCGCGCACGGCCCCATGGGTGGGGCGCAACACGGCGCGAAGGCTGCCCGGACGCGGTCGGGCCGCATCGGACAGGACGTTCCTGCTCAGACGATCAGGCGGCCTGGGATCTGGGAACGTGGCGGACCCGACGCGGCTCGGGTTCGATGGGCGGGCTCTGGTCGCGCGCGACGAGCCACTCACCCGCGGTGAACACCACGACGTCGCTGGTGACCGTGCGATCGGCCGTCCTGAGCGGCGCGCAGGCGCTGCAGCACTCGGGCGGGCAGTCGGGTTCGTCGTCCTGGTCGCCCTGCGAGTGCGCCTCACCGCAGCAGTCGATCTCGGCGGGCTGCAGCAGCGCCGCGAGGCCGGTCGCCTGCTCGAGGAAGGCAGCGAACATGACGATGAGGAGGAGCCGAACCACGCGCCATTGATAACAGCGGCCCGCCCCCGCCACAAGCGACGCGCCCAGGTGCCGCAAGGACACTCGCAACGCCCTCCCCCGGGATCGCCGGCTTCCAGAGGGTGTCTCAAGAGCCCAACCGGAGTGCTCCACCTTGGTGGAGCCCCCATCCGGCGCAGCTTGCTGCGCCGGTCTGGCGGCCAGATCCCGGCGGCAAGCCGCCGGCTCCGGGGCTTTGAGCTGGAGCACTCCAAGGCAACCTGCGACGGGGTCGATACGACACCCTCTTCCAGCCGGCCCGAACGGCCTCCGTTGGTCGACCTTGCGAGGGTGTGGGCCGCGATCCGCTTCGAAAGACGAAGGGCGGACGACCCGCAGGTCACCCGCCCTTCCACTCGCAAGCCAGGCTTCGAGGCCTAGATGCGCTCGAACAGGCCCGCGGCGCCCATGCCGCCGCCGATGCACATCGAGACGACACCGTAACGGCCGCCGCGGCGCTTGAGCTCATGGAGCAGGGTCGCCGTCAGCTTGGCGCCGGTGCACCCGAGCGGGTGGCCCAGGGCGATGGCGCCGCCGTTGACGTTGACCTTGTCCATGTCGATGCCGAGCTTCTTGACCGAGTACACGGCCTGCGAGGCGAAGGCCTCGTTGATCTCGAACAGATCGATGTCCTCGAGCTTCACGCCGGTCATCTCGAGCAGCTTCGGGATGGCGTAGGCCGGCCCGACGCCCATCTCGTCCGGCTCGACGCCGACGACCGCGTAGCCGCGGAAGACGCCCAGGATCTCGGCGCCCAGGCTCTCGGCCTTGGCGCGGCTCATGACCACCGCCGCCGCCGCGCCGTCGCTCATCTGCGAGCTGTTGCCCGCGGTGACCGACCCGCCCAGCTTGAACGCCGGCTTCAGGTTGCCCAGCACCTCGGCCGTCGTGCCCGGGCGCGGGCCCTCGTCGCGGTCCAGCCCGGCGAAGGGCACGAGCTCGTCCTTGAAGCGGCCCTTCTCGATGGCGTCCACGGCGTTGGCGTGGCTGCGCACCGCGAAGGCGTCCTGCTCGGCGCGGGTGATGCCGTAGCGGTCGGCCACCACCTCGGCCGTCGACCCCATCGGGGTGAACAGCGCCGGGTTCTCGGCGACGGTGGCCGGGTGCGGGCGCGGGGTGAACCCGCCCATCGGGACCATCGACATCGACTCGACGCCGCCCGCCACGATGACGTCGGCGAAGCCGGCCATGATGCGCTCGGCCGCGCTGGCGATGGTCTGCAGGCCCGACGAGCAGAACCGGTTGACGGTCTGCGCCGGGACCGAGGTCGGCAGGCCGGCCAGCAGGCCGATGGTGCGGCCGACGTTCAGCCCCTGCGGGCCCTCGGGCATGGCGCAGCCCACCACGACGTCCTCGACCTCGGCCGGGTCCAGGCCCGGGACGCGCTCGATCGCGGCGCGGAAGGCCGCGGCGCCCAGGTCCTCGGGGCGGACGTCCTTGTAGCTGCCCTTGATGGCGCGGCCGACCGGGGTGCGGACCGCGCTGACGATGACTGCTTCACGCATGACGACTCTCCTCGTGGACCGCGGCTCAGTTACGCAGCGGCTTGTTGTTCATCAGCATGTACTGCATGCGCTCGAGCGTCTTGGGCTCGCCGACGAGGCTCATGAAGGCCTCGCGCTCGAGATCCAGGACGTGCTGCTCGCTCACCGCCGTCTTGCCGTCGGTGTCGCCGCCGCACAGGACGTAGGCCAGCTTGTCGGCGATCTTCTTGTCGTGCTCGGACGCGTTGCCCGACAGCATCAGGCCGTAGACGAACAGCGAGATGGCGCTCGAGCCGGCGCGGCCCGGCAGGATGAGGTTGTCGGCCGGCCGCGGCGGGGTGTAGCCGCGCTCGGCCAGGTACAGCGCCAGCGCCTTGGCGTCGGCGATGCGCCGGTCGCGGTTGAACGCGATCTCGTCCTTGGGCGTTCCGAAGCCGATGTCGAAGACCTCGCCGGCGCCGGTCGCGACCTTGGCCAGGCCGATGGCCTCGAAGGCCTTCTGGATGAAGGGCATGCGGTCGCCCTGGAAGGACGCCGGCACGTTGGCCAGGACCCGCTTGAGCAGGTTCAGCGTGCCCGCGCCGCCCGGGATGAGGCCGACGCCGACCTCGACCAGGCCCATGTAGGTCTCCTGCGAGACCAGCATGCGGTCGCCGGCCATCGCCATCTCGCAGCCGCCGCCCAGGGTCAGGCCGTGCGGGTTGGTCACGACCGGCTTGGACAGGTAGGTCAGGCGCTGGTTGGCGTCCTGGAAGCCCTTGCAGACCGCCTCGATGTCCGCCCACTTCTTCTGGTTGGCGTTCATCACGACGAGCATCAGGTTGGCGCCGGCCGAGAAGTGCTCGCCCTCGTTCGCCACGACCAGGCCGTCGAAGTCGCGGTCGACGATGTCGCAGGCCTTGTTCATCATCGCGACGAGGCCGTCGTCGACGGTGTTCATCTTGGTGTGGAACTCGAGGCAGGCGATGCCGTCGCCCAGGTCCAGCAGCGTCGCGCTGCGGTTCTTCTCGACCACGCCGCCGGCCTTGCGCACGCGCTCGAGCGACAGCGCGCCCGGGATCTGCGGCACCGGCGCCAGCTCGGCGCCCGGCACGAAGGCCTTGGGCTCGGCGCCGTCGACGTAGAAGCCGCCCGCGGCGATGGCGTCGTCCACCCACGCCGGCAGGGTCAGGCCCTCGGCGCGGATGCGCTCGGCCGTCTCCTTGACGCCCAGGGCCTGCCAGGCCTCGAACGGGCCCTGGTCCCAGTTGAAGCCCCAGCGCATGCCGCGGTCGATGTTCACCAGATCGTCGGCGATGTCGGTCGCGATGTTGGCCGCGTAGGCCAGCGACCGGCTCAGGACGTGCCAGGCGAACTTGGCCGCGCGGCCGTCACCAGCGACCAGCACCTTCAGGCGCTCGCCCGCGTCCTCGTACTTCTTGAGCGCCTTCAGCTCGGCGAAGTCCGGCTTGACCTGCGCCCGATACTCGAGCGTGTCGAGATCGATGGTCTGCAGCTCCTTGCCGTTCTTGCGGTAGAAGCCCGCCTTGGTCTTCTGCCCCAGCAGCCGCTTTTCGACCATCCCCTTCAGGAAGCCGGGGATCTGGAAGACGTCGCGCTCGGGATCGTCCGGCAGCGCGTCGTAGCAGTTCTGGGCGACGTGCACGAAGGTGTCGAGCCCGACCACGTCCGCGGTGCGGAAGGCGGCCGACTTGGGGCGGCCCATCGGGCGGCCGACGATCGCGTCGACCTCCTCGATGGTGTAGCCCAGCTCGCCCATCGACTGGATGGTCTTCATCATCGAGTACACGCCGATGCGGTTCGCGATGAAGTTCGGGGTGTCCTTGGCGTAGACCACGCCCTTGCCGAGGTAGCGCTGCGAGAAGTGCGCCATGTCCTCGACGACTTCGGGCTTGGTCTCGGGCCCCGGGATGATCTCCAGCAGGTGCATGTAGCGCACCGGGTTGAAGAAGTGCATGCCCAGGAAGTTGGCCTTGAACTCGGCCGAGCGCCCCTCGAGCATCCCCTCGATGGACAGGCCCGACGTGTTCGTCGCGACGATGGTGCCCGGGCGGACGTTGGCCTCGATCTTCTCGAGCAGCGCCCGCTTGATGCCCATGTCCTCCTTGACCACCTCGATGACCCAGTCGCACTCGGCGAGGCGACCCATGTCGTCGTCGAAGTTGCCGATCTCGATGAGGCTGGCCGCCGCCTTGTCGACGAAGGCGGCCGGGCGCGCCTTGAGCGCCCCGTCGAGGCCGCCCTGGCTGAAGCGGTTGCGGGCCTTGGGGTCTTCGCGCTCGGCGTCCGTCAGGTTCGGCGGGACGATGTCGAGCAGCAGGGTCCGAAAACCGCAGGACGCGAGGTGGGCGGCGATGCCGGAGCCCATCACGCCTGCGCCGAGGACCGCGGCCTTCCGTACGCTGGTGGTCTTACGAGACATGGTATCGACGCTCCTTGCAATCTAGCGATGCGGGGCCTCTCAATAGACGGCCCCGGGCTCCCCGGTCAAGCCCTGAGTGAATCGTCATTCATTGCCCCCGCCGCCCCTCACGAAAGGACCCCGCATGGAGCTGCCCGCCTGTGGCCTGTACCGCACCGGCCGATCGCTGCCCGGCCACGAAGAGGCCGTCCCCCCCGGCGCGCTGGTGATGTTCCACAACCACTCGCCCGAGGGCGCGCCCATCGTCCTGATGCCCAAGGACAACCAACACAACCGCTGGTCCTTCCACGATCGCGGCTGGCTGGTCCGCGGCCCCGAGGCCGCCGACTTCCTGGCCCGCCTCGTGCGCGTCCCGCGCGAGGGCTACTACGTCGTCCACAAGCACCTGCACGTCCCCGACGGCGTCCTGCCCGAGCGCGCCCTGGTGCAGGTCGGCTACAACCGCGACGCGCATCCGATCCTCTTCCCGGCGCGCCCGGTCGAGGGCGGCATCGCCTTCCCGACCCGCGGCTACCGGTTCGAGAAGCTGGCCGTCTTCGAGCACCTGCGCGAGGCCGGCTTCGATCTCTCGCCCCCCGCCGCGCCGACCGAAGGCGAGCCCCCGTCCGAGCCGCCGCCGACCCTGCACTGACCCCCAAAAGCGCGCCGACCGAAAAAAGCGCGCAACGAAAACGGCCGATCCGCCGACTTGTATTAGGCAACCCCCAGCCGGGAGCCAGCCATGTCCGCGGACCCACCCAAGGCCTCGCCGTCACCGTCGCCCCCCGCGCAGCCGCAGCTGCCCCAGCTCGTCGACCCGCCGCCCATTGGCGTGCTGGTCGGGCTGCTGGCGCGCTGCAAGGAGCCCGGACGCCTCGTCCGAGCGCTGCGCGCCAGCGAGCGACCCGAACCCCACGCCCGCTGGGCGCCCGAGCTGGCGCGGCGCGATCTCAGGCCCGCGCGCGGCGCCGACGAGGCGGGCGCCCCGGTGCTGTTGGTGCGCGGCCGCCTGCCCGACCTGGCGGGCGTCGCGGTGGTCGGCGCCCGGGCGGCCGATCCCTACGGCGAGGCGGTCGCCCGGCGCGTCGCCCGCGACGCGGTCGAGCTGGGCCTCCCGGTGGTCAGCGGGGGCGCCGAGGGCTGCGACGCGGCCGCGCACGAGGCGGCGCTCGAGGCGGGCGGGCCGACGGTCGTCGTGCTGGGCGCCGGGCACGATCACCCCTACCCGGCGCGGCACCGCGATCTGTTCGAGGCGGTGGTCGGCGCGGGCGGGGCGGTGGTCTCGGCCTTCTGGCCCGACGTGCGCCCGGCCAAGCACCGGTTCCTGCTGCGCAACCGGGTCATCGCCTGGCTGTCGGCGGTCACGGTCGTCGCGCGGGCGGGCGGGCGCAGCGGGGCGCTGTCGACCGCGGCGGCCGCGCGGGCGCTGGGGCGGCCGGTGCTGGCGGTGCCCGGCAACGTGGGCGAGGCGCTCAGCGCCGGGGGCAACGGCCTGCTGGCGGACGGGGCCCGGGCGCTGGTCGGGCCCCGGGATCTCGCGCGCGCGTTGGGTCTGGCGGACGAGGCAGGGTCCTTGACCGAGGGCTGGAGCGTGCGCCACCTTGGCGACCCCTCGCCGTGGCCTTGGGAGGAGACTCCCGAGGACGTGGGTGAGGAGCGCTGGGGTGGGGCCCCGGAGCCCGCCGCGCTCGCGGCGGAGGCGCAGCTCGTCCTGGAGACCTTGCGTTCGCGCGGATCTCTTGACCTCGATGGGCTGCTCATGCAAACGGGTCTCGGCATCGACCTCCTGGTGGCGACGCTCATGGATTTGGACGTCGGCCGGCAGGTGGAGCGGCTCCCGGGCGAGCGATGGCGCGCGCTCTCCGGGCAGCCCAGTGCTGTGACGGCGCGGAGGCAGTGAGATGGCCGGCAAGGCACTGGTAGTCGTCGAGAGCCCGTCGAAGGCGAAGACGATCAAGAAGTATCTGGGCAGCGGGTACGAGGTCATGGCGAGCGTCGGGCACGTCAAGGACCTCCCCAAGTCCGAGATGGGCGTGGACATCGCCAAGGGCTTCGAGCCCAAGTACGAGGCGATCCACGGCAAGGGCAAGATCCTGCAGGAGATCCGGTCGGCCGCGAAGAAGGCCGACGTGGTCTACCTGGCCCCCGACCCCGACCGCGAGGGTGAGGCCATCGCCTGGCACATCGCCAGCGAGCTGAAGGTCCCCGCCGACCGCATCAAGCGGGTGCTGTTCAACGAGATCACCAAGAAGGCGATCCAGCAGGCGCTGGCGCAGCCGCTCGAGCTGAACTCGAACCGGTTCAACAGCCAGCAGGCCCGGCGCATCCTGGACCGGCTGGTGGGCTACCAGATCAGCCCCCTGCTGTGGGACAAGGTGCGGCGCGGCCTGTCGGCGGGCCGGGTGCAGTCGGTCGCGGTGCGCCTGGTCGTCGAGCGCGAGCGAGAGATCGCCGCCTTCAAGCCCGAGGAGTACTGGACGGTCGACGCGACCTTCAAGGGCCCCAAGCCGCCGCCCTTCAAGGCGCGCCTGACCCGCATCGCCGAGGACAAGGCCGAGCTGAAGAACGGCGAGGACGCCGACCGGGTCGTCAAGACCGTCTCGGGCGGCCCGTTCACGGTCGTCGACGTCAAAAAGCGCGACCGCCGGCAGAACCCGGCGCCGCCGTTCACGACCTCGCGGCTGCAGCAGGACGCGGCCCGGGCCTTCAAGTTCACGGCCAAGCGCACCATGGGCATCGCCCAGCGCCTGTACGAGGGCGTCGAGCTGGGCCCCGAGGGCGCGGTCGGCCTCATCACCTACATGCGTACCGACTCGACGCGCCTGTCCGACGAGGCGGTCGGCGGCCTGCGCGGGTACATCGAGCAGCGCTACGGCAAGGACTACGTCCCCGAGGCGCCCAACGTCTACAAGTCCAAGGGCCGCGCCCAGGACGCCCACGAGGCCATCCGCCCGACCTCGCTCGAGTGGCCGCCCGAGCGGGTCAAGCCGTTCCTCAAGCCCGAGGAGTTCAAGCTCTACTCGCTCATCTGGAACCGCTTCGTCGCCTGCCAGATGACGCCGGCCGTGTACGCCATGACGACCATCGACATCGGCGGGCCGGGGGCGCACGTGTTCCGGGCGACGGGCTCCATCCTGACCTTCCCGGGCTTCACCGCGGTCTATCAAGAGCAGCGCAGCGAGGACGAGGCCGAGGAGCAGGAGGCCACGCTGCCCGACATCGAGGTCGGGCAGACCGTGACGCTCGGCGAGCTCGACCCCAAGCAGCACTTCACGCAGCCGCCGCCGCGCTTCACCGAGGCCTCGATCATCAAGGAGCTCGAGGAGCGGGGCATCGGCCGTCCGTCGACCTACGCGGCCATCATCTCGACCATCCAGGACAAGGCCTACGTCGACAAGCGGGACAACCGCTTCTATCCGACCGAGCTGGGCACCGTGGTGACCGAGCTGCTGGTCGAGAGCTTCCCGCAGCTCTTCGACGTCGGCTTCACCGCCCGGATGGAGGACCAGCTCGACGAGATCGAGGACGGGCGGACCGAGTGGAAGGCGCTGCTGACCGAGTTCTGGGGTGAGCTGAGCAAGACCCTGGAGGCGGCGCGCCACGAGATGCGCGACGTCAAGCGGGAGGAGGTCCCGACCGACCTCGACTGCCCCAAGGACGGCGGCAAGCTGGTCATCAAGTTCGGCAAGAACGGGTCGTTCCTGGCCTGCACGAACTACCCCGACTGCAAGTTCACCAGCGAGTTCGAGCGCCTGCCCGACGGCACCATCAAGATAGTCGAGGAGGAGAAGGTCGGCGAGCCCTGCCCCGAGTGCAAGAGCGAGCTGCTCTTCAAGTCGGGCAAGTTCGGCCGCTTCATCGGCTGCTCGAACTACCCGACCTGCAAGTACACGCGGCCCATCTCGACCGGCGTGGACTGCCCCAAGTGCAAGGAGTCGGGGGCGAAGGAGGTGGGCTTCCTCACCGAGAAGAAGTCCAAGCGGGGCAAGACCTTCTACTCGTGCTCGCGCTACCCCAAGTGCGACTACGCGCAGTGGGACAAGCCAATCCCGACGCCCTGCCCCACCTGCGGCAACCCGTGGGTCAACGAGAAGTCGACCCGGCGCGGCACCGGGCCCATCACCTGCCCGTCCTGCGGCTGGGAAAAGGCGTCCTGATCCGATGACGAACGCCCCGGTCACCATCGTCGGCGGCGGGCTGGCCGGCTGCGAGGCCGCCCTGCAGCTCGCCCGCCGAGGCATCCCCGTCGTCCTGCGCGAGCAGAAGCCCGAAAAGCGCACGCCGGCCCAGGTCTCCGACGGCCTGGCCGAGCTGGTCTGCTCGAACTCCTTCCGCTCGCGCAGCCCCGAGAACGCGGTCGGCCTCATCAAGGAGGAGATGCGCCGCCTCGGCTCGTTCATCATGGTCGCCGCCGACGCCTGCGAGGTGCCGGCCGGCGACGCGCTGGCGGTCGACCGCGACAAGTTCAGCGCCACGGTCACGGCGATGGTCGAGGCCGAGCCGCTCATCCAGATCGTCCACGGCGAGGTGACCGACCTGCCCGACGACGGCGACGTCATCGTGGCGACCGGGCCGCTGACCAGCGACGCGCTGGCCGAGCGCCTGCGCGCGCTGACCGGATCGGACTCGCTGTACTTCTACGACTCGATCGCGCCCATCCTGGACGACGAGAGCATCGATCGGTCGATCGTCTACGCCCTGAGCCGCCACGGCAAGGGCGGCGGCGACGACTACCTGAACTGCCCGATGGACGAGGCGCAGTACCGGGCCTTCCACCACGCGCTGCTGACGGCCGAGCGGGTCGCCCTGCGCGAGTTCGAAAAGCCCGTGTACTTCCCCGGCTGCCTGCCCATCGAGGTCATGGCCGACAGCGGCTACGAGACGCTGCGCTACGGCCCGATGAAGCCGGTGGGGCTGCCGGACCCGCGCACGGGCGAGATCCCGTACGCCGTCGTTCAGCTCCGAAAGGAGAACAAGGCCGGGACCGCCTGGAACATGGTGGGCTTCCAGACCAAGCTCAAGTACCCCGAGCAGAAGCGCGTGTTCCGCTCGATCCCCGGGCTCGAGCGCGTCGAGTTCCTGCGGATGGGCTCGATCCACCGCAACACCTTCCTGCACTCGCCGACGCTGCTCGACGACGAGAACCGGCTGAAGGCCCGACCTTCCTTGCGCTTCGCGGGGCAGATCACGGGCGTCGAGGGCTACGTCGAGTCGACCGCCTCGGGCCTGATGACCGCGCTGTATCTGGCGCGGCGACGCCAGGAGCGGCCGCTTCCGCCGCCGCCACGGACGACCGCGCTGGGCGCGCTGATGGGCCACGTGCACGGCTACGACGGGGCCGACTTCCAGCCGCAGAACATCAACTTCGGGCTCTTCGAGCCGCTCGGCCGCAAGGTCCGCGGGGGCAAGGCGGGGCGCAAGCTGGCCCACGTCGAGCGCGCGCGCAGCGACCTCGACGCCTGGCTGGCCGAGACCGGCCTCGACCGCGTCGATCCTGGGTGACAGGGCCCCCGCAGGGCCTTGAAACCGTATTCGTTACGCATACTTGTGGCCGGGAGGGGCGCTTGACACCCTCGCCGGCTTCCGCGTACGATGGGCCCTCGAAACGCGAAGCTGACCGACGTGGGGGCGCGTCTCGGCCGGCCAAGCTCTCTCGCGCGCGGAGCGAAGATGGCGAACGACAACGACTCCCTCCCGAACACCCGTGCCGCCATGCAGGCCCAGGGTGGGCGCTCGATGCGGACGAACGTCGGGGACCTCCTCGTCCGTAACCGCCTCATCAGCGAGACGCAGCTCGCCGACGCCCGGACGGCGACGAAGAAGGACGGCACGCCGCTGACCGGCGCGCTGGCCCGCCTCGGCTACGTCGAGGAGACGCAGCTCGTCGAGTTCCTGAGCCGCCAGTACGGCGTGCCCTCGATCAACCTGGCCGAGGTGCAGGTCGAGGACGCCGTCATCAAGCTCATCCCGAGGGACGTCGCCCAGAAGCACTCGGCCATCCCCATCGACCGGCACGGCAACACGCTGGTCGTCGCGATGAGCGACCCGTCGAACATCTACGCGATGGACGACATCAAGTTCCTGACCGGCTTCAACGTCGAGGTGGTCGTCACCAGCGAGAAGGCCGTGCAGGCCGCGCTCGACAAGTACTACGACGAGGTCGAGGCCACCGTCGGGCTGATGGAGGGCCTGGACGAGGCCGAGGTCAAGGCGCTCACCGACGAGGACGAGTTCGACGTCGAGGGGGCCGAGAAGGAGTCGCGCGAGGCGCCGGTCGTCCGGCTCGTGAACCTGGTGCTGGTCGACGCCATCAAGCGGGGCGCGTCCGACATCCACATCGAGCCGTACGAGAAGGAGTTCCGCATCCGCTACCGCATCGACGGCGTGCTGCACGAGATCATGCGGCCCCCGATGCGCATGCGCAACGCCATCATCAGCCGCCTGAAGATCATGGCGGACATGGACATCGCCGAGCGCCGCCTGCCGCAGGACGGTCGTATCAAGCTGGTCCTGGGCGCCGACCGCGAGGTCGACTTCCGCGTCAACGTGCTCCCCTGCCTGTTCGGCGAGAAGGTCGTCCTCCGAATCCTCGACAAGTCGAACCTGCAGCTCGACATGACCAAGCTGGGCTTCGAGTCGGCGCAGCTCGAGGTCTTCAAGCACGACATCCACCAGCCCTTCGGCATGGTGCTGGTCACGGGGCCGACGGGTTCCGGCAAGACGACCACGCTGTACTCGGCGCTCAGCGAGCTCAACAAGGCCAGCGAGAACATCTCGACCGCCGAGGATCCGGTCGAGTTCAACCTGATGGGCATCAACCAGTGCCAGATGAACGACGGCATTGGGCTCAACTTCTCGGCGGCCCTGCGCGCCTTCCTCCGTCAGGACCCCGACATCATCATGGTCGGCGAGATCCGTGACTTCGAGACGGCCGAGATCGCCATCAAGGCCGCCCTCACGGGCCACCTCGTGCTGTCGACCCTTCACACCAACGACGCCCCCTCGACCATCAACCGTCTGCTCAACATGGGCGTCGAGCCGTTCCTCGTGACGGCCTCGCTCAACTGCATCGTGGCCCAGCGCCTCGCGCGCCGGAACTGCAACGAGTGCAAGGAGCCGGTGCAGATCGAGAAGAGCGTCCTCAAGGACTGCGGCTTCACGGACGCGCAGATCGAGGAGTGCGGCGGCACCCTGCTCAAGGGCAAGGGCTGCGCCAAGTGCAACGACTCGGGCTACAAGGGCCGCGTCGCGCTCTACGAGGTCATGCACGTCGGCGACGAGATCAAGGACTGCGTGCTCCAGGGCTACTCGGCGATGGAGCTCAAGCGCGAGGCGATGAAGCTGGGCATGCAGACCCTGCGCATGTCGGGCATCAAGAAGATCCTCGAGGGCACCTCGACCATCGAGGAGGTCATGCGCGTCACGAGGTCCGACAAATGAGCGGCGACCCCCGCTACCCGTCGCGGCCGCCGGGCGCTCCCGAGCACCCCTCGGCCTCGACGACCCACCCCGGGCTCACGTACTCAGGGGACACGGGTCGCTATCCGGCGGTCGGCGGGGACGCGTCGCAGCGCCCGCCCACCAACCCTGGGCTCGCGCCGGCCGGCAGCGGCGCGCTCGACATCCACCGCCTGCTGCAGACGATGGTCGAGAAGGGCGCCTCGGACCTGCACCTGACGGTCGCGACCCCGCCGCAGCTGCGCATCAACGGGCACCTGTACCCGCTGCGCACGCCGCCGCTGACCTCGGCGGACATCCAGCAGATCGCCTACGGCATCCTGAACGACAAGCAGAAGGCCCAGTTCGAGGAGACCAGCGAGGTCGACCTGTCCTTCCGCTGGAAGGGCCTGAGCCGCTTCCGCGCGAACTTCTTCCGCCAGCGCGGGTCGATGGCGGGCGCGCTGCGCCGCATCCCCTTCGAGACCATCCCGCTGCCCAGCCTGGGGCTGCCGTCGGTGGTCGAGACCCTGTGCGACAAGCAGAACGGCCTCGTGCTGGTGACCGGCCCCACGGGGTCGGGCAAGTCGACGACGCTCGCCAGCATGATCGACTCGATCAATGCCAAGCGCCGCGGCCACATCATCACCATCGAAGATCCGATCGAGTTCCTGCACACGCACAAGAAGTGCATCATCAACCAGCGCGAGGTCGGGACCGACACCAACAGCTATCGGGACGCGCTGCGTTACGTGCTGCGGCAGGACCCGGACGTGGTGCTCATCGGCGAGATCCGCGACCTCGAGACGATGGAGGCGACCCTCCGCATCGCCGAGACGGGCCACCTCGCCTTCGCGACGCTGCACACGAACAACGCCATCCAGACCATCCACCGCGTGCTCGACTTCTTCCCGTCGCGGCAGCAGGACATGGTGCGCACGCAGCTCAGCTTCGTGCTCGAGGGCGTCATCAGCCAGCAGCTCATCCCGCGGCAGGACGGCAGCGGGCGCGTCATGGGCTTCGAGCTCATGGTCCCGACCCCCGCCATCCGCAACCTCATCCGCGAGGACAAGACCCACCAGATCTACTCGCAGATGCAGATGGGCCAGGGCAAGAGCGGGATGATCACGCTCAACCAGTGTCTGCTGGCCCACGTGCAGTCCGGCGCGCTCAGCCCCGAGCAGGCGATCGGGCGCGCCTACGACCCCGAAGAGATGTTGGCGATGATCAACCAGTGGCGGCAGGGCGGCGGCCCCGACTCGAGCGGTCGCGGCGCCGTGCGCATGACGACCCGACGATAACTTTCGCTGTTCGCGCGCCCCGACGTAGACTCGCGTCGGGGACGTGCCCCGGGGACGGGGCGCGGCGGCCAGGGCCCTCCTCGGCCCGCCCGAACGGCAGGAGACGCTGAGATGGCCCTCTTTACCTGGGAAGCGACGACCTCGGCCGGCGAGATCAAGTCGGGCGTCCTCGACGCGCCCAATCAGATCGAGGCCGAGAAGAAGATCCGCGGCATGGGGCTCACCCCCAGCAGCGTCAAGAAGAAGAAGGGCGACCTGAACTTGACGCTGCCCGGCATGGGCGGCGTGCCGGTCAAGAGCCGCGTGGTCTTCATCCGCCAGCTGGCCACGATGATCGACGCCGGCCTGCCGCTCGTTCAGTGCATGGAGATCCTGGGCACCCAGGAGCCCAACCCGTCCTTCCAGAAGGTCATCCTGAACGTCAAGCAGCAGATCGAGAGCGGCTCGACCTTCGCCGAGGCGCTGGCCAAGCACCCGAAGGTCTTCGACAACCTCTTCGTGAACCTGGTGGCCGCCGGCGAGATGGGCGGCATCCTCGACACCATCTTGAACCGCCTCGCGAACTACATGGAGAAATCCATGAAGCTCAAGCAGCGGGTCAAGTCGGCCATGAAGTACCCGGTCACGGTGCTCGCGGTGTCGGTCATCATCACCGGCTTTCTGATGGTGAAGGTCATCCCGTCCTTCGCCGGCATGTTCACCTCGATGGGCAAGGACCTGCCGGCGCTGACGGCCACGGTGCTCGCCATCTCCGACTGGACCATCGCCAACCTGCCGACCCTCATCGTCGGCCTCATCGCCTTCGCCTTCGCCTTCGGCTACACCATCAAGACCGACAAGGGCGGCTGGTACTGGGACACGTTCCTGCTCAAGCTCCCCATCTTCGGCACGCTGCTCAAGAAGGCCGCGGTCGCCAAGTTCACCCGGACGCTCGGCACCCTCCTCTCCTCGGGCGTGCCCATCCTCGACAGCCTCGAGATCGTCGCCAAGACCGCAGGCAACCGGGTCATCGAGCGGGCCATCATGTACACCCGCGACAAGATCTCGGAAGGCAAGTCGGTCGCGGGCCCCCTGCTCGAGCAGAACGTCTTCCCGAAGATGGTCGTGCAGATGGTCGCGGTCGGCGAGTCGACCGGCGCCATGGACGTCATGCTCGGCAAGATCGCCGACTTCTACGAGGACGAGGTGGACGCCGCCGTCGACGGCATCACCTCGCTCATCGAGCCGCTCATCATGGTGGTCCTCGGCGGCATCATCGGCGTGGTGCTCCTGTCGATGTACATGCCGATCTTCAGCATGGCCGACAGCGTGAGCTGATAGGTTCGTTGACCGCCACCCCAGCCGACGCCTCCAAGGTCCAGCCGGCGCGCGAGAGCGACCTCCGGCAGAAGCTGCGATGGCTCAGCCTGTTCCGGATGGTGGTCGTGGCGTTCCTCACGGGCGCCACGGCCCTGTACGGCCCTCCGGCCGCCCCCGATCTGCCGGGCCTCGCCCTCAGCTCGACGACCCTCATCCTGTACGCGGTCGCCGGCGTGATGTGCCTGCTCAGCGTGGCCTACGCGGTCGCGCTGCGCTTCATCCGCACCGAAGACCACCTGCGCCGCCTCGCCTACGTCGAGCTGCTCGGTGACACGCTCTTCGCCGCCACCCTGGTCGTCCTGACCGGCGGCACCAGCAGCGCCTTCACCTTCATCTTCTCGCTGACCATCGTGAACGCGGCGATCCTCCTGTATCGCCCCGGCGCCCTGTTCACGGCCACCAGCTGCGCCGTCCTCTTCCTGCTCATCGGCCTGGGCGAGTTCGGCGTCGCCGAGGTCGCCCCCGTCAAGGCCATGCGCCGCGAGGGCGTCGCCCCCATCCGCCCGCTCGCCCAGGTCGACGACGCCAGCCGCCTCGGCGGCCTCGCCTACAGCCTCATCAACAACATCTTCGCCTTCTACGCCATCGCCCTGCTCGCCTCGCAGCTGTCCGAGAAGCTCCGCCGCACCGACCGCCAGCTCGCCGCCGAACGCGGCCAGCTCGAGGACCTCCGCGCCCTGCACGAGAGCATCGTCGCCTCCATCCCCTCGGGCCTGGTCACGCTCGACCACCTCGGCCGCGTCACCTTCATCAACGGCATCGGCGAGGCCCTGCTCGGCCGCGCCTTCGCCGAGGTCCGCGGCCAGGACGTCGGCGTCTCCTTCCCCTACCTGCGGCCGCTCGATCTCGCCCCCGAGGCCCTGGGCACCGTCTTCGAAAAGCCGCTGTACGACCCGCAGGGCCAACGCCGCCACGTCCAGTGGTCCATCTCGCCGCTCGCCGAGGCCAAGGACGCCGACCCGGACGCCTCGCCCGACGACACGCCCGGCGGCTACCTGTTGGTCGTCAACGACGTCAGCCGCGTCCGCGAGATGGAGGAGAAGGTCCGGCGCGCCGAGTCCTTGGCGGGGCTCGGCAAGCTCGCCGCCTCGATCGCCCACGACGTCAGAAACCCGCTCGCCGCAATCAGCGGCTCCATCCAGATGCTCGGGGCCTCGCTGGAGCTCCAGGATGACGAGCGCCGCCTGATGAACATCGTCTCGCGCGAGGCCGACGCCCTCAACCGCTGGATCACCGACTTCCTCACCTACGCCCGGCCCCGCCGCGGCGACCAGCTGCGCATCGATCTGGCCGTCATCGTCGACGAGGCCGTCCGCATGCTGCGCTTCGACGAGCGCGCGATCGGCGTCGACATCCAGGTCGACCTCGCCTCGCCCGCCTACGTCGTGGCCGATCCCAGCGCCCTCAAGCAGGTCGTCTGGAACCTGCTCGCCAACGCCGTCGAGGCCATGCCCGCGGGTCACGCCCCGCGCCGCCTCGAGGTCCGCCTGACCACGACCGGCCCCGCGCACGCGCGCCAGCTCCGCCTCGAGGTCGCCGACACCGGCTGCGGCATCCCGCGCGAGGCGCTCCAGAGCGTCTTCGAGCCCTTCTTCACCACCAAGACCGGCGGCACCGGCCTGGGCCTCGCCACCGTCTACCGCATCGTGACCGAGCACGGCGGGACGATTGAGGTCAGCAGCCAGGCGGACGGCCCGCCGGGCGAGGGCACGCGCTTCATCGTCGATCTCCCCGAGGCCGCCGCCGACGCCGCGCCCGGCCTCGACCCCAGCCCCGGCCTGCACACGCGCCCCGCCCGGGCCAGCCGACCGTTCGAGCCGGCCCTGCAGACCGCGCTCGACAGCCCCGCGGCCGGGCAGGCATCATCCCCGCGACCGATGGGTTCATAACGCGCCATGGCGACCACTGCCCGCATCCTCATCGTCGACGACGAGCGCAGCCTCTGCGAGTTCCTCGAGATCCTCCTGCGCAAGGAAGGCTTCGACGTCGAGACCGCCAACGGCGGCGACGAGGCCGTGCGCCGCGTCGAGCGCGGCGACGAGTTCGACCTCGTCCTGACGGACCTCATGATGCCCGGCACCGGCGGCATCGCCGTCCTCGAGGCGGTCAAGGACCGCTTCCCGGACACGCAGGTCCTGGTCATGACCGCCTACGCCAGCGCCGACACGGCCATCGAGGCCATGAAGAAGGGCGCCTACGACTACCTGCAGAAGCCCTTCAAGGTCGACGAGCTGAAGGTCATCGTCGGCAAGGCCCTCGATCAGCGCCACCTGGTCGTCGAGAACCGCGCCCTGCGCGCCCAGGTCCACAAGCAGTACAGCTTCCACAACCTCATCGGCCGCTCGCCCCGCATGCAGCAGGTCTTCGAGGTCATCCGGCGCGTCGCCGACACCCGCACCAGCGTCCTCATCACCGGCGAGAGCGGCACCGGCAAGGAGCTCATCGCCAAGGCCGTCCACCACAACTCGAGCCGCCGCGACGGCCCGCTGGTGACGGTCAACTGCGGCGCCATCCCCGACAACCTCATCGAGAGCGAGCTCTTCGGCCACATCAAGGGCTCGTTCACCGGCGCCACCCACAACCGCCCCGGCATGTTCGCCGTCGCCGACCAGGGCACGCTCTTCCTCGACGAGGTCGCCGAGCTGCCCATGCACCTGCAGGTCAAGCTGCTGCGCGCCCTGCAGGAGCGCAAGATCCGCCCGGTCGGCGCCACGCACGAGGTCTCGGTCGACGTGCGCGTCATCGCCGCGACCAACCAGCCCCTCGACGTCGCCATCCGCGAGGGACGCTTCCGCGAGGATCTGTACTACCGCCTCAACGTCGTCCGGGTCGAGGTGCCGCCCCTGCGCCAGCGGCGCGAGGACGTGCCCCTCATCGCGCGCCACTTCCTGCGGCGCTTCTCGCAGGAGATGGGCAAGCCCCTCGACGACTTCGACGCCGAGGCCATGGAGGCCATCCTCGCCTACGACTTCCCGGGCAACGTGCGCGAGCTCGAGAACCTGGTCGAGCGCGCCGTCACCTTCGAGACCGGCCAACGCGTCTCGCGCGACAGCCTGCCGCCGCAGGTCCTGGGCAAGAACGCCGCCGAGGGCCGCTTCGGCCCGCTCGCCGTCCTGCCCTCCGAGGGCCTCGACCTCGAGGGCCTGCTGGCCGATCTCGAAAAGACCCTGCTCACCCAGGCCTTGGACCGCACCGGCGGCGTCCGCACCGAGGCCGCCAAGCTCCTGGGCATCAGCTTCCGGTCCATCCGCTACAAGCTCGACAAGTACGGCCTCGGCGCCGGAGAGACCCATGTCGGGTGAGCCCCGCGCCGCGTCCGGCGCCGAGTCCCGCATCGGCGCGCTCACCGGCTCGCTGGTCGCCCTGGCCATGGCGCCCGTGCGCTTCGTGCGCTGGCTGGCCGACTGGCTCCGCTGGTGGGGCGCCACCCAGCGCCGCCGCCTGACCGTGCTGGTCATCGCCGCCGCCGTCGTGCTCGCGACCCTGGTCACCCGCACCGCCCGCCTCGAGCTGCGTTACGAGGCCGCCCACCTCGACCGCGCCGCCGCCGTCGAGACCGTCTTCCTGCCGCCCCACGACGTGCTGCGCCTGATGGCCCTCGGCCACGAGGCCTTCGCCGCCGATCTCCTGTTCCTGCAGGCCAACGCCTACTTCGTCCGCCACCTCTTCCACGACCGCATCTTCACCCTGCTGCCGACCTACCTCGACGCCGTCATCGCCCTCGACCCCGACAACCCGCGCGTGTACGAGTGGGCCTCGCAGGCGGTCAAGTTCGGCCAGTTCATCGGCAACGACACCCTCGAGCTGTCCAACGACTACTCGCGCCGCGGCCTCGAGCGCTTCCCCGACCACTGGCGCTTCTACCTCGACATCGGCTTCAACTACCTCATCGAGTGGAAGCCCAAGGACGCCGCCGAGCGCGCCGCCCTGCGCGCGCGCGCCCTCGAGTACTTCGCCGTCGCCGCCGCCCTGCCCGGCTCGCAGCTCGACCCCAACTTCGTGTCCAACCTGTACTACGAGGACAACGACGTCGAGATGGCCCTGCTGCACGCGACGCTGCGCTACTGGGAGGCCAGCGACGCCGAGCGCGAGTCCCTCCGCTCGCGCCTCGCCCAGTTCGGCTCGGCCGCGACCGCCCAGCGCCTGGCCGCGCTCGAGGTCGCCTGGAAGCGCGACTACCCCTACGTCCCCATCTCGCTCTTCGAGCTGGTCGGCGACAAACAGGCCGCCCCCCTGCCCAGCGACTGGGCCCGCCCCGACGCGCTGCCGCTGGCCCCCGACGACCCCGACCCGCACGTCCCCCCCGAGGCGCCATGATCGCAGGCAAGCGCATCCTCATCACCGGCGGCGCCGGCTTCATCGGCACCGCCCTGGCCATGCGCCTGGTCGGCGAGACCGCCGAAGACGCTCGGGGCAACCACATCGTCCTGTTCGACAACCTGCACCGCAACGCCTACCAGGCGACCCGCCTCGCCCACCACCCCAACGTCACCCTGGTGGTCGGCGACGTGCTGGACCAGGCCGCCGTGACCCAGGCCATGCAGGGCTGCGACCTGGTGGTCCACATGGCCTCCATCGCCGGCGTCGACACGGTGATGGCCAACCCGGTGCTGACCATGAAGGTCAGCCTGCTGGGCACCTACCACGCCCTCGAGGCGGCCAACGAGGTCGGCGGCGTCGAGCGCTTCATCGATTTTTCCACCAGCGAGGTCTTCGGCCGCTACGCCTTCCGGGTCACCGAGGGCGACGCCACCCAGCTGGGCGCGGTCGGCGAGGCCCGCTGGACCTACGCGGTCAGTAAACTCGCCACCGAGCACCTGGCCATGAACTATCACAAGCAGTTCGGCCTGCCGGCGGTCTCCATCCGCCCCTTCAACATCTACGGCCCCCGCCAGGTCGGCACCGGCGCCGTCCACCACTTCATCGTGCGCGCCCTGCGCGGCGACCCGCTGACCATCCACAACGACGGCTCGCAGATCCGCGCCTGGTGTTACATCGACGACATCGTCGACGGCATCCTGCTGGCCCTCACCAAGCCCGAAGCGGTCGGCCACGCCTTCAACATCGGCAACCCGCGCTCCTCCATCACCATCCACCACCTCGCCCGCGAGATCGTCCGCCTCGCCGGCTCCTCCAGCCGCCTGGAGCACGTCGCCTGGGACTTCCCCGACGTCGAGCTGCGCGTCCCCGACATCGGCAAGGCCCGCGCCCTGCTGGGCTTCGAGCCGCGCGTCGACCTCGAGGACGGCCTGCGCGACACCATCGCCTGGTACCGGAGCCAGCTCTCGTGACGGTCGATTACCCACTGCACCGCCCCGAGCTGGGCTTCGAAGAGGCCGCCGCCCTGGCCGAGGTGCTCGCCTCGGGCCAGCTGGTCCAGGGCCCGCGCGTCGCCGCCTTCGAGGCCGCCGTCGCCCAGCGCCTGGCCCTGCCCTGCGCCGTCGCCTGCAGCTCGGGCACCGCCGCCCTGCACCTGGCCCTCGCGGCGCTGGACGTCGGCCCCGGCGACGAGGTCATCGTCCCCGCCTTCGGCTTCCCGGCCACCGCCAACGTGGTCGAGCTGTGCGGCGCCCGCGCCGTCCCCGCCGACGTCGATCTGGACCGCTTCGCCCTGACCGCCGAGTCGGTCGCCGCCGTCGCCACCGAGCGCACGCGCGGCGTGCTGGTGGTCCACCCCTTCGGCATCCCGGCCCCCATGGCCGCGCTCTCGGCCCTGGCCCAGGCCCGCGGGTGGTGGCTGGTCGAGGACGCCGCCTGCGCCCTGGGCACCGCCCCCCGCCAAGACGACGCCGCCCGCTGGGCCTCGGGCGACCACCTGGTCTGCCTGTCCTTCCACCCGCGCAAGACCCTGACCACCGCCGAGGGCGGGATGGTGCTGACCGCCGACCCCGCGCTGGCCCACCGCCTGCGGCGCCTCCGCAACCACGGCATGGACGAGCCGGCCCCGGGCGACGGCCGCTGGCAGCGCTTCCACGCGGTCGGCTTCAACTACCGCATGAGCGAGCTGCACGCCGCGCTGGGCCAGGTGCAGATGACGCGCCTCGACGCCATCGTCGCCGGCCGCGCCCGCCTCGCCGCCTGGTACCGCGAGGCGCTGGCCGCCCTGCCCCGGGTCAGCTGGCCCGCCGGCTACCAGCAGCCCGATCTGGCCTTCCAGAGCCTGGTCGTCCTGCTCGACCCCGAGATCGACCGCGACCAGGTCATCGACCGACTCGCCGGCCGTGGCGTGCAGACCACGCTGGGCGGCTACGCGCTGGCCCTGCAGCCCGCCTACCGCGGGCGCCCCGACGCCGACCCGGCCCGCCTGCCCAACGCCAGCCGCGCGCAGGCCAGCACGCTGACCCTGCCGGCCACGCTGGCCATGACCCAGGCCGACGTCGAGGTCGTGGTCGACGCGCTGGCCGACGCGCTGGCCGACGCGCAGGCCCCCGCCCGACGGAGCACCCCATGACGCAGATCGACCCGCAGGCGCCCGCCCTGTCCTTCGAGGGCCTGCACAAGGAGTTCAAGGTCGGCTTCCGGCTCAAGCGCGTGCAGGCCGTGCGCGGGGTGACGCTGGACGTCGAGCAGGGGCAGATCTTCGGCTACCTGGGCCCCAACGGCGCCGGCAAGACCACGACGATGAAGATGGCGATGAGCCTGATTCAGCCGACCGCCGGCTCGGTGCGCCTGTTCGGGCGCCCGGCCGAGGACGCGGCGGTCAGGCAGCACATCGGCTACCTGCCCGAGCACCCCTACTTCTACGACTACCTGACCGCCTTCGAGGTGGTCGACTTCTACGGCAAGCTCTTCCGCATCCCGCGCAAGGTGCGCCACCCGCGGGTCGACCAGCTGCTCGACCGGGTGGGCCTGGGCCACGCCAAGCACCGGCGCCTGCGGGGCTTCTCCAAGGGCATGCTGCAGCGGGTCGGCATCGCGCAGGCGCTGGTCAACGACCCGCGGCTGGTGGTGATGGACGAGCCGATGAGCGGCCTGGACCCGGTGGGGCGCCACGAGGTGCGCGAGCTCATCGCCGCGCTGCGGGCCGAGGGCAAGACCATCTTCCTGTCGTCGCACATCCTGCACGACATCGAGACCTTGTGTGACCGGGTCGCCATCCTGCGCGACGGGGCGGTCGAGCGGGTCGGCGCCCTGCGCGAGCTGCTGGAGGGCGACGGCAGCCTGACCGACATCGTGGCGGCGGGGGTGCCCGAGGCGGCGCGGCCGGCGCTCGAGGCGCTGGGCGCACGGCTGACCGAGGGCCCGCAGGGGCTCACGGTGGCGGTCGAGACGGCGCGCGCCCAGGAGGCGCTGCGCCTGCTGGTCGAGGCGGGCGCGCAGGTGCTGACGGTCAACGCGCACCGCGAGACCCTCGAGCAGTTCTTCATGCGTCGGTCCGAGGGGGATGCCCGTGCGGCCTGAGCTCAGCGAGATCATCAGCCCCGCGCGCGTCGGGGCCATCGCCCAGAACACCTTCCGCGAGGCGGTGCGCAACCGCGTCTTCATCGGCCTGCTGGTCAGCGCGGTGGCCTTCATCGGCTGCTCGATGGTGCTGGCCGAGCTGAGCGTGGTGGGCGAGGGGCCGCGCGTCGTGCTGGACTTCGGCTTCTTCGCCATCAGCCTGTTCTGCGTGGTGACCGCCATCGTCATGGGCGCGGTCCTGCTGCACAAGGAGGTCGAGAAGAAGACCATCTTCACCATCGTGTCCAAGCCGGTGCAGCGCTACGAGGTCGTGCTGGGCAAGTACTTCGGGCTGTGGGGCATCCTGCTGGTCGAGGTGGTGGGCCTGGCGCTGGTCTGGTTCCTGGTGCTGTCGGTGCAGGGCGTGCCCATCACGGCCGAGCTGGTCAAGGGCCTGACCCTGGTCTTCTTCGAGGTGGGCCTGGTCACCGCGGCCGCCGTGATGTTCTCGGCCATCTCGTCGCCGGTGATGACGGCGCTGTTCACGGCCGGCCTGTTCGCCGTCGGCCGCGTGGTCTACGTGGTCGCCGAGATGCTGGGCCAGACCAAGGGCTTCTTCACCAAGAACCCGGGCCTGCGCCCCTTCGGCGAGGCGGTCACCGCGACCTTCCCCGATCTCAGCGTCTTCAACACCAGCCAGCAGGTCCTGATGGGTGTCGAGACGCCCTGGGCCTACGTCGGCCACTCCTTCGCCTACGGCCTCGCCTACGGCGCCATCTTCCTCGCGCTGGCCGTCCTGGCCTTCCAGCGCCGTGACTTCGTCTGAGGCCCCCGCCGCCGCCCCGGCGCCCGCTCCGCCCCGCCGGCCCTGGCGCCTGTGGGCCGCCGCCGCCGCGGTGGTGCTGCTCGGCGTCGTGCTGCGGGTCGCCGTCAGCGGCCCCGCGGCCCTGCACCGCGGCGACGAGGCGCTGACCCGCGGCGACGAGCTGGTCGCCGCCCTCGAGTGGCGCGCCGCCATCAGCTGGACCCTGCCCGTGGGCGCCACCTGGCGCGACGAGGCCGCCGAGCGCCTGTGGAAGCTGCACGAGGCCCAGCTGGCCCGCGGCGACCTGCCCGACGCCGTGCAGACCCTGACCCTCTTGCGCGCCGGCCTCTTCGCCTCGCGCACCCTGCTGGGCGTCGACCCCGACTGGCGCGCCCGCGTGGACGCCGCCCTGGTCCCGCTGCTGGTCCGCTGGGAGGCCGAGGCCGCCGCCACCGAGCAGCGCCCCCTCCCCGACGGCGACCGCCTGGCCTACTACCAGGCCCGCTACGCCTCCGACTGGATGCCCAACCCCTGGCTCGGCCTCCTCGCCGTCCTCGGCTTCTTCGGCTGGCTCGCCCTCACCTTCTCGGCCACCGCCCACGACGGCCCCGCCCGCTGGAGGCGCCTGGGCCTGTCCGCCCTGCCCTTCGCCGCCTTCGCCCTCTCCCTCGCCTACGCCTAGGAACGCCCGCTGGGCTTGGCGGGTTGACAGCGGGTTGACCTGGTGATCATCGAGGATCACCATACCGACAGGTGCAACCCGCTGAGAGCCGCGTCGACCCCGTGAACCGGAAGCCTCCTTATCCGCATCTGGGCAGCAAGGCCCCCATTGTCGAGGCCCTCATCGACCTGCGCGTGGACCTCGAGCCGGGGACGGCGTTCGCACACCTCGACCAGGCGAGGGAGCGGCTCGGTGCCGGTCTGCCACGGTCCCGCACCCTGCTGCAGGGAGAATTCCAGTTCGCGCTCGGCGGCACGGTCGCGGCTTCATCCCAGCAGGTCCCGCGCGGCCTGATGTTCCTGAACGACCAGGAAAACCGAGTCGCTCAGTTCCGGTTGGACGGCTTCACCTACAGCCAACTCGCTCCCTATGACAGCTTCGCGAACCTGCGGAGCGAGGCCGAAGCCTACTGGGCGAGGTATCTCGACGCGGTCTCGGTCGAGCGTGTCACGCGCGTAGGGCTGCGCTACATCAACCGACTCAACCTGGGAATGGAGGATCTGGCGATCTCGCTGAGGACGCGTCCTTTGCTCGGACCGGCCGCCTCGCTCGTCGGATTCGAGTTGACCATGCCGGTGCTCAGGCCTGAAGCGGACCTGGTCGGACGCATTCGTCTGGTGGCCGACGCGTCTTCGGATCCCCAGGTGAGGCGCAGCGTCACGCTCGACATCGACGTGTCGACCTCCCTGCCCGAGGACACCGAACTCGTCGTGGCCTGGGAGCGCTTGAGCGCGCTCCGCGAGTTCAAGAACGAGTTGTTCTTCGGAAGTCTCACCGAATCGCTTCTCAAGGAGCTTCAGGGATGAGCGTTCCCATGATGGACCTACCGTCGGCCTTGGAAGAGGTGAGCGTTCTCGTGCTTCGGGAAGCAGGAGAACAACGCCGCTTCGAGTCGGCGGACGCCCTGGCCTGGTGGCAAGACAGCCTGAGTGCATCGACCGTTCTCGACCGCCAGCAGATGCTGCAGTCCCCTCCGAGCGCCTGGCTTCGCGAACTCTGGGAATGCGCGACCCGGTCGGACCGAGAGGCTGCGATCTCCGAATTGGCTGAGACCGTCGGAGCCGAGGTCAGCAGCCGTCCTCTACTTGCGGGTGACGTCGCGTTCTTGAAGCGCATCTCACTCGACGAGTCCGCTCACCCCTGGGAGCGTCACGCCGCCCTGAGGAGCCTGACCTTCATTGCCGAGGACCTGCCAAGGTGGCGCCCGGAAGTGATGGCCGTCCTGCTGCAGGCCATCGACAGTCCCCGCTCGGGAATCCGCTCCGTCGCCATCGACAGCTTGCGGCATCTGGACGAACGGGATCCGTCCCTGATCGCCCGCCTGGCCATTCTGTCCGAAGAAGA
The DNA here is from genome assembly GCA_041687695.1 of Myxococcota bacterium. GTDB lineage: Bacteria > Myxococcota_A > UBA9042 > PHBI01 > JAWLBL01 > JAWLBL01. The sequence goes on along the minus strand of JAWLBL010000018.1, from coordinate 117,135 downwards.
TCCCAGCGACTTCGTACGCGAGTCGGCTCGACTGGCCCATCGCATCCTTCAGGACTGAGCAAGGGTCGTGCCGCGCCAGTTCCTGCGCGTGCTCCAGCCACTCGACCCGTGGCTGGACGACGGGCCAGGGAGCTCTGAAGCCAGGGTTGCCAACCTGGCCGGTCAGTACCCGACCATCTCGGTCGTGCTCATGAATGCAGGCTGCGATCCGACGACGGCGCTCGCTTCCTTCTACGGCACCCGGCGTCCCCCCGACCCCGCACGCTTCGGCTATGTGCTCCTCGACGAGGACGCCATCGTGGCCGCGGGCGGTCGGCTGAGCCAGACCGCAACCAACCTGGGCTGGCCACCGGAGTACTCGGCCGCTCACCACGACATAGGGGATGAAGCGCTCGCCGTCGCGCAATCCTTGTTTGATCGCGCGCATGGCCAACTCCAGAAGCACTTCGTCGAGCGCGCCGCCTTGTACCGCCGGCTCTTCGAACTCGATGATCGCCCGGATGTCCACCCATCCTTTCGAGCCAACGCGATCAAGCGAGCTCAAAGGCTCTTCACGCAAGAACGCGACCTCTGGGAGGAGCTCGCAGCCCACACCCCTCACCTGAGGGAGCACTGCGCCGCCAAGCTCGCGAAAGAGGCCAGGCCGTCCTGAGCCGATTGAGCCTAACCAACCGGCGCCCCACCGGAGATCATCCACGCAAGGCCCCGGCCCTCCGCCCTGCCCTTGCGGGGCCGGGCGGGGGCGACCTACCCTGCCGGTCATGCTCACCTTCCTCGCCGCCGCGCTCGCGTTGTTCTCGACCGCATCGGTCGCCGCGCCCCCCGCCGAGCCCGCCCTTTACGTCGTAGAGGTCGGCGGCAAGGCCGGCTTCATCGACGCCAAGGGGCGCGTGGTCATCGCGCCGCGCTTCGACGCGGCGTCGCGCTTCTCGGACGGCCTCGCGCGGGTGCTGGTCGACGGTCGCTACGGCTTCATCGACGCCAAGGGCGGCTACGTCATCGCGCCGGCGCTCGAGCACGTCCGCGACTTCCACGAGGGGCTGGCCGCCTCGCGGGCCGACCGTGACATCTGGGCCTTCTTCGACAAGGCGGGGAAGCTGGCCTTTCAAGGGCGATGGGACCGGGTGGGCGACTTCCACGACGGGCGGGCCTGGGCCGAGCTGCCAGGACGCCGGCTGGCCTACCTGGAGCGCACCGGCAAGGTGGCCTTCCACGTGCCCGACGCCGCCACCGGCGACCCGGCCGACTTCCGCGAAGGGCTGGTCGCGGTGACGCTGAAGGACCGCAGCGAGGTGCGCTTCTACGCGCCCGACGGGTCCATCGCCCTGCGCGTGCCGGGCAAGCTCTCGCGCGGCTTCTCCGAGGGGCTGGCGCCGGTGATGACCGATCAGGGCTGGTACTACGTGGACAGGCAGGGCCAGCCGGCCTTCGACCGCACCTTCGAGTTCGCCTGGGGCTTCCGCGAAGGCCTGGCGCTGGTGAAGGTCGACGGCAGGCAGGGCTTCATCGACAAGACGGGGCGCCTTTCCGTCCTGCCCCAGCCCCCCATCGAGGTGGTCGACGGCTCGTTCTCCGAGGGGCTGGCCACGGTGAAGGTCGACGGCAAGCGGGGCTGGATGGACCGCACCGGCGCGCTGGTCATCCCGGCGAGGTGGGACGACCCGTTCGACAGCGCCCAGAGCTTCCGCGGCGGGCTGGCGATGGTCGGCCTTCGCAGCGAGTCCGGCGTCCTCACCAAGGGCTACGTCGACAAGGCCGGCAAGGTCGTCTGGAGGCCGTCGCGATGATGGCCGACCTGACCGGCTACGGGGACCGCTTCGCCGAAGGGGTCCCGGGGTTCGGCATCGTGCTGGTCCTGGCTGGCTTCTTCATCGTCGTCGCCGTGTACTTCCTGTACCGCACCCAGGCCCACGACTACCAAAACGCCCGCGCCCGGCGGCTGGCCCAGAAGCGCATCGACGACGAGCTCGGCTACGACGGCGCCGTCGTCACGCGCGACGGCCTGCTGTTCCACGCCGAGGTCGACGGGCCGGACGTCGTCATGACCCTGGACGGCCACGGGCGCATCGCGCCGCAGCTCGCTGGCATCCATGCCGACTTCGACCTGGTCGCCCGCTGGCCCGACCGCGAGCAGCCCATCCCGCTCGGCCGCGTCACGTCGCCGCAGGAGCTGGCGCCGCTGCAGCTCCTGCTCGGCGCCGCGCGCTGTCAGCTGGCTGGCGGACGTCTCGAGGGGGTGGCCCCGGACGCGCTCACCGATCTGGTCGCCCTCCGGGACGCCTACTTCGCGGCCGGCGAGGCCCTCTCGGCGCTGGGCCCGATCGACGAGCGGCTCGCCGCGCGTGTCCTCGACCCGCTGACGCCCGAGGACGACGCCGCCATCGCGCTCGCGCTCCTCCACGCGCACTGGCCCGACTCGCCCCAGTTGCCCTCAGCCCGCGCGGCCCTCGCCGAACGCGGTGCTCCCCTGGCGCGCTGGGCCGTCGCTCGCACCGCCCCTCCGCGCGAGGCCCGCGAGGCCTTGCTCGAGCTGCTGACCGACCGCGACCTCGACGGCGGCATCCGTCGCGCGGCCTTCGATCCCCTGACCTCGCGGGTCGAGCGCGCGGAGCTGCGCGACCTCCTCGACTACGCCGCCGAGCAGGCGCCCTTCCTGCTCGAGGCGGCGACCCGTGCCGTGGTGCGGGCCCGCCTCCCGCTCGACGTCGCGCTCGCCGCCCGGATCCTGCCTCGCCTGTCCTCCGCCCTGATCCGGGCCGACCTGGTCGGCGCCGTCGCGCGCGGAGAGGCCTCCGAGGCGACGACGCGCTGGCTCGTCGAGCGGCTGGACGCGCCCGAGGCCACCGTGGTCGAGGCCGCCGCCGACGCGCTGGGCCGCATCGGCACGCCGGCCGCCCTGCCCCACCTGGGCCGCATCACCGCGGACCTGCCGCCCGAGGACCCCACGCGCGAAGCCTGCGCCCGCGCCGCGCTCGCCATCCGCTCCCGCCACACGGTCAGCGCCGGCGGCCTGGCGCTCGTCGACGCCGACGGCGGCCAGCTGGCCCTGGCCGCAGGGGACGGGACGCTGGCCGTCGCCGAGGAAGACGCTCGATGAAGATCGGCACCGTCCTGTGGGCCATCACCAACACGCTGATCCTGGGCGGGATGGCCGTCCATCACCTGGGTCCGCCGGTCAAGCGCGCGCTGGCCAAGCGGGCGACGCGTCGAAGCGCGGTCCAGCGCCTGAAGCGCGAGCTGGGGCGGCGCCCTGGGGACCCGGCCGTCGACGGTTTCACCTGCGAGCCCGAGACCGACGGACAGGGATTCGTCTTCCGCCTCGACCGCAGCGACCGCGTCCACCCGCTGCTGGTCTTCAGCGCGCCGCCCGTGGACCTCGAGCGACGCTGGCCCGACCGGGGCACGCCCATCCCGCTGCGGCTGGTGGCGACCCGCGACGAGCAGCAGGGATTTCAGGAGCATGTGCGAGGCCTGGGCGCGCGGCTCTCCTGGGGCTGGGTCAGCGGCCACTGGAGCCCCGACGCGCCGCATCTGGGGGCCATGCGCGACCTCTGCGTGCGCCTGGGCGACCAGTTGGCGGCGCTGTCGCCGCTCGAGGTGCGCCTGACCGCGCGGCTCACGTCTCTCGGCGTCCAGGAGCGCGACCGGGCCCTGGCCCTGGCCCTGCTGGACGTGCACTTCCCCGACGCGCTGCCGACGGCGCGCGCCCACCTGGGCCCGGTCCAGACCGATGACCAGGTGCTGCGCTACGTCCTCGCCCGCACGGCGCCCGACTACGAGGCCGTCCCGGCGCTCGAGGCCCTGGTCCGGGACCCGGCCCTGTCGGAGGCGCTGCGGCGGCAGACCCTGGACCAGCTGTTGCGCCGGGTGACCCGCGAGCGGGCGGCGGCGCTGTTCGCGTGGGTGACCGTGCGGCACCCTGCCCTGACCGACACCGCCTGGCCCGCCATGGTGCGCCTGCAGGCGCCGGTGGACCTCGCGAGCGCCCGGCGCGCCTGGGGGCTCCTCCCGGCCTCCGCCCGCGGCGACATCGTCGCCCGCGTGGTCGCCAGCCTGCCTCCGGCCCAGACGATCCCCTGGCTGCTCGAGGTCCTCGGCGACGACCTGGGCCTCGGCTCGACCGCCGCCGCGCAGGCGCTGGCGCGCGTGGCCGGCCCCGAGGTCATCCCCGCGCTGCAGCGGGTCGCCGACTACGAGTCGGTAGGCTCCATGCTCCACGACGCCTGCCTGGACGCCATCGCCAGCATCCGCGCTCGCCACGCGATCAGCGCTGGCGGCCTGGCGGTGGTCGACGCCGACGGCGGCCAGCTGGCCCTGGCCGAGGGCGAGGGCGGTTTGGCGGTGGTGTCGGGCGGTCGGGAGGAGGGCGCGTCGTGAGGAGATCGAGCGAGGAGTGCGAGATTGGCGGTCCCCGGGCCACGCGGGCGCGGCGCTCGACCCTGAGGGGGTGGGTCCTGGCGGGGCTGCTCGGGGGCGCGGGGCTGGGCGCCGGCTGCGCGAGCAGCGCCGTCGAGCTGGCGCGCAGCGGGCGGCTGGCCGAGGCCTGCCAGACGCTGGCGCAGGCGGGTGACGAGGCGAGCGAGCAGGAGCGGCAGGCGGTGCGGCGGGCGGTGCTCGAGGGGGTGGCGCTGCGCGCGCGGACGCGGACGCTGCCGGCCGAGCGGATCGCGGCGCGGCTGGGGGCGACGCCGCTCGAGGGGGCGCGCGCGCAGGTCGTGAGCTTCGAGGTGACGGGCGCGCAGAGGCCCGAGGTCCCGGTCACGGCGCTGCCGCTGCGCCGTCAGGGGGGCCAGTGGTGGGTCCCGGCGCAGGGCGCCGCCCTGTGGCGGCTGGCGGGGCTGACGCGGCCCGAGGGCCGGCCCGGGAAGGTCGAGGGCGACCTGCGCGTGGCGGTCGACGCGGCGACCCGGGTCCTGACCCTGGGCCTGTTCGACCCCGCGCTGCGCGGTCCGAGGCCCCCCGCCGCCGAGCTGGCCAAGCGCCGGCGCCAGCACCTGACCGAGGGCCTGGAGGCGCTGGGGCGCTACGCCTGCGATGTGGTCCCGGGCCGGACCTGCGCCCGCGTCTTCGCGATGGCGCCGGTGTCTCGGCTGGAGACCGGCGGCGACGGGTCCACGGTCGCGCTGCCCACGCCGGCCGGCGTGCTGGACGGCGCGGAGGTCGAGGCGCTGCGCCTGCGGGTCGGCGCCCCGGACGGCTGCGCGCTGGTCATCGACACCACCCCGGACGAGCTGGCCGCCTTCGCGGCGCCCGCCGCTCCCACGCCGCCGGCGGCGTCACCGCTGGTCCAGGGGGCTCACGCGCGGCTGTGGGTCGCCCCGGCGGCGCGGCCGCCGGCCGAGCCGGGGGCGCTGTGGCTCGACGTCGAGCACACCCTGACCTTCCCCGGCGACGGGTATTCGTCGGGCCTGACGCTGCTGGTGCGGGCCGACGGGGTGCTCTGGGGGCCGGTGAAGGACCGCGCGACCGACGCGGCCCGGCACGCCCTGCTCGGCGCCCTGGCCGACGACGCGTCGTCGCGGGCGACCCTCGAGGCCGAGGAGCTGGCCATCGCGCGGCTGCCGCCTCCCCCGGCCCTGGCCCTGGGCGCGGCGGGGGCCGGTCGCGCCACGGTCGCCTTCGCGCGCCGGCAGCTGTCCAGCGGCCCCGACCTGGTGGCGCTGCAGCTGTGGCGGGAGGGCGCGACCTCCGGTGCGGGCGTGGTGCCGGTCGCGTTCACCGTGCCGCTGCAGCCGGGCCCCGATCTCGCCAGCCGCCTGCGCGCCACCTTCGCCGAGGGCCCGCGCGCGCTGACGCCAGCCCCCCAGACCCTGAGCGACCTCTGAGGTCAGCGGCGCGGCCGGCGCGGCGCGGCCCCGCCGCCCGACGGCGGCAGGGTGACGCGGATGTTGCGGGCGCGGGCCGAGGTCAGCGTGCCGCTCATCGCCTGCGGGTTGAAGCTGCGGAAGCCGATGGACACGTCGGTGATGGGCCCGAGGTGCAGGTGCTCGAGGTTGAGCAGGGCGCCGTTGAGGTTCAGGTTCTCGAGGCGGGCGTTCGCCTCGGCCAGGCCGAGGTTGAGGGCGGAGGCGACGTGGTTGCCGCTGCCGCTGGTCCGGATGGCGCCGCGCGCGGTCAGGCCGACCAGCCCGTCCTCGAGCAGGTGGATGCGCCCGCGCGGGCCCAGGTCGATGGTGGTGGGGCGGCGGATGTCGAGCCGGGCGTCGATGTCCTCGATGTTGGCGTAGAACAGCTCGATCGGCGAGTCGCCGTCGCTGTCGCTGGGGACCATCCGAGCGCGGGCCAGGTCGCGCAGCCGGATGCGGTCCCGCTCGGCCAGCTCCTGGCCCTCCTCGTCCAGGCTCCAGTGGATGAGGTCGGAGTGCCCGACGACGTAGTCGACCTCGAGGCGCAGCAGGCCCGTGTCGTCGTCGAACTCGAAGTCCACCGCGGCGTCCTCGAGCCCGCCCAGGATCTGGTCCTCGGCGGAGGCGAAGTCGATGGCGCCGTTGCGGATGGGCAGCTCCACCGTGCGGCGCAGGTTGCGCAGCCCGTAGTGGTCGAGGAAGTAGGTGACCACCAGGCGGAAGTTGAGGTGCCCCTGCAGCGAGTCCAAAAAGGACATGTCGACCCCGGGGCCCGCCTCGCCGCCGCCGCCGCCGCCGGCGAGGGCGCCCAGGTTCCCGATCCGCAGCTGCGCCTGCTGGATGGTCAGCTCGGGGATGGTGACCGGGCCGCTGGCCGGTAGCTGCACGCCGTCGGGCAGGGCGGCCGAGGCGATCTCGAGGGTGACGTTGCCGTCGCTGTAGGTCAGCCCGCGCACGCTCGTCTCGCCGACGGTGGTCGAGCTGCCGTCTTCGTCGCTCTGCACGCGCACCGAGGCGACGTCGATGCCCTGGACCCCGAACCTCGAGCCGCCGGTCTGCCCCTCGACGTTGTCGGCGGTGACGCCCATGACGTCGATGGTGCGGCGCCCGTCGGACAGCTCGCGCATCGCGATGGAGCGCACGGCGAGGTCGCTGAAGAACTGGGTGCCGCTCATCGCCAGGCGCAGGCGCGGCAGGTCGATGGCGCCGGTGCTGGCGCGGCCGCTGGTGCGCCAGGTGCCGTCGGGGGTCGCCGGCGCCTGGACCACGTAGTCCTCGACCAGCAGATCCGACACGGTCCCGGTGTGCTCGGCGCCCAGCGAGACCTGCAGCCCCTGGCTCTTCAGATCCAGCTCGAAGCCGCTGGCGGTGACGGCCGGCACGTGCAGGCGCCGGACCACGATGCGGTCGATCGAGGACTGGCCGCGCGTGGGGTTGGGGCGGCGGTGCACGGTCAGGTCCGCGGCGATGGACGTCAGGCGCACCTGCCCGCCCGGCTGCAGGCGAAAGCCCATGGCGTCGCTGTCCATCGCCATGCGGCTCAGGGTCAGCGTCGGGATGCGCAGGCCGGGGACCGTGATCTCGTTGGGCCCGACCTCGATCTCGCCCGTGTCGGCCCCCTCCAGCCGCGCGCCGAACTCGGTGCCGCCCTGCTCGCCCTCGACGGCCAGGTCCAGCTCGGAGACCCGCGTCCGGATGCGCCCGCCCTGCAGGAACTGCACCTGGATGCCGTGCGCGTCGAGGTCCGCCTGCGCGCGCAGGTCGGCGCCGATCTGCACGCCCAGCTCGTGGCAGCCGACGTGGCTGATGGTCATCGGCGACCCGATGAGGCCGCCGCCCGGCGTCCAGTCCAGCTGGTCGACGTCGATGTTGACCACCACCAGCGAGCCGGACTCCTGCATCTCGCGGTTGATGGTGAAGGTGCTGTCCCCGTCGGAGGCCGTCAGGTGCTCGACGTCGACCAGGCCGACGTGCAGCCGCGAGACCGACGCCCGCTCCAGGACGGACTCGCCGGCCTCGTCGGTCCCCTGCACCAGCTCGGCGTCGAAGCGCACGTCGTACAGCCCGATGGCGCGCGACGACCGCAGCCGCATCCCGCCAGCCCGCCAGTCGAGCTGCGACAGGCGCAGGTCGCCCAGCTCGAACCGCCGCAGCCGCGTGGTCTGCCCCTCCATCTCGACCCGGCCGTAGATCCCGGTCGACCCCGCCAGGTTCACCACGTTGATGCCGGTGGCGCGCGTGCCCAGCTGCAGCTGCAGATCCGGCGTCGACAGGTTGTCGATGTCCAGCGCCATGCCGCCCGAGCGCAGCAGATCGATGCCGAAGCCGTCGAACGCCAGGTCGCCGCGCACCCGCATCGCCTCGCCGATGGCCGCGTCGATGCCCTCGAGCCGCGAGCTGCCGAGGTCGACCCGCGCCGTCAGGGCCGAGGCGTCCAGGTGCAGGTTCGTGACGCGCAGGTTGGCCAGCGAGCCGCTGCGGACCTCGATCTGCCGCCCCAGCGCGTCGTCCCGGTAGGTCAGCCCCTGGAAGCTCGCCTCGCGGATGACCACCGACGACAGGTCCAGCGACTCGAGCGCCCCCTCGTCGGGGCTCCGCCGCTCGGCCTCGGTGCGCAGGTTCGCCCGGCCGGCGATGTCGACGCCGCGCGCCGTCAGCCGCGTGCCGATGCCCAGGTGCTTGGGCGGCGCGCTCCAGCTCGCCCGCGACAGGGTCAGCGCGTCGAGGTGGATGTTCGGGAAGACCACCCGGCCGCTGTTGGTGTCGTACTCCAGCCCGCGGACGCTGCCGCCCGAGAGGTTGGCCACCGTCAGGCCCATCCCCTCGGCGTCGTAGCGGATGTCGTCCCCGAAGATGGCGTCGATGTCGATCGTATAGGCCCCGGCCTGGACGCTGGAGACCGCGATGTCGCCCGTGCGCAGGCTGCCCACCGAGGCGCGCAGTCCGTCGGCGGTGTGCGCCCGCAGGTCCTCCAGGGTCAGCCCGCTCGCCGCGACCCGCCCGAAGGTCGTCGTCCCGCTCGCCCCGTCGAAGACCAGGTCGGTCACATGGATGCCGCGCAGCGCGCCGTCGCGCAGATGGAAGCGGCCGCTGGCGGTGGTCGCGTCGATGCCGCGCCCGCGCAGCTCGTCCAGCCGCAGCCGCGGCACCTCGACCCGCTCGATGCGCCGCACCAGCGCCGCGCCCTCGCGCACCTGGTGCCAGCGCAGGTCCAGGCTGACCTCGAGCCCGCTCAGCTGCACCTGCTCGCGCACCTGGACATGGCTGCCGCCCCCGCGCGCGTCGATGCCCGCGACCGTCAGGCTCCCCAGCCGCAGCCCCTCGACCCGGTAGTGGTCGGGCGTGACGATCCGGACCTGCCCCCCCAGATCGCGCAGCGTGACCTGCTCGACCGACGTGTCGCCCTGCCGCACCCCGCGCAGCGTCACCTCGCCGGCCATGCGCCCGTTCGCCTCGCCCTCCTCTTGCCGCCCCTCGACGGTCAGCCCGCCGCCCGTCTCCGCGAAGGTGGTCAGCCCCCCGATCCGCAGGTGCGCGTCCCGCACCTCGACCGCGTCGGCGTGCGCCCCGCCCTCCCAGCTGGCCTTCTCGCTCGCCCGCCGCGCCAGCCGCTGCCGCAGGGCCACGCTCTCGGCCGACCCGCGCTCGCCCTCGGGCACCGCGTCCCACCGCGCCGTCAGCTCGGCCACCTCGGCCGCCAGCCGCTCGTACAGCGCCAGCTGCTCCACCACCCCGCGCAGCTCGCCCTCGTCGCGCGGCGACCGGACCTCGAGCGCCTCGAGCGCCGCGCGCCGCGCCCGCAGCCGCTCGAGCCGCCCCACCTGGTCGACCTGCCCCAGCACCGCCTCGTCGGCCGCCACCGTCGCGCTGCCGTCGCCCGAGCCGTCGTAGCCCAGCTGCAGCCCCGAGGCCGACAGGCTCCCCACCTGCACGCCGCCCAACTCGAGCCCCTCGAGGCTCGCCCCGTCGGCGCGCAGCCCCACCGCCGGCCCGGTCGGATCGACGTCGATCGACGCGTTGGTCAGCGCCAGCCGCTCGACCCGCAGGCTGGGCGGCTGCCGCAGCAGGCCCTGGATCTCGAGGTACTCGCGGCGCTCGGTCTCGTTCAGGGTGGCGAAGCGCTCCTGCAGCTGGGCCAGCCGCGCTACGTGGGGCGTCAGCGCCCGTCGCTCGCGTTGCGCCGCCTCGAGCCGCGTGCGGTCGTCCTCGTTCAGCGTCCCCGCGGACAGGCGCGGCGCCAGCTCGGCGATGATGGCGTCGAGCGCCAGGTGCCGCGGCTGCGTCGAGCCGAAGGCGACGCCCTCGCCCGACACGGTCCCCGCCGTCACCGTCAGCGCCCCCGCCATCGCGGGCGTCGTCTCGTCGTCGGGCCGCAGCCCGGCCGCCCGCGCGTCCGAGGTGAGCGCCCCGCGGTCGGTCAGGCCGGCGAGCGCGTCGACCCCCTCGGCGCGCCCGGAGACGGTCAGATCGCCGACCTCGAGCCGCTCGGCCTCGAGCCCACCCATGTTGGCGCCCTGCACGTGCAGCCCGCCGCGGACCGAGCCCTGCACCTCGAGCACCTCGACCCGGCGCGACAGGGCCTGGATCTCTTCCTCGTCGGCCCGGCGCCGCTCGGCGTCGAGCGACGGGTCCGCGCGCCGCTGGCGCAGCGCCTCGAGCCGCCGCTCCGCCTCGGCCAGCTCGCGCTCCTCGGCCTCGAGCTGCGCCAGCTGCGCCTGTCGTGCCGGGTCCGCGGCGCCCGCCCCCGCGCGCCGCAGCTCGGCCAGCTGCTGGCGCACCCGGGCCAGCGGGCTGGTCACGATGTCCAGCTCGACCCCGCCCAGGCCCAGCTGCTCGACGTGGCCGCCGCGGCTGTCCACGACGTCCTGCACCACCAGGCTGCCCAGGCTCAGGCGTAGGTTCACGTGCTCGCTGAACGACGTGCGGATGGTCTCGACCAGGCCGCCGAAGTCGCGCAGCAGGCTCGACAGGCCCAGCGGCAGCGTCAGCGGCATGAAGACGACCTCGACCACCCGGCCCAGGGCCTTCATCACGTCGGCCAGGGTCGAGTCGCCGCGCTCGACCACCTGCGGGTCGGGGCGCTCGCCTCGGATCTCGAGCCCGCTCAGGGCGATGCGGCCGACGCCGTAGAGGCGGTCCTCCTGGACCAGCATGGCGTCGCTCACCTCGAGCCCGCCCAGCGACAGGACGAAGCTGGTCTCGGGGTCGACGTCCGTGGCCCACTTCACGCGCAGCCGCAGGCCCGTCACCTGGGCGCGCCCGGTGCGCAGCGTGTTCGAGCCCATCATCAGGTTGATGTTCTCGATGGGCAGCGACGCGATCTCGGCCTCGACGAGGCCCCGCTCCTCGTCGACGAGCGCGTCCAGCTCGGCCGCGTCCTGCTGGTCCGCCGCGTCCTCGGTGTGCTCGACCTGGGCGACCCGCACGCCCATCAGGTGCCCGCCGAACATGTCCTGCGCGCGGTCGAGCGGCAGGCCGCGCAGCGAGCCCGAGTCGCGGAAGCCCAGGGCGTAGAAGATGAAGCTGCTGGCGTGCTCGGTGTCGACGAGGGTGCCCAGCGCCGCCCCGATGAGGCGCAGCGTGTTGGCGTCGGTCCGATCGATGACCTGCTCGGGGACGAGCCGCCCGTCGGGCGCGTAACCCAACTCGACGAAGAGCTGCCGGTGGGCGTCGCTGTCGGCGAAGTGGCGCTGGACGTGGGGCGCCGCCGCCTGCCGCTCGCCGGCCTGGCGCACCATGTGCAGCACCATGCGCAGCCGCCCCAGGCTCGACGCCTGCCACAGCTCGGGCTCCAGCAGCTGGCCGAGCAGCGCCGCCCGGTCGCCCGAGGCTCTCCCGTCGTACAGGCCGAAGTCTTCGGACTCGCGCAGCTCGCGCGAGATGTTCTCGTCCATCGCGGCGAACCACTCGGGCTCCATCGCGATGAACTGGCGCCGCGTCTCGGGCGGCAGCGCCCGGATGCACTCGTAGGCCAGGCGCGCCTCGGGCGCGGTGATCTCCCAGTCGAACAGCCAGGTCGTCAGCAGCTCGCGGATGTGATGCAGGTTGTGGGCCGGATCCCGGTGGCGCATCACCGCCAGGGTCTTGTGGCGGTTGTCGGGCGCCCAGCGCGCGTCGCCCAGCCGGTCCAGCAGGCGCACCACCAGCCCGAGCCGCTCGAGGTGACGGGTGAAGGCCCGGCAGCGCGCGCCGCCGTCGCCGCACAGGTCGGCCAGCACGCCGGGGGCCGTCGTCGCGTTCGCGTCCCGGATGCGCTGCGCCAGCGCCTCCACCTCGGGCTGGTGCTGCTGCACGGTCGCGGTGTCGTCGGCGCGCTCGCGCTCCTGGCGCGCCACGTCCGCCTCGCCGCCCCCGTCGATGAGGCCGTAGCCGCCCTCGGCGCCCTCGCGCCCGGTCAGCACGTCGCCGGTGAGGTTGCGCTCCATGCGCACGAACCACTGGTTGCCGTCGCGCATGCGGAAGGCGTGCTGCGCCGACGGCGGCAGGCCCCGGATCAGGTGATAGGCGACGACCGCCTCGGCGTCGGTCACCGCCCAGTCGAACAGGCCGTAGGACAGCAGCCCCATCGCCTGCTCGATGGCCGCCTCGGGCGGGCGGTGGCGCACGATGCGCAGGAAGTGACGCACGTCCGGGCGGCGGTAGGCCTCGGCCGCCGGCAGGTTGTCGACCCACACCGCCATGTGCCCGGTGGCCTCGAGGTCGCGCACCGCGGCGCCCAGGGCCGCCTCGTCGGCCAGCCCCGACAGGATCTGGAAGACCCGCCGCGCGTCGCCGTCGGTGACCGCCCAGTCGGTGAACCCGGTCGACAGCAGCTCGCGGCAGCGGCCGACGACCCCGTTCACCACCGCCTGCTGGCGCCGCGCCTCCTCCTCGGCGGCCGCGTCCCGGCGCCGGCCCTCCTCCTGCCGCCGCAGCTGGGCCTCGAGCTGCGGGTTGATGCCCGCCTCGAGGCGCTGGCGCGCGTCGGCCGGCAGGCTGCGGCGGTAGGCGCGGTAGCTGTCGCCCCCGTCGAGCTGCATGAAGGCCTCGAGGCTGCTGCGCGGCAGCCCCTGGAGCACCCAGAAGATGGCCAGCGCCTCGGTCTCGTTCACCCCGTTGAACAGGCCCGTGCTCGACCACTCGCGGATGAGCTGGAAGCGCCGCTGCACGGTCAGCGCGCGCGCCGAGGCCAGCATCTCGCGCGGCTGCTGCCGGAAGTGCGAGGCGTCCAGCTCGCCGAACAGGCGCTCGACGAAGCGCCCGGGCAGCCCGCGCCAGAACGAGGTGATGGTGTCGGAGTCCCAGTGCGACAGCACCCGCAGGACCCGGTGCACGTCGCCGTCGGTGACGATGAGCGACCCCAGGATCTCGCGCACCCGCGCGGCCTCGGCGCCGTGGGCGCGCCGCACCGCCTCGATCTCCTCGGCGGCGGTCGGGTCGACCCGCGTCTGCGCCGCCCGGGCCTGGCCCTCGGCCGCCGTGCGCCCCGCGTCGAAGTGGATGGCCGCAGGGGTCCTCGCGTCCAGGTGCTGCCGGACGTGGGTCAGCTCGTGCCGCAGCAGCGCCAGCCCGACGCCTTGCTCCTCCTGGAAGGTCCCCTCGGGGGCGACCACCGTCGCGCCCACGGCCGCGGCGCCCATCCCGGCGCGCAGGAAGGCGCCCGGCATCTCGGCGCTGACGCGGACGGCCCGCGGATCGACCCCCACCTCGCGGCCCAGACGATCGGCCGCCTCGGGGTGCAGCGCGCGCGACGCCGCCCGGCCGCCGACCAGCGCCTCGATCCGCTGCACGTCCGCCGCGCCGACCAGCCCGGCGCGCAGGCCCTCGGCCAGGTACTCGTCCAGCCGGCGCGGATCGGCCCCGAGCCGCTCGAGCGCCAGCACGAACGAGGTCGGATCGCTGGGGACGGCGGGACGCACCGGAGCCTGGCCCGGCGTCTCCCGCGACCGGCGCTGCTCGCGCCCCGTCTCGGCGTCACTGTGCATGCGCATCAGAGTAATCGGAGGGCGCGGCGCGCCACCAGCCCAGCGCCTCAGTTTCGCGCTCGGGACCTCGTCGGACCGCGCGGCTCCTCGCTGGCCAGATCTGCGCGCACGACCTTGCCGGCGGCGCGGCTCTCGTCGAGGCCCGCCTCGAGGAAGTGCTTCATCGCGATGCAGGAGACGCCGTCGCGGGAGGCGCGGTAGGCCGCCCGGAGCACGGCGTTCTTGATGCGGCCGCCGCTGAGTTCGAAGCGCGCGCCCAGCGTGGCCCAGTCCACGTCGCCGTCGATCGGCGCCTCGCGCGGCGTCAGCGTCCGCCAGATGCGGGCGCGCTCGGCGGCGTCGGGCTCCTTGAACGAGATCCGGAAGAGCACGCGCCGGTGGACCGCGTCGTCCATCGCCGACGGCAGGTTGGTCGTCAAAATGACCACGCCGTCGTAGCGCTCGATCTCCTGCAGCAGGAAGTTGATCTCCATGTTGGCGTAGCGGTCGGTCGCCTTCTCGGTCTTCTCGACGCGGCGGCCGAACAGCGAGTCCGCCTCGTCGAACAGCAGGATCGAGCGGCTGGTGCGCGCGCGCCGGAACAGCTCCGCCAGGTTCTTCTCGGTCTCGCCGATCCACTTGGAGACCAGCGCCGGGATCTGCACGCGCGACACCGGCAGCCCCAGCTCGGCCCCCAGCACCTCGGCGGCGAGCGTCTTGCCGGTCCCGGGCGGCCCGTCGAAGATGGCCACGATGCCGCGGCCGGTCACCAGGCGCGCGCCGAAGCCCCAAGCGGTCATGACCCGCGCGTGATGCCGGCAGGCGTCCAGGAGGTCGCCGAGCTGGCGGCGCACGTCGGGCTCGAGCACCAGATCCTGCATCCGCAGCGCGCTGCTCGACGCGCTCGCCAGCTCCTCGAGGCGGTTGCGCAGCTGCCCCTCGGCGGCCTGCCGGAGGTCGTCGGCGGACAGGCGCGGCGCCTTGGGATCCCGGGCGAGCGCGCGGTTGAGCGCGGTCATCACCACGTTCTTCACCAGGCCGCCGGTGAAGTCGTAGGTGGCGGCGAGCTCGGCCAGATCGGTCCCGTTCTCGATGGGGACCTCGGGCGGCAGGAGGGTCTCGTAGATGCGCTGCCGCGCGGTCGCGTCGGGCCGGGGCAGGTCCAGGCGCACCAGGATGCGGCGCTCGAGGGCGAGGTCCAGCCCGCGCGAGTCGTGGGTCGCGAGCAGGACGATGCCCTCGAAGCGCTCGAGGAAGCCCAGCAGCGCCGCGAGCAGCCCGCCGCGCCCGTCGAAGAGCGCGGCCGCGTCGTCGAACAGGACCACGGCCGACCGCAGGCGCGCCTCCAGCGCCAGCTCGCGCAGCACGTCCTCGGCGGCGGCCGTGGCGGCCAGGAGCTTGCTGACGTGGACCCGCAACAGGGGCATGGCCAGATCGTTGGCGAGGGCCCGGGCCAGCAGGGTCTTGCCGGTGCCCGGCTCGCCCACCAGGAGCAGCGCCGTCCCGCGGCCGTACTCCAGCACCCCCGCGTAGCCCCAGTCGCCCAGGCGTCCGCTGCGGCGCGCGTGGGCGCGGACCGCCTCGATGGCCCGCCCCAGCAGCGGCTCGGGCAGCACGACCGACTCGAACCCCTCGCGCGGGTGCTCGACCACCGCGTAGGGCGCCAGGACGTGGTGCAGGCCGTCCTCGCCCAGCACGAAGTGCAGGATGCGGGGGTGCAGGCTGATGGCCGACGACAGCGCCGAGGCGGCGGCGGGCAGCGCCACCATCTGGATGAGCTGCTGGGTGAGCAGCCGGCCCTGCGGGGCCACCGCCCGGTGCAGGGCCAGGGTCTCGGTCCAGCTGTCCGCCAGCAGACGCACCAGCAGCGCCGCGTCGACGTGCTCGGAGAACAGGCCGCCGCGGAGCTTGCGGTAGGTCTCGGGCACCGCGGGGTCCAGGTGCGGCGCCAGGGTGGCGACCAGGATGTCGATCTCGAGGTCGTCCAGCCCGAAGCGCGTCGCCAGGCGCATCAGCGGCGGCATGGCCTCGAGCGAGGCTTGGGCCCGGGCCCGCGCGCGGCCCTCGGCGACCGCACGCGTCAGCTCCGGCGGGACCGGCGGCCCACCCGCGCGCGCCAGGGCCAGCGCCGCCAGCCGCGCCACCTCGCTGCGCAACGACCCGTCGTCGCGTGCACCGTCCGTCCCGTGCCCCATGGCCGCCGTCCTCCATGCCCAAGTCGGCGGGCCCGCGCCCGAGCCCTCCGGGATTGTGGGCCGAGCGGCCAGGGATGCACAAGCCACCCCCCGGGCGATCGGGCGGCGCGAGGGCGGGTCGGTAAAATCGCCTGAGCGCGATCGGAGCGCGGGTTTTTCGGATTCCGGGTCAGTCGACGCGGCTGAGGAGGCTCTCGCGGAGGCGGCGGAGGTCCTCGACGCTCTGGAACTCGATGACGATACGGTGTTTTCGGCCCTTTGACTCGACCTGGACGGGGGCGCTGAGGGCGGTCGTCAGGTCCTTGGCCACCGAGTCGTAGTAGGGCTGCAGGGGGCGGCGCGGGACGCGGCGGGGACGCTCGGGCTTGGGCTCGGCCGCCGCCTTCATGGCGCGGGCCATGGCCTCGGCCTGGCGGACCGACAGGGCCTCGTCGACGATGCGGTCGGCCAGCTGCGTCTGGCCCTCGGCGTCGTCGAGCGACAGGACGGCGCGGGCGTGCCCGGCCGAGAGCTTGCCGTCGATGACCCGCTGCTGGACCTCGGTCGGCAGCTTCAGCAGGCGCACCGCGTTGGCGACGGTCGAGCGGTCCTTGCCCAGACGGCGGGCCAGCGACTCGTGGGTCTGCCCCTCCTTCGAAAGGAGGCGCGCGTAGGCGTTGGCCTCTTCGATGGCGTTCAGGTCCTGCCGCTGGATGTTCTCGATGAGCGCCAGCTCGAAGGCCTCGTCGCTGGCGACGTCCTTGACCAGGACCGGCACCTCGACGAGCCCCGCCTTCTTGGCGGCGCGCAGGCGGCGCTCGCCCGCGACGATGACGTAGCCCGCCTCCTCCTTGCGGACCACGATGGGCTGCAGGATGCCCTTCTCCTTGATGGAGGCGACCAGCTCGTCGAGGGCGCCGTCCTCGAAGGTCTGCCGCGGCTGGTGCGGGTCCGCGTGGACGTCCGCCACCGGGCACATGAAGTAGTCGTCGCCCAGATTGTTGAAGCGCGGCGCGGGGATGAGGGCGCCCAGGCCGCGGCCCAGGGCCTTGCGAGATGACGTCTGGCTCATGCGGCACCTCCGACGCTGCTGCGGCTCGGGGCCTCGACGCCGCCGCTGCGGACCAGCAGCTCGGAGGCGAGGTCCAGGTAGGCCTTGGTCCCCGGCGCGGCGACATCATAGAGGATGGCCGGCTTGCCGAAGGACGGGCTCTCGGACAGGCGCACGTTGCGCGGGATGCGCGTGTCGAAGACCAGCTGCGAGAAGTAGGCCTCGACCTCGCGCTCGACCTGGAAGGACAGCTTGTTGCGCTTGTCGTACATGGTCAGCGCGATGCCCTCGATGCTCAAGCGCGGGTTGAGGCGCGCCTTGATGAGGTCGATGGTCGCCAGCAGGTGGCTCATGCCCTCGAGCGCGTAGTACTCGCACTGCAGCGGGATGAGCACCGCGTGGGCGGCGGTCAGCGCGTTGACGGTCAGCAGGCCCAGCGACGGCGGGCAGTCGATGATGACCCAGTCGAAGTCGGCCTCGACCGGCCGGATGGCGTCGGCCAGGCGCATCTCGCGGCCCAGGGCGCTGACCAGCTCGACCTCGGCGCCGATGAGGTCGGTGTTCGACGGGCACAGCGTCAGAAAGCCCAGCTCGGTGGGTCGCAGCGTCTCGGCCAGCGGCACCTCGTCGACCAGCACGTGATAGATGTGCGGGTCGATGGCGGCCTTGTCGACGGCGAAGGCGGAGCCCGCGTTGCCCTGCGGGTCCAGATCGATGAGCAGCACGCGCTGCTCGGCCGCGGCCAGAGAGGCCGCCAGGTTCACCGCCGTCGTCGTCTTGCCGACGCCGCCCTTCTGGTTGGCGATGGCGAGGATACGCGCCATGGTCGGGGTCCCTCCCGGGGTGGGCACCAGGTCGAAGAAGTGTCGAGAAAACGTGCGGTTGCGCGCCGTGGCCGGGGTCCGGACAGGCGGCGGGCACGGGACGTTGGTCGCACGCGAGGATCACCGTGTCAAGAACATCGCTGAGAGCCCCCGCTCAGGACCGCGCAGGGCCTCGGCGGGACCGTGTTTCACGTGAAACGCCACCGCAGCGCCCGCCCCTGTGGGCCCGAAGGGGCTCGCGACCTGCCGGCCCCCTCGCCCGGGTCCGCCTGATGCCGTTTCACGTGAAACACCGACGCTCCGGCCACGCCGACACCCTGGCCAGAGCCTCGACCCGACCCTCGCGCCTCGCCTCCAACCTCTCCGATGGCCCCAGACGCACGCAACGCGCGATTCTCTGCGAGGATG
Organism: Myxococcota bacterium; assembly: GCA_041687695.1. Taxonomy (GTDB): domain Bacteria; phylum Myxococcota_A; class UBA9042; order PHBI01; family JAWLBL01; genus JAWLBL01. The sequence continues at coordinate 98,889 of JAWLBL010000018.1, read as the reverse complement.
CAACCTCGTTGGCGGTCCGTTTCACGTGAAACACCCTGCCATGGGCTCGAATTGACAGACGCCGCGAACTCCTGAGACAACCCCACGACATGCACAAGCCGCCCTTCGCCTCCAAGCTCACGCGTTCCCTGGCCGCCGGGGCCGTCGCCGCGTCCTTCGCCCTGACCCCCGCCTGCGCCACGCCCGCCCAGGCCGCGCCCAAGGGCAAGGCGTCCCGACCCGCCGCCGCCAGGCCGCTGGCCCCCACCCCGCTCGACCAGGTCGACCCGGTGATGGCCGCCGCCGTCGCCGAGCTGGCCCGCAACGCGACGACCCTGCGCCTGCCCGAGTACGACGCGCCCTACTACCTGGCCTACTCGATGAAGCAGCTCGAGCAGAAGGTCATCGGCGGCAAGCTGGGCGCCCTCATCATCGACGACGAGAGCAAGAAGCGCGAGGCGGCCGTCGACGTCCGCGTGGGCGACTACCGCTTCGACTCCTCCGAGGACGCCGAGGGCGACTGGCCCGACGAGGGCATGCTCGAGCCCTCGACCAGCCTGCCGCTCGAGGACCGCGCCGAGGCCATCCGCCACACCCTGTGGCTGCTGACCGACCTCCGCTACAAGCAGGCGCTGTCCAGCTACCTCAAGCTGAAGGGCCAGCGGGTCTACTCGACCAAGCTCGACAAGAAGCGGCCCAGCTTCACCCAGGTGCCGCCGGTCCTGCACGCCGACCCGGTGCCCCCGCTGACCATGGACCGCGCCCGCTGGCAGCGGATGGTGCGCGAGCTGAGCGCGCAGCTCGCCGCCGACCCGGAGGTCTTCGACAGCGAGGTGCAGGTCAGCTTCCACCTCGAGACCCGCTGGCTCGCGACCAGCGAGGGCGCCCGCCTCCGCACCGTCCAGCCCATCTACGCCTTCCACGCCACCGCCTACACCCGCGCCCCCGACGGCATGCTGCTGGACCAGTCGGTCAACCTGTACGCCCCGACCGAGGCCGGCCTGCCCCCGGACGACGCCCTGCGCGAGCGTATCGGCCGGCTGGTCGCCGACCTGGCCGCCCTGCGGGCCGCCCCCGTGCTGGACCCCTACACCGGCCCGGCCATCCTCGAGCCGGCCGCCACCGGCGTCTTCTTCCACGAGGTGCTGGGCCACCGCCTCGAGGGCCACCGCCAGGACGGCAACGAGGAGGGGCAGACGTTCACGGCCCACTTGAACCACGGCATCCTGCCGCCGTTCCTGTCCATCTACGACGACCCCACGCTCACCGCCCACGAGGGGACGCCGCTCAACGGGACGTACCTCTATGATGACGAGGCGGTGGCCGCGCAGCGGGTCGCGCTGGTCGAGGGCGGCGTGCTCAAGAGCTTCCTGATGACCCGCCGACCGGTCGAGGGCTTCTCGGCCTCGAACGGCCACGCTCGCGGCCAGGGCACCGCCCGTCCGGTGGCCCGCATGGGCAACCTCATCGTGCAGGCCGACGCCGCGGCGGCCGTCGACAACGCCCGCCTCAAGCAGATGCTCCTCGAGGAGGCGCGCCGCCAGGGCAAGCCCTTCGGCCTGCTCATCCGCGACATCACCGGCGGCTCGACCAACACCTCGTCCTATGGTTTCCAGGCCTTCAAGGGTCAGGCGCGCATGGTCTACAAGGTCGACGCGCAGACCGGCGAGGAGACCCTGGTGCGCGGCGTCGAGCTGGTCGGGACGCCCCTCATCAGCCTGGGCAAGATCGTCGCGGCGAGCCGCGAGACCGGCATTTTCAATGGCTACTGCGGCGCCGAGTCGGGTATGGTCCCGGTCAGTACGGTGGCGCCCTCCACGCTCTTCAGCGAGATCGAGCTCCAGCGCTCCATGCGCGTGCACTCCAAGGGTCCGATCCTCGCCCCTCCCCTCCCCTCCCGGAGCACCCCATGACCTTCGACGCGTACGTCCTGACGGATGTGGGTTGCGTCCGAGAGCACAACGAGGACGACAGCCTGATGGCGCCCGAGGAGCACGTCTACGTGGTGGCCGATGGCATGGGGGGCCACAACTGCGGCGAGGTCGCCAGCTATCTGGCGGTGCGCTCGGTCCAGGAGTTCTACGCCGACAACGACCTGACCAAGCGCCTGCAGCACCTGTACGACGATCTCCGCGGCAAGGAGGGGCTCGGCGACATCTCGAGCTTCCACGAGTTCCGGCTGCGCAGCGCCATCGAGTACGGCAACCTGCAGATCTTCCGCCAGGCCTCGACCGATCCGCGGCTCGAGGACATGGGCACGACCATCGTCGGCATCGCCTTCACCGGCAACCGCGTGTACATCGGGCACGTCGGCGACAGCCGCGCCTACCGCCTGCGCCAGGGCAAGCTCGAGCAGCTGACCGAGGATCACTCGCTCGCCAACGAGTACATCCGGATGAACCTGCTGCGGCCCGAGGATCTCCCCTACTTCCCGTACAAGAACGTCATCGTGCGGGCGCTGGGGCTGCAGGAGGACGTCGACGTCGACACCTTCTACCGCACCACCCGGCCGGGCGACCGCTACCTCCTGTGCAGCGACGGGCTGACGGACATGGTCACCGACGCCGAGATCGCCGAGGTGCTCGCCTCGATCGAAGGGGCGTCGACCGCCGCCGAGGTGCTGGTGCAGCGCGCGCTCGACTACGGCGGCGTCGACAACGTCACCGTCCTGATCGTGGACGTGCACGCCGACGGGGTCACCGCCTCCGCGTGATCGCAGAGGGGCGAAAGGCCTGTAGGTACGCGGCTTGACAGGGCCTCTCGTCGTAGCGAACACTGCCCGGCAAAGGCGGGTGTCGCACTCCCCGCCGAAGCCGTCGCGCAGGCTGGCCGAAGGGACCGCGTGACGCGACGGTTACAGCCTCGTCTCTCTTCGAGGCTGTCCGCCCCGGAACCCCACACGGCCTGGTCCGGGCCCCACCTCCCGGACCCCATCGGAAAGAACACCGCATGCGTCGATTCACCGGTCTCATCGCTGCCCTGGCCCTCGCGACCACGACCGGCTGCGGTAACCCGTGTGAGGACCTCGCCGAGGTCGCCTGCCAGACGGCGGGCGAGGACTCCGAGGAGTGCAAGAGCATCCGTGAGAAGGCGGCCAAGGCCTCCTCCGAGGACAAGAGGGCCTGCGAGAGCGCCCTCGAGCTGGTGAAGAGCCTTGAACGGCCCCGATAGCCACTCCGCGCTCGCTCACGAGCTCCAGCCCGGCCAGCGCTACGGGAAGTACGAGCTTCTCGAGAAGATCGGCGCCGGCGGCATGGCCGAGATCTACAAGGCGCGCGTCACCGGGCCCGAGGGCTTCGAGAAGATCCTGGTCGTCAAGCGCATCCTGCCGACCTACGCCAAGAACACGGCGTTCATCGAGATGCTCATCGCCGAGGCGAAGCTCAGCTCGCTGCTGCAGCACGCCAACATCGTCCAGATCTTCGAGCTGGGCCAGATCGACGGCGGCTACCACATCGCGATGGAGTACGTGCACGGCGCGGACTTGCTCAAGCTCCTCGCCGCCTGCGCCCGCAAGGGCCTTCAGATGCCGCTCGAGATCGGCCTGTTCGTCGTGGCCGAGGCCGCCAAGGGCCTGGCCTACGCCCACGCCGCGACCGACCACCGCGGCCGCCCGCTGAACATCATCCACCGCGACGTCTCGCCGTCGAACATCCTCATCAGCCTCGACGGCGACGTGAAGGTCATGGACTTCGGCGTCGCCCGCGCCGACCTCGAGACCAGCGGCAAGCGCAAGAAGAAGTCCAGCGCCCTCAAGGGCAAGCTGGGCTACATGTCCCCCGAGCTGGTCGTCGGCGACGACATCGACCACCGGTCGGACATCTTCGCGATGGGGATCATCCTGTGGGAGATCCTGACCCTGCGCCGGCTGTTCTTGGGCAAGACGGACATCCAGACGCTCATCAACATCCGCGACGTGCGCATCGACAAGAAGCTCGAGAAGCACTCGTACGTCCCGGACGGCATCCAGAACATCATCCGCAAGGCGCTGGCCAAGGACCCGGACGAGCGCTACCAGACCGGGACCGATCTGCAGGAGGCGATCCTCGACTACCTGTTCGAGCACCGCATCCGCGTGACCAACCGCAACGTCGCGCAGTTCATGCGCGAGGCGCTCGAAGGCGAGGAGGAGGCGCCGCGGCCCATCTACGTGGCGCGCCCGGGCGCGGGCGAGGCGGCGGACGACGGCCAGGGCGACGACGAGATCGCGCACGGCGAAGAGGACGCCGCCGAGGGCGCGGACGAGGCGGCCGACGAGGCCGAGCCGCACGAGGCGCCGGCGGACGAGGAGCGCGACGAGGAGCCCGCGGGGGGCGACGCCTACGAGGACGCCGACGACGAGGCGCTCGACGACGAGCCGACCCCGGTCGACGACGCGATGCCGGCGCTGCTCGACGCAGAGCACGAGGTGGGTGGCGAGGCCGCGCCCGAGGTGGAAGCTGCCCCGCGGCCGGTCCTGGCGGCGGTGCCCGCGCCGGAGCCAGAGGCCAAGGCCGCCGAGCCCGAAGCCGAGCCCGAGGCGAAGGCCGCCGAGCCCGAGGCGAAGGCCACCGAGCCTGAGGCCAAGGCCGACGAGCCCGAACCCGAGGCCAAGGCCGACGAGCCCGAACCCGAGCCCGAGGCGAAGGCCGCCGAGCCTGAGGCGAAGGGCGCCGAGCCAGAGGCCAAGGCCGCCGAAGCCGAGGCCGAGGCGCCCGCGCCGGAGCCGGCCGCGGAGGCCACCCCGGCCATCGTCGCGCCGGCCCGCCCCACGCCCACGCCGGCCCAGCTGGCCGAAGAGCTGCGCGGCTCGTCCTTCCGGGTCAAGGGCGACGACGCGACCTTCGGCCCCATCACCTACAACAACCTGCTGCACCTGCTCCGCAGCCGCTCCGTCTCGCCCCGCGAGCTCATCAGCGTCGACGGCGGGCCGTGGATGCCGATCAGCGAGAGCCCGCTGCCCGACATCGAGCCGGCGGTCTTCGAGGTCGAGCCCGAGCAGCCGCTGTACGAGGGGCCGGTCAGCCAGGTGCGCACGCCGCAGCTGCTGTACGAGCTGGCCGTCAACAAGGTCGTCGGCAAGCTCAAGCTGATGCGCGGCATGGCGCTCAAGGAGATCTACTTCCAGCACGGCGTGCCGGTGCACATCAACTCGAACATCAAGAGCGAGCTGCTCGCCAACTTCATGCTCGAGCGCAACCTCATCCAGCCGCCGCAGATCAACGCCGCCCTGGGCTTCATGAAGGAGCGCGGCGGCCGCCTGGGCGACGCGCTGGTCTCCATGGGGCTGCTCAAGCCGCACGATCTCTACCGGGTGGTCGAGTTCCAGTTCCGGCAGCGCTTCCTCGAGGTCTTCGCCTGGAAGGAGGGCTGGTACGAGTTCCTCGAGGGCTACGGCCCGCCCGACGACGTCATCCCGCTGGGCGAGGACGCCATCCAGCTGCTGACCGCCGGGGTCCGCACCCAGTTCGACCTCGCGACCATGCGCGACATCTTCTCGGACTACCTCGACCAGACCATGGTGATGCAGCAGAACCCGCACATCACCCACAACAACCTGCGCCTGAACTCGCGCGAGCTGCGCTTTTACACCTACCTCGAGACCGGCGTGACCCTGCGCGAGGTGCTCGAGCGCTTCGGCCGCAACCCCGAGGACCGGCTGACCCTGCTGCAGGTCATCTTCGTGCTGCACCAGACGGATCTGCTGGTCTTCCGCTCGCCGCGCCCCCAGACCCAGCGCCACTACTGATCGGAGGCGACCCTCCATGTCTCGAGCCGCCGTCCTGCTGGCGCACCGCGGCGCGAGCGCGGCGCACCCCGAGAACACGCTGCGGGCCTTCGCCGGCGCCTTCGACGAGGGCGCCGACGGCGTCGAGCTGGACGTCCACCTGACGGTCGACGGCGTGCCGGTCGTCTTCCACGATCGGGATCTGACCCGCCTCACCGGGGCCCCCGGCGACCTCGAGGCGACGCCCTGGCAGGCGCTGGGGCAGCGACGCGTCGGCGGCGAGCCCATCCCCAGCTTCGAGCAGGTGCTGAATCTGCTGACCCAGCGGGTCGACCCGGCCGGGTCCTTCGTGCTGAACGTCGAGCTGAAGACGACCCCGCGGCCGCAGGCGCTGGTCGAGGCGACCCTGCCGCACCTGACGCGCGCCGCGGCGATCCCGGGCGTAGCGCTGGTCGTGTCGACCTTCGACCCACGCGTGCTGGCGTTGGCCATCACCCACCGCGCCCCAGGCCGCATGGCCCTGCTGTACGAAGACCTGGCCGCCCTGGCCGCGCTGCGCTACCTGCCGGGCGGCGCGGTGGTCGACCTGCACCCCGCGCACGCGCTGGTCACGGCGACGCACCTGGCGGAATACGCCGCGCCCGGGCGCCTGTTCCGCGCCTGGACCGTCGACGACCCCGACGAGGCGCGGCGCCTGCTCGCGCTGGGGGTCCGAACGCTCGTCACCAACCGCCCGCAGGCGCTGCGGGACGCCTTGTCTGGGAGCCCCTGATGACCCCGTCCGCCCCCTCCGAGCCGCAACGTCGCAACGGCGCCCTGGTGATCGCCATCCTGGCGCTGATCCTGGGCGCCAGCGGGGCCCTGGTGTGGTTTTTGATGAACCGCACCACCGAGCCGCCCGCCAGCATGGTCGGGCCGGGCGCCCGCGCGACGGCCGACCCGACGCAGACGGCGCTGGCCCAGCTGCCCGAGGACCTGCGGGCGCGGCCCGACCAGGTCGACGAGGCGGTGAAGGCGGCGGCGGCCAAGCTGGCCGAGGGCCCCGAGGCGGCGCTGGCGGCGGTGAAGGCCGCCATCGAGGCCGGGCACCTGCCGCCCCTGCACGAGATGGAGGAGCCGCTGGGCGCGCCGCGGGCGGCCGGGCACCTGGCGATGGCGCTGGCGGGGCAGCAGGCGCCGCCGACCGGGCCGCTCGAGGTGACCTCGCTGGCGCGGGCCTTGCTGAAGGCGCGCGGGGTCGAGGCGCGGGTGGGCGTGGACGAGGCGGCGCCGCGGGCGGCGACCGACCTGCGGCGGCGGCGGTACGTGCTGAAGGTGGGCGGCGGGCCGTGGCGGGCCGTGGACGGTGGCCCGGTCGACGAGGCGCGCGTGCGGCCGCTCGACGAGATCGGCTGGATGGGGCAGGTGCTGGCCTGGCGGACGCTTGGGGCGATGGCGCTGCGCGACGGGGATCAGGCGTCGCGGGCCATCGGACAGGCGCGGCAGCTGGACGGGCAGGACGCGGCGCTCGAGCTGCTCCAGGGGCAGGTGCAGCTGGCCAACGGCCTGACCGAGATGGGCCTGGCCACCATGGAGGCGGCGGCGGCGCGCAAGGGCGACGGGATGAGCTGGTTCACCGTCGGCATCGCGGCCATGCAGGCGCAGCAGTCGTTCAAGGCGCACCAGCACCTGGCCAAGGCGACCGAGCTGGACCCGGGGCTGGGTGAGGCCTGGGTGATGCTGGCGCAGCTGGCGCTCGAGCGGGCCGGGCTGACGCCCAAGGAGGAGGTGCCCAAGCTCATCGAGACGGCCGAGGCGCACCTGGCCGCGGCCGACAAGGCCGACCCCAAGGCGCCGGGGCTGCGGACCATGCGGGCGCGCATCGCGGTCATCCAGGACCGGCACCAGGACGCCGAGACGCTCCTGCGCGAGGAGGCGCAGGTCCACCCCGAGGAGGAGGCCTCGTGGCTGGTGCTGGCGGGCTTTCTGACGGAGCTGGGGCGCGGCGAGGAGGCGCTGGACGCGCTGCAGGAGGGCGCCGGGAAGGTGCGCGGCGGGGCCGAGATCCATCGGGCGCTGGGGACGGCGCTGTTCCGGCAGGGCAGGGCGGCGGACGCGCTGGCCGCGCTGGAGCGGGCGCTGGCCGGTGATCCGGGGTCGGCGGATCTGCGGCCGGCAATGGCGCAGCTCGAGAAGACCCTGGGGCGGCCCGCCAAGGCGCGCGAGCTGCTGAAGTCGCACCTGGACCGCTTCGGCGAGGACGGGCAGGCGCGGCTGCTGGCGGCGCAGCTCGAGCTGGACGAGGGGCAGGACGCGGCGGCCGAGGCGCACCTGTCGGCGGTGCTGAAGGCCGAGCCGGCCAACGTCGACGCGCTGATGCTGCGCTATCTGGCGGACGTGGCGCGCAAGCGCGACGCGACGGCGGCGCGCGAGGCGGTGGTCAAGGCGGTGGGGCTGCGGTCGACGGTGGCGCAGGTCCTGCTCGAGAACGGGTTGGTCGAGGAGGGCGAGGGCCTGCTGCGCGAGGCGATGGCCAAGGACCCGCAGGACGCGATGGCGGCGCCGATGATGATCGCGGTGCTGGCGATGACGGCGCGCACCGACGAGGCGACCAAGCTCAAGGACGAGATCGTGGCCAAGGCGCCCGAGGCGGCGCGGGCCGAGCTGGCGGCGCAGCTGGAGGGGGCCATCCGCGACGGGGCGGCGGCGGCGGCGGCGCAGGGGAGCGAGACCGGGGTCGCGCCATGAGGGGCGGGCGCGGGGCGAACCCGACGGCGCTCATCGCCGAGGGGGCCGAGGCGCTGGACGTCCCGCTCGATCAGGCGGCGGCCGAGGCGCTGAGCGAGCTGACGGCGCTGCTGCTCAAGTGGAACCAGCGCATCAACCTGGTGGCCCCGTGCACCACCGAGGAGGCCATCGACCGGCACGTGCACGACAGCCTGGCGGTCCTGCGGCTGCTGGACGACCCCGAGGTCGCCGCCCGCACCCAGGCGTGGTGGGACGTCGGAACCGGGCCGGGCTTCCCGGGGCTGGTGCTGGCCGTCGCTCGGCCCGCGCTGCGCCTGACGCTGGTCGAGCCCATCGGCAAGAAGATCGCCTTCGCCAGCCAGGCGGCCGCGGCGCTCAAGCTCAAGAACGTCAGCGTGCGTCAGGTGCGCGTCGAGGAGCTCGAGGCCGGCCCTGGACCCGACGGCGCCCCCAGAGGCGCCCTCAGCCGCGCCACCTTCGCCCCCGCCGAGTGGCTGCGCGTGGGCTCGGAGCTGGTCGGCCCCGGCGGCCTGGTCCTGGTCAGCCTGGGCGGCGCCGGCGACCCCGACCTGACCCGCGACGCCTGGAAGGTCGACTCGTTCCGGCTGCCCCTGTCGGGCGCGGGCCGGGTCAACGCGCTGTTCGAGGCGCGGTAGGGCCATGCTCGGCCGCCGCGAGCGGCGGCGATCCAGCGAGTCCGCGCGAGCGCGCTCCAGTCGATCGCTCAGGCCAGGGACAGGTCGGTCTGCGGGAAGTCATTGCCGATGCACAGCAGGGGCTTTCGGGCCACGCTCGCCGTCGCATAGCTCAGGCAGTCACCGTAGTTCAGCTTCGCAGGGTGTCGCCCACGCCCAAATCGCAAGTAGGCCGAAGCGGCTTCGCGCCAATGAAGATCTGTGAACTCGATGACTTCGACGGCATACCCGGCGAGGAACCTGGACACGACGACGAGCGGGTCGGTTCCGAGGCGGGCCAGGAGAACGGTCGAGACCTCCACCAGGGTAGGCGCTCCGATGCCAATCACCTCCGCCGTGAGGAGCTTGGCTACCAGCTGCTCGTGGCCAGGTTCACCCAGCACGACAGCAACCACGGCCGAGGAGTCGAGGATCACGTCCCGGTGTCCGGGTCGAAGCCGAGGATCTCGTCCTCTTCCTCGCGCGTCAGCGGCGGTCTGCCGAGCTTGTCGCTGGGAATCATCGACCAGATGTCCCGCTGGAGGACCGCGAGCGCCTCTTCCAACGTGCGAGGTCGCCGGCTTCGGAGCGACAGACGCTGCGCGCGTTCTTCGAGCGCCCGCCTGACGGCTTCGGTCTTCGTCTCGCCGGTGATCGCGGCGACCTCGTCCACCAGCCGTTCGACCTCGGCGTTCTTGATGTTCAAAGCCATGACACGACTCCATCGACGCTCATGGCGCATAGTATCCACCAAAGCGCTCTGCTTCCACCAGACGAGTCTCGGCTACTTGTACTCGCGCATGGCGCCGGAGCGGAGGCGGCCGAAGTAGTCGCCGACCAGGGTGCGGAGCTTGGGGATGAGCAGCAGGACCGCGATGATGTTGGGGACGGCGAGGACGCCGAAGGCGGCGTCGGAGAAGTCGAGCACCGGGCCCAGCTTCCAGATGGCGCCGATGAAGATGAGGCCGACGAACAGGACGCGGTAGATGGGGATGGCGCGGCGGCCGAAGACGTACTCGACGCCCTTTTCGCCGTAGTAGGACCACGAGATCATGGTCGAGACGGCGAAGAGGAAGACCGCGATGGGGACGAGCAGGCTGCCGAAGCCGACGTAGGCCGAGTCGAAGGCGACCGCCGTCAGCTGCACGCCGTCGAGGCCCTGCTGGGTCCAGGCGCCGCTGATGAGGATGACCAGGGCGGTCATCGTGCAGATGACGATGGTGTCGATGAAGGGCTCGAGCAGGGCGACGACGCCCTCGCGGACCGGCTCGTCGGTCTTGACGGCGGCGTGGGCGATGGCGGCGGAGCCGAAGCCGGCCTCGTTGGAGAAGGAGGCGCGGCGGAAGCCGCTGATGAGGACGTCCTTGATGACGACGCCCAGGGTGCCGCCGATGGCGGCCGAGACGCTGAAGGCCTCGGTGAAGATGGAGGCGAACAGGCCCGGGACCATGTCGATGTGGGTGAAGATGACCAGCAGCGCGGCCAGCACGTACAGGCCGCACATGGTGGGGACCAGCTTGTCGGTGACGCGGCCGATGCGCTTGATGCCGCCGATGATGGTGGCGCCGACCAGGGCGACCAGGATGAGGCCGGTGCCCCAGGCGGGGATGCCCCAGCTCTGCTCCCAGATGGCGGCGGCCTGGTTGGCCTGGAACATGTTGCCGCCGCCGAAGCTCGAGATGGTGATGAACAGGCCGTAGAGGAAGGCGACCGGGGTCATGACGCCGCCCAGCCCCTTCTTGATGTAGTACATGGGCCCGCCGGCGACCGTGCCGTCGTCGCGCACCTCGCGGTAGGCGGTCGACAGGGTGCACTCGCTGAACTTGGTGGCCATGCCGAGGAAGCCCGAGACCCACATCCAGAAGATGGCGCCCGGGCCGCCGGTGGTGACGGCGACCGCGACGCCGCCGATGTTGCCCAGGCCCACGGTGGCCGACAGGGCGGCGGTCAGCGCCTGGAAGTGGTTGATCTCGCCCTTCTCGTCGGGCTTGTCGTAGTGGCCGCGGACGACGCGGAGGGCGTGGAGGAAGCCGCGCAGCTGCGGGAAGCCGTTGACCACGGTGAGGATGATCCCGGCGCCGACCAGCAGCACCACCAGCCAGGTGTCCCAGATGGCGCCGGAGAGGGCGCCCATCGCGTCGCCGATGCGGGCGACGGTGCCGTCGACCGGGGCGCGGACCCCGCGCGTCCAGCCGGCGGGGGTGCGGACGGCCAGGGTCTCGCTGTCGCCGCCGCCGGCGACGGTGGTCTGGACCGCCCAGGGGGCCAGCACGGTGGCCGGGGCCTCGGTGTCGCCGAAGCGGGCGGCGTCGACCTGGGCCAGGTTGGCGCCGACCAGCACCAGCGCGTCGCCGACCGAGTAGCGGCCGGCGTCGGTCGAGGCCGGGCCGTCCTTGGCAAGTCGCACGCCGACCACCACCGGGTCCGCGGCCGGGGCCCAGGTCAGGCCGCCCTGCGGGGTCAGGCGCCCGGTCACGGCGGGGATGAGCGGGGCGTGCACGCACTCGGCGGCGCCGGGCGAGGCGGGGCCGACGACCTGCAGGGCGAAGTCGCCCGGCAGGGTGGGCAGGTAGAAGCGCCGCACCTCGCCCTCGACCCGGCTGCGCGGGGCCTTGCCGCCGAAGAGGCCGCCGTTCAGGTAGGTGACCGGGTCGCCGCCGGTGAAGCGGTACTCCCAGCGGGTCCCGCCGGCGTCCTGGGCCAGGTAGGCGACCACCGGGCACTCGGGCGTGGCGGGCGGCAGGCCCTGCAGCTCGAGCAGCAGCCGCGCCCCGTCGTAGGCCAGGCGGGCGGTGGCGCCGTCCTGCGTCGCCGTGGCGACCTGCTCGACCGGCAGGGCGGCCAGCGAGGTCCCCAGCCCCAGCTCGACCCCCGGGTCGGCCACCTCGGCGGCCCCCTCGGCGAGCGGATAGGCCGGCGGGGCCGGCTTGTCACAGCCGGCGAGCGCGAAGAAGGCCAAGGCGACGGCCAGAGCGAGGCGCATGCGGTTCTCCCCCAAGGATTGCGCCGCGCATCATAGGCCCGCCAGCCGCCACCGTCAGGAATTGCGGCCCCCGCGGCCCAGCAGAGGGGTCCAGAGAGCGCCCGGCAAGCCTTCCGACCCCTCGCAGGGGTCCAGAGAGCTCCCGACGAGCTCCTCCGACCCCTCGGCAGGGGTCAAGAGAGCTCCCGACGAGCTCCTCCGACCCCTCGGCAGGGGTCCAGAGAGCTCCCGGCAAGCCTTCCGACCCCTCGGCAGGGGTCCAGAGAGCTCCCGACGAGCTCCTCCGACCCCTCGGCAGGGGTCCAGGAAGCTCCCGGCGAGCTCCTCCGACCCCTCGGCAGGGGCCGAGGAAGCTCCCGACGAGCTTTGCGACCCCTCGCGAGGGGTCCGCGGAGATGAACGACTTCTCCGCGAGGGGTCCAGCAAGGGTCCATGGCGCGAGGTCCCGCAGGGCGCACCGCGCCATGGCCGTGAACGGGGCCGATGGCTGCACGGCGGCCTCGAGTTCAGCCGCGAGTTCCTCGATGAGCCTGAGGGCTTCAGGGTCATCCGGCCGCTTCGAGAGGGTGGCAAGAGCTTCGAGCATCTGTCGCAGCGCTTTCCATGCTCTCCTGCGCTCGTCGAGCAACCTCGGCCGATTGAGCCCCAGGCCATCTATGGTGGTCCTGCCGCGTCGGCTCGCGTCGCGAGCGAATGCGTCCCATTGCCGGAACCCGATGTGGGCTTGCGGATCCTCGCGGCTCGGATCGATGAACAGCGGCCTCTCGTCGCCGTGGTCCTCGGTCGCGAAGCTGGCGCGGCTTTCGGGGTCCTCGAGCGGGAACAGGTTGCGCTTGTACTCGCGGTTGCAACGCTCGCAGGCGAACAGCAGGTTGTCCCACTCGTAGGTCAGCCAGAAGTAGCCAGGTCGGGCCAGCGGGTCGCCATCTGCTTGTTTCCAGCCCGCCTTGGGTCGGAAGTGCTCGACATCGCCGTAGGCGACGGACTCGACCTCGGACTCGCAGTAGGCGCACTTGCCGTTCTGCGCAGCCACGAGCGCCTTCTTCACTTCAGCGTGGCCATAGAGGGCGGCCTCGAAGGGCAGCCTGGTCGTGCCCGATGCGACCCCATCGGGGTCGGCGGCGTGGACCTCCCGCAGCCGGTTCGTCGCAGCTTCGGCGCGCTCGCGAAGGACGTCTGGCGCACCGGGACGCTCGATGCGGATCATGGCTTGTCGAGATTGTGCTTCTTGACCAGCTCGGCCGCGCGGCGCAGCAACTCGGCCTGCCTCTGCTCGCGCTCGGGTTCCGAGCGGTCCAGCTCAGCGGCGATCTCCTCGGCGCGACGCAGCTCGTCGGGGCTCGGCTGCGCCTTGGACAGCAGCTCGGCACGCTCTTCCAGCAGACGCTCCGTCTCGCGTGGGAGCGCGGTGTCGAGGCCGAACAGCTCGCTGGTGAGGATCTGGTCGATGCGCCAGCGGGCGACGCGGTCGGGGGCGGGGTCGATGACCGCGTGGTCGCCGTCGCGGCGAACCAGGGCGATGCGGGCGTCGGGGGCCGACTGCACGATGAGCGGGCTGTGGGCGGTGACGATGAACTGGGCCCTGGGGAAGCGGGCCGAGAGGAAGCTGGTGATCTCGCGCTGCCACTTGGGCTGCAGGTGGAGATCGATCTCGTCGACCAGCACGATGACGGGCTCGGCCAGCGGGTTGGGGCTGTCGGGGTAGCGCTCGGTCAGCCGGGCGGCCAGGTCGACCACCCAGGTCAGCATCGTCTGATACCCCAGGCTGAGCTGGTCGAAGCCGACGCGGCCGTAGGGGGTGTCGAAGAGGAGCGGGTACTCGAAGATGTCCGGGTTCGCGGCGCTGCGCCCGCCCGGGCCGGTGATGTGGATGTCCTGCACCTCGGGGAGCAGCTCGATGGCGAGCTGCTTGACCTGCTCGAGCCGCTTGGACGCCGGGCCGCCGGGGCCTTCCTTCAGCGAGACGTACTCGGTGCGAAGGAACCACTCCTGCAGGTCGATCAGGTTGGCTTCGGGGTTGAAGAGGCTGGCGACAGGCGTCTCCAGTTCCCTTGCCGTCATCGAGGTCGGAAATCCGCGCCGAGAGGCCCCGTATCCAACCATCAACGGGGCGTCGACGGGAGCGCGGTTTCGAGTGAAGCCGCGCGGCTCGAGGTCGAACTCCACCAGATGGCGACCCAGCATCTCGTCCAGGTCACGACCTCGGTATACGTCGAGCTTGAGCGCGACGGCTCCGCTTTCACACCGAACTCGCTTTGCGCGTTCAACCCAGCGGGACACCGGGAGAAGGTAGGAGTCGGGCATGTCGACCGGAGCCGTCACGGCCGCGATGGCCTGCAGCACCGTCGTCTTGCCTGCGCCGTTGTCGCCCAGCAGCACGGTCCACTGGGCGTGGCGGCCGTCGGCGGTGGTCAGCTCGAGGCGCTGGCGGGGCCCGAAGGGGCCGACGTTCTCGAGCTCGATGGCGCCGAGGTACCAGACCGGCGGCTCGGGGGCGGGCGTGGAGGGCGTTTCCATGGCGGGGCTCCTCCGGGAAGGAGAGGGCGGCGGAGGGGCGGCGTCAAGCGGAGGCGCTACTCGGCGGTGACGCGGATGACCTCTTCGAAGGAGGTGACGCCCTCGGCGAGCTTCTGGATGGCGGACTCGCGCAGGGTCATCATGCCGTCCTGGCGGGCGACCTTCATCAGCTCGAGGGAGGGGGCGCGCTGGAGGACGAGGCGCTGGACGCGCTCGCTCACGGGCATGACCTCGTAGACGCCGATGCGGCCGCGCAGGCCCGTGTGGCGGCACTCGACGCAGCCCTTGCCGTACCAGACGGGCAGGGTGGGGGCGGGGCCGTCGTCGGCCAGCGGCATGCCCAGGGCCAGGATCTGCTCGCGGGTGAGGGTCGTCTGGACCTTGCAGGCCTCGCAGACCTTGCGCACCAGGCGCTGGGCGATGACGCCGGTCAGGGTCGAGGCGACCAGGAAGGGCTCGAGGCCCAGCTCGATGAGGCGGGTGACGGCGCCGGCCGAGTCGTTGGTGTGCATGGTCGACAGGACCAGGTGGCCGGTGAGCGCCGCCTGGATGGCCTGCTCGGCGGTCTCGGCGTCGCGGATCTCGCCGACCATGATGATGTCGGGGTCCTGGCGCAAGAGGGTGCGCAGGGCCGAGGCGAAGGTGATGCCCGCCTTGGGCATGATGGAGGTCTGGTTGAACTCCTCGACCACCATCTCGATGGGGTCCTCGATGGTGGTGACGTTGACCTGCTCGGTCGCCAGCACCTGCAGGGCCGAGTACAGGGTGGTCGTCTTGCCGCTGCCGGTCGGGCCGGTGACCAGGACCAGGCCGTGGGGGCGGGCGAGGAAGCCCTGGAAGCGCTCGAGCTCGGCCGCGCCGAAGCCCAGGGCCTCGATGTCCTGGAGCAGGATCATCGGGTCGAAGACGCGGATGACGAGCTTTTCGCCGAAGGCCACCGGCAGGGTGGACACGCGCAGCTCGACCTCGCCGCCGCCGTTGGCCTGGTGGGCGGTCTTGATGCGGCCGTCCTGGGGGCGGCGCTTCTCGGCGATGTCGAGGCGCGCCAGGGTCTTGATGCGGCTGACGATGGCGTTGTGGACCACCCGCGGGACGCGCTGGATGGTGTGCAGGACGCCGTCGATGCGCAGGCGGACCAGGGCGATCTCGCGCTTGGGCTCGATGTGGATGTCGCTGGCGCGCTGCTCGAAGGCGTAGTGCAGCAGGTACTCGACCGCGTTGACGATGTGCTTGTCGGTGGCCTCGATCTCGTCGAAGGACTTGAGCTTGACCAGCTGCTCGAGGTTGCCGAGGTCGGGGCCGCGGGTGAGGTCGGCCTCGGCTGCGGCCAGGCTGCGGCGGAAGCCGTAGATCTCGCGGATGAAGCGGACGATGTCGGTCTTGCTCGACAGCACCACCTCGACGCCGGCGCCGGTCAGGGTGCGCAGCGACTCGAAGGCCTCGAGGTTGAACGGGTCGTCGGTGGCGACGCGCAGGACCGAGCCGCGGCGCGACAGGGGCAGCAGGCGGTGCTTTCTGGCGAAGGGGCGCGACATCGTGCTGGTGACGAGCTGCGCGTCGAGCTTGAGCGGGTCGATCTTGAGGTACGGCAGGCCCTCCTCCTGCGCCATCACCGCCATGATCCGGTCTTCGGTCAGGACCGAGCCGTCGGGCAGGGCGAGTTCGAAGCTGGCGAGCAGCTCGCCCGGCGAGATCTCGGAGGCGCCCGGGCGGCCGCCGGCCACGCCGGCCTCTTTTTCCAGGCGGTAGCGCTGGCCGCTCTCGCGGACGGCGACCTCCTCGGCCTGGGCGGGTTTCAACACGCCGCGGCGGACGAGGAGCTGGAGCAGGTAGTCGAGGGTGTAGCGGGACTGCATGGCGATGCAGAGTAACGCGGCCGGGGGCGCGGTCGCCAGAGGGTCGCGCGGTCACGGGCGACGATGGCGCGGCCGGGTCTCGGTGTTTGCGAGGCTGGCGGGGGGCGTGCTACAGAAGCCGGGTCGATGCGGCGAACGTGCCGCGACGGAGGACGGCCGGGGCCGGGGGAAGGCTCTGGGGCCTTCCCGACTGAGAGGCGTGGGGCCGCGTGAAGGATTTCATCTGCGTCAGCTGTTGGGGCACCTTCCAGGTCGATGGCGCTCGCCTGGTCAACGCCAGCAGCGTCGCCTGCCCGACCTGCGGGGCCTCGCAGCCGGTGACCTCGTCGGTCAAGGCCGCCGTCAAGGCCGCGACCCAGCCCGCCATGGCCGCCGTGAAGAGCCCGCCCGTGGCCGCGCCCGGCCCCGCCGAGGAGGGGGGCGCGACCATGGAGATCGAGCTGCCGACGCAGCTCGCGAGCGAGCTGAAGGCCGGCCTGGGCGGGCTGTCCATGCCCAGCTCGCGCCAGCCGCCGGCGCCGCGGACGCCCAAGAGCACCGACAGGCTGGGTTCGTACAAGATCGCCGGGGACACCACCGTCGACGACTCGTTCGACGGTGACGGCGACGGCGGGTTCGAGGCGGGCCCGATGGAAGAGGGCGCCGCCACGATGGAGATGCAGCTGCCGGCCGGGCTGCTCGAGGAGATGATGGCCGGCGGCGGCGGCTTCGGCGGGCTGAAGGCGCCGACCAGCAACGCTGCGGCCGCGCGCCCGCAGCCGACCCCCGCGGCGCCCCGTCCCGAGCCCGCCCCCGCGCCGCCGCAGGTCACCGCCCCGCCGATCGCCCCGCAGCCGATGAACGAGCCGGTGGGTCAGGTGGGGGCCGTCCCGCCGGCCGATCCCATCGTCCCGTCGTCGGGCGACGACACGGGCCCGCGGCGCGACTCGACCATCTGGCGCATGCGCATGCGCTCCGGGCTGGTGCTGTCGTTCCCGACCTTCGACATGGTCGCGGCCTGGGCGGCCGACAAGCCGGCCGAGCAGATCTCGATCTCGCTGGGCAACAGCCCCTTCAAGCCGTATGAGGCCTTCCTCGACGCGCTCGACGCCGCCGGCGATCCGGCCGAGGCGATCGCCGTCCTCAACGGCGAGCCCCGCCCGGTCACCGATCCGGCCGCCGTCGCCGAGGTCGTCGCCGAGCCCACCATGTCCACCGCCCGCTCCGCGACCATCGTCACCCGCCCCACCTCACAGGTCTCCGCCGACGCGGCCGCCGCCGCCGCCGCCGCCGCCGCCGCCCGCCGGGCCGCCGGCAAGTCGCCGACCCAGCTGCAGCCCCAGTTCAAGTTCCGGACGACCGAACAGAAGGCGGGCTGGCCCAAGCTCGCGCTGGTCGGCGTCGCCCTCGCCGTCGCCGCGGCCGCCGCCGCCGCCTTCCTCCTGATCTGACCCTGGCCCTCAGGGCCCCACCTGCCGACAGGACCCCAGCACATGGTCGAGAACGCCGAAGATCTGTCCGTCACCTATGAAGAGGGCGGCCAGGTCCTGGTCGAGGAGCTAGACAAGGCCATCCTTTCGAAGGGCTCGTGGACCACCATCCTCTTCAAGTACCGCGAGTGGGATCGCCGCAAAGAAGAGATGAGCAAGTCCAAGTACACCATCCGCCGCTACCAGAAGCGCGACGGGGTCTACCGCCAGCAGGCCAAGTTCAACATCTCGAGCGACGATCAGGCGCGGCAGCTGGTCGAGGTGCTGACCCGCTGGCTCGAGGCCAGCGACGAGGGCTAGCTTTCTAGTCGCGCCAGCTCGGCCAGAGCGAAGGCCCGGTCCTCGTCGTCCGGGCCGCAGCTGAGGAACGAACGCCACGCCTGGGCGGCGGCCATCGTGTCGCCGCGCTGGTCGTGGACCAGCGCCAGGTTGTACCAGACCTCGCCCGCGAAGGGGTTGGAGTCGAGGCTGGCCTGGTAGGCGCGCGCGGCCTCGTCACGGTGGCCCAGATCCTGGAAGGCGTTGCCCAACAGCGACAGCACCTCGGCGTTGTTGGGCTGCAGCATCAGGGCCCGCCGGATGGGCACCGAGGCCCCACGCGGGTCGCCCAGCGCCAGGCGCACGTCGGCCAACTCGATGAGGCTCGGCACGTCGTCGACGACGACCTCGCACAGCCGCGCCAGGGTGCGCTCGGCGACCTCGGGCTGCTCGCGGTCGCGGTAGGTGCGGGCCAGCAGGTTGGCCGCCTCGACGTCCGTGGGGTCCAGGGCGACGACCTGCTCGAGCAGGCGGCAGGCCTTGACCAGCGCGCCCTCGTCGAGGGCGTCCAGCGCGTCGTCGAACAGCTCTTCGCCCCGGTTGTCCATGCCGGCAGAGTCTACTTGGTGCTAGGTTGGCGCGCCATGAAACCATCGCGCGGGTCGGAGCAGGGTTCGGAGCAGGGGGTAGACACCATCGCGGCGGTCGCCAGCGCGGCCGGTGGCGGGGTCGGGATCGTGCGGATGAGCGGGCCCGAGGCGGTGGCCATCGCGCGGCGACACTTCCGCGGGCTGCCGCGGCGGGTCGAGGCACGGCGGCTGTACCACGGGTGGTGGCGCGACGCGGCCGGGCGCGCGCTGGACGAGGGGCTGCTGGTCGTGATGCCGGGGCCGCGCTCGTTCACGGGCGAGGACGTGGTCGAGCTGCACGTGCACGGGGGGGCGCTGAACCTGCGGCAGTGCCTGGCGGTGTGCCTGGAGGCGGGCGCGCGGCTGGCCGAGGCGGGCGAGTTCACGCGGCGGGCGTTCCTGAACGGGCGCATCGATCTCACGCGGGCCGAGGCCATCGCCGACATGGTGACGGCGCAGACGGAGCGGGCGCTGCGGCTGGCGCGCGAGCACCTGCGCGGGGCGCTGTACGAGGCGGCGATGGGGGCGCGCGAGCGGCTGCTGGGGCTGCGGGCGCGGCTGGAGGTGAACATCGACTTCGTCGAGGAGGACGTGCCGCTGATGGACCCGGCGGGGCTGGCGGCCGAGGCGCGGGCGCTGGGGGCCGAGCTGGCGGGGCTGGCGGGGACCTGGCGGCGCGGGCACCTGCTGCGCGACGGGGCGCGAGTGGTGCTGCTGGGGGCGCCGAACGCGGGCAAGAGCAGCCTGTTCAACGCGCTGTGCGGGGCGGACCGGGCCATCGTGACGGCGCTGCCGGGGACGACGCGGGACACGCTGGAGGAGGCGGTCGACGTGCTGGGCGTGCCGGTGGTCGTGGTGGACACGGCCGGGGTGCGCGAGGCGCTGGACGTGGTCGAGGCGGCGGGGGTCGAGCGGACGCACCGGCAGGCGGCGCAGGCCGAGCTGGTGCTGGTCGTGCTGGACGGGTCGGGGGAGGGCGACGCGGCGGCGGAGGCCGAGGGGTTGCGGGCGGGGCTGCCGGCGGACGTGCCGACGGTGCTGGTGACGACCAAGGCGGACCTGCCCGGGGCGAGGACCGCGCCGGGCGGGGTGCGGGTCAGCGCGGTGAGCGGCGAAGGGCTGGAGGCGCTGCGCGAGGCGATGGTGCGGGCGCTGGGCGGGGCGGCGGCGGGCGGAGGCGGGCTGACCATCGCGCGGGAGCGGCACCGGGTGGCGCTGACGACGGCGGCCGAGGCGCTGGCGCGGGCGGCCGAGGGGCTGGTGCAGGGGCTGC
Source organism: Myxococcota bacterium (assembly GCA_041687695.1). Lineage (GTDB taxonomy): Bacteria > Myxococcota_A > UBA9042 > PHBI01 > JAWLBL01 > JAWLBL01. The sequence goes on along the minus strand of JAWLBL010000018.1, from coordinate 78,817 downwards.
CGCCCGAGCTGGTGGCGGTCGACGTGCAGGAAGCCACCGACGCGCTGGCCGAGCTGGTCGGGCTGACCACCATCGAGGACGTGCTGGACCGGCTCTTCGCGGCGTTCTGTATCGGCAAGTAGAAGAAGAAAAGGGGTCAGGTCTAATCATTTGTCATTTTCCGTGCCGGAAAATGACAAATGATTAGACCTGACCCCTTTTCACCTTTTCACTTCCTTGACCAGCCACTCGAGCCCGCGGCGGTGCAAGGCGACCCGCCAGGTGGCGCCGGAGGGCAGGGTGACGGTCGCCGTGGCGCGGCTGGGCTGGGCCTCGAGGTGGGCCTGGTTGGAGGCCTCGACCAGGGCGCCCTCGGAGGCGCCGGCGGCGGAGGCGCGGAGGTCGGCGACCAGGGCGTCGACGCGGGCCTGGCGTTCGGGGAGGCGGCCGGCGAGCCAGAGGTCGGCCAGGGCGTCGCCGACCGGCTGGCCGTCGAGGACCAGGGTCGAGGTGTCGAGGTGGCGGGCGAGGCGGACGCCGGCGTCGGGGGCGGCCAGCGAGGCGAGGAAGCCGGTGAGGGCGTCCTCGGCGGTGGCGCAGTGGGGGCCGCAGCCGCCGACGACGACCGGGGCGTTGAGGCGCTTGCGGAGGTCGGGCGGGATGGTGGAGGGATCGGGCGCGGGGCCCTGGGGGGGCGAGGCGACCAGCGGCTTGGGGGAGGGCGCGGGGGCGGCCGGCGCGCTGGGGGAGGGCGCGGGGGCGGCCGGCGGCGGGGCCGTGGGCTGAGCGTCGCGGCAACCGGCGAAGGGCAGGGCCAGGGCCAGGCACAGGGCGACGGGCAGGGCGGCGAGGGCGCGGCGGAAGGCGGCGACGACGCGGGGGATCTGGGGGGCGGCGGGGATGGCCAGGCGGACGCCGTCGCGCCAGGCGGGGTGGGGGTCGGTGGCGACGGCGAGGCCGTGGTCGGACAGGGCGGCGGCCAACGGCTGGGCGTCGACGCCGGGGCGGCGGACCAGGAGGGCGGGCCCGGAGGCCGGGGCGAGCTGCAGGCCGGGCAGGGCGGACAGGGCGAGGGCGAGGGCGTCGCGGGCGGCGTTGGTGGCGGCCACGCGGGCGGCGACCGGGGCGGGGTCGGCCAGGGTGGCGGCGGCGGCGGCCTCGGCGGCGGGAGAGAGGGCGGCGGAGGGGCGCAGGCGCCAGAGGTCGGCGACGCGATCGGGGTGGGCGAGGACCCAGCCGGCCTTGGCGCCGGCGAGGCCGCCCCAGAGGGTGGCGGTCTCGACGAGCAGGACGTTGGGGAGGGCGGCGACCCAGGCGGGGTCGACGGGGGCGGCGGAGGCGTAGGGGGCGGCGGAGGCGTCGAGGACGAGCAGGAGCGGGCGGGCGGCGAGGGCGGCGAGGAGGGCCGGCGAGGGAGGGGGGCCGGCGGGGAGGGGCGGGGCGCCGAGGAGGACCATGCGGATGGGCTGGTCGGCGAGGACGCGGGTCAGGGCGTCGTCGCGGAGGGCGAAGGCGGCGTCGCGGCCGACGTCGACGTAGGCGGCGCCGGCGGCCAGGATGAGGGGCAGGGCGGGGGCGGCGTCGGGGAGGGCGACGGCGACGCGGTCGCCGGGGCGGAGCCAGGTGCGGGTGATGAGGGCGAGGGCGTCGCGGGCGCCGGCGGTCGGGAAGACGGAGGCGGCGGGGAGGGCGCGGGCGGCGGCGACGGCGCGGCGCAGGGTGGCGGCGGCCGGGTCGGGGGCGGCGAAGGGGTCGACGGCGGCGGCGGCGGCGCGGGCGGCGGGAGAGGGGGAGGGCGCGGCGGCCAGGCGGTCGAGGGGGAGCCGGTCGGGGTCGGCCGGGGCCGGGTCGGGGGGCGCGGCGGCCCAGGGCGGCGGCCGGAGGTAGCGGTGCTGCGGGTGGGCCGTGTCCATGGGGCGCGACCATAGCCCGGTTGCTTCGGGGCGCGCCAGTGGCTACCTTCCCTGCCCCTGTCGGACCCCGTGGGTCCCCATTCGGAGGGCAAGGTCACCATGGCGACGTCGTTCCAGGACTACCTCGCGCAGGCCAAGGCGCGCATCCGAGAGATCTCGGTCCACGATCTGAAGGCCAAGCTCGACGCGGGCGAAGCGCTGACGGTCATCGACGTGCGCGAGCCGGACGAGGTCGACAACGGCATCGTCCCGGGCGCCAAGACCATCCCGCGCGGGTTCGTCGAGCTGAAGATCGAGGGGCTGGTGCCCGACCGGGCGGCGCCGGTGGCGATCTACTGCGCGGGCGGGACACGCAGCGCGCTGGCGGCGCTGAGCCTGCAGGAGCTGGGCTACGCGGACGTGGTCAGCGTGGCCGGCGGGGTCGGGGCGTGGAGCCGGGCGGGGCTGCCGCTGGACCACCCGCGGCGGCTGACGCGCGAGCAGATGAGCCGCTACTCGCGGCAGATGATCCTGCCGCAGGTGGGCGAGGAGGGGCAGGCCAAGCTGCTCAATGCCAAGGTGCTGTGCGTGGGCGCGGGGGGGCTGGGCTCGCCGACGACCCTGTACCTCGCGGCCGCGGGCATCGGCACCATCGGCATCATCGACAACGACAAGGCGGATCTGACCAACCTGCAGCGGCAGATCCTGCACAACGAGAAGACCGTCGGCGTGCCCAAGGTCGAGTCCGCCAAGGAGACGCTGCGGCGCCTCAACAGCGACGTCGAGGTGCGCACCTACCAGACGCGCCTCGACAGCTCGAACGTGATGGAGATCTTCCGGGACTACGACCTGGTCGTCGACGGGACGGACAACTTCCCGACCCGCTACCTCATCAACGACGCCTGCGTGTTCCTGGGCATCCCCAACGTCCACGGGTCCATCTTCCACTTCGACGGGCAGTGCACGATCTTCGGCGCGCCCGGTGGGCCGTGCTACCGCTGCCTGTACCCCGAGCCGCCGCCGCCCGAGCTGGCGCCGAGCTGTGCCGAGGCGGGCGTGCTGGGGGCCATCTGCGGCGTCGTGGGCACCATGCAGGCCGTCGAGGTGCAAAAGCTCCTGCTCGGCGCCGGCGACCCGCTGGTCGGGCGTCTGGTCAGCTTCGACGCCCTGAAGATGAGCTTCCGCGAGCTGAAGATCCGCAAGGATCCGCGCTGCCCCGTCTGCAGCGAGCACCGGACCATCACCGAGCTGGTGGACTACGAGGCCTTCTGCGCGGTCACGCTCTGAGCACGCGCTTTTGATCTCAGCGGCGCGCGCTGGCTAGACTTCGAATCGCGTCGTCGGATCGGCACAAAGGTGTTCATGCGCAATTTCGGTAAGACCCTGGCCGGCGTCGGGCTCGCCTTCGGCTTGACCCTCGCGGCCGCGCCGGCCCACGCGGGCGCCTGTATGGGCGTCCCCGAGACCGGCAAGTGCCTGGACGGCCAGACGGTCCAGTGGTGCTCGAACGGCGCCGTGGTGACGGCGACCTGCCCCGAGGACGAGATCTGCGCCAAGCACGAGGCCTTCGGCGGCGGCTACGGCTGCATCGACAAGGCGATGACCGCGTGCGCGGACGTCCCGCCCGAGGGCGCCTGCACGACCGGCAACAACGTCGTGTGGTGCACCGAGCGGGGCGAGCTGGCCGTGCAGACCTGCGGCGAGGGCGAGGCGTGCGGCTGGGACGCCGACAACGGCTGGTACGACTGCGTGTCGGCCAACGCGGGCGGGCCGCCGGCCACCTTCGTCCCGCCGAGCGGCGAAGACGCGGGCGCGACGGACGACGGCTTCATGGGCACGACGGACCAGGACGCGGCGGCCAGCGCCGACGTCGGCCCCGTCGAGAGCGACACCCCGGGCGACGACGCGGCGGCCGAGGCGCCGCCCGAGGGGGACACGCCCTCCGACGACGACGAGGTCCGCGGTCCGACCCCCACCGTCGAGCAGGGCGGCGTCACGCAGACCGGCCCGGCCGACGTCGGCTCGGCCCAAGGCTGCGGCGCGGGCGCTGGAGGGGCTGGAGCGTGGGCGGCCTTGCTGGGTGCGCTCGCCGTCATCCTGCGCCGCCGCCGGACCTGAGCCTCCAGCCGCCCACGCTGCCTTGGGCGGTTCGAAGCGTCGGTCTCACGCGGCGGCACGCAGCGCCGCGACCGGAGGGGCCACCGTGACCACGACCTCGCCGCGCGGGCGGTGACGCTCGACGCGCGCATGGGCCTCGGCGGTGAGCGCCAGTGGGAAGGTGCTATCGAGGGTGGGCGACAGGGCGCCCGCGTCGACGAGCGCGCCAATGGTCTCGAGGTCGGCGGCGGTCGGCTGCGAGATCCCGAAGATCGCCCGCTGCCCACCGCGCAGCGCCGTCCAGGCCATGTGTGCGAACAGCCCCGCGCTCATCTCGAGCGAGAGGAAGCGCCCGGTCGGGGTCAGCACGCGGCGGCTGGTGCGAAAACGTGCGGTGCCCGACGTGTCGAGGATGACGTCGTAGCCTCGGCCTGCCCGATCCGTGAAGTCCTCGTCGCGATAATCGATGACATGGTGCGCGCCGAGGCCGCGGACCAGCGCGACGTCGGCGGTGCTGCAGACGCCGGTCACCGTGGCGCCCAGATGCCGGGCGAGCTGCACCGCGTAGCGGCCGACGCCGCCGGCGGCCCCGACCACCAGCACCTGCTGCCCGGGCTGCACCTGCCCGAGGTCGCGCAGGAAGGTCAGCGCGCTCAGCGCGCCATAGGGGAGGGCGGCCGCCTCGGCGAGGTCCAGGCACGCCGGGACGCGGGCGATGACGCCGTCCTCGGCCACGGCGACGTACTCGGCCTGCGCGCCGGCCGAACACATGCCGAACACGGTGTCGCCCGGCGCGAAGCGGGTCACCGAGGCGCCGACGGCCGCGACCGTCCCGGCGAAGACCGTGCCCGGCACGCGATTCTTCGGGCGCAGCAGGCCCATCATCATGCGTCCGGGGAGCCAGGCGATACCCGGGAAGTCGGCCGCGCGCAGGCGGCGGTCGCCCTGAGTCACCGGGCTGGCGGCGACCTGCACGAGCACGTCGTGGTCACCCGTGGTGGGACGATCGGCCTCGGCCAGGGTCAGGACGTCGGGGGCACCGTAGCGGGTCTGGATGATGGCCTTCATCGTTGTCTCTCCTGCCTGCAATGGGGGGCGAGTTCGAGCGCGTCAGCTCGTGACCGCTCGATGAGGACAGCTTAGGCATGCGTGCGTGTTTTCAACATTGCCCAAATGGGCCTGTGTGATATGCATTCTCGCATGGATTGGCGGCACGTCGGCTTCGACTGGAACCGAGCGCGGGCGCTGCTGGTGACCGCCGAGGAGGGCTCGTTCTCGGCCGCGGCGCGGGCGCTGGGGACGTCCCAGCCCTCGGTAGGGCGCCAGATCGCCGCGCTCGAGGAGGAGCTCGGCGTCGCGTTGGTCGAGCGCGTCGGTCGCGGCATCGCGCTCACCGCGACGGGGCTCGAGCTCGTCGAGCACGTGCGCGCGATGGGGGAGGCGGCCGGTCGGGTGTCGCGGGTCGCCGCCGGGCAGGCGCTCTCGCTCGAGGGGCGGGTCTCCATCACCGCCAGCGAGGTCGTCTCGGCCTTCCTGTTGCCGCCCATCATCGTCCGGATCCGCGAGCGCCACCCGGGCATCGAGATCGAGCTGGTCGCCTCGAACCTGACCAGCGACCTGCGCCGACGCGAGGCCGACATCGCCGTCCGCAATGTCCGGCCCAGCGACCCCGAGCTCGTCGCGCGCAAGATCCGCGACGACTACGCGCGGCTCTACGCCGCGCCGACCTACCTCGAACGCCTGGGCGACCCCATGACGCCCGAGGCGCTCTCACGCGGCGACTTCCTCGGCTTCGACGACGAGGACGTGCTCATGAACGGTCTCAACGCGCTGGGCCTACGCGTGAACCCGCGCAGCTTCCCCATCGTGAGCGGCCACCACCTCGTCCAGTGGGCGTTGGTCAAGGCCGGCGCCGGCATCGGCGTGATGATGGAGGCGATCGGCGACGCTGAGCCGGCCGTCCGCCGTGCGCTCCCCGACCTACCGCCGTTCCCGGTCCCGATGTGGCTGACCACCCACCGCGAGGTGCGCACCAGCCGCCGTGTGCGCGTGGTCTTCGACCTGCTCGCCGACGCGCTGGCGTCCAAAGCCTGACCACGAGGGCGCGCAGCCCGAGGAGCCCGCCGGCTAGAGCAGCGTCGAGGACGCTGCGGCCCAGGGTCTCGGAGGCGAGCAACCCCAGCTCCGCAAGGGCTGGCAGGTGCTGGAGCGGGTAGGGCCCGTGCGGTCCCGCTCGGCGGCCCCGGGGCGCACCACGTCGTGCGCGAACTCCCGGGCCGAGGCGTGGATGGCGAGGTGCTCGTCGGTGTGAGGGAAGGCGAGGCGGCTGAGGTCCGTCGCGGCGCTCCGGTCCGAGGCCGGTAGCCCCCGTTCGAACCGGCGGCTGCATCGGCGGCCCTCGAGAACCGCCCGCAACCGGGGGCCCGAGCCTATCGACCCGAGGCCGCTCTCGCCGGCCGACCCGGACGCGAGCGGCCCAGCGGGCGGGTCACTCGGACTCGGCCGCCACCCACTCGAGGCGCAGCACCGTCCCGAGGTCGCCGACGATCAGCAGGTGTCCGTCGCCGTCGCCGTGGACGGCGTACAGCGTCGCGACCGACCCCGTCGGCACCGGCGTCCAGGTCTCGCCGTCCCAGCGGATGACGTGGCCCTCGTTGCCGACCGCCCACACCTCGTCGGCCGACAGCCCGTAGACCCCGCGCAGCGTCACCCCGAACCCGGGGTCGACCGACGTCCAGACGACGCCGTCCCAGCGCAGCACCTGCCCGTCCGCGCCCACCGCCCAGGCGTCGTCCTCGGCCGCCGCCCAGACCGCGTGCAGGGCGCTGGTGATCTCCTGCTCCTTGCCGTCCGCGGTCATGATGGGCGCGATGGGCGACGGCGCCCAGCCGAGCCCGCCGTAGTGCATGATGGTGCCGCCCGCGCCCACGGCCCACACGTCGTCCGAGGCCCGCCCGAACACCGCCCGCAGGTTCTGGTCCGTCTTCGCCGACGTCACCCGCCAGACCTCTCCGTCCCACGCCAGCAGCGTCCCGTTGGCCCCCGCGGCGTAGGCCTCGGTCTTCGACCGCCCCCAGACCACCTCCAGCGGGTCGCTGGTCGGCGCCTCGTGCTTGGTCCACGCCTGCCCGTCCCAGTGCAGGAGGGTCCCCAGCAGCCACCCGACCGCCCACACGTCGTCCGGCCCCGTGCCCCACACCGACCGCAGGTGCTGGCTGGTCCCCGGCTTCTCGGCCGCCCACTTCCCGGCGAACCGGAACACCTTCGAGTCGTTGCCGACCAGCAGCACCGTCTCGCCCCAGCCGAACGCGTCCGACAGCTCGCCGCCGGCCGCCAGCGTCACCGACGCATCCAGCGGCCCCTCCACCGGCCCCTGCACCAGCACGCCGTCCGCCCCCGTGATGGTCACCAGCCCGACGTCCGAGATCCACACGGCCCGCAGATCCCGCCACGTCGGGACGTCGACCTCTTCCCAGCCGCCGTCCCCCCCGCGCAGCGCCGTCGCCCCGTCCCCGACGACCCACACCTCTCCGTCCGCGCGCACCCACACCGCGTGCAGATCCACCTTGGCCGGCGCCTCGACCAGGCTCCACTCGGTCCCCTGACCCTTCAGCACCGTCCCGCTGGCCCCGACGGCCCAGAACGTCTGCCCGTCCGCGCTGTGCACGTCGTACAGCGTCGCCGTCGTCGGGCTCGCCACGTCGCTCAGCACGCCGCCGTCGGACACCGTGATGGCCCCGCCGTCGCCCACCAGCACCAGCGTGTCCGCCCCGCCGGCCATGCCCCGCCAGCTCTTGCCGACACCCTCGGCGCCGCCGACGTTCCGCCACCGCTGCCCGTCCCAGCGCGCCATCGTCCCCTGCAGCCCGACCGCCCACGCGTCCTCGGGCGTCACCGCGTGCACGCCCCACAGCGTCCCCAGCGACCCGCCGACCCCCTCGCTGCAGGTCGTGTCGACCCGCACGTCGTCCACGTACACGCCCTCGCCGCCGTTGCCGGCGCTGTCGACCGAGTCGAACGCGAAGACCACCTGGACGCTCTGGCCCATCCACGCCGAGAGATCCAGCTCGACCGGCACGAACCCGCCGGTCGGCATCCCCGGCAGCTGCGCCTTGTCCCACACCAGCGTCTGCGCCCCGCCCAGCTTGACGAAGACCTCTAGCTTGTCCCAAGAGGTCCCCGACTCGGTGTCCATGAACAGCTGGAACGTCAGCACCGCGCTGCCCGCCGCCGGCAGCTTCATGACCGGCGACTCGACCACCCCGCTGACGATGCCCGTCCCCGTGAAGTTCGGCGGGTTCTTCGACGGGTCGCCGAAGTACAGCGCGTGCGACGGGCTGGTGTGCCGCCCCGCGCGGCTCACCACGTGCCACGTCACCGGCGTGGTCCCCTTGGTCACCACCCAGCCCTCGAGCTTGCCGCTGTCGAACCCGAACACGCCCGCCGGCGCGCCGCAGCACCCGGGCGCCAGGCTGGGGTTCGACACGCACCCGCCCTGGACGCACTGCGCCGTCACGCACGGGTCCCCGCCCGCGCAGTCCGCGTCGACCGCGCAGCTCTCGCCGCTCTGCCCGAACCCGTCCGAGGTCCCGTGCAGGATGACGCCGTCCTTGCCGACCGCCCACAGGTCGTCCGGCCCGGTCCCGCTCACCGCGTTCAGCAGATCCGCGCCCGTCCCCAGCCCGACCACCTTCCAGCGCCCGTCCGCCTCGCGCCGCGCGACCACGCCCTCGTTGCCGACCGCCACGCCGGCCCCCGGCGCCCCGGCCCACACCCCCTTGAACACGAACTCCTGCGGCAGCTGCGTCTTGTCCTGCACCAGCCGCGGCACCAGCGTCGGCCCCACGTCGGCGACGTCACCGCCGTCCGCCGCGTCCTCGCTCACCTCCCCGCCGCCCACGTCGCCGCCCACGTCGCCGCCGGCGTCCTCGACCCCGTCGTCACCCTTCACGTCGACCAGCGCGTCCGCCGGCCCACCGCCCGCCGCGTCGTCCGAGCACCCGCCGAGGCCCACGAGCCCCACCGCCACCGCCACCGCCAGCCAGGGCGCCCACGCCTTCATCCGCCATCCCCTCACCGGCCCGCCTCCACGCGCTCGATGAGCGCCCCGCCGCGACCCACCGCGATCGTCTCGTCCGCCCCCAGCCACACCGCCTCGAGCACCGCCTGCGTCGGCGCCGCCTCGGCCACGAACGCCTGCCCGTCCCAGCGCAGGATCGCGCCGTTCCAGCCGACCGCCAGCGCCGCGTCGCCCGCCGCGCCCACCCCGTACAGGAACAGCCCCGGCTGCTCGTGCAGCACCGTCGCTCCGTCGCCGGTCGCCCGCAGCACGACACCGCCGTCGCCGACCGCCAGCACGCCGTCGCCAAAGGCCGCCAGCCCGTTCAGCCCGCCACCGACCCCGCTGGGCACCGCCTGCGGCAGCCCCTCACCGGGCGCGCGCAGCAGTGTCCCGAAGGCCCCGCTCAGCCACAGCGTCCCCGCGGCGTCGAAGGCCGCGTCCCGCAGATCCGCCACCGTCCCGCTGGCCCACGGCGTCAGCGCCGTCGCGTCCAGCGCCCCGGTCAGCAGGGTCCCGCCCTTGCCGGCCACCACGACCTGCTGCGCGTCCGCCGCCACCGCCAGCAGCTGCGCCGGCACCGGGGTCGCCACCTGCGTCACCGCCCCGTCGGCCTCGCGCCGCAGCACCGTCCCGCCGTCGCCGACCCACCACACCGACCCGTCGCCCGCGACCGCCACGTCGTGCAGGTCCGCCGACGTGCCCAGCTCCACCGAGGTCCAGTCCCCGCCGACCCGCGCGAACGCCAACCCGCCGCCGCCCGACGCCCACAGCGTCCCGTCCGGCGCCGCCGCCAGCCCGGTGATGGCCGCGGTCGGCCGCGTCGCCACGTCCACCCAGGCGCTGCCGCTCCAGCGCACCCCGCCGCCCGCGCGCCCCAGCGCCATCCAGGTCGGGCTGCCCAGCCCCTGCCGCGCGAACCCGCCCGCCACCAGCTCCGCCCCGGCGCTGTTCGGCCCCGCCGCGGCGACCACGCTCCACTTGGCCCCGTCGAAGCGCACGATGGCGCCCGAGGCCCCGAAGGCCGCCACGTCGTCGGCCGCCGCGCCCGTCACCGCGAACAGATCCCGCGCGCTGGTGTCGTTCGAGCTCTGCCCCTGCCATGGGCTGCCGGCGCTGGCCTTCACGGTCACCGTCGCGTCGCTGCCGACCGCCACCCGCAGCGCGCCCGCGCCCCACACCCCGTGCAGCGTCACGGCGTTCGCGGCGATCTGCTGGGTCACCCACTCGCCGCCCTCGTAGCGGACCAGCCGCCCGCCGGTGCCGACCGCCAACAGGCTGCCCGCCCCGGCCACCTGCGGGTCGCCCCACAGCGCCAGCAGGGCCCCGGAGCCGCCCGTCTTCTCGACGCTCCAGCCGTCCCCGCCCCGAGCCAGGACCGTCATCTGGTCGCCGACGGCCCACAGCGTCTCCGGCCCCTGGCCCCACACCGCGTGCAGGTCCACGGGCGTCCCCGACGCCTCGAGCGTCCAGCCCAGCGCGTCCGTCGCCCGCCGCGCCACCGTCCCGTCGTCGCCCACCGCGACCACCACGCCGTCGCCGGCCCACACGCCGCGCAGCCGCGCCTCGCCAGGCTGACCCCAGGCCGACCAGCTGCGCCCGTCCCAGCGCAGGACCCGCGGCCCGGACACGGCGTAGCCCTGGTCGGGCGCCACCAGGGTCATCCCGCCGATCTGGCCCACATCGCCCAGCGACACGGCCCGCCACGACGCGCCCGGCGTGGCGTCGACGTCCGCGACGTCCCCGCCAGTGTCGCCGAAGCCGTCCGCCGCGTCGCCGGCGATGTCGTCGACCCCGTCGTCCACGACGTCCTGGACCTCGGCCACGTCCTCGACATCCCGCGGCCCGGCCTCGTCACCGCAGGCCGCGCCGGCGAGCAGCAGGCCCGCCCACGCGAACCCGCCCAGCCGACCCCACCGACGGGCGGCCCGCAGCCCGCCCCCGCGGCCCCACCGCGCCTCGAATCCCAGCATCCGACCCTACTTCTTCGTGAACGTCGTCGCGTCCTGGGCCCACGACCGCCACGTCAGCGTCGACAGATCCATGTAGCTGTAGTTGTCGATGTCGAAGCCTTCCTTGTAGACCCGCAGGATCGTCAGGTACTTGAAGCCTGGGGCGATGCCGGGCGTGCCCTCGATGTTCGGGAAGTCGGGCAGCAGCAGGTTCGTGACCTTCCAGTCGTTGATGGTGATCCACTCGGGCACCGGCCCCATCATCCCGGGGACGGCCACCTCGACGTAGCTGAAGTGCGGCTGCGGCCCGTCCTGCACCGTCCACGACAGCTCGTACTTGTCGCCCATGACGCCGCCGTCGGCCGGCTTGATGTTCTCGGGCACCCGCAGCATCGGCCCCAGCAGCAGCTCGTGCGTGCCGGTCGCGACCACCGCGCCGCCCGCCCCGCCGACCGCCAGGAAGGTCGCGTCGTAGTCGCTCGGGCTCTCGTCGTGCCACTGCACGCCGTCCCAGCGCAGGATGGTGCCGCGCGCGCCCACCGCGTAGACGTCCTCGGGCCCCGAGCCCCACACCGCCTCGAGCGTGCGCTGCGTGTCGACCGCCATCGGGGTCAGCGCGGTCCCGTCCCAACGCAGGATGGTGCCGCCCTCGCCGACGATGAACACGTCGTCCGGCCCCGAGCCCCACACGCCGCGCAGGTTCTGGGTCGTGCCGGTCGGGACGTTGCTCCAGGCGACGCCGTCCCAGTGGATGGCCTGGCCGTAAAAGCCCACCGCCCAGATGTCGTCGGGCGAGCTGCCCCAGACGGCGCGCAGGTTCTTGCTGGTGACGAACGACGGGTCCTTGGTCCAGGTCGCGCCGTCCCAGCGCAGCAGCGTGTACCAGCCGACCGCGACCGCGTCGCTGGGCGAGAACATCCAGACGCCCTCGAGGTTCGCGGTGCCGCCGGTCGGGACGACCTGCCAGGTCTCGCCGCCGAAGTGGGTCGCGACGCCCTTGTCGCCGACGGCGATGGCCGCCCCGCCCGGCAGGGCGTGCACACCCCGCAGGTGGCTGGTGGTGCCCGACGGCTGGGCGGCCCAGGCGCTGCCCAGCGAGCGCACGATGAGGCCGTCCGAGCCGACGCCCACCATCTGCGTGGCCGAGGTGGCCCACAAGGCATTGATGTTCTTGGTGATGCCGGTCGCGCGCGGGGTCCAGCCGCTGGCCTCCCAGACGTACATCGTGTCGTCCTCGACCTTGCGGATGCCCTGGTGCAGCGTCAGCGAGTACGGCAGGTTGTCCTCGGTCATCGAGAAGGCGCCGGCCAGGAAGGTGTAGCTGGCGTCGTACAGATCCCCGGTCAGCGCCTTGGGCATCCACTGGAAGACCAGCGGCTCGTCGACGCCGAAGCTGAACGGCTGGTGCAGGAACTCGAGGGTGCCGTCGCTGCCAAGGTTCAGGTGGACGAAGGCGTAGTTGAAGTCCGGGCCGTTCGGGCCGCGCGGCGGGTCGTCGAGGCGCAGCGTGATCTCGCTCTTGAGCGCGTGGTTCAAGACGATGTCGCCGCCGAGCTGCTCGCCGGGCTGCGCGAACACGTGGCGGTGCAGGCCCAGGGCGTAGGGCGTGAACTGGGCGAGGTCGTCGTTGTAGATGCCGCCCCAGCAGAAGACGGCGAACTCGCCGATGGGGACGGGCATCTCGAACGAGAAGTCGGGCAGGACCTCGAGCCCGGGCGGCGGGACGTAGTCCTGGCTGAAGACGGTGGGCTTGGTGAAGTCGCAGAAGGCCGTGACGCGGCCCGAGGCCGGCACGCACTGCTGCTCGGGCACGCCGTTGAGCGGGTAGCACATGTAGCCGCTGGGGCAGTCGCCCGAGTCCTGGCAGTGCGAGGTGCAGAAGCTGCCCTGGTTGGGCAGGGCGTTGCAGGTCAGGCCGCCCGCGCAGTCGGCGCTGGTGGTGCAGGCGCCGCACAGCGCGCCCGCGGTGGCGCCCTTGTCGTTGCACTGACCCCAGGGCACCGGGATGTACTTGGTCGCGTTGACGACCTGGCCCTTGTAGATCGGCGCCGGGACGCTGGGCGGCGGGCCTCCCGAGCCCATGGCGGTCGGGTTCAGGTACAGCGTGACGTTGGTCGCGTCGTACTCGACGACCGAGTTCGAGGCGAAGCCCTCCTTCGAGGCCGACACCATCTGCTCGCCCATCAGATCCGGGCCGCTGAAGGTGATCTGCCCGTTCTGGTTCGTGTAGCCCTGGTACGGGGTCGTCGGGTCGGTCCACAGCATCACGAAGACGTCGGGGATGGCCGAGCCGTCCGCCCCGTTGAGCACCGTCACGTTGACGTCGCCCTTGACCGGCTTGCCCCAGGTGCCGCCGAAGCTGCTCTCGGGGTTGTAGTAGGTGTAGGCGTTCGGCAGCGACACCGAGCCCTTGAGCGCGCTCTGCACGGTCACCTCGACGGTGCCGATGTCGCCCGGCGGGGTCTTGCAGCGGATGAGCGACGACGACAGCACCTGCACGTGCGTCGCCGGCTTGCCGCCGACCAGGACCTGCGCGTCGGTCGGGAACCCCGAGCCCATCAGCGTCACCAGCGTGCCGCCGGCCTGGCCACCCTGGTTGGGCGCCACGACCCACAGCGCCATCGGCCCCTGGTAGGCGTAGCCGCCGACCAGCACGTCCTGCAGCGCGCCCTGGGTGACCGTCACGTTGGCCAGCCCCGGGCTGCCCGCCGCGGTCACCGCCGTGATGGTCTGGTCGTCGACGACCTGCACGCTGGCCGCCGGCAGCGCCCCGATGCGCACCTGCGCGCCCGGCTCGAAGCCCACGCCCTTCAGCGTGACCGCCGTGCCGCCCGCGACCGGCCCGAACGAGGGCGTCACCTCGTAGACCTTGACGAAGGCCTGGTAGCGGTAGCCCGCGACCCGCGTGTCCTGCCCGTTGGCGTTGGCCAGCGTCACGTCGACCGGCCCGACCGCGCCGGGCGGCACCTCGACCACGACGGCGTGCGCCTGCGGGTCGACCGACAGGACCTGCGCCGCCGCGCCCCCGAAGGTGACCGTGGTCGCGCCTTCTCCGGTCAGCCCCTTGGCGACTACGGTCACCTGGTTGCCGCCGCCCGCCGGGCCCGTGGCCGGGGTGACCGCCAGGATCTGGACCTGCTCGCCGGGCGCCAGGTCGCCCACGTAGGTGAAGGCGTCTTCGGCGAAGGCGCTGCCCACCGTGGTCGAGACCAGCACGTCCACCGTGCCGGCCGCGTCCGCCGACGGCGTCCGCCCGACGATGCGCTCGGTCCCGATGACCTCGACGTCCTCCAGCGGCCGCCCGCCGAAGCTGACCGCCAGCGGCTCGCTGAAGCCGACGCCGGTCACCTCGACCTTGGTGCCGCCCGCCAGCAGGCCCACCGGCGGCGCGACCCCAGTCACCACCGGCGCCGTCGTGTAGGTGTAGCCCTCCTCGAGCGTGCCGATGCCCAGGCCGTTCGACACGTGCACGTCCGCCGGGCCCGCGGTGGTCCCCTCGGGCGTCACCGCCAGCAGCGTCCCGTCGTCGAGCACCTCGACCGACAGCGCCGCGCGTGTGCCGATGATGACCACCGTGCCCGGGACGAAGCCGGTGCCGGTCACGGTGATGGGCTCGCCGCCCAGCAGCGACCCGCTGGGCGGGTCCACCGCGGCCACCATGACCGGGTTGAAGTACAGGTAGGCGTCGTCGAGCACGGCCGAGGTCTCGGCCACCGGGTCGGTGACCCGCACGTCGACCAGGCCGGGCACCCGCGGCGGCGTCAGCGCGGCGATGCGCCGGTCGTCCAGGACGAAGATGTCCTGGGCCAGGCTCTCGCCGAAGTAGACCTGCACGTTGTCGTTGAACCCCGTCCCGACCAGCTCGACCTGCTCGAGGCCGGTGGCGCGGCCCGTGTCGGGCTGCACCGACGTGAGCGTCAGCGTCGTGACGACCGGCACGTCGACCTTGACCGGCCCCGAGTCCTCGGCGCCCGCGTCACCGCCGGCCTCCGGCGTCGCCGCCGCGTCGTCGCCGCTGGTCGCGTCATCGCCCACCGCGACGTCGTCGCCCTTGGACCCGGTCGCGCCCGAGTCGGCGTCCGAGCACGCCGCCAGGACGAGCGCACACGCCAGCCAACGTCCCCACCCCGTGCGCCAGCGCTCCATCGCTCCCTCCCACGCGCCCCGCCGCCGGCCGACGCCCCCACGCGCCGGCCGGGGTCCCGGATCGCCCTCAGAATGTCTTGTTGATCTCGACCAGATCCAGGCCGCCCGTGTACCCGTACGAGACGTACTGGTCGTAGCCGTAGACGATGACGCCCGCCGGCTCGCTGGACGTGATGGTGTGCGCCCCCGGCGGGACCTGCTGCCGGTAGACGCTGTAGTCGCCCGAGCCGATGACCTCGAAGTAGCCGGCGGGGATCTCCTCGCCGTTGACCTCGACCACCGATCCCGTCGGCGCGACGACGTTGATGTAGTTGAACTCGTACTCGGCCGGCGTCAGCACGACGAAGTCGAAGCGGTACTGCTCGATGGGGATGGCCAGCATGAAGGCCGGGTCGCCCGTGCCCGCGTCGCCCGCCTGCGGGATGCCGCCGACGTTGGGCTCGGGCGCGTCCTGCGCAGCCAGGAACTGCCCGACCAGGATGGGCTTGTCGGCGTGGACCTCGAAGTGCTGGCGGCTCTCGAACTCGTACCACTCGCCGCGGTTCAGGACGGGCACGCTGATGCCCGGCTGCGGGGGGACGACGAACACCTTGGTGTTGTCCTCGGCCGCCATGATGCGCCAGACGTCCGACTCCATGTTGCGGTCCCAGCTCTTGGTGGCGACGTAGGTCTTGCCCCAGGTGCTGACCGGGAACATCTGCTGCTCGAGGTGGTCGGCGCAGCAGGTGTTGAAGCCCGCCGAGACGCAGTCGCTGACCGACTTGCAGCTGGTCTTGCGGTCCCAGGCGCACACGCCCTTGCTGGTCACCGGGTCGATGTCGACGCAGGCGGCGGTGTTCGGCGCGTTCGACGCCTCGGACCCGCCGAAGACCGCGACGCGCCGGTTGGCGCGGATGATGGTGCCGGTGAGGTCGGCGCCGGGGCGGTTGGTCTCGATGTTCAGGACGTCGAACTGCTCGAGGACGAACTTGGCGCTGCCACCCGGCTTGTAGGGCGGGATGGGGGCCTGCCGCGCCGTGCCGGGATAGATGGTCCCGGTCAGCGTGTCGGCCGTGAAGTCGACGAAGACCTCGGTCGGCTGCGGGTCGGTGCCGACGACGGTGATGAAGCCGCGCAGCGTGTCGAAGGTCTGCTCGCGCGTCATCACGATGTAGTCGCGGCCCAGCAGCGTGGCCGGCAGGAGCAGGCTGGCGTCGTTCGAGAAGACGTTGGCGTTCTCGAGCGGGTTGAACTGGTAGGCGATGATGGGGGCCGAGGCGACGACGCGGTAGGCGAGCGGGGCCTGGGTGGTCCCGTTCACGTCGCGCTTGGGCATCTTGAAGACGCGCAGCTCGCCCGGCTGCAGCGGGGTCGTCGGCAGCGGGTCGCCGTTCGAGTCCCAGACGACCTTCTGCTGCTCGCCGCCCTCCATCTGGTAGATGTCGACGAACGAGGGCAGGGGCGAGTCGGGCGGCACCGCGATGACGATGGCGTACTGCGCGCCCGCGGCGTCGTAGTAGCCGGTCTCGTTGCCGCCTGGGACGAAGGCGTTGTCCAGATCGACCGCCCAGTAGTCGCAGCCGATGTAGCTGTTGAACTTCACGTTGATGGCGCACAGCGTCTCGCAGACCGCCGGGCCGAGGCGCTCGGTGCACACCTGGCCGCTGGTGCCGCCCTGGCACTGGATGAGCGGCTCCCAGGCGCTGCCGTCGGCCGAGCACTGCGCGACCGTCTCCTCGTCCAGGCACTTCTTGGTGCCCGGGAAGCAGGTCGTGCAGGCGCCGTCCTTGCACAGCGCCTCGCGCCCGTCCGGGCCTTTGCAGTCGCCCTGCACGAAGGCCGTGCCCGACGCGTTGCAGATCATCGCGGCCTTGCCGCCCTCGACGATGCAGGCCTTGACCTCGCCCTGATAGCAGATCTGCCCCGGCTCGAGCTCCGGCTTGCTGACGTCGCCGTCCACCGGGTCGGCGTCGCTCGCGTCGTCCTTCGGCGTCCCGGTAGGTCCGTCGGTGCAGCCGCTTCCCAGCGCCCAGATCGCCAACGTCAGCCCCACCACGATAGCCTTGCCGGTGGGCGCTGCCCAGCGCGGTCGCTGCATGCTCGTCACCTCGATGCGTGGGGGATCGGCGTTCGGTTCTTTCAGACCAATCCCTGAAAAGCAAGCATGTTCCGGATCGCACACCGGCGAGTCAAACCACGGGTCCCCGCGCTCCGACGCACCCCGCTTGCATCGCACCGCGCCTCTGTCAGCATGCTCGGCCATGAGCATGTATCTCGGCACCCTCCAAGCCCCTGGCCTCGACCCCGCCGCGCCCGAGGCCGCCCCCGCGCGGCTGCAGGTCGACCCCCGCACCCTCACCACCCACGCCGTCTGCCTGGGCATGACGGGCAGCGGCAAGACCGGCCTGTGCGTGACCCTGCTCGAAGAGGCCGCCCGCGCCGGCGTCCCGGTCCTGGCCATCGATCCCAAGGGTGACCTCGCCAACCTGGCCCTGTCCTGGCCCGACCTCCCCGCCGAGCGCTTCGCCGAGTGGCTGCCGCCCGACGCCCCGGAAGACGGCGAGTCGGTCGCGACCCGCTGGCGCGAGGGCCTCGCCGCCTCTGGCCTCGGCCCGGACGAGATCCGCCAGCTCCGCGAGCGCGCCGCCATCACCGTCTACACCCCCGGCTCGTCGGCCTCGGTCCCGGTCAAGCTGCTCGACCGCTTCGACCCGCCCGCCGGCTGGGCCGACCTCGGCGCCGAAGACCGGGCCGAGCAGGTCTCCGGCGTCGTCTCGGCCCTGCTCGAGCTGGTCGGCGTCGACGCGGACCCGCTGCAGTCCCGCGAGCACATCCTGCTGTCCAACCTGGTCACCCACCACTGGCAGCGAGGGCAGGGCGCCACCCTCGCCGATCTGGTCCGCGGCCTCGAGCGCCCGCCCTTCACCCGCCTGGGCGCCCTCGAGCTCGACACCTTCTTCCCCGAGCGCGCCCGCGTGCAGCTGGCGACCCGCCTCAACACCCTGCTGGCCAGCCCGTCCTTCGCCCCCTGGCGCGAGGGCGCCCCGCTCGACCTCGACCGCCTGCTGGCCCGCGAGGCCGGCGCCGCCCGCACCTCGGTCTTCCACCTGGCCCACCTCGGCGACGCCGAGCGCATGAGCTTCGTCACCCTGCTGCTCGAGCGCCTGGTCGCCTGGATGCGCCGCCAGCCCGGCTCGGGCGACCTGCGCGCGCTGCTCTACTTCGACGAGGTCTTCGGATTCCTGCCGCCGCACCCCCGCAACCCCTCGTCCAAGCAGCCCCTGCTGACCCTGCTCAAGCAGGCCCGCGCCGCCGGCCTGGGCGTCGTGTTGGCCACCCAGAACCCCGTGGATCTGGACTACAAGGCCCTGTCCAACGCCGGCACCTGGCTGGTCGGCAAGCTGCAGACCGACCAGGACCGCGACCGCATCCTGGACGGCCTGGTCACCGCCGAGGCGACCGGAGCGCCGAACGCCGACCGAGCCTCGTTGGGCCGCCTGCTGGCCGGCCTCGAGCGCCGCCAGTTCCTGCTGCACGCCGGCTGGCTGGACCGGCCCCAGGTCTTCCGCAGCCGCTTCGCGATGAGCTACCTGCGCGGTCCGCTGACCCGCGCCGAGCTGGGCCGGCTGCGGCAGGCCGGCTTCTACAACCTCTCCCAGGCGCCCGAGCCCATCCTGGCCGAGCAGGCGCCCGAGGCCGCACCCAACCGTTCCGGCTCGCCTTCGCCCTCCGCCGCCCCGCAGGTCCAGCTCCACCCGCCGACCCGCCGGCCGGCGCCGCTGGCTTCGACGCCCGAGCCGCGCCGCACCAGCGCCACCACGCTGCCGCAGCGCTTCCTCCTCCCCGAGGCGCTGGACGACCCCGCGATCCGCCACGCCGTCCAGCTGCCCGTCGTCTCGCTGACCGACCCGCGCGCGCCGCTGTACCACCCGGCGCTGCTCGCCACCGCGCAGGTGCGCTGGCGCCCGGCCGACCACCCGCGCCAGACCCTGACGGTCACCCGCCTGGCCCCGCTGGCCGACCGCCCGCAGGCCCTGGTCTGGTCCGCGCCGCTGACGCTGGACGACCGCCTCGTCACCCAGGCCGCGCCGGACGGCGCCCTGCTCGACCCGCTGCCGCCGTGGCTCTCGGGCCCCGAGGGCGCCCCGCTGGTCCTGCGCCAGCGCTTCGCCGACGGCCTGCTGGCCTCCCCGCTGATGGTGCCCTACTGCGCCAGGTGGAAGGGCGGCGGCCGTTACGGCGAGCTGGGCCAGACGCTGGACGCCTTTCGAGCGAGTCTGGTCGACGAGCTGCGCGTCATGGGCGAGCGCACCCGCCACGCGGCGGGCGAGCGGCTGACCCACGAGGCCGCGCTGTGGGACCGCCGGCTGGCCGAGCACCAGGAGGGGCTGGCCATGGCCAAGCGAGAGCTCGAGGCCCTGGCCGCGCAGGGGGTGACCGGGCCGCGCCTGGACCGCGCCCGGGACGGCGCGCGCCTGCAGCTCGAAAAGTACCGGCAGACCAAGCAGATGCGCGACGCCTCGCTGGGCGAGGTGCAGCGCGAGGCGGCCGAGCTCGAGCTGACCGCCGTCGATCTGCTGGCGGCCTGCCGTCTGGCGCCGGTCCACGTCGACCGCTCCAGAGTCGAGGTCACGCGCCTCGAGCTGCTGTGGGTGCCCGAGTAGCGGCTCGGGCGGACCTTCGAAAGCGCGAAGGCCCGGCGGGGGGTTCCCACCGGGCCTTCGCAGGTCACGAGGACCAGGGACCGACTACCAGTCGTACTTCACGGCCGCGTTGAGCCCGAAGGGGTTCGTGGCGTTGCCGGTGATGAAGTCGGGGCCGTTGAGCCAGAACGTCGGGTTGACGTTGATGTCCAGGCTCAGGACCGACTCGGCGATCGGGAAGTGGAAGCCGAGGCCCGTGTGCACGGTCGTCAGCACCTCGGAGGCGCGGTCCTCGTTGGTGATCGAGATGCCCGGCTGCGGCGAGGTGGTCGACGAGTGGCGCAGGAAGTTGACGAACTGGTTGGCGCCGAAGCGGAAGTCCATCCACTCCCACACCTTCACGTCGATGCCCATCCCGTAGAACGGGAAGGAGACCAGGCGATCCACGTCGTCGTCGACGTTGCCGGCGCCCTCGAGGGTGTGCTGGGCGTAGCGGATGCCCAGGCCCGGGACGACGAACACGTCGTCGAACAGCTCCATGCGGAGGTCGGCGCCGACCTGGAAGTCGACGGCGTTCCACGAGCCGTTCTGCTGCACGCCGATGGGCAGGTTGTTGTGGCGGACGTCCTGGGTGCCGTAGTTCAGGGTCGCGTAGGGGACCAGGCGCTGGCGCTCGGTCATCTCGATGACCCAGCGGCCGCCGAGGCGCACGCCCATGTGCTCGCCCGACCAGTGCTGGACGAGATCGTTGAACTGGCCGGTCGCGGCGACCACCGCGTCGCGGTAGTCGTCGACGGTGCCGTACTGGAAGCCCAGGGTCAGCTCGAGCTCGCTGCCGACCAGATCCAGGCCGAGGCCCACGGCGGCGTCGATGAGGAGCGCGCCCTGGTCGGTCTGGTTGGTGTTGGAGGGCTGCTCGACGTCAGCGTCGTCACCCATGATGTTCAGCATGGCGCCGAAGCGGGTGGTCGGGCCGAACTTGGTGGCGAAGATGAGGCCCATCTTCAGATCGGTGTTGCCGATGGCGTCCGACGCGGCGGTCGGGACCTGGGCGGCCATGCCCTCGGTGGTGCCGCCGCCGGCGCCGCCCGCCTGGCTGGCCGTGAAGCCCACGCCCAGCGACGAGCCGCCGATGAAGGGGTTCTCGGAGGCGAGGAAGCGCGAGCGGAAGTCCGTGCCCGGGCGCCCGGTCGCGTTCACGCGGCCACCGTAGATGGCGAGGACGGTCTCCTCGCCCATCATGTAGTGGAAGCCGAAGCGCGTGTTCAGGCCCGGGATGACGAGTGAGTTCCCGTTCAGGTTGTCCACCAGGGCCAGGTTGCCGTAGCGGACCAGCAGGGACGGGAAGAAGAAGATGTTCGTCTCGTCCTCGACGGTGATGTACCGCGAGCTGCCGCCCATCGAGTCGATGCGAGCCTGGGTGGCCAGGGCAGGGGAGGCCGAGAGGACCAGGCCGAGGCACGCGGCCAGGGCGGCCAGACGATTCGCCATGGTAGTTCTCCTGTGGGGAGCTTGAGGGAGGCGAAGGCGCGGTCCGCCGAGGGGGCCGCCTTCGTGAGGATGTCGTGTGCGTGGAAACCGGCCGGCGGTTATCACGCAGGATCTGGGGTGTCAAGCTAAGCCGCCAGAGGATTGCAGGCCTCGGGGACCTCCCGTACCCTTGGCGCGCGGCCGCGCCGTGACCCCGACCGGGGCGCCGGCGGCGTGTTGGCGCTGTCGACGCGCGAAAAGATTGGTGTTAGCTTCCGGCGCGTGATCCAGCTCTATCATGTGACCAAGCGTTACCCCAATGGAATCGAGGCGTTGCGAGACGTCACCCTCCACATCCACGAGGGTGAGTTCGTGTTCCTCTCGGGGCCCTCGGGCGCGGGCAAGACGACCTTCATCAAGCTGCTGATGGCGATGGAGCGGGCGAGCGAGGGGCAGATCCTCGTCGCCGGGCGCAACCTCGCGGTCCTCAAGCGCTCGTCGATCCCGTTCCTGAGGCGGAACATCGGCGTGGTCTGGCAGGACTTCAAGCTGCTCGCCCACCGCAACGTCTTCGACAACATCGCCGTGTCGCTCGAGGTGCTTGGGCTGCCCCGTAAGTCGATCAAGCGGCGCGTGGACCAGGTGCTCGACATGGTCGGGCTCGAGCGCTACGCGCGGTCGATGCCCAGCTGGCTGTCGGGCGGCGAGCAGCAGCGCGTCGCCATCGCGCGGGCGCTGGTCAACGAGCCGGCCATCCTGCTGGCCGACGAGCCGACCGGCAACCTGGACCCGGACCTGTCGCTCGAGATCATGCAGATGCTGCTCGACGTGCAGGCCCGCGGGACCACGGTCATCGTCGCGACCCACGACCGCGGCCTGATGGACCGCTTCGGCCAGCGCGTCGTCCTGCTCAACAAGGGCTTCCTCATCGAGGACGGCGCCCCCGCCGAGGTCCTGCCCGGCGCCCCGGGCCAGGCCGACACCCGCCCGCCGGGCGCGCGCGCCGCCGCCGCCCTGGCCGAGGCCGCCGAGATGGACCTCGACCGATGATGACCTCGTCCTCCTCCTCGTCGTCCCGCGCCCTGTTCTTCGTCCGCGAGGCCTGGAAGAACGTGATGACGGCCAAGGTCCTGACCCTGGTCGCCGTCCTCACCATCGCCGTCAGCCTCATCCTGGTGGGCCTGTTCGGCTTCGTGATGGTCAACGCCAGCCGGCTGCTCGACGACATCGCCAGCGATCTCAACGTCACCGTCTACCTGGCCGACGACGTCGACAACGCGACCATCAAGACCCTGCTCGACAACATCGCCGGCCGCGACGAGGTCGAGACCGTCCGCTTCATGACCCGCGAAGAGGACCGCGCCCGCAACCTCGCGCTCATCACGCCCGAGCTGCTCGAGGGCCTCGACGCCGAGGCCATCCCCGGTCAGCCCTCCATCGAGATCCAGCTCCAGCCGCGCCAGCGCCACCGCGACGACTTCGACAAGCTGTCGGCCTGGCTGGGCGAGCTCCAGGGCGTGTCCGGGGTCGAGGAGCTGCACTACGGCGCCGAGAAGATCCGCATCATCTTCGCG
This sequence comes from Myxococcota bacterium, assembly GCA_041687695.1. Taxonomy (GTDB): domain Bacteria; phylum Myxococcota_A; class UBA9042; order PHBI01; family JAWLBL01; genus JAWLBL01. The sequence goes on along the minus strand of JAWLBL010000018.1, from coordinate 56,026 downwards.
GTCATCGACCTGGTCCGCCTCACCGGCCTCATCATCTGCCTCATCGTTCTGGCGGCCGCGGTCTTCTTCACCTTCTCGACCATCAAGCTCGCCGTGTACGCGCGGCAGCAAGAGATCGAGGTCCTGCGCCTCGTCGGCGCCACCGACGGCTACATCCGAGCGCCCTTCTACCTCGAGGGCGCCTTCGCGGGGCTGTTCGGCTCGGCGACGGCGCTGCTCATCGTGGCGCTCATCCACGGCAAGCTGGCCACCTTCGTCGAGGAGGAGCACCTGCTGAACCTGCAGCTCGATCTCATGCCCGCCGGCATGGTCGCGTGGCTGCTGCTCGGCGGCGTGTGCCTGGGCCTGGCCGGCTCGGCCCTGAGCGTGGGGCGCTATCTCCGTGGCTAGCCTGCTGCCGGTCCTGCTCGCGCTCGCGCTGGTGGGCGCCGGGCCCAAGGGCGACGCAACGGCCGCGGTCGACCCGGACACGCTGGTCGTCACCAAGCCCGAGCCGCCGGCCACGCGCACGCCCGCCGAGGACATCAACCGGCTGCTGCGCGCCGAGCTGAGCATCCTCGACGCCGCCCACAGCCTCGAGATCGACATCGCCCGCCGCACCGGCGAGCTCGACCGCCTGCGCGAGCAGCAGCGCATCGTCGACAAGGACCTCGCCCGCACCACCGATCAGTTCGACGAGCAGACCGCCGCCCTCGACGCCGCCCGCCAGCTGGTCCGCCGGCGCCTGCGCGCGATGGGTCAGCTCAAGCGCACCGAGGCCTACCAGGTCCTGTTGGGCTCCGAGGACTACGCCCGCTACCTCCGCCGCGCCCGCGCGCTGGGTGCCCTGCTCGAGGCCGACCGACAGCGCCTCGCCCGCTATCGCGACCAGCTCGAGCGCTGGCGCGTCGCCAAGGAGGACCTCGAGCGCCGCCGCCGCAACCTGGCCAACACGCAGCAGGCCATCGCGCACCTGCTCCAGGAGCTGAGCTGGGACCGGCAGGAGAAGGAGGCCCTGCTCGACGCGGTCCGGGACCGCGGCGCCTTCCAGGCCAAGGTCGCGCAAGAGATGGAGACCGTCGACGAGGCGCTGGTGCAGCAGGTGGAGGAGCTGCGCGACGACAAGCGCGGCCGCCTGTGGTTCGCCGAGAACAAGGGCAAGTTCCTGATCCCGCTGCGCAAGGGCACCATCGTCGGCCGCTTCGGGGTGCGCACCCACCCGAAGTTCGGCACCAAGACGGTCCATCGCGGCATCGACATCCAGCCCGATCCGTCCGAGGACAAGGTCCGCAGCATCTACTGGGGTTACGTCGCCTTCGCGGGGTGGATGCGGGGCCTCGGCCGCACGGTCATCCTGGACCACAGCCAGGGCCACATGTCGCTGTACGCCCACCTGGGCGAGATCTCGGTGGAGCAGGGCGACAAGGTCAAGACGGGCCAGGTCCTGGGCACGGTGGGCGACTCGGGCTCGCTCACCGGCCAGAAGCTCTACTTCGAGATCCGGGTCGACGGCAAAGCGGTCGACCCCAAGCCGTGGCTGCGCTGACTCCGGCCCGCGCGGTCGCGGCGTGGGCCTGGATTGGTCTCGTCACCGGCTGCTCGGGCGCGCCGGCCGCGCCGCCGCCCGCCGCGGACCTGTGCCGCTTCGCCTCCGCGGCTCCAGAGGTCGACCTCGTCCCACACGGCGTCGACGGCGTCGCCCCGCGCGCGCCGCGCGGCCTGCCCAAGCTGACCGTGGTCATCGACGACCTGGGCCTGCACCCCGATCAGGTGCAGCCCCTGTGGGCCCTGGGCGCGCCGCTGACCTGGGCCATCCTGCCCGGCTCGCGCTGGGGCGCCGAGTACGCGCGCTGGCTGTCGGCGCGAGGCGCCTCGGTGCTGGTCCACCAGCCGATGGAGCCCATGCGCGCCGACCACATGACCCTGCCGAACTTCCTCCGCCAGGACGACGCGCCCGAGACGCGGCGGCTTGTCCTGACGCGCGCGCTGGCCGAGGTCCCGGGCGCCATCGGCCTCAACAACCACATGGGCAGCCGGCTCACCCGCGAGCCGAGCGTCATGCGCGAGGTCGTCGACCTCCTGCCCCGCGACTTCGTCGTCCTCGACAGCCGCACGACCCGCCGCTCGCAGCTGGCCAGCCAGGCCCGCGGCCGCCGGCCCGTCGCCGAGCGCGACGTCTTCCTGGACAACGACCGCGAGGTCGGCGCCATCGTCTCCCAGCTCGAGCAAGCGCTGCGCCTCGCCCAGGCGCGTGGCCACGCGGTCGCCATCGGCCACCCGTACCCCGAGACCGTCGAGGCGCTGCGCCGGTTCCTGGAGGCCAACGGCGACCAGGTCGAGCTGGTCCCCCTCGAGCGCGTCTCCGACCCGCCGGTCGAGCCCCGCTGGCGCCGCGCCTGCCGCCCCAAGCCCTGATCCGAACGCCGGCCTGGGACCGCCGGCTTCCAGCCGGTGTCGCAAAAGCCCAACCGGAGTGCTCCACCTTGGTGGAGCCCCCATCCGGCGCAGCTTGCTGCGCCGGGTTGGGCGGCCGGCTCCCGGCGGCAAGCCGCCGGGGCCGGGGCTCCGGCAAGCCGGAGCACTCCAAGGCCGCCCAGCCGGCATCAATACGACACCCTCTTCCAGCCGGCCGCGTCACCGCCGATCCCTGCGGTCAGCCCCCTGGGATCGCCCTCTTCCAGCCGGCCGGGTTAGCGACGATGCAGGGACTGCAGCCCCTGGGACCGCCGGCTTCCAGAGGGTATCGCAAGGCCAACCGGAGTGCTCCACCTTGGTGGAGCCCCCATCCGGCGCAGCTTGCTGCGCCGGGTCTGGCGGCCAGATCCCGGCGGCAAGCCGCCGGGGCCGGGGCTCCGGCAAGCCGGAGCACTCCAAGGCCGCCCAGCCGGCATCAATACGACACCCTCTTCCAGCCGGCCGCGTCACCGCCGATCCCTGCGGTCAGCCCCCTGGGATCGCCCTCTTCCAGCCGGCCGGGTTAGCGACGATGCAGGGACTGCAGCCCCTGGGACCGCCGGCTTCCAGAGGGTATCGCAAGGCCAACCGGAGTGCTCCACCTTGGTGGAGCCCCCATCCGGCAGCAGCTTGCTGCGCCGGGTCTGGCGGCCAGATCCCGGCGGCAAGCCGCCGGGGCCGGGGCTCCGGCAAGCCGCAGCACTCCAAGGCCACCTCCGCCGGCATCAGTACGACACCCTCTTCCAGCCGGCCGAGTCCCCGCCGATCCCTGCGCTCAGGCGCGGGACCGCCGCCTTCCAGGCGGTCGAGCTCACCGCCGAACTCAGCGGCCAGCCCCCTGGGATCGCCGGCTTCCAGCCGGCCGAGCGCACCGCCCATCCCAGCGGCCGCCCGCCTGGGACCGCCGGCTTCCAGCCGGCCGAGTCACCGCCGATCCCAGCGGTCACCCCCCTGGGACCGCCGTCTTCCAGAAGGTGTCGCAAGAGCCCAACCGGAGTGCTCCACCTTGGTGGAGCCCCCATCCGGCGCAGCTTGCTGCGCCGGGTCTGGCGGCCAGATCCCGGCGGCAAGCCGCCGGGGCCGGGGCTCCGGCAAGCCGGAGCACTCCAGGGCCGCCTCCGCCGGCATCAATACGACACCCTCTTCCAGCCGGCCGAGCGCACCGCCCATCCCAGCGGCCGCCCGCCTGGGACCGCCGGCTTCCAGCCGGCCGAGTCACCGCCGATCCCAGCGGTCACCCCCCTGGGACCGCCGTCTTCCAGAAGGTGTCGCAAGAGCCCAACCGGAGTGCTCCACCTTGGTGGAGCCCCCATCCGGCGCAGCTTGCTGCGCCGGGTCTGGCGGCCAGATCCCGGCGGCAAGCCGCCGGGGCCGGGGCTCCGGCAAGCCGGAGCACTCCAGGGCCGCCTCCGCCGGCATCAATACGACACCCTCTTCCAGCCGGCCGGGAGGACGGGCCCATCGACCCGCCCCCGGCGCGCCCGGCGATCAGGCCTCGGTCAGGTTCTTCGGGATGATGCAGACCCGGCGGAAGGCGCCCTCGCCCTCGCTCATCGTGGTCACGCCGTCGATCTCGCGCAGGGCGATGTGGACGATGCGGCGCGAGCGCGCGTCGAGGGGGCCCATCTTCAGGGTCCGGCCCTCGTCCATGGCCCGCTGGGCCAGCTCGCGGGCCGAGTCGCCCAGATCCACGTCGGCGCGCTCCTTGTAGCCCTCGGAGTCGACGACGATGCGGCGCCGGTCCTCGGCGTCGAAGTTCACGATCTTGTCGATGAGGTACTCGATGCCGTCGAGCACCTCGAGATCGTTGGCCACCAGCGCGTCGTGATAGACGCCGCTGTGGAGCTGGAAGTGGACCGTGTCCTCGCTCTCGGTGAGGACCACGCGCATCCCGAAGCCCATGCCGGTCAGGATGTCCCGCATCACCTCGTGTGCGTCCTCGCCGATCTCGCTCAGGGTCGTGCCCTCGGCCACCTCGAGCAGCACCTCGGTCGGCCCGTCGGCCGGCACGGGCAGCGGCTCGTCGTCGCGCCGACGCCGCGGACGCTCGTCGCGATCGCGGTCACGGCCCCGACGGTCGTCGCGGCCGCCCCGGCGGTCGTCGCGCCGCCCGCGGCCCCGGCCCCCACGGTCACCGCGCTCGCCACGGTCACCGCGCTCGCCACGGTCACCGCGCTCGCCGCGCCCGCCGCGCTCACCGCGCTCGCCACGGTCCTCGCGCCGCTCGCGTCGCTCCTCGCGCGGCGCCTCTTCGCGCGCCTCGGCGCCCTCGGCCGCCGGAGCGCCCTCGGCCGCCGGACCGCTCAGCTTCTCGACGAGGTCGGTGGCCTTCGGGCCGCCTTCGACGACCTTGATCAGCGCGAACCCGCCGGCCTGGCCGGCGAGGACCTCGTAGTTCAGCGCGTCCGGCGCCACGCCCAGCTTCTTGGCGGCGTTCGCCACGGCCGTCTCGATGTTCTTGCCCGTGTAGGTGTTCTTGCTCATGCCATGCGCCGCCGGATGATGATGTTCTGGATGATGGTCAGCAGGGTGTTGACGAGGATGTACAGGACGAGCCCGCTCGGCAGGAACAGCATGAAGATGCTGAACATGGCCGGCATGCCGTACTTCAGGAACTTGCCCTGGAAGCCTTCCATCGGCGTGGTCGTGGTGAAGTGGCTCTGTACCAGCATCAGGGCGCCGAGCACAACGGGCATGGTGTAGTAGGGATCGGGCGCGGAGAGGTCCTGGATCCACAGCCCGAGGGGCGCGTGGTACAGCTCCACGGCCGAGCCGATGGTGTGGTACAGGGCGAGCCAGATCGGCATCTGGATGACCATCGGCAGGCAGCCCGACAGTGGATTGACCTGATAGCGCTTGTACAGCGCCATCATCTCCTGCTGGATCTTCACCCGATCCTCGCCGTGCTTGGCGCGCAGGGCGTCCATCTCGGGCTTGAGCTTCTGCATCTTCTGCATCATCTGGAAGCTCTTGTTGGTCAGCGGCAGCAGCAGCAGCTTGACCAGCAGCGTCAGCAGGATGATGGCGAGCGCCCAGTGGCCCGTCAGGTCGTGGAACCAGCGCATCAGCCGGTGCATCGGCTCGCCGATGACCCCCAGCACGCCGAAGTCGAGGCTCTCGGACAGGTTCTGACCGGCCAGGCTCAGGACGTCGAGGTCCTTGGGGCCGGTGTAGATGAGGAAGCGATAGGCGTCCCGCGACCGGGCGCTGAGGGCCTGCCACGCGTCGTCCAGCGCCTTCTGCGCGGCGCCCTCGAGGCCGGGCCGGCGGGTCTGCCAGCTGGCCCGGATGTCCCGCATCGCGTCGGTCGGCTGGTGGCCCAGGGCCTGCGCCGCGGCCTCGCAGGTCACCCGATCGGGCTGCCGCTGCGCCATCCACGACGGGATGCACGCCGTGGGCGCCCCCTTGATCGTCTGGACCCCCCGCAGCCACAGCGTCGCCGAGACGACGCGCGTCTGCGCGTTGGCCTCGAGCGCGCACTGCCCGTCCGGAAGATCCAGCCCGGCGACCGCCGAGACGAAGTACCGGCTGTCGACGCCGACCCAGGACGTGTCGGTCGAGAAGCTGCGCGGCTCCTCGGCGAGCGAGCCGAACTCGTGCCGCTCGAGGTCGCCGCCGGTCCAGCAGCTGCCCGCCAGCGTGTGCAGCGGGATCTCGAACAGCCCGCCCGGGCCGATCGACGGGTGCTGCCACCCGGTGACCCGCAGCCCGAAGCGGTGGCGCAGGTCGACCGCGCCGACGTTGTGCAGGGTCACCGCCAGCTCGAGCTGGTAGGGGCGGCCGGTCGCGCTGAAGCGCTTCTCGACATACACCGGCGAGTCGGTGGTCGCCGGGTCGGGCCAGACGTAGACCAGCGGCAGGCCGGTGCCCTGCGACACCCGCGCGAAGGTCGGTCCGGCGTCCCACAGCGCCTTGAGATCACCGACGCGCCGGATCTCGTAGTCCACGCCCGCCGCGTCGGCGACGGGCAGCGTCTCGGCCGGCGTGAAGCCGCCGACGGCCACGTCGCGCACGGTGAAGGTGCCCGCCACGGTGGCCGGCGCCGTGATCACGATCTGATCGCCGGGCCGCACGCGCTGATCGACGTCGACCGCGGCCTCGGGCGGCCGCAGCTGACCGCCCACCAGGGCGCCGCCGCGGGCCCGGTGCACGACGGTCGTGATCGCGCTCCCGGTCGCCAGCTCGCTGAACTCGAGCCGGAACGGCAGGAACCCGGGGTCCCAGGTCATCACCAGATCGATGGGCCCGCCGGCCACCTTCTCGGCCGGAACCCCCGGCACGGCCGGCTGGGCGTCGCGCGTGTAGCGCTCGTTCAGCATGCGCGCCGCGCGGGTCGTCCCGCCGCGGCTCGTGAACTCGTACTCGACCGCGGGATCGGCCTTGGGGACGCGCACCTTGACGCGCTCGTCCGAGATCGGCTGCCCCGTCGGGGTCTCGACCCGCGCCCGCGACACCTCGCCGGGCACCTCGATCACCGGTCCGGCGGGCGCCTGCACGCCGTCGCCCTGGGCGGCCCCCTGGCTCTGCGCCTCCTGGGCGCGGCCTGGCGGGGCCATCAGGGCGGCCGTGACCGTCAGGGTCGCGATCAGCGCGCGCGCGCTTGGGCGAATCATCACGGGCGTCCTCGGCAGGGGCGAAGGGGAGGGCGGGGTGGGACGGGATCCTCGCCCCCGGCGGACCAGGGGTGGCAGCGCAGGATGCGCCAGGCGCCGAGGAGGGCGCCCCGGAGGAAGCCGTGGGTGCGGAGGCAGCCGTCGGCGTAGGCCGAGCAGGTCGGATGGAACCGGCAGGCCGGCGGGAGGAAGGGCGAGACGAGCGCCTTATACAGCGCGATCGGCACCCGAGCCACGTGGCCGATGCCCGCGTCGAGCGCGCGAAGGGCCGTGACCACCGCGGTGGCGGCCCTCGCCGGGCGACTCGTAGTAGCGGGTGATGACATCGATGAGCTCGTCCCGAACGGCCGCGTAGCTGAAGTCCTCGATGCCCCGCTTGGCCGTCATCACGACGTCGATGGGGTATCGGAACAGCTCCGGGTGTTGGCGGAAGGCCTCGCGGACCCAGCGCTTGATCCGGTTTCGGACGACGGCGTTGCCGACCTTTCGGGAGACCGTGATGCCGATGCGGGCCTTGTCGGTGGCGCCGGGTTGGATCGAGAAGATGAAGCGTCGGCCGTGGATCCGCCGGCCGCGGTCCTGGATGCGGAGGAACTCGCGGCGCTTGCGGAGGCGTTGCTCGGGTGTGAAGCGATGGCTGGGCCGATCGGACTCCACCCCACCCGGCGGGATCACTTCTTGGGCGTCGTGACCGTCAGGCGCTTGCGGCCCTTACGGCGGCGAGCGGCCAGGATCTTGCGACCCGAGTGGGTCGAGTTGCGCTCGCGGAACCCGTGCTTGTTCTTGCGCTTGCGGTTGCTCGGCTGGTACGTGCGCTTGGACACCGCGTCCTCCGGGACTTCGATGGGGCGGTCGGGGGCCGCCGGGGCAAAAGAGGCGGCGACACTAACCACGCCCCTCGCCCGGCTGTCAAGAAGAAAGGCGCCGCGGAGGCCCCACCGTAACCGCCCGGGATCGTTGAGCGATCCACGCTGGCGGATCCGACCTGGGGATCACCGGGCCCGACCCCCCGACCACCGTGAACCCGATTCGGCCCCGATCTCCGGGGGTTCGCCCCGAAGTCACCACGCCCGGGCGCGGGGCCCCTTGCCGACCTCCCGAACCGTCTGCTACCCCTCACCAAGCTGGTCACGCGCCGCGCTCGGTCGCGTCGACCCACCCGTCGCCTCGAATAGCTCCGTGTCGTGCGTCGCCTGTCCGGGGAGATGCGTGCGGTCGCTCGCGATCGTCTTTGCATGGACAGCGCCAGCCACGTCACGGAGGAGCTCGCCATGGTCCGCAGCTGCGGTCGATGGCCTCGTCCGTCCATGTCCGTCGAGTGAAAGGGTTCTCCTTTGAACGTCTGGGAAAGAACGGTCGACAAGCTGAAGTCGACCATTCAACCGTACGACTACATGCACTGGATCGCCCCGATCGTGTGCCACCGGGTCGATCACCAGCGCCGCGAGATCGTGCTGGGCGTCCCCGACGCGTCGCACGCGCATTGGCTCGAGGAGCACCTGCTTCCAACGATCGCCGAAGCGCTCGCCGGCGAGGGCCTGGCCGACTACGGCATCGTCTGGGACACGCCGGGTGACGACGCGCAGGCGGCCGCCCTGGCGCCGGCGTCGCCTGCCGACCGGTCCGGGCCGACGATCACCGCGCCCGCCGCCCCGACGCCGCGCCCCGAGCTCATCGCCCGCTACCGGTTCGAGAGCTTCGTCGACGGCCCGACCAACCAGTTCGCGCTCAACGCGGCGCGCGCCGTCGCCGACGGACCCGGCACCCGCTACAACCCCCTCTTCATCTACGGGGGAGTGGGCCTGGGCAAGACGCACCTGCTCCACGCCATCGGCCACGAGGTCGCCGAGCGCAACCCGCGCGCGCGCATCCGCTACGTCACCAGCGAGACCTTCCTCAACGACTTCATCAACGCGATCCGCACCGACAGCGTCCACGACTTCCGCCGCAAGTACCGCGACGAGTGCGATCTCCTGCTGGTCGACGACATCCAGTTCCTCGCCGGCAAGGACCGGACCGAGGAGGAGTTCTTCCACGTCTTCAACACGCTGCACTCGTCGCACCGCCAGATCGTGCTGACGAGCGACCAGCCGCCCCGCACGATCCCCGACATGGAGGATCGCCTGAAGTCCCGCCTCGAGTGGGGCCTCATCGCCGACGTCAAGCCGCCGGGGCTCGAGACGCGGGTCGCCATCTTGAAGCGCAAGGCCGACGCCGACGGCTGCGACCTCCCCGACGAGGTCGCGATGCTGCTCGCGCGCCACATCGTGGCCAACGTGCGCGAGCTCGAGGGGGCGCTGATGCGCCTCGAGGCGACCGCCCGCATCTTCGGAACGCCCATCACCATCGCCATGACGCGAGAGGTGCTGGGCGACCTGGTCAGCGAGGAGGCGCGCCGCGTCTCGCCCGACGCCATCATCAAGGCGGTCGCCGCCGACTACCGGCTGACGGTCAACGATCTCAAGGGCCCCAAGCGCCACCGCAACATCACCGTCCCGCGCCAGGTGGCGATGCACCTGGTGCGCGAGCTGACCGACGGCTCGCTGCCGCAGATCGGGCAGATGTTCGGGGGGCGCGACCACACCACGGTGATCAACGCCTTGAAGCGCATCGAGCTGCTGCGCGAGGCCGACCCCGAGCTGAAGGCCCGCATCGAGCGGCTCCGGCGAGGCCTGACGCACTGATCCACCTGCCAGCCGTGGCGTGACTCCGCCGACGGGACCCCCGCGTCCCGCCGGACGACCTGCGCCGACCGCCCTCCGACGGCGGTCACCCGAGGCCGACGCGCCCCCCGCGCGATCGGCCTTCTTGCGTTCGGAGTCCGAGCGAAAGATTTCCCAGTCCGTTGGGGACTTTCTCCGATGATCCACAGGCCCCCGTGGACAACGCGTTGACATCCTGGTGACGGCCCTGTGGAGGAGCGGTGGGCGACGTGACGCTCCGCGTCATCCACAGGAAGTCCCCCTGTGGATCGATCGCGCGATCCCCGGGGAAAAGGATCCCGATTGTCTCGGGCTTACGGGTGGTTCCGGCGCCGCTCCACACCGCCCACAGCCCTTACTTTCTCTTCTGGGATCTGCTATGGAGGCTCTCCTTTGATGATGAAGAGTCTCTGAAGAGAGGGTCCCCATGCTGGAGCTGAAGCTCGACCGCAGCACCTTCCTCGGCGCGCTGTCGAAGGCCCAGGGTGTCGTCGACAAGAAGAGCACGGTGAACGTGCTGAGCCACCTGCTGCTCGCCTCGACCGACGGGGGGCTCCAGATGGTCGGCACCGACTACGACGTCGTCGTGCAGGCCCAGGTCGCCGGCGAGGTGCTCCAGGCGGGCACGGCCTGCGTCAACGGCAAGAGCCTGTTCGACGTGGTCAAGAGCCTCGACGACGCCAGCATCCGCCTGTCGATCCAGCCCAACCACTGGGCCGAGGTCACCGCCGGCCGCAGCCGCTTCAAGCTGGCCGGCATCCCGGCGTCGGACTTCCCCGACGTGACCACCCCCTCCGAGGTCACCTGGATCGGCATCCCGCGCGGGACGCTCAAGGACCTCATCGAGAAGACCGCCTTCAGCATCTCGGACGACGAGACGCGCATGAACCTGAACGGCGTCTTCCTCAAGGTCGGCGCCGGCAGCGAGGAGGGCCTCGCCCGCCTGACCGCCGTCTCCACGGACGGCCACCGCCTGTCCAAGGTCGAGCTCGAGACCGAGGCGCAGGGCTACGACGGCAAGCCCCACGAGGCCATCGTCCACAAGAAGGGCGTCCAGGAGCTCCGCCGCCTGCTCGACGACGACCAGAGCGTGGTCGAGGTCGGCTTCGCCCGCGGTCAGATCCTCTTCCGCGCCAGCGGGACCACCTTCACGGTGCGCCAGATCGAGGGCAACTACCCCGAGTACCAGCGCGTCATCCCGGCCTCGTCGCCCATCAAGATCACGGTCGATCGCCAGCGGATGCTCAGCGCCATCCGCCGCATCGCCATCCTGACCTCGAACAAGACCTACATCATCAAGCTCGAGCTGCAGCCCGGGCGCCTCGCCTTCACGACCTCGAACCCCGACTACGGCGAGGGCCGCGACGAGCTCGACGTCGACTACGACGGCGAGGGGATGGTCATCGGGTTCAACTACACCTACCTGCTCGACGTCCTGAACGTCATCCGCGGCGAGACGGCCGTCCTCGAGTTCTCCGACGAGTACGGGGCCTCGGTCCTGTCGTCGCCGGCCGAGCCCGGGGCGCTCTTCGTCGTCATGCCGATGCGTATCTGACGCTCGCCCGAGCGTCCCCCAGCCCCGTCCGCGTCAGCCGGAGAGATCGACGGCCGTGCAGCTGCTCCGGCTCACCTGCGAGCGCTTCCGCAACCTGGACCACGTCGCCCTCGAGGCGCACCCGCGCTTCAACATCCTCGAGGGCGACAACGGCCAGGGGAAGACGAACCTCCTCGAGGCCATCTACCTCCTCGCCACCTTCCGCAGCTTCCGCGACGCCCGCTCGGCCGAGCTCATCGGCTGGGGTCACGCGACGGCGCTGGTGCGGGGCGAGGCGGTCCGACGCGAGGTCACCCGGACCATCGCGGTCGAGATCTCGGCCAAGGGCCGGCGCGCCGAGCTGGACGGCAAGGCGGTCACCAGCCTGTCGAGCTTCTTCGGGCACCTCAACGTCGTCCTGTTCGGGCCCGACGACCTGGCGGTCACCAAGGAGGGGCCGGCCCTGCGGCGGCGCCTGCTCGACCGGGCCGTCTTCGGCGTGTGGCCGGCCTACCTCGACGAGGCGCGGGCCTACGCCACCGCCCTCAAGAGCCGCAACAAGCTGCTCAAGCAGTCCGGCGGCCGCGCGGTCGATCCGGCGCTGATGGCCTCGTTCGACCAGGAGCTGGCGCGGCGCGGGGCGCGGGTCCTGTGGCGCCGGCTGACCTACGTCGACAGCTTCCGTCCGCTCTTCGAGCGTGTCCTGAGCGACATGACCGGCGGCAAGCTCGAGGGCGACCTGCGCTACGTCGGCCTGCCCGGCGCGCGCGAGGGCGCCGACGAGGAGGCCCTCGAGGCGGCCTTCACCGAGCGGCTCGCCGCCACGGTCGACACGGACCTGCGGCGTGGCTACACGACCAGCGGTCCGCACACCGACGACCTGGACTTCTCGCTGGCGGGTCGCCCGGTCCGCCAGTTCGCCAGCCAGGGCCAGCACCGCGCCTTCGTGCTGGCCCTCAAGGTCGCCGAGATGCAACGTATCGCCCAGGCGCTGGGCGTCTTCCCGGTCCTGCTGCTCGACGACGTCTCCAGCGAGCTCGATCGCACGCGCAACGCGCAGCTGATGAGCTACCTCGACGGCGCCGGCGGCCAGGTCTTCATCACCACCACCGACCGCCGCTGGGTGCAGGTCGGGCGGACCGACGAGACCGCCCGCGTGTTCACGGTGCGCGGCGGCGTCCTCGGCCCGGGCGCCGATTCGTGACGCCGTAACCGAGCCAGATTACAGTCGCCTCGGCGTCCCACGCCGGGCTAGGAGGCCAGCTTGGACAAGTTCATCATCGAGGGCGGCCGCGCGCTGTCCGGCACCGTCCGCCCCAGCGGCAGCAAGAACGAGGCCCTGCCGGCGCTGGCGGCCTGCCTGCTGACCAGCGAGCCGGTCATCCTCAAGAACCTGCCGGACATCGTCGACGTGCGGGTCATGCTCGAGGTGATGGAGAGCATCGGCTGCAAGATCGAGCGCCTCGCCCCCGGCACCGTCCGGATCACCGCCGAGAGCCTGACCGGCACGACCCTGGACCCCGACCTGTGCCGCCGCATCCGCGCGTCCATCCTGTTCGCCGGGCCGATGCTGGCCCGCATGGGCTCGGTGACCCTGCCCCCGCCGGGCGGCGACGTCATCGGCCGCCGCCGCGTGGACACGCACTTTCTGGGCCTCGAGGCGCTGGGCGGCCGCCTGTCCCTGGACGACGGCTATCACCTGACGACCGACGAGGGCCTGGTCGGCACCGAGATCTTCCTGGACGAGGCCTCGGTCACCGCGACCGAGAACATCATCATGGCCGCCGCCCTGGCCAAGGGCACGACTACGCTGATGAACGCCGCCTGCGAGCCGCACGTGCAGGGCATCTGCCGCATGCTGGTCTCCATGGGCGCCGAGGTCACCGGCATCGGCACCAGCTCGCTGCGCATCACCGGCGCCGGGCGCCTGCACGGCACGACCCACACCATCGGCCCGGACTACCTCGAGATCGGCAGCTTCATGGGCCTCGCCGCCATCACGCAGTCGGACATCACCATCACCGACGTGCGCCCCGGCGAGCTGCGCATGATCCTGCACACCTTCGCCAAGCTCGGCATCTGCCCCGAGGTCGGCGAGGACCGCGTCCGCGTCTCGCCGGGCCAGCCGATGAAGGTCCGCAGCGATCTGCACGGCGCCATCCCCAAGATCGACGACGCGCCCTGGCCGGCCTTCCCGACCGACCTCATGTCCATCCTCATCACGGTCGCCACGCAGTGCCACGGCACCGTGCTGTTCTTCGAGAAGATGTTCGAGGGCCGCATGTTCTTCACCGACGCCCTGACCACCATGGGCGCCAGCATCATCCTGTGCGACCCGCACCGCGCCGTGGTCGTCGGGCCGTCGCAGCTGTACGGCACGCGCCTCGAGAGCCCCGACGTCCGCGCCGGCATGTCGCTGCTCATCGCCAGCCTCGCCGCCAAGGGCACCTCGACCATCTACAACGTGCGGCAGATCGATCGCGGCTACGAGCGCATCGACGACAAGCTGCGCGAGCTCGGCGCCCAGATCTCGCGCGAGTCGTGACCCGGTGACCACGCGCGACCTCCGCGCCGCGCGGCGCATCGTCGTCAAGCTGGGCAGCACGACCGTCGTCGCGCCCGAGCTCGAGGGGCTGGTCCTGCAGATGCAGGCGCTCCGCGAGCGCGGCCACGAGGTGGCGGTCGTGACCAGCGGCGCGGTCGCCCTGGGCATGGCCTCGATGGGGCTGAGCGAGCGCCCGCGCGAGCTGGCGCGCAAGCAGGCCTTGGCCGCCGTCGGCCAGGCGGACGTCATGGGCCGCTACAAGGCGCTGTTCGGGCGCTTCGGCGTGCCGTGCGCGCAGATCCTGCTGACCCACGAGGACATCAGCCACCGGCGCCACTTCCTGAACATCCGCCACACCCTGCTCGAGACGCTGGCGATGGGCGCCGTGCCGATCGTCAACGAGAACGACACCGTGGCGACCGAGGAGCTGCGCTTCGGCGACAACGACCGCCTCGCCGCGGCCCTGGCGACGGTGGTGGACGCGGACCTGGTCGTCCTGCTGAGCGACGTCGACGCGCTGTGCGACGCCGACCCGCGGACGACGCCGGGCGCGCGGCCCATCCACGAGGTCGAGGCCATCGACGCCAACGTGCGGGCGATGGCGGGCAGCGCCGGCAGCCAGCTGGGGACCGGCGGGATGGCCTCGAAGATCGAGGCGGCGCACCTGGCGGTCGAGGCGGGCATCCCGCTCATCCTGGCGCGCGGATCGGCGCCGGACGTGCTGACGCGCCTCATGGCGGGCGAGCTGGTCGGTACGCGCTTTCACGCGCGGCCCAAGCGCGTGGGCCGGCGGCGCCACTGGATCGGTTTTCTCAGCAAGGTGCACGGGACGGTGGTGGTCGACGCCGGGGCGGCCGAGGCGCTGCGCACGCGCGGATCCAGCCTGCTGCCCATCGGCGTGACCGAGGCGCGGGGGCCGTTCTCGCGGGGCGACGCCGTGAGCGTGGTCGGCCCCGACGGGCGCGAGCTGGCGCGCGGCCTGGTCGGCTACGGGCACGCCGAGCTGGCGCGCATCGCGGGCCGTCGCACGGCCGAGGCGGCGGACATCCTGCAGGTCGAGGGCGTGGACCCGGTGGTGCACCGCAACGACATGGTGCTCATTGAGGAGGGCGAGGGACGTTGAGGCTGCGGGCGCAGGTGCCGGGGCTCCGGGCCGGGGTGCGGGTCGAGGCCGCGGCGCTGGTCGACGAGGCGCTGGGTCGGCGGCGCGGGCTGGACGACCTCGAGGCCCGTTTGGTGGCCGCGCTGGCGCTGGCGCCGGTGTGGCCCGCCCAGCTGGTGCAGACGCTCGAGGCGCCGCGGCTGGCGGTCCACGCGCGGGTGACGGCGCTGGCCGAGGGTGGGTGGCTGGACACGCCGCGGGCGACCGAGCGGCTGGCGGCGGGGGCCGAGGTGATCCCGGTCGGGCCCGACCACGTCTGGGCGCGCGAGGCCTGGGAGGCGACCCGCCAGAGGATGGTCGGGGCGGCCAGGGGCGCCGAGTCGACGGCCGCGCTGATCGCCGCGCTGGTCGGGCCGGTGACCGAGACCTGGGCCGACCTCGCCGCGCGACACGGGCCCGCCGAGCGCTTCCTGGCGCGGGACGCCTGGCACCTGCCGGAGGTCGACGCGCAGCCGGGTGGGCACCTGATGAACTTTCTGACGCGCGCGCGTGTTGTTGCGACGGCTCTGTCGGAGGCGAACGACCCTGTCGACCCCACGCTCACATCCCTGGCCCAGGTCCTGTCGGGCCATCGGCTCGGCGCGCCCCCGGCGCTCGCGCCCGACCTCGCGCAGCGGGTCGTGGACGGGCTGGTCGAGGGCTACCGGGTCACCGGGACGGTGCTGGGCGACGTCGCCTGGTGGGTGGGAGCCCTGCTCGCCGGGGCCGACGCGTCCCGCGCGTGCGTTGACACGGGTGGGCACCTCACTAAGATGCTGCGCGGCCAAGCCGTCGGCGTCCCTCGGGGCTCCGACACGTCGGCTGACCCGGCGACGCCTCGGGCGGACGGGCTTCGGGAAGAACTCATCGACCTCCTGGCGTTCAATGGCCTCGTCTTCGCTCGTGGAGACGTGCCGATCGCCCTCTGGCGGCAGGCCCAGGGCGGCCTCCCGCGAACCGATCACAGGTAAGGAGCAAGCATGAACCGCACCCTCATCACCATCGGCTGCACGGTGGCGATGCTCGTCGGCGTAGCCGGTTGCGGAAAGAAGGCCGAGCCGGCCGCCAAGCCGGCCGAGGCCGATCCCAAGGCCGCCGCCGCGGCGGATCCGGGCACCGCGAAGGCGAAGCCGGACGAGCACACCGAGCCCCCGACGGCGACCACCGCGCCGACCGCCGCGCCCGAGGCCAAGGAGCGCCTGACCGGTCCGGTGGCCAAGGTGAACGAGGTGCCGATCGACGCGGCGGTGTTCTACGCCGAGCTGGACAAGATCACGGCGCGCAACGCCAAGATCCCGGCCGAGCGGCTCGCGCGCATCGAGTCGAACATCTTGAAGCGCCTCATCGAGAAGGAGCTCATCCGCCAGGCCGTCGAGAAGGCGTCCATCAAGGTGGAGGACGGCGAGATCGACGCGGCCTTCGAGGAGTACAAGAAGCGCTTCCAGACCGACGAGCAGTTCCAGAACTACCTGCGCCACGGCCGGGTGTCGGTCGAGTCGATCAAGGAGCGCCTGCACGAAAAGCGCGCCCTCGAGAAGCTCATCGAGGCCAAGGGCAACCTGGGCGTCGACGAGGCCGAGGCCAAGGACTTCTACGACAAGAACGAGCGGTTCTACGTCGAGAAGGCCGGCGTCCGGGCCAGCCACATCCTGGTCAAGCTCCCCGAGAACCCGACCAAGGAGCAGGAGGAGGCCGCGCTCGGCAAGATCAAGGAGCTGCAGAAGGAGCTCAAGGGCGGCAAGGACTTCGAGGAGCTGGCCAAGGCCTCGTCCGAGGGTCCCTCGGCGCCCAAGGGCGGGGATCTGGGCTTCTTCGGCAAGGGCCAGATGGTCAAGGAGTTCGAGGAGGCGGCCTTCAACATGAAGCCGGGCGACGTTTCGGGCCCCATCCGCACCCGCTTCGGCTTCCACATCATCAAGGTCACCGACAAGCGCGAGGAGCGGAAGAAGCCCCTCGACGAGGTCAAGGACCAGATCGTGCAGAGCCTGAAGAACAAGAAGTTCTTCCAGGAGCGCCGAAAGCTCCTGCAGGACCTCGAGCGCGAGGCCAAGATCGAGAAGATGATCGCGGACCCGCCGCCGCCGAGCGCGCACGGCGAGCGCCCGGGCCGTCCGGGCGGCGACTCGCACGGGCACTGAGCCCTCAGCGACCGAGACAATGTGATCTCCCCCGAACGCCCGCGCTGTCCCGCGCGGGCGTTCGTGTTATGAGACCGCCGCCTTCGCCGTGCAGGAGCCTCCCATGTCGGACTTCAAGCCCCTCGCCACCAGCGGCCTGACCTTCCGCGAGCCGCTCATCTTCGAGACCTCGGCCCCCGGCCGCGTCGGCTGCAGCCTGCCGGGCACGGTCGAGCAGGTGACGGGCGATCCGGACGCCCAGGTGGCCATCCCCCAGGGCTTGCGCCGCAAGCAGCGGCCCGCCTGGCCCGAGGTCTCCGAGCCCGAGGTCGTCCGCCACTTCGTGCGCCTGAGCCAGCAGAACTACGCCATCGACACGGGCTTCTTCCCGCTCGGCTCGTGCACGATGAAGTACAACCCCAAGATCAACGAGGACGTCGCGCGCCTGTCGGGGTTCTCCGACCTGCACCCGCTGGCCCCCGAGTCGTGGACGCAGGGCGCCCTGCGGCTGTACTGGGAGCTCGAGCGCTACCTCGCCGAGATCTCCGGCCTGTCCGCCATCACGCTCCAGCCGGCGGCCGGCGCGCACGGCGAGTTCACCGCGCTCAACATGATCCGCGCGCACCTGCTGGCCACCGAGGGGCGTCCGCGCAAGAAGGTCCTCATCCCCGACACGGCCCACGGCACCAACCCGGCCAGCTGCACGCTCAACGGCTACGACACGGTGCCCATCAAGTCGTCCGAGACCGGCATCGTGCTGCCCGAGGCGGTCGCCGCGGCCATGGACGAGGACGTCGCCGCCATCATGGTGACGAACCCGAACACGCTGGGCCTGTTCGAGACGCACATCGCCGAGATCGCCCGCATCGTCCACGACAAGGGCGGCTACGTGTACTGCGACGGCGCGAACCTCAACTCGCTCCTCGGCCGCGCGCGCCCGGGCGACATGGGCGTCGACGCGATGCACTTCAACCTCCACAAGACCTTCTCGACCCCGCACGGCGGCGGCGGCCCCGGCTCGGGCCCGGTCGGCGTCGTGCCGGCGCTCGAGCCGTACCTGCCCGTCCCGCGGGTCGAGCGCGACGGCGACCGGTTCACCCTGAACCTGGACCGGCCGAAGACCATCGGCCGCGTCAAGGCGTTCTTCGGCAACTTCGGCATGCACGTCCGCGCCTACACCTACATCCGCGAGCTGGGCCGCGAGGGGCTGGCCGAGGCGACGGACATGGCGGTCCTGAACGCCAACTACCTGCGCGTGCGCCTGTCCGAGGCCTACCACGTCGTGCACGATCGCACCTGCATGCACGAGGTGGTGCTGACCGACCGCAACCAGCGCAAGGCGACCGGCGTCGAGACCCGCGACATCGCCAAGGGGCTCATCGACCGCGGCTTCCACCCGCCCACGGTCTACTTCCCCATCTGCGTGCCCAACGCCATCATGATCGAGCCGACCGAGACGGAGAGCCTGGCCACGCTCGACCGCTTCGTCGGCGCGATGCTCGACATCGACCGGACGGCCCGCGAGGATGCCGAGCAGCTCAAGACGGCGCCGCACCTGCCGCTGGTCGGCCGCCTCGACGAGACCCGCGCCATCCGAAACCCGATCATCCGCTGGAAGCCGACCGAAGGGTGATCTCGCTCAAGGCCGCTTGAAACTCAGCGTATCGACAAAGATCTTCCTCGGCTTCGCGGTCGTCATCGTCGCGTTCGGGGCCGCGTGCGCGTTCACCATCTACCGGATGAACGCGCTGCGCGAGTCGGTCACGCTCATCTGGCAAGAGGTCATCCCCGTCTCGGGGCAGCTCAAGGAGCTGACGCGCCGCGTGCGCGCCCCCGAGGAGTTCCTGACGCTCAAGCGCTCGACCGACGCGCAGTGGCTCCAGCGCCTGCTGCCCTCGCTGGACCCCTTCGAGGAGCTGGCGCTCATCCGGGCGCGCCTCGAGGTGCTGGCCGCCTCGGACGAGGTCGCCGCCTCCGACCGCCGCGCCTTCGAGGGCATCGTCGACAAGCTCGAGGCCTTCGAGACCGGGCGGGCGCTGGTCGAGGCGGTCGCCTCCGAGGACCTGCCCGAGCTGGCGACCGGCGCCGACGGCGCCGAGCTGACCAGCCGCGCCCTCTTCGAACAGCTGACGCGGCGCACGGTCAAGCGGGCCAACGAGGGCCGCCTGACCGCCGGGTCGGCCGAGGCCCGCGGCATGATCCGCGCGCTGCGCCGCATCAACCGGACCATCATGGAGGCCTCGCGCGACCTCGCGCTGCCCATCCGCGCGATGAACGAGCGCGCCGAGAGCGACGAGAAGGGCGCCACCCTGGCCGTCATCCTCATCGCCAGCGCGGCCCTGCTGCTGTCGCTGCTGATGCTGGCCGTCAGCCAGCTGACGGTGCGCCCCATCCGACGCCTGCGCGAGGGCGCCCGCCGCATCGCCGCCGGCCACTACGACGAGAACGTGCGGGTGACCTCGCACGACGAGATCGGGCAGCTCGCGGCCGAGTTCAACACCATGGCCGAGGCGCTGCGCGCCCGCGACGCCGAGCTGGCCCGCCAGCGCGAGGAGCTGCTGCGCGCCGACCGCCTGGCCACCATCGGCAAGCTGGCCGCGCAGATCACCCACGAGGTGCGCAACCCCCTCAGCTCCATCAGCTTGAACGCCGAGATGCTCGAAGAGGAGCTGGACGGCGGCGACCCGGACGAGGCGCGCAGCCTGCTCGAGGCCATCCAGGGCGAGGTGCAGCGCCTCAAGGCCATCACCGAGGAGTACCTGCGCTACGCGCGCCTGCCGCGGCCCGAGCTGGCGCCGGTCGACGTGGCCGACGTGCTGCGCCAGCTGCTGACCTTCCTGACCCGCGAGCTGGCCGCGGCGGGGGTGGCCTGGGAGCTGGTCGACCAGCGGGGCCAGGGGTGGGAGCCGGTGCCCGCCGACGCCGACCAGGTGCGGCAGGCCTTGCTGAACATCGCCCGCAACGCCGTCGAGGCGATGGCCGAGCAGCCGGACGAGCGCCGGCTGGTCTTCACCGTGAGCGACGCGGAGGGACAGGGTGGGGTCAGGGTGACCATCGACGACACCGGCCCGGGGGTGGACCCGTCGGTGCGCGACCGCCTGTTCGAGCCGTTCGTGACCGCCAAGAGCGGCGGCACCGGCCTGGGTCTGGCGCTGACCCAGCAGATCGTCACCGAGCACGGCGGACAGGTGGCGGTCGAGAGCCCCCGGCCGGACGGGGCGCGGGGCACCCGCTTCGTGCTCGAGCTGCCGGGCGCCGGGCGGGCGGGCGCGGCCGGCCGTGGCGTCTCCGAGGCGGCCTGAGGCCGGCGCGGGTCCCGGCGAGGCGCCCACGGACGCGGTGCACACCGGCCGCGACGACGACGGTCACGGGGGAGCGCCGGTATGCTCTGCTCTGGTTGTCGCGGGGCCGCGAACCGGGGTATTCGTAGGGCCATGGAATTCACGGTCATGACCTACAACATCCACCTGGGCCTCGAGAGCGACCTGGCCACCGTCGCCGGCCTCATGGGCGAGGCCGACGTGGTCGCCGTCCAGGAGGTGGGGTGTGACTGGCTCGAGGGCGAGGGCGGGCACCAGGCGGCCAAGCTGGCGCGCGCGAGCGGGCTCAACCACTTCCGGTTCGCGTCGGCGCTGACGGTGCGGCCGGGGGTGACGCCGCCCGAGCGCATCCCCGCGCCGACGGCCGAGGACCGGCCCGGGCTGGGCGTGGCGCTGCTGTCGCGCTTTCCGCTGGGGCCGTGGACGCGCCACCGGCTGCCCAAACGCAAAGACGAGCAGCGCTGCATCCTGTCGGGCACGGTGGTGACGCCCAAGGGGCCGGTCAGCGTGCTGGTCACGCAGCTGAGCGTCAACGAGGTCGACCGGGCGGCGCAGATCCCCGCCATCCTGCGGCACGCGCAGACCCAGGCCAGCCCCATCCTGGTGCTGGGTGACTTCGGCACGACCTGGGACGACCCCGTGCTGCGGCAGCTCGAGGTCTCGCTGAAGAACGCCGGCGGCGACGACCCCGAGCCGACCTTCCCCGCGCGCGCGCCCGAGCGGGCCATCGACCACGTCTTCGTCTCGCACGAGGTGCAGGTCGTCGGCCCGGCCACCGCGATCCCGTCGGTCGGCAGCACGCACCTGCCGGTGATGGCGCGCCTAGCCCTGTAGTCACAGGACCAGGAAGGCGTAGACCGAGATCGCGACGGCGACCGAGAGGTTCAGGGCCACGCCGGCGCGCGCCATCTCGCGCATCGTGACGCGGCCGGTGCCGTAGACGACGGCGTTGGGCGGCGTGGCGACCGGCAACATGAAGGCGCAAGAGGCCGACAGGGTCGCCGGGACCAGGACGGCCAGCGGGTCGAGCTCGGCGGCCCGGGCGAAGGCGGCCAGGACCGGCAGCAGGATGGTCGCCGTGGCCGTGTTCGAGGTGACCTCGGTCAAGAAGGTCACGACCAGGCAGACCGCCAGGACGAGCAGCAGGCCAGGCAGGTCGGCGAGGCCGGCGAGCAGCTGGGCGACGAAGGCGCTGAGGCCCGAGGACTCGAACGCGCCGGCCAGGGCGACGCCGCCTCCGAACAGAAGCACCACGTCCCAGGGGATGCGGCGGGCGGTCGGCCAGTCGAGCAGCCGCTCGCCGGGCTGCGTGCGCGACGGCCAGACGAAGAGCGTGACGGCGCCGAGGACCGCGACCGTGGCGTCGTCGACCAGCCCGTCGAGCCCCAGCGCAGGCGCCCAGCCGAGGAGGGTGTCGCCCACGCGCACCTGGCGGGTGACCCAGAGCAGGGCCATGGCCCCGAACACGAGGGCGACGGCGCGCTCGTCGCGGTCCATGGGGCCCAGGGCGCGCAGCTCGCGCTGCAGGACGTCCTGCGAGCCGAAGCGCAGGGTGGGCGGCAGCGGGGCGACGACGCGGGTCAGGTACAGCCAGACCAGCGGCAGCAGGAGGACCACCAGGGGCAGGGCGAACAGGACCCAGTCGACGAAGGTGAGCGCGGGGCGATCGGGGAACTGCTGGCCGTAGGTCGCCATGAAGATGAGGTTGGGCGGCGTGCCGATGGGCGTCGCGAGGCCACCCAGGCTGGAGGCGTAGGCCAGGCCCAGAAAGAGGATGGTCCCGAAGCGGTGGACCGAACGGGGGTCGGTCTCGCCGGCGTCCTGCTCGGCGCGGCGCACCAGGGCCGTGCCCACGGGCAGCAGCATCAGCGTGGCCGCGGTGTTGGAGATCCACATCGAGATGACGGCGATGGCCAGCATCATCCCGAGCACGAGGCGCGGCGGCGAGGTGCCGACGCGCGCCAGGACGTGCATGGCGACGCGGCGGTGCAGGTTCCAGCGCTCGATGGCCAGCGCGGCCATGAAGCCGGCCATCATCAGCACGATGAACGGGTGCATGTAGGGCTGCACCACGGCCTTCATCGGGGCGACGCCCAGCAGCGGGAAGGCCACCATCGGCAACAGCGAGGTCGCGGCGATGGGGACGGCCTCGAAGATCCACCAGGCGGCCATCCAGGCGGCGATGCCCGTGACCACCATCGCCTCGGGGGTCATCCCGTCCGGGAGCAGGCCGACGCGCGAAGCGACGACGCAGGCCAGCGCGGCCAGGGGGCCGAACCAGAAGGCGATGCGGTTCGCGGTGGGCGTCGGCGGCCGGGGGTCGGGCGGGGCCACGGGGGCGGCGCTCATCGCATGTGGCGCGGGGCCCCGCGGATGCGCGGCGTGATGATCTCGGGGAAGCGCTCGACCATGAACGAATCGACGACGTCGGTGATCTCGGCGACCGAGCTCTCGCGCATCAGGCGCTGCAGCAGCTTGATGGCCTCGGCCATCGGGGTGCGGCGGACGATCTCCTTGACCAGCGGGATCGAGCGGGCGTTCATGCTGAGCTCGGTGAAGCCCAGAGCCAGCAGGACCAGCGCGTAGCGAGGCTCGCCCGCCATCTCGCCGCACAGGGCGACCGGGATGCCGGCGGCGTGGGCCGAGCGGGTGATCATGCGCAGGACGCGCAGGATCGACGGGTCGAGCGGGTGGTAGAGGTAGTCGAGCGCCGGGTCGTCGCGGGAGATCGCGAGCGTGTACTGGATGAGGTCGTTGGTGCCGACCGAGAAGAAGTCGGCCTCGCGGGCGAGGAGATCGCTGATGAGGGCCGCGGAGGGGACCTCGATCATGAAGCCGAGGGGGACGTGCTCGGCGACCGGGTGGCCCTCGTCGAGCAGCTCGGCGCGGACGGACGCCAGGATGCGCTTGACCGCGACCACCTCGGACATGCACGAGATGAACGGGATGAGCAGGCGCATCTTGCCGTAGGCCGAGGCGCGCAGCAGCGCGCGCAGATGCGCGCGAAACAGCGTCTGGTCGTGCAGGCAGTAGCGGATGGCGCGCAGGCCGGGCGAGGCGGTGACGTTCAGGCGCTCGACCGGCAGGACCTTGTCGCCCCCCACGTCCAGCGTGCGGATGGTGACCACGTTCGGGTTCATCCGCTGCAGCACCGAGACGTAGACCTGGAACTGCTCCTCCTCGCTGGGCAGCTGCGGCCGGTCGAGGAAGAGGAACTCGGTCCGGAACAGGCCGACCCCTTCGCCGCCGAACTCGAGGATGCGGTCGGCCTCGCCGATGAAGTCCAGGTTGCCCCGCAGGGTCATGCGCGACCCGTCCGGCGTCTCGGCCGGCTGCCCGCGGTTCTGACGCAGGGTCTTCATGAAGACCCGCGCCCGGCGCGCGCGCCGCTCGTACAGCAGCTCCTCGTCCTCGCTCGGGTGGACGATGATCTCGCCCTCGTCGCCGTCGACGATGATCTGGTCGCCCTCGGCGATGTGGTCCGACGCGTTCTGCAGGCCGACCACCGCCGGGATGCCGAGCGATCGCGCGATGATGGCCGTGTGGCTGGTCGGCGTGCCGCTGTCCAGCACGAACGCCGCCACCGGCAGCCGCCCCAGGGCCAGCGCGTCGGCCGGCGAGATGTTCCGGCTGACCACGATGCTGCCCGCCGCGACGTGCGTGTCCTGGCCGTCGCGCCCGCCCGCCAGCATGCGCAGCAGCAGCTCGCCGACGTGGGCGATGTCGCTGCCGCGCTCGCGGAAGAACGGGTCCTCGACCTTGGCGAAGATGTCGCCCAGGTGATGCAGGGTCAGCTGCAGCGCCCACTCGGCGTTCAGGCGCTCCTCGCGGATCCGGTGCGCCGTGTCGTCGAGCAGCATCGGGTCGCGCAGCATCATCTTGTGCGCGTCCAGCAGGCCCCGGTGCTCGCCGTGGCCCATGCCGCTGCGGGTGAGCGACCCGTACAGCTCGTCGATCTCGGCCTCCGCCGCTTGCACGGCGTCGTGCAGCCGGCTCACCTCGGCCTTGACCAGCGACTCCGGCAGCCGGACGTGCTCGACCTTGACCGTCTCCCGGTCGACCCGGACGGCCTTGCCCAAAACGATGCCCGGCGAAGCGCGCGCGCCCCGCAGCACCGTCCCCAGGTTCTCCGTGTGCCGTCCCACGCTACTCGCCGAACCCGCTCTCGATGACCTGCGTGACGGCCTCCATGGCCGCCTGCGCGTCGTCGCCCGAGACCGTCACGTGCACCTGGGTCCCCTTGGCCGCCGTCAGCAGCAGCAGGTTCATCACGCTCTTGCCGTTGGCCTTCTCGCCGCCGTGCTCGAGGGTGACGCTGGACGCGAACCGACTCGCCGTCTGCGCGAGCACGGTCGCGGCCCGCACGTGCAAGCCTTTTTCGTTCTGGATTGTAAGGGTTTTCTGGAGAGTGTCCATCGGGGCCCGTGGGACGGGGGAGAGCGCAGCGGCGAGGTTGGCGGCATGTTGACCCACCGCCGCCGCAGCGGCAAGCCGGTGGGTCATCCGGGCCGGCTGGACCAGGCGCCACGGCCTCGTCCGAACGCGCGGCTGCCTCGGCCCGCGCGCGCCCGCTCCGGCCTGCCTCCGCCGGCCTACTTCTGCCGGCCTACTTCTGCCGGCCTACTTTTGGATGTCGCGGTGCGTGACCAGCGGGTCGCGGCCGGTGGCGGCGACGCGGCCGCGCAGGGCCTCGACCATGGCCACCGAGCGGTGCCGCCCGCCGGTGCAGCCGATGGCGACGGTGGTCGAGGGCTTGCCCTCTTCCTCGGCGAGCGGCAGCACGTCGCTGAGCAGGTTCAGGATGTGGTCCAGCATGCGTCCGGCGGCCGGCTGCGCCAGCACGTAGGCCGAGACCTCGCCGTCGAGGCCGCTGCCGGGGCGCAGGTGCTCGACGAAGTACGGGTTCGGGATGAAGCGCACGTCGAACACGAAGTCGGCCTCGGCCGGCAGCCCGTGCCGGAAGCCGAAGCTCATCAGGTGCACGTTCATCCGGTGCGCCGAGGGGCCCCCGTACAGGGCCTGCACCCGCCGCTTCAGCTCGTGGATGTTGGCCCCGGAGGTGTCGATGACGGTCGAGGCCAGCGAGCGGATGGGCTCGAGCCAGGCGCGCTCCATCTGGATGGCCTCGTCGAGGCTCTTGGCGTCGCCGCTGCCGAGCAGCGGGTGGCGTCGCCGCGTCTCCTTGAACCGGTTGATGGCGACGCGATCGTTGCAGTCCAGGTACAGGATCTGCGCGCGATAGCCGGCGGCCTGGATCTCGGCCAGGCGGCGCGCGACGTCGGGGTAGAAGCTGGCCTCGCGCACGTCCATCGCGATGGCGACGCGGCTGATGGCCGGGTTGTCGTCGACCAGGCGCAGGAAGGTCTCGAGCAGCGGCCCCGGCAGGTTGTCGACGCAGAAGTGGCCGGCGTCCTCGAGCGCGTGGATGGCCGTCGTCTTGCCGGAGCCGGACAGACCGCTGACCACGACCACCTCGACGCGAGGCGACGGTGCATCCGCTGGGCTGTTCACGAGCGCGCTCCGGGGCGACGGCCATCCATCATGCGTGCCTCACTCGGCCGCGGGCAACGCCTCGCCGTCACGCGGCGTCGCCGGCTGCTGGCCCTTGTGGTGCTTGCGCTTGGCCTTGTCCCTGGAGAGCTGCCGGTCGAGCTTGTCCATCGCCAGATCGATCGCCTCGTACATGTCCTCGCGCGTCTCGCTCGACACGAACGTCCCGCTGGAGCTCGAGACCTGGAACTCGACGGTCTTGTGGAACTTCTCCAGCGAGAAGATCACGTGCACCGACATCTCGCGATCCTCGAACCGCCCGAGGCGCTCGATCTTGCTCGCGGTGTGCTCCTTGAGGCCTTCGCTCGAGTCCATCTGGCGAAACGTATAGCTGATCTTCATGGTGGCTCCGCTCCAGGGGGAAGTACTAGAACAACTTCTTGCGCTTGGACGAAGGGGCGATCCCCAGCATCTCCCGGTACTTGGCGACGGTGCGTCGCGCGATCTCGGTCCCCTCCTCGGCCAGCATGTCGCAGAGCTTCTGGTCGGAGAGGGGCTTGTTCGGGTCCTCCTGGCCGATCATCTGCTTGATCCGCTGCTTGACGCTCTCGGAGGCGAGGTCGTCACCGGTGGAGCTGCTGATGCGGCTGTTGAAGAAGTACTTGAGCTCGAAGAGCCCTTGGGGGGTGTGGACGTACTTGCTGGTGGTCACGCGGCTGATGGTCGACTCGTGCATGCCGACGTCCTCGGCGATGTCGCGGAGGATGAGCGGCTTCAGGTAGCCGACGCCCTTGTCGAGGAACTCGCGCTGGTGGCGCACGATCGACTCGGTGACCTTGCGGATGGTGTTCTGGCGCTGGTGGATGGAGCGGATGAGCCACACCGCGCTGCGGAACTTGTCCTGGATGAAGTTCTTCTCGTCGCCGCTCGCCCCGCCGCCCTTGATGCGGTTTTCGTAGAAGTTCGAGATCTTGAGCTTGGGCAGCCCGTCCTCGTTGAGCGTGACGATGTAGTCGTCGCCGACGCGCATCACGTAGACGTCGGGCGTGATGTACTGCGTGTCGTCCGAACCGAAGCCGCGGCCGGGCTTGGGCTCGAGGTTGGCGATGATCGAGGCGGCGTCGGCCAGGTCCTCGACCTCGAGGCCGAGGTCCCGCAGCACCGCCTGCACGTTGCGCTTCTCGAGGTTCTCGAGGTGGCGCTCGATGATGGCGTGGACGATGTCCTCGTGCGGGTAGAAGTGCTTGGCCTGGATCAGCAGGCACTCCTTGAGGTTGCGCGCCCCGACGCCGACCGGGTCGAACTCCTGGATGACCTCGAGCACGGCCTCGACCTCGTCGACCTCCATGCCGGCGTCCTCGGCGATGGCGTCGACGGCCTCTGGGTGCAAGTAGCCGTCATCGTTGATGTTTCCGATGAGGCTGTGGGCGACCTCGCGCTCGTCGTCGGTCAGCTGGACCAGGCCGAGCTGCCACTCGAGGTGGTCGAACAGGTTCGTCTTGCTCGACAGCGTCTGCTCGAGCGTCGGCATGTCGTCGTCGCCGTAGCGGATGGGCCCCGCCGCGCCCGGCGCGTAGCTGTACTGGTTGTAGTTCTCGACGAACGACTCCCAGTCGAGGTCGTCGCGCTTGTCGCGCCCGCTGTCGGTGGCCGAGGTCACGTCCTCGCGCAGGCCCTCATTGCTGGGGACGGCGCTCGACGTCGCGTCCTCGAAGCCTCCGGCGCCGCCGCCACCGTCGCCGCCGCCGTCGTAGTGCTCCTCGAGCACCGGGTTCTCGAGCAGCTCGGACTGGACCGTCTCCGCCAGCTCGACGCGCGACAGCTGGAGCAGCTTGATGGCTTGCTGCAGCTGGGGCGTCATCACCAGCTGCTGCGTCATCTTCAGGTACTGCTTCAGCTCCATCGGGACTCCGACCTCCAGCCCCGCGTACGGGGTGCTTCACTCACCGAGACGACCCCGATGCTAACACCGGGTCGGGTCCCGGACAAGCCCCCGAAGGATGTTTGGTATGGATATTGCTAGTAACCGGCGCCGAGCCCATTGCGCCGAGCTTCGCGGCCGTGTTACCCTTGCGCGCCTTTTGGATGGGCGCGCTGCCGCCGGCAGACGCCACCCGCCCCGACCCGAGGATGCATGCGACCCCAGCCCCCCGTTCGAAGCCCGCGCGCCCGCGCGCCATTCCGCGCCCCCGCCCGCACCTTCTACGCCCTGACCCTGGCCCTGTGTCTCGTCGCCGCCCCGGGTTGCGGTAGCGACGCCAGCACCCCCGCCACCGTCACCAGCCTGTGCACCGTGCCCGAGAGCAAGTGCATCGGCCAGACCCTCGCCACCTGCGCCCAGGACGGCAAGGCCTGGGCCTACACCAACTGCCTGCCCGGCAGCTACTGCGCCCCCTCCGGCGCCTGCGCCCAAGGCAAGTGCGCG
This sequence comes from Myxococcota bacterium, assembly GCA_041687695.1. Lineage (GTDB taxonomy): Bacteria > Myxococcota_A > UBA9042 > PHBI01 > JAWLBL01 > JAWLBL01. The sequence goes on along the minus strand of JAWLBL010000018.1, from coordinate 27,706 downwards.
CCGTCGTCCGGCAGCTGCACCGGCGGCCAGCTGGTCGAGTGCAGCGCCAACGGCAGCAGCCAGGCCGCGGCCCGCGACTGCGGCGCCAGCGAGGTCTGCGCCGCCGGCGCCTGCCTGCCTGCGACCTGCACCGACGGCGACGTCCGCTGCGGCGATCCCTACACCCTCGCGACCTGCCAGGGCGGCGCCTGGACCGCCACGCCCTGCGGCGCAGGCCAGATCTGCGGCGACACGGACGGCGCCGCGGCCTGCGTCGACCGCGCGTGCGCCCCGGGCGCGGCCCGCTGCGACGGCGACGACAGCTACGTCTGCGACGCCATCGGCGCCGGCGAGACGAAGACGACCTGCGCCTCGCCCCAGATCTGCAAGAGCGGCTTCTGCCAGGCCAAGGTGGCCGGCGTCGACGACCTGCCCGAGGGCGACGCGACCAGCGGGGACGTGCAGGACGACGCCGCGGCGACCGACACCACGGGCACCGACGTCAAGGAGGTCTTCATCCCGCCCCTCGAGAAGATCTCCTTCATCGAGGCCAAGTTCGCCGGCGTGAAGACCAAGTTCGACTTCAACGGCCGCGCCGACTACATCGCCGTCGACCAGAACCTGAAGATGAGCGCCGGCCTCAGCGGCCGGAAGCTCGAGATCAACATCGCCCCCATCGACAAGTTCAACGTCGGCAAGTGGACCGACACCGACGAGGGCGAGGTCGGCGTGGTGATCTGCTACTACGACGGCGGCCTGGTCGCCGGCGGCGCCCCCGGCTGCCCCGAGGGCTTCAGCCACGGCAGCGTCCTGTACGACCTGACCCTCGCGACCAACAACGGGCCGGGCAGCCGCCTCACCGGCTCGTTCAGCGCGACGCTGCGCACGCCCGCCGGCGAAGAGATCGAGGTCACCGAGGGCAACTTCGACGTGTTGTTCCAGTAATGACCACCATGAAGCGCCTGCTGCTCATCAACTGCCGCCCCGATGAGCGGCGGGTCGCCCTCATCGAGAACGGGCTCACCACCGAGCTGTTCTTCGAGCGCTTCAAGGAGCGCACGCTCGTCGGCAACATCTACAAGGGCCGCGTCGTGCGCGTGCTGCCCGGGATGCAGTCGGCGTTCGTCGAGGTGGGCCTGTCGCGCACGGGCTTCCTGTTCGTCGGCGACTACGTGCGGCCGGACAAGCCGGTCGGCGTCGACGAGGGGGGCGGCGGGCCGACGCCCGACGGCGACGAGGACGTCAGCGAGGCGGCGGCCGGGCGCGGCGAGAAGTACCCGCCCATCGCCGAGGTGCTGAAGGTCGGGCAAGAGATCCTGGTGCAGGTCGCCAAGGAGCCCATCGGCACCAAGGGCGCGCGGCTGACCGCCCACATCAGCCTGCCCGGGCGGCACGTGGTCTACCTGCCGACGGTCGAGCACCTGGGCATCTCGCGGCGCATCGGCGACGCGGACGAGCGGGCGCGCCTCAAGGAGATCGCCGAGCGCATCGCGCCCGACAGCGGCGGGCTCATCCTGCGCACGGTCGCCGAAGGGCAGGGCGAGGAGGATCTGCGCGAGGACCTGACCTTCCTCCGGCGCCTGTGGGACGACGTCCGCACGCGCGCCGAGAAGCTGCGGGCGCCCGAGCTGGTGCACGAGGACCTCGACGTGACCCTGCGCTCGGTCCGGGATCTGCTGACCAGCGAGGACGACCGGGTGCTGGTCGACAGCGAGGACGAGGCCGAGCGCGTCCGGCAGTTCGTCGCGCGGTTCATGCCGCAGTTCGAGCAGTCGGTCGAGACCTGGTCGGGTCCGGACACGCTGTTCGAGCGCTTCGGGCTCGAGTGGGAGATCAGCCGCGCCATGCGGCGGCGGGTGTGGCTCAAGTCGGGCGGCTACATCATCATCGACCGCACCGAGGCGCTGACCGCCATCGACGTCAACAGCGGCCGCAACGTCGGCAAGGCCAACTTCGAGCAGACCATCTTCGAGGTGAACCTCGAGGCGGTGCGCGAGATCGCCTACCAGCTGCGCTTCCGCGACATCGGCGGGATCATCGTCATCGACTTCATCGACATGGAGTCGCCCGACAACCGCGAGCGCGTCCACGAGGCGCTGGTCGAGGCGCTGAGCGCCGACAAGGCGACCACCAAGGTGCTGCCGATGAGCCAGCTGGGGCTCATCGAGATGACGCGCAAGCGCGTGCGCGAGTCGATCGTGTCGACGCTGACCGAGCCGTGCATGTACTGCGACGGGCAGGGCTACCTGAAGGCGGCCTGGGTGGTGGTGGACGAGCTGATGCGCCGCGTCCGCCAGCAGCTGACGCGCGAGCCCCAGCAGCAGCTGAGCATCCACGCGCACCCCAAGGTCACCGAGCTGCTCATCGAGGAGTACCAGGACGAGCTGACGGATCTCGAGCGCGAGCACAAGGCCGAGATCCGTGTCGTCCCGCGCGAGGATCTGCACGTCGAGAACGTAGAGATCCGCTAGGCGGTTGCCGTCTCGGCCCGGCGAGGGTAGGGAGCGCGCATGACGCAGCCCACCTCCCCATCCCGTCCAGGGCCGGATCTGGCCGCCCAGGTCGCGCGCGATCTGGCCCTGCCCGAGCGCGGGGTCGCCGAGACGCTGGCCCTGCTGGCCGACAAGGCGACCGTCCCCTTCATCGCGCGCTACCGCAAGGAGCGCACGGGCGGCCTCGACGAGGTCCAGATCCGCGCCATCGAGGAGCGCCACGGCTACCTGCGCGAGCTCGAGGACCGGCGCGCGGCGGTCCTGCAGAGCATCGCCGAGCAGGGCAAGCTCGACCCCGAGCTGCGGCGGCGCCTCGAGGCCTGCCGCACCAAGGCCGAGCTCGAGGATCTGTACCTGCCGTTCAAGCCCAAGCGGCGCACCAAGGCCACCATCGCCCGCGAGCGGGGCCTCGGGCCGCTGGCCGAGCGCATCCTGCAGCAGCCGCGGACGGGCAGCCCCGAGGCCGAGGCGCGCCGCTTCGTCGACGCCGCGCGCGAGGTGCCGGACGTCGCGGCGGCGCTGGACGGCGCGCGCGAGATCGTGGCAGAGGTCGTCAGCGAGCGGGCCGACGTGCGCGCCATGGTGCGCGAGGTCTTCGCCAAGCAGTCGGTGGTGCGCAGCGCGGTGGTCAAGGACAAGGCCAGCGAGCGCACGCCCTTCGAGGACTACTACGACTTCGCCGAGCCCATCGGCCGCCTGCCGGCGCATCGCTACCTGGCGCTGGCCCGCGGCGAGGCGCAGGGCGTCCTGAAGGTGAAGCTCGAGGTCGAGGCCGACCGGCTGCTGCCGCGGATCGAGCGGCGCGTCGGGCTGGACGAGCGGTCGCCCTTCGCGGGCGAGCTGCGGGCCGGCGTCGGCGAGGCGTTCAAGCGCCGGCTGGCCCCGTCGGTCGAGACCGAGGTGCGCGGCGACGTCGAGGCGTGGGCGCACGCCGAGGCGGTGCAGGTCTTTGCCGAGAACCTGGGCAACCTGCTGATGGCGGCGCCGCTCGGGGCCGAGCCGGTGGTGGGCATCGACCCGGGGCTGCGGACCGGCTGCAAGTGCGCGGCGGTCGACGCGACCGGGCGCTTCGTCGAGCACCTGACCATCTATCCGTTCCGCGGCGCCGGCGACGAGGAGCGGGCGCGGCGCGAGCTGGCGGCGCTTGTGCGCAAGCACCGGCCCAAAGCGGTGGCGGTCGGCAACGGGACCGGCGGGCGCGAGACCGAGCAGCTGGTGCGTCGCGTGAAGCAGGAGGCGGGGCTGGACGACCTGCTCGTGGTGTCGGTCAGCGAGGCCGGCGCGTCGGTCTACAGCGCGTCGGATCTGGCCCGCGACGAGTTCCCGGACCTGGATCTGACGGTGCGCGGCGCCATCTCGATCGCGCGGCGGCTGCAGGACCCGCTGGCCGAGCTGGTCAAGGTCGAGCCCAAGGCCATCGGGGTCGGGCAGTACCAGCACGACGTGTCGCAGACGCTGCTGGCCAGGAAGCTGGGCGAGGTGGTCGAGTCGGCGGTGAACCGGGTCGGCGTCGAGCTGAACACGGCGTCGGCGCCGCTCTTGTCGTACGTGTCGGGGGTCGGGCCCTCGCTGGCCAAGAAGATCGTGGCCCACCGGCAGGACAAGGGCGCCTTCGCCAGCCGGGCCGAGCTGAAGAAGGTCGGCGGCCTGGGGCCCAAGGCCTTCGAGCTGGCGGCGGGCTTTCTGCGGGTGCGCGACGGGCGGCACCCGCTGGACCGGTCGGCGGTGCACCCCGAGCGCTACGGCGTGGTCGAGCGCATCGCCAAGGACCTGCGGGTGCCGCTGGAGCGGCTGGTGGGCGACGCCGAGCTGGCGGCGCGCATCGAGCCGGGTCGCTACGTCACGGACGAGGTGGGCGAGCCGACGCTGCGCGACATCGTCGACGAGCTGGCCAAGCCGGGGCGCGACCCGCGCAAGCGCTTCGAGCCGCCGGCCTTCCGCGACGACGTGAACGACATCGCGGACCTGCGCGAGGGCATGACGCTGGAGGGGGTGGTGACCAACGTGACGGCCTTCGGGGCCTTCGTCGACGTGGGCGTGCACCAGGACGGGCTGGTCCACATCTCGCAGCTGGCCGACCGCTTCGTGAAGAACCCGCACGACGTGGTGAAGGTCGGCGACCGGCTGACGGTGCGGGTGCTCGAGGTCGACCGGGCGCGCAAGCGCATCGCCCTGACCGCCAAGGGGGCCAAGTGAGACGCGCGCTCCTCACGTGGGCGGCGGCGCCGCTGCTCAGCGGCTGCGGGCTGCTCTATCAGGTGGGCGGCGGCGGCGTCGCGGGGCTCGACGACCGCCCCGGGCGTCTGGGCGTCGAGGCGCAGGGCCACGCCGGCTTCGGCCTGAGCGACGCGTCCTTCGTGATGGGGCTCGGCCTGTCGGCGCGCGCCCGCGTCACCGAGAACGTCCAGCAGCTCGCCGGCGGCAGCCACCTGTTCGTGACGGCCCTGGCCGACGGTCCCAGCCCCTACCTGCGCGTGGGCACCCACTTCCTGCAGTTCGAGCGGGTCGACGGCGCCTTCGGCTTCGGCATGGCCAGCCCCTTCGCCGAGGCCGGGCTGGCGCTGTTCGACGCCGCCGGCCGCAAGCGCCGCGGCTTCTTCGGGACGGGGCCCTACGTCGGGTTGTGGATCGGCTACGACACCCGGCTGACCGACCAGCCGTCCGAGGCCTCGGCCGGGATCACCTTCGGCTGGGCGATGGGCACCGGCGTGGCGACGCCCTGAGCGGGCCCTGCGCTACTTGCCCTGGGCCTCGAGCCAGGCGAGCAGGCGGCGCTGCGCTTCGGTCAGCTGGCGTGTCAGGTCGGTCGCGGTCGCGGCGCGCGCCGGGTCGGCCTGGTGCTTGTCGGGGTGATAGCGGCGCAGCAGCTCGCGGTAGGCCTTCTTGACGGCCTCGCGGTCGGCGCCCAGCGGCAGCTCCAGCGCGGCGTAGGCGTCGCGGATCTCCTTGGGGAAGCGGCCGCCGGCGCCGCTGGTCGCGCCCGAGCGCGGGCCGGTCTCGACCTCCTCCTCGGGGGCGGCCTGCTCGTCGCGCCTCGGGTGACGTTGGGCGCGTTGCGAGACCTTGTCGGCCAGGTGGTTGAGCTCGGACTTGGCCAGGCGAGCGAGGCGGTCGAAGATCGACATCTCGGAGGCTCCGCGGGTGGGTTTCGTGGCGGCGACGCGCGACGGGCATAGCATACGCGCGCCGAGCGCGGGAGGCGACGCGATGCCCACAGCCAGCCAAGAGACCGACGCGGGCGCGCCGGGCGCCTACTTGAAGCACCTGCGCGCGGTGAGGAACGCCTCGCCGCACACTCTGCGCGCCACCGAGGGGGATCTGGCCGACTTCGCGGCCTTCCTGGAGGAGCACCGCGGCGGCAAGGCCGTGGCCCGCGTTGACCGCCACGAGGTGCGTGCCTACGTTGCCGACCTCGCGCGGCGGAACGCGGCCCGGACCGTCAGCCGCAAGCTCAGCACGTTGCGGGGCTTCTTCCGGTGGCTGCAGGTCGAGGGGACTCGGGACGACTCGCCCATGGACGGTATCGCCAACCCACGCGCGGGGCGCCCGCTGCCCGAGACGCTGCCCGTCGACGACGTGGTGGCGCTGCTCGAGGCGCCGCCCGGCGACAGCGCGGCGGGGCTGCGCGACCGGGTCATCCTCGAGCTGCTGTATGCGGCCGGGGTGCGCGTGGGCGAGCTGGTCGGCCTGGACGTGCGCGACCTGGATCTCGACGGCCGGCGCGTCCGCGTGACCGGAAAGGGGCGCAAGACGCGCGACGTGCCCATCCACGCGCGCTGCGCGGCGGCGATCCGCGCCTGGCTGCCCCGGCGCGGCGAGCTGCTGGGCGCCGGCGGCTACTCGCGAGACCACGGCGCCCTGCTGCTGAACCTGCGCGGCGGGCGGCTGACCGACCGCAGCGTGCGCCGGATCATCGACCAGGCGGTCCTGCGCTGCGCCGCCGGGCGGCACGTCCACCCGCACCTCATCCGGCACGCCTTCGCGACCCACCTCCTCGACAGCGGCGTGGATCTTCGCCATATCCAGGAGCTCCTGGGGCACGCGAGCATCTCCACGACGCAGATCTACACCCACGTGTCGGTCGAGCAGCTCGTGCGCGTGTACGACGCCGCGCACCCCCGGGCCGTCGTCCACCGCCAGCCCGACCTACCCCCCGAAGCCTACGACCCCAGCGAGGACCCCGACGATGAGTGAGACGACGATGCACGGCACGACCATCCTGGCGGTGCGCCGGGACGGGCACGTGGTGGTGGCCGGCGACGGGCAGGTGACCCTGGGCAGCACGGTGATGAAGGCGGGCGCCAAGAAGGTGCGGCGCCTGTACGGCGACCAGGTGGTCATCGGGTTCGCGGGCAGCACGGCGGACGCGTTCACGCTGTTCGAGCGGTTCGAGGCCAAGCTCAAGGCCTACAGCGGCAACCTGCGGCGTTCGGCGGTCGAGCTGGCCAAGGACTGGCGCATGGACCGGGCGCTGCGGCGGCTCGAGGCGATGATGATCGCGGCCGACGCCACCGAGACGCTGGTCCTGACCGGGTCGGGCGACGTGGTCGAGCCGGACCAGGGCGTCATCGCGGTCGGGTCGGGCGGCAAGTACGCCGAGTCGGCGGCGCTGGCGCTCATCCGGCACACCGACCTGGACGCGCGGCGCATCGCCGAGGAGGCGATGGCCATCGCGGCGGACGTGTGCATCTACACCAACCGTAATCTGACGATCGAGGAGATCGGCGGGCCGGCGAAGGGCGAGGGACAGTGATGAACGACAGCGCGAACCTGACTCCGCGGCAGCTCGTGGGCGAGCTGGACCGCTACATCGTCGGCCAGGGCAAGGCCAAGCGGTCGGTGGCCATCGCGCTGCGCAACCGCTGGCGGCGGCAGCAGGTCCCCGAGGAGCTGCGCGACGAGATCTCGCCCAAGAACATCATCATGATCGGACCGACGGGCGTGGGTAAGACCGAGATCGCGCGGCGGCTGGCCAAGCTGGCCAAGGCGCCGTTCATCAAGATCGAGGCCAGCAAGTTCACCGAGGTGGGCTACGTCGGGCGCGACGTCGAGTCGATGATCCGGGATCTGACCGAGGTGGCCATCAAGCTGGTGCAGGAGGAGGAGCGCGAGCGGGTGCAGGCGCGGGCCGAGGAGCTGGCCGAGGAGCGGCTGCTCGAGCTGCTGCTGCCGGGGCGCAAGCCCAGCTACGAGGAGAGCGAGACCTCGAGCGGGACGCGCGAGAAGCTGCGGCGCCTGCTGCGCGAGGGGCACCTCGACGAGCGCGAGGTCGAGGTCGAGTCGACCGAGACGTCGATGCCGATGCTGGACATGTTCGCCGGCGCGGGCATGGAGGAGATGGGCAACAACCTGCGGGACACCTTCTCGCAGTTCCTGCCGCAGAAGACCAAGCGGCGGCGCATCCCGGTCAAGGAGGCGCGGCGGGTGCTGGTCGCGCAGGAGGCCGACAAGCTGGTCGACCAGGACAAGGTGGTCGGCGAGGCGCTGACGCGCGTTCAGCAGAGCGGCATCATCTTCCTCGACGAGATCGACAAGGTCGCCGGCCGCCAGGGCGCCGCGCAGGGGCCGGACGTCAGCCGCGAGGGCGTGCAGCGGGATCTGCTGCCCATCGTCGAGGGCTCCACGGTCAACACCAAGCATGGCATGGTGAAGACCGACCACATCCTGTTCATCGCGGCGGGCGCCTTCCACGTCGCGCAGGTCTCGGACCTCATCCCCGAGCTGCAGGGGCGCTTCCCCATCCGGGTCGAGCTCGAGAGCCTGACCGAGGAGGACTTCGTCCGCATCCTGAGCGAGCCCGAGAACTCGCTGACGCGCCAGTACGCCGAGCTCCTGGCGACCGAAGGCGTCAAGGTGGACTTCACCGAGGACGGCATCCGCGCCATCGCGCGCATGGCGTTCTCGGTCAACGAGCGCCAGGAGAACATCGGCGCCCGGCGCCTGCACACGGTGATGGAGCGCCTGCTCGAGGAGGTCTCCTTCAACGCGCCCGACATGAACGGCGTGACAGTCACGGTCGATCAGGGGTACGTGGAGTCCGCGCTGAGGGACGTCATCGAGGACCCCAAGCTCGAGAACTACATCCTCTGACCGCGCCCCGTTGAAGTCGTCCGCCCAGGAGGGCGCCATGAACATCGACAGCCTCTTCCCCGACGAGACCACCGGCGAGCTGCTCGCCCGCGCGTCCTCCCACTACACGCCCAGCTACCGCCAGCAGCCGATCTTCCTGACCCGCGGCGAGGGCGTGTGGGTCTGGGACCGCAACGGCAACCGCTACCTGGACATGGTCGCGGGCATCGCCGTCAACTCGCTCGGCCACGCGCACCCGCGCCTCGTGCAGGCCATCCGCGAGCAGTCCGAGAAGATCATCCACTGCTCGAGCCTGTACCACAACGAGCCGGCGCTGGCCCTGATGGACCGGCTGACCGACGTCTCCTTCGCCGACCGCGTCTTCTTCGGCAACAGCGGCGCCGAGGCCAACGAGGCGGCCTTGAAGCTGGCTCGCCGCTACCAGAAGACGGTCGCCAGGCAGCCCGACAAGACCGACTTCCTGTCCTTCAACAACAGCTTCCACGGCCGCACCTACGCGACCGTGACGGCGACCGGCCAGCCCAAGTACCACGAGGGCTTCGAGCCGATGATGCCGGGCTTCCGCTACGCGGACTTCGGCGACCTCGCCTCGGTCGAGCGCGCCTTCGAGCAGGCCGAGGGGCGCATCGGCGCGGTGCTCGTCGAGCCCATCCAGTGCGAGGGCGGGCTGTTCCTGCCGCCCAAGGGCTTCCTGCCGGCGCTGCGCAAGCTGTGCACCAGGCACGGCGCGCTGCTCATCTTCGACGAGGTCCAGACCGGCATCGGCCGCACCGGCGAGTGGTTCGCCTACGAGATAGAGGCGGTCACCCCCGACATCATGACCCTGGCCAAGGGCCTGGGCGGCGGCGTGCCCATCGGGGCGATGCTGTGCTCGGACGAAGTGGCCTTCGGCTTCGGGCCGGCGACCCACGCGTCGACCTTCGGCGGCAACCCGCTGGCGACGCGGGCGGCGCTCGAGGTCATGCGCACCATCGCCGACGACGGCCTGCTCGACCACGCCTTCGAGGTCGGCGAGTACCTGGGGCAGGGGCTGCAGGCGCTGGTCGACAAGCACCCCGGCAAGTGCGTCGAGACGCGCGGCGTGGGCCTGCTCCGCGGGCTCGAGCTGGTGGCCGACGAACGCAACCTGGGCGCGACCATCGTCCCCGAGTGCCGCGACCAGGGCCTGCTGACCAACGCCATCGCCGGCAAGGTGCTGCGCTTCGTGCCGCCGCTGATCGTCGAGAAGGGTCACGTCGACGCCGCCCTCGAGATCCTGGACCGCGTCATCGCCGAGGCCTGATGCGCGGCGGCTCCCGCTTCGCGCCGGCCGCCTTGCGCGATTTGACGCGCTGGGGCAACCTCGTCCGTCGATGCAGCCGGCGTCCGCGCGCCGGCGGGAATGGGGGGTCGTGAGGGCGACGGTATTCGAGACGGTGCTGGGCGAGGCGCTCGGAGATCCCGGCGCGCGGGCGCGTCGCGAGGCCGCCCTCGCCGCCGACCCGCGCTCGCCTGACGAGGTCGCGGCGCCGCTGGCCGACCTCGACGCCCTCATCGCCTCGCTGACCCAGCGGCTCGCCGAGTTCGAGCGCGCCGAGGCCGAGGGCATCGAGGAGCTCGACATCGAGGAGGTCCACGACCTCGACGAGGTGGTCGAGGTCGACCCCGACATGATCGTGGTCGCGACCGACGACGCCGGCCTCGGCGCCGACGCGATGACCTCCGACGGGGCCGACCCCGGCATGGCCGCGCCGCGCAAGGGCCGCCGCAAGCGGGCGCCCTCCGACGCCGCGCGCCAGACCGCCAACCTCTTGTACGAGGACGTGCTCTGGCTCCTGGCCATCAACGACGGCGAGGGCGCGCTCATCTCCCTCGAGCGCCTGCTGGTCCGCGGCGAGCCCAGCGGCGAGCTCAAGGAGTTCCTCGACCTCAACGAGGCCAAGCTCCTCAACCTCTACGAGGGCTTCATCGGCCCCTTCGACGTCGTGCTCCAGCGCGCCACCCCGAGCGCCAACGCCGAGATGCCCACGGCCTTCACCGCCACCACCCGCGTCGCGGCCCTGCTCGGCCGCATCGACGGCAAGACCAGCATCGCCAAGCTCATCAAGGCGAGCCCCTACACGCCCCTCGAGACCTGCTGCGTCCTGAGCCAGCTCCGCCGCGCCGGCCTCGTCAAGGCCTGACGTCCAGCGGGCCGCCCCCTCCCCAGCCGCCGCCCCGGGATCGCCGGCTTGCAGCGGGTGTCGCGAAAGCCCAACTGGAGTGCTCCACCTTGGTGGAGCCCCGAATCGGCGCAGCTTGCTGCGCCGGGTTTGCGGCCAGATCCCGGCGGCAAGCCGCCGGGGCCGGGGCTCCAGCAAGCTGGAGCACTCCAAGACGGCCTCCGCCGCCCCGGGATCGCCGGCTTGCAGCGGGTGTCGCGAAAGCCCAACTGGAGTGCTCCACCTTGGTGGAGCCCCGAATCGGCGCAGCTTGCTGCGCCGGGTTTGCGGCCAGATCCCGGCGGCAAGCCGCCGGGGCCGGGGCTCCAGCAAGCTGGAGCACTCCAAGACGGCCTCCGCCGCCCCGGGATCGCCGGCTTGCAGCGGGTGTCGCGAAAGCCCAACTGGAGTGCTCCACCTTGGTGGAGCCCCGAATCGGCGCAGCTTGCTGCGCCGGGTTTGCGGCCAGATCCCGGCGGCAAGCCGCCGGGGCCGGGGCTCCAGCAAGCTGGAGCACTCCAAGACGGCCTCCGCCGCCCCGGGATCGCCGGCTTGCAGCGGGTGTCGCGAAAGCCCAACTGGAGTGCTCCACCTTGGTGGAGCCCCGAATCGGCGCAGCTTGCTGCGCCGGGTTTGCGGCCAGATCCCGGCGGCAAGCCGCCGGGGCCGGGGCTCCAGCAAGCTGGAGCACTCCAAGACGGCCTCCGCCGCCCCGGGATCGGCCCGCACCTGCACCATCACCAGGCACCCGCCGCCGCTGGGATCGCCGGCTTCCAGCCGGCCGCACCCGCGCCATCCCCCGGCACCCGCCGCCCCGGGATCGCCGGCTTCCAGCCGGCCGCACCCGCGCCATCCCCCGGCACCCGCCGCCGCTGGGATCGCCGGCTTCCAGCCGGCCGGGCTGGTCACATCCCGCCGAACCGCGCCTGCAAGGCCTCGACCACCTCGTCGGTCCGCGCCCGCAGGGCCTCCACGTCCCCGTGGTTCTCGATGACCAGGTCCGCCGCCGCCAGCCGCGTCGCGTTGTCCGTCTGCGCCGCCAGCCGCGCCCGCGCCGCCGCCTCGTCCAGCGCGTTGCGCGCCATCAGCCGCTCGACCTGCACCTCGGGCTCGGCGATGACGACCACCAGCGCGTCCAGCCCCGGCGCCAGTCGGTTCTCCAGGATCAGCGCCGCCTCGTACACCACGAACGGGTGCCCCTCGCCCCGCAGCGCCTCCATCCGCTCGCCCACCCGCCGCAGGATCGCCGGGTGCACGATCGCGTTCAGCGCCGCCAGCTCCACCGGGTCCGCGAACACCCGCGCCCCCAGCGCCCCCCGGTCCAGCGCCCCGTCCGCCTGCATCACCCCCTCGCCGAACCGCGCCCGGATCGCCTCCAGCGCCGGCTGCCCCGGCTCGACCACCTCGCGCGCCACCCGATCCGCGTCCACCACCGGCACCCCGCGCTCACGCAGCCGCGCCGCCACCGTGCTCTTGCCCGACGCGATGCCCCCCGTCAGCCCCACGACGGCCATCCGCCCCAACCGCTGTCGCCCTGCGTCCGCCATGTCCGCGCCTATACCGCGCCCGCCGCCCGAACGAAAGCGCCCCCCGCGACCGTTTCCTCGGATGGTTCGCCCCCCCTGCCTGTGTTATGGACCGCGCCATGGCTGAAGCACCCACCCGGCCCCGCGTCCAGAACGCCCCCCCGACCGCCGCCCCGGCCCCCGCCGCCGGCGCCGCGGCCGCCACCTCCGCGAGCGACCTCGCCCACCTCGCCTGGGCCACGCTCACCTCGCCGCGCACCCTGGCCGGCCTCGGCGTCACCCTGGCCGCGCTGCTGCTCGCCGGCCTCTTCGTCCCGCAGGGCGCCACCCGCGACGTGCTCGACGCCCACTTCTCCTTCGCGGTCGCCCGCACCATCGAGGCCCTCGAGCTCCACCACGTCCTGACCGCCTGGCCGACCCTGCTCACCGGCCTGCTCATCGCCCTCAACCTCACCGGCCTCGTCCTCGCCCGCCGCGGCGCCTCCCCCGCCGCCCTCCCGGGCCCGACCGCCATCGCCGAGGGCCTCCTCCCCGAGCCGCCGACCGACGTCGCCGCCCGCCTGACCGCCCTCGATCCGCGCCTGACCGCCCGCGGCCTCGATCCCGGCCCGACCGGCGACCTCGTCGCCCGCCGCGGCGGCCCCGTGCAGCCCCTCATCCTGGTCGCCTTCGGCCTCACCGCCGCCCTCGCCGGCCACGCCGTCGACCTCCTCACCGGCCTCGACGCCCGCGCCACCTTCCTCGCCGGCGCCCCGACCCCCGACGACGCCCAGCTCCTCGGCCAGATCCGCGACGGCGACCGCTGGCTCGACGCCCAGCTGCCCCTCCAGCTCGTCTGCCAGGACGCCGACCCCGCCGACCCCTGGCGCCGCCGCGCCTGCCAGGTCGGCGGCCCCTCGGGCGTGTCCACCGTCGACCTCTGGTCCGGCGCCCAGGCCCAGGTCGAGGGCGTCACCCTGCGCCCCCTCTCCGAGGCCCCGGCCCCGGCCGACCCCCAGGCCCCCGCCCGCCTCCTGCTGCGCCGCGCCGACGCCGAGCGCCCCGAGGCCCTCACCGCCGAGCCCGGCGGCACCTACGCCCTGCCCGACGGCCGCCGCCTGACCGCCTTCCAGGGCGCCGACGGCCCGCTGGTCGTCCTGCGCGCCCCCGACCAGCCCCCCGTCCTGCTCGCCCCGGCTCCCGACCACGCCACCCCGCCCCCGGTCGCCGGGCTCCACGTCTCGGCCGTCCCCAGCGCCCGCGTCGCCGTCGCCCTGACCACTCACCCCGGCCGCCTCCTCCTGTGGACCGGCCTCGGCCTCGCCCTGCTGGGCCTGCTCGCCTTCGCCGCCGTCCCCCAGCTGACCGCGCGCCTGACCCCGACCGCCGAAGGCACCCGCGTCACGCTGACCTCCTGGAACCGGGCGCGCCGGCCGCGCCACCTGCTCGAGCGCCTGGTCGCGGGCGCCCGGAAGGCCGCCGCTTGATGTCACCCGCCCGCCTGTCCAGCGCCCGCCTCGCCGCCGCCCTGCTGCTGGCCCTGTCGGCGACCGCCCTGTCCCTGCTCGGCGGCGCCCCCGAGGCGCCCGCCCTGCTGCTGGCCGTCGCCACCGCCGTCGGCGCCGGCTCCCTGCTGGCCCTCCCGGTCGGCCTGGTCGCCGTCCTGGTCGCCGCCACCCCGACCGGACAGGCGCTGACGGACCCGCTGGTCATCGTGGCCACCGCCCTCAGCGGCGCCGCCCTGGGCCTCGCCTTGCACGCCGCCGGCCGGGCCGCCCGCCGCCCCAGCCCGGACCGCGCGGTCCGCGTCACCCTCGCCGTCGCCGCCGTGGCTGCCCTGGCCGCCCTTCTGCCCGACGGCCTCGCCGTCCTGCTCGCTCCCGATGGCCGCGCGCTGCCCTGGACCCTGGGCGCCCAGGACGCCCGCACCGGCCTCCTCGCCTCGGTCGTCGCGCCCGCCGCCGTGCCCCTGTCTCCCCCGCTGGCCTGGCTCGGCGCGGCCCTGCCGGCCCTGCTCGCCCTCGCCGCCCTGACCCTGCTCGGCGGCCACATCGCCCGCCACGCCCAGGCGACCCGCGTCGGCTACCTCGGCCTCGCCGCCTGCGCCGCCCTGCTCGCCGTCTTCGGCGCCGCCGGTCTGGTCCAGCTCCTCGGCGGCGCGACCCTGACCGTCGACGACCCCGCCCAGGCGCTCGAGCGCCTCCACCTCGCCACCGGCGGCCACCTCGCCCTCACGTCCCAGGCCGCGCCCCAGGGCGCCCTCGGCCTCGCCTCGCGCCCCGCCGTCGACCCGCTCCGCCTCGTCCTCGGCCTGGCCCTGGCCTTCGCCGCCTTCCGCGGCCTCCGCCCGGCCCCGGCGCCCACCCCGACCCCGGCCCCCACCACCTCCCTGCCGGCCTTCGTCGCCCTGGCCCTGCTGGTCGCCGCCGCCGGCGCCCTGTTCGCCTCCGGCGCCGCCCTCGCCCCCGCCGTCGCCCACGCCCTGCTCGCCGGCGCGGTCTTGATGGCCGTCGGCCTCTTCACCGCCCTCGCCACCGGCCGCGCCCCCTGGGCCTCCTGGGCCGCCGCCGCGCTCGTCGTCGCCCTCGCCTGGCTCGCCCCCTGGGCCGGCTGGTCGGTCGCCGCCGGGGTCGCCGGCTGATGAGCGCCTGGGGCGAGCCCCAGATGCCGCTCGAAGGCGGCCCCACCCGCCGCGCGCGCCGCCGCCACCCGCTGACCGGCCTCTTCGTCGGCCTGGCCCTCATCGGCGGCATCGCGTGGCTCTGGTACTGGGTCTTCAGCCCGCTCTTCGAGAACCCCGAGGACTGGGTCAAGCGCGAGCGCGCCTTCCGCCAGGTGGTCCGCGAGGTCCTCGCCGGCGCCGAGCAGCACGACCCTGACGTCCCGCAGCTGCCCCCGTGGCCCGGCCAGCTCACCGACGCCCAGGCCCGCCTGGTCGCCTGCGCCGACGCCCAGGTCGCCCGCAACCCGCGCTTTTCGCAGACCTATCAGAAGATGGACTACCCCTGGGGCGACGTCGGCGCGCACCTGGTCTCGTCCCCCGATCTGGTCGTGCGCTGCCTGCGCGCCGTGGGCCTCGATCTGCAGCAGCTGGTCCACCACGACCGCGTGAAGACGCCGTCGCGCTATCCCCTGCACATCTGGGGTCGTCCCCGCCCGGACACCTCCATCGACCACCGGCGCCTGCCCATCCTGCACGTCTTCGTCAAGACCTTCGCCGACGCCCACCCGACGGCCGCCGACACCCCCGAGCGCCTCGCCGCCTTCCTGCCCGGCGACCTCGTCTTCTGGGCCCCCAACCCCGGCGCCGCCATCCCGACGATGGTCGGCTTGGTCACCGACCGCCGCGACGCCAAGGGCGTCCCCCGCGTCGTCACCGTCGTCCCCGCCGACAAGCGCCCGACCGACCACCACCGGCTGACCGACTGGCCCATCATCGGCCATTTCCGCGTGCAGCCCGACCCGCTGCTCGAGCGCTTCCTCGAGCAGAACCCCGACGCGCGCCTGCAGCCTCGCCCCGCGCCGACGCCCCGCTGACGCTCCGGCCCGCGCCGCCCCAGCGCCGCCTCCGCCCCCCGCGGTCTTCGAAACGCCGCGCCCCGCGCCAGCCGGCGCGAGCCCCGGGTGCGGGGCCCGCGCGGCCGGGCGGGGCGCGGGTTCAGTCTCGGGCTTCGCTTACGAGCGGCGTCCGAAGCTCCGCTCGCGGCGCACCAGCCCGCCCAGCAGCAGCGCCGCCAGCAGGGTCAGCGTCGCGCCCAGGCCGCCTTCGCCGCCCGCGCAGCCGCTCGCCCCGCCGGTCGCCTCGGTCGGCTGGGCGCCCGGGCCCTGGCTCTCGCCGGGGGTCTCGGTCGTCGGGTCGGTGGGGTCGGTGGTCGGGTCGGGGCGGTTCGGCTCGCTGGTCTCCTTGTCGTCGACCGGGACGCCGCCGGGCTGGCCGGGGCCGGGGTACTCACCGTAGTAGGGCGGCACGCAGACGGACGGCGCCGGGACGCCCTGCTCGTCGTCGCACTCGACGTTGCCGGACTCGTCGGTCCAGCAGGTGCTGGGGGTCGAGGGGTAGCTCTCGCACGTCCAGCCGGTCGGGCAGGCCGCGTCGTCCTCACAGGCGATCTCCTGCGCCTGGCAGTACTTCTCGCCCGTCGGCTCGCACACGCACTCTTCGGGCGGAGCGCCGTCGTCGAACTCGCGCGGCGGCATCGGGTCGCCGGCGTCGCCGCCGTCCTGGCCCGGCTCGGGCACGGGGTCGGTCGGGGTCGCGCCGCCGCCCGAGCAGCTGCACTCCTCGGCGACCTCGCAGGTGAAGCCCTCGCCGCAGTCGCCGTCGACCTCGCAGGCGGCGAGGTACTTGGGCCCGCAGAAGCTGACCGTCTCGGTCTCGCACTCGGGCGGCGCCGGGACGCCGCTGGGCTCCTCGCACTCCTGGCCGGGCTCGCAGACGGGCATCGGCTCGGCGGTGTCGCTGCAGCTCGCGCTCTCGAAGGTCAGGCAGACCAGGCCCTCGCCACAGTCGGCGTCGCTCTGGCAGGGCGCCGGCACGCAGCCGTAGAAGGTCTCGGGCTCGCAGTCCATGCAGTCGGCCCCGGCGGGGCAGGCGCAGTCGGACCCGCCGACCGCCTCGCACACGAAGCCGGCGCCGCAGTCGTCGTCGCTGGCGCACTCGGACCACGGGACGCCGCCCGGGTCGTCGACGCAGACGTCCTCGCACACGGGCGGGTCGCACTCGGCGTCGTCGGGGTCGCAGTCGGGCGCGGCGCACGGCGTCGCCAGGCACACCTGGCCTTCGGCGCAGTCGGCGTCGGTCACACAGGTCTGGGCCAGCGCTTGTCCGCCGAGGGCGAAGGCGCCGATCCCGGCGGTGAGGGCGAGCAGTCGGGACATCATGGGGTCACCTCGGAGGGGTGGGAAGGGAGCATCCTAGAGCTTCAGCAAGGTCCGTGCCAGCCTGCCGGCGACCCGCTGCATCGCGCCGGCCGCGCCCGCGACCTCGCCCCGCCGGATCTCCCTGCCCAGGCGCTGACCACGGGTGTAGAGGAATTCTACACCGCGGCAAGCTCGAAGCCAGCCGTGGCCCCTCTTGGCCGCCGCCCGCGCCCGCCGCGCCCCTTGCCACCGCCCGCCGCGGCGCCCAACATGCCCCGGACCCGCCCGCCAGGAGGCCCCCCGCCGTGCACGCCGTCGCGCCCGCCCCGCCGCCGGGCAACCTGCGCTCGACCCACCACCTGAACATGGACAAGGCGGCCTTCGTGCGCGGCTGGCTCGGCCGCCAGCACCCGCTGTACGTCTTCGCCCACCTGGTGATGAACCGCCGCGCCGTGCGCCTCAAGGAGTTCTGCGAGTCGGTCTGCGCCCTCGAGCTCCTCGCCCCGGCGCTGCCCCGCGTCGACGCCCTGTGCGAGGTCGCCGCCGGCCACGGCATGGTCGGGGTCTTCGCCGCCCTGACCCACCCCCACCTGACCCGCGTCACCCTGGTCGACAAGCGCCAGCCCGACAGCTACGAGCGCATCGTCGAGCTGGTCGCGCCCCGCTGGCCTTTCCTCAAGCGCCGCCTGCGCTACCTCGAGCGCCGCGCCGAGCACACCTCCCCGGTCACCCCGCGCACCCTGGTCGCCGCCATCCACGGCTGCGGCGCCCTGACCGACCACACCGCCGCCCTGGCCCACCGCAGCGGCGCCCCCTTCTTCGTCGTGCCCTGCTGCGAATCGCGCGCCCTGCTGGGCGCAGACGCCCAGCGCCTCGATCTGTCCGGCGACGCCATGGTGGCCGAGATCACCCGCCGCCGCCTGGACCGCTGGCGCGCCTGGGGCTACACCCTCACCGAGGTCCAGCTCCCCGAGGGCATCACCGACCGCCCCCGCGGCTTCTTCGCCTGGCCCACCCCGCCCGCGCCCGAGGCCCCCCATGGCTGACCGCCACCAGAACCTGGTCCCGACCCGCCACGCCGGCTTCAAGGACATCGTCAAGTGGGCCGTCACCCGCCGTCCGGTCCCCTGGCCCAAGCCCTTCGACGCCCCGCCCGGCCCGCCGCCGCCCGCCCGCGTCGGCGCCGGCGAGCTGCGCGCCACCTTCGTCGGCCACGCCACGGTGCTGGTCCAGCTGGACGGCCTGAACCTGCTGACCGACCCGGTCTGGTCCCGCCGCTGCAGCCCCGTCCAGTGGGCCGGCCCCCGCCGCGTCCGCCCCCCCGGCCTGCGCTTGGACGACCTGCCCCCCCTCGACGCGGTCCTGCTCAGCCACAACCACTACGACCACCTCGACGCCGCCACCGCCCGCGCCCTGGCCCAGCGGCACCCCCAGGCCCGCTGGATCACCGGCCTCGGCCACGCCGCCCTGCTCGCCTCCTTCGGCGTCCGCCACGTCACCGAGCTGGCCTGGTGGCAGTCGACCGACCTCTCCGGCCCCGCCGGTCCCGCCCGGGTCACCTTCGTCCCCGCCCAGCACTTCTCGGGCCGCGGCCTCTTCGACCGCGACCGCGCCCTGTGGGGCGGCCACGTCGTCGCCTCCCCCGCCGGCCCCCTCTTCTTCGCCGGCGACACCGGCTACGGCCCCCACTTCACCGACATCGCGGCCCGCCTCGGCCCGCCCCGCCTGGCCCTATTGCCCATCGGCGCCTACGCCCCCCGCTGGGTGATGAAGCAGGTCCACATGGACCCCGCCGAGGCGGTCCAGGCCCACCTGGACCTGCGCGCCGCCCACAGCCTCTCCATCCACTACGGCACCTTCCGCCTCACCGACGAGGCCTTCGACGCCCCCCAGGCCGACCTCGCCGCGGCCCTCACCGCCGCCTCGGTCGACCCCGCCACCTTCTGGGTCCTGCCCGAGGGCACCGCCCGCGCCCTGCCGTCCGTCCCCGTCCCCGCCCGCGCCACGCCCTGACCCACGGCCCCGTCCGCCCCGACCGAAGGGTCCAGCGACCCCACCGGCTCGGGTCATCCGACCCCGGGCACCGTCAGCCCGGCTCTTCGAGCTTCACGGTCGCCTCGGGCACCAGCGGAGCCACGCGCCGCCGCTTGTCCCTCGTCAGAGTCAGGTCGTATGCGGCCTGCGCGTGCATCCAGAACTCCGGCGTCATCCGGAACGCGTCGGCCAGCAGCCACGCGGTCTCGGCCGTGATGCCCCGCTTGCCCTTGACGATCTCGTTGACCCGCTGGATGGGCACCCCCAGGTGCCGGGCCAGCTCGGCCTGCGACAGGTTCAGCGGCACCAGGAACTCTTCCAACAGGATCTCGCCCGGATGGGTCGCAACGCGATGACTGGGCAACATGACGCTTCCTCAGTGGTAGTCGGCGAATCGGACATCGTGCGCGGCCCCGTCGAGCCAACGAAACACGATACGCCACTGTTGGTTCACTCGGATGCTGTAGTACCCGGCCAGCGAGCCCGCCAAGGCCTCGAGCCGGTTGCCAGGCGGGCTCGCCAGGTCGTTCAGAGCTCGCGCGGCCTGCAATGCGTCGAGCTTGCGAACAGCCCTGGCCCTCACCTCGACAGGCACGCGCCGGGTCGCGGCGCTGACACGGCCGTGGAACAGGTCCTCCGTCGCCTTGTCGGCGAAGCTCGCGATCACGAACGTCCTCCATCCATACATGCATTCCCGGTATCCAAGCAAGACGCTCGGTCGCCCGACGCCCACGCAGACAGCGAGCCAATGCCTCCCCGCCGGCCCGAATGGCGGCAAGGCAGCTTGCCTCAGCTCCCCTCTGGAAGCCGACGGCACCCACTTCCAGCCGGCCGCGGATCGCCGCCCCGCCGCCGCCCTCGACCTGGATGACAGACCCGCCGGCCTGCCGATACGGTGGCCCCCATGCCGACCCGACCCACCGGTGACACGACCTCGGCCCTCGCCTATCGACTCCACGGCCAACACCCACCTGCTCGCCCCGGAGGTCACCCTTGATCCGCAAGCTCACAGACGTCGGAGGCGAGCTCGGCCTCGTCATCGAGGGTCCCATCCTCGAGCTGCTCGGCATCGACCGCGACACGGAGCTCGAGGTCCGCACCGATGGCGAAGGACTCGTCATCCGACCGGTGGGATCGGACCGAGCTCGCCGCCTCCGTGCCTCCGCCGAGGCCATGATGGACGCGCACGACGACACCTTCCGCAAGCTCGCCGAGTGCCCCGGCCTGCTCTCGGCTCTGGTCTTTCTGGATTTCAATGGCCTCCCCATCAGCGCCCAGCCAAAGGAACTGTACGAGCTGACGATGAGCGTCGCCCGAGGCGAGGCGACGAAGGCGGAGGTGACGGGCACGCTTCGCCGACTCACAGGCAGCACGCGTCGCGCCGAGTGAGACCGTCACGGGCCCGGATAGGCCGGCTGGGACGGCCGGCTTCCAGCCGGCCTGGGGTCGCCGCCCCGCCGCCGCCCTGGGACCCAGCCTCCCTGGGCCCGCCGGCTTCTGTGAAGTCCGATAATCCTGGCGGGTGACATTCCAGAAATTCTGGCGGGTTCCATCGCACAGCGCCGGCATGGCCTGCGCGGTCCACAGCCGCCTGCGGCGGCGGAACGACACCCCAGCCCGAGCATGCTCGCAGGGTCGTTCGCGCCGGCCATGCCGGCGCTCTGGACCGCGCCGGCCATGCCGGCGCTCTGGACCGCGCCGGCCATGCCGGCGCTATGGACCGCGCCGGCCTTGCCGGCGCTATGGACCGCGCCGGCCATGCCGGCGCTATGGATCCCGCCAGAATTACTGGACGATCCCCGCCAAACTTTCTGGACTCCACAGCTTCCAGCCGGCCCGGGGTCGCCGCCCCTCCGCCGCCCTCCGACCCAGCCTCTCTGGGACCGCCGGCTTCCAGCCGGCCTGGGGTTGGCGCCCCTCCGTCGCCCTCCGACCCCGCCTCCCTGGGACCGCCGGCTTCCAGCCGGCCTGGGGGTGCCGCCCCGCCGCCGTCCTCCGACCCCGCCTCCCTGGGACCGCCAGCTTCCAGCCGGCCCGGGGTCAGCGCCCCGCCGCCGCCCTCCGACCCCGCCTCCCTGGGACCGCCGGCTTCCAGCCGGCCCTGAGTCAGCGACGCTCTTCAACGGCCCCTGTCTGCTTCGAGAATCGCCTTCATCGGCTACGCCCCCGCCGCGGCGATCTCGATGCGCCGGTTGTTGAAGTCGGGATCTTCGAGGCTACCGACCGTCCGGCATGTCCACGCAGGAAGCCCGGGCATCCTGATGACCTGCCCGTCCGGGACGACGGCTCCGAGGGCCTGATACTCGATGAAGCGATTGCAGAGCTCGACCACTCGCTCCTCGAGGGCCTCGTCGACGCCGCGGACGCTGAGGTCCGGGCGGCCGAACTCGAGCATCTCCCTGGTGTGGAACCACCTCGTGCCACCGGGTTCGTCGCTCACCAGAATCGTCGCGTGCCTGGTTGGGACCGGGCCTGCTGGGGCGAAGACCTCATCTCGCCATTGCGAGGCCGACCACCCGTCGAGGATGAGCGGATCGAAGACGGCAACACCTCCGGTGTCCAGCAGCGCCTGGATCAGCCCGACAGCGTCCCGCAGGTAGTCCAGCGTGGTGGTCGCCGATGTGCGGCCTCGTAGGACCGCGACGTGTGACGCCCTCTCGACGTCGGCGATCACGGATGAGGGGAGCCGCTCGAGGCTCCGCCCGAAGTAGCCGCTACGGTCGAAGGAAACCACCTCCGGGTGCTTCGCGGCCTCGTACACCTGCAGGTCGAAGCCGGGCGGAAGTCCCTCACACCGATGGCGCGTTCGGGACACGCTGAGTCTGTCGTCCAGCCGCCCGTGCACCCGGAGGTCGAGGTGGGCCTCGCCACCGGCCCCGCTCAGATGGGGGCGATGCCAATGCTCGAGTTCATGAGGCGTCATCTCGGAGTTCTCCCAGGCACGTCAGTCGGACAGCAGGGACTCTGCCGGGGTCCGGCGTCGTGCGGGCCTGGCGAGAGAGGCCCCAGATGAGCACGGTCGAGACCAACGGCGCAATGGGCCAACGCCCGTGCGAGGTCCCGCGACCTTCGGTTCGTCACGGCAGCACCCAGGAGGGCGGCGCGCGGGAACACGCGCCGGCGCGGCAGCGAGACCGCCGATCGTCAAGGATCTCGGCCAACTGCGTCACTGAGCCGGTCGCGGGCGAGCCGCTGCGCGACGTGCGTTCGCGAGGCTCGGCCGCCACAGGACACCAGAATCATGGAGCTTTCTGACATTCGGTCCTCGCTGGGTTGTGCAATGCGGCGCCCCATGGTGTCGTGGCCACGGTCCACTGAACTCACCCTTGCCCGAAGGAGCCATTCGATGATCGCCCTCATCGACCAGAAGGACTACGCCACGCTGCCGGTCACCGACGCGAACCGCGCCAGCTCGCTCGCGGGCGCGCTGCTCACGGCGGCGCCCAAGGACCCGCATGCGCTGGTAGCGCGCGCCCTCGCGCAGATGGCCAGCTCCAAGCAGACGCTGGACGAGGTGCGTCTGCCGCTCGCGCAGCCGACCGCGCCGTCGCTCAAGCGTCCCGCCGACATGGCCGTGGACACGGCCTGGAGCGCCTTCCGCGACGTTCTGCTCGCCTATTCGCGGCTGCCTCACGACCGCTATCCCAAGGCCGCGGTCGCGGCCCGCGTCCACACCCGGCTCTTCCCGACCGGCGCCGACTTCCTGACGCTGCCCTACGACAAGCAGCACAACCAGGGCCAGCTGCGCCTCGACGCCATCGCCCGCGAGGGCCTCGAGCCCGACGTCGTCAGCGTCATCGGCCCCGACTTCCTGGCCGAGGTCCGCGTCACCCATGAGACCTACGGGGAAGTCCTGGGCATCACCAAGGCCAAGCCGGCGCCCGAGCCCACCTCCATCGCCCTGCTGGAGCCGCTCCGCGCCCTGCGCGCCGCCATCACCTACTACACGAGCAAGCTCATCGGCACCCTGGACGAGGCCGACGAGGCCGCGGTCCGGGCCGTCCGCGCCGCCCTGCGTCCCATCGACGACCTGCGCGCGGAGACCTCGGGGAAGTCGACCACGGTCCCGGCCCCGGCCCCGGCCGAGCCGGAGCCCGTCGCCTGACCTCGTTCGAGTCCCGCCGGCGACCCGACACTGAACAGACGTGTGCCGATCGGCACCGCCCGACGAGGCGCGCCTCGCTGGTCGGTGCCGATCGGTATGCCAGAATGAGACGCGCGTAGCCGACCGGTGCCGATCGGTATGCCAGAATGAGACGCGCCTCGGTCGCTGGCAGCCCTCGGGCACCAGAGATCGAGGCGCGCGTCGTTCCGGCGTGCCCTGGGGCAGGACGTTCACGGTGCGCCGGCCCGCGCGCCGACCATCCGAGCTCCGCCGGTGAACAAGGTCGGCTTGCGTCCGATGCAACCGCGGGAGCGAGTCCGGTGGTGTCGGCAGGCCGGCGGGTCGGTGGGGGACGTTACCGCGGAAACGTTTCGGTGGTGCCGGCAGGCCGGCGGGTCGGTGGGGACGTTACCGCGGAAACGTTTCGGTGGGGTCGGCAGCAGGGTGGCACGGGGACCGAGGCCAGGTGGGGGGCCGCTCGAAGGGGCGCCGCGCGGGAACCTGGGCTGGCGGCGGTGGTCAGTGAGGCCCTGAACCGATAGGGTGAGGGGCATGAAGGTGTTGAATCCTTGGGCTTTCGCGGGTGCGGGTGGGGTGGCGGGGCTGGCGCGGGGCATGGCGCTGGTGGCGGTGGCCGGGGCGTTGGGTGGCTGCGGGCCGAGCGCGAGCGGGGTGCTCCGGGCGACCGAGGTGCGGGTCGAGGAGCGGCTGCGGGCCGGCTCGGTCGAGGACGCGGTGGCGGCGGCGCGGACGACCGCGAAGGAGCTGCGCCGGGTGGGCGAGGCGGACGCGGACGAGGTCGCCGAGGCCGAGGCGCTGGTCCGGAGGGCCGAGCTGGCCTACGCCCGCGCCGAGCTGGCGCGGCTGAAGGGCGAGGCCGAGGCGGGCGGGGGCGTCGAGGCGCTCCAGAGGCTCCTGGCGCTGCGCGATGCGCCGTGGTTCCCCGAGTCCGAGGACGCAGGGGTGGAGGCCGCGCTGAAGCCGGCCATCGCGGCGGCGGCGGCGGAGGCCGAGGCGGCCGCGAGGGAGGGGCGGCTGACCTGGGCGCGCGACGTGGCGGCGTGGCTGGTGCGCGTGGACACCTCGCCCGCCCGGCTCGAGGCGCTGATGGGGTACGAAGCGCGCGCCATCCGGCCCTGGCGGGAGCGGGCGGCCGGGGCCGGGGACCCGACGCTGCGGATTTTCTACGAGAGCATCGCCGCGGGGCTGACCGGCGAGGTGGACTCGGGGCTGCGGAAGCAGCTGCTCGCGAGCGCTCCCATGGGCGCGGCGCTGGCGTCCTTCGACGGGCAAGCGGCCTGCAAGGGGGAGCAGGTCGAGGCGGGGATTCGAAGGGCCACGGCCGCCATGCTGCGCGCGCCCGAGGCGCAGCAGCGCATCGCCATCGAGGTGGCCGGCGCCACCTGCGGCCCGAGGGCCTACAAAGTCCAGGAAGACGTCTATCGCACCGAGTGGGACGAGATCCGATTCATCCGCGAGGAGACCGTCTACGAAGAGGTCGTGCGGCGCCGCGAGAAGGTCCAGTGCACCAAGAACTTCGGGCAATCGACCCTCAAGCCGGGCCGCGATCGGAGCCGCGACTACGTGGGGCTGTGCGACCGGGCCGTGAAAGGGATTCAGGCGCGGACAGAGAAGACCGAGCACGTGCGCTATCTGCCTCGCCAGGTGAAGGTGGGGACGCGGGATGTGACCAAGAAGCGTTGGAGCGTGCGGCTTCCCGTCCTGATCGCGCTGCCCGACGGCACCAAAGCCAGAGTGACGCTGGACTCCGACGCGGCCGTGGATGTGCAGCGGCATGTGACGCTGAAGCTCGAGCCGTTGCTCGAGGCGTGGTCGGAGCGGCAGCGGGAGGCGGCGCTGCAGGAGGCCAAGCGAGGCGACGTCAGCGCGGGGACCGCGCGCGCCCTGGGCGTGGGCCTGACGCTGAAGCGGACGCCGGCGTGGGTCACCGCGTGGTTCGCCGAGCACGAGGGCCTAGAGCCCTGGCGGCTGCAGGCGGTGCTCGAAGGCCGCCGGCTGGACACGGTGCTCGAGCCCGAGCGCAGAGAGCCGAACGAGCAGTGGGTCGATGGGCTCGACGACTACGTGCAGCACCACGACGAGCAGGCGGCGGCCTTGCGGGCGTACGTGAACCGGCACAACCGGCCCTCGCCGAAGGCCTCCGTCGCCCGCAGCCAGCGGCTGCTGACCAGCGGCATCGGCGTGGGCCTCGAGGGCGCCCAGCTCCCGCTGCCCGGCGCGCCGGTCTCGGCCCGGGCCCGGGTCGAGCTGCGCAGCGTCGAGCTCGACGAGGACATCGGCATCATCCTGGGCGGCGCGCTGGGCCCGCAGTGGCTGCAGTCCGAGGCGTCCCACCTGTCGGTCGACTTCCGCTGGCGCACGATGAGCGACGCCTGGGCCTGGGACTTCGGCCTGGAGCTGGGGGGCAGCACCTTGGCCTACGACGACGAGCGCTCGCTGTGGACGCCGACGTTCGGCGCGCTGTTCGCCGTGCACCTGTTGCGCCTGGAGTGGATGCTGCTCGGGCTGGAGGGGGTCTACAACTTCCGCGAGGACCCTCCGCAGACCTCTATTGACCCCAAGACCGGCGCGCTGGTCGGCCGCATGGCGTTCCATCGCCTGTCCGCGCGAGCCCAGGTGCCGCTGTTCGATCGCTTCGCGGTGGGCGCGGGCGTGGACTTCCATCCGGGGGCGCCGACGCCACTCGGGGTCTTTGCCTCGCTATCGTGGCAGCCTGGGTTGAGCGGCGAGGACGACTAGCGTCGCCAGGCCGGCGGGTCGGTGGGGACGTTACCGCGGAAACGTTTTCGGTGGTGTCGGCAGGCTGGCGGGTCAGTCGGGGCGGGTGAGCTGGGCGCGGAGGGCCCCAGGCACAGTCGCAGCCCGCCGTCAGGTGCCGGTCTCCGCGCTGCTGGGCGCTCTGCTCAGGACTCGTCGACGTCGTCGGCGGCGAAGGGTCCAGGCGGCCGCGAGCGCCAGGACGACGGCCGCGGCGATGAGCGTGTTGCGTCGCCAGGAGTAGGCGCCATAGGTGTCGAAGCCGCGCGCCTGCTCGATGCGGCGGCGGAGAGCTGGGAAGGACTCTGTGAACCGGACGAGGTTCGCCAGCGCTTGCTCGAAATCCTCGTGCGTCCCGTCGAGGTGGTCGCACTGGGGTGGTTGGAGATCTCGAGCCACGGACTGACACTCTGGACCACAACCTGCGAGGCCGAGCTCGAGAAACGAGTTCGCGGCATCACAGTACTCGGCGATGATCGCTCTTTGGTCCGCCAGGCTTCTGGACCCTCGCTCGTCCTTTGGGATCTCGGAGTGCAAGCTCGCATTGCTCTGCGTGCGGCCATACAAGTACTGCGCGGTGGCGAGGGCCGAAGAATGCGTGCAAGGCCTTGAACAGCCTGCGCTCATGAGCAGCGCGGCCATGGTGAGCAGGAGCCAGCTGGCCCAACGCTCGCCCTGACGACGCGCGGGAGCGGCTAGGACGTCCTCGACGTGCTCACAGGGGCGCGCTCGGATGGGCCGATCACGGAACACGACAGTTGCTCAGCTCTGCGGTCATAGCGTCGAAGTGCTGATTCAGTCGCTCGTTCCATTGACGCAACTCGCGTAGCGACCTCGGATCCATGTGGGGCAGCGTCACGTACCAGACAGGAGCCCGGTCAGGCAATGGGCACCTCGTCCCGCATCTCCAAGCGGCTCTGTTGTAGGCTTCCGCGGCCGCATCGCACATCGCGTTCGCGCGCGCCAAGGGCTCGAAAGCATCGTGCAATCGCATTCGGCTGACAGACTCGGCAAGCTCGAGCGCCCTGCTGAAGTAGTCGCGAGACAATCTGAGGGTCTCCGCGTCATCGCACGGGCGATCGCACGCGGCGAGCGGCGACAGGCTCGTCACGAACAGGACGGTCGCCAGAAGGCCCGTTCCCGACCCAGGCTTCCGATACCCTGCGGTCATTCGAGGGGCAGCCTGACGCCGGCCATGTGGCGCAGCATGAGGCGCGCGCCCGCGACGGCCGCGGTTGCGCTCGTAGGCAAGCGGCCGAAGTCGCGCTTGGTCGGCATTCTGGACCTGAACAGGTAGGCCTGCTGCGCTTCGGAGAGCGGTTGTCCGCTAATGCGGTGGAGCCAGAGTCTAGCGCGCAAGTGGTCGTCAACGAGGTGCAGGACACCGGCTTCATTGACCGCGAACGAGACGGAGTTTCCTGAGCTTACAGGAGCGTCGCCTGTGATGTCGAAGCGGAAGCGCATCGGTACGCGCAGCTCCCCGATCGGAGTGTTGGACAGCTCTCGCTTGAACGAGTCGCTCAGACCTTCGGCCGAGGCTTCATCGATCGAGAACTCGTTCGTGGTAGACCACTGACCTTGGATGTCTAGATGACCTCGGCGGGAATGGCGATCCGGTTATGCGCACAACGGCTTCCCTGCGTAGGTCCACTTGAAGGGCTTGGCGAGGACGGCGTTGAAGTA
>JAWLBL010000017.1:0-183382 GCA_041687695.1 Myxococcota bacterium | reverse complement strand
CTACTTCAACGCCGTCCTCGCCAAGCCCTTCAAGTGGACCTACGCAGGGAAGCCGTTGTGCGCATAACCGGATCGCCATTCCCGCCGAGGTCATCTAGTAGATGCCCTTGGGCTGGGGCGAGGCCAGCCGGTAGGCGTCCAAGGCCTGGCGCAGGAAGAACGGCACCTCGACGTACTCGCTGAGCGCGAGGCAGGCCCGGTTGGCCGTGCAGGTGCAGTTCTGGTTGCCCTGGGCGTTGCAGCCGGGGACGCCGTTGGGCAGCTCGAAGCCCAGCGGGCTCAGGGCGGCGATGGTCGGGTCCCACCTGACGATGGGCTTGCCCGTCGTCGGGTTGAAGCGCGGGAGGTACCAGTCGGGGGCGCCGTCGCCGTCGAGGTCCGGGCCGTCGTCGCACTCGTAGGCGGCCGCGAGCAGCTCGTTGGCGTACTCGAGGACGCGCGCCGCGATGCCGCGCTGCACGCGCTTGCCGAAGATGACCTCGCTGCCGAAGGTCTTGGCGACGTAGATCTTGCCGGTCGGGTCGTGGAACTCGATGCGGTTGGCGAAGCCCGGGTCGGCGTCCTTGCCCAGCTCCCACACGCGCAGCATGTTCATCCAGCCTTGCTGCTGGTTCTCCGGCAGGTACAGCAGCGTCCAGGCGATGAGGAACTTCTGCTGCTCCCAGCCGATCTGCGGGTCGAGCACGGCCACGTCGTTGATGGTCTTCGGCTCCCAGGTCGTCGGCGGCTCGGCGAAGCTCTTGCAGACCGTCGTGCCGTCACCCGGGAAGCAGGCCTCGGGGGTCGGACCCCACCAGGTGGTCCAGCCGATGGCGTGCGCGGGGTAACCCTCGGTGTCCGTCAGCGGCATGCCGGAGACGTCGGCCGCCACGCGCGGGCCCTTGATGAAGTCGTCGCCGGTCAGCGCGTTGCTCAGCCAGCGGCGATAGCCATCGGGGAACAGGTCGGCCAGCGACACCGCGCGGTAGCGGGCGTCGACGAAGTCGGTGCGCGACGAGCTGATGAAGTTGTCGACCGACTCGGTCATCAGCATCGCCGCGTACATCTTGTCGTAGTACGAGCCGGCGTTGAGCGTGTAGTCGCGGTCGTACTCGCCCTGGTCGTCGGCCAGGCGGTTCTCGACGACCTTGCCGCCGAGGCCGATGCTGCCGAAGTAGCCGGTGGCGCCGTTGGGGATGACGACCGCGGTCTCGCCGGGCGTGCCGACCACGTCCTCGGCCGAGCGCAGCACCTCGCCCGAGGCGTCGAAGAAGTGATCGCCGGGCTCGGGGCGCGCGGCGGTGCGGACGAAGT
Organism: Myxococcota bacterium; assembly: GCA_041687695.1. GTDB lineage: Bacteria > Myxococcota_A > UBA9042 > PHBI01 > JAWLBL01 > JAWLBL01. The sequence continues at coordinate 182,089 of JAWLBL010000017.1, read as the reverse complement.
GGTCGAAGGCCAGGCCCGAGGCCAGGATGTTGTCGCCGAAGAGCAGCGGCGCGAGCTGCGGCCACAGGCCCTCGAAGTCGTAGCCCAGGTCGAGCGCGAAGTCGGAGTAGATGTTCTTGAGCAGGCCCAGGCCCTTGGCGCCGTCGCGCATCTTCTCGTTGAAGCGCGACAGGGTGCGACCGGCGGCCGAGCGCACGCTGAAGGTCTGTCGACCGCGGCGGTAGTTGTCGAAGATGTGGTTGACCTCCTGCTGGGCGACCAGGAAGTCGAACAGCTCGTACGGGTCGGCGCCGTTGTCGTGGCGGTAGACGCTGAGGTTGCCGAGGTCGGCCCAGCCGTCGGTCGCGAAGCCGTAGGGGACGCGGGTGCGCCCGTCGGGGTCGACGGCGGGGCCGCCGCGGTAGAAGCTGGCGATCTCGTTGCCCTGGGGCATGCGCAGCGACGTCCAGGGGACGTAGTCGACCGACTGCTGGCGGCAGCGGGTCGGCTGGCCGTCGACCGCGACGATGTGGCCGTCGAGGACCGCGTGCCACTCGCCGTCGGCCGCGTCGTCCCAGCGGGCCGGCTTGAAGTCGCCCGGCTTGACGACCTTGCAGTCGCGGATGAGCTGGTACTCCTTGTTGAGCAGCGAGTAGTGGATGTTGTCCTCCCCGATGGTGGGCTGGATGCCCAGGATGCCGCCGAAGGAGTCCGTCTTGGAGATCATGCCCTGCCCGCGCGGCGTGCCGGCCTTGTAGCTGTCGTCGGCGTGCACGGCGACCGTGTCGCCGTAGAACATCCGGGCGGCCGCGAAGTCGTAGGCGCCCAGCCCCAGCGTGTCCTGCGACAGCTCGCCGGCGTAGTCCATGACCGAGGAGTGCATGAACATCCAGATGAGGTTGTCGGCCTCGTCCGGGGTGACCGGATCGTGGTAGCGGGGGCCGATGCAGCCGGCGCCGTCCGGGGTGAGGTCGGTGCAGGCCTGGGTGACCTTGCCGTTGCGGGTGCGCAGCTGCCAGTACTGCGGGCGGTAGCCCCAGGCGTCCGACGAGCTGACGAAGTTGTGGCGCAGGCCGATGGAGTGCCCCATCTCGTGCGCGATGACGGCGAAGTGGGCGCGGCGGGCCAGGTAGGAGCGCATCTTCTCGGCGCGCGCCTGCTGGACCTCCTTGGAGTCGGCCGGGTTGAAGGCGCCGAACTTCTCCTCGAGGACGTCGGCGAGCCCGGTGATGCTGAGCGGCGCCGGGGCCTGGTGCAGCATGCAGGCGCCCCGCTTGGCCAGGGCGTTCTCCTTCAAGTGGAAGATGTCGCGCTGCAGGCTCGGGTTGCCGCCGCGCAGCGGCGAGACCAGGTCGAGCAGCCCGTCGGTCATCGGCAGGCCGGCGATGCCGTGCAGCTCCTGGACCATCGGGGTCATCAGCTCGGCCTCGAGCGCGGTGCCCGCGGCCGCCTGGCGACGCGCGTGGTACTTGGGCCGCAGGGCCGACGTCGCGGTGTAGGTCGCGGCGACCCCCTCTAGCTCCTTGGCCAGCGCCCGGGCCTTTTGGAACACCGCCGGGTTCAGCTGCGCGAACGACGCGGCGCCGGCCTCGTGCGCGTGGCCCTCGTGCTCGGCGTCGAACTCGGCCGGGTGCTCGTCGAAGCGCTCTCGCGCGAAGCGGTCCATGCGCTCGGCGGCCTGCGCCCGGCTCATCTTCGGCAGGGCCCCGCCCGAGCTGGCGGCCTGGGCGGCCTCGGCCCACTGGCGGACGTACTCGCCGTCGGTGATCTCGTGCGTCTCGAGCTCGCCCTTGATGTAGCGCATGGTGTCGATGACACCCTGGCTCCACAGGTCGTTGACGTGCGACCAGACGTTGATGCTGGCGCTCACCGTCTCGCCGGTCAGCGGGTCCTCGGCGTCGGTGTAGATGCCCCACGGCGAGGGCGTCTGGGGCTCCTTGATGACGTTGACCTGGTGGAAGCGGAGGTCGCCGCGGCGCACGTTCAGCGCCTGCCGGCAGGTCTCGAGCGTCTCCTGGTCACCCGCCGCGCGGGCCGCGTCGCACTGGGCCGCGGTCAAGCCCTCGGGCAGCCGCTGCGCGCCGCACTGGGCCGGGTCGCCGTACTCGACGGGGCTGTGGCACAGCACGATCATCTCGTCCATCTCGGCGATGGCGATGACGCCCGCCGAGTAGCCGCGCTTCTTGCCGATCTCGCTGGCCAGGGCCTTGCACGCGGCCGGATCCCGGTTGCGGTCGGCGTAGGCCTTGCCGTGGCGGCAGTCGTCGACCTCTTGCGCCAGCGCGACGGCGTCGCCGTTGTCGTCCTGCTGGCCGAAGTACACCGGGAACCGCGTCCCGCAGTCCTTGTCGCCGACGCGCACGCACTCGGCGTACTGGGAGCTGCGCACGGCCACGCGCATCGCGACGTCCCACTCGTGGGTCGCGTCCGCGGTGGGCTCGTAGTACTCGGGGTGGCTGCCGTCGGCGTAGTACCAGACGATGGGCTTGGGCGTGCGCTCCTGCAGGGGCAGCGTGCACCGCTGCTTGAAGGTGTCGCAGCGCGAGCCGGGGCCGACCTCCTCGCACTCGTCCTCGGTGCCGTTGCCGTCCAGATCGCGGTGCGGGTCCTCGCCGAACGGCGTGGTCGCCGGCGTGAAGCACTCGACCGGTCCGGTCATCGTCTCGGGCTCGGCGTAGTAGTGGCTGCGCTCCCAGATGGGGTAGCGCGCCAGCAGGCGGTGCCACAGGCTGTCGCTCATGCCGTAGTTGCGCGCGTAGCCGTAGCGCTCGACGTAGAAGCCGCCGTAGGCCGCGAAGCGCCGGCCGTCCCAGTGGACGGGCTCGTAGTCGTTGTCGACGACGCGGCGGAAGGCGTGCCGGATGGTCAGCTCGACCGGGTTGCAGGTGCCGTGCGGGTTGGTGCCGCCCATGAAGTCGCCGGGCAGAAAGCACGACGGGAAGCTGTCGATGCCCCAGCCGAGGCTGCTGAGATCGATGACGTCCGGCTTGGCGAACGCCTTGACCGTCACGTCGAAGTAGCCGGTCTCGTCGTCGAAGTACGGCGCGTCGGGATCGGTCGGATCCTCGACGTAGTACGACAGGGCCTCGTAGGTGATGCCACCGTAGACGCCGAGGAGGCTGAGCGTGTCGAAGTCGTAGCTGTCGACGTTGAGGTTCTTCGACCAGTCGACCCGCATGTACTGCCGCTGGTTCCAGGGGCGGTCGGTCGTGTTCTCCTCGACGATGTTCAGCTTCTCGCCGGTCGTCGGGTTGTAGGCGCTGACGATGTCGAAGTGCTTGTCGATCTTGAAGGCCGCGACGACGACGCCGTCGCGCGTGGCCTCGCCGATGCCCTTGCCGTCCGAGCCGTTGATGCGCTCGTAGGCGAGGCGCCCGATGAGCAGATCCTCGGTGATCTGCCACTTCAGGCGCGACATGGGCTGCGCGTAGGTCGAGGTGAACAGGCCGTCCTGCGCGGCGCCGTAGCCGACGTCGACGAGCGTGGCCTGCGTCCAGAACTCGGGGTCGTCCTTGGGATCGGCCAGGTCCTCGCCGACGAAGAAGGCCTTGTCGAGCGCGTACGGCTGCACGCGGTCGATGGCCGGGCGCTCGTCGGCGCACGCGGACAGGCCGGCGGCGGCGGAGACGCAGAGCGCGCCGAGGGCGAGCCCGCGCACGAGCGCCGAGTAGTGCAGTTGCAGGTTCCTCATCGACGGGCCTCCATGGGCAGGGACGTTGTCTCTCGACGGGGGGACTGGGCGGTGTCGGACGCGTCGCTGGACAGGGCGGCGACGATGCCGCCGAGGTCGAGGCGAACGTCCAGGTAGACGTTGGTGAAGCGGTTGACGAAGGCCGCGTAGCGCGACGAGTCGGGGGCCAGCTCGGGGTGGATGGTGCTCAGGCCGAGCGCGAAGGTGAGCGGCTGGATCGGGCGGACGCCGGCCTCGACGCCCCAGAACAGGAGGTGCCGCGTGTCGACCGGCTCCTGGGGCACCAGGCTGACGCGGTCGTCCTGCGCGGCCGAGTAGAGCCAGTCGGTGATGCTGGCGGCCGAGACGTCGAAGAGCAGCCAGTCGGTCGCGGCGAGGCTGACGCTGGCCGAGTGGGTCATGCGCCACTCCGCGTTGCGGACACCCACGTTCAGGAAGGTGCCGCACGCGCCGCCCACGCACCCGGAGATGAGAGGGGCCTCGCGCTCGGCGGTGGTGTACTCGTGGAAGAGCTTGGAGACCCGGCCCCCGTAGGAGAGGACGAGGCCCGAGAGGACGTCGAACTGCTTGACCAGCGCGAGGCTGGGGGTCACGCCGACCGTCAAGGTCCTCGCCTGTGAGATCTTGCTGGTCGGCAGCGTGACCTCGAGCCCGCCCGACACGGCGACGTCGACGCCGGGGATGGTCACGAAGCGCCAGGCGCCGACCCCCAGGCTGAGATCGCCGAGGAGCGTCTCGTCCTCGAAGGTCGTGTCGTCGGCGTCCGTCAGCTCGCGCGTCGCGTCGATGCGGGCGTGGACGAAGACGTTGCTGCTCAGCCAGTAGCGCGGCTGCACGGTGAGCGACATCGCGTAGTACGGGTTGAAGGTCAGCTCGGCGCCCTCGTCGAGGCTGACCAGGCTGGCGATGTTGCGGTAGGTCAGCATCGAGCCGCGCCAGGGGGCGCTGGCGTCGGGGGCCAGCGGGTCGACGACGGCGGCGGTCTCGGTCGCCTGCTCGCCCTGGGTGGCGTCGAGCTGCCCGCTCTTGGGCTCGTCGGCCTCGGCGCCCGGGGCCGCGGGCGGCGGCGCGGCGTGGGCGGCGGACAGGAGGGCGAGGCTCGCGACGAGCGCGCCCCCGCGTCGGAGGAGCCCGATGGGTCGTAGGCGTGTCATGGCGGTGAACCTACGCGGAGGGACGCTCGGTCCGCCAGCGCTTCGGCGTTCGAATTGCGGAACGTGGTGGGCTGGTTGACGCGGGGCGTCATGGGGCAGGCTGACGGGACACCCCACCCTCAGCCCCGGAAGGTGCGCCGTGCCCCAGCCCGCCACCCCCACCTATCGCGCGCTCCGCGGCGTCGTCCGCGCGGCGCTGCGCGTCTTCTACCGGACGGTCGAGGTGACCGGGACCGAGCACCTCGACGCGGCGGCGCCGACCATCCTCGCCTCCAACCACCCCAACTCGATCATCGACCCGCTGCTGCTCGGCCTGAGCGAGCAGCGTCCGGTCGCCTTCTGCGCCCGCGACGGCCTGTTCCGCGTCCCGCTCTTCGGGCGCGTGCTGCGCCTCGCCCACGCCATCCCCATCCAGCGGCGCAGCGACCACGGCGCCACGGCGGACAACGACGCCGCCTTCGCCGCCTGCACGCGCGTGCTCGCGGACGGCGGGGTGCTGTCGATCTTCCCCGAGGGCAAGACCCACGCCGATCTCAAGGTGCACCCGCTGCGGACCGGGACGGCGCGCATCGCGCTGGGGGCCGAGCGCGCGCGCGGCTTCGAGCTGGGCGTCCAGATCGTCCCGGTGGCGCTCAACTACCTGGTGCGGCAGGCGTTCCGCAGCGACGTGCACGTCGCGTTCGGGCCGCCCATCGTCGTCGACGCGGAGCTGAGGGCGCTGGCCGAGCGGGACGAGCGCGCGGCGGTGCGCGAGCTGACCAAGCGGGTCGAGGCGGCGCTGCGGGCGCTGACGGTGCACGTCGAGGCGCACGAGGACGAGCGCATCATCGCGCAGGTGACCTCGATCATGGTGGACATCCGCGCCAAGGAGGGCCTCGACCCCGAGGGACAGACGCCGGCGGAGCGGACCGCGCTGGCGCGTCGGGTGGTCGAGGCGTACCGCTGGCTGGAGGCGCGCGATCCGGACCGCACGGCCGAGCTGCACCGGCGGCTGACGCGCTACCTGGACGAGCGGCGCCGGCTGGGGCTGGGCGGCGAGTCGCCGGCGCTGCAGCATCGGACCGAGCACCGCTCGGGCTGGACGGCCGAGCTGGACCTGCCGGGGCGGCTGGCCTTCTTCCTGGGCGGGGCGCCCGTCGCGGCGTGGGGGCTGGTCAACAGCCTGGCGCCCTACCTGGCGCTGCGCGCGCTCCTGCGTGTCGCCCGCCCGCGCACCGATCGGCTGGCCGTGTTCAAGCTGGTGGCGGCGCCGCTCCTGTTCGGGGGCGCGTGGACCGGTCAGACGCTGGGCGTGGCGGGCCTGCTCGGGCCCGTGCCGGCCGCGGCGTACGCGTCGACCCTGGGGCCGTCGGCGATCTTCGCGCTGCGCTACGTGACCGAGGCGCGCCTGCATCGGCTGGGCCGACGCAGCGTGTTCGGGCGGCTCGGCGCGGGCGATCGCCTGGCGTGGCTGCGGGCCGAGCGAAAGCGGCTCGAGGACGAGCTGGGCGAGCTGCGGCGCGAGTTCCTGGCCTGGCACGAAGCCGGCGGGGACGCGTCGGAGGCCGCCTGATCGGGGCTACGGACCCGCGGGCGGCAGGCGCCAGGTCGTTTCGGTCCAGCCCAGGGCCTCGAGTCGCGCCGCCAGCAGGGCCGGAAAGCGCGCGGCCCACACGGCGTTGGCCGGTGAGGGATGGGGCAGCGGATGCAGGCGCAGGACGCGCGCGTGAACCTCGCCAGAGCCCAGGTCGGCCGCCTCGAAGCGGACCTCGCACGAGGTCGTGAAGCGATCCGGGCGCGCCCAGTGCGCGGCCAGCGTCTCCGCGGCCTCGGGGGCGCCGCCCAGGCCGAACCAGGCGAAGGCCCCCTGCCCCAGCGTCACGACGTCGCGGCCGCGCCATCCGCACAGCAGCAGGTCGGCGACGAGCGGCCTGAAGCGCCGGAGCACCCGCGGCGACCACGCCTTGTTGCCGACCGGCTTGAACGGGACCATGTTGGCCCAGAACACGCGCTCGCCCGCGCTCAGGAGCTCGTCGGCCGACTCCGCCGGCCGCCCGAACAGGGCGCGATGCAGGCCGTCCCGCAGCTTGCGCCCCGCCGCGCCCACGAAGGGACGCCCCTGCCGCACCTCCTCGGCCCCGGGGTCGCGTCCGAACAGGCACAGGCGCGCGTCGGGCGGCCCCTCGCCCAGGATGGCCTCGGTCGGATCGCGGCCAGCCGCGGCGTAGCACGCCAGGTCCCGTCCCTCGAGGTCGGCCGCCAGCGCGGCAAAGGCCTGCATGCGCGCGCTTCGGTCCATGGCTGTCTCCTCCCGCGCCGGGCCGGCCGGCCGCGCTCGCGGTCCCGCGATCGTGGCCCTCGCGCCGCCGCGCGACTCTGCTACATTCCGCGCCATGGAACACCGCGAACGCAAGCGCATCGCCCTCATCTCCACCGGCGGCACCATCGAGAAGACCTACGACGAGCTCGCCGGGGTCCTGATGAACCGCGTCAGCGTGCTCGACGTCATGCTGGCGTCGCTCGAGCTGCACGGCGTCGAGATCGTCCGCGTGCCGCTCATGAACAAGGACAGCCTCGAGATGACCGATCGGGAGCACGCGCTCATCGCGCGCACGGCCGGTCACCTGGCCGAGGCGCACGACGGGGTGGTCATCGTCCACGGCACCGACCGCCTGGCCGAGACCGGCGAGCGGACGGTCGCGCTGGTGCCCGACCCGGCCGTCCCGATCGTGTTGACCGGCGCGATGCGCCCGTACGCCATGCGCAACACCGACGCGCTGCAGAACCTGACCGAGGCCCTGTTGGCGGTCCAGCTGCTGACGCCCGGGGTCTATGTCGCGATGCACAACAAGGTGCTGCGCTTCCCGGGGGTCGTGAAGGACCGCGGGCGCGGCACCTTCGTGCGCGCGGCCGACTGAGCGGCGGCGCCCCCGAACAAGAAAAAAAAACGCTGCCCTGACCAGGGGTTGGCGCCGGAACGCCGAGAAAACGCAACCCGACACTTGAAACATGACACGGCAGGTGTCACGTTTGCCGGGTCATGAGCGAACACGGCGACAGCGCACCGACTCAGACGTCGGTGTACGGGATCGAGGAGCTGGCCGAGCTCGGCGGCGTCAGCCGTCGCACCGTGCGGTACTACGTGCAGCGGGGGCTGTTGCCTCCGCCCACCGGGACCGGGCGTGGCAAGCACTACACGGCCGATCACCTGGACGCGCTGATCCGAGTCCGTGACTGGCAGCAGGCCGGCGTCTCGCTCGACGAGATCAAGCGACGCACCGACGGGACGCCGCCGCTGGTGGCGCCGGCGCGCGCCGAGCCCATGCCGGTGTCGTCGGCGCCGCCAGCGCGGGCCTGGCTGCGCTTCGAGTTCGGCGACGCGGTCGAGGTGCACGCACGCGCCGGGGCGCTGGACGGGCCGCGGCTGGCGCGGCTGCTCGGCGCCGTCGCGGCCGCGCTCGCGTCCATGGACGAAGACGCCTCGGAGGTCGAGGCGCCGAGGGGATCGCCCGAGCCCGGTCGCGACGACCGGGCCGGGCCCGACGGGGAGGACGACCGATGAACGTGACACCGGCAGTGGCGGGTTTTGGACTCCTCGCGCGGGGCGCCGCCGTCCCGCTCGAGGGCGTGCGGATCGAGGCGCGCCTGACCGGGATCGCCGCCGAGGTGACCCTGACGCAGCGGTTCCGGAACACCGAGGCCGTGGACGTCGAGGCGGTCTACGTCTTCCCCCTCGAAGAGGGCGCGGCCGTGTCCGGGTTCTTCGCCCGGGTCGGCGATCGCCTGCTCCGCGGGCGCGTCGAAGAGCGCGACGAGGCCTTCGCCGCCTACGACGATGCCATGGCCGAGGGCCACGGCGCCTTCCTGCTCGATCAAGAGCGGCCGAACGTGTTCACGACCTCGGTGGGCAACCTGCGTCCGGGCCAGGCGGTCGAGATCGGCGTGACGACGGTGTCGCGGCTGCGCTTCGAGGGCGAGGCCCTCCGCTTCACCGTCCCGACGACGGTGTCGCCGCGTTACGTCCCGGCCAGCGGACCCGAGATCGGGCAGCCGGACGGCGAGCGGGTCAACCCCGAGCGCTGGCTGCAGGTGCCCTACGGCCTGTCGCTGACCGTCTCGATCGAGGGCGGCCCCGTCCGGAGCGTCGCGTCGCCCAGCCACCCCATCCAGACGGAGCTGGACCCGGGGCGGACGGTCGTCACGCTCTCGCAGGAGCAGGTCGCCCTGGACCGGGACTTCGTCCTGCTCGTGACGCCGACCGAGACGCGGCGGCCCAGCGCCGCGGTGGCCGCCGAAGAGGACGGGGCCCGCGTCGCGATGATCACCTTCCTGCCCGAGCTGTCCGAGCAGGCCGCCGGTCCGCAAGAGGTCCGGTTCCTGCTCGACTGCTCGGGGTCGATGGGGGGCTCGTCGATGGACCAGGCCCGCCGCGCGCTGGCCCTGTGCCTGCGGGCGCTGTCCGAAGGCGACACCTTCAACATCCACCGCTTCGGCAGCCGGCACGACAGCCTGTGGCCCGCGCCGCGCCCCTACGATCAGGGCAGCTTGAACGAAGCCAGCGCGTGGCTGGCGCGCGTCGACGCCGATCTCGGCGGCACCGAGATCCTCGAGCCGCTGAAGGCGCTGCTCGACGCGCCCGTCGACCCGTCGCGGCCGCGACAGGTCCTGCTGCTGACGGACGGCCAGGTGTCCAACGAGGCCGAGATCATCGCGCTGTGCGAGAGGTCGGCGGCCCGGGCGCGTGTGTTCGCCTTCGGGATCGGCGCGGGGGCCAGCGATCACCTCGTGCGCGGGGTCGCGCGCGCGACGCGGGCTTCGGCCGAGATGATCGCGCCGGGCGAGCGCATGGAGCCCGTGGTGCTGCGCATATTCGGCCGGATCCGGACGCCCGCGCTGTCGGACGTGCGCGTGGACTGGGGCGACCTGTCGGTCGAGCAGGCGCCGCGCGTGTGTCCGCCGGTCTTTCAGGGCGACGCGCTGACCGTCCTCGGACGCATCCAGGCCGGCGCGGGCGCGACGCAGCACACGGTGACGCTGCACGCGGGCGACCAGCGCTTCCCGGTCGCGTTGGACCTCGAGCACGCCGAGCGCGGTGGCGCGATCCCGGTGCTCTGGGCGCGCGAGCGGATCCGCGAGCTCGAGCGAGGCGACGCGCCGCGGCCGGGCAGCCAGCAGCGGCGCGGCGCCGATCGGACGGGTGAGGCCATCGTCGCGCTGGGCAAGCGCTATGGACTCATGAGCAGCCGGACCAGCTACGTCGCCGTCGAGGAGCGCGCCGAGGGCGAGCGCACCGAGGGCGCGGCCGAGCTGCGACGGGTGCCCATTGCGCTGACGCACGGCTGGGGCGGCGTGCACGCGGCCTCGCGGGGCGCGGGGCGGGCCGGGGCCATGCCACCCATGGCAGCCCCGCAGGCCGCGTACCCGATGCCGAACGTGGCCTTCTCGATGGCGGCCCCCGCGCCGCCTGCCGCGACGCGCAAGCGTTCGGGGCGCGGGGTCCTGTCGGCCATCGGTCGCGCGTTCGGCCTCGGTGCGGACACGTCGCCGCCGGCGGGCCCGTCCGCTGGGGCTCCCTTGATGGTGCAGGACTCGGCGGTCCCGTACGCCGCGGCGCCAGCAGCCCCGGGATCGTCCGTCCAGGGTGACCCGCTGGACCTCATGTACGAGGTGCTGATGACGCAGCAGGCCGATGGCCGCTTCCCGTGGTCCGAAGCGCTCGAACGCTGGCTCGGCGACGTCCTGGACGCGGCGCGGGCGGTTCATGCGGCTCATGGGGACGAGCGGGCGGCGACGGCGCTGATCCTGGCGCTGCTGCGGCGGACCGCGGCCGAGCGCGAGGACGAGTGGACCGCGGCCGCCGCCAAGGCGCGGGCCTGGCTCGAGCGGAGCGGCGGGCCGGTCGACCTGTCTCGGGTCTGGACCGCGTGAGATCAGCTCGACAGGCGCTCGGCCACGACCAGCTGCGCGAAGTACAGCTGCCAGTAGCGGGGGCCGTGGGGACGCAGCCACGGCACCCCGTCGGCCTCGTGCAGCAGGCCAAAACCCGCGTCGCGCAGGCCCTGGCGCAGGGCCTCGTCGTCACCCAGCGGCTGGCCCAGATCGGGGCGCGGCGTCGTCAGGGCGACCCGCGCCCCGGTGGCCAGCGCCTCCGACAACGCATCGAAGAAGCGCTCGGGCTCCTCCAAGAGATCCACCAGGTTCGCGCCGACGACCAGGTCGACCGCCTGCGGCCGGAGCGCCAGGTCGTGCGCGTCGACCACGACACCTTCCAGGCGCTGCTCCGCCGCCTCCTCGGCGTCACCGGCCAGCGAAAGGCTGACCAGGACCGCGCGCAGCGACAGATCTCCGACGACCAGACGCTCGGCGCGTGCCGCCAGCGCCCGGGTCGTCAGGCCGGCGCCCGGCCCCAGCTCCAGCACCGTACCCAGGGGCCCGTCACCCAGCGCCGCCATCAGCGCCGCGGTGGGCTCCAGCTTCTCGGCGGCGCGCACGAAGGCGGCGAAGGCCTTGGTCGCCGGGTTCTTGCCCGGGGGGGCTGGCCAACCCTCGAGGCCTGCCAGCTCGCCCCGCACCCAGTCGTCGCCAAAGCGCATGGGCTCGGCGCCCTCGAACGGTCCGGCGAAGGCGTCCACCAGGGAGACGGTGTCGCGCCCCAGCCGATCGTGCTCGGCCAGCGTCGCCAGCACCGACTCCCGATAGGTCGCCAGGTAGCTGCCGGGGCTGGGCATCAGGATGGGGACGCCGCCCAGGACCGGGTAGACCGCCGGGCACTCGGCGCAGCGCAGCATGCCGTCACGCACGCCGCCCCCGCGTTGCCGGCGGGGGGACTCGGGGCTCAAGCGTCCGCCGCAACCGTCGGTCGGGCAGGCCAGCACGTCCAGCAACCAGGTCTTCATGGCGCCCCTCTTACCCTCGCGTCGCACGGCTTCATACGGAAATCGCGTCGGAGGACGGGCGCTTGCGGCGGAACGGGCGAGCCCTTCCTGGCGCAGCGCGCGGCGCCGGATCACCGCTCCACCGAGGGTGGCGTATCGATGCCGGCGGAGGCGGCCCTTTTGTGCTCCTATGAGGTGGATGGGCTTGCCGGAGCCCCGGCCCCGGCGGCTTGTCGCCGGGATCTGGCCGCCGATCCCGGCGCAGCAAGCTGCGCCGGGATGGGGGCTCCACCAAGGTGGAGCACTCCGATTGGCCTTCTGCGACACCCTCTCACCCCCGGAGACCCCTCCGGGGCGGTCGTGCGACAGCCCTCCAGCGCGAGGCGGCGGTCCACACCCAAAGTATTGCCTCTCGGCGCGTCAGTGACAGACTCCGGGCCGACCGGCCTGGTTCCGGTGGCCGCGGATCGGCTGGCCAGAGACCGGACGCCCCCCGAGAGGCTCATGACCGAGCGCGCCCCACCCACCGACGCCGAGCCCGCGGCCGAGCGGCCGCTGGACCTGGCGACGCTCACCACGAGCCTCGTCGAGAGCATCCGCGACTACGCGGTCTTCATGCTCGATACGACCGGCCGGGTGATCACGTGGAACTCGGGGGCCGCGCGCATCAACGGGTACCAGGCCGACGAGATCCTGGGCCAGCACATCAGCGTCTTCTACCCCGACCCCGACGAGGCGCGGGAGCACTGCCGGCGCGAGCTCGAGCTGGCGACCACCGAAGGCCGGTTCGAGGAGGAGGGCTGGCGCGTCCGCAAGGACGGCTCTTCGTTCTGGGCCAACGTCGTCATCACGCCGGTGCGGGACACCGAGGGGCGCCTCATCGGCTTCGCCAAGGTGACCCGGGACCTCACCGAGCGCCGCGAAGCGGACCAGGCGCTGCGCGACAGCGAGGAGCGGCTGCGGCTGCTCATAGGCAGCATCCAGGACTACGCGATCTTCATGCTGGACCTGGACGGCCGCGTCATGAGCTGGAACCCGGGCGCGTGTCGCATCAAGGGCTATCGGCCCGAGGAGATCATCGGACAGCCCATCGAGCGGTTCTATCCGGCCGAGGACGCGGCGGCGGGCAAGCCGCGGCGCCTTCTCGAGCGTGCCGCCCGCGACGGGCGGGTCGAGGACGTCGGCTGGCGCGTCCGCAAGGACGGGACGCACTTCTGGGCCGACGTGGTGATCTCGGCCGTGCGCGACGAGAGCGGCACCCTGCGCGGCTTCGTCAAGGTCACGCGCGACCTGACCGAGCTGCATCGCGCCAGCGAGGCCTTGCGCGAGAGCGAGGACCGCTACCGGATCATCCTCGAGTCCGTGTCCGACTACGCCATCTTCATGTTGGACACCCGCGGCCGGATCGCGACCTGGAACACGGGCGCCGAGCGCATCACCGGCTACACGGAGACCGAGATCCTGGGGCGGCCGCTGTCCGTGTTCTACCCGCCCGACGCCGGGGATGGCGACCGGGCCGAGCGCGAGCTGCAGTCGGCGCTGCGGTCCGGGCGGTTCGACGACGAGGCCTATCGCGTCCGAAAGGACGGGTCGCGCTTTTGGGCCAGCATCTCGCTCACTCCCATCTTCGACGCCTCGGGCCGCCACCGAGGCTTTGCCAAGGTCACGCGCGACCTCACCGATCGCCGCGCCCTCGAGCAAGAGCGCCTGCGTCTCGCGCACGCCCAGGAGGCCCTGCGGCTGCGCGACGACTTCATCTCGCTGGCCTCGCACGAGCTGCGGACGCCCTTGACCTCGCTACAGCTGCAGCTTCAAGCGCTCGTGCGCCGTCGCGACGAGCTCCCTCCGTGGCTGTCGGCGCGGCTGGACCGCGCCACGCGCAGCGCCGATCGCCTCTCGGCCCTGGTCGAGTCCCTGCTGGACGTGTCGCGCATCCGCACCGGCCACCTGGTGCTCGAGCTGCAGGAGTTCGATCTCTGCGCGCTCGCGGCCGAGGTGGTCGAGGAGTTGCGCCTGACGGCCGAGCGGGCCGGGAGCGAGGTCCACCTCCACGCACCGGACCCGGTCGTGGGCCAGTGGGACCGCCTGCGGGTCGGACAGGTGCTCACCAACCTGCTCGGCAACGCGCTGCGCTACGGCGCCGGGAGCCGCGTCGACGTCGAGGTCGCGGCCGAGCACGACGCCGTCGTGATGAGGGTGCGCGATCACGGTCCGGGGTTCCCGGAGTCGGAGCTCCCCCGCCTGTTCGACCGGTTCGAGCGCGCCACGCAGACCGCGCATCACGGCGGCCTGGGGCTCGGCCTGTACGTCAGCCGCGAGGTGGCCCTGGCGCACGGGGGCGAGATGAGGGCGTCCAACGCCGCGGGTGGCGGCGCGATCGTCGAGGTCCGCCTACCTCGCGTCGGCTTGCCGGGCGCGGATGCGGCGTCGGACGAACCATGCAGCCAGGACGTCCACGGCTGACGCAGCGCCCTCCTCGTGTTCGACGCGCCGCTCATCCCTTCGACACCCACGGCCTCCGTGGCGGATGACGCGTCGCCGACGCGACGCTCACGCGCTCATTCCGCTCACCAGTCACGGACGCCGTGGCGGACGACGCGACGCCGCCGCGCCGCTCACGCGCTCACCCGCTCACCAGTCACGGACGCCGTGGCGGACGACGCGACGCCGACGCGACGCTCACGCGCTCATCCGCTCACCAGTCACGGACGCCGTGGCGGACGACGCGACGCCGCCGCGCCGCTCACGCGCTCATCCGCTCACGACTCACGGACGCCGTGGCGGATGACGCGACGCCGCCGCGCCGCTCACGCGCTCACCCGCTCACGACTCATGGACGCCGTGGCGGACGACGCGACGCCGACGCGACGCTCACGCGCTCATCCGCTCACCAATCAGGGACGTCGCGGCGGACGACGCGACGCCGACGCGACGCTCACGCGCTCATCCGCTCACCAATCAGGGACGCCATGGCGGATGACGCGACGCCGCCGCACCGCTCACGCGGCCGAGGGGAAGCCCGATCGGTGGCGCCGGGAGACCTGGGACGAGTCGGTCTCCTCGTTCGACGCGGGCCCCGGGAGGGGGCCGCCAAGGGCTCCCCTGGAGGCGCCCACGGCGCCTCGCCGGTAGGCACGCGATCCTCGGCTCAACGCCACCCGTTGGCGTGGATGTCTATGGTCTCGCGCTCGACGACGAGGCGCTCCTCGCGGCCGTTGCGCCAGACCTGCAGCTCGACCTGACTGCCCGCAGGCCCACGCAAGCGCTGGGCCGTCTCGCGCACGCTCCACGTCTCGACCCGCTGGCCGGCGATGGCCAGCAGCACGTCGCCCTCGCGGATCCCGGCGCGGTCCAGCGGCCCCCCCGCGACCAGACGCTGGAAGCGGATGCCGGCGCCATCGGGCGCGATGGAGGCGCCGATGCCCCCGAAGGGGCGCTCCTGGAACAGGGCGCTGACGGTCTCGCGCGTCTGCAGCACGATGTCGCCCACGTCGGCGACCTGTCCCCTGGCCAGCGGGACGTTCCGTCGCGACGCCGGCAGCAGGGAACGGTCGGCCACCCAGGCCACCAGGGTGGCCCGCCCGACCTGGTCGACCTCGAGCCGGAAGCGGCCGGTCGCGTCGGAGACCGCGACGGGGCCGGGGCTCGCGCCGCGCCCGCCCCCCTCGCGCCCGCCGCGGCGCTGGAGCCCGATCTGGGCCCCGGCGAGCGGCTGGCCGTGCTCGTCCACCACGCGCCCGACGGCGACGGCCGGGCGGTCGTCACCCGTGCAGGCGACCTGGTAATGGCCGCCGGGGGCCAGGAGCAGCTCGCCGCAGACCGTCTCGCCCTCGGGGCCGATGGCGCGGACGGCGACGCGACCCGGCGCCCCCAGGCGCAGCTCGGCCCGAGGCCCGTCCGCCGAGGCGATCCGACGCTCCTCGGGGGTGCCGACGTCGACCACGACGAAGTGGTAGTCGTCGCTGGAGGCCGAGATGGCGACGAGGGCCGCGGCCTCGAGCGTGAGCACGACCTCCTCGTCCTCGTCCGGCCCCGCGACGACCGAGGCGCTGACACCCTCGGCGTTCGCCGCCATGAGCTCGACCGGGACGAGGGGCGTCCGCTTGAGCCAGAAGCGGCCGAAGCGGTCGGTCCGGGCCCGCGCGACGACGACGCCACGTCCATCGGCCGCGGTCACGTCGGCCGCCGGGACGGGCTGCCCCTCGGGGGAGACGACCATCCCGCGGACGACCCGCCCCGCGGCGAGGGTGACGCGCACCTCGCGGGTCTCATCGGGGCTCAGGTCCGCGACCTCGACCTGGCCCCGCCCCGCGGCGGCGCTGGCGACGACCCGGCGGCCCAGGAGCAGCTGGTCGGTCAGGACGAAGCGCCCCTCGCCGTCGCTGGTGGCGAGGTCCAGCTCCTCCGGCGCGTTCGCGTCCGAGTCCGCGCCCTCGAGCCGGACCTCGGCCTCGGCGACGGGCCGGCCGGCCTCGTCCACCACCAGGCCTTCGAGGGTGGCGCCGGCGCAGACCACGACCTCAGCGGCGTCGGCCTCGGTCGGCAGGCTGGCCCCGGCGCCGTCGTCCGCCTCGGCGGTCGGGGTGATGGCCACGCCCACGGGCACCTGGACCGTCACCCGTCCGTCCTCCGCCGTCACGCCGCGCGCGACGACCCCGCCCGTCGGGTCCAGCGCCGTCACCCGCGCTCCCGCCGCGGGGATCCGGCCGCAGGCCACTACCTCGACCTGCAGCGGGCGGCGGGGGCCCTCGTGTCGCGCGGCCAGGCGAGCCGCGGCGGCGGCCAATCGCGCCCTCGCGCGGGCCTCGTCGACCTCGCGGTCGTCGGGTCGGCGCGCCTCCACCTCAGCGGCGACCCTCGAGAAGGTGTCGTGGAGGTAGCGTGTGTCACCCGCAGGCCAGGCGAGCCAGCCGACCAGCGCCAGACCGACCGCCAGCCCGACGGCGCGCACGCCCACGCGCCTGCCCTGCCCTGCCGCACGTGCCATCCCCGTCCCCTCCGCCGCTCGGCCCCCTCCGCCGACGGTCATCGCGCACGAGCGGCGCGCACGACCGGCCGTCCGCAGGTCCGCCCAACGTATACGCCCATCGGCCGATTCCGGTCCCCGTTTGCGCGTTTTTCTGGTCCGGGGATCCCGCGCGCCCTACGATCGCCCGCCGTACTTCCCGGCGCGCCCCCGGAACCCATGTTCGAAGCCCCCAGCACCATCGCCATCCGGCGCCTGCTCATCACGCTGCTCTTCGGCGCGGTGGCCGGCATGCTGACGCTCCACGCCGTCAGCCCGGCGCGAAGCGCGCGCCTGGAGATGCTCGAGCGGCAACACCTCCGCCTCAAGGGCCTCGTCGCGCGCATCGAAGAGGACAACGACCGCCTCGAGGCCGAGCTGTCCGCGTTGGAGGAGGGCCTCGAGGGCTGGCGCGACGTGGCGAGGCGCGAGTACCGGATGGTCCTACCGGGCGAGGTCGTCTTCCGCTTCCCGGTCAACGCCCGCTGAGGACCTGCCGGGCCTCCCACAGCAGGAGATCGCCGCCGCAGGCCCGGCGATGCTCGGGGCGGCGCAGGCGGGCGGCCACCGCGCGGGCGTCGAGGCAGCCGCGCGTGTGCTCGCCCAGCACCTCGCACTTGCGCGCCGCCAGCAGCCGACACGGGTTGCCGCGGGCCTCGCCCACGGCCACCGGCCGCCAGCGCGTCAGGATCTCGGCGCAGGCGGTCGTGTGCGTCAGGGTCCGATCGCCAGGCGCCGAGGCGCGCGCCTCGATGCACTCTTCCGAGTGGGGCCCGAGCAGCGCGCAGGCCTCTACCAGCAAGGCGTCACAGGGCTCGAGGTCGGCGAGCACGTCGAGCGGCTCGGCGTCGGCCTGGGCCGAGGCGGCGGACTGCGCGTCCGATTCCCCGGTCGGTCGCGCGCGCGGCTCCAGCCCCGGGGCGGGCGACGGCCTGGGGGCGCCGGCGGAGGCGGACCGCTCTCCGCGCGCCCCTGCCCCTCCGGCGGCGTCGGTCGCGGCCGGCGAGACGACGGGCGCCGGCGGAGGCCAGCCGCGGATCTTCGACTCCGGATCTTTCGAGCAGCCCGCCGCCGCCCACAAGGCGAAGACGAGCCAGCCCAACCGGGCGCCCGCGGGTCGCGGATTCGATGACACCGCCGTGCCGAGTCGGCGACGTCCAGGGCACGGCAACCGGGGGACCTTGCTCATCGCGTGCCCATTGCCTAACATGCGGCGCCCAGAGAGGCCAAGGCCCAAAGGCCAAGGAATTCAAGGAGATCACATGGCAGGCGGCGGCTCCAGCGCCTACAAGGGACCAGCGATCAGCCACAGCGCCGCCTTCCGAGGTCGCCGCGCCCTGAACTGGTTCCCGATGGGCCTCGCGTATGCGTTCCTGTACTTCGGACGCTACAACCTCACGGTGGCCCAGGGCGCCCTCGGCGAGCTGATGACGAAGGAGGACTTCGGTCAGATCTTCTTCGTCGGCACGCTGATCTACGGGTTCGCCTTCATCCTCAACGGCCCGCTCACGGACCGCATCGGCGGCAAGCGCTCGATGATCCTGGCCCTGGCCGGCGCTGCGGCGGCCAACCTGGGCATGGGCCTGTACGCGCGATCGGTGCTGCTGTCCGACGACCCGACGGCGGCCCCGCTGACGGCCGTCTTCTCGGCCCTGTACGCGCTGAACATGTACTTCCAGTCGTTCGGCGCCGTCGCGATCGTCAAGGTCAACTCCCACTGGTTCCACGTGACCGAGCGAGGCGGCTTCTCGGGCATCTTCGGGACCATGATCTCGAGCGGCATCTTCTTCGCCTTCACGGGCAGCGAGTGGGTGCTGTCGATGGCCTCGGGGCAAGGCCCCACGGGCGGCAACGCCACCTGGTGGGTCTTCACGGTCCCGGCGGCGCTCCTCGGCGCGATGTTCGTCATCGAGCTCTTCCTGCTGCGCGACCGTCCCGGCCTGGCCGGCCACCAGGACTTCGACACCGGCGACGCGTCCAGCGGCGAGTCCGACGCGCCGATCCCGGCGATGCAGCTGCTCAAGCGCATCCTGTCCAACCCCATCATCCTGACCATCGCCCTCATCGAGTTCTGCACCGGCGTCGTCCGCAACGGCGTGATGCACTGGCCGTACATCTACATGAAGGAGGTCTGGGCGCTGCCGGGCTGGCACGCGATGCGCAGCGGCGCCATGGACTGGGGCTTCGCCGGGATCTGCGCCGCGGTGGCGGTCCTGCTGTTCACGGTCGCCTACCACACCAAGGGCCGGCGCCGGGCCATCTCCGTCATCAGCGGCGGCGTCATCGCCCTGTCGCCCTTTCTGTTCACGGGCGGCTGGGGCGGCATCCTGTTCGTCGCCGGCGTCATCGGCGGCAACGTCGCCGGCTGGGTCAGCGATCTGTTCTTCCAGAGCCGCCGCGCGCCCGCCGCCGGCGGCCTGTACGCCATCCTGACCCTGTGCACGGTCGGCCTGGTCTTCGCCCTGGGCGGGACCAAGCCGCAGGTCGGCTGGGTCAAGGACGACCAGGGCCCGCTGCAGGTCGGCGACCGCATCGTGTCGGTCGGGGCCGTCACGGACCTCGAGGACTGGACCTCCGTCGCCAAGGCCATCAAGTGCCTGCCCACCGTCTGCGTCGGCAAGTCGACCTGGGACGCCGAGCAGTGCATGTGCACCAGCAAGGGCGCGCAGGAGGCTGCGGCCGCGGCGAAGGAGCCCGCGCTGGCGACCGCTGGCGACCCGGTCATCCCGCTGGTCATCGAGCGCGGCGGGCAGCAGATGGCGCTCGCCCTGCCCGACTTCGCGGCCCAGCAGCGCGCGGGCGACAAGCGCGTCCTGCCCGCCGGGCCCGAGCTGACCCTGACGCCCTACCTGCTGGGCGTGCTGGTGTTCCTGATGTCGCTGTGCGTCATCGGGACGCACGGCCTGCTCTCGGGCACCGCCACCATGGACTTCGGCGGCCGCCGCGCCGCCGCCACCGCGGTCGGCATCATCGACGGCTTCGTCTACGCGGGCACGGCCCTGCAGTCGATCGCCATCGGCTACATCACCGAGAACGTCGGCTGGGCCTGGTGGCCGGTCTTCATCCTGCCCTTCTCGGTGGCCGGCTTCCTCTTGTGCCTGCGCATCTGGAACGCCAAGCCCAAGGGCGCGGCGCAAAAGGAAGGCAGCGCCAAGGCGGCCTGAGGACGGCGCCCCCCGAGGCGGCGCCACCTCTTGGCGCGCCTCGGGGAGCTTCGCGGATCCTTGCGGCGAGCGGCCAGGCCGCCGCGCCTCAGGGGACGAGCTGGCCGAAGTCCATCGCGACCTGGACCGAGCTCATCAGGGCCGGGGCGCCCGGGGCGTGCGACGTGTCGAGCCAGACGACCGTAGCCTCGGGGAAGGCCTCCTGGAAGAGGTTGCACAGGCCCGGCTCGTTGTCGAAGACGCCCACGACCGCGCCGACGCGGCGCAGGTGCTCGACGACCGAGCGCTTGTACTCCTCGTCACGCCGCTCGAACTTGTCTTTGAGGATGACGTGGGTGTCGACGGTCCCGACCGGGAAGCCGTCGCGCTGCAGCGCCTTGACGGTCCCGAGCAGCATGTTCGGGGCGTCGCGGCCGGTCAGGTACACGGGGACGGCGCCCCGCTCGTACAGGGCGCGGACGAACTCGACGGCGCCGGCGACCGGCAGGTCGTGCAGGACGTAGTCGTTGGTGAAGAAGCGCTCGAACCAGAACCGCTCGACCTCTTCGACCAGCGCCTCGTCCTTGATGCCCGCGGCGGCGAGCGTGTCGGCCACGCGGTACTTGAGGGAGCCGGCCGGCAGGCGATCGACCACGCGGAGGAAGTCCGGCAGGCGCCGCCCGTGCAGGTGGGCGAACTCCTGCAGGATGCGCAGGGTCCGCGGGGTGTTGTTGTACAGGGTCCCGTCGAGGTCGAGGACGACCAGGGGCTCGTGGCCGGCCGCGAGCGCGGCCTGGACCTTGTCGATGAGCTGTTGGGTGACTCCGGGGAGAGACATCGTGGCGCTCCGTCAGGGTTCGGGAGCGCCACCGTGTCACGCCGGGGCAGCCTTTTCAACCGTCCGCGACCGCGCCGCCAGACGGCCGGGGCGCCGCCGCCCTCACATGCCGAGCGACTGCTTCTTGCGCTCGATCGACTCGCTGTAGGACGCGTTCTGGACGAGATCGGCGAGGCGCTGCGTGTACTTGTCGGCCAGATCGGGCCGGCTGCGCGACTTGGCGTCCTGGATCCAGTCGAAGATCCGCAGGACGGCCAGCTCGGCGTTGACGAAGTGCTCGACGGCCTTGACGACCACGTCCACGGACGACGCGCTGATGGAGCGCGAGTCGCTGTAGAACGTGAACTGACGCTTGCTCGTGTTCTCGACGACCAGCTTGACGTGGCCGACCGCGTCCGCCTGCGCCCGGTCGGCGCCGGGCTTGGAGAAGTCGCCCGAGATGCCGAACTGGATGAAGTGGATGTGGTTGAGCGACGGGTACTCGTCGCTCAGGGCCGCCTTGAGCCCCCGGAACAGCGCGTCCACCAGGCCGACGCCCGACCCCTCGACCGATCGGACGACGCCCTCGCCCGCGCGCTGCAGCTGGCAGACGATGTCGGCCTTCTGCGCCTTGAGATCCTCGGTGAGCGCGTAGCTCGGGACCTCGAACGACGCGTAGCTGTCGCCGAGGACCTCACGTACGAGGCGCTCGAGATCTTCCTGCCTCATGGTCCCTCCCGTTCGGCGCGCGACGCGCCCGTGAACCGGTCGCCGCGCGACCGCCTGCCGATGAACGATGCTGCCTTGGCGTCGCGGGCCGCCTCGCGGCTGGCGGCCGGTCACCCAACCCCGTGAGACACCCCGCGCCTCGCCTCGAAGAACACACGAGCCGGCGCCATGCTTCCGGAGCGCGGCGCCTCGAGCACCTCGTGGAAGCAGTTCACCCGGTGGCGCGCCCCAGGTCAAAAACCCACCCCCTCAGCAGCCGCTCGAGATCGGCCGTCAGGGGCGCCTCGACCGCCAGCGGCTCGCGCTGGATCGGATGCGGCACCGTCAGGCGCCACGCGTGCAGCGCCGGGCGGCCCATGGCGCCGGCGGCGCCTCGTCCTCGAGCCTCGCGGCTGGGCCGTCCGTAGCGCGGGTCGCCGACCAGCGGGTGCCCGGCCAGCGCCAGCTGCGCGCGGATCTGGTGCTTGCGTCCCGTCTCCAGCTGGATGGCCAGCAGGCTGCGCCCGTCCCGGACCGCCAGCCGGCGCCACGACAGGCGCGCCTCCTTGCCGTCGGGCCGCGCCACGACGCCCCGCCCGTCCTCGCTCGGGCCCAGCCGATGGGCCAGCCTGCCCTCGGGCGCCGTGACGCCCTCGACGACGCCCAGATACAGCTTGTCGACGTCGCGCCCGGCGAAGGCCTGCGTCAGCCGCGCCGCCGCCTTCGACGTGCGTGCCAGCAGCACGACCCCCGACACGTTCCGGTCCAGCCGGTGGACCAGGCCGACGTACACGTTGCCCGGCTTGTCGCCGACCACCTTCAGATACGCCCGCGCGCGGTCGAGCAGGTTGTCGTCGCCCGCCTCGGCGGCCTGGGTCAGCAGCCCCGCGGGCTTGGCGACCGCGAGCAGGTGGTTGTCCACGTACAGCACCTGGACGTCGCGGCCCAGCGCGTCCAAGGCGCGCGCGGCGCGAGCGGGGTCGTCCTGTGGTGACGGCGGCGGGGCGTCGGGCGTCATGGCCGCGCAGCAGACCACACCAGCCCGGGCCGCGCCAGCTTCGCCACGGCGGGGGGCGATCCCGCACGTCGGCCGCGCCATCCCGATCGTGTCCGATCGCGTACACGAAAGCTGTGTGAAGTTTTTGACAGGGGATCGGGCCCCTCTACCATGCGCCCCCGCAGCCGCCGTCTTTCGGGGAGGGAGGCGGGCGGAGTGCGTCCTTCGGGGCCGCTCGCGCCGGCTGCGACGTGCCGCATCAGCCGACCGCGCCGCGGACCGGTCGGGGGGAGTGGAGCCATGAAGAGCGAGAGCCCGTCCACGCGCATCGAACGCCTGCTCGAGGAGGCCCGCGCGGCCCGGATGACCGGCGCCACGGCCGAGGCCGCCAGCGCCCTGGACGCCGCCGCAGCGCTGTACGGCCAAGGTCCCGTGCGCCGCGAGCTGCGCGTGGCCGTGCAGTGGGAGCGCGGGCTGACCGCGGTCGTTCGCGACGAGCCGCAGCGCGCGCGAGAGGCCCTGGGCCACGCGCTGGAGCTGACCGGCGACGAGGCGACGCTGGCCGACCCGGTGCGCGCGGACCTGGCGACGGTCGAGCTGATGGCGGGAGAGCCACGGCGGGCGCAGGCGCGCCTGACCCAGCGCGGCCGTGACCGGCGGGCCACGCTCGTCGCGCAGGCCCGGCTGCGGCTGTGGGAGGGGGCGACCGACGCCGCCGAGCAGGCGCTGCAGGCCTGCGAGCAGGCGCCGGGGGGCGCCTCGGACCTGCATCCGCCGGCGCCGGCCCTGCGCTGCCTGGTCGCCCTGTGGGAGGGCCGCACCGAGGCCGCGCGCCTTCTCTTCGAGGGCGTCGCCACCGAGGGCGCCTTCGCGTGGACCTTGCTGAGGGCGCTGCTGCTGCGCCGGCTGTGGGTCGAGTCGGGCGACGGCCGCTACCTGGAGCTGGCCCTGGCCCACGTCGAGCAGGCGCGCTTTTCGCGCCGTCCGGGTGCGGCCCCCGGCTCGGGCGCGGCCATCTCGGCGATCCACGCTCTGCTGCTGTCGCTGACCGGCCAGCAGACGCTGGCGCTCGAGGCCGCCGACGAGGCGCTGGGGCAGCTGGGCGCGCTGACCCTGCCCGAGTGGCCCCGGGCGGCCATCCTGCACGACCTGGCGGTGGTCTACCGCGACGCGGGCCGCCTGGACAGCTGGCGCGCCGTGCTGGAGTCGTGGGCCGCGACGCCGACCGCGGGCTGGCTGGACCGGATGGCGCTGGTCACCGGCCCGCGCGCGACCGGCGCGACCACGCCCGCCACCGAGGGGCCGGCCCAGCGCGCGGCCGCCATCTTCACGGAGGCCGCCCTGCGCGTCGTCTCCGAGCGCCACGATCCCGAGGCCGCCCTCTTGCGGGCGCTCACCGAGGAGGTCGGCGCGTCCGGCGGCCGCTGGACCGACGGCCAGGGACGCACCATCGCCGCCACCGGGACCTCCCTGGTCGCGGACACCGGGCTCGAGCTGGGCGTCAGGCTGCCGCTCAAGGGCGGCGGCGTGATGTGCCTCGAGGGGATCTCCGACGCGGCCGCGGCCGCGCTGGACGTGACGCAGGTGCAGCGGCTGGCGGACGCCGCGCGCAAGGCGGCCCAGGATCGGGCGCGCGAGGCGCGGCTGCGCGACGCCCTCGAGGTGGCGGACGCGCGCCGCCGCGAGGCCGAGGGCGCCCTCGAGCGCAACCGGCGCGGCGCCGCGTCGGCGGTGGTGGGCGGCCGCTTCCCGGCGGTGGCCGGGCACTCGGCCGCGCTGCGCGAGGTGCTCGACCGCCTGGCGCTCCTCGCGCCGACCGATCTCCCGGTCCTGCTCGACGGCCCGTCCGGCGCGGGACGACGCCACCTGGCGCGGGCGCTGGCCGTCCACCTGGGCGTCGACCCGGACCGCTGCCCGGTGCTCGACATGTCGCTGGTGCCCGCCGAGACCATGACCTCGACCCTGCTGCGCCTCGAGGCCGAGGCGGCGCTGGTCGGCCTGCAGGTCATCGCGCACGCGGAGCACCTGACGCCCGACGCGGCCTCGTGGCTCATCGCGCGGCTGTCGGCCGGCGGCGCGCGCGCGCGCGTCGTCTTGACGTTGGACGGCGACGTGCGCGGCCCGGTGGCCGACGCCCTGCGCGCGGCCTTCGCCGCGGGACGCGTGGACGTCCCGGGCCTGGGCGAGCGGCTCGAGGATCTCCCGGACCTCATCGACGCGCTGGTGGTCGCGCTGGGCCGCCGGCCTGCGGACGTGGGCACCGCCGCCCGCGCCGTGCTGGCCCGCCGCGTCTGGTCGGGTCACGTGGCCGAGCTGCGCACGCTGCTGGCGCAGGCCATCGTGCGGGCCGGCGAGCGCGGCGCCATCGTGCCCGAGCACCTCGAGCCGACGGCCGACGAGGCCTCGACCCGCCTCTCCGAGTCGCTCGACCTCGGCTACCACGACGCCGTCCGCTCCTTCCGCCAGCAGCTGCTGCGTCACGCCCTCAGCACGACCGGCGGCAACCGCACCCGCGCCGCCGAGCTGCTCGGGGTCCAGCGGACCTACTTCATGCGGCTCATCCGCGACCTCGAGGCGGACGACATTCCGGCGCCGTGAGGCGGCTGGAGCGACGCGAAAAAACTGCTTGCCTGCCCCCGGGGCCGCTGCTACCTTCCGCGCACCTCGCGTCAGGGGTCCCCGGGTTCCCACCCACGCCCACGACGCCGACGGGGCTGTAGCTCAGTTGGTAGAGCGCTAGAATCGCACTCTAGAGGCCAGGGGTTCGACTCCCCTCAGCTCCACCAGGTCCTCGAAGGCCGCGTCATCCCCCTCACGGGTCCGATGTCGCGGCCTTCGGTGTTTGCGGCCTCGGCGGCCAGGGGCCGGCGTCGCGGCGGTCACCGCTGCGACAGCGGCACCGCCGTCAGCTTGCGCGTCGCCATGACGTTCAGCACCCGGCGGATGCGCCCCAGGGCGTCCAGCTCGACCGCCAAGGTCAGGTGTGTGGGCATCCGACGCGGTCGTGGTGGCAGGACCACGACGACGGCGGGCAGGCCGCTCAACATGACCAGGTCGGCCCAGAGCGGGGGCGGTGTCTTGCGCGCGAGACCGACGTAGAGCCGGGCCACGCGCGCCGCGCCCGAGACGCACCGCCGCGCGGCCTTTCGCTCGCCCGCCGCGTCCTGCAGCGCCTCGGCGTCGGGGGCCAGCAGGCGCATGACGGCCGCGACGTCGCCCGAGGCCACGGCCGCCAGGAACCGGGTCAGCGCGTCCGCGTGCCGGCGCACCAGCTCGGGATCGGGGACGCAGCGCGCCTCGTCGTAGGGCGCGAGCTGCTGGCGCGCGCGGTGCAGCAGGACGCGCGCGTTCCCGGGCGTGACACCGAGCGCTCGAGCGACCTCTTGGCCCGAGCACCCCAGGACGTCACGAAGCACCAGGGCGGCGCGCTGGGCCGGCGTCAGCACCTCGAGCGCCAGGAGGAAGGCGGTGGTCAGGCTCTCGGCCCGGCCGTAACGCACCTCAGGGTCGTCGGGCTCGGGTTCCAGGCGGTCCAGGGCGACCGGCGAGGGCAGCCACGGGCCGTCGTAGGGCACCTCGCGCCGGCGTCGGAGGTGGTCGATGGCGACCCGCGTCGACACGCGCAGGAGCCATGGCGCGAGCGGACGCGCGAGGTCGGGCGGCGGCGACTCGAGGGCGCGGCGGAAGGTCTCCTGGACCACGTCGTCGGCGTCGGCCGCGCAGCCGGTCAACCGAAAGGCCAGGCGCCACAGGCGCCCGCGGTGGTCGTCGAAGGCTCGCGCCAGGCTGGCGGTCGCGGCCGGCGCCGTCATGCGCGTCCCCGCACGAGCGCGTCGGGCGGCGACGCGGCGGAGGGCAAGGCGCACAGGCCGGCCGAGGGCAGCTCGAGCGCGGTCGCCAGGTGGTTGAGGTAGCCGACGAAGGCCACGAGCCAGACGATCTCGGCCACGGCCCGGTCGTCGTGGTGCGCGCGGACCGCGTCCCAGAGGGCGTCGTCGGCCCGCCGATCACGCACCAGGGCCTCGGCGAAGGCGAGCGCGGCCCGCTCGGAGGGCGGGAAGCGGTCGCTGACGTCGTGACGGGGCAGCTCGGCCAGCAGCTCGGCCGTGACGCCGTCGCGGCGCGCCTCGAACCGGTGGAGATCGCCGCAGAACGAGCAGCCGTTGAGCTGCGAGACGTGGATCTCGAGGAGGCGGGCCAGGCGCCGATCGAGGGTCAGCCCCGCCCCGGCGAGGCGCAGCAGGCCGAGCTGCGGCCGGAGCAGGCGCGGCAGGCGCGCGTACAGCACCGACAGGGGCGGCAGGACCTGCCCATAGCGGCGACGCGAGGCGGCGAAGCCGAGGCGGACCAGCAGCGAGCGGGGACGATCGAGGGGGTTCAGGCGCATCGGAGGCTCCTTCGGACGTGGATCGCGCCCCCCGGGCTCGGGGGGCGTCGACCGTTCACGCGCGAGGCCGCCGAAACGTTACACCGCCGCTTCGACTCGCGTGAGCCGCTCGACGACGTCGATGAGCGCGAGCAGCTGGAAGGGCTTGTCCATCACGGCGTGGGCGCGCAGGCCCTCGGTGCGCCGGGCGAGCTGCCCGGCTCCAGACAGGACGACCAGCGGGACGCGCGTGTGCAGGCCCGCGGCCAGCTGGCGGGCCCGGAAGTCCCACCCGTCCATCACGGGCATCATCAGATCGAGGAGGATGACGGACCAGCCCGGCCCCCGGCGGAGCAGCTGCAGGGCGTCGGCGCCGTTGCGGGCGCGCACGACCCGGTATCCCTCGTCCTCGAGCACCTCGCGCACGGTCTGCGCGATGTCGTTGTCGTCCTCGACGAGCAAGATGGGCCGAACTGGCGAACTGTGCGAAATCATGGACACCATAGGCGCGCGAGCCTACCCGAGCCGGCCGAGAACGCCCAGAAACCGGGCGTCGACGCGGCCGGGTGGTCAGCGCGACCGCGTGTCCGCCTCGACCAGACGCTGCAGGAGCGCCTCGATGCGCCCGAGGCGCTGCGCGAGGTCCGGCCCCTCGAGGTCCGACGGCGCCTCGAGGGGCTGCAGGCGCGGCGGGGCGGCGGGGAGCGGCGTCGCGTCGGCGACCGACGGCAGGACGCGCGTGGCCTCGAGCGGCGGGGCGACCGCCTCGAGGACCCGCGTACGCTCGCGCTCGGGCGTCTCGCTGGGCGCGCCCACGTGGCACGCCCGGGCGAGCAGGGAGGCGTCGTAGCCGGGCTCGAGGCGGAAGATCGCGGTCTGCAGGGCGGCGCGCAGCTCGGCAGCGCGCGGACGGCGGGCGGGGACCTCCAGCAGGGCGCGGCGGACCAGCGTGTCGACCTCGCCGAGCAGCTCGGCCGGCAGGCGCCCGGGCGTGACCTCCCACAGGTGGCCGGTGTCGACCGTGAACGGGAGGCGGCCGGTCAACAGGCGATAGACCACGGCGGCCAGGCTGTAGACGTCGGCGGCCGGCGAGACGTCGCGGTCGAGCCGCCGCTCGGGCGCCCGGTAGAGCAGACCGGGGCTGAGGCGCCCCGTGGCGAAGGTCCCGAGGCGATCGAGCTCGAGGTCGATCGCCCAGTCCGCGAGCCACACCCCCGCCTCGCTGACGAGGACGTGCCGCGGCCGGACGTCGCCGTGGACGACGCCGCGCGCGGCCGCGTGCTCGAGCAGCCGCGCCAGCTCGAAGCCGACGCCGAGGCCGAACCAGGCCGGGGCGTCGCCGTCGGGGAACCGGTCGCGCAGCGCTCGGCCCAGCCCGACGCCGTCCACCCAGGTGGTGACGAGCGCGAGGCGGCCGTCCTCGACGCGCAGGGCGTCCCAGATGACCGGCACGCCGAAGGTGTTGCCGAGGCGGGCGATGGCGCGCGCGGCGTTCTTGAAGGCGCCCTCGAGCAGGTGCGACTCGGCGGCGTTGGCCTCGAGCACCTTGATGGCGCGCGGTTGATGGAAGGCGTTGCCGACCGGCGTGCGGAGCCGCGCGCGGTAGGTCACGGAGTGCTGGCCGCGGAAGGCCGGCTGCGGGTCGACGTCGAAGCCGGGGATCGTGATCACGGCCGCTCCTGCTGCGCGGGCACCACGGGCTCGGCGACCGGCGCGAATTCGTAGCCGCGGGCGCCATCGCCCTCGACGGCCCACCACCGCCCGTCGCTCGCCGCCACGAGCCGCAGCGCGACGGGGTCGCGCCCGGCGCGCGCCGCGACGAGGTCGCAGACGCCCTCGCCGTCGGAGATCGCATGGACCGGGTGTTCGTCGCGCTCGTCGCCGCGGACGAACGCGATCGTGTCCCCGGTCAGCTCGACCTCGTCACGGGCGTCCTCGTGGTCGAAGCGGCGCATCGTCCAGCGCCCCCGGAGCGCCTCCGGCACGGCCCCGGCCCGACGCGCTTCGGCGAGGTCGCGGCGGCCGTCCACGGCCAACCAGGCGGCGCGCGGCCCATCGCCGATCAGCACGACGCGGGCGGGCAGCGAGGCCTGCCCCGAGATCGCGAGGACGCCCAGCTGACCTGGGGCGGCGGTGACGATCTCGAACCCCAGGCGCTGGGGGCGCCCGCCCTCGAGCCGCTCCGCCTGCACGCCGTCGGCGGTCACCCGGGCCACCCAGCGCGGGGGCTGCCCCGGTGATCCGACCAGCCACGTCCCCACAAGGCTCGCTACGTCGAAGCTCATCTCGCGCCTCCGCTGCCGTCCGGTCCCGCCGCGTCGTGGGCCAAACCTAGCACACTCGCGTCCGGGCGTTCAGTCCCCCCGTTCGGCGGGCTTCGCAGCGTCGAGGCGCGCCGATCGGGTCACCGCGACCACGTGTCCGTCCGAGTCGGCGCAGCGGACCGTCAGGGTGACCGGGGCGCCGGTGGTGAAGAGGCCCTCGAAGACGAGCCAGGCATCGTAGTAGTAGGCGTAGCCGTCGTCGGCCACGACGAAGCGCTGGCGGCTGCGTTGCAGCGTGGCCAGCGGCTGGTCGCCGTCGCGCAGGTCCACCTCGAGCGCGAAGGTGCCGTGGGTGGGGTTGGGCGCGCGCAGCGCCAGCGAGATCATCCACAGGCCCTGCTCGCCGCGGACGATGGGCAGGACGCCGCCGTCCGGGATCTCGGTGAAGCCGTGCGGCGCCTCGGCGCCAGGCGGGTTGACGCCCAGCGCGAGGGCCGCGGCCTCGAAGGGCGGCCCCGGGGGCGGGGCCGAGCCGCCGTCGTCGCACGCGAGCGCCACGACCATCACGGCCACGGGGGCGAAGCGGCGGAGGAGGAGCGACGAAGCCATGGCGGGATGCTAGCGCGCAGACCGGCCCGCAGACCAGCGACGTGCTGCGCGCCTTGCCGGCGGCGGGGCGCGTGCCGATGGAAGCCCGAGACAGGCGGGCGATGCAGGTCCCCATCGCGCCCGCCGGTCACCTTCGCCCGCTGGACCTCGTCAGGAGCCCCGCGCATGCCACCAGACCCTCACGCCTCGGCGGCGGTCGGCCGTCGCACCTGGGCCATCGCCGAGGGGTACCTGCCGACGTGGAGCACGGGGCCCGAGCCCGAGCTGGCCAGCCACGAGACGGCGTGCCTGCTGAACGCGGGCGACCGCGACGCCCACGTCGAGCTGACCGTGTACTTCGTCGACCGCGAGCCCGCCGGCCCATACCGCCTGGTCGTCCCGGCGCGCCGCACGCTGCACGTCCGCTTCGACGACCTGACCGACCCGGAGCCCGTGCCGCGCGGCACCGACTTCGCCAGCGTCATCCGATCGGACGTGCCCATCGTCGTGCAGCACACGCGCCTCGACTCGCGCCAGGCCGAGAACGCGCTCATGACCACCGTCGCGTGGGCCTCCGACACCTGAGCTCCGCCCACGCCCGCGCCGGCCCGTTGCGGCGCCCCGACCCGCCCAGGAGGAAGCCATGCCGACCGTCAGCGACTACATGCTCGAGCGCCTGAGCGCCTGGGGAATCCGCCGAGCCTACGGCTACCCCGGCGACGGCATCAACGGCCTCGTCGGCGCCTTCGGACGCACCGACGCCGTCGAGTTCATCCAGGCGCGGCACGAGGAGATGGCGGCGTTCATGGCCTGCGGGCACGCCAAGTTCACGGGCGAGGTCGGGCTGTGCGTCGCGACCAGCGGCCCCGGCGCCATCCACCTGCTCAACGGCCTGTACGACGCCAAGATGGACCACCAGCCGGTCGTCGCCATCGTCGGCCAGCAGAAGCAGATGTCCATCGGCGGCAGCTACCAGCAGGAGGTGGACCTCATCTCGCTGTTCAAGGACGTGGCCGGCGAATACGTCCACATGCTGACGACGCCGCTGCAGGCGCGGACGCTGGTCGATCGGGCGGTGCGCATCGCCATGAGCGAGCGCTGCGTGACCTGCATCATCGTCCCGGCCGACGTCCAGGACATGGACGCCGAGCACGACCCGCCGCGCAAGCACGGCGCGGTCGTGACCGGCATCGGCTACCGGCCGCCGCGCATCCTGCCGCACGAGGAGGACCTGCGAGAGGCCGCCGAGGTGCTCAACGCGGGCGAGCGCGTGGCCATCCTGGTCGGCGCCGGCGCCAAGGGCGCGCAGGAGGAGGTGCTGCACGCGGCCGATCTGCTCGGCGCGGGCGTGGCCAAGGCCCTGCTCGGACGCGCCGTGCTGCCCGACGCCCTGCCCTTCGTCACCGGCGCCATCGGCCTGCTCGGGACCAAGCCCAGCTGGGACCTCATGGACGGCTGCGACACGCTGCTGATGGTCGGCTCCAGCTTCCCGTACTCCGAGTTCCTGCCCGAGGACGGGCAGGCCCGCGGCGTCCAGATCGACATCGACGGGCGCATGCTGTCGCTGCGCTACCCCATGGAGGTCAACCTGTGCGGCGACGCACGCGAGACCCTGCGCGCCCTCATCCCGATGCTGCAGCGCAAACAGGGCCGGGCCTGGCGCGAGAAGATCGAGCGCTCCGTCGCGCAGTGGCGTGACGTGGTGCGGACGCGCGCGCTGATGGACGCCACGCCCATCAACCCGCAGCGCGTCTTCTACGAGCTGTCCTCGCGCCTGCCCCGCGACGTCATCCTGACGTGCGACTCGGGGTCGAGCGCCAACTGGTTCGCCCGCGACCTCGTGCTCGAGCCCACGATGATGGCCTCGATCTCGGGCAACCTCGCCACGATGGGCTGCGGCGTCCCCTACGCCATCGCTGCGAAGATGGCCTACCCGGACCGGCCGGTCATCGCGCTGGTCGGCGACGGCGCCATGCAAATGAACGGAATGAACGAGCTGCTGACCATCGCCAAGTACCGCGACCGGTTCCGAGACCCGCGGCTCATCGTGCTGGTCCTGAACAACCACGATCTGAACCAGGTCACCTGGGAGCAGCGCGTCATGGGCGGCTACCCCAAGGTCGAGCAGACGCAGGTGCTGCCCGACTTCCCCTATGCGGCCTTCGCCGAGGCCATCGGGCTGCGCGGCCTGAAGGTCGACGACCCGCGCCACGTCGGCCCGGCCTGGGACGAGGCGCTGCGGGCGGACCGCCCGGTGGTGCTCGAGGCCCGCACCGACCCCGAGGTGCCGCCGCTGCCGCCGCACATCAAGCCCGAGCAGGCCGCCAAGTACCTGCAGACCCTCATCAAGGGCGACCCGGCCGGCCGCAGCGCGGTCCGTCACTCGCTCAAGGGCCTGTTCGCCAGCTGGATGCCGCGCCGCAACGGCAACGGCCGCAAGCGCTGACGTGCGACCGGCCGCGCCCATCACCCGCGTCGAGGCGTCCGCCTTCGTGGTGCCGACCGAGGGGCCCGAGGCGGACGGCACCCTCACGTGGGACCACACCACGCTCGTCGTCGCCGAGGTGACGGCAGGCGGCGTGACCGGGCTCGGCTACACCTACGCGCACCGCTGCGTGCCGGCGCTCGTCCGCGAGACCCTCGCGCCCGCCGTGCTGGGCCTCGACGCCCTCGACGTGGCGGCGGCCTACGAGGCGATGGCGCGCGCCGGCCGCAATCTCGGCCGGCCGGGCCTGGCCTCGATGGCCCTCAGCGCCGTCGACGTGGCGCTGTGGGACCTGAAGGGTCGGCTGCTCGACCTGCCCCTGGTGAAGCTGCTGGGCCAGGTGCGCGCCTCGGTCGCCGCCTATGGCAGCGGCGGCTTCACCAACTACCCGGCCGCACGCCTCCAGGAGCAGCTGGCCAGCTGGGTCGCTCAGGGCCTGACGGCCGTGAAGATGAAGGTCGGCGCCGATCCCGAGGCCGACCCGGAGCGCGTGCGCGCCGCCCGAGCGGCCATCGGCCCCGAGGCCGCGCTGGTCGTCGACGCCAACGGCGCCCACACGGCGCAACGCGCGCTGGCCCAGGCCGCGCGGTTCGCGGAGGCCGGGGTGACCTGGTTCGAGGAGCCGGTCTCGTCGCAAGACGTCGATGGCCTGCGCCTCGTCCGAACGCGCGCGCCCGCTGGCATGGAGATCGCCGCGGGCGAGTACGCCTGGGATCTCGAAGCGTTCCGCCGGCTGCTCGAGGCCGGCGCGGTCGACGTGATGCAACCGGACGCGACCCGCTGCGGCGGGGTGACGGGCTTCCTCCGCGCCGCCCACCTCTGCGAGGCGTTCGGCGTCCCCGTCTCCGCGCACACCGCCCCCACCCTGCACACCTCTCTGTGCTGCGCGGTCGGCCAGGCGCGGCACGTCGAGTACTTCCACGACCATGCGCGCCTCGAGGCCCTGCTCTTCGACGGCGCCCGCATCCCCGTAGGCGGCGTCCTGCGGCCCGATCCCTCGCGCCCCGGGCTCGGCTTCGAGCTCGAGCGAGCGGACGCCGCGAGGTTCGCCGTCTAGGAGGCTCCCATGCCCGACGCCATGCAGCGGGCGCGCGCCCTCGAGGCCGACCTGCGGCGCCAGGTCCGCGGCGAGGTCCGCTTCGACGCCGGCACCCGCGCCGCCTACGCGACCGACGCCTCCAACTACCGCCAGCCCCCCATCGGGGTCGTGATCCCCGCCGACGTAGACGACGTCGCGGCGGCGGTCGCCGTCTGTCGTGCGCACGGCGCCCCCGTCCTGCCCAGGGGCGGCGGCACCAGCCTGGCCGGACAGTGCTGCAACGTCGCCGTCGTCATCGACGTCTCCAAGCGCCTGCGCGACGTGGTCGAGATCGATCCCGACGGCCGCTGGGCGCGCGTGGCCCCGGGCGCGACGTGCGACTCGGTCAGGGAAGCGGCCAACGTCTACGGGCTGACCTGGGGCCCGGATCCCGCGACCCACAAGTACTGCACCTTTGGCGGCATGCTGGGCAACAACGCCTGCGGCGTCCATGCGCAGATGGCGGGCCGCACCTCGGACAACGTCGTCGCGCTGGACGTCCTGACCTACGACGGCCTGCGCCTGACCGTCGGCCCGACCCCGCCCGACGTCCTCGCGCGCATCGTCGCCGAGGGCGGCCGCCGCGGCGAGCTGTACGCGACGCTCGCCCGCATCGCCGCCGACCACGCCGACGAGATCCGGGCCCGCTTCCCCGACATCCCGCGCCGTGTCTCTGGCTTCAACCTGGACGCGCTGCTGCCAGAGCAGGGCTTCGATCTGGCCAAGGCGCTGGTGGGCACCGAGGGGACCTGCGCGACCATCCTGGAGGCGCGCGTGCGGCTGGTCCCCGAGCCGGGCGGTCGCGCGCTGATGGTGCTGGGCTATCGGGACGTTTACGAGGCGGCCGATCACATCGAGGAGATTGGCGGGTTCGGCCCCATCGGGCTCGAGGGCGTCGACCGGATGCTGGTCGAGCGGCTGCGTGCCAAGGGCATGCACGTCGAGCACCTGAGGCTGTTGCCCGAGGGCGGGGGCTGGCTGCTGGTGGAGATGGCCGGCGCGTCCCGACGGGAGGCCCTGGCGCGGGCGCGCGAGGTCATGGCGGCCCTGGGGCGGCGCCGGGACCGGCCGAGCATGCGGCTGTACGAGGATCCGGCGGAGGCCCAGGCCATCTGGGAGATCCGCGAGTCGGGCCTGGGCGCGACGGCCCGCGTGCCGGGCGGACGAGACACCTGGCCCGGCTGGGAGGACTCGGCGGTCCCGCCGGCGGCCCTCGGCGACTACCTGCGCGATCTGCGGCGGCTGTACGACGCGTACGGCTACGAGGCGGCGCTGTACGGTCACTTCGGGCAGGGCTGTGTGCACACCCGCGTCGACTTCGACCTCGAGAGCAGCGAGGGGTTGGCGAAGTACCGCGCCTTCGTCGAGGAGGCCGCGGAGGTGTGCGTCGGACGCTACGGCGGCTCGCTGTCGGGCGAGCACGGCGACGGCCAGGCCCGGGGCGAGCTGCTCGGACGCATGTTCGGCGCGCGCCTGGTCGAGGCGATGCGCGCCTTCAAGCGCGCCTGGGATCCGGACGGGAGGATGAACCCGGGCAAGGTCGTCGACGCGGACCCGCTGGACGCGAACCTGAGGTTCGGACCCGACTGGGCGCCGGCGCCGCTCGAGACGACCTTCCAGTTCCCGGACGACGGCTTCAACGTCGTGTCGGCCTTCGACCGCTGCGTGGGCGTGGGCAAGTGCCGCCGCCCGGACAGCGGCACCATGTGTCCGAGCTATCAGGTCACGCGCGAGGAGATCCACTCGACACGCGGGCGGGCGCGGATCCTGTCGGAGATGGCCCGCGGCGAGGTGATCACCGAGGGCTGGCGCTCGGAAGACGTCAAGGGCGCGCTCGACCTGTGCCTGGCCTGCAAGGCGTGCAAGAGCGAGTGCCCGGTGAGCGTCGACATGGCGACCTACAAGGCCGAGTTCCTGTCGCACTACTTCGCGCGCCGCCTTCGGCCGCGACACGCCTACGCGATGGGCTTCATCAGCTGGTGGGCGCGCCTCGCGTCGAAGGCGCCGCGCCTGGCGAACTTCGCGGCCCACACCCGGCCGCTGTCGACCCTCGCCAAGAAGATCGCGGGCGTCCATCCGGAGCGGACGCTGCCGCGCTTGTCCCAGCGGACCTTCAAAGGTTGGTTCTTCTCGCGCCCGCTGGTCAACGAGGGCGCTCCGCGCGTCATCCTGTGGCCGGACACGTTCAACAATCACTTCGAGCCGGGCGCCGCGGTGGCCGCGGTCGAGATCCTCGAGGACGCCGGGTTCCAGGTCCTGGTCCCGCGCGAGGCGCTCTGCTGTGGCCGGCCCTTGTACGACTACGGCTGGCTGGACCGGGCCCGGCGCTGGCTCGCGCGCATCGTGACCTCGCTCGCGCCCCTCATCCGCGAGGGCGTGCCGCTGGTCGGCCTCGAGCCGAGCTGCCTCGCCGTCTTCCGCGACGAGCTGCGCGGGCTGCTACCCCACGACGTAGACGCCAGGCGTCTGGCCGAGCGCAGCTTCACCCTGGCCCAGTTCCTGGAGCGCTACGCGGCCGACTACGCCGTGCCGCGCCTCGGCAACCCGGCCCTGGTGCAGGGCCACTGCCATCACCGGGCGGTCCTCGGCTTCGACGCCGACGAGCGGCTGCTCGCGCGCATGGGCCTGGGCGCGCGCATGCCCGACTCGGGCTGCTGCGGGATGGCGGGCTCCTTCGGCTACGAGCACGACAAGTACGCGATCTCTTGCGCGGCGGCCGAGCGCGTCCTGGCGCCGGCCGTGCGCGAGGCCACGCCCGATACGGTGATCATCGCCGACGGCTTCTCGTGTCGCAGCCAGATCGCGGACCTCACGGGGCGGCGCGCGCTGCACTCGGCCGAGGCGCTCGCCCTCGCCCAGCGGGCCCGGCGGTCCTGGCTGCCGGGCGTGGTCGCCGCCGCCAACGATCTGGTGCCCGTCACCCTGGCCGAGCCGCGCCGCGCCAGCCGCGCCGCCTACGTCGTCGGCGCGCTGGCCGCGACGATGGCCGCGTTGGGGCTGGCCGCCTGGGCCCTGTGAGCGCTCCTGCGCGCGACCGAGGCCCGCCTCCGGCCGCGCGCGCCGGGGGTCAGTCGACCGCCCGCACCTCGGTCGCCAGCACGACGAGCCCCTGGGGCAGCCCGCGCGTCTCGGCGAGATCGGCCGGCACGTGCTGCACGCTGCCCCGGACGCGCACGGCGTCGCCGATCTCCAGCTGCGGCGCCCGCGTCGGCAGGACCACCACGGCGGTCGCCGCCTCGCGCGCCGGGGCGTCGGCCAGCCGCACCCGCACCACGCGCGGCCCCATGCGCTCGACCACGCGCGCGTCCGACAGCAGGACCGGGCGGCCGACCAGGGCCTGGCTCTGACCGTTCGCCAGGGCGGCTGGATCGGTGACGACCTGGCCGTCCGTCGGGGCCGCGCCCGGCTGCTGAGCCTCGCCCCCCGCCTCGGGCGGGAGCACCACCGGCGCCGGCGGCGGCGAGGTCGTCACGGCCGCCGGGTCCGTCCGGAAGCCAAGGGGCGTGTGCTGGCGAGCCGCGGGCGTGCCCGCTGGCGCGGCCGGGTCGGGCGCCTGCAGGCG
This sequence comes from Myxococcota bacterium, assembly GCA_041687695.1. Classification (GTDB taxonomy): domain Bacteria; phylum Myxococcota_A; class UBA9042; order PHBI01; family JAWLBL01; genus JAWLBL01. The sequence continues at coordinate 145,398 of JAWLBL010000017.1, read as the reverse complement.
CGGTTGGGTCGCCGGATCGGGGGCCCCTTCGCTGGTCGGCGCCAGGCCGGCCGGGATGGGATCGAGGGCGCCGCGGGTGACCAGCCAGCCCGTCAGGACGACCAGCAGGGCGGCCGCGGTGAGCGCGAGCGGCCAGGACCACCAGGGTCCGCGCGTCCTCTCTCTCGGGGGTGTCGCGACCATGTCGTTCTCCTCGCAAGCTGGGACCTCCCCCGTGGGGGGCGATCGGTTCCACGCATCAGGCGGGCTCGGGGGTGCCGTCGGGGGGGCGGTCCCGGGCCGGGTGTTCGTCGGGTTGTCCCGAGGCGCCAGCGATCTCTACGTCGTCGCCCAGGACGCGGCGGATGTAGAGCGTTTGCACCAGCACCACCACCAGGACGGTCATGGGGGTCGCCAGCAGGACGCCGACCAGCCCCGCGAGGATGGCCATGCAGGCCTGCACGGTGACCAGCAGCGCGGCCGGGATCGACACGACGTACTGCTCGACGAACGGGGTGATGAGGTAGCTCTCGGCGAACTGCACGGCCATGAAGAGCAGCGCGACGTGCAGGCCGGTGGTCGGATCCTGCAGCAGACCGATGAGGACCGCCGGGACGAAGGCCAAGGCGGGTCCAACATACGGGATGAACTCGAGCAGGCCGGCCAGAAAGCCCAGCGCCAGCCACAGCGGCAGGCCGATGATGAGGAAGCCTATCGAGGTGCCGACGGCGATGATCGTCATGGAGACCATCCGCCCGATGAGCCACTGGCGCATCGCCTGACCGACCGAGCCGATGACCTCGCGCGCGTCGTCGCGGCGCGCGTGCGGGAGCAGCCGCACGAGCGGATCGATGTAGAGGCCGGGACGCGCCGCCGTGACCACGCCGATGAAGAGGGCCAGGAGGATGTTGCCCAGCAGCCCGAACACGGTCGTGAAGACGCCGGACAGGCCCTCGAGGCCGATGCCGTTGGTCAGCATCTCCTCGGACAGCTCGGCGTCTCGGACCACCGACAGCCAGCCCTGATCGCGCACCCAGCCGCGCACGGCGGCGATGGCCTCGGGGATCTGACGACGCAGCTGCGTCAGCTGGTCCGCGATGTCGGGCGCCACCCACAGGCCGAAGCCGACGCTCAGGCCGGTCAGGAGCGCGACGACCAACCCGAAGGCGAGCGGCCGCGTCAGGGTCGTGTGGCGACAGAGAAAGCGCGTCACGCCGTCGAGCAGGATGCCGACGAGGACGCCCGCGAAGGCGACCAGCAGGACGTGCACCACGCGCCACAGCGCGAACATGAGCACGATCGCGGCGGCGACCGCGAGGATCGTCGCGCCGAGCCGGCGCGCGAAGCGGCGACCGTCACCGGGCGCTGGCGGCGCGGGTGGCGCATGGGGAGACATGCTGCAAAGTTGGGCACTTACCCCATCGCGACAACCACGCCTCCGGACGCATGGCGCCGTCGCTCAGGGCGTGGAGGCCGGCGCGGTGCCGTGCGGCGGGCGGGCCCAGGGGTCGTCGATGGGTGGCGACGAGAGCGCGCTGAGCAGGGCCAGCAGATCGGACGCGCGGACGCCGCGAGGCAGCGGCGCGAGCAGCGGCGAGCGGCGGTCGACGGACGGCGGGCCAGGCAAGGTGCGATAGAAGTGGACGACGTCCTCGAGCGTCGCGAGCTGGCCCGTGTGCATGTAGGGGGCCGTGTCGGCGACGTTGCGCAGGGTCGGGGTCTTGAAGGCGCCGAGCAGCTCGGGGAGATCGGTCGCCAGGTAGCGCAGCTCGTCGCAGGCCGCCGAGGCCGCGTGGGGTCCGCCGCAGCGGAAGGGATCGGCCAGGACGGCGTGGACACCCGCGGCGCGGCCCGGATCGGCGGTCGGCAGGCCCAGGACGGCCGGCAGACCCAGGTTGTGAAAGGCGCCGTCGGTCAGCCAGGGGCCGTGGTGGCAGGTGACGCAGCGGCCCTCGCCCAGGAAGGCGCGCAGGCCCCGGCGGGCCGCGGGGTCGAGGTGGCCGCCGCCGGTCGGGTCGCCGGCGCGGACCGCGGCGACGAAGCGATCGAAGGGGGCCGGCGCCAAGGTCAGCCGGCGTTGGTAGGCCTCGAGGGCCTGGCCGACCCGCACGAAGGCGCCATCGACCGCCGCCGGCTCGTCGAGCGCGGGCCACGGGCCGAACGCGGCCTCCCACGCGAGGCGGTGGCGGGCCTGGACGACCTCGAGGACGCGCCTGCGGTCCAGACCGTGCTCGGCGGCGCCCTCGAGGGGCCCCAGCGCCTGCGCCCACAGGCTGTCCCGCGCGCCGTCGGCGGTCAGGAAGGGCAGCCAGGGCGCCCCCAGCAGGGTCGGGGTGTTGCGCGGGTGGTGGCCCTCGCCGACGGCGCGGGGGCGACCGTCGGTGAAGGCGCGCGCCGGGTCGTGGCAGGTCGCGCACGACACCGCGCCGCTGCGGCTCAGGGCCGGGTCGAAGAAGAGGCGATGGCCGAGCGCGGCGGCGCGGGGGTCGTCGGCGAACGGGTTGGTGGGGCTGGGCGGCGGCGGCGGCAGGGGCGAGAGGCTGAGGATGAGCGCGCGCTCGGCCTCGGACCAGGAGGCGCCGGGGTCGCCGGGCGCGGGCTCGGAGCGCGCGCAGGCCCAGAGCGTGGCCAGCGCGACAGCGAGCGCGGCGGCGGCTCTCATGGCGGCTGCTCCCAGGGGAGGCGGACGCGGTCGGCGCGGGGGCCGGCGACCCGCGCCTCGAACACCCAGGCGCCCGGCATGTGCAGCTTGAGGCCACGCGTCTCGTAGCGCCCCTGGCCGAGCGGGAGGTGCTCGGGGCGGGTCAGCATCCCATGGCCGTGGTCGGGCATGGTCGCGTCGAGGCGGACGTCCAGGCCGTCGACCGGCGCGCCCGTCGCGGCGTCGGTGACCGTGGTGACCGCGCCGAAGAGCGCTCCGACGGCCGGCTGGGTCGGCTGGAGGGTGACGACGAAGCGGTAGTGGCCGGCCTCTCCGGTCGCTTCGAGGCCGGACCTGGAGGCGGGCGCGGGCGCCGCCTCGGCGGCCGGGGGCTCGGGTTGACAGGCGAGGAGCGGCAGGGTCAGGGCGGCGAGCGGCGGGAGGGACCTGAGCACGTCACTGCCCTCTCAGCGAGTAGAGGTAGGCGGCCATGTCGCGGGCGTCCTCGCGGGTCACGCCCAGGTTGGGCATGGCGGTGAGCGGGTCGACGGCGGGCGGGTCCATGATCCAGGCGATGAGGTTGTCGGCGTTGTTGGCCATGACGCCTGCGACGAAGCCGCGCTCGGCGTAGGCCATCAGCGGCGGCGCGACCCAGCTGACGGCGCGGGGAACGCCCGGGATCTGGTGGCAGCCGCCGCAGCCGTAGCGCTCGAGGGCGAGGCGGCCGCGTTCGAGATCGCCGTCGGCGACCTGGCGGGCGGGGGCGTCCTCTCGGTCGACGCAGGCGGGGGCCCCGGCCGCGGCGGAGAACAGGCCGAAGGCGGCCAGCGCGAGCGTCGGGTGGCGGGGCGAGCGAGGCATGATCAGACCTCGTGCGGGGGGGCGAGGAGGTGGCGCACCGAGGGCGCGGGGGCGCGGTCGGCGGCGGCCAGCCCGGCGCGGAGGAGCAGGAGGGCGGCGGCGAGGTAGGTGAGGCCGCCCGGGACCCACATGGCGAGCCCCGCGAGCTGCTGGTCGGCCAGGGGGCTGAGGCCGAAGGCCTGGGCGCCGGCGGCGTGGACCGGGTACCAGGGGGCGCGCGAGAAGGTGATGAGGACGCCGAGGAGGCTGGCCTGGACGGCGGCGGCGAAGACCCAGAGGAGGGCGAGGCCGTGCGGGAGGCGGGGGGAGCCGGCGCGGCGGACGACGACCCACCAGAACAGGGCGGCCGAGCCGAGGAAGCTGGCGTGCTCGATGAGGTGCAGGGGCGCGCTGACGAGGGCGCCCTCGTAGAGCGGGGGCGCGTGCCAGAGCCACAGCACGCCGACGTGGACCAGCCAGGCGACGGCGGGGGTCGTGATCAGCGCCCAGGCGGCGCGGGTCGGGCGGGCGCGGAGGAGGCGGGCGAGGGCGTGGCGGACGGCGCGCGGCAGGGCCCAGAGGGCGGCGAGCGGCGCGCGGGACAGGACCAGCAGCGGCGCGGCGACGGCGGTGAGGAGCAGGTGCTGGGCCATGTGGGCCGAGAAGAGCGCCTCGCCGAGGGCGTCGAGGGGGGAGGCCAGCGCGGTGAGGAGCGCGAGGAGGGCCAGGGCGAAGGCGAGCTGGCGGGGGCGCGCGAGGGCGGCGAGTCGCGGCGCGCGGCGGCGGAGGCGGACGAGGCCGGCCGCGTAGGCGAGGGTCAGGGCGGCGAGGGAGGCCCAGACCAGCGGGTCGGGGTTCCAGGCGGTCGCGAGCTGGTCGGGGGTGAGCGGCGGGCCGCCGACGGCGGCGTGGGCGGCGGGGGCGAGCAGGCGGGCCAGGAGGGCCGCGAGCGCGAGGGGGCCGAAGACGAAGGCGCAGGGGTCGCCGATGAAGGTGTAGAGGGCCTCGGCCAGGATGACGAGGGCGAAGAAGGCGCTCTGGACCAGGCCGGCGCGGGCGAAGAAGCGGGCGCGGCCGGCGGCGGGCTCGGCCAGCGTGGGGGCGCGGCGGGCGAGGCGTCGTGAGGCGAGGGCCGCGCCGAGGGTCGCGGCGAGGGCGAGCGCCGTGACCACGTGGAGCCAAAGGACGGTGGCGCCCTGGCAGACGGCGGGGACCAGCGCGTAGCTGGCGAGCAGGTGGGCCAGCCAGGCGACCGGGGGGCCGAGCAGCGCGACCAGGGTGAGGCGGACCGCGGGCGTGGCCATGTCAGCCGCCTCCGTCGGCGCCGAGCAGGCGGGGCGACAGGTACAGGGTGGCCCAGGCCGGGACGGCGGCGGCGGCGACGAAGGCCCAGTAAAGGAGGGCGCCGTCGACGATGGCGAGGTCGGTGGGGTCGAGGCGGTCGAAGCGGCCGCGCAGGGCGGCGACGGTCAAGGCCGCGAGCAGACCGGTCAGGGCGATGACGTGGAAGAGCTGGTAGCCCGACAGGGTCCACTCGATGGAGGTGTAGGCGTTGACGGTCCAGTCGTGAGGCTTCTTGGCGAGGTCGAGGGCGCTGAGGACGACGTATCCGGCTGCGAGCGCGAGGCCGGTGGCGAGCGTCGGGCGGAGGCGAGCCGGGGTGCCTTGGCGGAGGGCGCGGAGGGTGAGGTGCAGGGGGACGAGGCTGGCGAGCAGCGAGGCGAGCGCGAGCGTGGCGAGGGTGGGGTCCGGCGGCGCGATGCCCGGGGGCGGCCAGGGGCCGGAGGTCGTCACGCGCAGGTAGAAGTAGCTGGTGATCATCGAGGCGACGACGGTGAGCTCGATGGCGACGAGGAGCGCTACGCCCCACACGGCGAAGGCGCGGGCGCCGCGGGCGCCGCGCGGCAAGGCCGTGAGATCGAGGGGCGGCGAGGTCATCGGGGGGCCTCCGGGGCGGGGTTCGCCTGGCGGAACCAGCCGACGAGGGCGAGGGCGGAGAGGGCGGCGCCGACGACCACGAGGCCGAGGTGGGTCATCGCGCCGACGAAGGCCAGGGTGACGCTGGCGGCGAGCGCGAGGGGCCACAGGGAGCTGGCCGGCAGGGGGACGCGGTGCTCGGGGCGGGCGTCGAGGGCGGTGGTGGCCAGGACCTCGCGGCGGACGTCGCCGGGGGCGTCGAAGGCGACGGAGGCGACGGGGCGCGGGCGTGGATCGGGGCCCTCGGTCCAGCGGGGCTCGAGGTCGTCGACCGCGGGGAGGGCGGCGAAGTTGTAGATCGGCGGGGGAGAGGCGGTGGCCCACTCGAGGGTGCCGGCCTGCCAGGGGTCGTCGCCGGCGCGGCGGCCGCCGAGGAGGCTGGCGAAGAAGTTGATGGTGAAGGCCAGGGCGCCGAGGGCGAGGATGAAGGCGCCGATGGTGGCGAGGAGGTTGTTGGACTCCCAGCCCAGGCCCGGCAGGTAGGTGTAGACGCGCCGGGGCATGCCGTCGAAGCCGAGCAGGTGCATCGGGAAGAAGGTGATCTTGAAACCGACGAGGAACAGCCAGAAGTGCGCGTGACCGAGGCGCTTGCCGAGCATCCGGCCGGTCACCTTGGGGAACCAGTAGTAGATGGCGGCGAAGATGGGGAAGACGACGCCGCCGAACAGGACGTAGTGGAAGTGGGCGACGACGAAGTAGGTGTCGTGGACCTGCGTGTCGAAGGGCTGCGAGGCGAGCATGATGCCCGTGATGCCGCCCAGGATGAGCAGGACCAAGAAGCCGATGACGAACAGCAGCGGCAGCTCGAGGCGGAGGCGGCCGCGCCAGAGGGTGAGGATCCAGGCGAAGATGAGCACGGCGCTGGGGATGGTGATCATCATGCTGGCGCCGGCGAAGAAGCTGGTGCCGAGGACGGGCAGGCCGGCGGCGTACATGTGGTGGACCCACAGCCCGAAGCTGACGAAGCCGATGGCGACCAGCGACAGGACGGCCCAGCGGTAGCCGGCCAGGGGGCGGCGGGCGAAGGCGGGGACGATCATCGACACGGCGCCCTGGACGGGCACCAGCATGATGTAGACGTCGGGGTGGCCGAAGAACCAGAAGAGGTGCTGCCACAGGAGCGGCTCGCCGCCGGCGGCGACGTTGAAGAAGTGCATGCCCGCGAAGCGGTCGAGGCCCAGAAAGAGGCTGGTGACGACCAGCGGAGGCATGGCGAAGACGATCATGAACGCCATGACCAGGGCGCTCCAGACGAACAGCGGCATGCGGCTGAGGGTCATGCCCGGCGCGCGTTGGCGCAGGATGGTCACGATGAGCTCGACGGCGGCGGCGAGGGCGGCGACCTCGAGCAGGGTGATGGTGGCGACCCAGTAGTCGATGTGCGGGCCGAGCGAGTAGCCGGGGCCGCTGAGCGGCGGGTAGTTGAACCAGCCCGCGTCGGGGGCGACGCCGGCGAGCAATCCGACGTGGAGCGCCAGGCCGGCGAACAGATAGACCCAGTAGCCGAAGGCGTTCAGGCGCGGGAAGGCCATGTCGCGCGTGCCGATCATCAGCGGGACCAGGTAGATGGCGAGGCCCTCGAGGAACGGCACGACGAACAGGAACATCATGGTCGAGCCGTGCATGGTGAAGAGCTGGTTGTACAGCTCGGGCGAGACGAGGCCGGCGTTGGGCGAGGCCAGCTGCGCGCGGATGACGAGGGCCTCGAGGCCGCCGACGACGAAGAAGGCGAGCGCGGTGACCATGTAGCGGACGCCGATGGTCTTGTGGTTGACCTGGCCGAGGGCGCCCACGAGGCCGGGCTTATTGGCCCAGACGCGCGCGAGGGTCTGGCGCAGGTCGGGCTCGGCGGGGGCGGTGCTCATCGCAGGCCCTCGAGGAAGGCGAGCAGATCGTGGAGCTGGTCGGGGGTGAGCGTGGTGGCGGGCATGCGGTTGCCGGGCTTGTGGGCTTGCGGGTCGAGGATCCAGCCGGCCAGATTGCCGCGGCTCATCGGCAGGGTGACGGCCGCCAGGGTGCGGCGGGAGGAGAGGTGGGTGAGGTCGGGCCCGGGGGCGCGCGCCTGCTGCGGCCGCGTGAGCCCGCGGACGGCGTGACAGGCGACGCAGTCGAACTGTCGGTAGACGGTGAGCCCGCGGGCGGAGGCGTCGGTGACGGGCGCGGCGGCCGGGCGGGCCTGCGCCTCGAGCCAGGCGGCGAGCTCGGCGTCCGGCTGGGCGACCACCAGGAAGGCCATGAGCGCGTGCTGCACGCCGCACAGCTCGGCGCATTGGCCGCGGTAGACCCCTGGCGAGTCAGCCTCGAGCCAGAGCTCGGTCACGTGGCCGGGGGTCATGTCCATCTTGCCGGCGAGGCGTGGGACCCAGAAGCTGTGGATCACATCGGCGCTTCCCAGGCGAAGCCGGACGGGGCGACCGACCGGGATGTGGATCTCGTTGGCCGTGACGACGCCGTGGTCCGGGTAACGCACCTCCCACCAGAACTGGTGGCCCACGACGTCGATGGTGAGGGCCGGCTCGGTCGGCGGGCGGGCGACCTGCTCGGCCGTGCGGAACGTGGCGACCAGCAGGGTCAGCACGATGGCCGCCGGGATGGCGACCCCGGTGACGAGCAGCCAGCGGTCCTCGCGGCGCGCGTCCACGGTGCCGGGGCCCGGCACGCGGCGGCGGCGCAGGACGACGAACACGATGAGGACGATGGTCAGGGCGGCGGCGACGATGGTGCCCCAGAACAGGACCCACCAGAGGCCCTCGATGCTGCGGGCGGCCGGACCGGCGGGGCTCAAGACCGAGTGCGGCCCCTGGCAGCCCGCCGCGAGGAGCGCGCTGGCGATGAACGGGCGAGCCCGGGTCATGGCGCCCTCCCCGGCTCGAGGGCGGCGGCGGCTCGGAAGAAGGCGAGCAGCGCGTCGAGCTCGCCGGGCGGCAGGGTCTCGCGGTAGGCCGGCATGTCGCCGAACCCCTGGGTCACGATGGCCACCAGCTGGCCGTCGGACATCCGGGCGGAGACGTCGGTGAGATCCGGACCGTAGACGCCGCCGAAGCCGTGGACGGCGTGGCAGTACTGGCAGCCGCGCTCGTAGAAGAGGTGCGCGCCGGCGGTCGCGGGCCCGGCGGGCAGGCCGACGCGCGCCGGGTCGATGGGTTCCGTGGTGAAGCGGGGCACCCATGGGGCCTCGACGCCGAGCCAGGTCAGGTAGCCGAAGCCGACGGTCACGATGAGGACGCTGGCGACGGCCCAGGGGCGGCGACGAGGGTGGCGCTCGCCGCGGGCGAACACGAAGGGCAGCGCCAGCAGGTACAGGCCCACCAGGATGGGCGCCCAGACCATGACCCAGTCGCCGAGGGTGCGCGGGTGCAGATAGAGCAGCGCGTAGTACCACCGCAGATACCAGTCCGGGCGGGGATCGGCGTCGAGCTGCGTGGGGTCGGGCGGCAGGTTGAGCGGGCGGGGCCCCAGGACCACGGCCAGCGTGATGACGACGAGGATGACGAGGAGCCCGACGACGGCGTCGCGCCAGGCGGCGTCGGGCCAGAAGCGGCCGCCGGCGCGCTCGAGCTGCGCGTACTCGCGCTCGTAGCTCGACGGGTCGACGGGGCGTCCGGCCACGGGGGGCTCGGAGATGCCGTGCCGGATGACGAGGTACAGGTGCACCGCGACGAACGCGCCGATGAGGGCGGGGAAGACCACGACGTGGAGGACGAAGAAGCGGCTGAGCGTGGTCCCGCTGACGTCGTCGCCAGCCAGGACGACCTCGGCGAGAGCAGAACCGATGAAGGGCACGCGCTCGACGAACTGGGAGGCGATCATCACGGTCCACAGGCCGTCCTGGTCCCAGCGCAGCAGCTGCCCGGTGAAGCCCATCCCGAAGGTGAGGCCGAGCAGCAGCACGCCCGTCACCCAGTTCATCTGCCGCGGGTACTTGTAGGACCCGGTCAGGAACACGCGCGCCATGTGCACGAGGACCAGCACGATCATCGCGCTCGCGCCGTAGAAGTGCATGCCGCGCACCAGCCACCCCAGCCACACCTCGTTGGTCAGGTGCTGGACCGTGTCGTAGGCGTGCGCCGGCGCGGCCGCGTACTTGCTGGCCAGGGCGATCCCCGTGACGACCTGGACCCCGAAGGCGGTCAGGATGGCGCTGCCGAAGATGGTCATCCACCCGACGCGACCGACGAGGGCCGCCGGGATACGATGGCGCGCCACCGCTACGATCGGCTCGAGGCCCAGCAGGTGACTCAGCCGACCTGCCACCCGTCGCCACGCGCGCCGCAGCGGCCCCGCACGCTCGCCGCCCACGTCAGCCGACCCGCGTCAGCCGGGGGTCGGTCAGGATCTCCACCTGCCCCTGCCGTACGCGCACCTGCAAGGACGGCAGCGGCCGCGCCGGCGGCCCCGCGGCGACCGAGCCGTCGCGGTGGAAGACCCCGCCGTGACAGGGGCACAGGAAGAACTGCGCGCCCTCTTCCCAGCGGACCGGACACCCCGCGTGGGTGCAATAGCCCGAGAACGCGACGAACCGGTCGGCGGCCTCGCGCCTGAGCCACGCCGCCGTCCGAGCGACGGCGCCTGCCCATGGCAAGGCCTCCGGATCGACGAAGGTGACCTTGCTGGTCCCACCGATGGCGAACGCGTCCACGGGCCCCAGCGGGTGCCACACCGGCTCGGGTGTATCCAAGGGGTCGAGCACGACGGCGCACAGCGGCACCACGACCAGCCCGGCCCCGATCGTCCCGGCCGTCAAGGCCACGCGTCCCAGGAACCGTCGCCGCGAGGCTGGCAGCTGCTCCGGTGGCTCGCCGCCCGTGGCGCCCTCGCGCTCGCTCGCGGGCCGCTGGGCCTCTACAGGGCGCCGGTCGTCTTCGCGCTCGGCCATCGGTCTCCTGGGCGCAGGGCCCCGCGCGCGCCGCCGCGTCGCGCTGAAGCGACGCATGACGCGAGTCACGAGGCCGGTCGTGGTGTCGGGAGGTCTCTCGGAGGATAGAGCGACTCCCCCCCATGTCACGGCTCAGGGCCGAGGGGCTGCGTCTCCTCCCGCGAGCTTGCGTCCTCCCTCACATCGGCCCAACGTTGGCGGCCATGCCTACCCGAGCCATCCCATCGACCACGGGCGCCCTTGCCCGACTCGCCGACGCCCTGGCGGCACGCCTGTCCGGCCGCTACGTCGAGCGCGTGTGGCACCTCGAAGGCGGCGCGTTGCTCCTCAAGGACTCCGGGCCCGGCGGGGAGCGCCTGCTCATTGCGCCCCAACGCGCCCTGCCCCGCCTGTCACTCACCCGCGAGTGGCCCCCCACCCCCGCGGCACCCGATCGCACGGCGCTCCTGTTCCGCAAGGCGCTCGAGGGCGCCCGCGTCCGTGCCGTCGAGCCCTGGATGGACCGAGGCATGACCATCACCCTGACCCGCGGCCCCGACGCGCTCACCCTCGCCGTCCAGCTCGCCGGCCGCTTCCCCAACGCCGCCGTGCTGCTCGGCCCGGACGACACCCCCACCGCCCTGCTCCACGAAGGCCGCCCCGCCCGGGATCCCGACGCCCGCCCCTTCGCACCCGGCCCCGATCCCTGGCCCGAGCTCGCCGACGACGTTTGGCTCGACCGCTGGGACGCCACGCTCCGCGGCGCCGCCGAACGAGCCCGCCTCGAACGCCGCGGCAACGAGCTCGCCCGCCACGTCCGCGCCTTCGGCAAGCGCCTCGATCGCAAGCGACAGGCCTTCGAGCACGAGCTCGCGCGCGCCGAGTCGGCCGACCGCCACCGCCACCACGGCGAGCTCCTCAAGGCCGCCTTGCGCGACATCCCCAAGGGCGCCGACCGCGTCCGCCTGCGCGACTGGGCCCGCGAGGACGGGGGCGAGACCGAGGTGCCGCTCGACCCGCGGCTGAGCCCGGTCGAGAACATGCAGCGCCACTTTCACCTGTACCGCAAGCTGAGCGGCGGCCGCGAGCGCGCCGAAGGCTTCGTGCTCGAGGTGCTCGAGACCCAGGCGGCCGTCGAGGCCCTGAGGGGGGACGTCGACGCCTTCGACCCCGACGCGGCGCTCGACGACGTCCCGGCCGCCGACGCCGCCCTCGAGGCGCTCGAGCGACGCCTGCGCGCGCTGGGCTGGCGTCCCCCCGTCCAGGCCCCGCCCCGCGGCCGCGCCGACGACGCCCCCGCCCTGCCCTACCGCGAGTTCCGAGCCGTGGACGGCACGCCCATCCTGGTCGGCCGCGGCGCGCGCGACAACGACCGGCTCACCTTCCAGGTCGCCCGCGGCCAGGACGTCTGGCTGCACGCCCGCGACTGCCCCGGCTCCCACGTCGTCCTGCGTCGCGCCGGGCGCGGCGATCCCAGCCCCGAGGCCCTGCTCGACGCGGCGCTCCTCGCGGCCTGGCACAGCAAGCTCCGTGGCGAGACCGTCATCGACGTGATGTGGACCGAGCGAAAGCACGTCCGCAAGCCCCGCGGCGCCGGCCCCGGCCTGGTCACGGTCGCCGACACGCGCAACATCGCCGTGCGCGCGGACCCCGAGCGCCTCCAGCGCCTGTACGCCTCCCTCGACGACGCGCGAGAGCCCGCGACCGGCGACCGGATTACCGCGCGAACGCCTTGACAGCATTGCTGAAATTGTCGAGCCCGCCGGCGCGGTCTATGATGCGGGCTCCACACCCACGGGGGAGGCGGACGTGGAATGTCCCAGGTGCGGCTACGAACAACCTTCCGGCGACGAGTGCGGCGGTTGCGGCATCGTCTTCGCCAAGTTCTTCGCCGCCCAATCGCGCGCGCTGCAGGCGCTCGAGCCGCCAGCGGCCCCTAGCCCGCCCACGCCGCCGGCTCCGCCTCAGGCCCCGGCCGCCACCCGACCGCCGGCCCGTCCGACCGTCGCCTTCGGCGCGGTGACCCCGCCGAGCGGGCCATCGCCGTACATGGGGCCGACCGCGGGCGGCTGGGCTGACCCGCCGTCGGCGGCCTCGCCCGAGGCCTGGGGCGCCGCTCCGTCCGCGCCGCCCGCCGCTCCAGCCAACGCCGCCGGGCCCGCCGCCGAGCCGGTCTCGTGGGCCACGGCCTTCGACGCCCCCACCCCCAACCTCCCGTCCGACCAGGGCCCTTCGGCCTGGCCGGCGGGCGCCGGCTCCGCGCCCGCGCCGAATCCCTGGGCGACGCAAGAACCCTCGGCTCCCGAGGTCCCTCAGGACAGCGGCCCGACGGCCTGGTCCGACACGCCCAACGGCGCGCCGCGGCCGCCTGGAGCGCCGGCTCGCCCCGAGCGCGCGGGGACGACGGCGCGCCGCCCCGAGCCCGCGGGTCGGCCTGGCAAGAAGCGCTCGGGCGTCGCGGTCGCAGGTCTGGTCCTCGGCACGCTGGGCGCCGGCGTCGGGATCGTGTGGCTCGTCGAGCCCGGCCTCTTCACGACGGCCGAGGCCCCACCCACGGCGCTCGTCGCCAGCTCGGACGCGCCCACCGCGCCGCCCGAAGGCCGCCTGCCCGACACGGCCCTCGGGCGCTTCACCAGCGCCACGCTCGAGATGACCGACGGCCTCTCCAAGCTCCTCGGGCTCGAAGGCGAGGCCGGCTACGACTACTGGGAGCGCCTCGAGGGCCAGGTCGACATCAAGCGCCTCGAGACCCTCTATCTTGCGCTGCCCGAGAACGACAAGCTGCGCGCCTTCGAGCTGTGGCAGGTCCTCAAGACCCTCGGCCCCGCGATCACCGCCGCGCTCGACCAACACAAGCGGCCCAGCGGCGACGGATACGCGTTCCGCATGCCGTCGCCCGAGCGAGCGCCGCTCGAGGCCCAGCGCGTCAAGCTCCGCGAGTCGGCCAAGCGGCTCGAGGAGCGCATCCAGGTCTTTTGACGTCGCCGCGACCCGAGGGGGCCGCGCGAGGCGGGCCCCCGGGCCGTGGCCTCATTGCGCCAGCTTGGTGCAGGTGTCGTTGGCGACCACCGCGATGGCGCCGGCCCGCTCGCAGAGCACCAGCACCTCGTCGCACCCGTCGCCATCGAAGTCGTAGGTCACGATCTCGGTCGGCTGGTCGCACACGTCCTGATAGAACGGGCCCTTGAAGCGCCAACGCCCGGCGTCCTTGGGGTCGGGGCCGATGTTCAGGTACGAGGCCACGCGTCCGTTGCCCTTCTCGGTCCAGATGACGTCCAGCAGCCCATCCGCGTTGAGGTCGCTGAGGACCACGTTCTCGGGCCCCTTCTGCTTCTCGCCGCCGACGTCGATGTTGACGGGCGCATCGAACGGGTCGTCGCCGGTGCGGCCGAAGGCCATGAAGACGAAGTCCTGGACGGAGGTCACCATGTCCACGAGGCCGTCGCCGCTGACGTCGCCGATCGCGATGTCCTTGGGCGCCGAGCCGATGCCCTTCTCCTTGCCGGTCGCGAAGGGATGGGCGCCCTTCGAGGGGTCGAAGCGGAAGTAGGTGATCGAGTTGGTCGCCTGGTTGACCAGGATGAGGTCCGAGTCGACGTTGGGATCCTGGGTGGGCGAACCCGCGAGCGGCCCCGACACGGCGATGCGCTCGATGTCCCGGACCTGGCCGCCGATGAGCTTGTCCAGCGTCGGCAACGCGACGTTCGGGCAGTCATCGGACAGGCCATAGTAGATGGGACAACGCCAATAAGGCGCCGTCACGCCATCGAAGCCCGGAACGGGCTTGTTGAAGTCCCACGGGCAGACCCGCAGCGTGGGCTGGACGCATTCGGGCTCCCACTGGGCGTGGCGTTTCATGCCCACCGCCAAGGCCGGCACGATCCCGCCCCCCGGATCCGGGATCAGCGCGAAATCGTAGATGGGCTCCGAGCCCTTCTCGTAACCGCTCCAGGGCCGGAACATCGCCCCCTTCGGCTCGGTGAGCTTGGAGACGTCCCAGAAGTCGCCGTCGGTCGCGTTGTTGATGAGCAGGTTGAAGCTGGTCTCGATCGAGTCGGCCGGCGCACCCGACACGACCAGGTCGGCGAAGCCGTCCGGCTGCATCCCGTTCGGCCCCGCCAGGTCCACCACCTGGATGGCCAGCGGATCGACCGCGCCATAGAACGGCTCGTCGTAGAGCTTGGACGGGAGCGTGTCGTAGGCCGCGGGGAACGAGGGCATGTCTGCCCCGTACTGGCCGTTGCGCCAGACGTACACGACCGGCGCGATGGCGTTCTTCTCGGGGCTCCCGAACCACATCCGGTACTGCTTGGCCAGCGGGTGGAACAGGTCGATCCACTTCTCGTTGCCCTTGGTCGAGGCCTTGCTCATGGCCACGACCTCGGGCTTGCCGTCCCCGTTGAGATCGCCGAGCGCCATGCGCTGCAGGCGCCCGGTCGTCGACTTGTTGGCGAGCGGCGTGACCAGCGCCCGCATCGCGTCGAAGTCGAAGCCCCGCTCGGACGTGGTCCGGTTCAGGTAGACGCCGAAGCCGTTGCCGCGCTGGGAGACGAGCAGGTCGAGCAGGCCGTCGTTGTCCAGGTCGGCGACCTGCGGCTTGGCCGCGTCGCGGTGCACCACGAACCCGATGCCCTCGTTGACCGGGTTGAGCAGGTTCGAGGCCGGCAGCTGGTTGAAGCGGCCCATCCCGTCGCCCAGATGAACCTGCATCAGCCGGCTCGCGCGGCTGATCACGATGAAGTCGTCGTAGCCGTCCGCGTTGAAGTCCCCGCACACCATCCCGCCGATGTCCGTCCCCGTCGACCCCGACATGGACAGCACGTCGTGCGGGTCCTCGGCGTTCTCCTTGTTCACCAGGAACTTGCCGACCTCGCTGGACACGCCGCGCAGGACGCGCCAGTTCCCCTCTCCCTCGAGGCCCACGACCATGTCCACGGGGTCGTTCACCTCGCCCGTCTGGATGAAGTTGCCCAGGCAGAAGTGGCGCGGGCGCGTCGACGTCTGGGGGTCGGGCCACGCGAAGGACACGGTCGAGATCGTGAACGACGTGTCCAGGCTGGCCGTCTGGCTGAACCGGTTCGGGAACGCGTAGACGGCGCTCTTGGCGTCGGCGCCCAGCACCAGGTCGAGGTAGCCGTCCGGACCGTCCGGCCCGGGCAGGTCGTACGCGGCGATCTGCGTGACCTTGTCGACCGGCCCGGCGAAGGACGGCTCGGCGAACAGCGCGGGGCAGACGATCTGGGTCTGCTGCGCCACGTCCGCGCTCCCGGCGTCGGCGTCGGCGTCCCCACCGGGGCCGGGATCGGCCTCGACCACCACCTCGTGGCACTGGTCGGCCGCGGTCGGGTTGTCCGCGTTCTGACGCTTGAAGAGGATCAGCGTCTGCTGCTGGCTGTCGCTAGCGATGATGACGTCGTCGCGCTTGGACTCGGCGGGGTCGCCCGTGAAGTCCGCCACCACCATGTCGACGACCTTCGCCTGGTTCGCGAGCCCCAGCGGCCGCACCTCTTCGGGCGACAGCGAGCCGTCGAGGAGGTGTCGGTAGACCACCAACGACAGCGGGCCGTTGACCCGCTCGACGGTGACGATGTCCAGCTCACCGTCCTCGTCCAGATCCACGCTCGCCACGAGGTCGGCGGCCTTGGAGGTCAGGACGATCTTCTCGTGAAAGGTGCCGGGCGCGTCCTCGCCGCCGTTCAAGGCCAGCATGACGCCCTTGTTGGTCGCGAACAGCGCGTCCGTGTAGCCGTCGCCGTCCCAGTCGAGCAGGTCTACGTCGTTGATGAACGGCTCGTTCGGCAGCGGGTAGCTCGGGTGCTCGCGCAACCACGCCCAGCGGACGACCTTCGCGTCACAGGCCCAGGCGGTCGACTGCCCGCAGGCGTCGTAGGCCACGATCTCGAACGGCTCGAGCGCGCTCGGCGCGAGCCGCAGGTCGACCTCGGTGTTGAAGCTCTGGCTCGTCGTCTCGCCCTCGGCCCGCGGGAACGATCCCATCGTGTCACCGGCGAAGCGGACCTCGACGCGCCCGACCTGCCGGTTGTCGGTGACCTTCCCGCCGATGCCGACCTGCCCGATGAGGGTCACCGGACACTCGGCGGTGTCGGGCTCGGTCACCGTCAGCTGCGGCGCCACAGCGTCCAGGGTGAAGGTGCGGGTGTGCTTGTAGCGTTCGTCGAGCGGGATGTTGCCGTCCTCGAGGGCGGCCGCGGTCAGGGTCAGCTGCGCGCCGTCGGTCAGCCCGACGTCGGGCGTGAGCAGGACCGAGAAGTCCGCCGTGACCAGGAAACGATCCGGCGCCGAGTCGGGCACGGGCTCCGCGTCGAGCAGCAGGAAGTCGTTGATGATGAGCCGCAGCGGGCGGTCGCCGATGTTGCGAGCCCCGATGATGACCGTCTGCTCGTTGGGGCAGAACAGGTCGCCGTGCTCCTCGAGCCCGACCAGCCCCAGGATCTCGACGCGCGGCTCGGTCTCCGCGGTGTCGCCCTGCGGGACGTCGTCCGAGAGATCGGCGACCGACTTGTCGGGCTTGGGAAACCCCAGCTCCGGTTGCGACGAGACCGTCTCGTCCGGGCACCCGCTCGACGACACGGCGAGCAGCATGAGCAGCGCCGCTGCGGGCCTGCCTACCGTCGCCGCGACCCGTGGCAGGCCACATCCGCGCGTCCTTGAACTTCTCATGCGTGTCTCCCCGGGGCCGCCGCGGATTATCCGAGCCGGCCCGCCGCCGAGTCAAGGTGCGCCGCGGCCCCGGGCCCTCGGACGACGGCTCGGCCCGGTCCGGAGCCGGCACCGGGACCGATGAACCATTGCGGCGGCGCCGGCACGGGTCCAGACTAGCGGGCGCGTCGGCCCCACCCACGAGCCACCTCGGGGCTCGCCGCCGGAGCGACGCAGGTTGCGAGCATGAGCATGAAGCGATTGGATTGGCGGCTGATTCGGCCGTTCCGCGCGGGCGCCTGCCGGGAGCCCTCGGTGGCCGACGAGGTGGAGCGCCTGGTCGAGCAGGCCGTGACGCAGGGCCTGGTCGGCGAGGAGATGGCCGAGCTCGTGGCCCTCGAAGAGCGGTATCAGGCCCTGACCGTCCCGCCCTGTGAGGCCGTGTCGGCGCCGCGCCTCGAGGACGACCCCGACTGGGAGAGCCGCCTCATCGACGAGTACGGCGAGTCGGACCTGGACCTCGAGCTCGAAGACTACTTGAGCGCCCGGCGACGCGAGCACGACTGCGAACGTTGCCCCTACGCCTCGCCCTACAGCCTCTTTCCCATGGACCCATGCGAGTTCTCGGCCGGCGCCCTCGAGGTCGTCCTGGACGACGAGGACCTGTGGCTGCGCGCCCAGCAGGCCATGACGCCGCCAGCGATGGTCGCCCTCGCCACCGATCTCGCCGCCGCGCTCGCACAGGGCCGCTATCGCGGCCTCGACGAGCTCGACGCGCGCGACTACCTCGAAAAGGCCATCTTCTTCCTGCGCTTCTGGGCCGACCTGGGCTTCGCCGTACGCCCGGCCCGCCTCGACCAGCCCGATGAGGACGCCGCGCGGGACCTCCGCGCGGCTGACGACCCCGGCGAGACGCCGCCCGTCCTTCACTGAGGACTTGCGCTGAGGACTCGCGCCGAGGACGGCTGCCGAGGCTGGTCGGGGGCCGGCGACGCGCGCCCCCTCCCCGTCCCTACTCCGCCTGCTGCATCTCGCGCATGAGCTTGCGGTACTCGGGATCCTTCATCATGTCCTGGATGGTCTCGGCCCCCGCCGGCTCCGGCTCGGGCTCCGGCTCGGGCTCGACCTCTGCCTCCGGCTCCTCGTCGCCCTCACCGTCGGCCGCCATCTCCTGCATGAGCTTGCGGTACTCGGGATCCTGCATCATGTCCTGGATGGTGTCTTCCCCCTGCTTGGGCGTCGGCGACGCCCCGTCGTCGTCGATCTGGGCCTCGAGCGGGTCGAGCAGCAGGTCGTCGTCGAGCAGCTCGTCCTCGGCCGGCCCGTCGTCGAGCGGCTTCAGGACGCGGCTCTCGGGGAACGGCACCCAGAAGTCCCGGTCGGCCTTCAGGTTGCCGAGGCCCAGCGAGATGGTGGGCACGTAGGTGACGATCATCAGGCTCGAGGCCAGGATGAGCAGGAACGGCGCCACCGACCGGATGACCATCCCGAAGGACTTGTTGAAGTAGCTCGTCGTAACGAACAGGTTCAGCCCGAGCGGCGGCGTCAGGTAGCCGATCTCGAGGTTCACGATGAAGATGAGCCCGACGTGCACGGGGTCGAAGCCCAGCTGACCGGCGATGGGCGCGATGAGGGGGACGAAGAGGATGATGGCGCTGATGATGTCCATCAGGCAGCCGACCAGCAGGAGCAGGACGTTCAGGAGCAGGACGAACGTGAAGGGCGTCAGCTCCCACTCTGCCAGCCAGCCGACGATCTGGCTGGGGATCTGCTTGATGGCCATGAACTCGCTGAAGCCGAAGGCCACGCAGATGATGATGAGGATGGAGCCCATCAGCACGGCCGACTCGGTCAGGATCTTCGGCAGCTCGTCCGGCTTGATGCTCTTGTGGATGAGCAGCTCGATGACGAGCGCCAGGACGACGCTGATGGCGGCGGCCTCGGTCGCGTTGAACAGCCCGAGGTAGATGCCGCCCAGGATGAACCCCGGCAGCGACAGCGACCAGATGCCGTCGAGGAAGGTCTGGGCGACCTTGGACCCGCTGAAGCGCTCGCGCGCGACGCCCCGGCCCTTGAGGATGCAGTAGCCGGCGAGCAGCAGGCCGATGAGGATCCCCGGCCCGATGCCCGCGATGAAGAGGTCCTCGATGTTCACCGACTGCCCCGCGCTCGACGCGAAGATGGCGTAGATGATCATCGGGATGGAGGGCGGGATGATGATGCCGAGCGTGCCGGCCGAGGTGATGAGGCCGACGCCGAGGTTCTCCTTGTAGCCGGCGGCGACCATGGCCGGCAGCATGATGGCGCCGATGGTGATGACCGTGACGGGCGAGGAGCCGCTGATGGCGGCGAAGAACATGCAGGCGGCGATGGTGCTCAGGGCGAGGCCGCCCGGGAGCCAGCCGAAGACGGCGTTGGCGAAGTCGACCAGGCGCCGGGCGATGGCGCCGCGGCTCATGATGGCGCCGGCGATCATGAAGAAGGGGATGGCGACCATGGTCGGCTGCTCGGCCAGCTCGACCATGCGCTCGATGAGGTTGAAGTTGCGCGTGAAGCCCTCGAGCGAGTCGAAGGCCGCGGCGAACTCCGGGAAGGCGACGAAGCAGGCGACGGTCAGGCCGCCGATGATGACGAACAGGGGCGCGCCGAGCAGGATGAGCCCGAGCAGGACGGCGACGATGAGGACGCCCCCTCCCGCCATCGGCTCGGCCGCCGCCAGCATCGCCCCGGAGGTGAGGGACAGGCCCGAAAGCATCAGTGGATCTCCGGCCCGGTCGGGGCGGGGACCTCACCCCGCAAGAAGCCTCGCAGGTCGGCGAGGGCCTGGCCGGCGAACCGCACGGCCATGAGCACCAGCGCCAGCGCGATGGGCAGCGAAACCGCGTACTCGGGCAGGCCGGTCGCCTGGAGCATCGAGCCGTGGCCCATCTGGCTGCTCAGGTACTGCGTCGCCAGGACCAGCAGGAAGACGATGAACAGAACCGTCACCAGCCCGCCCAGGGCGTTGTAGAGGTTCAGAAAACGCGGCGGCACGTTCTTGCGGACGAAGTCCACGCGGATGTGGCGGCGCTCGCGCGTCGCCATCGAGGCGCCGATGAACCCGACGTACATGAGCAGCACGCTCGACAGCTCGGCGCTCCACAGGTAGGCCTGCTCGACCTTGGTGGCGAAGAACCAGGCCATGAGTCCGCCGCCGAGCGCGGCCCCCGCGAGGCCGCCCAGCGCGCGGCGACGCCAGGTGATGACGACCGCCGGCCCCAGCATGGCCAACAGCGCCACCAAACAGAGGACCCGTGCCGGGGTCACCTCGATGACCTTGAGCGCCCCGTACGCGACGGCCGTGGACACGGCGGCCAGACCGAGGCGTCGTCCCCACCGCACCGGCGGGGGCTCGGCGCCGGGCTCGAGGTCCACGCGCTCTCGCGTGCGCACCGCCAGGATGGCCATGCCGAACGTGAAGGCGCCCAGGATGAGCGGCGTGACGACGTTCTTGACCCGGGCGAGGACCTCGGGAGCGTCCTTGGCCTCCTGCACGGTCCCGAACCCAAAGAACAGGTCGAGGAACAACCGATCGAACGCGCTCGTCTCGGCGCGCATCTCCCGGTAGACGATGGTCAGGAAGTAGGTGAGGGCCATCACGAGCAGCGCGCCCGTGACGAGCCCCCCCTCGACCGCGTGCACCTGCCGGTCGAGTCGCTCGGCGAGGCTCGGGGCCTCGCTCCCCTTCGGATCCGACATGGTGCGCTCGCGCTCCCGACCTACAGGTGCTTCTGCAGCAGCTCCAGCAGCTGCCGACCCTTGGCCGACGTCTCGGCCTTGAACTTACCGTGCACCGACGCGGTGGCGGCCTTGAACGCGGCCTTCTGCGCGTCCGACAGCGCCTTCACCTCGACGCCGGCCTCGGCCACCTTCTTCTCGAGCAGCTTGTTCATGGCACGCACCGCCGAGCGGCCACGCTTGGTCTCGCCCTCGGGGACGGCGTCCATCACCTTCTTCAGGTCGTCCGGCAGGCTGTCGTAGAACGACTTGCACCAGGTCACGATCGCCGGCTGGTAGATGTGGCTCGACAGGGTCATGTACTTGACCTCCTTGTGCCACTGGGTCGCGAACGCATACAGCAGCGTGTTGTCGAAGCCGACGACCACGTTGTTGGCCAGGGCGCTGGTGACCTCGCCGACCGCGATGGTCGAGGCGCTGGCGCCGAGCGTGCGATACATCTCGACGTGCGGCATCGCCGGCTGCGCGCGCATCTTCTGACCGCGGAGATCCGCCGGCGTCATCATGAACTTCTCTTTGGAGCCGAAGTGGCGAAAGCCGTTCTCGCCCCACATGTAGAAGACGAAGCCCTTGTCGGCCATCAGCTCGCGGACCAGCGGGGTCGACGCGTCCAGGGCGCGGTCGGCCTGCTCGTAGCTCGAGAACAGAAAGGGCAGCTCCGTGCTGAACAGCTCGGGCACCGCCGAGCCGAGCGCGCCGTTGGACACGGCGATGCCGCCGACGGAGCCGCTCTGGCAGCGACGCACCAGGCTGTTCTCGCTGCCGAGCTGACCGCCCAGGTACAGCTTGACCTTGATCCGGCCGCCCGACTCCTTCTCGATGCGCTTCTTGACGCTCGCCAGGAGCGCCGACCACGGCGTCCCCTGCGGGGCGACCGTCCCGATGCGCAACGTGAACTCGCCCTCCTGCGCCATGGCGGCGCCGCCTGCGCCGAAGACGAGGGACGCGGCCAGCAGGGCGGAGGTCAACCAGCGGTAGGTTCCAGATCGAGTCATCTCACGGCTCCTTGTTCTCGGGTCGGGCGCGGACGTCGGCGCCGGAGCAGCGACGCGCTCCGGCCCCCCGGTCTTCACCTCGCGCGACTCACTCCTCGGAGGCGTCGGCGAAGAAGACGTCGATCTCCTCGAGGAGGAGCTTGGCCTTGCGCTGCTCGGCCGCGTTCTCGGCCTTCAGCGCGGGCTCGGTCGACAGGTCGAAGGCGATGACCTCGTTCAGCAGACGCTCGAACAAGGCGCGGTCCTTGGCCTTGACCGCGTTCATCTCGGCGTAGAGCACCTTGGTGGACAGGCTGGTCGGCGAGCCCTCGATGGAGCGCTCGAAGTGCTTGGCGCTGCGAGCCAGATCGCCGTTGGGGAACGGGATCTTGGTGTAGAACGCGCCGAAGTAGCGGTCCGCGGCGTTGTGGAAGTAGCCCGGCTCGAGCTTGAGGACCTGCTGCATCATGGCCTCGATGCGGTCCTTCTGGTTGAGGACCTCCATGATGTTCTTGGCCAGCGCGTACTTGCCGAGGTTCGTCGCGTACCAGTACATGGCCGGCACGGCGCCCTTGTCGAGCTCGCGGAGCGCGGTGTTGAAGGGCTGCCGACCGCAGTACTTGCCGCGGAAGGCGGGATACTTCTGCCCCAGCGCCAGCTCGGCCTGGTTCGTGCCCGCCTGGAACTGCCGCAGCATCTCCTCGGCGTTGGCCTCGTCGAACCTCAGGTAGCCGTCGGCCAGGAAGTAGTGGGCGCGGGCCAACTTCACGCGCAGGTCCGCGCGCGACGGGTCGACCTGCAGCGCCTTGGACCACGACTCGATGGCCTTGCGCAGCTGCGCCTCGTCACCGCGCTGCTCCCAGGCGGCGTCGCCATCGGCGGCGAACGCGCTCGCGTCGCCCTGCATCGTCGGGACCGGATCGTCCCCGCAGATCCCCGACTGACGGCTACCGCCGCAACCCACCGCCAGCACCAGCACCGCCACACACCCGAGCAGGCTCGTCAAGCGCATGCCGCCCTCCGAAAATCCGTTTACTTACCGACACTTCTCACTCAAAGGCAGGCTCGAACTACCATGCGGGCCCATCGCATGTCAACGGCACCCGGGCCGGTCGCGGCCCGCATCTGTGACGCCTCGCCAGCCCCTCGCCTCGCGGCCCGACTGTCCCATGCGTGGGTGTATCAAACCGTCCCAACCGTCCCATCCATGGGACACCGTGGGACACCCCAGCGGCCGCTCCCCAGCCCCTCTGCGGCGCGCGGTCCAGGCACCGTCCGTCCGGCCCGCGCGGATGGCATGCTTCCTGCTATCGCCCTTGGCATGAACGCCTCGACCGCCATCCTGCAGCCGCTGACGCGGCTCCTCGAGCCGCGCGACGCCTCCCAGCGCGCCGCAAACTTGCTCGCCGCCATCGGCGGCCCCCACCGCCTCCGCCTCGCCTCGGCCGAGCGCCTGGAACGGGTTGGCTCGATCTCGGCGGACGAAGCCAAGCGCATCGAGGCGGCCTTCGCGCTCTCGACCCTCGCCATGGCCGCCGAGCCACCTCCCAGCGTGCTCTCGCCCGCGCAGGTCGCCCGGCTGGCAGCGCCCCTGTCCATCTCGCCGGTCGAGGAGCTCTGGCTCCTGACCGCCGACGCCGGCCTCCGCCCACTGTCGCGCCACGTCGTCGCCCGTGGTGGCCGCTCCTACTGCGCCATCGACGCCACCGACGTGCTGCGGCCTCTGGTCGTCGACGGGGCGGCCGGCGCCTTCCTCGTCCACAACCACCCCAGCGGTGACGTGACGCCCAGCCGCCTCGACCGCCAGCTGACGGCCGACCTCAGCGAGCGAGCGCGCCTCCTCGGCGTGCAGCTGCACGACCACGTCGTCGTGGCCGGCGATCGATGGGCCAGCTGCGTCGGTCCGCACGCTGGACGGGTCGCGCCGTGAAGCCCACCCGCCCTCCCCTCACGCGGTCACTGCACGACCAGCGGGAAGCTGACCTTGTGGTCCGAACCCGCGAACCTGGGCACCTTGACGCGCTTGAGCACGCCCTTGACGCAGGCCTTGAACGGCGCGTTCGACAGCGCCTCGCGCCCCACCGTGAAGCTGTCGAGGCGCCCCGAGCGGACGACGAACGTCACCTTGGTGCCCTTGAACGACGCCGAGCGCGTGGCCGCCTGCTGGGCGCAGCCGACCAGGCCCGCCTTGGCCTCGCCCAGAATGCGCTTGAGCGTGCTCGGATCCAGCCCGCCGCCCTCGCCCCCCTCGAAGTCGAACCGCGTCACCGCCGCGGCGGCCCCCGCCTCCGAGCCGACGCCCGCCGTGTCGTAGTTTTCGTATTCCTTGAGCACGGCGACCTTGGTCCCGGCCGCCAGGACCTCGATCCCGCTCGCCGTCATCCGCGGCTGGGGCGCGTCGGGCAGCGCAGGCAGCTCCGGCACGGCGACGGCATCGGCGATCCCCGTCGGCTCCGCCTTCAGGATCCGCCAGACGATCCAGCTCCCCAGGGCCGTCGCCAGCACCAGGCCGACCACCATCAGCCGCCAGGCGCCGCCCTTGACGTTGTCCATCGCCTTGAGCTTGCGCTCGTGCTTGTCGACGTCGGCCTCGAGCGCCTCGACCTCCCAGCGCTTGATGCACTGGGCGTAGTGATCCCGAAACGGGGCGTGCTCGCCGGCCGGGTTCCACTCGCGTCGCGCCAGGTCACACACCGGCGTCCCCAGGTCGACCCGCCGGAGCGCGATCTCCTCGAGCAGCTGGTCGGTCGAATACGGCCCGTACTCGGCGCCGTCACGTCGCACCAGCCAGCGGGTGCGGTCCCTCTTCGTCGGTCGACCGGCCATGCCCACTCCTCACATCCTCTCGCCCTAAAGCGGCAGCGGCAGGACGACGCGCCACTGCCCCTCCTCGCGCACGGCCTTCACCTCGACCGGCTCGGGTTGCAGCGGCTTGCCTCCGGCCTGCTCGGGCACCCACCAGGCGAACTTGACCGACACGCGCGCCTCGTCGCCCGTCTGCGAGACCAGCTCGACGTCGGAGACCCGGTCGCCGCCCACCATCCCGCGGGCCCCCAGGAGCTCCCAAGGCTGCACCTCGACGCCCGTGGCCGCCGACGCCTCCTTGGCTCGGGCCTGAAGCTTCGCTCGCGTGCCGCTGTCCAGGTGATCGTAGGCCACCTCCAGCAGACCGGGCCGGCCTCGCGAGCTGTACTCGGCCAGGGCGGAATAGACCGTCGCGACCGCCTCGACGGGCGCGGGCTCCTTCCGAGCGCACCCCCCGAGCATCAACCAGGCCATCAACACCGTGAGTATCGGCAGTCCACGTGACATGCCGACCGCGTATCACGGACCCGGTCGGCCGTGTCAACCCGAGGGTCCGGGGCCGACGTCACCGACGGCGTCCCCTTGCGGCGGACCGACTTGCGAGGCACGGCTCGGCGCCCGCGGATGACGCGCCGGTCACCCGGCGCCACGCACGCCGCCGCGCCTCTTGTCGATCGGCGCGCCGCCCGGCACTCTGCTCGAGCGCCCGCCGGCGCCTCCGTGCTACTAGCGAGACGTCCATGAACACGTTTGCGAAGTCGCTCTCCACGGCCCTCCTGGCGCTCGCCGTCCTCGCCTGCGAGCCCGATCCCGAGCAGGTCGCCGTCTCGACCGTCCTGGACGAGACCGTGCAGGCGCTCGAGCGCGGCGACATGACCGCCCTGTGGACCCTGTCTGCGCCCAAGGCCCGCGAAGAGATCCTCGCGCTGCACGCGCGGGTCCACGAAGCGCTCGCCGCGGCCGATGGCCTCTACGAGGGGGAAGATCGAGAGCGCGCCCGTGCGGCGCTCGGCGCCCAGCTCTTCGCAGGGGTGGCCACCGACGACCCGGATGCGGGCCCGCGGCTCCTCGACGCCCTGCTCGACGAGAAGGCCATGCGCCTCGACGACGAGGCGCGCGATGGCCTGCGCACGCGCGGCGCCGTGATCGACGGGGACACGGCCGTCATCCACACCTCCGCGGGAGAGCAGTTCACCTTCCAGCGCACCGAAGAAGGCTGGCGCTCCCGCCTCGTGATGGATCTGTTCGAGCAGAACCCGCGGATCGCGGCCCTCCGCCAGAACGCGGACGGCGTGCTCGCTGCCGCCGACGAGCACCGAAAGGCCTGGATCGCCTCGAAGGACCCCAGGACGCCTCAAGGCGCCTACAACCTGCTTCGCGCGGCGGCCCACGCGAGCCCCCGCGACGCGGGCGTCCTGTATACGCTGCTCGACGCACCGGCCCACGCCGTGCTCGTCGAGGCCCTGCAGGCCTCACGCGAAGCCCAGAAGGTCCTCCAACGCAAGACCGCGCGCCGGCAGCGAGAGGCCACCTACGCCGAGCACGGTCTGGCGCTCTACGTCACGGCGGCCAGCGATCGCGCCCTCTACGAGGCCTGGGCGCGTTCGGACGCCTTCGCCTCGCCGGTGTCCGTCGACAGCCCGCCCGACCGCGTCGAGGGCGACGAGGCCTCCGGAGCCGTCAAGGTCATCCCCACGGATGGCCCCCCGCTGAGCTTCGTGCGGGATGCCGACGGTCATTGGCGGCTGGCCGGCCACGCCGCAACGCTGGGCACGGCCCTGCTCGAGCCGGTCAAGGCGACGCTGGCGAAGCTGACGCCGACTCCGTGAGGCCCGTCGCGCCCGCAGCCCCAACCGCTGGGCGCCCGGAAGCCGGAGAGCGTCAGCTCTGGGCCGACGCCGGCGCGTCCAGATCGAAGGTCTTGTGCAGCGCGCGCATGGCGAGCTCCGTGTAGCCCTCGTCGATGACGACGCTGATCTTGATCTCGGACGTCGAGATCATCTGGATGTTGATGCCCAGCTCGCTCAGGGCGGCGAACGTCTTGGCCGCAACGCCCGAGTGGCTGCGCATGCCGACGCCCACGACGCTGATCTTCGCGATGTCCGTGTCGGTGCGGACGCCCGCCCCACCAAGCTCTCCGGCGACCGCCTCGATGATGTCGCGCGCTTGCGCGACGTCGGCCTTGGGGACCGTGAAGGTGAGATCGGTCCGCCCCTGCTCCTGCGAGGCGTTCTGGATGATCATGTCGACCACGATCTCGGCGTCCGCGAGCGCCTTGAAGATCCGGGCGGCGACGCCCGGCTGGTCGGGGATCCCGATGACCGACACCCGCGCCTCGTTCCGGTCGTAGCTGACCGCTCGAACGACCACCTGCTCCATCGTCTTGTCCTCCGGGACGACCCACGATCCCTCGGCGTCGCTGAAGCTCGACCGCACGTGGACCGGGACCTCGTACTTCATCGCGAACTCGACCGACCGCGTCTGCAGGACCTTGGCGCCCAGCGAGGCGAGCTCGAGCATCTCCTCGTAGGAGACGCGATCGATCTTCCGTGCCGAACGCACGATGTTGGGGTCGGCCGTGTAGATGCCGTCGACGTCGGTATAGATCTCGCAGACGTCGGCTTTCAGCGCCGCGGCCAGGGCGACGGCCGTGGTGTCGCTACCGCCGCGGCCCAGGGTCGTGATGTTGCCGGCGCGGTCCATGCCCTGAAACCCAGCGACGACCGCGATCTCACCGCGCCCGAGCGCCTCCTGGAGCACGGGGACCCCGATGCTCTCGATGCGGGCGCGGCCGTGGGTCGCGTCGGTGACGATGCGCACCTGGTGCCCCAGGAACGAGCGCGCCGGCACCCCGAGCTGCTGAAGCGCCAGCGCGACGAGCGCGATGGCGACCTGCTCACCCGACGCGAGCAGGACGTCGTACTCGCGCCCGATCGGGTTCTTCGCGAGTTCGAACGCGAGCGACACGAGCCGATTCGTCTCACCAGCCATCGCGCTGACGACGACCACCACGTCGTGGCCCTGACGACGCGTCTCGGCCACGCGCTTGGCCACGTTCCGAATGCGTTCGGGCGACCCGACCGAGGTCCCGCCGAACTTCTGCACGATCAACGCCATGGCGGCCCTCCCATCAAGGCGCGCCAGTGTAGGGACGGCGCGGCTCCACGTCGAGGATCTTCCAACCGTCCTCCTCGCGCGCCAGAACCACCGCCACGTCGGCGCCCCATGCGGCTCGGACGCGTGTCCCGGCGTCGAGCCATGCCAGCGTCGGCGCCTCCCCGCGGATGCGGGCGGCCAGCGCCCGCCAGGCCGACGCAACGGCCGGCGACTCGAGCGCCGCAGCGAGCTCCCGGGCGGTCCAGCGCGTCCGCTCCTCCATCGGCAGCAGCGACAACATCAGGTCGAAGTCGCGGGCGTCGATGGCGCGCGCCAGCGTCTCCAGCGCCTGCGCCGGCGTGCTCGCCCTGCTCAAGCCGAGGACGCCCGCCCGCAGCCGCCAGCCGTTGCCATCTCGCACCAAAACGAGCGGCCCCTCGGGCGTCGCCCACCGCGCCACGCGTTCCACCTCGCGCGCATGGCCCGTCGGGAGCGCTCCGGGCTCGGGCATGGGCAGGTTCCGGGCCCTCCCTCCTTCGCTCAGCAAGCGCCACGCGGTGACGTGATCGCGGGCCCGCAAAGCCGAAACCTGGGCCTCGGCGATCTCGGCGGGGGTCGTCGCCTCCGTCGTCGCGCAGGACGCCAACGCCAGCAGCGCGCCGCCTACGAGGATCCTGGCCAGCTGGCTCTTCACCCCCACTCTCCGCCTCATGGGCCTTGCCGGTCGAACGAGACGCAGCATCCTCCACGCGCTCACCAGCGTCCAGCACGCCGCGCCCGGCCGCCGGGTCGCGCCAGAGTTGACCGCACGCGCTACCGTTGATAACCGACCATCCACGCGGCCGACCACCCTCTTGGAGCCTGCCATGACCCTACCCATCGCTACGCGCCCGCCGGCCTGGCGCGTAGCGCTCTCCGCCGCCTGCCTCGGCGTCCTGGGCTGCGGCGTCCCAGAGGCGACCGGCCCCGCCCACGGCCGGCGCGTGACCGTCGTCGAGCGCTACGGGGCCCAGGGCTCAGAGGCTCGTCGCGTCGCCATATCGGCCACGTTGGTGCCGACCGACGGCGGCGCCTACGAGCTCGACGACGTCTTCATCGAGCCGACGCCGGGCGACTCGAGCCTCGTCCGAAAGATCGAAGCGCTGCTCGAGGACGTGGCGCTCCGTACCGATGCTGACGCCGGCTGGCCGTCGCCCGCACGCACGGTGCCGGAGGACGCGCGCCCCGAGCTCGCCCGCCTGCAGCTCGGGATGGCGCTCCTCGCGACCCACCAGCGCCCGCCCGGCGCCAGCACGTCTACGCGCGCTCACTGGACGCTCGACGACCAGCGGGTCGTCGCCGGGGTCTCCCGCATCACCGGCGACGACGGCGCCATCACCCTCGAGGTCGTCACGCTCATCCACGCCCATGACCGGACGGGGCTCGCGATCGCGCATCTGAGCGGCGCGGCCCAGGACGGCGTCATCCGTCTCGAGGGCACGCGGCGCCTCACCGGGCAAACACCTCAGGCCGTGGCCATCGAGGTGCGACAGGAGCACGTGAGCCCCCCCGACGTCACCGCCAACCTCGCCCTGGACGGAACCCCATGACTCGTACCGTCGAGTGGGAAGATCGCCTCAAGGCCTACCTCACCGAGCACGGGCTCCGGTTGACGCGCCAGCGCCGCGTCATCGCCGAAGCCTTCTTCGAGGGCGAGGGCCACCCCGACATCGAGGAGCTCTACGAGCGCGTGCGCGCCATCGACCGCGGCGTCGGCCAGGCGACCGTGTACAGGACACTCAAGCTGCTGGTCGAGAGCGGCCTCGCGAACCGCTCGCGCTTCGGCGGCGCCGCCTCCCGCTACGAGGTCTCCGAGGAGGGCGAGCACCACGACCACCTGGTCTGCACGCGGTGTGGCCGCCTCATCGAATTCCACAACGAGACCATCGAGGCCCTGCAAGAGAAGATCGCGCGCGAGCACGGCTTCGAGATCCAGGATCACAAGATGGAGATCTACGGGCTCTGCGCGACCTGCCGCTAGTGGGGGACGGCGGCCGGTCCCCACGCGGGTGTCGCGCGCGAGCCCGGCTTCGAGATCCAGGACCACGAAATGGAGATCTACGGGCTCTGCGCGACCTGCCATTGGTTAGGGATGGCGGCCGGTCCCCGCGCGGGTGACCCGGCCGCCAGCGACGCCCCTCAGGCGAGCAGCTCGTCGGCCACTTCCCGGGCGAGCGCCGGATCCAGCTGGTCGCGGTGCGTCTTCATCGCCGCGCCAACGAGTCTCCCCGCCTGCTTCTTGTCCGTGATGCCCTGCGCCGCCGCGATCTCGCGCAGCAGCGCGCGGGTCTCATCCCGATCCATCTTCTCGGGCAGGAACGGCTTGAGGTAGTCGATCTCGAAGCGCAGCTGCTCGACGGCCGCGGCGCCCTGGGGCCCGAGCCGCTCGTACTCGGCGGCCGCCTTCTCCATCTGCTTGACGTAGGTCGCGATGACGTCGGTGATCAGCGCGTCGTCGACCTCGCCCGAGAAGCCGGGCGCCGTCTGGCGCTCCTTCACGCGGGACTTGATCATCCGGATGACGTCCAGGGTCCGCTGGTCCCGGGCCTTCATCGCGGCCTTCATCCGCTCCGTCAGTTCGTTGTCGAGGGGCATCGTCTCCTCCTTGCGGCGCGCTTTAACCCGTTGACATGACATTTGCACGCTCCAAGATAGGGAGCGCCTGCGAAGTCGGAGTGTCCATGGCCGAAAAGCGCAAGCCGCGCGTGATCAAACGCTACGCCAACCGCAAGCTCTACGACATGTCGGAGAGCTGCTACATCACGCACGACGAGATCGCCAGCCTGGTCAAGGCGGGCGAAGAAGTGAAGATCATCGACAACCAGACCAAAGAAGATCTGACGACGATCACGTTGACACAGATCCTCTTCGACAAGGAGCGACAGCAACGTAAGGCGCTGCCGCTGTCGACGATCCGAGGCCTGTTCCAGACCGGCGGCGACTTCATCCAGCGCCACATCACGCAGCCGGTCACCACGCTTCGCGGCGAGGCCGAGGAGACCATGCGCAAGGTCTTCCGCGCCCGAGGCGCCGAGGCCGGCGAGGCCGCCGTCGCGACGCCTGCGCCCGCTCCGGAGCCTCCGCCCCAGGAGACGACTCCAGGGGCGGCGCGCGCCAAGGCTCCCGAGGGCCTGCGCGAGTGGCTGGACAACACACAGCGCAACTTCGATACCATGCAGCGGATGCTCGAAGAGCGCTGGAACCTGGTCGTGCAGTCGCTCGGCCACTTCGACGTCAACCATAGACGCATCGCAGAGCTCGAACGCCGTGTCGAGCAGCTCGAGGAGCGCCTGCGTAGCCTCGAGCCGAGTGGAGAAGACGCGTGAAGTTCTTCCGCTTTTCCGCCCTGACGGCCCTCGCGCCGGCCGCCATCCTGTGGGCCACGCCCGCCCAGGCGCAGCGCTACGAGCTCGATCTGTCGACCTTCGGCGGCGCTGGCGGCACCGACGAGGCCGGCTTCCAGTCTCTCGTGGGCGACCTCGCGCTCGCCATGCACCCCAAGTTCGCGGGGCCAGGCAGCACCGTGGGTGGGCTCGGCATCGACATCGCCTACGGCATCGCCCTCGTCGACATCGACGAGACCAAGGACTACTGGAACGACGCGGTAGGCGAGCCGGGAGGCGCGCTGCAGGTCTCGCACCTCCACGTGCGCAAGGGCCTGCCCTACTCGTTCGAGCTGGGCGGCGTCGTCTCCCACCTGCACGAGTCGGACATCTGGGGCGTCGGCCTCGAGCTGAAGTGGGCCTTCATCGAAGGCAACCACCAGGCGCCAGACTTCGGCTTCCGAACGCACATCAACACGGTCCTCGGCGACCGTGATCTCGTCCTCCTCACGTCCGGCGGCGACCTGATGTTGAGCTGGACGTTCGGCATCGGCGGCCTCGTCCAGACGACGCCGTACGCCGGCTACGAGCTGACGTACGTCCACGCCAAGTCGCACGTCCTCGGCGCGTTCGCCGAGGGCGCCCTCCAGCCGTCGACGTTCATCCTCCCGACGCAGGACTTCCTCCGGCACCGCGCGGTGGTCGGCCTGCGCGTGGTGGCGGGCATCGCCGATTTCGGCTTCGAGGCCGGCCTGGGCGAGCTCCAGAGCTACACCTTCAAGGTCGGGCTCAGCCTCTAGCCCGCCCCCGAAGGCCGGCCTGGGCGAGCTCCAGAGCTACACCTTCAAGATCGGGCCCAGCCTCTAACCCGCCCCCGAAGGCCGGCCTGGGCGAGCTCCAGAGCTACACCTTCAAGGTCGGGCTCAGCCTCTAGCCCGCCCCCGGCCGCACTCCAAGAGCTCGTCAAGGGCGCGTTGCAAGTACGGCCAAGGTCGGGCCCAGCCTCTGGCCCACCCCGGCCACGCGCCAGGGCCTCGTCAGAGCCCCTTCAAGACGCGCTTGGAGTCCGCCGGGGCTCGACCCCTGCGGGATCCTCAAAGACGCCTCCATGGCCCCGCTCCAGGCCGCCACGGACGTCGCCGAAGTCGAACCTGCGCGCGAACGCCTCGCGAGACCCTGCCAGGTGCGAGCAGACCAAGCTGCAGCCGGACCTGAAGGGCAAGCGGGACACAGGCCTCGAGCCTATCGGCTACGCCTCCTCCATGGATCGTCACGCGCCGCCGGGCCACGCGAACCGACGTCCATCGAAGCGACCCCGAGGCCATCGACTGTACGGCTCGCGCTCGTTCGGACGGTCTCCCTTCGAAACGACGAGGGCCGCCCCAAAGGACGACCCTCCAAGATCCACGCGCGACCCGGCGCTACTTCAGCGTGAAGCGCAGCTCGTTGTCGCCGATGGACACCAGGTCACCGTCGCGCAGGAACTGCTTGGTGATCTTGGTGCCGTTCACGTAGGTCCCGTTGGTCGAGCCGAAGTCGGCCAGTTCGAACCGCATGTCCTCGATCTTGATACCGGCGTGGCGCTTGGACACCCCCGGCCCTGACAGGACGATCGCGTTGCCCTGGATGGAGCCGATGGTCGTGACATCCTCAGTCAGGAAATACTCAGTGCCGATCAGCCCCCCTCCGGTGGCCAGCAGCTTGCCCTTGTATGGGCCGCTGTACTGCTCCTCGACGACCGGCTGGCTGGCCGCGTTGCGTCGCGCGCGGAGGATCCCGGCCACCAGCTTCCAGACGAGGAACAGGCCGAGCAGGCTGCCGAGGCCGATGCCGATCCACTTGAGCAGGCCCATCCAATCGAAGGGCTTCTTCTGGATCTTGACCGGCTCCGTGTACTCCTTCTCGAGCGTGCTGCCTCGCGGGCTCTTGAGCTTGAGGCGGACCTTCACCGCCTCTTCGGCGCCCTTGAAGTCCTCGTGCGGCTTGAACGTGACGACGTACTGCTTCTTCAGCTCCGTCGCGATGTTCTCGAGCACCATCGGGATCTCGGTCACCCGCCCGGCGTCGAGCTCGCGATGGATGCCGGACGTCTTCGACGCCAGGCTCGAGAACTGCACGAGCGGGTCGGGCAGGTCCATCGTGAACCCGAGCGTGTAGATGCGGACGCCGTTCGCCTTGGCGGCCTCGACGATCTGGTCGATGGTCCCTTCGAGCTTCTTGGCCTGGGACTCGAAGCGGTCCTTGCCGTCCGACATCACCAGGAGGATCTTGCGGCGCGGGAGGTTCTCGGCCTCGGCGATCTTGCCGTCGACGATGTCCTTGACGCTCTTGTACAGAAGCGGCGGCAGCGGCGAGGACTTCGACTCGTCGCTCAGCTTGGCGTTCTTCTCGATGCGGTCGGCCGCGCCGGTCGGATCCTGGCTCCAGTTGTCGACGACCCTCAGCCCCGCCTCGTTGTAGAGGTACACCGAGAAGTGGTCGTTCGTGTCGAGCTTCTTCACGAACTCGGCGAAGCCCTGCTTCTGGAGCCCGAAGACCTCCGGCGGCCCCTGAACGGCGTTGCCCTCGTCGTCCTCGGCGGCCTCGAGCTTGGCGTAGCCACGCGAGCCGTTCATCAGGATGGCGACCGCCACCCGCTCCTGCGCTTCCGAGAAGCTCTGGACCTGGACGGTCCCGGGGACCTCCTGGCCGTCGATGAAGACCGTGATCTCGTCCCCGGAGAGTCCGGAGATGACCTTGTAGTCGTCGTCGAGCAGGTCCACGTAGAACTGGATGGTCCCCTTGGCGAGGAACTCGTCCGTCTTCACGTACTCGATGTCCAGGCGATCGCTAGCCGCCAACACCGACGTCGTCGGCCCCAGCGTCAAGAAGGCTGCGATGAGCCCCCCCGCGACCCACCGGCTCTTTGTCAACGTCTCCAGCCGCACGATGCGCCTCCTCAGCCTCGTCACGTTCCGATTGGGGCCACGGCCCACGTTCCCCGCCCGCGAGCAGCCCGTTCGGGCCATGGACGGCCCATACAATCGCGGAGATAGACCGCGCGGTCAACGCCCCGCGGGCCGTTTGCTCAGGTGGCGTATCCCCGCCTCGAGCGGCGCACCCCAACGGCCCGCGGTCTAGCCTCGTCCTCGCGCCGCACCCAGCGGCCCCGCCGACACGAATCACGAGCCGACCAAAGGCCAGGATGGCGACGGTCGGAGAACGGTCGAGCGCCCTCCAAGCTCGGCGTCCGCGCGCGTCGCCGGTCAGTAGAGCGACTTGAACTTCAGCTCGGTACGGCCCAGGCGAACGCGATCGTTGTCGATCAGCTCCTCCTTGGCACAGCGGCTGTCGTTGACGAAGGTGCCGTTCGTCGAGTCGAGGTCGACGAGCATGAAGGTCCCTTCCTCGTAGCGGATGACCGCGTGCCGAGCCGACAGGTACTGGTCGGTGAGGACGATGTCGCAATCGGCGGCGGTGCCGAGGACGTTCTTGCCAGGGACGATGCGGAAGTCCTGCCCCTTCTGGGGGCCGCTGAGGACGACCACCCAGCCGACGCACTCCTTCGGCTTGTCGACCACGACCTGGATGAACTGCGTCTTGTCCCCGAACTCCGCGGGCTCTGGAGCGGCCTGGGGGGCCGGACCGTCGGAGCCCTTCTTCTTCGAGAAGAATCCCATGCCCTTGTCATCCTTGTCCGCGGCCTGGTCCGGCTTCTTGTCCTTCTTGACGACGCCCTTGGCCTTGTTCGTCGCCCCGTCCACCGCCTTGTTGAACTTGGCGGCGACCTTCGCCTTGGCTTTCGCCTGGGCGCCCATGGCCTTGCTGTTCGCCATGGCCTCGACGCCGGTGATCTTCTGCCGGCCGAGGCTCTTCAAGAAGTCCCAAACCATGGCACCCCACGACCGTCTCCGGTCGCCCCGAAACAAACCTTGTCCCAGACGATGGCAGCATTGGGACGAGAGATCAAGACCACTGCCGGGACATTCGCGGCCGCCGGGACACGGCACCGGCTGGCGTTCGAAACGAACCGGCCGCCCCGAGGATCCTCGGAGCGGCCGGTCGTGAGGGCGTCGAGCGACTGGATCAGGCCGGCTGGTAGAACCAGATCTTGAACATGTTGATGTCGCGCTCGGCCGTGGTCGGCAGCTTGCGGACGCTGAGGAACGTGTCCGTCACGTACTCGGCGCTGATCTTGAAGGGGCTGTTGCGCCAGCGGAACTTGCGATCCTCGCCGGTGCAGACCTCGGTCCCCACCTTCTTGCCGTTGATGAGGACCTCCTGCTCCCAGTCGCCGTGCACGTAGTCGAACCGGGTGATCATGATGAGGTCCTTGTTCGGCGTGACGTTCGACACCTCGAACTCGGCGTAGCCGCCCTCGAAGGCGATGCCGACGTCCTCGACGATGACCCCGTCGGGATACTTGAGCTTCTGGCGCGTCCGGTACTTGTCACGCGCATCGACGATGCGGAACTTGTGGCCGGACTCCGAGGTCTTGTCGAGCAGATCGATGACGTCGACCCGCTTGAGCTTGACCCCCTCGATCTCGAGCAGCTCGGTGAAGTCGTCGCTCTTGAGCTTGATCTTGTCCCAGACCGCGTCCGTCGCCGCGGCCGCGGCCGGCGCGTCCGCCTGACGCTTGGCCTTGACCTTGGCCGAGAAGACGCTGGTCAGGTTCTCGGTTCCCTTGCGCTGGTAGCCCAGGATGTTGGTCATGAACTCGGGGGTGAACTTGCCCTCCGCGTACATGCCCTCGAGCAGCTCGACGTGCTTCTTGAAGGAGGCGAACTCCTTCTTCGACGAGAACTGCGGGTAGTTGAGCTCGACGTCCTCGACCAGCTGCGTCTGCAGGTTGAAGACGACCGACCACAGCTCGAACAGGCTGCGCGCGTCGATGAGGTTGAGCCGCCGGAACATGTCGAGCGTGATGAGCGCGTGCTCCACGTCCGCCGCCGGCAGGATCTTCATGTTGTGGAACATGTGCGCGTAGACCGACCGGGACGCCTCGATGACATCCGCGAGCTCGCGCAGGACGGCCGGCGACAGGTTCGAGCCGACGACGCCGGCGATGGGCACGAACCGCAGATCGATCTCGTTCTCGCGCGGATTGAGCGGGTCCTTGGCGTCCGTGATGCGGCGGACGTCCTTGGTCAGGTGGATACGCGCGATCTCCACCTCGTGCCGGATGTCCGGCTCGGTGATGATCGTCTCCACCTTCACGCGCTCGGAGACCCGCCGGTGCCCCTTGTACTCGAGGTTGGCCCGGTAGCTGACGAAGTCGGTCAGCTCCTCGATGTACTTCA
Organism: Myxococcota bacterium; assembly: GCA_041687695.1. Classification (GTDB taxonomy): domain Bacteria; phylum Myxococcota_A; class UBA9042; order PHBI01; family JAWLBL01; genus JAWLBL01. Next base: position 109,150 of record JAWLBL010000017.1, on the reverse strand, counting down.
GGACGACGTAGACCGTCTGCGGGAGCTTGAAGTCGCCCGGGTTGATGGTCTTGATCTCGGGCTCGCCCAGGTGGAGATCGTTGCCCGAGGCATCGATGGCGTAACCCGGCGACACCTCGACCGACAGGTCCGCGCGACCGCGCGCCGAGACCTTCAGGCCTCCCCCGACCGAGGGCACGACGCCCGGCCCATGGAAGAGCCGGTTGTGCAGCTTGTGCTTCTCGACGTCGTAGCGGATGACGTCGTTCCAGTCGTCCGCCGTCGTCTGAAAGCCGGTGAAGAAGTTGACCCGGCTATAACCCTTCGTGTCGTTGGCCATATCAGCTCCTGGAGCCATTCTTAGTCCCTACGTCGCCTATTCGCCGTCCGACGTTGACATCGCGACGACGTCGGCCGCGCCGACGCCCATGCCGATGCCCATCCCCATCCCGATCGACGACGTCCCGATCTCCATGAACATCCCCATCTCACCCGACTCCGCCTCGTCGCTGAACGCGAGGAAGTAGCTGGTGTGAGCCGGCTTCTGCGCCTGGATGATCTCGTGGATCCGGATGATCTCGTCCTCGCTGACGACCGCGGCCGGCCGATCGAGCCGCACCACGAAGCAGTGCGCGAGGTTCATGTCCGGCAAGATGACCGTGTCTTCACCGACGGTCGAATGCACGCCGACCCGGAACCCCCGGAACGGCCAGCTGTTCTCCTCGATGGTGACGCTCGCCCCCGTGTAGATGCGGACGAACTCGCTGATGGCGCGCGACGTCCCGCGGTACGGGAACAGCCGCGTCGCCGCGAGCAGCATCTTGCGGGTCTGCAGGTCGGTCCAGTCGCGGTTGAGCCCGACAGCCAGCCAGCTCGCGAGCCACGGCAGGAACTCGGGGTCCGTCGTCCGCGGGTCGAACAGCTCGTGGATGTGGTCGAGCCGCTGGTACAGGCGATCGAAGATCGTCTGGACGATGTACAGGTAGCCTTTGAGGAACCCGGGCGACGACTGCTGGTAGACCTGCGGCAGGTACGCCAGCATGTTGGTGCGCGCGACGTGGAGCGTGATCTCGCGGGTGCGGTCGACCAGCATGCCCGGATGCGGGATCTGCTCGACGACGCTGAACTCGTCCGCGTACGCCTCGACGTAGTGCACGCGCACATGGTCGAGCCCCGCGCTCGTCAGGACGACGCGCGCGTCGTCGAGCTGCAGCCCGGCCACCTCCGGAAGGACGACCTTCCGGACCGGCGCTGGGCGGCTGCCGAGGTTGTCAGACGATGCGGTCATGCGCCTTCTCGACCACGGTGACGTTCACGAGGTGCACGAGTTGGTCGTCGAGCAGCTTGAGCTGCTCGACCTCGACCCCGCGCTCGGCGTCGCGCAGGCGAATCTTGTCGACGAAGTCGACGCCGTCGACCTGCTCGACCACATGGTAGAGGTCGACCTTCAGGACCGCGCGACCGAAAGGCCATCCCTTGCCCTGCCGACCGCCGACGAGCGGGTGCAGGAATCGGCGCAGCGCCTGCTCGATCTGGCGCTTGATGCGGTCGCTCGGCGCGCTCGTCATGCGGACGATCTCGACCTCGATCGACAGCTCGGCGTAGGACGGCCGCACCACGTTGACGATGGTGGAGACCAGCTTGCGCTCGGCCAGGTAGCCACGGACCTTCTTCAGAAGCTCCGCCGTCGGGACGGGCTTCTCCTCGAGCGAGGCGTGGAAGCTGGTCTTCGGCACGACGATGACCGTCACCTCACCCTCGCGCGAGACCGAGGGCAGGCACTTGACGCGCGCCACCGAGTTGGAGGCCTCCATGGCCAGCCACTCGAAGTCGTCGACCGTCACGGCCCGGTTGCGGGCCTTGAGCATGTGTGGCGCGCGGAGCTTGGCCTCCTCGACCGTCTCCATGTCGCAGCCGCCAGCGGCCGGATACGGGTTGGTCACTGCGCTGACGAAGGCCAGGTTCTGCTTCATCACGGCGATGGCCTCGGCCGGCACGTTGCCGGTCGCACCACCGCCCGTCTGGAACCGACCCGCGCGGATGTTCTTGTCGCCCTTGGGGGGGATCATGCCGCGGACCCCGTCTCCGAACCGGATCTCGCCGGTGGAGATGTCCTTGACGTAGACGCGATCCTTGGGGCCGCAGTCGAACATGCTCTCCACGGGGCGCCAGCGCACCCAATACCCCTGCCCGTCGCCGTCTTCGGCGATCCCCGCCTCGCCATAGACGGAGACGACGGCCTCGAGATCCTCGTCCCGGGGGCGCTCGGGCTCGCGCACGAGCAGCGCCTCGCCATCGAGCACGGGACCGCGAGGGAAGTGGAAGAACTGGTTGGGCGTCCCGCGGCTCGAGCCGAGCGGCGTGTCGCCGTAGGTGGTCACGTTCAACGCGTACGTCGCGTTGATGAGGATGCGATCGCAGCGAGGCGCTTCGTCGTAGCCGCCCATCTCGAGGCGCGCCCGCATCCAGTACAGGCTCTCGCCGAAGCGGCGCGACTTGCGGAACTCGGGCGGTCCCACGAACTCGATGAAGCCCGGCTGGGTGAAGTTCTCGGTGGTGTCCTTCGGCGCGAGCGGCGCCCACCCCTTACCGTCCCAGAACTCCCAGACGACGCGCTGCTCGACGTAACGATCCGCGCGGTCGTCGAAGGCGCGCAGCGCGTTGCGTCCACCCTTGCCTTCCGAGTCCACGATGTTGAAGAACACCGAGCACGGCTCGTTCGGGAACGGCGCCGACCACCCCATGAACAAGGTCGGCGACTCCTCCGCCACCGGCTGGAAGGCCTGCCACGGCTTGTACTCCGTCGCCGCCATCTTGCTGTGATCGGTGAAGACGAAGTCGTTGTACACGAGGCAGCTGCTGAACGGGTGCGGCTCCTCCTGGAACTTGAAGGCGATGCCCTTCAGCGTGGGAGGCTTGAGCGGGTGCTCGTCCTTCCAGATCCAGGTGTCGTCCACCAGCTCGTAGGTGCCCGGGATACCATAGTTGCCGAGCTCGATGCGGCAGCGGATCCACAGCCCGGCCGTCCCGTTGACCTCGGTCGCGGTCAGGTCCTTGGGGCGCGAGAACGAGATCGAGCCGGAGTCGCTGAAGCACTTGGTGCCGTCGACGAATCCGAAGTCGCTCTCGATGGCGCCATCGGCGGCCTTGACCTTGGCCAGGACCTTCCAGCGCTTGCCGCTGAAGTACTCCCAACGCAGCAGCAGATCGTGCGACGGGCGGGCGCGATCGGCGACCGACTGATCCGAGAGGGTCACGTCGACCCGGACCGTCGTATCGGGCTGCGACAAGATCTCGTCGGCGCTCAGGTAGAGCGTCGAGTCGATCTGCGGCGCCTTGCCGAAGGGCAGGAAGTTCTTGTCGAGATCGAGCGTCGCGTAGATGTCGCCTTCGGCGTTGCAGAGCGCGTGCTCGGGCTGCACGCCCTCGCCGAGCACCTCGATGCGCGCCGAGATCGTGTCGATGACCGTCTCGTCGTCGCCCTTCGGGACCTCGAACAGGCGTCCCCGGATCCACCAGCTCTCGACGTCGTTCACCGACGTCTTCTCGAAGGTGGGCGGGCCCTGGAACGCGACCGAGTTGCGCTCGAGCTCCATCGAAGGACGGACGAGCTCGCGCCAACGGCTGCCGTCCCAGTACTCCCACTCCAGCAGCTCGTGGAACTCACGCTCGCCGGCGCCCTGCGACTCGAACCGAACGACCAGGATGGCGTCCTCGTTGAACGCGGCCAGGCGGTCGTCGCCCAGGTACAGGTAGCGCTCGATGCTCCTCGCCCCACCGAAGACCTCGAACGGCCCGCGCTGGCCGTCGGTGAACGGCGAGTTGTCCGAGAACTGCTGGGCGTACTGGCTCATGCAGCGGACGAGCTGGTTCTTGAGGGCCAGCAGGTCCCGCTCCGTCTCGAACACGATGGCGGGCTGGTCGCCAGCCGGCTTCGTCGCGACCCGCGTGTTCGCCGGGATCCGGACCTGGTCGATCTTGTCGCTGATCTGGAAGTGGACGAGCGACCGCGCCGGCTGTGGAGGCTGGAGCCGGATCCCCATCATGTTGAGGAAGGCCAGGTAGTTCCGCTCCGGCACCCGGTTGAGCCGGTAGACGGCCATCTCGGTCATCCACGCGAACAGCTCGAGCAGCGTGATGCCGGGATCCGACGGGTTGAAGTTCGTCCACTCGGGGCAGTACTGCGGGATCAGCCGAACGGCCTCCTCGACGATGTCCTGCCAGCGGCGGTCGTCGAGGTTAGGACTGGGGATCATAGATCTTGCTCCCTCCGCAGGAAGAACGGGTAGACGAGGTTGTGAAGGTTGTTCGTCCTACGCACCCGATACTCGATCGTGATGTAGATGGCGTTTTCGTCGGTGCTCGAGGGATAGGCCCGCACGGACAGGTCCCGGATACGCGGCTCCCACTTCACCAGCGCGTCGTTCACAGCCATCGCGGCCTGAGCACAGGTGTTCGGGTCGTTCGGATGGAAGACCAGGTTGTGAATGGCGCACCCGAACTCTGGACGCATCAGCCGCTCGCCCGGCGCCGTCCCAATGATGATCCGGACCGACTGGTGGACGCTCTCTTCGAACTCCGCCATGGCGAAGGCGCCGTGCGCGTCCACCTCCACGGGGAATCCAAACCCGCGCCCCAAGAAGTTCTTCATGCCGCCCTCCCGAGTCGACGCTCGTTTACGCGAAGCGCCCCTCGACCGTCTTGCGACAACCCGGGCACTTGATCGCGACGCGGGCCTCGTCCGCCTTCACATCGAGGGGCCCCCCTCCACAGAAGGGGCAAGGATGCCCTTCGGTTCGACCGTTCGCGACCTCATCGAGGACGTCCTGGATCAGGCTGAGGTCATCCAAATACGAATCCGAGACCATGCTCGCCACTCCTCTTCCCCGCGCGGACGAGAGGCATCATAAGAAAGCACCGCGCCTTGTCAACCGAGCCCCAAATGCACACAACACCGCGTCCCGACAACGAAAAAGGCCCTCCAGCGCGAGGCGGGTGGGCCTAGTTCTTGTTAGGATTCGAGCGCTCGCGCACAGGTGCCGCCCCGTGACTTCGCGTTCTTGCGCTGTGGCTCAGCCTTCGGGCGCCGCGTTGCGTGCCAGCTTGATCCTGCAGACGTACGGCATCTCACCGGCCGCTGAGTAGACGTGCTGCACGGACTCGGCCAGATACGTCCCGCTGTAGACCTTTCCGAACTGCTTGAGCTCGACGACGTCACCCGCCATGAGCTCGGGCACCCCCTCGATCTCCACGTCCGCCGTGACGAAATCCATGGCGAGCTGATCGAGCACCGACGCGGCGATGAGCTCGGCCTCTTCAGTCGACGCGACCGGCTGATCGACAATCGTGAGCACCCGGCCGCTGCTGCTGCTGCCGTAGTGGGCCTTGCCTGCAGCCGCAGGGCCGGTCGTCCCAGCGAACGCCTCGCTCACGGCCTCGGCGACTCCAAGGATCGGCTGCTTCTCCTTCGGGTTCCAGCCGCGCACCTCGACACGCGCTACTTGCTTCACCGTCGACAGACAGAACGAAGCGTCCAAGACCTGTCGGGCGTCGGTCGGCTCTGGATGTTCGCGACAGATGGTGACCTTGGGCGACCCGGTGATCGTGACCTTCTTGAAGCCGAGCTTCGCCGCATCATCCGCCGACTTCGAGTCGATCGTGAGGGCCGCCCCGAGCCCCAGCCCTCGGATGAACTGATAGTCGTTCACCTCGACCTGCGGCAAGTACTCGAGCTTCGTCGAGATCGTGTCCGTCTCGGCGCTCAACGAATCGCTCGTGTTCCCTTTGCGCGCCTTCGATCCGCTGACGACCTGGCCAGCGATGGCGCCCACCTCGTCGTTGGCCTCAACGCCGTCACCCCAGGTCCGGCTACTGGTGCCGCGCGTCAGCCGATGCGACTTGTCGTAGCCGCTCACCCGGACGAACTCTGCGGCGTCGGCCGGGAAGAAGGGCTCGACGTAGCTGACTTCGCCCTTGAAGAGGGTCGCTTCCGTGTCGTACCCAGCCAAGATCTCGATGGCCATCCCCGGCTTGACCTTGTCGAGCACCATGAAATCGACCTCGCTGAGCATCTGGAGGTCCAGCGAGAAGAAGTCAGGGCTGTCGAGGCGTTGGTCGACCTGGAACCGAAGGATGTGATCGCCATCCTTCGTCTCGACCGAGCCGTTGTCCCCGGAGATGGCCGTATCCCCGTCGAACTTGACGACGAGGCTCAAGACCTCGCGATTGGAGCTGGACATGAAACTTGTCCTCCCTACCGCTTGCTACTTCAGGATGGGCGGCACCAGGAGCTTGGTACCGGGCTTGACCGACATGGGATCGTCGATGCCGTTGCTCGAGGCGATGCGTCGCCACTCGCGCGGGTCCTCGTACTCCGCCAACGCGATGCTCTGCAGGGTGTCGCCCCGGCGCACCGTGTAGATCTTGGCGTGGTCGGGCGATTCCTTCGACTCCTTCTTCTGCTGGTCCTTGATCGGATTGACCTCGGTCAGCTGAAGGGTGGCCTTGGCCCGCACCGGCATACCCGTCGGCAGGAACATCGTGTATTCGACCGTCAGACCGTTCACGTAGTACTTCGTCGTGTCGTAGGTGTAGTCGCCCCACACGAAACGCACACTGGGCACATGATGCGATGTCGCGTTGTACTCCAGCAGTGCTTCAAGAGGACGAATATACTTGTCGCGGACGTTCGCGCGTTCCTCATAGGTATCGAACCACAGATCTCCGAACTCGACCTTGGTGGGCGCCGTGTTCTTCCAGCGAACATCTTTGCCCGTCGCCGTGGTCGGAACCTCCTCGAAGGTCGCCGAGCGCGTTACCTTCAAGGTCGTCGGATTGAACCTAAAAGGAAACTCCTCAATCTTCGCGCTCTTCTCGTAGAGATCGAAGATCTCGAGCTTGGCCTTGACGAGCTGCCCCCACGCCGTGTGCTCGAGGTGGGCACCGGCCATCTTCTTGTCGACGGTGCTCTTGAGCTCGCCGGCCTTGGACTTCACAGTGTCTAGAAAGCCCATCCTGTCCTCTCCTTCTCGCGCTTCATCCGCCGCGCGATGCGGTCAGCCATTTCGACGGCCAGGGCCTCGAGCGCTTCCTTGGTCAGCGAAGGCGCTTCGGCGGGAGTTGCTGCCTCTTGAGAAGACGCCCCCCCAGCGGGGGCGCTGCTGGAGCTGACCCGCGCTGCGGGAGACTCCTCCGCTCTCGAACTCAGGAGCGCCGTCTGCGCGACCGCCTTGACGGCGGGTGCGACCAGGGGCATCGGAACACGGGCGCTCCCGCTCTCGCCGACTACGGACGCGGCGAGGCCGCCCAGGTTGGCGTTGCCGACCGAGGTCGTCGACCCCGTGTTGACATAGCTCCAGTCCAGGTCGCGCATCGCGGCCGACGCCCCGTGCTGCGGTCGCGATGCGCCGGCGCTGCTCGACTGGACGTGCGAAGCAACGCGGCGGAGCCGGCTGCGATCCGGAGCGGCCAGCCCCCCACGCGCCTCACGTCGAGGCGCCGAGGCCGCCGGCGCTACGAAGCCCGCATCGCCAATGGGCGACTCGGCCGCTACGCGGCCCTCGGGCGACATCTCACCCCTACGGAAGAACGCGAGCAGCTCGGAGCGCGTCGTCGACAGGCCGAAGTCGAGCCCCGTCCGCGCGCCGTCAACGCGCCCCGCCCACGCGAGGGCGAAGTCCCCGACCGCCCGGTCGTGGCTGACCCGATCCGGCGAGAGAACGCCCAGCTGACGCACGAGGGCGCCCAACTCACCCGCCGCCAGCGAACGACCGAGCACCTGCCGACCGCCGCTGGGATCGATGAGGCGCAGCAGCTTCGCGACCGGCGAGCTCGCGTCGATGGCCGTCCTGCCAGCGCCTGTCGTCCCGCCGTCCCTCTGCAAGGCCGCGCTCGTCTGCGCTCCGACAGTGGGCGAGGCCGCATCCCCGTTCTGTCCACGACGGCTGCCGCGCGCCGGACGCCCCGCCTCCGCCACCGGAGACAACGGAACTGCGTTCCGCTCACCCACACCGAAGGTCGCGGCCAACTCTCCCGGGGTCTCTCGCAGGTACGGCCGACCCGCCGCTACGGCTGCGACCTCGGGCGCGCGCATGCCCCCTAGCATCACCTCGGGCGCCAACACACTCCCGAGCGCCACCGACTGGTCGGCGAGCCGCGCGACGGCCCCGCCCCACGAAGCAGCCGACGGGCCGCCAATGCCGGGCTGAGCATTCCCTGCCGATACGGAGTCGCCGACGACGCGCGCCTGACGCAGCGGCGAGAGCAGACGACCGGCGCCCGCCGGTCCTCCGACCGAGGCGTTCAGCGCCTGAACCACCCGATCCTCGAGGCTTGGACGCTGCGGCTCGGCCGCGACCAGGTTCAGGTCGTCACGGCGCGACCAGGCCGGGTTCAGGAGGGAGGTCGCGCCAGCGCCCGCGTCCGACACGCCGGTGGCGGCCGTCCCCATCGCCTGCCGCCCGACGTCCGAGATCCCGCGATCTCCCGGTCGCATCTCGAGGCGCGACGCCGCGTTCGCGAGGGACAGGGACGAGCTCGCAAGGCCCTGCGCGATGGCCGCCGGCCCAGTCGCGGTCGCCTTCGCGGCGCCGCCGTCCCGACTCGCGAGCGCCAACACGGCCCTTCGCAGGCTCTGCGGAACCGGCGAATCGCTCGCCATGCCAGGCGCGTTAGTCGCCAGCCCCAGCAACTCGCCGATGGCGTCCCGGACCGTCATCGACGACGCAACGCCCGCCCGCGCTGACCGTTCTGGCGCCAAAGCCCCGAAGTAGGCATCAGCCTTGCCGCTGAGCATCGGGAGGTCGCGGCCGATCGCAGCCGCCGCCTCGCCACCCATCCGTGCGGCGTCACCGGCAAGCGCTTCGGCGCCAGTCAGGATACGAGCGAGCGAACGTGCCGTTGTCGCTGGCGCGGAACGGCCAGCGGCCTCGCCCACGCTTCGGGTCGTCGTACGTCCAGCGACGCCACCGACTGAGGACAGGGCTGCCTCACCTACGTCTGCGGCGCTCGTACCCGTCTCGGAAAGCTCCAGCATCCGCAGCTCGGGCTCGGACCAGCCGGAGATGCGCAACGCACGACGCACTTCAGCGCGCTGCTCCGGTCCGGCCACACGCAACACCGACAGGATGTCGGCGCCGTCCAAACCCAGGGCGCCGGCCGAGGTCGACGCCCGTCGGGTGAAAGCCTCGGGCCCGCGCTCGAGCCGCGCCAGGGGCGGCAGCTGCGTCCGCGCCGCCGTCGCGCGGCTGGCCTCGTGACGGAACACGCTACCGAGGGCGGGGAGCACCGAGAGGCTCTCACGCGCGGTGCTCACTGGACGCCGCGCCGCGATCCGCGCGTGTCGCAGCGCGTTCACCGTCGACGCGATCTGCGCCGTGGGGCCGCTCCCGAGCGCAGCGACGAGCTGAGATCCCGCAGTGCGCTCAGCGCCCGTCGCGTCGGCGCGACCAGGCTGCGCCTGCTCGGTCACGGCCTCGTCCTGGGATCGAACCTCCCCCCTCACCAACGGCAGGTCCGAAAGCTCGGCGCTCAGGTATCCCGCGCGAGGCGCGACCCGGGCGAACAGCTGAGCGGCGGCTCCAACCGTCGCGAGCCCGGACGTCAGGGCCGCTCCGCGACCCGGCGACGCCATCAGGCGGTCGCGTCCCTCGTCGACCTGATTCTCTACCAAGCCCCTGCCGGCCGCCATGGGCGCCCGCAGGTACACGCCATCCACCAGCCCCCGACTCAGCGGACCCGACGGCCCAGCCGAGGAATTGGCGAGCACCTGCCGCTGAACGTCGAACACTCGCGATGCGACGGGCGCCTGTCCCAACGTCGCCGCACCCGAAGCGCGCGCAACCGAGCCATCGGTGTCGGTGGTCGCCTGCCCGGGGGCGGTCGGCTGCGCCGAGCGGGCGAGCGTCGCTCCATGCGCCAGCCGAGCCACGGTGTCGGCCTTGGCGAGGGTGACGGCGCGACGCGACGGAACCGTCGCCATCGGCAGACCGTGCGGGTCCGCGCCTTGCGTCTGTTCGCCCAACGCGATCCAGACGACGCCGTCGAGCACGGGATCCTGGCTCCAACGGCTCGTGGCGTCAGTCACGCCGTACTCGCGAGAGACAACGGGAGTGAACGCGGTCTGCGGCTTGGACGGCTGCCTGAGCTGAACGGCTCCCGCGAAGGCCTCGGCGCGTGAGAGCCCGGCGCCCAGCGGGAGGTCGGGTCCGGCGTCGGCGGCGAGGCGCCATTGCGGCGCGCTGGCCGTAAGCTGCGCCCGGCTGGACGAAGGGAGGGCCGTCGTTTCAGCCCACTCCATCGAGCGCTTCTGGATAGCCTGCGTCGCCTCCACGTCCGTCGGAGTCTGGACCGACGCGAGGATGTCTCCGCCCGAGAGCGAGCCGCGCGCGACGGTGAGCGACTGGCCGTCGACGAGGGCCACCCGAGGGGCCGCGATCGCGGAGCGCTGCTGGCGAGCCCGAGCGAGCCCAGCCGGCGTGTAGGCGACCTGTCGCGCGATCTGGGGGGACGGCCGATCGCCCCCGGCCACCATGGAAGTCAGGGCAGCCATCGGGAGGCGCCCAGGCTGTTCGGAGGCGAGCGTCGGGGCCAGAGGAGCCCCTGCTCGGGCCACGCCCGACGCGCCCATCGCGGCCGACGTGCCGACGAGCTGCGGCGACACGAGGCCGGTCGGGTTCGAGGCCAGGTGACCTCCTCGGATGAACGACGACGAAACCACGGGCGTCGCAGCGGTGTTGTAAGCGCGCACGCCAGACGTCGCTGGCGCGGCGGGTACGATTCGCTCGAGCCGCGCGACGGAAGGCGCCGGCTGCATGCGCGCCTGAGCCGAAGGACCGGCGGTGCCCGCAGCGAAGGAACCCGAGGAGAGCGCAGTGCTGCCCCTCGAGCTCCGCGCACTGCGGCGGGTCGGCACCGACGCGCCTCCGTCGCGAGGCGGTCCTGCGTCGACCACTTCGTCGGTCAACGCGATGAACTCGCCCTCGACCGAATCGAAGAACGCGTACACGGGTCGCGCGGTCGGCGCAGAGGCCTGGGCGAGCGCTGCCGCCAATGCCGGGCTCAGCTCCGCGAGCCGCTCGGCCCGCCCCGCCGTCAGGGCGAGACCGGTCCCACGCGGCCCCTGTGGCTCGAAGGCGTCATTGGCCAGGCGAAGCCCTGAAGCGAGCGCCGGCGTACGCCCATCGACCCGCAACCCGTCCAGCAGGATGGGTGCATTGCCGAACCCTGCGGCGCGGTCGAGCCCCGGCCCTGACCGCACGGCGCTGTCAGGCACTCCCAGAGCACCCCGCTCTCGGAGGTCCAGTCCGCCTGCAGCCGACCGATTCGCACGGCTTGCGTCGCCCTCGGCGCCCCCAAGCAGCGTGGTCGGCGCGAGCTGATCCGCGACGAACAGTCCGGACTCGATGAGCGCTCCGATCGCCTCGGGCGACACCGAGCCGCCGTCCATCCACGTCAATGGAGCGGTGGCGCGACGGCCGCCGTCCTTGGCGGCCCGGACAGTGTCGGCGACCGAGGGTCGCGAGCGGCGCGGCTGCGTGGGCTTGCCGAATAGAGAAGGACGACTCCTGCGGCGCATCGAGTCGTCACCGGGAGCGGCCGCGATCTGAACGGCCTCCTCTTCCTCGATGCCGATCCACTCGAAGTCGGCGACATCGAGCCCCTGGTATCCGTCGCTGCCGCCCGCACCGACCTGCCAGAAGCCACTCCACAGGTCGGCGAGGAGCTGACTGCCGAGCCCGATCCCCTCGCTCCACCGCGTCGCAGTGGCCGCCCCCAGCCCGCCGCTGAGGTTCCGCGCCCAGTCCCCAGGGCGCGCTCCGAGCGCGCGGGTCCGCTCCGCGTTCAGGCCATGGAGATAGCGGCCATACATCGACGCAGCGAAGGCCCCCAGCTGGCGAAGATCGGCCAGCTCTCCGTCGGAGGGCGTCCGGCCCTTGGCGAGCAGTTCGCTAATCGTGTGCGGCTGGTCCATGGTTCAGCTCCGAGGGTGCCAGGAATCCAGGACTAGAGGGCGTTGCCGAGCGCGGACATCCCCGCGCTCAGGGCGCCGCCGATGAGCTTGTCCGTGAAGGCGGCGGGCTTGAACTCGAAGGTGTCGTAGTGGATCTTGATCGACTCGAACGCGATCTCCTTCGCGTCCGCGTTGAAGGACGGCGCCTCGTACTCGATGATGAAGGCGTTGGTGAAGTTGAAGCGGCAGACCTCGACGCTCTTGGTGTTGAGCACGACGAGCGAGATGTCTTGACGCCGCTTGCTGTTGAGGCCCGCTCCAGCGTCATGGATGCTCCGCATCCAATCGAAGAACTCGCTGGCCGAGGAGTAGAAGCCCTTCTTCACGGTCAACGGCTCGAACTTCTGCGGCCCGATCATCACCACTTCGTGGATGTTGTTACCGCCCTCGCGCATCCGCTGCAGCTCGGTCGTCATCTTGAGGCCGCTGACCTCCTTGAACCGCACGCACTGCAGACCATTGATCTCGAGGAAGTAGTGGTAGGGCACGTCCGGGTCGGTGCGGAGCATGCCCCCGAGCAGGCCGCCCAGGCCTATCTGCCCCAGGAGGGCATCCACCTTGGGCCCGACCGTGTTCGCCAGCATCCCGCCGACCGAGCCTCCGAGGTTCACGCCCTTCACCGAAGTCGTGGCGCTCAGCTTTCCCGTCGCGAATTCGGAAGCACCCATCGTTGCGCTCCTTGATGCCTTGAGGGTCCGCAGATTGGGACCCTGGGGCGTTGCTCTTGTGGTCTATCGACCCCAGGCGAGGTCGCCTGTCCCCGGTTGGCTCCGGGGTCCCGGTCCTGGCGTCAGGCGCCGGGGCCGACCTCTTCCAGCTCGGTCGCTACTCGGAAGACAAGATACTCGGCGGGCCGCACGGGCGCTACGCCGCACTCGATGATGACTTGACCCGCGTCACGTACGGACTGGGGATTCGTCTCGTGATCGCACTTCACGTAGAAGGCCTCTTCTGGGCTGCGGCCGCGGAAGTAACCCTGCTGCCACAGCTCGAGCAGGAACCCGGACACCTCCCTGTGAAGACTCTTCCACAGGAACTCGGTGTTGGGCTCGAACACTGCCCATTGCAAACCTCGTTCCACACTGGCGATGACCGCGTTGACGATGCGTCGCACGTTCACGTATCGCCACATCGGATCGTTCGACGTGGTGCGCGCACCCCAGACCCGGATCCCGCGACGCGGGAACGGCTTGAGACAGTTGACCCCCTGGTCGTTCAGGAGCCCCAGATCGCTGTCCTGCAGGACGCGGCCGATGTCGAGCGCCCCCTCGATGTCCTCGTTGGCCGGTGCCCGGAAGGGCCCCTGGGCGTTGTCGCACCGGGCGTAGATGCCCGCGATGTGGCCCGAGGGCGGCACGAGACGGGTGCCCTGCGATCCGTCGACCTGGATCCACGGGTAGTAGAACGCCGCATACGGCGTATCGAAGAGCAGGCGCCACTGCAGCGCTCGGCGGTGGTCGACAGGGTCGGGCAGGTCGAGGATCGCGAAGCGGGTCTTGAGACGCTCGCACTGGCTGACCATGGCGTCCTGGACGACCTCGACGTCCTTCTCGGTCCGGAAGCCGGTGCTCTTGTCGAGCGCCCACATGAGGTCCGGCACGCACAGGAGATCGATCTGCTCGACGGCTTCATAGGCCGCGAGCCCGAAGCGCTCGCCCGGTCCGATGTTCGCGCCGATGAAGTCCTCGGGCGTGACCGTGAGCAGCCCGTCCGTGCCGCTCTCGAGGTTCGTCTCAGGCACGTCCACTGGAAACGCCTGGTGGACCGGAACGTCCGCGCCCAGATCCTCGACGCGGACCAGAGCCGACTGTGTGTTGATGACCCGCTCGACGTAGAGATCCGACGAGCGCGCCATCGTCAGGTTGCGGAACCGTTCGCGCTGGTCCTTCCATTGGACGTCCACGCTGAACTCGACGGGCTCGATGTAGGTGGGCGCCCCGGATCGGAAGTCCTGCTCGAGCGGCTCGCTGATGGACCAGCTGATGTTCTTGCCGCTCAGCTCGGTGATCGTTCGGAACGTCTCCTTGTCGCCGTCATAGATGCGGACGATGGTTCCGCGCGCGAGCCCGATGGTGCTCTTGATGACCGCGGAGGTGTCGCCCGACTTGAGGTCGAGGGTCAGGAAGGTGGACACGCGTGGCTTCTGCCGAGCCACGGTCACCCGGATCTTGTTCCCCCAGACCCCTTCGTTCGAGGCTCGGAGGACCAGGGTCGGCTTGCCCCCGTCCCCTTGGAGTCGCAGCGACGCCGGGCGGGCGACCTCCTCGCGGAGGCGCTTGACCATGTGCGCGACGCGGAGCACGTAACACGCTTGGCCGCCGTTCTCGAAGAAGCCCTGAACCGCGTCCGTGAGGTAGCCGTGCTCCTCGAGGTTCCCGTACACGTCGTGAAACTGGTCGATGGACGTGATCCGAACCGGGTCGTTCGTCGGGCCACGCTCGGCCACGCCGACGAAGCCGGGCACGCCCACCTCACCCAGGGTGAGGGGGGTGTAGCGTCGGTCCCGGGGGGCTTGATAGACACCGGGGGCTCGGGGCGTAACCACTGGAACTTCTCCGAGAGGCGATAGGGGCCGGGGCCGGCCTCGCATCCGACCGGCGCCCGAGGTCACGAACTGCGTCGCGACTGGTTGATTTCCTTATTGATTTCAGAGATCTCGCGTACCCAGACCTGCCGCTCCTTGTGCTCCATCTCGAGGATCTCGTCGATGGACCAGTGGAAGTGGTACGCGATGTACGCTACCTCCTGGTAGATGCGCTCCAGGGGGTAGCTTACGATTCCCCCATGTCGGCCCCGAGGTCGACGTCGAAGCCGTGCGCGCAGGCCGGACACTTCACCTTCACGGCGCTCGTGCCCTCTTCGTTGATGCGCCGGTAGAAGTCCTGCAGGTACGCGAGGTCCGTCGAGAACATCTCCTCGATGACCGACGGGTTGATCGACTTGAGGTCGCCGAGCTTGCTGATGACGCGGCTCAGCAAGATGATCACCAGGTAGGCTCGGTTGTTCTGGACGCGGTAGTCCTGCAGAGGCAGGATCTCGTCCTTCGCAGTGGCAAGGCGCATCACGCCCTTGCGATGAACGTTGCCTTCCTTGTCGACGTAGCCCTTGGGCAGGGTGAACTCGAACTCGGTCTTGAACGCCATGCTGTGCTTGCCTTCCGATCGTCGTCGAGGGGCATCCTCGGAGCGTCATAGGTAACCCGGACGCGGCGAGGATGCAACCGGTGGGGGGACGGTCCGAACGGCGGCCGTCCGGGCTCGTTCAGTCTCGGGAGTGCGCCCGCGACCGGGCTCATCGTGCGCCGTCGGTCGTGTCGTCGCGCCAGCCCGAAACGACGAAAGCCAGCCCCCGAGAGAGCTGGCCTTCGTCACATCAACCCGTCAGAGTCGACTAGCCGCGCTCGACCTTCTCGACCGCGAGCTCGATCTCCTCGACGTTCACGTCCGTGCCCTTGCCGTCGAGGGTGAAGCCCTTCCACTTGCAGGGCCACGCCTCGAAGAAGTTGTAGCGCATGATCTCGGTGCCGTCGTCGGCGCAGAGGATCACGGAGCCGGACTTGCGCTCGACCTTGCCGTCGATGACGGCCTTGCGCCAGTCCCACAGCTCGGTCGTGTTGATGTAGCCGCGCTTCAGCACGATGTTGCTGTACTTGGTGCGGCCGGGGCGCTTGCGGAGGATGATGTCGTCGCCGTCCTGGTACTCGACGATCTCCGTCTCGGAGTCGAGGCCCTCGACGTTGCGGAACGCACCCTGGGTCACGCCCTCGATCTCAACCTTGAAGTTGAAGTTGCCAATGTGGTCATGGGGCCGACGATTCGGCATCGTATCCTCCTCAGTCTCTCAAAGTTACTCCAGCGTTCGGGGCCCCGGACCCTTCCGGGGCCCCTCCGGCTGGTATCAAGAAAATCACTCGCTGACGTCACCACCCGACGGCATCTGGCCGATGCGGAAGATGACGAATTCGGCCGGCTTCACCGGGCACATGCCGATCTCGCAGATCAGCTGGCCGGCATCGATGACCTCGGGGGGGTTCGTCTCCTCGTCGCACTTGACGTAGAAGGCCTCCTCCGGGGTCTTGCCGAAGAGAGCGCCCTGGCGCCACAGGCGCATCAGGAACGCGGAGATGTCACGGGTGATGCGCTTCCAGAGCTTCTGGTCGTTCGGCTCGAACACGGCCCACTGGGTGCCGAGCTCGATCGAGTGCTCCACCATGTTGAACAGGCGGCGCACGTTGACGTAGCGCCAGCTCGCGTCAGACGAGATGGTGCGGGCGCCCCAGACGCGGATACCGCGGTTGGTGAACGAGCGGATGCAGTTGATCCCCTTGGGGTTCAGGATGTCCTGCTCGCCCTTGGTGATGTTGTAGCGGAGGCCGAGGGCGCCGCGGACGATCTCGTTCGCCGGAGCCTTGTGGACGCCGCGCTCCCCGTCGCTGCGCGCGTAGATGCCGGCCATGTAGCCGCTCGGGGGCTGGAAGATGTTGCCCTTGTTCGGGTCGTAGACCTCGATCCAGGGGAAGTAGTAGGCGCCGTACTTCGAGTCGCGCGGCTTCGGCAGCTTGTCGACGCCGCCCTTCTCGATCACCTCGGGCGAGTCGAGGATGGCGAAGCGGTAGCGCATGTTCTCGCAGTGCGAGAGGACCGCGTCCTGGATGACGGGGTCGGTCTGACCAGGGGCGCAGACGATGGCGATCTCGTCGACGTCCTCGAACGCCTTGAGGCCGGTGCGGGTGCCCGGGCCGTTGTCGCTCCCGATGTACAGCGCGGCCTTGCTGGCCGGCTTCTTGTCGCCCTCGCCCTCGCCGCTGCCGACGTTCAGCACGAAGCAGATGCCGCCGCCGTTGTTGAAGAAGCCGTAGACGGCGTGCGCGAGGTACTCGCTGTGCTGGAAGTCACCGAAGTGCTTCGTGAACGTGCTCCAGTTGGTGCACAGGACGGGCTCGTTGACCGGCCCGACGCTGCACTCGCCGATGAAGCCGACGGTGCTGGTGCCGACCATCTCGAGCGGCTTGGTGCCGCGATCGACTTCCTCGACATAGACGCCAGGGGACAGGTAGCTCGTTGCCATGGTTGAATGCTCCTCCTCAAGGATCTAAGGGGTTCCCACCCGTGTCGCCCCGAAGGGGCTTACCGATTCCCGATTTAGTCGCTGGCCCGCATCCGCGGCATGACTGAGATCCTGTCGTTCAACGGGAGGCCCACCCCGAACCCCCAACCGGTGGCCGTAGCTACCGGCTGCGGGTAACTGCAAGATCCTTGCCAGTGACTCGCCTAACCTCCGGTGACTTCCGATCGGACTCGATACGGAACCGGACGAAATAGAAGACCGCGGGCCGTAGCTCCTCGTTCATGCTGCGCCAGAAGCTCAGCACATCATTGAAGTCGGACTGAAGGTTCGGATAGACGTTGAGCTTGTCGTCCGGAAAGAAGCTCTCGCCGCGGAGCTGCTCACCCGTCAAGACGGGATACTCCAGCAGCGTCTTGACCGCGAGGCCCGTCAGCAGGTTCTCCTCGGCCGGGGAGTTGCCCCAGACGCTGAGGATGTAGTGCGCGAGCATGTGGACCGGGGCGTCGCGGTAGTACTCCACGATCCGCCCGTCCTTCGTATAGGACGACACGAGCGACTGGGTCCGCTCGCGATACCGCGAGTCGAACGCCAGGTGGTACATGTAGCAGTTCACCGTGGGCAGGTTCTTGATGTTGTCCTTCTTCGGCTTGTCCACGGAGATGTTCACGGTCGTGAACCCGGCGCTCTTGAATGCGTCTTCGAGCAGCGCCTTCACCGTATCGCCGATGTCTTTGATGACTTCGAACTGACTCATCAGGGACCCGACCTGCGCTCGGACCGACGCGACGCTTCGGGGCGAAGCCCTCTCGCCGGCCCGGCTGGACGCGCAGACCGTAGCACAGCCCTTTTTCCAGTGTCAATCCGACCCAAGACGCTGTTTTCAAAGGAAAACGAGCCCATCGGCGCCGCCCCGGCCAAGTTTTTTTCGCCCGCCCCTCGGAGCCGCGGACCGGAGGCACGGGGGGCCAGGAGCGACGTGCCGGGGGAGCTTCGACCCGGTGACATCGGACCCCAGGTGGGGCCGACTGACCTCACTTCGCACCGACGGCCGCACCGGTCACCCTCCCCGCTCAGAAGTCGGGCCGCAAGGGCGCCTTCGAACGGCCAGCCGAGGTGCGAATCTCCATCGTGTAGACGCTCGCTCCCTCGCTCGCCTGAACCTCGATGAAGTAGTTGCCGGGCTCGAGCTCGAGCGGACCGAGCCGTTCGACGCGCTCGCCCGGCCTGTGCTTGAGGGATCCCAGCGCGGCCGAGAACTGGTCTCGTACCGTCACCGTGGCCGCGAGGCCGGGGTCGTCCCACCACACGTGGACCTCGGCGCGCGTCGGGCCATCGACGGAGAAGGTCTTCCAGTCGGTGTGATCGCCCTGCGGCGCGCTCACCCGGTCGTCGAAGGGCGTGTCGAGCGCCACCTGCGCGGCCTCGCCGCGGGTGGCGTCGCCGCCCGACCGCTCGTCCATGCCCGGCCCGCAGGCCGCGGCCAGCAGCACGGCCACGGGGGCCAGAACTCGCCAGATAGTCCGTCGCATGTCACCTCCGTACTTGGTCGCCTCGCGGTGGGGCGCGGCCCTTTTACAACGGCTCGGAACTTTTTTCGACGCGCGACGTCTCAGCGAGCCATGAACCTACCCATCGAGCGTGCGAGCGCGGACGTGGAGCTGGTCGCCGGGTGTCTGTCGCGGACACCCGGCGCTTGGGAGGAGCTGGTCGAACGCTTCGGTCGGCTGGTCTATGGGGTCATCTACGCGGCGCTGCGCCGCGCCCAGGTGCGGGCGGACACCGACCGGGTCGAGGAGCTGTTCGACAGCGTGTTCGTCGCCCTCTTCGACCGCGACCAACGCCGGCTGCGGCAATGGAGCGGGCGCTGCTCGCTCGCCAGTTGGGTGCGCCTGGTCGCGGCCTCCGTGGTGGTGGATCAGCTGCGGCGTCATCGTCTGGATGCCGCGCGCGCCCGGGTCAGCAGCCCCGAGGCGCTCGACGCCGTCCCCCACGATACGCCCTCGGCGCTCGACCTCCTGGTCAGGGCGGGACGCCTCGAGGAGCTCAGGCGTGCGCTGCAGACGCTGTCCGACTCGGATCGCGAGCTCCTGCTGCGGCTGGTGGTCGACGAGGTCCCTCCCGAGCGCCTGGCGCGCGAGCTCGGCGTGCGAACGGGCACGCTCTACACGCGCAAGACGCGCGCTCTGCAGCGGCTTCGCGAGGCGCTCGCGCGGATGCTGAGGGGCGGCGCTGGCTGACGGTGTGAGGAGGCGACGACACGAACGTCTATGGTGTCCGTCGAAGAGGAGGTGGCTCGTGGACCGATCCGAAGACGCCCGAAGGCCGCATGGTTTCGAGGCGCTCCTCCAGGAGCTGAGCGCGCTCGGGCGCGCCGGCGCAGGCCCTTGTCCCGACCTGGCGGCGTTCGCGGGTTCGAACTGCGAACCGTGGGCCCTGGCCGCCCATGTCGAGGGTTGCACGCGCTGCCACGAGCTCCTCTCGGTCGCCCACGAGGCCGGGCCCAGGGCGGTGCCTCAGGGCCGGATCGCCTCCGCGATCGAGCGCCTGAGTCGGCGCCGGCTGCAGACGGCGGTCCTGCTGAGGATCGTCGCACGTGCGCTCGGGGGCGCGATCGTGCCCGTCGAGATCATGGGCGAGCCCGTCGCGGCCGTGCCGACCCGCGCGACGGAAGCGCACGATCTGGTGGCGGAGGCGCGCAGCCGTGGGCTCCGTGTGCGCACGCAGGTGTCATCGGCGGCCGCCGGTCGCTTCGCCGTCCTGCTGGACGTCAGCCATGATGGGCAGGATGGGAGGCCGACCGAGGACGTCCAGGTCACCCTGACCCGTGACGAGCGAGCGTTGGCCAGCCTGTCCACCCGCCTGGGACGGGTCACGTTTGGCGCGCTTCGTCCAGGCGCCTACCGTTTGGTCCTGGCCCGCAGCGGCAGCGATGTCGGTGTGGTCGAGCTGGAGCTGAGGGGTTCGGAGTTCGTGGCGTGACGGCCGCCGGCGCGACGATGGGGTCCGGCCCCGAGCTGCGCCTGCGAGCCAGGGTCGTCGACGGCCTGCTCGAGGCGACCCTGACCTCCGGGCGCCTTGGAGCCGCACGGACGCTGGGCGCTGGAACGCTCGCGTGGCGTCCCGAGCTGGCGGTGGAGGTCACGACGCAGATGGCCGCGATCCTCTCGGGGGCCACCCGGTTCGGCGACGACGACCGCGGCAGCTTCGAAGCGCTCCGGCCGTTCGGCGAGCTGCTGTATGGCGAGCTGCTCCCCGCCTCGATCGTGGCCGCGTTGCGTGCAAGCCCAGACGGGATCCTTTCGCTCGAGCTCGACGCCGCCCTCGCCGCGCTTCCCTGGGAGCTGCTCCACGACGGGCGGAGCTTCCTCGCGCTGCGGCACGCCGTTGGGCGCATCTCGCCCTCCGCCACCCCGCTCGCGGCGGGCCCGCGCGCCGCGCCCCCGCGCCTACGCATGCTCGTGGTCTGCGATCCCCTTGGCGATCTGATGGGCGCCTACTACGAGGGACTGCTTCTGCGTGACGAGCTCGGCGCCGGCACCCGGGACGTCCAGATGGACCTCCTCGGGACCGAGGTCCGTCTGACCGACCTCAAGCGGCTGTGGCGCGACTACGACGTCATCCACTACGCCGGACACGGCAAGCGGTTGGCCGGCTCCCCTGAGACCGGAGCTTGGCTGCTCGAGGACGGCGCGTTGACGCGATCGGATCTCCTCCGCCTCTCCGACGGCGCACGGTGGCCTCGGCTCGTCTTCTCGAACGCCTGCCGCTCGGCGGCCCCCTCCGACGACAGCCCCCCGAGCGGCCCCGACGCCGAGTCGTCCTTCGCCGCGACCTTCCTCGCCTGCGGCGCCCGTCACTTCGTCGGCCCGCGCTGGGACGTGCCCGACGAGCCAGCTTGTCACCTCGCCCTGGCGTTCCACCGCGCCGCGTTCGCCGGCGCTCCGGTCGGCGTCGCGCTCCGAGCGGCGCGGCGGGCGTTGCTCGAACGCTATGGCCCGGGAAGCGTGTTCTGGGCCTCCTATGTGTTGTACGGCGATCCCGCCGAGGGGGTTCGCCCCGCGACGCCGTCGGACGCAACCGGCCTCGGCGCCCCCCAGACGCGAGCGCGGCCGCTCCCAAGGGCTCCCGTGAGCACCCCGGAGCCGCCCCGCCCGGCCCTGCTCAGGCTCCGGAAGCACTCCGCCGAGACACGCTCGGGCGTGACGCAGATGCCCCGGCGTCCGTCGTTGGCGAGCCGCGCGTCGTTTGCGGTCGCGCTCGTCGTCCTGGCCGCCACGGCCGCCTTCGTCACGCATCGCTGGTGGCCACCTGGCGCGACACCGACCCTGATCCAGCCGACCAGGGGCCCGGACCTGGACGTCGTCGCGCTCGACGGCACGCCCGAGGCCCGCCCCGTGGCGTCCGGCGCCGCCCTGGCTCCAGACGCGCGCATCCGCGTCACGTTGGACGTCGCGGGTGAGCCGAGCGTGGCGCTCTGGCGGCTCGAGTCGAGCGGCACCGTCGCGCGCCTGTATCCAGCGCCTCACGGCACGCTGCTGCGTCCCCCCACGGACCCGCAGCACTGGCCCTCCGGCCGGGGCAGCTGGGCGCCCGCAGCGCGTCCCGATCGCGTCGCCTTCGTCCTGACCACGGGGGATGTAGAAGGGATGGCCCAGCCGATCGCTCGCGAGCGGGAGCTCGCGGCGCTCCTGACCGAGACCGGCTCGGGCGCGTCCCTCGACGCCGCGGTAGGGCGCCTCGCGTCGCAGAGCGAGCGCGTCAGGGTCGTCGTCGTCTCGTGGTGAGCGCGTGTTCCCTTTGGTGACGCAGGCTTCGCTTTGGGGTACACGGCCGCCATGGCCATCGCCGAGCCCTCGAGCCCCCACATCGCCTCGACGCCCAAGCCTCCAGCGGCCGCCTCGCGTGACGCTCGGCCGTTGCGAGGGGTCGTCGTCCTCCTCGTGGCCGCCGCGCTCTCGATCGCCGCGCTCGTCGTCGATGGACGTCACGAGGCGCGCGTGCCCGCCGCCGAGCCCCTCGCGGTCGCGGTCGAGCAGATCCGCGCTGGCTTCGAGGCCGGCGATGCCATCGTGGTGCTGCCGAACTGGTACGAGTCCGTGTGGCAGGATCTGGCCGGGCTGGGCGAGGGCCTGGGGCGCTGGCCGTTCCCGGCCCTGCAGCGGGGCGACGTGCTCGACCCGCTCGAGCTACTTCGGTTCGATCGCGTCTGGGTCCTGAGCGCCTTCCATGCGCCGCCCGTGCTGTCGATGCAGGGCCTCGCCGGAATGACGCCGGCCGAGCACGTCGAGTTGGGAGACGGGGTGGCCCTGGCGCGCTACGACTTGCCGCGTCTGGACGCTCGCGCTCGACTGACCGACGACGTGGCGCGGCTGGTCGTCGAGCGCCACCTGAGCGATGGCCGTGCCGTGAAGTGCCCTTGGAAGGACGGACGCCATCGCTGCGGCCTGGATCCCTGGCTCGACCCCCGCGTCGAGAGCCGCAACGTCTTTCACCGCGAGGTGGCCTGGTTGTACGCGCACCCGGGCCCCGGCAACGCGGTGTTGTCCGTGTCCTGGCCCGGCGCTCCGACCGGCGCTGCGCTCGTGGTCCGCGTCGGCCTGAACCAGAAGGCCGTGCGCTCGGAGCCGGGCGGCCCCGTCACCGTTCGCACCTGGGTCGACGGCGAGGTGGTGGACACGTTCTCGCTGGCCCCACATAGCTACGTGCTCGAACGTCGCCTGGTGGGGCTCCCCCCGGGGCGATCGACACACGACGTCCGCTTCGAGGTGCAGGCCGACCCGCCCGACTGGCGGCAGCTCATGCTGGAGGCCGACATCCTCGGAGGCGTGCCCGAGGCGCTCGACCAGTGGCTGACGCCCGCTACGCCTCGATAGCGAGCTTCGAGCGCCCACCGGCTATCATCGTGTCGCCGACCTGCCGTGACCGACGGCTCGTCAGTCCCAGGCGATGACCGCACGCTCGCTGGCGCCCGCCCGCACGCTCACCTTGACGCTGCGCTTGCCGCGCGCCGGGTCGTCGCACACGACCTCGTGGTCGCCGGAGGCGACGAACACCCCGTCGAACTGGGATCGGGCGACCAGCACTCCGTCCAGGGTGCACAGGACGCCCAGCGGCACGCCTTCGATCGCGACACGTCCGGCCGACAGGCGCGCGTTGAAGGTCCGGGTGCCACCGTATTCGATGCGCACACCGTCCTTGACCCAACGCGCCGCGCCCGCGCGCACCTCGAGGTCGTAGGTCCCGTCGAACAGGTTCATCCGCAGCGGGGTCGTCCCGATCTTGCGACCGTTGGCCCAGACCTCGGCGCCATGGAGGTTGCTGTCGAGGATGAGCTTGCCCTCGCCTCGGATGGTTCCAAAGTTGGACCGCGGCTGGTCGTCGTCCTCCTCGAGCCCGCTCGCGCCGCCGTCGGGCTCGGCCACCGGCCCGCTCGTGTCCTCGGCCGCAGCGGGACCGGCGTCATCGGGCGCGCTGGCCCGCGTATCGGGCGTCGACTCGGACGCCGAGGCGTCGGCCTCGATCTCGCCGGCGGTCACGTCCGCCGTGGCCGAGCCGGCGTGAGCCTCGTTGGCGGCCGCCGCGGGGCCGGTTCCATCCTGGATGGGAGGCAACCGCAGGTCACCGAACCTGGCGCTCGCCGGCTCGAGCGAACCCAGCGCCGCCGTGGGGACGACCTGCTCGTCGTAGTCGCGTCCCTCGGGCGCTTCATCTTCGTCCTCGGTGGCGGCTTGGGGCCGAGGCGGTGCCGGCGTCGCGACCACCGGCTCGGGCAGCGCCGCGTCGACGGGCGGACGGCTGTCCGCCGGAGGTTCGAGCGAGTCCTTCGAAGAGGTGAACACCAGGATCAGCACGAGCGCCAACGCCCCCCCGACCGCGCCCGCGAGGATGGCGTTCCGCTTCTTCGGGTCCAGGCCCGTCGGTGACCGCTTGCGGAAGCCGCCAAGGGCTGCCGGCTGGGTCGAGGCGGCGCTGGGAGCGCTCGCGCCCACGGGTGGCGACCGCGAATCGGGCTCGGATCCCCGACGGGCGAGGCCCGGCAGTCGCCAGCTGCCGCTGGACTCCTGGGCCCCACCGGCGCCGTCCTCGACGGTGGTGTGGATCTCGCGCTGCAGGCGCTTGACGAACGTCACGTCGCGCGCCTCGCCCCGGCGCAGCGCCTGCATCAACTCGCCGACCTCGGAGTCGTTGACGAACCTGGCGTGCGACTGGATGAACGTCTCGAGGTCGCCCTGCAGGTCGCGCGCGCGGGCGTAGCGATGGTCGGGATCCTTGGCGAGGGCCTTCAAGATGATGGCCTCGAGCGCCTCGGGGATGTCGCGGGCGCGCTCTCGGATCGGCAGCGGGTCCTCGTTCACGATGGCGGAGACCGCCATCAGCCCGGCGTCGTCCCCGAACGGCCTCACGCCGGTCACCAGCTCGTAGAGCACGATGCCGACGCTGAAGAGGTCGCTGCGCCCGTCGAGGGGCTTGCCCATGACCTGCTCGGGCGACATGTAGCAGAACTTGCCCTTGACGGCCCCCGACTGGGTCTTCGTGCGGTTGGTCTGGGCCTTGGCGATCCCGAAGTCGATGGTCTTCACCGCGCCCGTCCACGACACCAGGATGTTGTCCGGGCTGATGTCGCGGTGGACCAGGTTCAGCGGCTCGCCGCTGCTGGTCGTGAAGTGGTGCGCGTAGTCGAGTCCGGCGCAGACGTGCGCGATGACGCGGGCCGCGAAGTGGTAGGGCAGGCGCACGCCGAGGGCGTTGGCGCGGTCGATGATGTCGGCCACGGTCTCGCCATCGATGTACTCCATGGCGATGTAGTAGGCGCCCTGCTCCTCACCGAGCTCGAAGATCTGGACCAGGTTCGGGTGCGCCAGCTGCGCCGCGAGCCGGGCCTCGTCGAGGAACATCTGGATGAACTTCGCGTCCTGCGCGAACTGCGGGAGGATGCGCTTGACGACCAGCTGCTTCTGGAAGCCCGCCGGGCCAGACTGGCGCGCGAGGAAGACCTCGGCCATCCCGCCCACCGCGATGAGCTGATCGAGCTGGTACTTGCCGAAAGTCTGCGTCATGAGCTCGGCGCGCGGTCTGAGTCTGACTCCCTCCGGGCCCCCCCGAGGGATGCCGCGATGTTAGGAGTCGCTCGTCCGGGGTGTCAATCGACCGGGACGGACGCGCTCGTGACCGAGCCGCGCGCGGCCAGGCTCGCCGCCAGGTATCGCCCCGTATGGCTCTCGGGGACCCGGGCGACCTCCTCCGGGGTGCCGGTCGCCAGGACGCGCCCTCCTCCGGCGCCTCCCTCGGGGCCGAGGTCGATCACATGGTCGGCGTAGCGGATGATGTCGAGGTTGTGCTCGACGGTGACCACCGTGTTGCCCGCCTCGACGAGGCGGTCGATGACCGCGAGCAGCCGCTCGACGTCCGCGAAGTGCAGCCCGGTCGACGGCTCGTCCAGGATGTACAGCGTCGAGCCGGTCTGGACCCTCGCCAGCTCGCGGGCCAACTTGACACGCTGCGCCTCCCCGCCGGACAGCGTGGTCGAGGCCTGGCCCAGGGCCACATAGCCAAGCCCCACGTCATGCAGCGTCTGCAGGACGCGCCGAATGCGCGGATGGCTGGAGAACACCTCGAGCGCCTCGTCCACGCTCATGGCGAGGACGTCCGCGATGTTGTAGCCCTTGTACGTCACGCGGAGCGTGGGCTCGTTGAAGCGCTTGCCGCCGCAGGCCTCGCACGTGACGTACACGTCGGCGAGGAAGTGCATCTCGACCTTCACGACGCCGTCGCCCAGGCACGACTCGCATCGGCCGCCCTTGACGTTGAAGGAGAACCGGCCCGGCTCGTAGCCGTACATCCGCGCCTCGCGGGTCTGGGCGTAGACGCGGCGGATCTCGTCGAACACCTTGGTGTAGGTCGCAGGGTTCGAGCGAGGCGTCCGACCGATGGGCCGCTGATCGATATCGATGACCTTGTCGAGCTGCTCGGCGCCGTCGAGTCCATCATGCGCGCCGGGCCGGGCCTGCGCGCCGTGAAGCCGCTGCATCAGCGCGGGCCGCAGGATCTGGTTCACCAACGTGCTCTTTCCGGCGCCGGACACGCCCGTCACGGCCGTCAGCACGCCGAGCGGGATCTCGACGTCGACGCCGCGCAGGTTGTTCTCGCGCGCGTTGCGGATCGCAAGGACCCCTCTGGGCTCGCGTCGACGCGTGGGCAGGGGCATCTGGTTCCGACCAGCCAGATAGCCACCGGTCAGTGACGCAGGGTTCCCTATGAGATCGGTGGGCGTGCCCGCGGCGACCACTCGACCTCCCAGCACGCCGGCCCCCGGCCCGAAGTCGACGATCCAGTCACTGGCCAACATGGTCTCCTCGTCGTGTTCGACGACCAGGACCGAGTTCCCGAGGTCTCGCAGGCGCTCGAGGGCCGTGATGAGCCGCTGATTGTCGCGCTGGTGCAGCCCGATGCTGGGCTCGTCGAGCACGTAGATGACACCCGTCAGCTCGGTCCCGATCTGACTGGCCAGGCGGATACGCTGGCTCTCGCCGCCGCTCAGCGAGCCAGCGACGCGGCCGAGCGAGAGGTAACCCAGGCCCACGTCCACGAGGAAGCGCAAGCGGTTGCGGACCTCGCGCAGCACCTCGGCCGCGATGACGGCGCGCTGCCCCGTCAGCTCGAGCGCCTCCGCCCGGTCGCGCAGGTCGGCGACCGACGCGCGCGAGAGCTCGGGCAGCGTGTGCCCCCCGACCCGAACGTGCCGCGCCTCCTCGCGCAGGCGCTCGCCGCCGCACGCGTCGCACGTGACGCCGACCGGCTCGGGCTCGACGCCTTCGTCGTCCTCGGCCGCGCTCGCGACGGGGCCGGCGGACAGGACCGTGCCCAGGCCACTGCAGGCGGGACACATGCCGGCAGGGGCGTTGAACGAGAACAGCTGCGGGGTCAGGTCGGGGAAGCTGCGGTCGCAGAACGCGCAGTGGTTGCGCTCGCTGAAGAGGACGTCGTCCCCACCGTCGGCCGGAGCGACCACCACGACGCCGCCTCCCACACGCAGAGCGGTCTCTACCGAGTCGGCGAGCCGGGAACGCAGACCCTCGCGGACCACCAGGCGGTCGATCGCGATGTCGATCGTGTGCTTGTGATGCTTGTCGAGCTCGATGGGCTCCGACAGGTCACGCAGCACGCCGTCGACGCGCGCCCGGGTGAAGCCGTCCTTGCGGGCGTCGTCGAGCTGCGCCTTGAACTCGCCCTTCCGATTGCGGGCGAGGGGCGCGAGCACGGTGAAGCGCGTCCCCTCAGGCCAGCCGAGCAGGGTCTCGACGATCTGATCGGCGCTCTGGCTCCCCACGGAGCGCCCGCAGGCCGGGCAGTGCTGCGTGCCCGCGCGGGCGAACAGCACGCGCAGGTAGTCGTAGATCTCGGTGACGGTTCCGACGGTGGAGCGCGGGTTGGAGACGGAGGTCCGCTGCTCGATGGCGATCGTCGGGCTCAGGCCCTGGATGCTGTCGAAGCGCGGCTTGTCCATCTGCCCCAGGAACTGGCGCGCATAGGCGGACAGCGACTCGACGTAGCGGCGCTGGCCCTCGGCGTAGATCGTGTCGAACGCGAGCGAGGACTTGCCCGATCCCGAGACCCCCGTGAAGACGACCAGCCGGTGCTTGGGGACGTCGAGGTCCACCCCCTTGAGGTTGTGCTCGCGCGCGCCACGCACCTTGATGAGTTCGGGCTCCACGTCGCCTCCCACCGCGGCCGCGGCCAGTCCCCCGGCCACGCCTGCCGGGCTCGGGGCGAGCGAGGATAACCACGCGCGCCGAATCGACAACCGCGACGTTCCCCTCTCGGCCCGACAGGCGTCGTGGCACCAGTTGCAGCCGGCCGCCTCCCGTGCCATCCTTCGGCGCGGAGAGGCTCAGAGACAGGCCGGAGATCGAGGCATCGATGAAGCTGCAGTACGCGGGTGCCACCCACGTCGGGATGAAGCGAGACCACAACGAGGACAACCTCATGCTCTTCCCGGAGCAGAACCTCTTCGTGGTCGCCGATGGCATGGGGGGGCACAGCTCGGGTGAGGTGGCCAGCAAGATCGCCGTCGACACGCTCCGGAACTTCTTCCTCGAGACCGACGGCGACGACGAGATCACGTGGCCCTACAAGATGGACCGCGAGCTCGGCTACGACGAGAACCGCATCTCGGCGGCCGTCAAGCTCGCCAACCGGACCATCTTCGAGACCGCGCTCGAGGACATGCGCTACAAGGGCATGGGGACGACGTTCGTCGGGTGCCACTGGACCGACGAGCACATCGTCATCGCCCACGTCGGGGACAGCCGCTGCTACCGCTATCGGAAGGGCAAGCTCGACCCGATGACCGAGGACCACTCCCTCCTCAACGACTACAAGAAGATCCAGGCCATGACCCCCGAGGAGGAGGCGGCCTTCCCGCACAAGAACATCATCGTGCGGGCGCTCGGCATGAAGGAGTCCGTGCTGGTCGACGTGTGCCGCGACGCGCCGGAGGTCGACGACATCTTCGTCCTCTGCTCGGACGGCCTCAGCGGCGAGGTCACGGACCCGCAGATCCTCGAGCTCGTCGACCGTCACCGGGACGACCTCGACAAGGCGGTCGAGGCCCTCATCAAGGCGGCTTGCGACAACGGTGGCAAGGACAACGTCACCGTGATCTGCGTGAAGTACCTGGGACGCTGAGACCGCCCGGCGGCGTTCAGCGCTGGTGCAGCCCCAGCGCAAGCAGCTGGTCGAGGTGCGCCCATCCGCGGCGGTGCGCGTCCAGGTAACCTTCCGGCGTGCTCACGTCGGCCCAGAAGCCGGCGTGGCGCCAGGCACGCGCGCCGTCCGTGGTCACGAGCCGGGCGAGGATGTCGCTCGGCACGGCCGAGCCAGCGCCGAGCTCCTGCGCCGACGAGGTCAGCGCCACGCCACCCGACGCGCTGGCGGCACGCACTTCGTGGGTCGGGCCCGGCGAGGTCCTGGAGGGCGCCAGCCAGGTCACGGGCGCCCGGCCAATGGCGTGCGCCTGGGCCAAACCGTGGAGGGCTCCCAGGAACACCACCGAGGTGTCGACGACCCAGAGCGGGCCCTTCGAGAGGGAGTCGCCATCGCAGCCCGCCTTGGCGACCCGGGCGGTGAACGCGATCCCAGGGTGGCGGGACGTCAATGTGCTCGCCACGTGCCTCGCAACCGGGTCCCCCGAGGCCCCCACCGTCACTGACACGCGCTCTACGCCGACCTGCGCGAGCTGAACCACCGCGACATCGAGCACCGGAGCGTTGTAGAAGGGCAACAACGCGAGCGACGCCGAGTCGCACACAGGGCGGAACCCGGCACCAGGGCTCGCGGAGAGCAACAGAGCCTGTCGAGCGATCACGGACCGACCTCCTCTTGCGCCGCACCAATGGCCCCAGGGTATGCCTACCGGTCGCCCCTGCCCACCCACCCCGGGCCACCGGTCGTGAACGGCCCCGAGGACACCCCTCCAGACGCCCCGTAAAGCCCGGGAGCGCAAGGCCTGACGCGGGTGAGCGCCGGTTCAAGTGTCTTGACACCCCCCACCATCTCCCCTATGTTCGGGCCGCTCCGGAGGCCGGAGCGGGCCGAAAGCGAATGGAATCATTGAGGATATCCCGATGACGCTGGCGTTCAGCCCCGCGGCCGAGCAACGCATCGACGACCTGGTCAAGCGTTACCCCGACCGTCAGGGCGCCCTCATCCCCGTGCTGTACGTGGCGCAACGCGAGTTCGGTTACCTGACGAGCGAAGCGTTGGCGCTCGTTGCGCGCCGCCTCGATCTTCCAGAGACCAAGGTCCTGACGACGGCCACGTTCTACACGATGCTCCGCAAGCGCCCCGTGGGGCGCTACCACCTGCAGATCTGTCACAACGTGGCGTGTTATCTGCGTGGATCGGACGAGCTCGTGGCCGTGGCCAAGAAGAAGCTCGGCATCGGGATGGGCGAGACCACGCCCGACAAGCTCTTCACCCTCGAGGGCGTCGAGTGCCTCGCCGCGTGCGGGACGGCGCCGGCCCTGCAGGTCAACGAAGACTACCACGAAGACATGACCCCCGAGCAGCTCGAGCGGCTCATCGACGAGCTGCGGGCCGCGTCCCGGTCCGGCGGAGGCGCCTGATGCCGGTCAAGCAGTACAACCACCTGCTGCGCCTCGGCGACGGCAAGGACTACCGAAAGCTCGACGTGTACCGAGCGGCCGGTGGCTACAAGCCGCTCGCCAAGGCCCTCGAGCTGGGGGCCGACGCCGTGAAGGCCGAGGTCAAGGCGGCCACCGTGCGCGGCCGCGGCGGCGCCGGCTTCCCCGCGGGGGTCAAGTGGGGCTTCGTCCCTCAGGACACGGACAAGCCCAAGTTCCTGGTGGTCAACGCCGACGAGGGCGAGCCGGGGACCTTCAAGGATCGTTACTTCCTGACCCACGATCCGCACCGGCTGATCGAGGGCTGCATCATCTGCTCGACCGCGTTGGGCATCTCGACCTGCTACATCTACATCCGTGGCGAGTTCCACGAGCAGATCCGCACGGTCGAGAAGGCGGTCGCAGAGTGCTACGCCGCGGGCATCCTCGGCAAGTCGGTGATGGGCAAGCCCTTCCAGCTCGACATCTTCGTCCATCCCGGGGCGGGCGCGTACATCTGCGGCGAGGAGACGGCCCTGCTCGAGTCGCTCGAGGGCAAGCCGGGCCAGCCGCGCCTCAAGCCCCCCTTCCCCGCCGTCGTCGGCGCCTTCGGCTGCCCGACCGTCATCAACAACGTCGAGACGCTCGCGGCGGTGCCGCTCATCATCGAGCACGGCGCCGACTGGTGGAATCAGCTCGGCGTCGAGCGCGACGGAGGCACGCGCCTGGTCGGCATCAGCGGCCACGTGAAGAAGCCCGGGCTATACGAGCTCGCCGTCGGGTCGAACCTCAAGCAGGTCATCTACGAGGTCGCTGGCGGCGTCCTCGAGGATCGCCCCATCAAGGCCGTCATCCCGGGCGGCTCGTCCTGCCCCATGCTGACGCCCGACGAGCTCGACATCCCCATGACCTTCGACGCCCTGCGCGACGCCGGCTCGATGCTCGGCACCGCGGGCATCATCGTCATCGCCGAGGGCACCTGCATCGTGCGCTGCCTGCAGCGCATCAGCCACTTCTACGCCCACGAGTCCTGCGGCCAGTGCACGCCCTGCCGCGAGGGCACCGGGTGGATGTCGCGCATCGTCGACCAGCTCGAGGCAGGCCACGCTCGCCAGGCCGACCTGGACATGCTGCTCGACATCGCCAACGAGATCGGCGGCAACACCATCTGCGCCCTGGGCGACGCGGCGTCGATGCCCGTCCAGAGCGTCGTGAAGAAGTTCCGCGCAGAGCTCCAGGCCCACGTCGACCACGGTGGCTGCCCCTTCGAGGGCCAGCCCCTCCCGCGCGCCTAGTCACCCGACCTACGCCCCAGCCGACCTCGGCTCTCTCGCAGAGCCACGACCCAACGCCGACCCGAACACGGTGGAGCTCACCCGAGCCCCACCCCCAGCAAGAGACCATTCGAATGTTCGAGCAGATCTTCTTCTGGCTGCTGTCCGGCGGCGCCATCGTGACGGCGGCCATGGTGGTCCTGCCACCCACCGGTCGCAATCCGCTCTACGCGGCGCTGGCCCTGGTCGTGTCGTTCTTCTTCATGGCCGGCATCTACGCGCTGCTGCTGGCGCACCTGATGGCGGTCCTACAGGTGATGGTCTACGCCGGCGCCATCATGGTGCTGTTCATGTTCGTCATCATGCTGCTCAACCTGCGCGAGGACGAGCTGGGCACGGAGCGCCGGACCTTCGCCAAGCTCCTCGGCGGCGTCGCGATGGTCTGGGTCGGGCTCAAGGTCGCCCTCGTCGCTTCGGCCGTGGACAACCTCCCCGCCGCCGACGCCACCACGCCTGCCATGGCGAGCTTCGGCACCGTCGAGGGTGTCGGCGACATGCTCTTCCGTCAGTTCCTCTTTCCGTTCGAGCTGACGTCCATCCTGCTCCTCATCGCCGTCATCGGCGCCGTCGTCCTGGCCAAGAGGACCCTCTGATGCCGTCCGTCCCTCTGAGCTGGTACCTCATCGTCGCGCTCATCCTGTTCGTCATCGGCGCGATCGGGGTCTTCACGCGTCGCAACGCGCTGGTCGTCCTCATGTCGGTCGAGATCATGCTCAACGCCGTGAACCTCGTGTTCATCGCGTTCGCCCGCTACCGCGGCGACATGACGGGCCACGTCGTCACCTTCTTCGTCATCGCGGTCGCGGCCGCCGAGGCCGCCGTCGGTCTCGCCCTCGTCCTGGGCGTCTTCCGTCATCGGAAGTCGGTCAACGTGGACGAGATGAACGCCATGCGCTACTAGCCCGGACCCCGGAGCGCCCCCAAGATGCCTCGCGAACTCTTCGCCACGGACTTGCTCCCGTGGATCATCGTCCTGCCGCTCCTCGGGGCGGTCTTCAACGGCCTGTTCGGCGCACGGCTCTCCAAGCGGACCGTGACGGCCGTGGCCATCGGTGCCGTGGTCGGCTCCTTCGCGCTTTCGGTCGCGGCCGTCTGGCGATTGATCGAGCTGCACGACACGACGCCCAACCCGGCCCTGGTCTCCAACGTCTGGAACTGGCTCACCTCCGGGGTCCTGACCGTCGACGTCAGCTTCCTGCTCGACCCGCTCTCGGCGGTCATGCTGCTCGTCGTGACCGGCGTCGGCAGCCTCATCCATCTCTTCTCGGTCGGCTACATGCACGCCGACAAGGCCTACTGGCGCTACTTCTGCTACCTGAACCTCTTCATGTTCAGCATGCTCCTGCTCATCCTGGGCAAGAACCTGCTGGTCCTGTTCGTCGGCTGGGAAGGCGTCGGCGTCTGCTCGTACCTGCTCATCGGCTTCTGGTACACGGACATGGACAAGGCCATCGCCGGCAAGAAGGCCTTCATCGTCAACCGCATCGGTGACTTCGCCGTCCTCCTCGCCATCTTCATCCTCCTGTTCTACAGCCGCGGCACGCTCGACTTCGGCCAGCTCGCCACCACCGTCGGCCCCAACGGCGCGCTGCAGGACACCGGCACCATCACCCTGGTCTGCCTGCTGCTCTTCGCGGGCGCCACCGGCAAGTCGGCCCAGATCCCCCTGTACGTCTGGCTCCCCGACGCCATGGCCGGCCCGACCCCCGTCTCGGCCCTCATCCACGCCGCGACCATGGTCACCGCGGGCGTCTACCTGATGGCCCGAATGAACTTCATGTTCGTCCTCGCCCCGGACGCCATGACCGTCATCGCGACCGTCGGCGCCCTGACGGCCCTGTTCGCCGCGACCATCGCCCTCGTCCAGAACGACATCAAGAAGGTCCTGGCCTACTCGACGGTCTCGCAGATCGGCTTCATGGTCCTCGCGGTCGGCGTCGGCGCCTTCACCGCGGCCATCTTCCACCTGATGACCCACGCCTTCTTCAAGGCCTGCCTGTTCCTCGGCTCGGGCTCGGTCATCCACGCGATGCATCACGAGCAGGACATCCGCCACATGGGCGGGCTCCGCAAGAAGCTCCCCGTCACGGCCGTGACCTTCTTCGTCAGCTGCCTCGCGATCGCCGGCGTGCCCTTCCTGTCCGGCTTCTTCTCCAAGGACGAGATCCTCTTCCGCGTCTTTACGAACGCCTACACCGACGCGGCGCCGCTCACGGTCCTCTTCTTCATCGGCCTCCTCGCGGCGCTCTGCACCGCCTTCTACATGTTCCGCTTGTACTACCTCACGTTCGAGGGCGAGTACCGCGGAGACCACCACACCTGGGACCACGCCCACGAAGAGCGCGTCATGAACATCCCGCTCATCGTGCTCGCCGTCCTCGCCGCGCTCGGCGGCCTCCTCGGTGTCCCCGAGGGCCTCGGCTTCGGCGTCTTCCCGAACGTGCTCGAAGAGTGGCTCCACGGCGTCTTCGACACGGTGGGCACGCGCTACACGCTCTCGACCGATCACGCCCTCGAGTACACGCTCATGACGATCTCGGTGGTCGTGGCCCTCGCTGGCATGTTCACGGCGCGCCACCTCTACAAGCGCCCCGCCGACCGTCTGCCCGCCGCGCCGACCGGCGCCTTCTGGCACCGGCTGCTCACCAACAAGTGGTACGTCGACGAGGCCTACCACTTCCTGTTCGTGCGCCCGTTCATGGCCCTCGCCGGGTTCACCCACCGCGTGCTCGACGTCAAGCTCATCGACGGCGTCTTCGTCCGCGGCTCGGCCAAGACGGTCGGCTTCATCGGTGACGCGCTGCGCCGCGTCCAGAACGGCGACGTGCAGGCCTACGTCACCGCGTTGGTCGTCGGCGTCGCGCTCCTCCTCTTCATGCTCTAGGCGTTCGACATGGAAGCACTGGCACCTACCCTCGCCACGCCAGGCGGCGGCATCGCGCTCCTGACGATCCTCGTCGTCACGCCGCTGTTGGGCGCGCTCCTGCTCGCCTTCATCCCGGGCGACCAGAAGACGGCCCACCGCGGCGTCAGCGCCGCCATCAGCGGCCTCGTCTTCTTCCTGTCCCTGCCCCTGCTCACGGGCTTCGACGCCACCGAGCCGGGCTTTCAATGGGTCGAGGCCGTCCCGTGGATCAGCGCCCTCGGCGCCGACTGGCGCCTCGGCGTCGACGGCATCAGCCTGTGGATCATCCTGCTGACCACGTTCCTGACGCCGCTCATCCTCATCGGCTCGACCTCCGCGATCACCGAGCGGGTACGCGAGTTCTGCATCAACATGCTGATCCTCGAGTCCGCGATGATCGGCACGCTGGTCGCGACGGATCTCCTGCTCTTCTACCTGTTCTGGGAGCTGATGCTCATCCCGATGTACCTGCTCATCGGGATCTGGGGCGGCAAGAACCGCCTGTACGCCACCGTGAAGTTCTTCATCTACACGGTGGTCGGCTCGCTCCTGATGCTGGTCGGCGTCATCTACCTGCGCCTGCAGGCCGGCAGCTTCGACTACGCCGACATCCTGGCCATCGAGCTGACCGCCACCGAGCAGATGTGGCTCTTCGGCGCCTTCGCCCTGGCCTTCGCCATCAAGGTCCCCCTCTTCCCGTTCCACACCTGGCTGCCCGACGCCCACACCGAGGCGCCCACCGCCGGGTCCGTCATCCTGGCCGGCGTCCTCCTGAAGATGGGCACCTACGGCTTCCTGCGGTTCGCCCTTCCCCTCTTCCCCGTGGCCATGGGCGAGTTCTCGCCGCTCATCCTCATCCTCTCCGTGGTCGGCATCGTCTACGGCGCGCTGGTCGCCTTCGCCCAGCAGGACATCAAGAAGCTGGTCGCCTACTCGTCGGTCAGCCACCTCGGCTTCGTCATGCTCGGCATCGTGGCGCTCAACCAGACCGCCGTCGAAGGCGCCATCTTGCAGATGATCAACCACGGCATCTCGACGGGCGCCCTCTTCCTGCTGGTCGGCATCATCTACGAGCGCCGCCACACCCGCCTCATCGCCCACTACGGCGGCCTGGCGGCCATCACCCCCGTCTTCACGACGCTCTTCCTCATCGTGACCCTCAGCTCCATCGGCCTGCCGACCACCAACGGGTTCATCGGCGAGTTCATGATCCTCAGCGGCACCTTCGCCGAAGGCCTCCCTGTCGTCCGCGAGCTGGGCCTCGGCTCCTGGCCCAAGCTCGTCGTCCTGATGACCGTCCTGGCCACCACCGGCGTAGTGCTGGGCGCCGTCTACATGCTGACCATGTTCCGCAAGGTCTTCTTCGGCCCGGTCACCCACGAGGCCAACCTCGAGGTCAAGGACATGAACGGCCGCGAGCTGCTCGTCCTCGCCCCGCTCATCCTGCTGATCTTCTTCATCGGGCTGTTCCCGAACTTCTTCCTGAGCAAGATGCACGCCTCGGTCGCAGCGCTCATCGATCGCACCGAGCCCATCGTCGAGCAGGTCCGTGACCGCGAGCGCCTCGAGCGCCGCGACATGGCGGCCGACGCCGCCCCCGACATCCGCGTCGCGCCCCGCCGCGCCGTCGCCGACGCCCAGGCCCGCTGAGGTAACCCAGATGTTGCTGGAGCTCCTCCAAATCTCGCCCCTGCTCATCGTCACCTTCGTTGGGCTACTGACGATGCTCGTGGGCGCCTTCGCACCGGCCGGCTCCTTCAAGGGTTGGCTCGGCTACTTGACGGGCTTCGGCTTCCTGGCCGCCCTGGTGGCCATCTGGTGGCTATGGGACCGCACCCCGGTGGCCTTCGAATCGCCGTGGCTCTCCAACGCCCTGCGCTTCGACGCCTTCGGCCTCGCGCTCATGGCCGTCATCGCCGTGGGCGGCCTGCTGACGACGCTGACCGCCATCCACTACCTGCCGGCCCAGCGCTCCGACCACGCCGAGTACTACAGCCTGGTCTCGTTCAGCGTCCTCGGCATGATGTGCCTGGTCACGGCCAACGACCTCCTCACGCTGTTCATCGCGCTCGAGGTCATGTCCATCGCCGTCTACATCCTGGCCGGCTTCAAGCGACAGAGCCCCTACGCCATCGAAGCCGCGATGAAGTACTTCATCCTCGGCTCGTTCGCGTCCGCCCTGCTCCTGCTCGGCATCGCCTTCGTCTGGGGCGTCACCGGCGCCATCACGCTGCCCGACATCGCGCGCGTCTTCGCCTTCGGCAACGTCGAGGAGGGGCTCGGGCTCGAAGGCGTCGCCCACCTCGGCATGGTGCTCATCCTCGGCGCCTTCGCCTTCAAGATCGCCGCAGCCCCCTTCCACATGTGGACCCCGGACGTCTACGAGGGCGCACCGGCCTCGGTCAGCGGCCTGATGGCGGTCGCCGTCAAGACCGCCGCCTTCGGCGCCCTGGCCCGCGTCCTGCTGACCTGCTTCGGCGACGATCAGTTCCGCGAGGGCGCCGCCTCCTGGGAGACCCTGGTCGCCATCCTGGCGGTGGTCAGCATGTTCGGCGGCAACCTGATGGCGCTGGCCCAGAAGAACCTCAAGCGGGTCCTCGCCTACTCGGCCATCGCCCACACCGGCTACATCCTCATCGCGCTCCTGGCCGCTCCCGCCGTGGCGGACGGCACGCTGACGCTCAACGCGCTCGGCGCCGGGCTGGTCTTCTATCTGCTGGCGTACACGCTGGCCAACGCGGCCGCGTTCGGCGTCGCCGCCGCCATCGGCGCCAACGACAACGAGGACGCGTCCGACCCGTCCTACTCCGGCCTGGCCTACCGCCACCCGGCCCTGGCCGTCGTGCTCACCATCTCGGTCCTGTCGCTCCTGGGCATCCCGGTCACGGCGGGCTTCATCGGCAAGCTGACCATCTTCAGCGAGGTCCTTCAGTCGCCGACGGGCGACTACCTGTGGCTGGTCATCCTGGCCGTCATCAACAGCATCATCAGCGCCTACTACTACCTGCGCATCATCGTCGTGGCCTTCATGAAGCCCGAGGTGCAGCCCGTCGAGACGGTCACCAGCCGCCCCCTGGGATGGAGCCTCGGTCTCGCCGCCGCGCTCACCGTCATCCTGGGCCTCATCCCCTCGAGCACCCTCGAGGTGGCCCACGAAGCGGGCCGCAGCCTGGTCCACAGCACGACGCCGGGGCTCATCGGCGCAGCGCCCGTCGACAAGGCCGCCCTCCCCTCCTCGGCCGCCGCGCCGCGCCCCGTCGAAGCCGAGACGGCTTTGAAGGACGCGGCCCAGGAAGTCGCGCGTCCTTAGCCGATCACCCGGCCGCCGCCCTCGACGGGCCGGCCGGCCGGCGCGGCCGCTCGAAGCCCCGCCGCTCCTGCGACCTCAGCGACGCGCCTGCGACCTCAGCGACGCGACTGCAGACGTCCATCGAGCAGCAACGGCAGCATCTCGCGCTCCCACCGCATGGCCTCGTGAAAGCGCGGATGCGCCGCCTCGCGGGCCCTGAACTCGGGAGGGTGGATGATGCGCCGGCCGCCGCCGTCGCGCGCGTCGATGCCGAGCTCGTGGTGCAGCAGCTCGTGGAACAGCACGAACCCCACGAACCAGTCCGGGACCGCGGGGTGGTCGAGCAGCGGGTGAACGCGGATGAGCCCGCTCTCCGACTGGTACGAGCCCAGCCGGATGCTGCGCTGGCGACGCCGCGCGGGGCTACGTCGCCCCCAGGACACCCTCACGTCGAGGTCCCGGCCGAAGTGTCGAAGCGACTCGGAGCGCGCGAGCTCCCTGAGATCGTGGAACCGCCCACGTGGCTCGACGCGAGCCGGACGCCGTCGAGGTGGGGGCGCGGGAGGCAGGGCCTCGAACAGCGCCTGCAGCCGCGCCTTGGCCGCGGGGCGGCCCAGGGTGAACCCGACGACTGGATCCACGACGGCGCTGCCGAGGACCAACAGGCGCGAAGAGATGCGCACTTCGAGGGCGTCGTCGACCCGCCGGCACGAGACGAGGTGGACACGGTTGTTGGTGACCACCAGTCGCGCCAGCCGGGCCCCGGCGTCGTTCAACGCGTCTTCGATCGCGACGACGAGGGTGGCCTGACTCATCGCGGCGCGGGCTCCGCACCGTCGAGGCCCTCGGCCCGGCGCCCCTGCGGCCGAGGCTGAGGCCGACCAGCACCAGGGCGCGGCCCGGCGTAGCGGGCCAGGACCAGCCAGTGCATCAGCAAGAGGGAGGCGCTAGCGGCCAGCATGACCGCCGGGATCCAGAGCTCGGGCAGGGCGCCACGACGGACGGCGTCGATGGTCTCGCGGCCCTCGACGACGATCGGCGTGACGACGATCCGGGGCGGGACCAGGTCCACCAGCACCCAGGCGAAGAACAACTGCAAGACGACCGTGACGATCGCGAACACGCCGCGAGCGATGCGGCGACGGAGCAGGTGGGCCTTCACATAGAGGATCGTGAACGCGAAGATCACGACGTAGAAGCCGACGTGCATGAACCAGTCGTGGAGCGCCCCCAAGGGCGGCGCTCCCACGAGGGCGATCACCGAACCGGCGATGCCCGCTGCCAGGTAGAACAGCACGACGAAGAGCAGAAAGCGCGAGTGGATCGAGCCGAAGAAGGCGGCCACACGACCGGCCTCGTCGCGGACGTTGGGCAGCCCGACGTCCTGGGGCAACAGTCCGAGGGCCCGATCGGCGATGCCCTCGGTGCGATCGACGAGGTCGCCCTCGCCGCCATCGGTTGCGTTCCCATCGGACGCGTCTGGCCGCCGTTCACTCATCCGCGCGAGAGCGTAACAAGCGTGCCGATCGTGTCAATCGGCCGTGGGTCCGCGCGTCGCCCGCGCTCGAGCGCGCGGCCGGGCGAGCGCGCGCGCCGACCACCTCCCCACCCCGGGTTCGGGCCCTGGTTCGCCGGTTGTCCGGCGTGTTGGTAGCCGCCCCGCAAAAAGCGTTGACAACCCCTGAGCACGTCACTATGAATTCCGCCTGCCGAAGCCGACGCACTGAGCGCCTGTAGCTCAGTCGGATAGAGCAACGGCCTTCTAAGCCGTGGGTCAGAGGTTCGAGTCCTCTCAGGCGCGCGCTCTCTTTCAGTCAGTCGTCTCCTTGCGGTGAGTGTAGCTCAGTTGGTTAGAGCGCCGGTTTGTGGCACCGGAGGTCGGGGGTTCAAACCCCCTCACTCACCCCAGTTCTCTTCGCGCCCGTAGCTCAGCTGGATAGAGCATCGGACTTCGAATCCGCAGGCCGCAGGTTCGAATCCTGCCGGGCGCACACCTCTGCGACCCGCTCGCGTCGCCTCGCACGCGAGCGCCGCAGCGGATCCTCCCTGGTCGTCGAGGGCCCCGCGAACTCGCGGCGGACGCCGTCGGCGAGAAGATGACAACAGAGTCTTGACAAGACGGTCCGCATCCGGCACTTAACCGGCCCCCAAGGTCGGCAGCGACCGAAAACCCGTGACCCCTGCGGGTGCGTAGCTCAATTGGCAGAGCACCGGACTCTTAATCCGTAGGTTGAAGGTTCGATTCCTTCCGCACCCACCAAAAGACAGGTCGCTCCGGCGACCTGTCTTTTTCTGTTTCAGGCCCAAGCTTTTCACCTACGGCGCCTGGCCCCAGCCCCCGCCTTCGGGTCCGCGGCTGAGCCGGTCGTCGCCCCAGCACGCGCGAGAGTGGCGGAACTGGTAGACGCGCTGGATTTAGGTTCCAGTGGTTCATCCGTGGGGGTTCGAGTCCCCCCTCTCGCACGGCCCCAACGCAGCACGACGAGGACGAGGCCGCCATGCAGACGTCGGTCCAGGCGCTGAGCGATGTGGAGATGAAGGTCGAGGTCGAGATCGCGGCGAGCGAGGTCGACCGCGAGCTCGATCGGCAGTTGAGCGAGATCGGCCGCAAGGCTCGCATCAAGGGCTTCCGGCCGGGCAAGGCGCCGCGGGCGATGGTCAAGAAGCTCTACGGCGGCCAGATCGCGTCCGACGCGACGCGTAACCTCATCAACGCCAGCTTCGCCGAGGCGCTCGACAAGGTCGATCGACCGACGGTCGGCGAGCCCAACATCGAGCCGGGGATCGCGCGCGAGGGCGAGCCGCTCCGCTACGCCATCCGCATCCAGGTCAAGCCGCACCTGAAGATCGCCAGCTGGCGCGGCATCGAGGTCTCGGTCCCTCCCGCGGTCGTGGACGCGGCGCAGGTCGACGCCGAGATCGAGCAGCTGCGTGGCCGCCACAAGGAGCGCGTGCCGGTCGAGGACCGCGGCGCGGACACGGGCGACATCCTGGTCGTCAACACCAAGGGCAAGGTCGAGGGCGAGGCCGATCCGCGCCTGGACACCCAGGACATGGAGATCAAGATCGGCAGCGGCCAGCTCATCCCGGGCTTCGAGGACCAGCTGATGGGCGCGCGGGTCGGTGAGTCCCGCACCGTCTCGCTGAACTTCCCCGACGACTACCACGCCGATCTCGCCGGCAAGGCCGCCGAGTTCGAGGTCGAGGTCACCCAGCACGTCGTCGAGGAGCTGCCCGAGATCGACGACGACTTCGCCCAGGACGTCGGCTTCGACTCCGTCGAGGCGCTACGCGCCGACATCACGTCGCGCCTCGAGACCACGGCCGCTGGCGAGCGCGAGCGCAAGCTCGAGGACGGGCTGATCTCCGTGCTCCTCGAGCGCAACCCCTTCCAGGTGCCGTCGGCGATGGTCCAGGGGCAGCTGGAGGCGAACGCCCGTCGCCTGGCCTCCATGTTGACGATGCAAGGGCTGCCGCGCGAGCAGGCCATCCAGTTCGTGCAGCAGAACGTCCAGCAGCTACACGGGCAGGCCGAGCGCGCCGTCAAGCGCTACCTGGCCCTCGAGGCCCTGGCCGACAGCGAGGAGCTGACGGTCACCGACGCGCAGGTCGACGCCGAGATCGTCAAGCGCATCGAGACCGGTGGCGAGCGGGTCGCGCGTCAGTTCGAGAAGCCCGAGGAGCGCGAGGGCCTTCGCCTCGAGCTCCGTGAGCGCACCGTCCTTGACCTGCTGCAGCGGCATGCGAAGATCACGGACGCACCGCAAGAGAGCACGACCGACGCCGCTGAGACGGCCGCCGAGAGCGCGACCGCCCCGGCCGCCGGCGCCGCGTCGGGCCCCGAGGACAGCGAAAGCGTCGAGTAAGGACTACGCATGACCCTGATCCCGACCGTCATCGAGCAGACCCACCGCGGCGAGCGCGAGTGGGGTCTCTTCTCGCGCCTGCTGAAGGACCGCATCATCTTCCTCGGCAGCGAGATCGACGATCTCGTGGCCAACGTGGTGATCGCGCAGCTGCTCTTCCTCGAGAGCGAGGACCCCGAGAAGGAGATCCACCTCTACATCAACTCGCCTGGCGGCTCGATCACGGCCGGCCTCGCCATCTACGACACGATGCAGTTCGTCGGGTGCGACATCTCGACCATCTGCATCGGGCAGGCCGCGAGCATGGCGGCGGTCCTCCTCGCCGCGGGCTCCAAGGGCAAGCGCTTCGCCCTGCCCCACTCGCGCCTGATGCTGCACCAGCCCCTGGGCGGGTTGGGCGGCCAGGCGACGGACATCGACATCGCCGCCCGCGAGATCCTCTTCATGAAGAAGCAGATCCTCGAGGTCCTCAACGTGTGCACCGGCCAGACGGTCGAGAAGCTGCACGAGGACACGGACCGCGACTTCTTCCTGCGCCCGGACCAGGCCGTCGAGTACGGGCTCATCGACCGCATCATCACCCGCAAGTCCTGAACCCAGCCGAACCGTGCCCTTGGCTCCGAGACACGACGGCGCCTCGCGCGACGCCCTCCTCGCTGGGGGGTTGTCGCGGCGGGGCGCGTCCTTAGGGTCGGCCTGGTGGGTCCGGCGACGGCGTCGCGCGGGCCTCCCGGGGATCGCCCAACGGGGCGCTCGAACCACAGAGAATCCGCATGCTTGGCCGCTCTCAGCGGCCCGGTGCGCGGGTGAGGACGTTGTGTTCGGGTGACCCATGGGCTATGGTCACCGAACGTCTCGAGAGCCCGCGCAGCCGTGCCCGCGCGGGTGGAACAAAGGGCCTCAGGGTGACGTTGATTGTCCGAGAATCCTGGAGTTGGGCAGCCGAACGGGAGGTCCCTCGTGACCGTCGCTCGGGCTCGCTCATGACCGGGCCCCTCGAGCAGGGGCTCGGGAGCGCCCCCCCGCGCGCTGGGCATCCGCGCGCCGGGGCGCGAGGTCGATGCGAGTCGTCCCGAGTTCATCGGGTGCATAGGGAGCTGACCGTTGGATAGACGCCGAGACAACAACCTCTGCTGTTCG
The DNA here is from genome assembly GCA_041687695.1 of Myxococcota bacterium. Taxonomy (GTDB): domain Bacteria; phylum Myxococcota_A; class UBA9042; order PHBI01; family JAWLBL01; genus JAWLBL01. The sequence continues at coordinate 66,439 of JAWLBL010000017.1, read as the reverse complement.
TTCTGTGGAAAGAGCCAGAAAGAGGTCAAGAAGCTCATCGCGGGCCCGACGGTCTACATCTGTGATGAGTGCATCGGCCTCTGTAACGACATCATCGCGGAGGAGATCGAGAAAGAAGAGCACTTCGGTGGGCTCTCTTCGATCCCCAAGCCCCGCGAGATCCGGAAGGTGCTCGACGAGTACGTCATCGGCCAGGACCGCGCGAAGAAGATCCTGTCCGTCGCGGTGTACAACCACTACAAGCGCATCGACGCCAAGGAGGCGACCCGCGAGGACGTCGAGCTGCAGAAGTCGAACATCCTGCTGCTCGGTCCGACCGGTAGCGGCAAGACGCTGCTCGCGCAGACGCTCGCCCGCCTGCTGAAGGTGCCCTTCTGCATCGTGGACGCCACGACGCTCACCGAGGCGGGCTACGTCGGCGAGGACGTCGAGAACATCATCGTCAACCTGCTGCAGAACGCCGACCACGACGTCGACAAGGCGACGCGGGGCATCATCTACATCGACGAGATCGACAAGATCTCGCGCAAGTCCGAGAACCCGTCCATCACGCGCGACGTCTCGGGCGAGGGCGTGCAGCAGGCGCTGCTCAAGATCATCGAGGGCACGCTGGCCTCCGTGCCGCCCAAGGGCGGCCGCAAGCATCCGCAGCAGGAGTTCCTGCAGGTCGACACCTCGAACATCCTGTTCATCTGCGGCGGCGCCTTCACCGGGCTCGAGAAGATCATCGAGCGCCGCATCGGCCGCAAGTCGATCGGCTTCACCGGGGCCAAGGATCGGACCGGGGAACGCCCGGTCGAGCGGGCCAGCGCCGAGCGCGCCGCCGACAAGGCGGCCGGCAAGAAGAAGGTCGACGACATGAGCCTGGGTGACCTCCTCGCCGAGGTGCAGCCCGAGGACCTCATCAAGTTCGGGCTCATCCCCGAGTTCATCGGCCGCTTGCCGGTCATCGCGACGCTCCACGAGCTGACGCCCGAGGCGCTCGTCGAGATCCTGGTCGAGCCCAAGAACGCGCTGGTCAAGCAGTACAAGCGCCTGCTCGACCTCGACGGGGTCCGGCTGACCTTCACGGACGGGGCCCTGCAGGCCATCGCGCAGAAGGCCATCGACCGCAAGAGCGGCGCGCGCGGGCTGCGGGCCATCATCGAGGACGCGATGCTCGAGATCATGTACGACATCCCGTCGCTCGAGAACGTGAAGGAGGTCGTCATCAACGAGGAGGTCATCACGCAGGGCGCGCGCCCCATCGTGGTGTACGACAAGGAGCAGGCGGCGTCCGCGTCGGCTTGACCCCTCCGGCGGGCTGGGAACCGAGCAGACTGGATCCTGGCCAGGCCGAGGCGACATCCTATCCTGTCTGAAGCACACGGGCCGCGTCCCCCTCGCGAGGGCGCGGCCCGACGCATACCCACCCGGGTTGACCCAGGGCGCCGCGGTCCTTCCTCTGGTCCGAACGCGCTCACCCCGGCCCGAGAGGAACGAAGCCTTCCATGTTCGGAAAAGATCGACGCGGCAGCAAGACCCGGCTGGTCCCCCTCCTCCCCCTTCGGGACATCATCGTCTTCCCCTACATGGTCGTGCCCCTGTTCGTAGGGCGCGAGAAGAGCATCGCGGCCCTCGAGGAGGCGATGCAGGGCGACAAGGAGATCCTGCTCAGCGCCCAGAAGAAGGCCAAGACGAACGACCCGACGGCCGAGGACATCTTCAAGGTCGGGACCATCGGGACCATCATCCAGCTGCTGCGGCTGCCCGACGGCACCATCAAGGTGCTTGTGGAGGGCAAGCAGCGCGCGCGCATCAAGCGCTTCGTGCCGAACGACGACTACTTCCTGACCGAGGTCGAGGAGATCGCCGAGAAGTCGGCGGCGTCGGTCGAGATCGAGGCGCTCATGCGCCAGATCCAGACGACCTTCGAGAGCTACGTCAAGCTCAACAAGCGCATCCCGCCCGAGATGCTGATGAGCGTGTCGACCATCGAGGACCCCGCGCGCCTCGCCGACACCATCGTCGCGCACCTGTCGCTCAAGCTGAACGACAAGCAGGGCATCCTGGAGATCGACGACCCGGTCAAGCGGCTCGAGCGCCTGTACGAGATGATGCAGGCCGAGATCGAGATCCTCCTGGTGGAAAAGAAGATCCGCACGCGGGTCAAAAAGCAGATGGAGAAGAGCCAGAAGGAGTACTACCTCAACGAGCAGATGCAGGCGATCCAGAAGGAGCTCGGCGAGCGCGACGAGTTCAAGAACGAGATCCAGGAGCTCGAGGAGAAGATCGCCAACAAGCGCATGAGCAAGGAGGCCACCCTCAAGCTCAAGCGCGAGCTCAAGAAGCTCAAGATGATGTCGCCGATGAGCGCCGAGGCGACGGTCGTCCGCAACTACATCGACTGGGTGCTGAGCCTGCCCTGGTACCACACGACCAAGGACAAGCTGGACATCCACGAGGCCGAGGAGATCCTCGACGCGGACCACTACGGGCTCAAGAAGGCCAAGGAGCGCATCCTCGAGTACCTGGCCGTCCAGCACCTCGTGAAGAAGCTCAACGGCCCCATCCTGTGCTTCGTCGGGCCGCCGGGCGTCGGTAAGACGTCACTGGCCCGCTCCATCGCGCGCGCCACGGGCCGCAAGTACGTGCGCCTGTCCCTCGGCGGCATGCGGGACGAGGCCGAGATCCGCGGCCACCGCCGGACCTACATCGGCGCCCTGCCCGGCAAGATCATCCAGAGCCTCAAGAAGGCCGGCTCGAACAACCCGGTCTTCCTGCTCGACGAGATCGACAAGATGTCGATGGACTTCCGCGGTGACCCGTCGAGCGCGCTGCTCGAGGTGCTCGACCCGGAGCAGAACGCGACGTTCAACGATCACTATCTCGACCTCGACTACGATCTCTCGGACGTCATGTTCATCGCGACGGCCAACAGCCTGCACGGCATCCCCGCGCCGCTGCAGGACCGCATGGAGATCATCCAGATCTCGGGCTACACCGAGTACGACAAGGTCAACATCGCCCGGCGCTACCTCATCCCCAAGCAGGCCGAGGCCAACGGCATCCAGGAGATCGACGCGCGATGGACCGAGTCGGCCATCCGCACCATCGTGCACCGGTACACGAAGGAGGCCGGCGTCCGTAACCTCGAGCGCGAGGTCGCCAGCGTCAGCCGGAAGATGGCCAAGGACGTCATCGGCTTCCGCCAGGAGGGCCGCGACGACAAGGACATCCACTTCCGCGTGAACTCGGCCAAGGTGCAGTCGTACCTCGGCCCGCCGCGGTTCCGGATGGGACGCGCCGAGGACACCGACGAGGTGGGCGTGACCAACGGACTCGCGGTGACGGCGGCCGGCGGAGAGCTGCTGACGACCGAGGTCTCGCTGATGCCCGGCTCGGGTCAGCTCAAGCTGACGGGCAACCTGGCCAAGGTCATGGAGGAGTCGGCGCACGCGGCGCTGTCTTACGTGCGCTCGAAGGCCTACATGTGGGGGCTCGCCGAGAACTTCCACAAGAAGATCGACGTCCACATCCACTTCCCCGAAGGCGCCATCCCCAAGGACGGGCCCTCGGCGGGCATCACGATGGCGACCAGCCTGGTCAGCGCGCTGACCCGCGTGCCGGTGCGCATGGACGTGGCCATGACGGGCGAGATCACGCTGCGCGGGCGCGTCCTGCCCATCGGCGGTCTCAAGGAGAAGGTCCTGGCGGCACACCGAGCCGGCGTCAAGACGGTCGTCATGCCCGACGAGAACCGAAAGGACATCCGCGACATCCCGCCCGCCGTGCGTAGCGCCATCAAGCTGGTGACCGTGCGCCACATGGACGACGTCATCGCCCTGGCCCTGACCAGGGACATCGCGGTGCCGGTGGTCGAGGGGGCCAAGCGCGCGGACGATCCGCTGCTGAACATCCTGCTCGGCGGCGGCGAAGAGAAGGAAGAGGCCGCCCCGGCGACCAAGCCGGCTGCCGTGCACTGAGTCACGGACAGCGCTGTCTGCATCGGAGGCCGGCCCAGCAGGGTCGGCCTTCGTCGTTTCGAAAGGCGGTCAAGAACGCGCCAGCCGCGCACCACGCACGAGCCGAACGGCGGGGAGGCCTGGACCGAGCCGACCAGACGGCGCGGCTGTCGCTCGCGGGGAATCGAATGAGGGGCCCGCCACCGCGGATCCCTCGAGACTGCCCAGGTCGGTACGGCGGGCCGACGGCGGATCAGGAGCGGCCGCATGCGCGCCAGGCGTAGGCGCGGCGGAGGTGGACGCCCGGCCGCGGTTCGGTGGGGCGGGCCGACGGCGGATCAGGATCGGCCGCATGCGCGCCAGGCGTTGGCGCGGCGGAGGTGGGGGCCCGGGCGCGGGACGGCCGGGCGGGTCGACGGCGGGTCAGGATGGGCCGCATGCGCGCCAGGCGTTGGCGCGGCGGAGGTGGACGCCCGGCCGCGGTTCGGTGGGGCGGGCCGACGGCGGATCAGGATGGGCCGATGGCGCCCAGGCGTTGGCGCGGCGGAGGTGGGGACCCGGGCGCGGGACGGCCGGGCGGGCCGACGGCGGATCAGGATGGGTCGATGGCGCGCCAGCCGTTGGCGCTGCGGAGGTAGGGACCCGGGCGCGGGACGGTGGGGCGGGCCGATGGCGGATCAGGATCGGCCGATGGCCCGCCAGCCGATGTCGCGGCGGAAGTGGACGCCCGGCCAGGTGATGAGGTCGACCGCCGCGTAGGCGCGCTGGGCCGCCTCGGCGACGGAGGCGCCGAGGCCCGTGACGGTCAGGACCCGGCCGCCCGCGGTCACGGCCTGGCCTTCGTGGGCGCGAGCGCCGGCGTGAAAGACCTGGACGTCGGGCAGCGCCGCCGCGGCCTCGAGACCCTCGATGGGGTCGCCGGTCCGTACCGTGCCGGGGTAGCCCTCGGCCGCCATGACCACCGTCAGCGCCGAGCGGGGATCCCAGTCGAGGCTGACGCGGTCGAGGCGCTCGTCGATCGCCGCCTCGAGCACGTCGACGAGGTCCGTTTGCAGCCGGACGAGCAGCACCTGAGCCTCGGGGTCTCCGAGCCGAGCGTTGAACTCGAGGACCCGGATGCCATCGGGCGTGACCATGACGCCGGCGTACAGGAACCCGACGAAGGGCGTCCCGTCGGCGCGCAGGGCCTCGACGGTGGGGATCATCACCCGCTGCATGATCTCGTCGGCCAGCGCCGAGGTGACCACCGGCGCCGGCGAATAGGCGCCCATGCCCCCGGTGTTGGGGCCGTTGTCGCCCTCCCCCACCCGCTTGTGGTCCTGGCTCGAGGCCAGGGGCACCACCGTCTGGCCGTCGCAGACCGCGATGAAGCTGGCCTCCTCGCCCTCGAGCAGCTCCTCGACGACCACCCGCCGGCCCGCCTCGCCGAGGGCGCTGCCCTCCAGCATCTCGGCCAGCGCCTGGTCGGCCTCGTCGGGCGTGTGGCACAGGACGACGCCCTTGCCGGCGGCGAGGCCGTCCGCCTTGACGGCTACGCCCCGACCCAGCTGCCTGACCCAGGCGCGCGCGGGGTCGAGCGAGTCGAACACAGCGTAGGCGGCGGTGGGTACGCCAGCGGTCGTCATCACGGCCTTGGCGAAGGCCTTGGATCCCTCGAGGCGCGCGGCGTCGCGACGCGGCCCGAACGCGCGCAGGCCGGCGGCCTCGAAGGCGTCGACCAGCCCCAGGGTGAGGGGCCGCTCGGGGCCGACCACGGTCAGGTCGATGCCTTCGGCGCGGGCGAACGCCAGCAGGCCCGGTACGTCGTCGGGGGCGAGGTCGACGGGCGTCCCGAGCGTCCGCAGGCCCGCGTTGGGCCGGGTCACGAAGAGCCGCGAGCAGCGCGGGGATTGAGCCAGCTTCCAGGCCAGGGCGTGCTCGCGCCCGCCGTTGCCGACGACCAGGATCTTCATCGCGACGCCTCCTCGCTGAGCGCGGTCGGGGAACTCGGGAGCGAGCGTCGGCGCGCGCTCAGTGCTTGAAATGCCGGCGCCCGGTGAAGACCATCGCGAGGTTCTGGGCGTCGGCCGCGGCGATGACCTCGTCGTCGCGGATGGACCCGCCGGGCTGGATGAGGGCGGTGGCGCCGGCCTCGGCGGCGGCGAGCACGCCGTCCGCGAAGGGGAAGAACGCGTCGGAGGCGACGCCCGACCCGACGAGCCCCGCCGGATCGGTCTCGCGCGCCTTGATGGCGGCGATGCGCGTGCTGTCGACGCGGCTCATCTGACCGGCGCCGACGCCCACCGTGCGGTCGCCGCGGGCGAACACGATGGCGTTGGACTTGACGTGCCGGGCCACGGTCCAGGCGAACTCGAGCGACCGCCACTCCTCGTCGGTGGGAGCGCGCTGCGTGACGACGCGGGCTCGACGCACGTCGACGCCGCCGGGGTCACGCTCCTGGACCAGCAGGCCGCCGTGGATGGCGCGCGGCTCGAGCACGCGGCCCTGCACGGGCCAGGCTGCAGCCGGGAGGACGAGGACGCGCAGGTTCTTCTTGCGACCGAGGACGGCGCGCGCCTCGGCGGTCACCTCGGAGGCGACGATGACCTCGAGGAACGTGTCGGCCAGCGCCTGGGCCAGCTCGACGTCGAGCACGCCCGAGGTCGCCACGATGCCACCGAAGGCGCTGACGGGGTCACAGGCGCGGGCGAGCTCGTAGGCTTCGAGCAGCGAGCGCGGCGAGCGGGCGGCCCCGCAGGGGTTGTTGTGCTTGACGATGGCGACGCCGGTGGGGCCCACGTCCCGGGCGAGCGCCACGGCCGCGTCGGCGTCCAGCCAGTTGTTGTAGGACAGCTCCTTGCCCTGGAGCTGTTGGGCGCTGGTCAGGCCCACGCGTGGGCCGGCGGCGGCGTAGAGCCCGGCCATCTGGTGCGGGTTCTCGCCGTAGCGCAGGGTGGCCAGGCGCTCGACGGGCTGGCCCCACACCCGCGGCGGGGCGTCGGCCGGCTCGCCCTCGTCCGCTGCGACCTGCGAGGCCATCCAGGCGGCGACGGTGGCGTCGTAGGCGGCGGTGTGCGCGAAGGCCGCCGCAGCCAGGCGCCGGCGGAGCGGCTCCGGGAGTACCCCGTCGTTGGCGTCGAGGCCAGAGAGGACCTCGGCATAGTCGGCGGGTCGCGTCACGACACCGACCCACGCGTGGTTCTTCGCCGCCGATCGCACCATGGCCGGACCGCCGATGTCGATCTGCTCGATGGCCTCGTCGGGGGTGACGTCGGCCCGGGCGATGGTCTCGCGGAACGGATAGAGGTTCACGACGACCAGATCGATGCAGCCGGCGTCGATGCCCTCGAGCGCTTCGAGGTCGTCCGGGACATCCCGGCGCGCCAGGATGCCGCCGTGGACGGCGGGATGGAGCGTCTTGACGCGTCCGTCCATCATCTCGGGGAAGCCGGTGACGACCTGGACCGGAGTCACGGGGAGGTCGGCCTCGCGCAGGGCCCTTGCGGTCCCGCCGGTCGAGACCAACGCCACGCCGCGCGCCGCGAGGGCGCGCGCGAAGTCCACCAGGCCCGTCTTGTCGGACACACTCAGCAGCGCTCGGCGCACGCGATGCATGGGGCCGCCTCCCAGCCAAAGGGTGCGGCCCGCGTAGCACGGCCGGTCGGGTGGGGCAAGCCGAAGGGTGCGTCGGCGTGGACGGGGACGCCCGCGCCGCCCTCGATCCCCGAAGGGCTACTGGAACTTACGCAGGGAGCCGAACACGCGCTCGATGTCCTCGATGAGGCCCGTCTCGCGCAGCTTCTCGATGCCGGCGACCTCGACCTGGCGCACGCGCTCGCGCGTCAGGTTCATGATGTGGCCGACGTCCTCGAGCGTCATGCCACCCCGCTCCGCCAGGTCGAGCGAGCAGGTGTGCTCCATCTCCCACACCTCGAGGTGGGGGAAGTTCAGCTTGATGGAGTGCGTGTCGTCCTTGACGTCGAGGTACAGGTGATACTTGCAGCTGACGAAGGGACAGGGACGCGGTCCCTCGGCGCAGTCCGCGCGCGTCTTCGGCCGCTCGTACCACATCTCGTCGACGAGGCGGATGCCCTCCTCGATCTCGGCCCGCGACAGCCGGCGCCCCGCGATGGTGCGCGGGCGGTTGCGGCTCTTGCGCTGCCGGCGCTCGCCCCCGGGCGCGTCGTTCGGGTCATCCTTGCGTAGCGGCTCCATCGGTCGTGTCCCTCCCCGTCCTGTCGCGTCGGCCCGCGCGACGCGACACTCCGGCGCCCACCGCCCAAGGAGGCTGGGATCCCGGAGTGCCAGCCCCGTTATCGGGGCGCGCGAGGTCGTCGTCAAAATTTGAACGGGAGTAGATCAGAACGCGGATCGGCCGTCAACGCCCTCGGATCGAAAAAATCGCTCAATGATCACGGACTTACGCGGCGTCGCCCGGAACCGCTAAGTGATCGATCCGATTGAGGAATCCGCCCACGTCGAGCCGGGTGGCGCGCGGCCCGCGTTCGGCGACTTGTCTAGGGATATCATTCAGTTGCGAGCTGACACGGGCGGTCCGATCCGAAGCGACGCGGCGCGCGCGGGGGCGGCGCTGGGTCAGGGCCGCATCGTCACCTGCTTGTCGCCGACGGACAGGGCGATGACGCCGGCCAGCGTGTCGCCGCCGCGGCGCCACTCGATCTGGGCAGCGGCCGGGCGGCCCTGGACGTCGAGCGCGATGGCGACCACCTGAACCCGCAGGGCCGCGTCCGTCGGGAGGACCTCGATGCGCTTGGCCCCCGCGAAGTCCTTGTCCCAGTCGACCACCGCGCCGTGTTCGACCGAGCCTCGCCGCACGCTGAGCCCCCCCGTGAGGCCTCCGAAGTCCACCAGGCAGCGCTTGCCACGGCACGCGTCCCACCAGGGCGGCGCGGCGGCTTCGGGGGGGGCTGGGGGGCTGTCTGGGGAACCGGCCTCGGCGTCGCCCTGGTCGTCCGCCGGGGCGGGGTCCGGGGTGGCCTTCACGCGCTCCTCGTCGCCGTCCTCGCTGGCTTCCGTCGGCAGTTCCCCGTCACCGGCCGCGCCCCGCCCAAGCGGAAGGGCGGTGTCGCTGGCGAGCGCGCTCGGTGCGTCGACCTGCACGCCCGGCTCCGTGGTCGCGGCGACGCTGGCCTGGGTCGCGGTGGCGTCGGGTTCGTCGACGAGGAAGAAGGTGAGGCCATAGCCCAGGCCGAAGCCCACGCCGAAGACCGCCAGGGGGAGCAGGAGTCGGGTCGCCATGGCGCGGGATGATACCCAGGGGGGCGGTCGGGGCAAGTATTCGGAAAGGGCTTGCATTTCAAGCCTCTCGGGGCTGCGACGGACGGGGGCGGACGCGGCCCCGAGGTTTGCCTGAGGTGAATATTTCTGGTAGGTCCCGGGTCTGTCGCCCGGCCCACGAGGCCCGTCGCCGGTAGGCAGGTCGCCGGCCGGTCACCAACGGTCCACGGGAGGTCCTCACGTTGCGCTGGAGCACCCGAATGAAGCTGTCCTCGATCGTCCTCGGAACGCTGCTCGTCGTCACCGCCTGCAAGTCCCAGGCGAACGAGACGCCGAACGCCGAGCCAGCGACCGCACCGGCCCAGAGCCCCGAGGCGGCGCCCGCCGCGCAGGACGGTCCCAAGGCGACGGTGACGGTCGACAGCCCCGAGGTGAAGGCCGGGGCCAGCGCGACGGCGACCGTGACGTTCAAGCCGGCGGCCGGGTTCAAGTGGAACCTGGAGTATCCGGCCAAGCTGACGTTCGGTCAGGCCGGGGGCAAGGTCGAGCTTGGCAAGACGGCCTTCCACCAGCTCAAGGGCGACTTCAAGGCGACCGACGAGAAGGCCACCGTCACCATCCCCGTGTCCGCCAAGACGGCGGGCGAGGAGACGTTGACCGCCGAGGCGCGCTTCAGCGTGTGCAACGACACGACGTGCCTCATCGAGAAGACCAACGTCGAGGTGAAGGTGACGGTCACGCCCTGACGACGGGCCCGTGGGTCGACCGCTCCCTTTCCCCGCGCCTCGATCGGTGGCATCCATGGCCCGTCAACCCCTCGGCCGGACGAAAGCAGGTCCCCCATGGCATCGGCGGAAGCGCTCGACGTTCTCAGGAGAATCGAGGCGGACACCCGGCGGGCCTTCGCGGCCAATCGGCGCGTGCTCAGCTTCGACGAGTTCTTCGAGGCGTTCTGCGACAACCCCGTCCCGCACTGTCGGACGGCGGCGCAGTACGTCCTCGACTGCATGGACCACTACGGCCGGGTCGAGCTGACGCGGCCCGAAGGGACCGTGACGCGGTTCCGGCTGTTCGATTGCCCGTGGGACGACGGCAAGTACCGACTGGTCGGTCAAGAGTCGGCCCAGAACGCGATCTTCCGGCTCCTCACCAACTTCATCCGCGACGGGCGGGTGACCCGGCTGCTGCTCCTGCACGGTCCCAACGGCTCGGCCAAGAGCTCGTTCATCCAGTGCATCATGCGCGCCCTCGAGCACTACTCGGGGACCGACGAGGGGGCGATCTACCGGTTCAACTGGGTGTTCCCGTCGGCGAACGTGGCCAAAAAGCGCCTCGGCTTCTCGGGCGAGGGCTCGCGCTCGCTGACCAGCTTCGCGCACCTCGAGGACGAGGACGTGGACGCGCGGCTACAGGGCGACCTCAAGGATCACCCGCTGCTGCTGCTGCCGCGCGAGGACCGGCGGCGGGTGTTCGACGAGCTGCGCGAGCGGGGGCGCCTGCCCGAGAGCATGCAGATCGGCGAGTACTTGCTGGACGGGGATCTGTCGCCGCGCTCGCGCTCCATCGCGGACGCCCTTCTGACCGCCTACTCCGGGGACCTGCAGCGCGTCCTCCAGCACATCCAGGTCGAGCGGTTCTACTTCTCGCGTCGCTATCGGGTCGGGGCCGTGACCATCGAGCCCCAGATGCACGTCGACGCCACCATTCGGCAGCTGACGATGGACCAGGGCCTGCACGCGCTGCCGCCGTCGTTGCGCTCGCTGAGTCTCTACGAGCCCGCGGGCGACCTCGTGGACGGCAACCGCGGCGTGGTCGAGTACAACGATCTCCTGAAGAAGCCGCTCGACGCCTTCAAGTACCTGCTGGCGACCTGCGAGAAGGGCACGGTGACGCTGCCCAACGCCATCCTGCACCTCGACGAGCTGTTCCTGGCGAGCTCCAACGAGAAGCACCTGAACGCCTTCAAGGAGTACCAGGACTTCACCTCGTTCAAGGGACGCATGGATCTGGTCAAGATGCCTTACCTGCGCGACTACAAGGTCGAGCAGGCCATCTACGACGAGCAGATCCGCGCCGGCGGGATGGAGGACATGGTCGGACCGCACGCGACGTTCATCGTCGCCCTGTGGGCCGTGCTGACGCGCCTGAAGCGACCGCGGGCCGAGAACTACCCGAGCGGGATCCGAGAGGTGGTCGCGCGGCTCAAGCCCATCGAGAAGGCCGAGCTGTACGCCGGCGAGCGCGAGCCCCCCGACCTGACGCCGGAGCAGTCGCGAGAGCTCCGCGCGATCCTGGCGGACATGCTGGCCGAAGGTCAGGACGACCCCGACTACGAGGGGGCCTTCGGCGCGTCACCGCGCGAGATGAAGCAGGCGATGCTGCATGCCTACCAGAACGAGCGCTACTACGGGCTCAGCGCGCTGGCCATCTTCGACGAGCTGCGCGCCCTGGTGAAGAACCGCAGCGTCTACGAGTTCCTGAAGATCGAGCCGCAGGGCGGCTACCACGATCACGGCGCCTTCATCGACCAGGTGTTCCAGCGGTATCTGGACCGCGTGAACAACGACGTGCGGGCGTCGATGGGGCTGGTGAGCGAGGAGCAGTACGAGGAGCTGTTCGGCCGCTACATCCTGCACGTGTCGTATCTGCTCAAGGGCGAGAAGATCTACAACGAGAAGACCGGCAAGTCCGAGCCGCCCGACACGCACCTGATGGACCGCCTCGAGCGCATCTGGGACGCGCCGAGCGACCGGGCGCGGTTCCGGCGCGACCTCGTCGCGCGGGTCGGGGCGTGGCGCATCGACTTCCCGGGCGAGCCCATCAACTACCGGCGGCTGTTCCCGAAGCTCTTCGAGGCGCTCGAGCGCGACTACTACGAGCGGCAGAAGGCGACCATCCGCAAGCTCAGCGAGCAGGTGCTCGATCTGCTGGCCGAGGAAGAGGAGCCGGACAAGAAGCACCCGGCCGCCCAGCGGCTCGACGCGAGCGAGCGCGAGCGCGGGGCGCAGATCATCGCCCGGCTCGTGGAGCAGCACCGCTACCCGCGCCGCGCCATCCGCGAGGCGCTCGGGGCCTTGCTGCGCCATCGTTATTGAGTCCGGGCGAGGGGCCCCGCGCAGGGCGTAGTGCTCGGGCGGGGTTCGCGTTATCGTGCGCGCCATGACGGATCGCGACGCCTTCCGCGCCCTGGCCGCGGACCACACGCTCATCCCGGTCACCCGCGAGGTCTTCGCCGACCTCGAGACGCCGGTCACCGCCTTCTGGAAGCTGCGGCGCGGCCGCTGGAGCTTCCTGCTCGAGAGCGTCGAGGGCGGCGAGCAGTGGGCGCGCTACACCTTCATGGGGACCGAGCCGAGGGCCGTGTACGTGGCGCGCGAGGGGCGGCTCGAGGTCCATCGACCCGACGGCGCTCGGCCGGTCGAGACGGTCGACGTCGCCGACCCGCTGGCCGAGGTGACGCGCCGCGTCGGCCAGCGTCGCATGGCGCGCGTCCCCGGCCTGCCGCGCTTCGTCGGCGGTCTCGTCGGCGCGCTGGCCTACGACGCCGTTCGCTTCATGGAGCGCCTGCCTCGACGCAACGCGCCGCGTCCCGAGATCCCCGACCTCGTCTTCATGGAGACGCGGCTCGTCCTGGTGTGGGACAACCTCAAGCACCGCGCCATGCTGGTGGTCCTGGCCGAGGTCGCCGGACCGGCGGACGCCGATCGCGCCTGGGACGAGGCGCAGGCCGCCCTCGACGAGGCCGAAGCGCGCCTGGGCGGCCCGTTGCCCGCTCTCCCCCTCAGCCCGGCAGGCCCCTCGCCCGAGCCCCGCTCGACGATGTCGGACGAGGCCTACGGCGCAGCCGTCGAGGCGGCGCGCGAGCTCATCGCGGCGGGCGACATCATCCAGGTCGTCCTCAGCCGGCGCTTCCACCAGCCCGCGGCCGGCCTCCACCCCTTTCTCGTCTATCGCACGCTGCGCGGGCTGAATCCGTCGCCGTACATGTTCTATCTGGACCTGGGCGAGCTCACGCTGCTTGGCGCCTCGCCCGAGGTCCTCGTCCGCAAGACGGGCCCGCTCGTAGAGACGCGGCCCATCGCCGGGACGCGGCCGCGCGGCGCGACGCCCGAGGAGGACGCCGCCCTCGCCGCCGAGCTCCGGGCTGATCCCAAAGAGGTCGCCGAGCACGTCATGCTGGTCGACCTCGCCCGCAACGACATCGGGCGCATCGCCGAGACCGGCTCGGTCGAGATCCCCCACCAGATGATCATCGAGCGCTACAGCCACGTCATGCACCTCGTCAGCCACACCCGCGGCCTCGCGCGGCCCGAGGTCGGCCCCGCCGACGTCGTCCGCGCCACCTTCCCGGCCGGCACGCTCAGCGGCGCGCCGAAGATCCGCGCCATGGAGATCATCGAGGCGCTCGAGCCCGAGCGGCGCGGCTTCTATGGCGGCGCGGTCGGCACCCTCGGCGCCGAGGGCGACCTGGATCTCGCCATCGCCATCCGCATGATGGTCGCGAGCGGCGACCGCTTCGACGTGCAGGCCGGCGCCGGCATCGTCTACGACTCGGTCCCCCAGCGCGAAGCGGACGAGACGCGCAGCAAGGCGCGCGCGGTCCTGCGCGCCATCGAGCTGGCTCGCCAGCAGTTCGCGGAGCGGCAGCCATGAGCGGCGCGGTACGTCTGCTGATGGTCGACAACTACGACAGCTTCACCTGGAACCTGGTGCAGTACCTGGGTGAGCTGGGGGCCGAGGTCGAGGTCGTCCGCAACGACAGCCTGACCGTCGACGAGGCCCTCGAGCGCGAGGTCGACGCGTACGTCGTCTCGCCCGGCCCCTGCAGCCCCAACGAGGCGGGGATCTCGGTCGAGCTCATCCGGCGCGGCTCCGGGATCCGCCCCATCCTTGGCGTCTGCCTGGGCCATCAGTCCATCGGCGCGGCCTTCGGCGGCGACATCGTCCGCGCAGGCGTCATCATGCACGGCAAGACCTCGCCGGTGTTCCACCGAGACAGCGACGTGTTCCGGGGCCTCCCCGATCCTTTCGCGGCCACGCGGTACCACAGCCTGGCCATCGCCTCGGCGACGCTGCCGGCCTGCCTCGAGGTGACGGCCTGGACCGAAGACCCTGCCGGCAGGACCATCATGGGCGTCGCGCACCGCGAGCACCCGACCTGGGGCGTGCAGTTCCACCCCGAGTCCATCCTGACCGAGGCGGGCAAGCCGCTGCTCGGCAACTTCCTGGGCCTCGTGCGCGGCCCCGAGACGTCGGAGGGCGCACGATGACGCGACCTGACGAGGCGATTCGGACCGCGCTGGCCCGCGTCGTCGAGGGCGGCTCGCTGTCCGAGGACGAGATGGCCGACGCCCTGGGCGCGGTGATGGACGGACAGGCGTCCGAGGGGCAGATCGCCGGGCTGCTGACCGCGCTGCGCATGAAGGGCGAGACGGTCGACGAGATCGCGGGCGCCGTCCGCGCGATGCGTTCCCGCGTCGTCCCCATCCAGCCGCGTGCCGAGCGGCTCTTGGACACCTGCGGCACGGGCGGCGACGGGGCCGGGACCTTCAACGTCTCGACCGCGGTCGCCTTCGTCTGCGCCGCCGCCGGGGTCACCGTCGCCAAGCACGGCAACCGCGCCATCTCGTCGCGCGTGGGCTCGGCCGACGTCCTCGAGGCGCTGGGCGTGCGCGTGGATCTGGGCCCCGAGGCCGTGACGCGCTGCATCGACGAGGTCGGCATCGGCTTCATGTTCGCGCCCATGCACCACAGCGCGCTGCGCCACGCCGCCGAGGCCCGCCGCGCCCTAGGCTTCCGCACGCTGCTGAACCTCCTGGGGCCGATGACCAACCCGGCGCGCGCCACGCACCAGCTGGTAGGCGTCTTCGATCACCGACGCCTGGCAACGGTCGCGTCCGTCCTCGGACGGCTCGGCACGCGCCGGGCCATGGTCGTCCACGGCAGCGACGGCCTGGACGAGCTGACGCTGACTGGGCCCAGCCACGTCGCTGTGCTCGACGGCGGAGAGGTCCGAGAGCTCACCGTCGCGCCCGAGACGTTCGGCATCGCCCGCGCCCCCATCCGCGCCGTCGCTGGCGGAGACGTCCAGGACAACGCTCGCATCGTCAGAGGCGTGCTCGAGGGCGGCCGCGGCCCCTGCGCCGACATCGTCCGCCTGAACGCGGGCGCCGCCCTCTTCGCCGCCGAGGTCGCCGCCGATCTCGCCAGCGGCGTGGCGCTGGCCACCGACGTGCTCGCCAGCGGGGCCGCCGCGCAGCGCCTGCTCGCGCTCGCCACCCTCTCGCAGGAGCTCGCGCCATGACCTCCGCCGGCTCGGCCGCCGAGACCATCCTGGACCGCATCGTCGCGCGCACCCGCCGCCGCCTGGCGGCCTTCCCCTTCGACCGCGGCGCCCTCGAGCGGGCCGCCGCCGACGCGCCCCCGCCGCCCGACGCCCTCGCCTCCCTGCGCGCCCCCGGCGTTCGCGTCATCGCCGAGGTCAAGCGCCGCAGCCCCAGCGCGGGCGCCATCCGGACCGACGCCGACCCCGTCGCGGTGGCGCGCGCCTACGCCACGCACGGAGCAGCGGCCATCAGCGTGCTGACCGAGCCCGAGTACTTCGGCGGCAGCCTCGAGGACCTGGTCGAGGTCGCCGGCGCCGTCCCCCTGCCCTGCCTTCGGAAGGACTTCGTCGTCGACGAGGTCCAGCTGCTCGAAGCCCGCGCGGCCGGCGCGGCCATGGCGCTGCTCATCGTCGCGGCCCTCGACGACACCACCCTCGCCCGCCTGCACGAGGCCGGGCAGCGGGCCGGGCTGACGATGCTGGTCGAGGCCCACGACGAGGACGAGGTCCGTCGCGCGGTCGACATCGGCGCCCGCCTCATCGGCGTCAACAACCGCGATCTGCGCAGCTTCCACATCGACCTCGCCACCAGCGAGCGGTTGCGCCCGCTCATCCCGCCGCACGCGGTGGCCGTCACCGAGAGCGGGGTCGCCACCGCCGCCGACGTGCGCCGGCTGCGTGCGGCCGGCTACGACGTGTTCCTGGTCGGCTCGAGCCTGATGGCGGCTGGCGATCCAGGCGCGGCCCTGGGCGCGCTGCTCGCGGCGGACACCCCGGAGCCCGTGCGGTGAAGCGCCCACTCATCAAGATGTGCGGCATCACCAGCGCCGAGGACGCGCGCGACGCGGTCGCGGCCGGCGCGGACCTCGTCGGCCTGAACTTCTGGCCCGGCTCGCCGCGCGCCGTCAGCTTCGGCCAGGCCGTCACCATCGCCGCCGCCGTGCGCCGCCTCGCCCACCCGCGCCGCCCCGCCGCCCGCGCGCGGGTCGTCGCCGTCTTCGTCGATGCCCACGAAGACCTGGTCCAGGGCGTCCTCGAACACGTCAAGCCCGACATCCTGCAATTCCACGGCGACGAGACGCCCGAGCAGTGCGCCCGCCACGGCCACCGCTTCATCAAGGCGTTTCGGTTGCGCGGCGCGCAGGACGTCGACGGCATCCCCCGCTACCTGGGCGAGCCGTCGGTCGGCTACCTGGTCGACGCGTTCAGCCCGACCTCGCCGGGAGGCACGGGCCGCATGCTGCGGACCGAGCTGGCGCGCCTCGCGTTGGCGCACCCGAGGGGCTTTCTGGCAGGCGGCTTGACGCCCGAGAACGTGGGCGCCGTGGTGCGCCAGCTCGCGCCCTTCGGGGTCGACGTCGCCAGCGGCATCGAGACGCGCCCCGGGGTCAAGAGCACGGCCCTGATGAGCGCCTTCGTCCGCGCCGTCGAGGCCGCCGTCACCGGATAGCGCGCTGGCCGCGCCGAGCGATGTCGTCTACGATGTCGCCCATGACCTCCATGGGCGCTCTCATCGTCTCGCTGCTGCTCGGGCTCCCTCCGCGCGAGGATCTCGCCGAGGCGGTCGAGCGCCTGGTCGCATGCAAGGACATGGGCGCGCCGGTGTGCGTGTACGCGGCGGCGACGCTGACCAACGCCGGACCCGCGGGGCTGCGGCCGACCTACCAGGCGCTGCCGAGGATGGGACAGCCGGGCCAGATCCTGTCGATGACCGTCCTCGGGGCCGACGAGTCCGCCGCCAGCACGCAGCTGTTGGTGAACCTGCTCGCCGATCGGAAGATGCCGCCGCTCATCCGCTCGCTGGCGGTGAGCCTGCTGGCCGAGCGACGCGACAAGCAGGTGCAGCGGGCGCTGCTCAAGCTGGTCGAGGACCCCGACGCCAGCGTCCGAGCGGCGGTGATTCGCGTGCTGGGCAACTGGCCACACGGCGGAGACGCCAGGATCCTCAAGGCGCTGGCCCACGCGGCGCTGGACCGGGACAAGAACGTCCGGCGCGAGGCCGTCCTGGGCCTGGGGCTGTCGGGGCGGCCCGAGTGCGGACCGGCGCTCGTCAAGGCGCTCCACGACGTGGACGACGAGATCCGACGCGTAGCGGCCGACGGCCTCAAGTGGGTGAAGTACGCGCCGGCCGTCAAGCCGCTCATCGAGGCGCTGAACACCGAGGACACGCTGATGCGGCGATCGGTGGCCGGGGCGCTGACGCACCAGACCGGCAAGAACTTCGGCGAGGACTACCCGCTGTGGCGGGAGTGGCATCGGAACCAGTAGGGGCGCATGCAGACCGGACTCGACAAGCTGGCATCGGGGTTCGACGAGGGGCTGGCGGGGCGGCGTGTGGCGCTGCTGGCCGACGCGACCGCCGTCGACATGTGGGGACGGCACGCCGCCCAGGTCCTTCGTGGCATCCCGGGAGTGCGCGTGCTTCGGCTGTTGGCGCCGCCACATGGCCTTTGGGCCGCCGGCGCCGACGACGAGGCCGTCGATCCGGTGTTCGGGCTGCCCGTGGCGCGCTTCGAGGCGCGGGGTCAGGGCGGCTGGGCCGACCCGGCGTTCGCGGACGTCGACGCGGTCGTCTGTGACCTGCGCGACCCGGGGACGCGCACGGCCGCGACCTCGCGCTGCCTGGACGCGCTGCTGACGCAGGCCGCCGCCAAGCAGGTGCCCGTGTGGGTCCTCGACCGCCCGAACCCCATCGGCCTCAAGCGCGAGGGCCCCGTCCTCCGCTCCGGCTTCGAGAGCGCTCGCGGCGTCGCGCCGGGCCTTCCCCTGCGTCACGGGCTGACCGGCGGACAGCTCGCGCAGTGGCTGGCCTCCGGCCATGATGCCGCGACCCGAGCCGACCTGCGCGTGGTCGCCTGCGATCGCCACGGACGCATCGCCTACGTCCCGCCGGTCCCACGGCTCCCTTCGCTCGAGGCCGCCGTCGCCTACGCGGGCATCGGGCTGCTCGAGGCCACGACCCTGTCCGTGGGCCTCGGCACGACCACGCCCTACCTGCTCGTCGGCGCGCCGGGGCTCGACCCCGTCGCCCTGGTCGACGCCCTTCGCAAGCGCGACAACCCTGGGGTCGACTTCGTCCCCCAGGTCTTCCGGCCGACCGCCGGGCCGCACGCCGGCGAGCGCTGCACCGGCGTGTTCGTGCGCATCTACGACCGCACGGTCGCAAACGCAGTGGCGACCGGCCTGTTCGTCCTGCACGCCGTCAAGAGCGTCGCCCCCGCCGCCTTCGCCTGGCGAGACGCCGACGCGGCGACCTGGGGCGGACCGCCGGGGGTGCCCGCCATCGACCTCCTGTGGGGCTCCGAGTCGCTCCGCAAGGCGCTCGACAAGGGCCAGGACGTCGACAAGGTGCTCGAGCAGGCCTCCGCCGAGGCGGCGGCCTGGAAGCCGGATGCGCCCTGAGGCGCGCCCGCCGCGCATCGCGCTGTACGGCGGCAGCTTCGACCCGCCGCACATCTGTCACGTGCTCGCCGCCACCTGGGTGCTCTGCCGCGAGGACGTCGACGAGTTGCGCGTCGTGCCGGTCTTCCAGCACGCCTTCGGCAAGCGCATGGCCCCGTTCGAGCTGCGCTGCGCGATGATAGAGGCCGCCATGGCTCACCTCGGCCCCCGGATCCGGGTCGATCGCGTCGAGCAGCGCCGCGGCGGGACCAGCTACACCATCGACACCGTCGAGGCCCTGTTGGCCGAGCACCCCGGCGCCGAGCTCGCCTTCGTCGGCGGCACGGACCTGTTCCGGGATCGCCACCGCTGGAAGCGCTGGGACGACCTCCAACGCCTGATGCGCTTCATCATCCTCGGCCGCGACGGCGAGCCTGACCCGCCGGGAGCCACCATCGCGGCGCGCCTGCCTCCGGTCTCCTCGACGGACATCCGCGCGCGCATCGCCAGCGGGCAGCCCGTCGGACACCTGGTCCCGCCGGGCGCACTGGACCTCATCGAAGCCCATGGCCTGTACCGCTGACCCCGGATGGCCGCGCGTCGGCCTCGTCGGGCGCGGACGTGCCGGACAGAGCCTGGCCGTCCTGCTCGAGCGCGCCGGACTGACGCCGTCCTGGCACTGGAGCCGCGGCGACGCGCTCGACCCGCTCGACCTGCCCGAGGTCGACGTCGTCTGGTTCGTCGTGGCCGACGCCGCCATCGAGGCCGCCGCGACCCGCATGGCCGCTCGGCCCAGCGCCTCGCGCGAGGTCTGGCTGCACGCCTCGGGCTCCCGCCCCGGCGACGTGGTCCGCGTCGACGCCCGCGTGCCCGGCGCCGCTGGCGCACTCCACCCCCTGCAAGCCCTGCCGGGCCCGCTCGTCCCGCCCGACCACCTCGCCGGCGCCACGGCCGGCCTCGACGGCGACCCGCGCGCGCTGGCCATGGCCGAACACATCGCCCAGCGCCTGGGCATGGTCCCGCGCCGCCTCGCCCCGGGCACCAAGCCGCTCTACCACGCGGCCGCCGTCTCGGTCGCCGGCCACGCCACGGCCCTGTTCGCGCAGGCCGTCACCATGCTCGAGGCTTGCGGCCTCACCCGCCCCGAGGCCCGCGACGCCCTGCTCCCGCTCGCCCGTGGCGCCCTGGTCAACCTGGCCGCCGGCCTGCCGGAGGCGGTCGTCACCGGCCCCATCGCGCGCGGCGACGTCGAGACCGTCGCCGGTCACCTGACGCGCCTCGACGCGCTGGACCCCCACCTCGCCGCCACGTATCGCGCCCTGGCGACGACGGCCCTGGCCCTGTCCCGGCCCGCGCTCGATCCCGCCCGCGCCGCGGCCCTCGACGCGCTGCTGGCGGACTGACCGTCGCGCGCCCCGGCCGCGCCGGCTAGAGCAGCTCGTCCTTGCCCCCGAACCGGTCCAGCCGCCGGTAGATGGTGGCGCGCGACAGTCCCAGCAGCTTGGCCGCCTGGACGATGTTGCCGTCGCACAGCCGCAAGGCTCGCCGCAGTAGCTCGTGCTCGAGGGTCTCCATGGTCGGCAGCTCCTCGGGCGCCTGGAACAGCAGCTCGAAGGCGCGCTCGAGCGTCAGGTCCCGCAGGCCGGCCTCGGGCCCTTCGGTCAATCGATAGTGCCGCGTCGCGTCGACCACCGACGCGGGCAGGTCGTCCGGACGCAGCTCGGCGCCGGAGGCGACCAGGACCGCGTGGCTGATGATGTTCTCGAGCTCGCGCACGTTGCCGGGGAACGCGTAGACCTCGAGGATGCGCATCGCCGCCGGCGAGATCCCCGCCAGGTTCTTGCCCTCTTCCTGCGCGTACTTGCGCAGGAAGTAGTTCGCCAGCAACGGCACGTCGCCCTCTCGCTCGCGCAGCGAAGGCAGGTGCACCGGGAACACCGCGAGCCGGTAGTACAGGTCCTCGCGGAAGCGCCCCTCCTCGACCATCTGCAACAGGTTGCGGTGGGTGGCGCTGATGATGCGGACGTCGACGTGGCGCGGCTCGGTGCCGCCGACCCGCTCGATGGTGCGCTCCTGGATGACGCGCAGGATCTTGGCCTGCAGCTGCAGCGGCATCTCGCCGATCTCGTCGAGGAAGATCGTGCCGCCGTCGGCCACCTCGAACTTGCCCTTCTTGGCGGTGACGGCCCCCGTGAAGGCGCCGCGCTCGTGGCCGAACAGCTCGGTCTCGAGCAGCGTGTCCGGGATGCCGGCGCAGTTGAGGGCCACGAAGGCCCCCGCCTTTCGCGGGCCGTTGAAGTGAATCGCCTTGGCCACGAGCTCCTTGCCCGTGCCGCTCTCGCCCGTCACCAGGACCGTCACCCGCGAGTCGACGACGTTCTGCAGCCGGTCGAACACGTTGCGCATCTGCGGGCTGCGCGCGACGATCATCCCGAACTGGTACCGGGACGAGACCTCCTCCTCGAGCGCGCTCACGCGCCAGGACATTTCCCGGTCGCGGAACGCGTTCTTGACCGCGACGATGATGCGGCTGAGCAGGTCGCCGGTCTTGTTCACGAAGTCGTAGGCGCCCTTCTTGGTCGCCTCGACCGCCGCGTCGGTCGAGCCGTGCGCGGTCATGATGATGATGCGGTTGTGGGGGTTGGCGATCATCAGCGGCTCGACCAGCTCGAGCCCATCCTGGTCCGGCAGCCGCAGGTCCAGCAGGATGACGCCGTCGAAGCCGGCCTCGACCGTGGCGCGGCCGGCGGCGGCCGTGTGGACGGTCTGGACTTCGTAGCCCTGCTTGCGGAGGTTGTACTCGATGGTCCGACCGAGGTCGGGCTCGTCGTCTATGATGAGGATCTGACGCTTGGCCAAGCTGAGCTCCCGCACAGGTCGCGTGAGAGGATTCGGCGGTGTACTGTAGCCCAACCCGCCGGGAGAGTCGAAATGGCCACGGAACCCGTCGTCGATGTCGCGCCACCCGGCGCGCCCCAGCCCTCCGGTCGAGCGCAGCCGGACGTGACCCTGGACCAGCTGATCGATCCCGAGCGCATCCTGTCGACCTTGCAGGACCTCGGGGATCTGGCCCACCTCCCGATGGGGCTCTACGTCGTCGCCCGGGGCGACGAGCGGCTCCCCGGCACCCTGCGCCTCGTCGGCCCCGAGCCCAGGTTCGCCGCGGCCAACGCCGACGTGGCGCAGCAACACGCCGCGCTCGAGCGCATCGCCGAGGTCTGTCACGCGGCCATGCTGCGCGGCGCCCGCCGCGACGGCCCCAGCCCCGACGCCCAATGGAACATCGTGGCCTGGCCGCTGGTGGTCGAGCCCGAGGACGGGCCTCGCGCCCTCGGCTGCCTCGTCGTCGGGGTGCCGAGCGGCATCCGCCTCGGCCCTGACGAATCCGCCGATAGCCGCCACGGCCCCGAAGCCCCGGGGCGACCGTCCAGCGAGTCCCTCCCCGACGTGCTCAGCGAAGACGTCATCGTCCTCGTCCACAACCTGCTCGGCGATCTCTCCGCCGACCTGTCGTCGCAGCTCTCGCAGACCTGGTACCTGCGCCACATCCTCGGCCGGCGCCGACCCGACGACGTCTTCGAGCTGCAGGCGCTCGGCGCCGACCTCCAGGCGCGCATCGATCAGCTGCCGCTCGAGGGCACGCTCCTGATCGACGCCTCCGGCGTGATCCACGGGGCCAACGAGACCGTCCGCGATTGGCTGCGGCACCCGCTCATGGGCCTGCGCTGCGACGAGGTCTGCGGCAGCGAGCGCGTCCCCTGCACGGCCTGCCCTCGCCAGACGAGCTTCCCCCGAGGGGAGGCGACCCGCGGGATCCGCCGCCGCGAGGTCGTGTGGCGACACCGGGTGTTCGTCGTCAGCTCCTATCCCGTGCGCACGCCCGACCTGCCCGGCGAGACGGGCACGATGGTCGTCCTCCGCGACGTGACCGCGCAACGTCGCCTCGAAGCGCGCTACCACGCGCACGCCTTCGAACTCGCCAACGAACGCCACCGGCTCGCCCACATCCTGGACTCGATGGGCGAGGGGCTGCTGGTCACCGACGGCGACGGCCGCATCGTCCTGACCAACCCCGCCGCGCGCGCCCTCTTCGGCGCCGGCCCACGCGACCTCGAGGGCCGCCACCTGCTCGACCTGCTCCCCGCGAGCGCCTGGCTACGCGACGAGCTCGACGCCCTGCGCGCCGGCCGCGTCACCCGCGTGGTCGAGGAGATCCGCGTCCCCGGCGCGCGCATCAGCGACTCGCTGCTCTCGGTCGCGCCGATGAGCGCCGCCGGCAGCGGCTCCGAGGGCTGGGTCGTCACGCTCCGCGACATCACGCCGCTCAAGCAGGCCGACCGGATGCGCGACGAGTTCTTCTCGAACGTCAGCCACGAGCTGCGCACGCCCATCGCCACCCTGCGCGGCGTCGCCCTGACCATGCTCGAGGACGCCGAGATGACGCTGGTCGACCGCATCGACTTCCTGCGCATCATCGACCGCGAGGCCCAGCGGCTGGGCACGCTCATCGAGGACATGCTCGCCATGACCCGCCTCGAGGCCGGCCGCGCCAAGCCGCACACGCGGGTCATCGACGCCCGGCTCGCGGTGCACGAGCTGCACCAGTTCTTCGCCCCCCTGTGCCGCGAGCTGGCCATCACGCTGGCGGTCGAGACGCCCGAGGACGCGGTCCCGGTCCACGCCGATCCCGGCCTGCTCGCCCAGCTGATGCACAACCTCGCCGGCCACTCGCTCCGCTTCATCCACAGCGGCGGCCACCTCGCGGTCACCCTCACCCTGGAGCGAGCGGACGCGGCGCTGCTGCGCCTGGTCGACGACGGCCCCGGCCACCCCGAGCGCGAGCGGCCCCACCTGTTCGAGCGCTTCTACCACTCGCGACACGCCGCCCGGGTGGTCCCCGGCGCCGGGCTGGGCCTGCCCATCGTCAAGCGCATCGCGGACGCGCACGGCTGGCGCATCTCGCTCGCCCCCGCCCAGGGCACCGGGACGGCCGTCGAGCTCCGCCTCCCGCTGGCCGCTCCCGAGGACGACGACGCCTGAGCACGCGACCTCGGCGTGCCCGTGCCCAGGCCTCGTCCTTCGCCCGGCTACTCGGCCCCGAAGACCAGCTTGGCGAAGCGCTTGCCGTCCTCGCCGGCCGCCTTGGTCGCCTCGACGAGCGCCTCGTCGACGGGCAGCCCCTTGCCCACCTGCACGTCGACCTCGCGCAGCGCGCGCTCGACCATCGACTTGACGCCCCCGTAGCTGCCCCAGCCGACGATCTTCTGGCCGTTGATGAAGAAGCCCGGCGTCCCGCGCGCCTCGAGCGCCTCGGCGAGCTTGCGCTCGTAGAGCACCTGCGCCTTGACCGCCTCGTCGTTCATGTCGGCCTGGAACTTCGCGACGTCGAGCTTCAGCTCCTCGGCGTACGAGAGCAGGTCCTG
Organism: Myxococcota bacterium; assembly: GCA_041687695.1. Lineage (GTDB taxonomy): Bacteria > Myxococcota_A > UBA9042 > PHBI01 > JAWLBL01 > JAWLBL01. The sequence goes on along the minus strand of JAWLBL010000017.1, from coordinate 42,149 downwards.
CTCGTGCAGGTTCTGCTGATTCTGGAAGAGCTTGTCGTGGTACTCCCAGAACTTGCCCTGGCGCTGGGCCGCGATGGCGGCGCGCGCGGCGATGTCGGCCTGCCGATGCATCTCGAGCGCGTTGTGCTTGAAGATGATCTGCACGTCCTTCGGGTAGGTCCGCGCGAGCACCTTCATCGGCTCGACGACGCGCCGGCAGACCGGGCACTGGAAGTCGCTGAAGACGTAGACCTTCACCTTGGCGTCGTTCGGGCCCATCGCCGGGGACTGCCCGGGGGCGCCGTCGAGCCCGGGCGCCTTGTGTCCGACCGGCGTCAGCACGGCCGGTGGCGCGGGCGTCTTGCCGGCCTGACCCTCGAGATCCCGCACCTCCGCCTCGGTCGCGCCGGCGCCGGGCAGCACGGCCGACGGGGGCTCGGCGGGCGGCGGGGTCGGCGCCGCGGACGGCGGGGTCGGTGCGGGCGCCTCGGCCTTGGCCGGTTCAGGCGGGGGCGAGGGGGTGGGTGACTCGGCCGGCGGCGGCGTGGCCGAGGGCTGGGCGGCGACCCGGGTGTCGGGCGGCGGCTCGGCGCAGGCGGCGGCGAGCAGGGGCAGGGAGCAGATGGTGACCAGGAGCTTGCGCATGTCGGACATCCTCATCGGCGAGCGTCGCCGGGGAGTCCTACCGCCCCTCGCGCGCCGTGTCGAGCCCGGAGCCAGCCGCTGCGCCGGCGCCGACGGCGAACCGGGGTCAACGCACCCCACCGGGGCCGGACGACCCCTCCCGCCGCGCAGCCCTGCCCGTCCCGAGTGTCCCCGCGCGCGGCCGCGCCGACCGCCCGAGCTGCTCCCGGGAGGCCCGCGCCAGGCTCTGATCACGCCCGCGTCCGAGCGCCTGTGGGCACATGGCACGAGGGATGCATAGGCCTGCTCCGGTTGCCCGGCCCGAGCGCAGGACGATGTCGACCCCGTTGGGGGCGGCGTCACAGAACACCTGTCGGACAGCGCGCACACGACGTCCCGGGCCGGGCATCGTCTCCTCCTCGCGCCTTCGCCGCCCGCCGCCGCCGGCGTGGACGGCGGCCCGCTTTCCTCTACTGATCCCACACACTTCTGTGGTAGTCAGCGCGGGTCCACAGCCCCACGGAGGAGAGATGACCGTTCGCGACCGACTGGCGGAGCTCAACCGCCGCGCCGAGCTCGGAGGCGGCCCCCAGAGGATCGAGCGCCACCATCAGGCCGGCAAGCTCACGGCCCGCGAGCGCATCGACCTCCTGCTCGACGCCGGCTCCTTCGTCGAGGTCGACAAGCTGGTCATGCACCAGTGCCGCGACTTCGGCATGGACGCCCAGCGCATCCCCGGCGACGGCGTCGTCACGGGCTACGGGACGGTCGACGGGCGCAAGGTCTTCGTCTTCGCCCAGGACTTCACGGTCTTCGGCGGCAGCCTGAGCGGCGCCTACGCCTCGAAGATCTGCAAGATCATGGATCTCGCCATCAAGGTCGGCGCGCCGGTCATCGGGCTCAACGACTCGGGCGGCGCCCGCATCCAGGAGGGCGTCGTCTCGCTGGCCGGCTACGCCGACATCTTCACGCGCAACACCCTCGCGAGCGGCGTGGTCCCCCAGATCAGCGCCATCATGGGTCCGTGCGCCGGCGGCGCGGTCTACTCGCCGGCCATCACCGACTTCATCATCATGGTGCAGGGCACGAGCCACATGTTCATCACGGGTCCCGACGTCATCAAGACGGTGACCCACGAGGACGTGTCCAAGGAGGACCTCGGCGGCGCGCACACCCACGCGGCCCGCTCCGGCGTCGCGCACTTCGCGGTGCCCGACGAGAAGGCCTGCATCGCCACCATCCGCAAGCTCCTGTCCTACCTCCCCGACAACAACCTGGGCGCGCCCCCCTTCGTCCCCACCGACGACCCGCCCGACCGCCGCGACGAGGCGCTCGCGACCCTGGTCCCGGCCGAAGCCAACCGCCCGTACGACATCAAGGAGCTCATCGGCCACGTCGTCGATCGCGACAGCTTCTTCGAGGTCCAGCCCGACTACGCGCCCAACATCGTCATCGGCTTCGCCCGCTTCGCCGGCCGCTCCGTCGGGCTCGTCGCCAACCAGCCCGCCCACCTCGCCGGCTGCCTGGACATCGCGGCCTCGCTCAAGGCGGCCCGCTTCGTCCGCTTCTGCGACGCCTTCAACATCCCGATCGTGACCTTCGTCGACGTGCCGGGCTTCTTGCCGGGGACCGAGCAGGAGTTCGGCGGCATCATCAAGCACGGCGCCAAGCTCCTGTACGCCTACGTCGAGGCCACGGTCCCCAAGATCACGCTCATCACGCGCAAAGCCTACGGGGGCGCCTACGACGTCATGGGCTCCAAGCACGTCCGCGCCGACCTCAACTTCGCCTACCCGACCGCCGAGGTCGCGGTGATGGGCCCCGAAGGGGCCGTCAACATCATCTTCCGTAACGACATCGCGGCCGCCGAAGACACCGAGGTCACCCGCCAGAAGCTCGTCGCCGACTACCGCGACAAGTTCGCCAACCCCTTCAAGGTCGCCGAGCTGGGCTACATCGACGCCGTCATCGCCCCCGAGGAGACGCGCGAGCGCATCTGCTCGGGGCTCGCCATGCTCGAGAACAAGCGCGAGTCCAACCCGCCGAAAAAGCACGGCTGCATCCCGCTCTGACCCGCGCGCGCCCCGTCCATCCGTCCGAGGACCCCGTGAACGACATCCAGATCCACTACAAGAAGATCCTCTGCCCCGTCGACTTCTCCGACTGCAGCCGCCGCGCCTTCTACAAGGCCGTGGGCTACTGCAAGCTCTTCGGCTCCGAGCTCGTCGTCCTGCACGTCCGCGAGGACCGCATGGCGCAAAGCTCCTTCGACGACATCGAGGCCGAGGACGAGGAGCTGACCCGCCTCGAGAAGGGCCTCGTCCGCCGCCTGGACGAGCTCGAGCGTGACGGCAAGGTCACCCGCGAGGAGCGCGACCGGATGAGCCTCGAGATCCGCGGCGGCCGGCCCTATCTCGAGATCCTTCGCTTCGCCAGCAAGAACGATGTCGACCTCATCGTGATGGGCACCCACGGCCACACCGGCTTCAAGCACATCTTCATGGGCAGCCAGGCCGAGAAGGTCGTCCGTCGCGCGCCCTGCGACGTCATCAGCGTCAAGCCCGAGGGCTACGACCCGCGCATCGACGTCACGCTCGACTGACCGATGGACGACCTCATCCGCCAGATGCTGGTGCAGCTCGGCGAGGATCCCGAGCGAGACGGCCTCCGCCGAACGCCCCACCGCGTGGCCGAGGCCTGGAAGTTCCTGACCAAGGGCTACCAGGAGGACCCCAACGAGGTCATCAACGGCGCGATCTTCGAGGAAGATCACGACGAGATGGTCCTGTGCAAGGACATCGACTTCTTCAGCGTCTGCGAGCACCACATGATCCCGTTCTTCGGGTGGGCGCACATCGCCTACATCCCCCGAAAGCGGGTCGTCGGCCTGTCCAAGCTGGCGCGCATCACCGAGATCTACGCGCGGCGCCTGCAGGTGCAGGAGCGCATGACCCGGCAGATCGCGCAGACCCTGATGGAGCACCTCAACCCCCATGGCGTGGCGGTCGTGCTCGAGGCGACGCACCTGTGCATGGTCATGCGCGGCGTCGAGAAGGCCAACGCCATCACCGTCACGTCGTCCATGCTCGGCGAGTTCAAGGACAACCCCGCGACGCGCGCCGAGTTCTTCAGTATCGTCGGCACGCGTGGACACAGCGGACGATAACCCCGAGCGCGACGAGGCGGGTGACGCCCCCTCGCCGCCCGACCCCGAACGCATCGCCGACGCCCTGGCTGCCTACGAGCGCCGCCTGGTGCCCGTGGGCCCCCTGCGGCCAGCCTCGGTCTTGGTGCCACTCATCGAGCGCCCCGAGGGCCTGCACCTGGTCCTGACGCTGCGCCCGCGCCACCTGCCCCACCACGCGGGCCAGGTCTCGTTCCCGGGCGGCGGCGTCGCCACGGGCGATCGCGACCGCTGGCACACGGCCCTGCGCGAGGCGCACGAAGAGCTGAGCATCCCGCCCGAGGTCGTCCGCCCGCTGGGTCAGCTCGACGACTACCCGACCATCACGCAGTTCCACGTGACGCCGTGCGTCGGCCTCCTGCCACGGGATCTCGAGCTGGTGCCCGACCCCGGCGAGGTCGAGCGCGTCTTCACCGTGCCGCTCGCGCACGTGCTGCGCCCCGAGCGCGTCCGCACCGCCCGCATGACGCGCGGCGCGTTCGAGGAGCGCCTGTACTTCTACGACACCGGGGAAGAGGTCGTCTGGGGCGTCACCGCCGCCATCCTGACCAACTTCCTGGACCTGCTGCGGCGACCCTGAAGCCCGCGCGGGCGACCGTCGTCCGCGGTCCCGCGGTTCACGCGTCGGACCGGCGCGACGGGTCTACCCCGCCACGCCGTCCGACGTTCGCCTATTCGATGAAGACCTCGAGGTCGTAGTCGGCGCTGGCGCCGTCGAAGCCGTGCACGCGGACCAGGTAGACCCCGGGCGCCGCGACGTCCCAGGTGATGACCTCGTCGTCGTCCTTCGACGTCGCGACCGCCACCGGGATGGTCTTCGAGTTGACCGGGTCGTACAGGCGCAGATCCAGGTCGCCCTCGGCATGGCTGAAGCGGGCCGCGACCGTCAGCACGGAGCCGGGCTCGACGACCTCGATGGCGAACCAGTCGATCTCGAACGGGCACAGCGCCAGATCGGTCGCGCCCGGGGGCTCGACCACGGGCGCGTGGGGCGCCGCCGGCATCAGCAGATCGTTGGGCTCGTACGCGTCCGGCAGGCAGAGCTTGGCGACCGTGAGCGGCGCGCCGCGGGTGTTGTTGTCCTCGTTGCTCTCGTGGACGTCCGCCATCGAGTCGACCTCGACGATGACGTGGTAGTTGCCCGGCGTCGTCGAGAAGGGCACCGAGAGCTTCTGGCTGAGCGCGAGCGAGCCCTTGGCCCCGACGCCGGGGAGCTCGACCGTCGACAGGTCGATGTCGGTCGCGTCCAGGCGCTCGTCCTTGGACAGCCAGAGCGTCGTCATGAAGGCGGTGCTGGGGTCCTGGCACGAGTTGACCACCGAGAAGTCCACCAGCGTGTCCTCGCCCTGGTAGACCTCGGTGAGGAACAGCGACGGCTCCGTGGCGCTGAGGTCCACGCCGGGCACGCCGTCGACGAGGAGGCTGTAGTTCACGTCGGTCACGGCCATGGGATCCGACTTGGCCGACACGCGCAGGTACACCAGCTGGTCCTGAGGCGCTGTCCAGACCAGCTTGCCGTTGCCCACCTTGCTCGCGAGCGCCGGCGCGAGCGGGTCGCCGTACAGCGCCATGCTGAGCTCGCTCTTGGCCTGATTGAGCGTGACCTCGAGCTGCTGGCCGCCCGTGACCTCCATCCGGTAGACGTCGTAGTCCCCCTTGCACAGGGTCGCCGTCTGGTAGCCGCAGCCCAGGACCTCGGCGGTCTGGAAGCTGTTGTTGTCCTCGAAGAGGTCGGCGTCGCACTGCTGGCCGGGGTCGGCCGTGGTCGCCGTCACGGTCAGGTTGTAGGTGTACGGCCCCTGCTTGCCGTTCTGCGCCTGGTTGCCGACCCGCACGTAGTAGCGGCCCGAGCGCCACACCCAGGGCAAGGTCACCTGCGCGTTGCCCGAGCTCGAGTTCTTGAGCAGCAGGGCCGTCTCGGAAGGGTCCCACAGCTCCAGCGCCAGCAAGCCCTTGGTGGCGTCGTAGGTGTAGCTCGCCTGCACGGTCACCGCCTGACCGGCCTCGACGTCGAAGGCGTACCAGTCGTCGAGCTTGGGGCACACGACGCTCCCGTTCGCCTTGGCCGTGGTGCCGTTGAAGGTGAGCAGGCTCGCGAGGCCGCTGGTGTCGTTGGGCTCCAGCGCGTCGTCGGCGCAGGTCAGACCCGCGTCGAGGAAGACCTTGTCGGAGAAGCTGCGGTTGTTGGTCTCGCTCGCCTCGACCACGTCGTCGTCCGCGTCGGTCTCGACGATGAACCACCAGTTGCCGCCGGCGATGTCCTCGGGGAGCTTGAGGTCGACCGACTTCTTCAGCGTCGTCAGGGCGGGGGTGCCGTCGACCATGACCTCGGCGACGACGGTGTCGCCCGCGTCGATGGCGATGTCCTTGGAGGCCCAGATGCGCGCCAGGTGAGGCGGCGCCGGGGTGTCACCCAGGTTGACGTCGCTCCACGCCACGTTGATGACGCCGCCCGGATACAGGGTGCCGGGCAGCGCGGCCACGTCGGCCACCAGCAGGTCGATGCCCTCGACGGGCGGCATCAAGGTGATGTGCAGATCGTAGTGGGCGCGGACCGCCGCGGTCTTGCCATGCACACGCAGGAAGTACTCGCCGTCCTCGGGGACCGTGAACACATGGACGCTCTCGGCGTCGCCAGCGTTGGTCGAGCTCTTGACCACCTTCTGCGCGGCGTCCAGCAGGACCAGATCGATGTCCGACGGCACCGGCTGGATGCTCAGGATGGGCGAGATGGCCATGTCGACCACCAGGCTGTGGCCCGCCGGGACCTGCACCCGCCACCAGTCGTCGTTGCCGCAGCTGCCCATGCCCTCGTGCAGGCCAGGCTCGAGCACCTGGGCCGCGCTGGCCGTGTTGTTCGGCTCGACGTCGTCCTCGAAGCAGCCGCCCATCGCGCCCTGCACCGTCAGGGTCTGCGTCGCCACGGCCACGTTGTTGTTCTTGTTGGTGTCCGACGGCTGGTTGTTGTCCAGGTCGGCGACGACGCCGACCCAGAAGGTGTCCAGCGTGTTGGGCAGCGCCAGCGGCACGACCACGTCCTCGACCCGCTGCAGCGTCGCCCCGGCCGGCACGGTCCCGATGATGATGTCGTGGACCAGGTAGTCCTTGCCGTTCTTGGCGTCGGTCGCGTTGATGGTCGCGTCCTGGCTGAAGACGACGCCCAGCTTGAAGGCGGTCGCGGCCGTCGAGCCGTTGTTGCTCAGGTTGTAGGTGACCTTGATGCTCTCGCCGGCCGCCGCCACCTGCGGGTGGAACTGGATCTGGCTGACGGCCAGGTCGACCTGCGCCTTGGAGGCGATGCTGACCGACTCGCCGAACACCTTGGCGTTGTTGCCCTCGTTGCACTCGGCCAGCTTGGTCTCTGGGTCGAGCTGCAGGCCGACCCAGTGGGGCGACACGGGGATGCCCGAGGGGATCTTGACCACCTGGTCGATGACGACGGTCTGCCCGGCCGGGATGGACGGCAGCGACCAGTTGCCGACGACGGTGGCGCTCGCCGGGTTCAGCGACGGCTGGTTCGACAGATACGCGCGCGCCGGCCACCCATCGGGCGTCGGCTGCGTGCCGCCGTTGGTGACCTTCGCGGTCAGCTGAACCGACCCGTTCCAGTACGAGCTGAGCGGCGACACGACGATCTCGTCGAGCGCCAGGTCGAAGCACTGCACCTCGACGAACTTGACGGTCAGCGGCTCGGGCGAGATCCCGACGTTGTTGTCCTCGTCGTCCTCGACCACGGTCTGACCCACGTCGGCCTTGCCGATGATGTAGTACTCACCGTCGGGCAGCCCCTCGGGGACCTTCCACGAGCGGAAGAAGCTCTGCGAGCCGCCCGCCTTCAGCTCCTTCATCGACGACCCGTTGTCGGTCGGCGACAGGATGACGGTGTCGGTCTCCGGGTCGAGCACCTGATCCTCGGACAGCCAGAAGCCGAGCGAGAACTTGCCCGCGTCGCCGAGCCCGACGTTCTTGACCCGGTAGGAGTAGTTGAAGATCTGGCCGTGCTTGAGCTGCAGGCCGGCCGGGAAGGACACGTCGACGATCTGCAGGTCGGCCTTGTAGGTCACCGAGGTGTCGATGGTGATGGCGTTGGTCGACGTCGCGACGTTGTCGTCCTCGGAGCACTCGTTGACCGTGTTCAGGGCGTCGGCGACCAGGAAGACGACGTAGCTGCCGTCCTCGATGTCGGGGACCGTGAAGCCCTGCCCGGCGAGATCGATCGACGACTCGCTGAAGACGCCCGCGGCCATCGAGTCCACCTGCCAGGCGCTGATGACGAGGTCGGTGTCGGGGTCGTACTTGTCGTCGAGCGAGGCGACCAGGCGCACCTCGAAGGGGGACTCGATGACGTCGCCGTCGTTGATGAGCTTGCCCTGCTGCAGGGTGAGCGTGTCGCCCGGCGCCAGCTCGACCGGCTGGGCGACCGACACCTGGGTGAAGCGCAGCCCGGCGCAGCCCGCGACGCGGACCAGCACCTCGTCCTGCTCGGTCTTCACCCGTCCGTCGCTCGTCCGGAAGGTGCCGGTGAGCTTGACCGTCGCGTTGCCCTTGAGCGGGAACGTGTGCTCGACCTCGGGCCCGTCGTAGGTCGCGGTGTCGCCCACCTGCCACTTCAGCTCGAGGTCGTCCAGCGTGACCTCGTCGCCCACGACGCTGGCGCTCAGCTGTACCGCCAGCGGCGCGTTCCCGCTGAGCGGCGTCGCGGTCACCCGGACCCCGAACGTCGGCAGTGGTCCGATCTCGGGCTCCTTGGTGTCCTCCGTGTCCACGACGTCGGGCGCACCCACCGTCGTCTCGTCGCAGGCCGAAAGGCCGAGCGACAGGGCCGCCGCGAGGGTCAGCAGGAGCCGCGCGCGGGGCGACCAGGGGGACCGGAACTCTGTAGGATGCTTCATCATTCGCTCCGCCTCAGGGCGTCGAAGGCGCGTACTGTACACAAACCCGACCCGATGGATCCACGCCGTTTCCATGGACGACGTGCTGGGCCGTGGCGGCGCCCCTCCAAACCGTGTACTGAGGGCCCGTGACCTACCAGCCTCCCGTTTCCGACGCCACCGACCGCGCCGACGCTGCCGTGCCGAGGGCCGACCCCCTGCGCACCGGGGCCGTCGCCGTCGTCGAGCGCCTGCGCGCCGCCGGCCACGAGGCCTACTGGGCGGGCGGCTGCGTCCGCGACCAGCTGCTCGGCCTGCGCCCCAAGGACTACGACGTCACCACGGACGCCGACCCGCAGCGGATCATCGACCTATTCGAAAGGTCCATCCCCGTCGGCGTGCAGTTCGGCGTCGTCCGCGTCCTGCTCGGGCGCCTCGAGTTCGAGATCGCCACCTTCCGCGCGGACCTCGGCTACTCCGACGGCCGGCGCCCCGACGCCGTCGCCTGGACGGACGCTCGCGAGGACGTGCTCCGCCGCGACTTCACCATCAACGGCCTCCTCTACGACCCGGTCGACCACCGCATCGCCGACTTCGTCGAGGGCGTCGATGACCTGCGCCGCGGCGTCGTGCGCGCCATCGGCGCTCCCGAGGCCCGCTTCGCCGAGGACCGCCTCCGCCTCATCCGCGCCATCCGGTTCGCGGCCCGCTTCGGCTTCCAGGTCGAACCCGAGACCTGGCGCGCCCTGCTCCTCCACGCGCCCGAGATCGGCGCGGTCAGCCCCGAGCGCATCCACGCCGAGCTCGAGCGCATCCTCACCGAGGGCGGCGCAGCCCGAGGCCTCCGCCTGCTGACGCGCTCGGCCCTGCTCCCGCGGGTGCTCCGCGAGCTCGCCGACCCCGAGCGGGCCGCCCTCCGCTTCGATGGCGCCGGCCCGCTCTCGCCTCAGGTGGCGTGGACGACGGTCCTGTACGACCTGGAGGGCTGGCCCGAGTCGATCGAGGCGCTCGGACGCCGGCTCCGCTGGTCGACCGCCCTCGTGCGCCACGTCACCCACGCGCTGGACATGGCGCACGCGCTGGCCCGCTACGCGGCGCTCGGCGTCCCGGGGCGCAAGCGCCTCCTGAGGCGTCCCGAGCTGCCCACCGCCCTGGCCGCCGCCCGCCTGGTGGCGCGCGCCGGGCAGTCGGACGGCCACGGCCTCGGCGCCGCGGCGCGGGACCTGGCCGTGTGGTCCCGCCGGGCCCTGGCGCCGCCTCGCCTGCTAGGGGGCCAGGACCTCAAGCAGGCCGGCTTCGCGCCCGGCCCCTTCTTCGCCGAAGCCCTGTCGGCGCTCGAGGACGCGCAGCTCGAGGGCCGGGTCACGACCCGCGAGCAGGCCTGGGCCCTGGTCGAGCAGCTCAGACGCTGACGCGCGCGCTCAGGCTCGGGCGCCGACGCGCGACCCGAGGACGTCCATGACGGCGCCGAGATCCGGCGCCACCGCGATGGGCGGGTTCGCGTAGCGGCAGGCCACGCCCTCGAGCGTGCCGGCATGATAGGCGGCCTTGGTGTCCGTGAACTTCAGCCCGTGCGCGGTCGACACGACGACGGTCCGGTCGCCCGGCGCGATGGTGCCCGCCTCGCGCAGCTTGATGAGCGCCGCCAGCGCGACGCCGGTGTGCGGGTCGTTGAACATGCCCGTGCGGTCCGCCCTGGCGGCGGCGTCCATCAGCTCGTCCTCGGAGGCCTCCTCGACCACGCCGTCCAGGGCGTCGAGGGCCTTGATGGCGCGGTGGATCGACACGGGGTCGCCGATCTGGATGGCCGAGGCGAAGGTCTTGCTGGCCTGCATGGGCTGGTACTGGTCCCAGCCGGCCTTGTAGGCGCGGTAGAGGGGGTTGGCGTTGTGGGCCTGGGCGCACACGAGGCGAGGGAGGCGGTCGATGACCCCCAGCTCGTGCATCATCAGGAAGCCCTTGCCGATGGCGTAGATGTTGCCCAGGTTCCCACCCGGGACGATGACCCAGTCCGGGACCTCCCAGTCGAACTGCTGGGCGATCTCGATGGCGACGGTCTTCTGGCCCTCGAGGCGCAGGCTGTTCATCGAGTTGGCGAGGTAGATGGGCATCGCCTCGACGACCTGCTGGATGACCCGCATGCAGCCGTCGAAGTCGGTGTCGAGGCTGAGCACGATGGCCCCGTTGGCCAGCGGCTGGACCAGCTGGGCGATCGAGATCTTGTCGGCCGGCAGGAAGACGACGGCGGGGATGCCGGCGGCCGCGCAGTAGGCCGACAGCGCGGCGGACGTGTCCCCGGTCGAGGCGCAGCCGACGGCGGAGATGGGGGCGCCCCGGCGGCGCATGTGGTTGACCTGGCTCACCAGCACGGTCATGCCCAGGTCCTTGAACGACCCGGTGTGGCTGTTGCCGCACTGCTTGACCCACAGGTCGTCCATCCCCAGCTCGCGCCCGAAGCGCTCGGCCCACAAGAGGTTCGAGTGGCCCTCGTACATGCTGACGACGCTGTCGTTGGCCACCCCAGGCAGCACCCACTCCTTCTTGCCCCACACCCCCGAGCCGTAGGGCCAGGTGTTGCGCCGCATGCGGTGGTCGAACAGGGCGCGCCAGGTGTCGGGGTCGTGTCCGGCCAGGGCCTCCATGTCGTGCGCCACGTCCAGCAGCCCCCCGCAGCGGCGGCACCGGTAGACGATCTCGTCGAGGCTGTAGGTCTCGCCCGGGCAGCCGTTGAAGCAGACGTAGTGGGCTTGGAAGCTCATGGCGGGCACGCTCCCCCGTCGTGGGTGGTCGACCCGCAGGATGGGCCCTGCGAGGACTTTTTCAAGGGCCCTCGTCAACAACGCGCCTCTTGAACTGGTTTCACTCCGAGGCGCGTGTTAAGCTGCCTCCGGCGCCAAGCCGTAATGGCTTGAAATCCCAATCAAATCGCGCAGGTCAGCATGTCGGCCACCACGTTCCCTCAGAAGTTCGGCAAGTACATCCTCCTCCGCAAGATCGCGATGGGCGGCATGGCCGAGATCTTCCGCGCGAAGACGGTCGGCGCCGAAGGCTTCGAGAAGGACATCGTCATCAAGCGCATCCTCCCGCACTACACGGAGGATGAGGACTTCGTGAAGATGTTCATCGACGAGGCGACCGTCACGTCGAAGCTCCAGCACGCGAACATCGTTCAGATCTTCGACTTCAACCGGCAGGAGGGCAGCTACTACATCGCCATGGAGTACGTTGAGGGCAAGGACCTCAAGCGTGTCATGGAGGTGGCCCAGAAGTCCGGCAAGCCCCTGTCGGTCGCCCAGTGCGTGTGGATCATCATGGAGCTCGCCAAGGGGCTCCACTACGCCCACACCAAGACGCACAAGGGCCAGCCGCTGAACATCGTCCACCGCGACATCTCGCCGCACAACGCGATGGTGTCGTTCCAGGGCGAGGTCAAGCTGATGGACTTCGGCATCGCCAAGGCGGCGAGCCGCAGCACCAAGACGGTGGCCGGCACGGTCAAGGGCAAGTGCGCCTACATGAGCCCCGAGCAGGCGCGCGGCAAGCCGCTCGACGGCCGCTCGGACCTGTTCGCGCTCGCGATCATGTTGTGGGAGATGCTCACCGGCAAGCGCCTGTTCCTGGGCGACAGCGACTTCGTCACGCTGAGCAACGTGCTCAAGATGGAGGTCCCGCCGGCGAGCAGCATCAACCCCGAGGTCCCCGAGGATCTCGACGCGATCCTTCTCAAGGGCCTCGAGAAGGACCGCGACAAGCGCCACGCGAACGTCCAGGACTTCCAGCGCGACCTGACCAAGTGGTTCTACTCGCACGTCGACGACCTCGACTCGGTGGGCCTCGGGCCGCTGATGAAGGAGATGTTCGCCGAGGACATCGCCGAGATCGCGACCCAGCAGTCTCAAGAGAAGACGGCCTTCATCCAGGAGGACCCCGCCCCGTCGGCGTCCCCCGAGAACGCGACCGTCGCGCTGCCGGGCATCGGTGACCCGCAGGCCGCCAATACCATCCTCGACGACGACTCGCTGACCGCGGACAAGGTGCGCGAGGCCATCGCCGCCGCGCAGCGTGGCGGCGGGGTGGCCCCCGACGGCGCGACCCAGGCCATGCCGATGGTCGGCCCGAACGGGCGACCGGCGACCGGCTCGCACCCGTCGGCGGCCCAGTACGGGCCGAACACCGGCAGCTTCCAGCAGGCGACCGGCGCCTTCCCGCAGGGCTACACCGGGACCTACGGCGCGGCGCCGCCCAAGAGCAAGGCGCCGCTCATCATCGCGCTGCTCGTGGTGCTGCTCGGCGGCGGCGGCGCGGCGGCCTGGTGGTTCATGACCCAGCAGGGCGGCCAGCAGACCGTCGCAGGCGGCGGCGTCGTCAACGACGGTAAGACCCCGGCTGCCGCCGCGGGCGCGGTGCTGGTCGTCGTGGCCGACCCCGAGGACGCGACCGTCCTGGCCAACGGCAAGCCGCTCGACGACGCCGGCCAGGTGTCCGGGCTGGAGACGGGCGACAAGGTGGCCCTCGTGGCGACGAAGCCGGGCTTCAAGCGCCACGAGGAGGTCATCACCATCAACGCCGACAAGCAGCAGCACCGCATCAAGCTCGAGCCCGAGGAGGTCATCCCGGACGAGGTCGCCGTGGTGATCAAGCCGTCGCAGGCGGACGCCGTGGTGCTGGTGAACGGCCAGGAGATCGGCAAGGGAGCCCAGCCCGTCAAGGGTGCGCCCGGGACGGTCGTCGAGGTGGAGGTCCGGCCGGCGGCCGGCGGCGTCGCCATCAAGCAGAAGGTGACCCTGTCGACGGCCACGCCGCTGGTCGAGATCGCGCTGCCCGAGGTCGCGACGGCCCTGATGATCAAGGTCGATCCCAGCGACGCCGAGGTCACGGCCGACAAGGGCACCCTCGAGAAGAAGGACGACGCCTACGTCCTGACCGGCGTGAAGGTGGGCGACATCATCAAGATCGCCGCGAAGAAGGCGGGCTACCTCGACGCGACCAAGGACCACACGATCGCGACGGCCGCCGACCGCGTCGACCTCGGCCTCAAGCGCAAGCCGGCCGAGAACAGCGGCGCCGAGGTGGGCGGCAGCGGGACGGTCTTCATCAACGCCAAGCCCTGGGCCAAGGTCACCGTGAACGGCCAGGCCAAGGGCACGACGCCGGTGACGATCGAGCTGCCCTCGGGCAAGCACAAGATCGTCCTCACCAAGGGCGCGGACGAGCAGGTCAAGTACGTGACGGTCCGCCGCGGCCAGCGCTCCACGGTGGTCGGCGAGTTCTAAGCGGCCCCTGACGCACCACACCTCGAAGGGTCGGCCTTGGCGCCGGCCCTTCGTCGTTTCGAAGGCCCCAGCGGCCCCTCACGAGGTCGGCCGCCGCCTCCCTGCCGCCCCTGACGCACCGCACCTCGAAGGGTCGGCCTTGGCGCCGGCCCTTCATCGTTTCGAAGGCCTCCAACAGCCCCCTCACCAGGTCGGCCACCGCCTCCCTGGCCTCCAGACGTTCGCCCTCCCCGCCTCAGGCCTTCGACGGCACAGAGCGGGGTCGCCCTCCGGGCCGGGCCGCGTCCCACGCGACCCGCTGGCGCGTCATCACTGGGGACAACGAGCCAGCTTCGCGCCTCGCTCATTTTTCTGGTTGACACCCCCGCCACCCTGCCTTACATACCGCCTCGTCCTCGCGACGGCCCCGGCCTCCGAGGCGCAGACGCCACCTCCGCGGGAGTAGCTCAGCGGTAGAGTGCAACCTTGCCAAGGTTGATGTCGCGGGTTCAAATCCCGTCTCCCGCTCCACGAAAAGCCCAGGTAACCCCTGGGCTTTTCGTCTTTCGAAGCCCAGGCTCCGGGCCCCGAGGTCCCAAGTCGGGAGCCGGGGTCCCAAGTAAGGTCCCAAGTAGGGCGGCCCCGGACCTCCCGAGTCCCAACCCGAGAGACGGTAGCGCTCCGCGTCCCTCCCCTCCGGCAGGGACGCCATGGGCGGGCGGTTCAGTCCTTGGGGGGCAGGACGGCGAGAACGCGCTCGGGTGGGCGGCCGAGGGCGGCGCGGTCGCCGACGAGGACGACCGGACGCTCGATGAGGACCGGGTGGCGGGTCATGGCGTCGATGAGCGCCTCGCGCGTGAGGGTCGGGTCGTCGAGGGCGAGTTCGGCGTAGAGGGGCTCCTTGCGACGCATGAGGTCGCGCGGCTCGAGGCCGAGGAGGTCGAGGACCTGGGCGAGGGTCGCCGCGTCGGGCGGGTCCTCGAGGTACTTGCGGATCTCGGGCTCGAGCCCGTGCTCGCGGAGCAGGGTCAGCGTCTCGCGGGACTTGCTGCAGCGGGGGTTGTGCCAGATGGTCGGTCGCATGGATGCCTCGTGGTGGGGGATGGGGGTCGTATAGCGCGGCCGGGACGGACGACCAACCCGGAAGCCGAGCGAACGCGTTGACGGACTTCCGGGCGTCGGACGAGACTGGCGGACGCGACCTGAAGGGGGACCGCCGGGATGGGGCTGGAGATCGGGGCCACGACGATTCGGATGACGAGCCGCGGGCCCGACGCCGTGGGGGCGGTGGCCGTGGTGCGCTTCTTCGCGAACCTGGACGAGCTGGTCGAGCGTTTCCAGGCGCCGAGAGCCGGCGAGGAGGCTGGGTGCGCGCCGGGGGCCAAAGAGATCCCGCAGTGCCCGGGCGACGCCGTCGTGCGGACGCGGCGGACGCGCGCCGGGAGCTTCTGGGTGGACTACTGCTTGGAGTGGCGTGGGGGCGCGGGTGCCCCCGACGCCGCCCGAGAGATGGCCATCCGAGAGGCGCTGCGACGGGCGGGGAGCAGCATGGTGCAGGAGGCGCGCAAGTGGAGCGCGTCGAGCGTCGCCGTGCCGCTCTTCGAGCCGGCGGCGCGGCCCGAGGATGACCGCAGGCGATTCGAGGCGTTCTGCGAGGGCGCGGTGTCGGCGCTGCGGATCCCGGGACCTGCGGTCGAGCGCCTGTACGTCTGCGTCGGCGAGGACCGCAGGCGCGCCCGGGCGTTTGCCGAGGCGCTCAAGGAGGCTTGCTCCGCCCCCGGGCTCGCTCGAGAGGTGAGGCCTCGTCCCGCGAAGCCACCCAGACCATCGGAGGCAGCGGTCCCATCGAGCGAACCCAGAGGCGAGGTCGAGGACATTGGGAGCGCGAACGCGCGGTCGCCTGCGGGAGCCGACGCCTGGCTGACCCAGCACCTGCCCTTCCCGCTTGCCTATCCCTGGCACACCGTGCTCCGGAGCGTCGGACCCGAGCAGCGGATCCAGCGGCTCAAGCCGGCGCTCGAGGCCGTCTTTCGGACGATGACGTCGTTCCTGCTGGCCGACTACCTGGCCGGGCCATGCGACGCGCGCGCGTTGGCGTTGGTGAAGGCGCTGCGCAAGCCGACGCTGGGGGACCTGAGCAAGGCGGTAGACGGGTTGGCCGAGCTCCTCGCGGCTCGGACGGCGCCCAGCCCCTTCTTCGCCGAGTTGGGAGCGTGGCTGAACCCCAGCGTCGGCCCCTCGCCACGCCAACTCGCGGTCTCCCTGGTCGGGCTGCGCAACGCCGTCGCGCACGGGCGGCTCGGCGGCTCGGCGGCGGCGACTCGCTCCGCGGCCGAGCAGCTGGAGCACCACCTTCGGGAGTATCTGAACACGTTGCGGTGGCTGGCGAGGTACGAGCTGCTCGAGGTCCCCACCGTCGAAGTCTTGGAGGACGAGATCCTGTGCGGCCATTGGACCGTGTTCAGGGGCAAGGAGCGCGAGCCGTGGCCGCATCTGGAGCGTTGGCGCGGTCTGCTGCCCTCCAAGACCTGCGTCCTGCTCGATCGGCCGTCGGGCCGAGCCCTGAACCTGGCGCCCCTCGTGGCGGTGGACCACGCCGGCACCGAGATGGTGGCCGTACTCGAGGCCATACCCAACCCCAACAAGGTCGTATTGCGTGCGTTCGGCGCCGACGCCAGCTTCGAGCGGGCGCTGGTCGAGAATGGCGGCCCGGATGCCAAGAAGCGCTTCTGGTCCGAGGCGAACGCCAGGCGGCACGCGTGGGTCGAGCTGGTGCCGACCGGGGCTCAGTAGGGGTAGAAGCGCGCGACGTAGTCGAGCGGGTCAGAGCACAGCTCTGGACGCCAGGCGCGGCGGAGCTGTGAGAGCGGCTGCGGCTCGATGACGGCCAGCGCGTCCACGGCCTGGGTCGCGCCGTCGGTGTCCCCGGCGAACAGGGCTGCGTCGAGCTCGACCAGGGCCCGGACGCGCCGAGTCAGGTGCGAGCCGCGCGGAGACCCGGCTGCCAGCGCCTCTTCGTGGATGGGCTGGCCAGCGTCTCGGGCGAGCCATCGCCCGGAGCGGACGCGCCAACGGAGGGCCATGAGCCGCAGGTGGTCGGGGAGGTCGGCGCGCGTTCCCCAGGGCTCGAGCACAGCGGCCGCCTCGGCGTGGCGGCCCAGCAAGGTCAAGGCGCGCCCACGCGCGACGTGGACATAGGGGTCCCCCCCGAGCCGGTTCAGCTCGCCGAGGGTGGCGGCGCGATCGCGTGCCGCTTCGGCGGAGGCGAAGAGGAACTCGTCCCGCAGCGCTCCGGCGAGCCGAAACAGCTCGCTGAGGTTGTAGGTCCCTTCGGCGCTGTCGCCACGGTCCGTCCAGGCCGCGGCGAGCGCCAGCTGCGCCAGGGCGGCCTCTCGCGGGCGCCCGGTGACCGCCCACAGCCTCGCCAGCGCACCCCGCAGCTCGAGCTGGGCGGGGAAGCAGTCCGCGAGCGCCTCGGGCGCGTACGCCCGCGCCAGCGCCTCGAGGGCGTCGAGGTCGTCGCAGCCCGCGTCGGCCGCGTTCTGCACCGCGTGCGCCACCGTTCGCGTCCGATGAGGCTGCGGCAACGTGGCCAGCACCGCCTGGGTCGGCAGCGGTTGGGGCCGCCGCAGCCCCTGATGGCGTGCGGCCACGCTCTCGGCGAACCGCAACATCGCCGCGAGCTCGGGCGTCAGGTCCGACCAGGCGGCCAGCATGCGCGCCGCCGCTCGCCCCACCGGCGCCCACTCGACCAGCGCCGCCCGCCCGCCCAGCGCAAGCCGGTGGATGGCTTCCACGCGCTCGCGCCTCGACTCGGGACGCGCCACGTCGACCATCCACTGCTCGAGATCGGGCGCGAGCTCGACCAGCGCCTGAGCGAGCGTCGCGACGCCGACGACCTGGAGGCCGCGTCCCTCCGAGAGCGCCTCGGCCTCGTCCCGCTGCGACTCGGCGACCAGGAAGCGCGCCACCTGCGGCGCTTGCGTCGTCACGACCTGCAGCTTCTGCTCGAGGCCGTCGACCGGCCCGAGGCACCCCTCCTCGTCCACGCACGCGCTGGCCGCCCAGTCGCCCGCCAGGGCGCGCCCCGTCACGCGCGAGGTCAGCGCCATCGCGAACGCCAACCCGAACGACGCGCCGTCCAGCAGCGGCTCGGGCCGCTCGGCCTGGTGGGGCACCACCGACTGCCCCAGGTACGTCGCGCGAGGCATCGCCTGCACCGCGTCGCGCAGCGATCGCCACGCCACCGGCAGGGCCCGGGCCAGCGCGCGCCCGGCCCGAGCCCACGCGCGCTCGGCCTCGGGCCCGAACCCCACGGTGACGCAGCCCTCCCCTGCCCCTCCCAGGGACCACAGCGAGCCGCCCGCCGGGCCGACCGCGACCAGCGGCACCTGCCCGACCACCACGGCCGGCGGACAGACCAGCCCCAACGCGGCCAGCCACGCCCGAGCTTCGGCGTCCTCGGGCCAGCACCAGGGCCCAGCCCCGAGCACGCGCTCCAGCTTGCGCCGCTGGCTCGCTCGTGTGGACCCCACCGGGATCCCGACGACGCTCATCACCATCGAACCGACTCCGTCGACCAACCCATCGGGCTCGCCACCAAGGCGCGCAGCAGGCGCTCATCGTCTACGATCTCGAGAACGCTGGGCAGCGCACGAGTCCAAGTCTCGCCGAGCTCGTCGAGCGCCGCCAGCGCTGGAGCGACCGCGTCCCCGCCGTCCCCCGACTCGAGCAGCAGCGCCAACCTCGCGAGGTCGGCGCGCGCGTAAGACACGGCAACCAGCGATTGGTGCCGGACGGCCTCGTGCCGTGCGGCCGAGGTCGCCCCGCTCGCGTGGGCCTCCTGGCGATCGGACACGGCCACCCGGAGGCGCGCCGAAGCGGCCTGGCTCGCCCGCGCGTCCGACGATCTCGCCGAGACTTGCGCGGCCACCGCTTCGCCTGAGGCGCCCTCGTCCCTCGCCCCCTGCCTGACGACCTGCCCAGCGGCGACGAGCTGCGCCCACTCATCCCCGACCGCCAGCCGCTCGCGCGCCGGCGTCACCAGCCCCTCGCCGTAGAGCCCGGCGCGCCAGGCCTCGGCGCGCGCGAACAGCTCGAGCGGGCCGGGGGCGGACAGCGGAGCCAGGTCCACGGGACCCGCAACGACCCCGGCCACGCCAGCATGGGGGCCGATGCCGAGGCCGATGTCGTCGAGGAACGCGGTCACCGCTGAGCGCGACGCGGCTGTGCCCGTCCACACCTCATCGTCCGCGCAGCGTAGACCAGGCAGCCCTCGCTCGTGGTGCACGTGCATGGCCCGCCCCGGCTCGGCCGGATGCACGACGGCCCAGCGCGCGTCGTGGCAGGCACGTCCGAGGGTGGACCGGGCCCGTCCGGTCCGCGGCGCGATCGGCGCAGGCGCGGCCCAGGCCTCCGGGTCGCCCACACCGGCGACGCCGGCCCCCCGCTCACGCGCGACGAACCAGCGTCCGTCGTGGCACGCGCGACCGAGGGTGGACCAGGCCCGTTCGCTCCGCGGCGCGATCGGCGCAGGCGCGGCCCAGGCCTCCGGGTCGCCCACGTCGGCGACGCTGCCCCCCCGCTCACGCGCGATCGACTCGGCGGGGCCCTCGGGCTGGGCGAACGAGCACCCCACCGTGACCTCGGCCAAGCCGAGCGCGTCCAGCTCCTCTCGCGTCCCTTCCTGACTCATGACCGCTCCGCAGGCCCGCCGAGCATCGGCTTCCTTTCGCCTCAGGGTTTCGAGCGCCTCGGCGTCGACCTCGACGTCGTCCTCTCCGACCGTCCCGCGGCCACGGCGCACCGCGACGTACCTCCGTTCAGGCTTCAGACCTGTTCCATCCATGTCGCCTCCTGCGACGCCCTCAGGCTAGGGCCATCCCGGGGCCGCCCGCAACGGGGGCCACGCGAGCGTTGGATGCTGCGCGTCGCTTGGTTCTGGTGCCTTGCCCGCCGAACCCACGCCGACCAGGCGACGCGCTGGTGAGCGCTTCCTCTGTTGGAGCTTCTGGACCGCATCCCACTTGCCTGCCAAGCGGGAACCCGAGCGCCCGGGCCATCGCACCCTTCGCGGCTGCCCCGTGGCGGTGGAGCTCGCGGCCAGGTCGTTGAGCGGGCCCCTTGCCTGCCCCCCGGCCGCCGTTCACGTAGAGCCCTCACGGACCGATGGTCTGACAGTTGCTCCAGAAGTCGGCGCGGCGCCCCTGTCGCTGCGCCTTCGGAATCCTGGCCGCTCCTGGTTCATCAGGCTTGCGGCGGTCCCCCCCGGGGTTCGTTCGTCCTCCACCCTCGACCCAGGGTCCCGCGCTCTGAACGCCGCCACGATAGACCTCAGCGGGCTCGGCGCCCAGGCGACAGCTGCCGAGAGCCCGTCTGTCACAGGTCCAGACCCCAGCCGCCTCGACCAGCCAGGGCCTCTTCGACTCTCATCCGCCGGTCGGTCCGTCGCTCGCTCTCGAGCGCCTGCGCCTCGGCCCCATGCTCGCGACCCAACGGAGCGCCGGCTCGACGAGGGCTTGGCCCTACGACATCCCGCCAGCAGGTCCTCTTCGCACTGCGCCGCACCTCCTTGTCCTCGGCGCCTCAGGCGCGACCGACGTAGCGCTTGTGTCATACGGCCACTCGCGACCGACTCGACCGGTCATGGCCCTTGCAGACGCTCGCTTGCAAGGTCGTCCGCACCTACTCGCCCGCAGCGCCGGCTCGGCGCACAGACCTCGATCGATGAAGCGCTTCCATACGAAAGCATCAGGGTCTTCGCCCAGACGGCTGCGGTCTCGCCGGCTGCTGTCAGCCGGCGACCCGCGATTGGCTCGACGGGGCCTGGAGCTCACGACCGTCACCAACATGGCCGAGATGGCCGTCCGCTCCACCCGCGAACGACCGTCCGCCTCGGCGCCCCGGTCACGCCCATGGCAGCGCATCCGCCAGAACCCGACGCGGAACCGACCCAACGGACCATGGACGTAGCACCCCTCACCAACATGGCCGAGATGGCCGTCCGCCCCTTCCGCGAACGACCTCCGCCTCGTCGCCCCGGTCACGACCCTTGCAGCGTTTCTGTCCGAACCTGACGCGCGACCGACTCGACAGGGCATGGACCTCACGACTCCCACCGACATGGCCGTTCGCGCCACCACGGCGGATTGCCTCGACCTGTGCGCCCGACCGCGAAGGGTGAAGCACATCTGTCGGACCCCGCCTCGCGCTCGGCTCGACAGAACATGGCCCAGTCGACGCTGCCAGCACTCCGTTCGCCCGGCCACACCGGTTCGACCCCGCCTGTGCACCCGGCCCCCGAAAGGTGAAGCACATCTGTCAGCTCGCTTCGCGCGCCCGCCTCGCTACGTCGTCGCCCGAACCCGCTTCGACAGGGACCCCATGTCGCGCCCCCACCCCGACCGTCTCCGTCTCAGCGCTCACGCCGCCGCCCGCTGCGCCGAACGCAACATCCGCGTCTCCCAGGTGCACCTCGCCGTCGCCTACGGACGCGTATGGCCGCTGCCCTCCGGCGAGGTCATCTATTACATGGATCCGGTGGCGGCCGGCGTCGCCCAGGGGCGGGGCCTCGCGGTGACCTGCGCGCTGGAGATCGCCGCCGTCGTCGACCCGACCGGCACGGAGGTCGTGGCAGCCTATCGCTGCGATGCCGCGACGATGTTCCGCCGCTTCCGGGCGGCGTGAGCCTCCTGGCGCGCGGAGACGGTCTCCGCGCCCGCAGCCCGTTCCGCGAGGGCGGGCCTCTCTTCAGGAGTCCGTCATGACTGGCTCGTCCACTCTGTCGGTCGACCTCGCCGCCGCCGCGCGGCGCTCGCACGCTCTGCCCACAGGCTGCGACGCGGCGCGCATCGCGCGTGCCGTGGCCTCCAGTGACCCGGGCTGGGACGCTCAGCTTGCCCCGGTGGTCCTGGCCCCAGGAGAAGCGATGTTCATCGCCGACAGCCGTCTCGCGCACGACCGAGGTCCGCTGCGTCCACACGCTCCCAGACACCTCGTGCGCCCGTGGCTACGAGCGGAATTCGCGGGCACGACTTCAGACTACAGTGACACCCTTGCGCGCCCCCATGGCACATCGGACGACTTCGTCACATACGGCCTGAATGCTCCGCCGCGCTATGCTCGACACATTGCGGCCCGCGTAGTGATTGCTGACGGTATGGTCGAGCTGCGTGCTGCCCCAGACGACGACGCGGTCGGCCCAGGTGAGGTCGGCCTGGGCGCTGGAGCGGGTGCGTCGCTCGGTGCCCGAGATCAAACGCAGCTCGACCCGGCCGGCGACGCCGGACTCGAGCCGCTCCCGGGCGTTGGGCGAGCCGCCGACGACGCACAGACGCCTCCAGCCTCGTTGGGAGCAGGCGGCGATCATCGCCTCGATGGCGCGCTGCGTCGCGGAACCACCACAGACCGCGCAATCGTCCTCGCTGGCGGCCGGTGCCAGCGCACGCGTCCCCCGCTCGCTCTCGGCGGTGTCGCGGCAGTCCCCACGCCCGCAGACGAGCACGAAGTGAGCGGCCAACAGCGCCTCGACCGCCGCCGCTTTGGCGGGCGCGATGTTCGGCTTGCCAGCGCGGCTGAGCCCCGCCGCCTCGAGCAAGGGCTCGACCTGCTCGAGCGAGCCCCCATACCCCAACTCCCTCAGCAGGAGGGCCTTGGCGATCGCCTTCATCCTCGTCACCTCTCTCCGGCGCCCCCCGACGCGCGCGCCCCGGAGTATCTCAACATCGCCACCGCCGCGACCCGGACAACCAGGCCCCTTCGAGGGCCGTCACGCGCCCGGTGGCGCTCGTGTCGCGAAGGTGGTAGTACCGCGCGGTCGCCTGCTGCGGGAGTCCAGCCATGACGCCATCCATCGAACCGACCTCGGCCGTCATGCCGGGGGTCTGGATTCACCGCTCGAACCGAGTCGAAGCGCTGGCCGACGCGCTGGCCGAGCAGCTGCGGGCGGCCCCTCCGGCCGACCCCATGCGCCCGGTCGAGATCCTGGTGGGCAGCCGGGGCATGGAGCGTTATCTGCGCCTCGCCATCGCCGAGCGCATGAACATCTCGGCCAACATCGCGTGCCGCTTCCTCGCGCCCATGTTGGCCCGCATCGAGCGAGGGTTCGGGCGGACGCTGCACGACCCCGAGGCCGCTCGCCTGGCCCAGCGATGGCAACCCGAGCAGCTGACCTGGGCCGTGATGGAGGCGCTGCGCGCGCACGCCGGCGCCCCCGAGCTGGACGAGGTGTGGTCGGCCCTCGAGGCTGGAGGCGCAGCGGCGGACGGAGTCGTCGACCAGCAGCGTTTCGCGTTCGCGCGGACCGTGGCCGATCTGTTCGACCGCTATCACCACGAGCGCCCCGAGTGGTTCCTGGGCCGGCCGGACGCCGATTGGCAGGACAGCGGGTGGCAGCTGCACCTGTGGCGCCTTCTCGAGGAGCGCCTGGACCAGCACCACTTCCCGGCGCGGCTCGAGGCGCTGCGCGCGGGCTTGCGTGCGGGCCGCCCGGCGCCTGAGTCGGCCCTGCCCCTCGACGCCCTGCACGTCTTCGGGGTCTCGCGGCTGGCCCCGGCCGTCGTCGGCATCCTGGCCGACCTGGGCCGCCGGATTCCGGTTCACCTCTATATGCTGGCGGCCACGGCCGACTACCTGGGCGATCTCGTCACCCGCGGCGACGGCAGGGCTTGGGCCAGGCGCGTCGTCGAGCAGCGCGTGCCCCGCGAGGAGGTCGACGAGGAGGTCCGCGAAGGGGCCGCGACCCACGACCCGCTGCTCGTCTCGTTCGGGCGCCTGTCGCGCGAGATGCAGATCCTGATGCTCGACCGCCTCGACGGGGCCTTCGAGCACGACGCCTTCTCGATGACGTCCGGCGCGCCCGTTCGCCCGAGCCTGCTGCGTCGACTGCAGGACGACCTGGTCGAAAACCGCGCCCACGCCGGCTCCGAGCGCCGCGTCGCATCGACCGACGACACCTCCGTCTCCGTGCACGCGTGTTATGGGCCGGCCCGCCAGGTCGATGCGTTGCGCGAGGCCCTCCTGCACCTGTTCCAGGACGACCCCACGCTGTCGCCCCGCGACGTGGTCGTGATGACGCCCGACGTCGAGACCTACGCGCCGCTCATCCAGGCGGCCTTCGCGCGCGGTTCCGAGCGGCGCCGGACGCGCGGCGGCGAGCCTCGCCGGGACGACCTGGCCTGGGGCACGGCGGGAGCCCCTGCCATCCCGGTCGAGATCAGCGACCTCGGGCTGCGGCGCCTCAACCCGGTCGCCGACGCGCTGATCCGGCTGCTCGAGCTGGTCGAGGCGCGGCTGACCGTCACCGCGGTCGACCAGCTGCTGTCCATCGACCCGGTCCAGCGACGCTTCGGCCTCGGCGCCGAGGACCTCGAGGCGGTTCGTGAGTGGCTCCGAACCGTGGGCATGCGGTGGGCCGAGGACGAGGCCGAGCGAGCGGCCGCCGACCAGCCCGCCGATCGCCACAACACCTTGGCCTTCGGCCTCGACCGGCTGGCGCTCGGCGTGGTGATGGCCGACGACGGCGACTCGCTGTGGCAGGACATCCTGCCGGTCGACGCGATGGAAGGAGACGGGGCGCGGCGCTTCGGCCGATTCGCCGAGGCGCTGCGTACCCTGTTCGCGGTCCGAAAGAGCCTGCGGCGCCCCCGCCCGCTGGCAGAGTGGGCCACCGAGCTGACCCGCGCAATCGAGACCGTGACCGCCCCGTCGGACGCGGCCGCCTGGCTGACCCAGCAGGTCCAGCAGGTCCTCGAAGGCCTGACGCGCTCGGGCGAGCTGTACGACGGCCCGGTCGCCGCCGCCGCCGTGCGCGCGCTGCTCGAAGGGCAGATGGACAATCCCGCCAAGGGCGACCGGGTGGTCACCGGCGCGGTCACGGTTTGCGCCCTGCAACCCATGCGAAGCGTCCCCTTCCGGGTGGTCTGCTTGCTGGGCCTCGACGACGACGCCTTCCCGCGCCGCCCACAGCGCCCCAGCTTCGACCTGACCGCGCGACGTCCGCTCCCCGGCGACCGCGACGGCCGCGACGAGGACCGTCACCTGTTCCTCGAGGCGCTGTTGTCGGCGCGTGATCACTTCCTCGTCCTCTACTCGGGCCGCGACGTGCGCACGTCCGAAGAGATCCCCCCGGCGGTCCCCGTCGCCGAGCTGCTCGAGGCCATCGACGCCCGCTTCGTCTGGGGCGAGGACAACGTTCCTCCGTCCAGGCGCTTGTTGGTCCACCACCCGCTGCAGCCCTTCAGCACCGCCAACTTCCGACCTGGCGCCGTCGATGGGCGGCTGCGGCACGCGTGGAGCTTCGACCGCGCCCTGCTCGCCGCCCGCGCCTCCATGGATGGCGAGCGCCGCCCCCGGTCGCTGCTGTTCGACGGAGGACGCACGCTGCCCCCCCCCGAGGGCAACCTGGCCTCGGTGACGCTGGACGAGCTGACGCGCTTCCTCGAGAACCCGACCCGCCAGCTGTTGCGCGAGCGGCTGCAACTCTGGCTGCGGGACGGGACCGACGAGCTGCAGGACCGCGAGCCCGTCGTGCTCGACCACCTCGCGTCGTGGAGCGTCCGAAACGCGTTGCTGGAGACGCGGGTGCGCGCCGAGCTCGAGCGACGCGAGCCGAGAGCGGCCTGGGAAAGAGCCGCCCGGCGCCTCCGAGCCGAGGGGCGCTTGCCGCTGGGCGCCGCCGCCGGCGACTTTCTCGAAGAGCAACGCGCCAAGGTCGAAGCCATCCTCGACCTGTGCCGCGACGACCTGGTCGTCTCGCGGCCCCTCGAGGTCTCGCTGCCACTGGGCGGCGTCACGCTGCGCGGCCAGATCGATCACGTGTGCGGCGACACCGTGCTCTACCTGCAGACCAGCAACATCGACCGGCCCAAGCACCTGCTCCGCGCGTGGGTGCTGCTGCTGGCCGCCCAGTGCAGCCTGCCCGGCGAACCTCTGACCGTTCGGCTGGTCGGGTACGCCGGGGACAGGGCGTGTGAGCTCGCGCTGCGACTGCCGACGCCGAGCGGCCCCGATGCCGCCGACGCAGCGCGCGAGCTGCTGACGCAGATGCTGGAGGAGCGCACGCGCGGCCTGTGCGAGCCGCTGCCTCTGTTCATGTCCAGCTCCCAAGCGCTCGCGACTTGCCTGTACCAGGAGCAGTGTCCCTGGGACGACGCCGACGAGGCGTTGCGAGCCAGCGCCATCGAGGGCGCGATAGAAGCGTGGGAGCCAGGGGACCACGATCATGCCGCCTCCGGGGACGTCGAGGATCCGTTCATCGCCGCGGTCTGGGGGCTGACCGCTCCCTTCGAGACGCAAGCGGACCCTCGGACCGAGCGCTTCGCCCGCCTCGCCGAGTGGCTCTGGACTCCCATGCTGCGTGCCAGGGCCGAGGCGGCCCCGTCGAAGAGCGCCGGAAGTGCCAAGTCTGGAGGTGCCGCGTGACCCACCAACTCGCCCCCTGGCGCATCGACCGTACGCTGACGCCCCGTCCGGTGCTGCTCGAGGCCAGCGCCGGCACCGGAAAGACCTGGAACATCACGGCCATCGTGATGCGGCTGGTCGCCGAGGCCGCCCTGCCCATCGCCGACATCCTGGTGGTCACCTTCACCAAGGCGGCGACGGCGGAGCTGCGCGCCCGCATCCGGGCCGAGCTGGGCCGCCTCTCGGACGCGCTGACCGCGCCGAGCCCAGAGCCCGGCACAGACGCGGTCCTGGCGTTGCTGGCGGACTGCCCCCCCGACGAGCGGACCCGCCGCGCCCGCCGCCTGCGGGTCGCGGCCGAGAGCTTCGACGCCGCCTCGATCTTCACCATCCACGGCTTCTGCCAGCGCGTGCTGGCCAAGCACGCCTTCGAGGCCGGCGCTCGCCTCGAGGCGACGCTCCTCGAGGACACCTCGGCCCTGCTCGAGGAGATCGTCGACGACTTCCTCAGCCGCGAACGCCACCAGGACGTCCGCCTCGCGCGTTTCGTAGCTCACACGTGCCGGCTCGATCGCGACAAGGCGCTGAAGCTGGCGCGCGCCGTCACTCACACGCGTGACGCGCTGCTGGGGCCCGAGTTGGTCGAAGCCGACGACGGCGAGCAAGCGCCAGTGTCGCCCATGTCCGGACCCGAGGTGCTGGCCGCCTGGGATGCGGCCAGCCGGCCGGTCGCCGATGCCTGGCGCCGAGGGGGACGCGACGCGGTCGAGGCGTTCTTCGCTCGCTGCGCCGAAGGCCGGATCCTCGACCAGAGAAGCTACCGGCCAACCACAGTGAACAAGCGCATCGACGAGGTGGACGCCTGGCTGACGGCCGAACCCGGCGTGGCCATCGGCTGCGACATCGACCTGAAGTGCCTCACACCCGAGCGCATGATCCCGCTCAAGAACAAGCAGCTGCCGCCCATCCCGGCCGTCCTGCACGCGCTTGTCGAGCTGCCACTGCTGGCCCAGCGGCTCTCGCTGGCGATGCGGCTGTACTTCGCGCGCCATGCGCGCGAGCAGCTCCAAACCCGCATGGCGCGCCAGAACGCCATGTCCTTCGACGACCTGCTGGTGGGCGTGGCCGACCGCCTGCGCGCGACCGGCGCCGACGGCGAGCTCGCGCGCGCCCTGCGCGAGACCTACCAGGCGGCCCTCATCGACGAGTTCCAGGACACGGACTCGGTCCAGTGGGCGATCTTCGAAACGGTGTTCGCAAGAGATCGCTACCTGTTCCTCATCGGGGATCCCAAGCAGGCCATCTACGGCTTTCGCGGCGCGGACATCTTCGTGTACCGGGGCGCCGCCCACTCGGTCGCCGACCGCTGCACGCTGGACACCAATCACCGCTCGGACCCGTCGCTCGTCGAGGCGATCGGGCAGCTGTACCTGGACCGCGAAGGGATCTTCGTCGACGACGACGCGATCGGCTTCCCCGAGGTCGGCGCGGCCAAACCCGAACGCATCGAGTGGCCCGCCGCCGCCCCGACCGGACTGGACGCTCCGCTCGGGCTGCGCTGGTTCGACGGTGACTGGGCGGGTCGCGACAAGGCCCCGAGCAAGGGGCTGGCGACGAGGCTGCTGACCCAGACCGTGGCCAACGACGTGCGCGATCTCCTCGAGGCGCCGCCGACGCTGAGCGATGGCAAGGACCGCCGCCGGCCGGCGGGACCCGGCGACGTGGCCATCCTGGTCCGCACCAATCGACAGGCTCGCCTGCTTCACCGGGCGCTGACCGATCGCGCCATCCCCGCCGTCATCTCCTCGGCCGGGAGTGTCTACGATAGCGAGGAGGCGACCTGGCTCGAGCGCTGGCTGGCGGCCCTGGACGAGCGCGGCAAGGACGGCCCGGCCCGCGCGTTGGCCGCGACGCCGCTGTTCGGCTGGCGGGCGGACGAGATGATCGGTGGGAGCGCCGGCGGCCAGCCGAGCAACGGCGGCCAGCAGACCGACGGCGCCGCCGAGCGCCGCTGGGCGGCCTGGATGGACAAGGTGCGCCGCTGGCGCGAGCGATTCGAGGCCCGCGGCTTCATCGTCGCTTGGGAACACGCCCTGGCGGATGCCGACCCGCGCTGCGAGGCGCCGGCCGAAGGCGCCGAGGCGCCGATGGACCGCGTGCACCGCGAGACCGACGGCGGTGGCGATGGCGTGGCGCGCCTTCTGGCCCTGGAGGGCGGCGAACGCCACCTGACCAACCTCAGGCATCTGGCCGAGCTGGCGCACCAAGCCTGGCTGCGGGACCGGCTCTCTCCCGCGGGGCTGCTCCACTGGCTGCGCGAACGCCGCCACAAGGGCGAGGAGGCCGGCGAGGGCGCCGAGCTTCGCCTCGAGACCGACGCCGACGCGGTCCGTATCGTGACGGTCCACAAGTCCAAGGGGCTGCAGTACCCCATCGTGTTCGTGCCGTTCTTCTGGGACGGCAGCCGGCTGGGACGCGATGGCACCGCGCCGCTGCACTACCACGAGCGCCTGGCCGACGGCGGCTTCGCGGTGCGGCTGGATCTGGGCCTGGACACCAAGAGCACGCGACGCATGGCCCTGCGCGAGGCCGCGGCGCGTGAGGCGCACGAGGAGAACCTGCGGCTGCTGTATGTCGCCCTCACTCGCGCGGTCCACCAATGCGTCGTCTACTGGGGGCTGGCTGGCGGCAAAGGGGGCTCGGGCTCGGACTGCTCGCCGTTGGCCCACCTGCTGCACGGCGACTCGCCGGGCGACGCCCCTACCCGCCGCGAGCGGGCGGAAGCCGCGGTGAGAGCTGCCCTCGGCGGCAAGGATCCCGACGCGGTGAGCGCGGCACGAGCGGCGCTCGTCGATCACCTGGAGCGACTGGCCGCCACTTCGCGAGGCCGCATCGCGTTGGCTCACTGCGAGCCGCCACCACGGCAGCCCGTCCTCTGGAGAGGCCCCGCGACCCCGGCCGCCTCGCCGACGCACGAGGTCCGCGTCTTCGAGCGCGACGGCCTGGACTTGTCCTGGCGCCGCCTGTCCTACACGGCCCTGACCCGCGGCAAGGACATCGCCCTCGAGCCGACGCCCCAGGTGGGCGCCGACGCCGACGCCCTCGCCAAGGACACCGACGGCGACGCGCCGGCCCTCACCGACGCCTGGCGGTGGCCCGACCGCCCTGTCGAGGGGGACCCCGTCCCTCTCGACACGCTGCGCAGCGGCAAGGAGGCGGGCACCTGGGTCCACGCCGTCTTCGAACAGCTCGACTTCCGGCCGGCGCACGACGGCACCCTGCGTGAACGCGCCTGGGACGCCGCCGGCGCGCCGACCGCGGGCCGCGAGGCCCTGGCGCTCATCGGCGCGCTGGGTGTCCGCAACGGCTTCCCCGACGCGGCGCAGCACGAGCTGTTGGCCGACGTGCTGCCGTCCATCCTCCGCGCGCCGCTCGGCGGACCGGTCGGCGACCTGGCCTTGGCCGACCTGCCGCTGACGGAGCGACTCGACGAGCTGCAGTTCGACTTCACGCTCGCCCATCGCGCGGGCGGCGCGTACGGCACGGTCGACGGCGACGAGATCCGCCGCGCGCTGCACCTGCGGGCCGACCCTTCGCCCTTCTGGTCGCGCTACCTCGCCAGCTTGGACGAGATGCGGTTCGGCGCGATGCGCGGATGGTTCACCGGCTCCATCGATCTCGTCTTCCGGGACCGCGTTGGCCGCTACTACGTGCTCGACTACAAGACCAACCGCATCGTCGGCCAGCGCCCCACCGACGGCGCTCGCGCCGTCTCCCGCGCCGGCCACTACCGACGCGACTTCCTCGAAGTCGAGATGGCGCGGCACAACTACGTCCTGCAGTACCACTTCTATCTGGTCGCCCTGCACCGTTATCTCCGCACGCGTATCCGCGATTACGACTACGACACCCACGTCGGCGGCGCCTACTACGCTTTCATCCGCGGCATGAGCGACACGGAGGCGCCCGGCGCTGGCCCCCTCGGCGTCTTCTTCGACGCCCCGCCCGCCCGGGTGATCGCGGCCCTCTCCGACTGCTTCGACCGCGCCGCCGACGAGCGCCTGGAGGTCGCCCCATGAGGACGCCCACCCTCATCAACGCCGACCTCGCGAGCCGCGCCCAATGCTTCATCGAGGCCCGGCTGCTGGACCTGACGGACCTGCACGTGGTCGACACGCTGGCCGACCGCGCTGGCGTGCGAGACCCGGAAGTGCTGCTCGGCCTGGCGTTCGTGGTCCGTGGACCCCGGACCGGACACGTCGGCGTCGCCCTCGAGCGCCTCGACCAGACCGTCGTCCGCGACGAGCGCCCGAGCCCGGCGACCGAAGTCGACGCCGACGCGGGCGTCGCCGAGGACACCGCGACGCCGCAACCGCTCGAATGGCCAGAGGACCTCGTCGCGTGGCGCGATCGCGTCGTCGCCGTCGGTGCCCCCCTCCTGACGCGGACCGACGGGCCCGCAGAGGTGACCGACCGCACGCCCTTCGTCTTCGACGGCCGCCTGCTGTACACGCACCGCTACTGGGACTACCAGGCCCGGTTGGCCGCCGCCCTGCGCCGCCGCTCGCGCTCCACGGGCGCCGCCCAGCTCGCCGGCGCCGCCGTGGACATGGAACGCCTGCGTCAGGCCCTGACGGCCCTTTTCCCGAATGCCGGCGCCGACGGAGCCCCCGACTGGCAGCAGGTCGCCGCCGCGCTGACCGCCCTGCGGCCGCTGGTCCTGCTCACCGGCGGCCCCGGCACGGGCAAGACGACCACCGTCGCGCGCACGCTCGGCGCCCTGCTCCACCAGGTGCAGGGGAGCCCTCGCAGCCTCGACATCGCCCTGGCCGCTCCGACCGGCAAGGCCGCCGTGCGCATGAAGGAGTCGCTGGGCCAGGCGCTCGCCGCCCTGCCCTCCGAGCTCCTCGACGAGCGCAGCCGGTCGGCCATGAAGAACCTCGAGGCCTCGACCCTTCACCGCCTGCTCGGCTTCAACCCCGCCAACCCGTCCCGCTTCCGGCATGGCCCAGCCCGTCGCCTGCCTCAGGACGTGGTCATCGTCGACGAGAGCTCGATGGTCGACCTGGCCCTGATGACCAAGCTCATCGAGGCGGTGCGCGACGACGCGCGCCTCATCCTGGTCGGCGACCCCGACCAGCTCGCCAGCGTCGAGGCGGGCTCGGTGCTGGCCGATCTCCGCGCCAGCGTCCGCGCGGCCGATGGATACAGCCCGGCCGTGGCCCAGCAGCTCGGCTCGGTCGTCACCGGGACGTTGCCCACGACCACGTCCACCGACGCGCCGCTGGCCGACGGCGCCGCCCACCTGGTCAAGTTCCATCGCTACAGCGGTGGCGCCGCCGGCGCGCTCCCCGAGGCCGAGCGCCCCAACCCCATCGCCGACGTGGCCCACGCCCTGGCCCGCGGCGACGTGCCCTTGGCGCTGTCCACGTTGCTGTCGGCGGCCCCTCAGGCCGGCTATGCGCCCTTCACGCACTTTTCGCCGTCGAGCGCCGGCTCGACCGCCGAGGCTCGCAGCCGAGCACTCACCCACGCCGCGAGCCAGTATCTTTCGCTCGTCCACCTCGCCACCAGCCAAACGCCGCCCACCGGCGACGCCGAGCGAGCCCACCATCGCGACGTCCTCAGGGCGCTCGACGCCTTCCGGGTGCTCTGCGCGCTGCGCCGCGGCCCCTATGGCGTGGCGGGGCTCAACCGGGCCGTGGCCGACGCCCTGGCCCAGGCCACCGCGGACGCCCCCGCCTCCCGGCGCTTCGACCCCAGGGGCGACTGGTACGCCGGCCGGCCGGTGATCGTCACCGAGAACAGCTACGTCGTGGGCCGCATGAACGGCGATGTCGGCGTGGTCGTCCGCCGCGCCGACGGGCAGCTCGAGGCCGTCTTCGCCGACGGCCCCGACCTCGCCTACCTGCCGCGCTCGCGCATGCCCCCGCACGACACTTGCTTCGCCATGACGGTCCACAAGAGCCAGGGCTCCGAGTTCAGGGAGGCGCTCGTGGTCCTCCCCGATCCCGATCAACCTCCGTCGCCCATCCTCACCCGCGAGCTCGTCTACACCGCGCTCACCCGCGCCAAACATCGCGCCTCCTTCCTGGCCACCGGGAACCAGCTCGAGCTGACCCTCTCCCGCACCATCACCCGCGCCTCGGGGCTGCAGGTCCTCTTGTCCCTGCCCGAGCCCACCTGAGCCCACCAACCCACTCGTCACACCCGGACCGGCATGCCGCAGCGAGCCCCTCGCCGGCGCCGCCCCACCGCACTCCCTAGGGACAAGCCCCTCGCCGGCGCCGCCCCACCGCACGCCCAAGCCGCATCGACACGCCCACACCCGCGCCGTCGGCGCTCGCACCGACGGCGCGCTACCAAGTCCCGACCTCACCCGGCGATGGGATGAGGGCTACAACAGGTCCAGCATCTTGCGAGCCAGCATCGGGTAGAGCTTGACCGCCGACGCGGGCGCCTCGATCGCGCCCTCGGCCAGCAGCTCGACGACCTGCCAGGTCGCCTCCGACAGCTGCGCGGCGGTCAAGTGCTCGTACCCCTGCTCGCGCAGGACCTCGAGAAAGCGTCGGCCGTTGCGCTCGTAGTTGCGCCGCGACGCCGCCCCCAACGACGAGTCGGCCAGCGCCAGAACGAACGCCTCCTCCAGCGCCTGCAGGCTCAGCGCTCCCTCTGGGACCGCGGCCGCAGCGACCGGTTCCGACCCCACAGGGCGGCCTCCCTTCGCTGGTGCCGCTGCTTGGTCGGCGCGCTTCCGCTCCGCCGCTGCCGGCTCCGAGCGCGTGCTCACACGGTCATGCCCCTCGCCGCCCGGTCCTGCCGCCGCCGCCTGCTGCTCAGTCGGTTCCTCTTCCGCGTCGCCCTCCGACCCGAACGTGGCGCTCCCCTCCGAGGCGATCAGCGCCACGAGCTCGTCGGCCGACAGGGCCGCGGACGAGCCGGTCCCATCCATCAGCGCCGCCATCAGCGCGCGCTTGGACTCGTGCAGCGCCAGGATGGACTCCTCGATCGTGCCCGTCGCGACCAGCCGATACACAGTCACGGCCTCGGTCTGGCCGATGCGGTGCGCGCGGTCGGTGGCCTGGTCCTCGACCGCCGGGTTCCACCACGGGTCCAGGTGCAGCACATAGGTCGCGGCCGTCAGGTTCAGCCCCGTCCCGCCCGCCTTCAGCGAGATGAGGAACACGTCCCCCCCGCCGGCCTGGAACGCGTCCACCTCTTCCCGGCGCTTCGCCTCGGGAGTGGATCCGTCCAGGTACCGGATCGCGAACCCCTCGGCCTCGAGCGCCTGCCTCACCAGCGCCAGGTGCCCCGTGAACTGGCTGAACACCAGCGCCCGGTGCCCTTCGTCGCGCAGCTCGCCCAGCAGCTCCACGACCCGCTTCAGCTTCGACGAGCCTACGCTCGCCCCCTCGTCCACCAGCTTGGGGTGGCAGGCCAGCTGCCGCAGCCGCGTGATTGCTGCCAGTGCCTTGAAGCGCCGCTCGTTGGGCGCGAGCCCCAGCGTCTCGTCGGTCAGCACCTGCAGCGCGGCCTTGCGGACGTCCTCGTACAGCCGCCGCTCCGCCGAGGACAGCTCGACCTCGACCACTACCTCGGTCCGCTCGGGCAGCTCGCGCGCTACCTCGCCCTTGAGCCGCCTCAAGATGAAGGGCCGCACCAGCCGCCCCAGACGCGCCCGCGCGTCGACGTCCTGATCGCGATCGATGGGCGCCACCCACCTCTTCGTGAAGGCCTCCAGGCTGCCCAGCAGCCCCGGCGCGATGACGCGGAACAGGCTCCACAGCTCTCCGGTCCGGTTCTCGACCGGCGTGCCGGTCAGGGCCAGCCGGAACGACGCCTCCAGCCGGAAGGCCGCCTTGGCCCGGCGAGTGTCGGCGTTCTTGATGGCCTGCGCCTCGTCGAACACCACGGTCGCCCACGCGACCCCGGCCAACACCTCGGCATCGCGCGCCAACAGATCGTAGCTGGTGACCAGCACGTCCCCGGCCGCCAGTCCCTCGAGCAGTCGCTCGCGGCCGGCCCCGCGATAGGCGTTCACGCGCAGAGAGGGCGCGAAGCGCTCGGCCTCGCGCAGCCAGTTGAAGCCGACCGAGGTCGGCGCCACGACCAACGCCGGCCCCTGCGCCTGCCGGTGCAGCAGCAGCGTCAGCGCTTGCAGGGTCTTGCCGAGCCCCATGTCATCGGCCAGGCACGCCCCGTCCGCCCAGCGCGCCAGCCTCGCCAACCAGCGATACCCAGCGAGCTGATAGTCGCGCAGCTCGGCCCGCAAGCCCTCTGGCAGCGGCGCCTCCCAACCCTGCGCTTCGCGCATCCGCCCGACGCGTCCCACCCACGACGGCGGCGCCTCGACGACGGCCCCGGCCTCGGCCAGCGCTTCGACGACGGGAGCCAGCCCCGCCGACACCTCGAGCCCATGTCGACCGCTATGAAGGCCGTCCAACGTCGGCGCCAGCGCGTCGACCAGCTGCTGCTCGAGCCGCACCCACAGGTCGCCCTTCACCCGCACGTGGCGCTGGCCGCTGCCCAGCGCCTTCAGTACCTCGTCCAGCGACACCTCGCCGCCGTCGACCTCGATGGCGCCCGCCACGCCGAACCAGTGCTTCATGTCGCGCACGGCGAAGCGCACCTGGCCGGCGCTGGACGCCTGGAGCACACGCAGACGCCGTTCGCCCCAGGTCACGACGGCTTCGTCCTGCGCCGCCTCCAAGCGCTCCGTCAGCATCAGGGCTTCGGCGACATCGGAGACGAGCGCCCCCTCCTGGCTCGAGGTGCCCTCGGGCAGCGCCAGCGCCAGCAGCCTCCGACGCTCCTCGTCGAGGTCTCGGACCGCATGGACCGGCTCGCCGTCGCGCACCGCGTAGACCTCGCGCGCTCCGCGGCCGGGCGTCCGCACGCCTCCCTCAGGGAGGGGATGCACCCACGCGCGCACCAACAGCTGCCCGTCACCGACCAACCCCAGGCCCACGTGCGGCCGCGGGTCCGCGACGACCTCGACTCCCCTGAGTTCGGGCGCCAGCGCCATCGGCAGCACGTCCCCCATGGTGGGCAGCCGCTCGATGAGGGCGCGAGCCCCGTCTCCGTCGACGCGCAGCCCGCGTCGGCTCAGGACATCCAGGGTCCGCTTGAGCGCCCGGGTCATCGGGATGAGGACGAAGTCCCCAGTGGCGTCCTCCTTCACCGCCCAGCCGTTCGCCACCGGCAGCGATGCGACACGCATCAGCTCCCCCGGGTCGAGCGGCCGCCCGTCGAGCTGCGGCTGGAGGTGCATGCGCCCTTCCTCGTCGCGCGAGACCGCGATCTCGCACTGGGCCCGGCTCACGGCGACAGGCGTGCTCCGCGCGCCGAACACCCGCGGGTGGCCCACCAGGCGCGCCAGCACCAGGTGGGCGGTCGCGCGGTCGACGAAACACCGCCGGTCCTCCGGCGGCGTCGAGTCGGGTCCCGGCATCAGCATCGAGAGCACCGCGTGGTCCGCGCCATGCAGGCCACCGTCGGAGTTCGCCCACAGGGCCGCGAACCGCGCCGCTGTCACCCGCCAGCCAGCCCCCTTCGCCTTGGACCGGCACTCCAGCGGGTTGATCGTGTAGCCGCCGCCATTCGACCGCACCCGCCAACCCACCTCGAAGGCCTCGGCGGCCTGGGCCCCCCGGGGGTCCTCTGCACCCGTCAGCGCGCCCTCGAGCTCCGCCAGCAGCCGGCTCCATGCGGGCCGCTCCAGCTCGGCCGCCAGCTGCCCGGCCAACGCCTCGGAACCGGATGGAGGTTGGGAGAGCAACGCGATCACGTGGTCCAGGGCGGTGACCGCCTTGCTGCATCGACTCGGGAGGTCACCCGGGCACGAGCAGCCGATGTGCACGCGCTCGGCCGAGACGCCCAGCGTCGTCCGATGCTGCTCCCAGTAGTAGGCGCCCTCGGACACCACCACCGAGGGCCCGTCGCGATCCAGAGCGACCTGCAGCGCCCCGGCCTCGCCCTGGTGTCTAGCCACGGTCCGTTGTCGCAGCTGCCGACGCAGGACGAGCAGGCGCTCGAAGGCCTCGCGGACGCGGGGTGACGCTGGCGGGGTCAGCCCCTCTAGCCACGCAGCCTCGCGGTCCAGCAGCTCGCGCCTCCTGCGATGCTCGGCCTCGAGATAGGCCTGAGCGGCGCCCAGCAGGTGGGTCGGCAGTCTGGACTGCGTCAGGAGCGCCGCCACCGTGGAGAGCCGTCGCTTGGCCGCCCATCGCGCGTCGGGCGAGTGCCGCTCCACGACCGTGTACACGGAAGCCTGGAGCGCGTCCCCCAAACCCTCGTCCTTGGCCCACGCTGACAGCTCTGGAGCACTTCGTGTTGGCGTCGGCCCCTCGTCGACGCCCTCATCGAGCCGCCCTCGCTTCGCCACCTCGGCCAGCCAGTCCCGCAGCAGCCCCAGCAGCTCGCCCCCGCGGTCGAAACCGAGCAGGGACACCAGCCGCTCCTCGAAGGCCTCGCTCGCCAGCGCTTGCCCCAGGGTTTTGCACCTCGACAGCTGCGCGGCCGCCTCCCAGGCCTGGATCAGCACCTTGTCCCGTGCGCCGGGGCTGTCGCTGAAGGCGGTCACCGGCGCATCAGCCAGATACTGCAGCCGCGCCGCCGCGATCGTCCGGTACATGCCCTCGAGCGTCTCGGCCTCTCGGATTCGCGCCGCCGCCGTCTCGTTGCGTTGACTGACCACCATCTCGACTGCTCCCGGACCGCTGAGCCTCGAACGGGACGCCCGAGACCCTGCCACCGCGCCCGCTCCCAGACAACCGCCTTCGTCGATCCTCGGCGCGCCGCCGCTCCGTGGCGTCCCAAGCCCGCGTCGGCCGTCGACTCGCACCGGCTCGCCACCAACCTCACCACCACGGCTCCCCTTCCCGTACCCAGCGTGCCCCGACCACACCCGACGCGCGCTCCTCCCTTGCTGCTCCCGCCCCTGCGCACCCATCCGCCTTCCTCCGCCTCCGCGCTCCCCGCCCTCTCCCGCCGCCCGCACCTCGACGCGCGCCCCGTCCAAAGCACGTGCCGTGCCACCTGGGCCCCCACCAAACTGCGCATGCGTTCAGGCCCATCCAGCCCCCACGTCCCCCACTCTGGGGACACCCGACCCCACCCACCAGGAACCGCCGACCCTGGACGGACCGCGCCCACCACGCCCGACCGCGTCAGGACCGGCAGTCCCCACCCGGTGAGGCCCCGCGACCCCACCGCGCCGCCCGCCGGCCCCCGACCCGCGCCGCCCGCCGGCCCCCGACCCGCGCCGCCCGCCAGCGCTCCGGCCCGTGCCGCCCGCCGGCCCCCGACCCGCGCCGCCCGCCAGCGCTCCGGCCCGTGCCGCCGGCGCCCTGGACCCCGACCGCCCCACCGCCCGCGCCCTCACCCGCCCCGACCGCACCAAGCCCCCCGACCCGGCACGCACCTCCGCGCCCCGTCCCCCAGCCGCCCCGATCACGCACTGCGACAACGTGTCACATCCCCGCCGCGCCCCTGGGTTGGTATCAGTCGGACACCACCCACGCGGGCCACGCGTCCGCCCGACCCCGGAGCCCCCATGCGCCCACGCCCCCTGCCCCTGCTCGCCGCCTTGTTCGCCCTCACCCTGCCCCTGCTGGCCGCCGCCTGCGACAGCGACGGCTCCGACCCCACCCCCACCCCCCAGACCCTCAC
Source organism: Myxococcota bacterium (assembly GCA_041687695.1). GTDB lineage: Bacteria > Myxococcota_A > UBA9042 > PHBI01 > JAWLBL01 > JAWLBL01. Next base: position 4,170 of record JAWLBL010000017.1, on the reverse strand, counting down.
CGTCACGGCCACGCTCACGGCCACCGCCGCCGTCGGCCAGAACACCCTCGACATCCACCTCACCGACCCCGACGGCGACCCGATCGCCGGCGCCACGGTCGTCGTCGACCCCCAGATGCCCTCGCACGGCCACGGCTCCACCGAGACCCCGACCGTGACCGACCTCGGCGCCGGCGACTACCAGGCCTTCCCGGTCACCTTCCAGATGAAGGGCCCCTGGGTCGTCCACGTCACCGCCACCGACGGCGCCGGCCGCGAGGGGTCGCTCGACCTCCCGGTCGAGGTGAACTGACCCCATGCGCCCCCACCGCGCCAGCCTGGCCGCGGCGGCGACCCTGCTCGCCGCCGTCGCCGCCCCCGCCGCCGCCCACGCCGCCGCCTGCTGCATGTCGGCGACCGCCTTCGGCGCGGGGCGCCTGCTCATCTGGGAGGACTTCGCGGTGGGCCTGCGCACCTCCGTCTCGCCCGCGCTGGGCGACTGGGACCAGGCCGGCCGCTGGCGCCCCTATCGCGACTACGCCGACCTCGAGTGGCGCACCGAGCTGTGGGGCATGGCCGCCCTCTCCCGCCGCGCCTCCGCCTTCGCCCGCGTCCCCTGGCTGGTCAACCGCCGAGCCTCCCAGGGCGCCACGCCCACCGACGACCTGGGCACCGGCCTCGCCGACGTCTCCGCGGGCCTGCGCTACGAGCTGCTGGCCGTCGGCGAGTACGTCGAGCTGCCCGCCGTCGCCCTCACCGCGACGGTCACCGCCCCCACCGGCCGCGCCACCCACGACGCCACGACCCCGCTGGGCGTCGACGTCACCGGCCGCGGCGCCTGGGTCGCCTCCGCCGGCCTCAGCCTCGAGCGCACCCACCTGCCCTGGTACGCCCGCCTCGACCTCGGCGTCTCGGTCCCCCTCCCGGCCCACCGCCCCGACGTCGACGCCACCCAACGCTACGGCGTCGAGCTCTCCGCCGTGGCCGCTGGCGGCGCCGAGCTGTCCCGGGATCTGGTCCTGAGCCTCGTCACCCGCGCCTCCTGGCAGGCCCCGCTGACCCTCGCCGGCCGCTCCATCGAGGGCTCCGACCGCGCCGATCTGGGCCTGGGCCTGGCCGCCTCGTGGCGCCTCACCCCCAACTGGACCGCCCAGGCCGCGCTCGACTCCGGGCTGTTCCTCGACGGCCTCGGTGACAATCATCCGGGACGCATCACGACCACCCTCGGCCTGCGCTACGGACACTTCTAATGATGAAACGCTCCCTCGCCGCCGCCCTCGCCGCCGCCCTCGCCGCCGCCGCCTTCGCCCTCGCCAGCATGCTCGCAGCCTGCGCCACCACCGCCCCCGCCGACCGCCTCCCCGCCGACGCCGCCCCGCTGCTGGCCCCCGACGGCGCCCCGTTCGACCTCGCCCAGACCGCCCGCTCCCACTCGGCGACCGTCCTCATCTGGTGGTCCAGCCGCTGCCCCTGCGTCGGCCGCTACCTCGACCGCATCGCCGACCTGCGCGACCGCTACGCCCCCCGCGGCGTCGCCCTCGTCTTCGTCGCCAGCAACGCCGACGACGACCCGGCCACCCTCGCCCGGCACGCAGCGTCCGCCCCGCTTCCCCTGCTGCACGACCCTCACGGCGCCCTGGCCCGCCGCCTGGGCGTCGTCAGCACCCCCACCGCCGTCGTCCTCACCCCCGACGGCGTGGTCGCCTTCCGCGGCTGGATCGACAACGAGCGCCTCCCCGGCGCCCCCGATCGCCAGCCCTGGCTCGCCGACGCGCTCGATGCCACACTCGCCGGCGCCCCGCCCCAGCGCCAGACCCCGGCCTGGGGCTGCATGATCACCCGCTCGCTCTCCGAACCGACCGATTGCGGCACCCAGAAGGCCTCCACGTCCCCGTGACCTCGCCTCTCCCGACGCCGGCCCACGCCCACGCGACCAACCTCCGCTGGCTGGTCCGCCTGCGCTGGGCTGCGCTCATCGGTCAGGTGCTCACCATGCTGGCGGCCGTGGCCCTGGTGGACCTCATGCTGCCCTGGGGCCCGCTGATGGCCATCGTGGGCGCCGAGCTGCTCTCGAACGTCATCGCCCACGCGCGGCTCCACTCGGACTCGGACCGCCCCATCGCCGCGCGCCACGTCGCCGCCGTCCTGGTCGTCGACGTCATCGCCTTGACCGCCCTGCTCTACTTCACCGGCGGTCCCAGCAACCCCTTCAACTTCCTCTACCTGGTCTTCATCGCCCTGGCCGCGGTCGTCCTCGACACCCGCTGGACCTGGCCGCTGGCGGCGCTCTCGGCGGGCCTGTTCGCCCTGCTCTTCGTCGACCACGTCCCGATGCGCTTCGCAGCCCCCGCCGCCGCCCACGCCCACCACGCCCACTCGCACGCCCAGGCCGCGGCCGGCCACGACGTCGCCATGGACGTCCACATGCGCGGGATGTGGGTCGCCTTCGCGGTCGCCGCCCTGTTCATCGTCTACTTCACCAGCCGCATCAACCGCGCCCTGGCCGCCCGCGACGCCGAGCTGGCCCGCGCCCGCGACCAGGCCGCCCGCAGCGAGCGCCTTGCCGCCCTGGGCACCCTCGCCGCCGGCGCCGCCCACGAGCTGTCGACCCCGCTGTCCACCATCGCCGTGCTCTCCAAGGAGCTCGAGCAAGCCCTGGCCGCCCCCCCCGACGACGACGCCCGCGAGGACGCTCGCCTCATCCGCGCCGAGGTGGGCCGCTGCCGTGCCGTGCTCGACCGCCTGGCGGGCGACGCCGGACAGCCCCGCGGCGAGCCCGTCACGCAGCTCACCGTCGCCGAGCTGGTCACCGCCACGCTCGCCGAGTCCCCCGCGGGCCATCAGATCGCCCCCGAGGTGCCCCCGGACCTCGCCGCGCGCACGCTGACGGTGCAAGCCGGCAACCTCGCCCGCGCCCTCCGCGGCCTGCTCGACAACGCCATCGCCGCCGCCGGCCCCCAGGGCGTCTCCCTCACCGCCCGCGCCGACGCGGACACCCTGTCCCTCGACATCGCCGACCGGGGCCCCGGCATCCCCCCGGACCTGCTCGACCGCGTCGGCGAGCCCTTCTTCACCACCCGCCCCACCGGCAAGGGCATGGGCCTCGGCGTCTTCCTGGCCCGCGCCGTCGTCGCGGCCCACGGCGGCCGGCTGCAGCTGACCTCGGAGCCCGGCGCCGGCACCCGCGCCCACGTCGAGCTGCCCCTGTCCCCACCCCCGAGGGCCCGATGACCCCACCGCCGCCCCCCGCCGCCGCCGACTCGCCTCCGTCCATCCTGGTGGTCGACGACGACGACGTCTTCCGCGCCAGCCTGGTCCGCGCCTTCACCCGCCGTGGCTTCGACGTCCGCGCCGCCGCCGACTACGACCAGGCCATGGCCTCGGCCCGCGACGACATGCCCGAGCTGGCCGTCGTCGACCTGCGCATGCCCGGCCTGTCGGGCCTCGAGCTGGTCCGCGACCTGCTCGCGCTCGACCCCACCACCCGCATCGTCGTCCTGACCGGCTACGGCAGCATCGCCACCGCGGTCGAGGCCATCCGTCTCGGCGCCGTCCACTACCTGCCCAAACCCGCCGACGTCGACGACCTGCTCGCCGCCTTCGACAAGTCCGCCGCCCCGCCGCTGACCCCCACCACCGCCGACTTCCGCGCCCCCACCCTCGCCCGCGCCGAGTGGGAGCACATCAACCGCGTCCTGGCCGACTGCGGCGGCAACATCTCCGAGGCCGCCCGCCGCCTCGGCCTGCACCGCCGCTCCCTGCAACGCAAGCTCTCCAAGTACCCCAGCCGCGACTGACTCCCCGGCCCATCCCGGGCCGCGTTGCCGCCGTCGCCCGGCTCGACCTGAGCTGCGCCGGCCCCACCCACGCCGAACCCTCGGGCCCCAGGTTCGACGTTCCCGGAGCCGCCCCATGGTGAACCTGCCCCAGAGCCTCATCGACGACATTCAGCAAGGGCGTTGTGTCGCCTTCGTCGGCGCCGGCTTCTCGGCCGAAGCGAAGTTGCCCCAGTGGACGTCACTCATCCGGCAGCTGGCCGAGACGCCCGCGCTCGACGCCGAGCTCGCGGCACAGGTCGGTCGTACGATCGGTGCTAGGAGCCTGTAGGGAATTGCACCGAGGCGCTCGGCTTGTGGGGCCGCCCGGCTAGCGAAGCGAGGCGTCAGCCGTGCTCGTGTGGCCCAGTAGAGC